>JBMFFR010000052.1:0-494 GCA_051388875.1 Candidatus Brocadiia bacterium JP1 | reverse complement strand
CGAGAGCATCTGGGCACGCCAGGCGATGAGGTGGTTCTGCAAGTTGGACGGCAGGTCGGCGGTGTGCAGCAGAGGCCCGGAATTGACGGCCACCATCCGCTGGATGGAGTGTTCCAGTTCACGCACGTTGCCTGGCCAGTCGTAGCAAGACAGTGCGTCGATCACCTCCTGCGTGAGAGAGTACCCCTTGCCGTGCCGCAGCAGAAAGTGTTCGGCCAGCAACGCGATGNNCCGGTAGTACAGATCACTGCGGAAGCGCTTCTGGCTGATTTCATCTTCCAGGTTGCGGTGCGTCGCGGCGATCACGCGGAAATCGGAACGGCGCTGGTGCAGGGCGCCGACGGGCCGGAACTCCTTCTCCTGCAACACCCGCAGCAACTTCACCTGCATCTCCAGCGGCAACTCCCCAACCTCATCCAGAAACGCGGTACCGCCATGCGCCAACTCGATCAGACCCATCTTGGAGCTGACCGCTCCGCTGAAGGAGCCCTTCG
>JBMFFR010000051.1:0-503 GCA_051388875.1 Candidatus Brocadiia bacterium JP1 | reverse complement strand
CAGGTGACGTCAACCAGGACGATCACATCGAGCTGGCAGACGCTACGCTCATCGGCCAGGCATGGAACAGCGTCCCGGATGCTGCTCATTGGGACAAACGAGCGGATATCACAGACGACAGGCAAGTAAATGTCTTGGACATGGTGGCTGTGCAATTCAACTGGGATCGGGTAGGCCCAGGTCCCTGGCCTGGATCGGGCTCACCGGGCCAGTAATAATCGGCAATACCCCATAATTCGCTTGTCATGCTGAGCGAAGCGAAGCATCTTGTTTGTCAGTCCAGGTGAGGGCGCTACTTGATAGCGATAACAGAATTCGGCATACAAGATTCTTCGGCGCGGAGTTTACCCTCGAGTGTAGCGAAGGGCTCCCTCAGAATGACAAGTTCACTTACTTGCGTCGAGGGGATAATTGCCTTGATTCTTGTTGATAAGTGGTCTTCCAAGGTTGCGTTTGGACAATACAGGCTTAGCGGTTGACCATCACGCCCATGCGCATTAGAC
>JBMFFR010000050.1:0-508 GCA_051388875.1 Candidatus Brocadiia bacterium JP1 | reverse complement strand
CTGTTCGATCTCACCATCGATTACGAAAGCCTGAAACAAGCCGGATCGATCATGGGATCAGGTGGCCTGATTGTCATGGATGAGAAAACCTGCATGGTCGACATCGCCAAGTATTTCATGAGCTTTTTGCAGGACGAGTCGTGCGGAAAATGCTTTACGTGCCGAAAAGGGACTCAGCGAATGTATGAGATTCTGGAGGATATCGCATCGGGAAGAGGAACCTTAGAATCTCTTGGTCTACTCGAAGAACTCGCCATCACCGTGAAAGACACAACCTTGTGTGGCCTGGGACAGACAGCGCCCAACCCTGTCCTCTCCACTCTTCGCCATTTCCAGAACGAGTATTTAGAACACATCTTGCAAAAGCGGTGTCCTGCAGGAATATGCAAGGAACTGATCACCTACTCCATTAACGAAAACTGTACGGGTTGCCAGAGTTGTCTCCGAAACTGCCCGACAGAGGCGATCAACGGAGAGAAGAAAGAAATCCATGCGATCGACCCTGCAA
>JBMFFR010000049.1:0-513 GCA_051388875.1 Candidatus Brocadiia bacterium JP1 | reverse complement strand
CATCATGGACCCGGCATATATGCTACCAGCCACAATATACCCGCCGTCACTGGTCTGCTGGATAGAGTTGAAGGAAACATTATCAGCATATCCGTTGGTTTTTTGCCATTGAATCGTGCCGCTATAGTCAAGCTTTACTATGGATGATGTCCCTCCTGAATCATGGCAACGAATGCAAGAACGCTCATAGGAGTAGTAGCCATGGGAATCAATAGGCAGCCCGGTGGTCGTTATATACCCCCCGTCAGTGGTCTGCTGGATGGACAGAACGGATGGATTTCCATAAATATTTTTTTTATCAATATGTTTTTGCCATTGGACAGAACCTCTGTTGTCAAGCTTGAATATCCAGGGAGTACCATCAAGGGAACCACCGACAATGATCCCCCCGTCAGCAGTCTGCTGGATGGAATTGACATAATCCTGCGAACCGCCGCCATAGGTCTTAACCCATTCGTCCGCATGGGCGGATAACAAAAACCCGAAAAAAAACACGAACAACATCCCTATTAC
>JBMFFR010000048.1:0-516 GCA_051388875.1 Candidatus Brocadiia bacterium JP1 | reverse complement strand
AGAGAGGCGGACGACTCGCTCTGCAACGGCCTGGATGATGACTGCGACGGGACGGCCGACGAGGACTACGTCCCGGTCGGCACGACGTGCGGGACGGGCGAGTGCGCCTCCACGGGTACGACCTCGTGCGTGAACGGCGCGGTGGTCGACTCCTGTGTCGAAGGCGATCCCGCACCGGACGACTCGCTCTGCAACGGCCTGGATGATGACTGCGACGGGACGGTGGATGAGGAGTTCATCTCCGAGGCCACGACCTGCGGTGTGGGGGCATGCGCCTCGACGGGTACGACCTCGTGCGTGAACGGCGCGGTGGTCGACTCCTGCCTCGAGGGCGAACCCGCGGCGGACGACTCGCTCTGCAACGGCCTGGATGATGACTGCGACGGGACGGCCGACGAGGACTACGTCCCGGTCGGGACGACCTGCGGGACCGGTGAGTGCGCCTCCACGGGTACGACCTCGTGCGTGAACGGGACGGTGGTCGACTCCTGTGTCGAAGGCGATCCCGCACCGGAC
>JBMFFR010000047.1:0-517 GCA_051388875.1 Candidatus Brocadiia bacterium JP1 | reverse complement strand
ACGCCGGCTCGGTCCCTTTTCTCCGCGTTATGTGGAACTCCTCAGGGGTAAGGAGCTTTTTCCATTCCTCGTCGGTTTTTACCACCTTATCCATTTCCCCACTTCCTCTCTATACGCTTTTACTTCATTTTTTTCCGTTAACTCTGCCTGTAAGTGTTAAGGGCAAGAAGCCCCCCGCTGGTAAAGGGATTTTTTTAACCCCGGCGGCAGGGCACATTTTCAGGAACGTGGATTCGAGAAACCCTGAAAGCCTGAACCTCCCCCTTTGAAAAAGGGGGATAGAGGGGGATTTCTTAAGGCGTTCTCTAATCCCCCCTCACCCCCCTTTAGAAAAGGGGGGGGTTAATGGGACGGTAATGTTTTACTTACAAGTTGTTAAATCCTTGAGGGAAACCCTTATAAAGGGGGTCTCCTCGTCCAGTTACTACATTCTAAAAATAGTATTTACAGTTGTCCCTGTCCGTCATGCCCGAGAGCTTGCCCCGAATGAATTTATCGGGGGCTTAATCGGGTATCC
>JBMFFR010000046.1:0-520 GCA_051388875.1 Candidatus Brocadiia bacterium JP1 | reverse complement strand
CAGGTCTCCAGGTGCAGCAAAACCTACCTGTGACAGAAATAAAAGTACCAGACTTGATACCAAAGTTACGAGCATCCGCATGTTAACCTCCCTTCTGACTTAAAGCACAGAAAAAAACCACCTTCGCCAAAAAACTACAAAATAAAAATTTTAAATCTAATTTTTAGGAAACGCAAGACTTTTATTTGATTTTCATACAAAAATTTGTAAAATCATATCCTTTTTTCTTCATTCTGTGTGGATATATACACAAGATTTCCTTCGGAAATAAGTTAGTGATAAGCGCAAAGTCTAACGTAACCCCTTCTCTATTAATAAGTTAGGTTAATATTCTACGTGATTTTGGAATATACCAGTTGTATAACGTGTAGCTTTACAAATTTTTACAGAACTGTGGACTGCTTTGCAGGTGGCTACTAGGTTTCCAGTCATCTTTTTGGGACTGTCTCCTAAATTATCCCCCCACTTCCAACATGCGGTAGCCGCCAGAGTAATTATTTTATTATACAATATTAACATA
>JBMFFR010000045.1:0-523 GCA_051388875.1 Candidatus Brocadiia bacterium JP1 | reverse complement strand
AATTCACCGGGCTCGATGAATGTCAGAATCGATTGTTTGCCCTCCGGGGTCAGATGGCAGATTTTCGCCCGCCCTGAGGCCAGCAAAAAGACGGCGTTCGCCTCGTCCGCAGGCAGATAGATGGGGCTTTGGCGAGGAAACGATCTCGCTCTGCTGCGCGTTTCGATGTGTTGCAGTTCGGACGGCGAAAGCCGCTCGAACAGATCACAGTTCTTCAGATACCAGAGCTTCTCGGACATCGCCGTCAACAAACCAGTTCACAAGCTACCCGGCCAGGACTTGAACCTGGACTGAGGGAACCAAAATCCCTAGTGCTACCATTACACCACCGGGTACCGGCATTCGACGCGGAAACATAGCTTACGACTTGTGCGGTCGATTCACAACTGCGAATGAGAGCTGCTCCAACTCGATCGCCAAATCCACGCTCACGCTGTTGACACCTTCGGGAAGGGAAATCGTCACGGGGGCGAAGTTCAATACCCCGTCAATTCCGGCGGAAGCGAGTTGGCTGGCCACCGAC
>JBMFFR010000044.1:0-523 GCA_051388875.1 Candidatus Brocadiia bacterium JP1 | reverse complement strand
TCAAATGTGACCGCTGGGAAGATTTCCCTCTCCCCCAGCAATGGTTCGCCGGGGGCGAGGCTCTATCCCATCTTCAGCATCTCCAGGGGAAAGGCCGGGTGAGAAGAGAGCTTAAGAATGGCAAGGCCCTCTTCTGCCTGGAGGAATAGGCCCTAAGAGTTCTTCTCTTTCCTAATGCAAACGCAATAAGTATCTCGACAATAGACTCCCTCTTCCCTGAGAGACGGTGTTGTAATGTCATTCTGAGGCGTCAGCCGAAGAATCTTGAATTGGTGACCTATTGTAAATATTAGATTCTTCGCTTCGCTCAGAATGACATCTGTAAGGCTTCTGGGTTGGGACACAGCCTCTGATGGGAGAGGGTTTGGGTGAGGGTGAGTCAAGCCGAAGGCACTTCAATCCCCCCCCACCCCGGCCCTCTCCCGCGAGGGAAGAGGGAAACGATTTTGAGTCAAAGTATTTAATGCGTCCGTATTAGTTTCCTTATGTTTGGCTTGTGGAACACGATTTAATGAATTAAAAG
>JBMFFR010000043.1:0-524 GCA_051388875.1 Candidatus Brocadiia bacterium JP1 | reverse complement strand
ACCTTACCAGGGTTTGACATGCTGGTGGTAGGATGCTGAAAGGCAAACAACCCGCAAGGGAGCCAGCACAGGTGCTGCATGGCTGTCGTCAGCTCGTGCCGTGAGGTGTACCCTTAAGTGGGGTAACGAGCGCAACCCCTACCGTTAGTTGTATCACTCTAACGGAACCGCCCCCACCTTCTGGGCTTTATCGAGACTGGTTTAACTAGTTGTGATATAGAGCTTAGAGGGTGGGGGAGGAAGGAGGGGACGACGTCAAGTCATCATAGCCCTTATGTCCTGGGCTACACACACGTTACAATGGGCGTTACAACGGGTTGCAACCCCGCAAGGGGAAGCTAATCTCTGAAAAGCGCCCCAAGTTGGGATAGCCGGCTGCAATTCGCCGGCTTGAACGCGGACTTGCTAGTACTCGCGGGTCAGCATACCGCGGGGAATACGTTCTCGGGTCTTGTACACACCGCCCGTCAAGTGAGCAAAGTCGGGGGCAGCTGAAGTCCCCTTTTAGGGGCCGAGGCTGAACT
>JBMFFR010000042.1:0-528 GCA_051388875.1 Candidatus Brocadiia bacterium JP1 | reverse complement strand
GCCTGTATGTTAAGGTCATGCACCTTAGCGTACAGGCTTAAAAAGCATCCCGGCAACGACCTACTTTCCCACGAAGTCACCCTCGAAGTATCATCGGCGCTGAAGGGCTTAACTACCGTGTTCGGAATGGGTACGGGTGTTTCCCCTTCGCTATTGTCACCGGAACATCGAATTCATTCTGACAAACAACTCTCGTCTGACAAATTAACATTGACAATTGCATAGACTTGAAGATTAAACTCAATAATAATAGAATAGGTATCAAGCCCTCGGCTTATTAGTACCAGTCAGCTAAACAGCTCACACTGCTTACACACCTGGCCTATCAACCTTTTCGTCTCAAAGGAGCCTTACCAGATTCACTCTGTGGGATATATCATCTTGAGGCGAGTTTCACGCTTAGATGCTTTCAGCGTTTATCTCTTCCGAACATAGCTACCCAGCGGTGCCACTGGCGTGACAACTGGTACACTAGCGGTTCGTCCACCACGGTCTTCTCATACTAATGGCAGCCCCTCTCAAATATCC
>JBMFFR010000041.1:0-528 GCA_051388875.1 Candidatus Brocadiia bacterium JP1 | reverse complement strand
CTTCATAGGGAGTGATGATGCAACCGAGACATACGAGTTCTTCTCCACCATCCCTGATGCCTTTCAGTTCCCTCTTCATAGGGAGTGATGATGCAACTGAATTCCGCTATTGCGAAAGCGATCGCGGCTTCTTCTTTCAGTTCCCTCTTCATAGGGAGTGATGATGCAACAAGAGTGGTTGGCGGCCCAAGAAGCCGCGATTGCGAACTTTCAGTTCCCTCTTCATAGGGAGTGATGATGCAACGGCGTGCAGCCACCCACCCACTGTTAAAAGGCCGTGGCCTTTCAGTTCCCTCTTCATAGGGAGTGATGATGCAACTATTTTGGCCTGGGGGTTTACACAAACGTGTAAACTCTTTCAGTTCCCTCTTCATAGGGAGTGATGATGCAACCGCTATTCTGACACAGGCCGAGAACGAGCTGGGCGAACTTTCAGTTCCCTCTTCATAGGGAGTGATGATGCAACGGCACCGCGGCAATCCGTAAGGGCATCGTCATTGAACACCTTTCAGTTCCCTCTTCATAGGG
>JBMFFR010000040.1:0-532 GCA_051388875.1 Candidatus Brocadiia bacterium JP1 | reverse complement strand
GAGTGGTTCTATCCCGCTGGAGCATCCTGCTATGATGCTTAATGTACCGGTAGGCGCGACTGTCGTTGTCGTGGCATTTCTAAGGGGAAGGCTGCCGGAATGGTAATATGTGCTGCTGTCAAAATTAGGGAAGGTCCCTCTCTCTTTTGCCAGCTGGAAGGATGAATCTCGGGCGACAGAGTGAAAGAAACTCATGAGTTCATCTGCTATCTTCAATGCCTCATCTGAGTTATAGGGTATATTGAGCATAATCAGCATATCTGCAAAACCCATTACACCAAGACCTATCCTCCTGTTCGACTTTGTCATTGCCTCAATCTGCGGAAAAGGGTAGCGGTTTACGTCTATGACATTATCCAGAAAGTGTATCCCTTCCTGTATAGTCTGCGAGAGTTTTGAATAATCTATCTTATAAACCCCTTTTTTCCGTTTTAACATACTTGTCAGGTTGATAGATCCAAGATTACATGCCTCATAGGGATGAAGGGGCTGCTCGCCGCAGGGATTTGTTGCTTCGATCTCACCCAGAGAG
>JBMFFR010000039.1:0-537 GCA_051388875.1 Candidatus Brocadiia bacterium JP1 | reverse complement strand
AAGTGAGAATGCCGGCACGAGTAGCGAAAAAGGTAGTGAGAATCTGCCTCGCCGAAAGCCTAAGGTTTCTAAGGCAAGGTTCGTCCGCCTTAGTTTAGCCGGGCCTAAGCCGAGGGCGAAAGCCGTAGGCGATGGACAGCTGGTTAGTATTCCAGCACCACTAACGGGGCGTTTTAAGGCAAAGGCGTGACCCAGGAGGGTAGGCGGAGCGTGCCTACTGGACATGGTGCGTCCCTGGCCCGTAGGCGTCTGGGGACAGGTAAATCCGTCCCCAGGTTAAGCGGAGGGGTCGGGGCGAGTAGAGACGTCAGTCAAAGCGAGTCCGCTGAGCCCATACCGGCGAGAAAAGCCTCGTTGCTAGCACCGGCGGCGCCCGTACCGCAAACCGACACTGGTAGATGGGGGTAAGTATCCCAAGGTGTTCGAGAGAACCCTCGTTAAGGAACTCGGCAAATTAACCCCGTAACTTCGGAATAAGGGGGCCCGCCGCGAGGCGGGGGCACGAAACCGGCCCAGGCGACTGTATAACATAAACAC
>JBMFFR010000038.1:0-542 GCA_051388875.1 Candidatus Brocadiia bacterium JP1 | reverse complement strand
GACCACATCCCGATGAAGAGGGAACTGAAAGAGGTTCGCCCCGCCCTTCAACTGGTCCAGCGAGAAAGGATTCAGACCACATCCCGATGAAGAGGGAACTGAAAGTTGGTTGCAGGAGCACCCCACGCAGCAGCCAATACCGATTCAGACCACATCCCGATGAAGAGGGAACTGAAAGACGAATCTCTCGGCCAAGCGGCCCGTGTCGGAATTGATTCAGACCACATCCCGATGAAGAGGGAACTGAAAGGAGTAAATATGACTCGATTACCGACCTGCTCAAAGCGATTCAGACCACATCCCGATGAAGAGGGAACTGAAAGAAGGACTCACGGACAATGTTCGCGAGCTTGCCGTAGATTCAGACCACATCCCGATGAAGAGGGAACTGAAAGATACTCTGTCTCGCCATCGCAATGACGCTGTAGCCCTGCGATTCAGACCACATCCCGATGAAGAGGGAACTGAAAGAGATGGAGATAGAGAAATCAGATAGAGATAGAGAAATCAGATAGAGAGAAAACTCCGGTTCAGACCACATC
>JBMFFR010000037.1:0-544 GCA_051388875.1 Candidatus Brocadiia bacterium JP1 | reverse complement strand
GTACCCCAGTGAGGGGAGTGAAAAGTACCTGAAACCGCGTGCCTACAAACCGTGGGAGGGCTATGGCCTTCGGGCCACGCCTGACCGCGTACCTTTTGCATAATGGGCCTGGGAGTTACCGTCTGCGGCAAGGTTAAGGGTCTGAAGGCCCGAAGCCGAAGCGAAAGCGAGTGTGAATAGCGCGTCTAAGTCGCAGGTGGTAGACCCGAAAACGGGCGATCTAACCATGGCCAGGATGAAGCGGATGTAAGAGTCCGTGGAGGTCCGAACGGCTTGAGGTTGAAAACTCATCCGATGAGCTGTGGTTTGGAGCAAAAGACTATTCAAGCCCGTAGATAGCTGGTTCTCCCCGAAATGCCTTTCGGGGCAGCGTCGGGAGATGAATCGCGGGGGTAGAGCCACGGAATGGGTCTGGGGGGTTACCCACTTACCCGTCCCAATCAAACTCCGAATACCGCGATGCTCATCCCGGCAGTGAGTCCCTGGGGGATAAGCTCCAGGGTCAAAGCCGAAACAACGGAGACCGACGGCTAAGGTCCCTAAG
>JBMFFR010000036.1:0-550 GCA_051388875.1 Candidatus Brocadiia bacterium JP1 | reverse complement strand
GGGATTGGCCTCCCAGACGGTCTTTCCGATGATCTCCTCGGGCAGGACGCCCGCGGCTCCTTCGGCGTGGAAGAAGCGGCCGGCGGCATCCACCGGACAGTAGGTGGCGATGCCGTATTGCTGGCCGGTAAAGTAGTCCTCCTGCCCGTGACCCGTGGCCGTATGAACGGCGCCGGTCCCCTGATCCAGGGTCACGTGATCCGCCAGGACTCCGGCCGAATCGCGCTCGACAAAGGGGTGGCGGAACACGGCACCCTCGAGCACGCTGCCCGGGAAGCTCGCCAGCACCTTGGGATCCGGCCAGCCGCACTTGTCGGCGGTGACCTTCCACAGGTCCTGCGCCAGGATGTAGAGGTCCTCCCGCTCCGCCACGGCGACGTACTCATGCTTGGGATGGAAGGCGATCGCCATGTTGGCGGGAATGGTCCACGGAGTAGTGGTCCAGATGAGTCCCCACACGCTGCGGGCCTTTAGGAACGGATGAATGCTCGCCGGGTCGGAGGCGAGGCGGAACCTCACCCAGATCGACGGACTCGAATGGGTCTCATAC
>JBMFFR010000035.1:0-552 GCA_051388875.1 Candidatus Brocadiia bacterium JP1 | reverse complement strand
GGCAGGCAGTACATCGGCGTCGAGCAGATGGATTACATCGAAACCATCCCGGTGGAGCGGTTGAAGAAAGTCATCGCTGGCGAGCAGGGCGGCATCTCCAAATCCGTCAACTGGCAGAGCGGCGGGGACTTCATCTACTGCGAACTGATGCCCTACAACCAGGTGTTCATGGATCGCATCCAGGCCGCGCAGACCAGCGAAGAATTATTGGACATCTGGCGGGAGATGGCGGAAAGCTCGTTCCTGAACTGGTACGTCAACCCCGCGATGCCGGAAGAGGCGGTGAAGGATTTTCAGGAATTAGGGGATCAGGAAGGAGGATTGGAGAAGCAAAAACACCTGCTGGCGGAACTGCTGGACAAGAACCAGTTGTATGTGAATCTGTCGGAGATAGACGACGCGATGTTTGAGGTTAACGAGGAAGATAAAGCATTGAACCTGGCGTTTTATGGGGAGTGACAGAATATTTTTTGAAAGCGGTGAGATTTTGCTTTATAATCCTTAGTAAGGTAGCGACCATGTCCCGTGCAAAAATCAATCCCACTATCATAC
>JBMFFR010000034.1:0-553 GCA_051388875.1 Candidatus Brocadiia bacterium JP1 | reverse complement strand
GCATAGTTTTATTTGTGTGTGTAAGCGGGGAGACTATCATCTGTGATCATTTAAGGCGACTTTGTCGACCTTCACACAAAGCAGTTATAGCTCCCCGTTTGCACCTTAGCCCCGATTAAGCAAGGTTTGGGCTCTGTTGAGACCCTCTAATTACCAGGGTAGGGCAAGGTGCTATATAAAAATACTTGACTAAAATAAACCAGGATCATGAAAATCCCCCTCCCTTGATGGGAGGGGGAAGGGGGAGGGTGAGAGGTTTTTCAGATGAAAACAATGATTGTCAAACCGGCTAAAAGACTCTCTGGTGAAATTCGTGTCCAGGGTGATAAGTCCATATCCCACAGGGCAGTTATTCTTGGGGCGATTTCTCACGGCATTACTCGGGTATCAAACTATCTCCCCTCGGATGACTGCATCAGGACAATCAATGCCTTCAGGTCTATGGGTATTACGATACAGGTGATTGCTAACGGCTCTCAGCTGGAGATACATGGCAAGGGGCCCGGGGGGTTAAGAGAGCCCATTGACGTAATGGACATGGGAAACTCCGGGA
>JBMFFR010000033.1:0-560 GCA_051388875.1 Candidatus Brocadiia bacterium JP1 | reverse complement strand
ACATAGAATTGGTAGGTAGTTAGAATATAGCAATAAATAAGCTATTTAACAATATCAAAAATATCGGTGGGCTTTTCTATTGTCTTGAACTCCCACCTTCCAAAACTGCCGTTGAGATTTATCGCTCTTACCCATTCTTGGGCGGCTGACCATTTAGCTTCATCTTGGTCTAATTTCTTCCCCTTGACCTCCAAAATCATATAGCGGTTATCTTCAAACTTGATTATAAAATCGGGGAAGAATGTGTGGAGCGAACCTTTCCATAGGTAATAAATCTCAAACCCAAGATGGTCGTTCTTTACCCACGACACCAAACCCGGAATCCTGTCCCGCTCAAACTCAAAAGCCATACTTCCTTCCCACTTACTGTCAGCGACAATATGACTTATCTGACTTTTCTTTACAGGTTGAGTTGGCTTACTCGTATACCACACTGGCGCAGTCGCCGTGCTTCTCACCGGACGCACAGTGTCAAAAATAGCAACGGGGTCTTCGGAGCTTGAACTTTTAATAAATTGTCCGAGGTGGTCTACGATTTTCTGTAGATTTAGGGAAACAAC
>JBMFFR010000032.1:0-566 GCA_051388875.1 Candidatus Brocadiia bacterium JP1 | reverse complement strand
GACACCATGCCCGGGGTCAGCCTCCCATTCACTTCATGTTTCAATCCACGCCCCCGCGTGGGGGGCGACCGAAATTTGCGCCGCTCTTTTTCGGGCTATCGAGTTTCAATCCACGCCCCCGCGTGGGGGGCGACCATAATTGCCAATGCGATCATGTAGGAAATGCTGGTTTCAATCCACGCCCCCGCGTGGGGGGCGACTAGGTCCTAATCTCTCGTGAAGCATGGGCGCTCCGTTTCAATCCACGCCCCCGCGTGGGGGGCGACTTAAACGAGGGGGTAAGAGATGATTCCAACCAAACAGTTTCAATCCACGCCCCCGCGTGGGGGGCGACCTCGTTCTCAGCAAATCGCCCAGCATGGAAGCATAGGTGTTTCAATCCACGCCCCCGCGTGGGGGGCGACGCCTGCTTCAATGCACAGCCTGTTATCCGGTCCTGGTTTCAATCCACGCCCCCGCGTGGGGGGCGACAAACAGATGGATTCACCACCGACTTTACAAACAGTTTCAATCCACGCCCCCGCGTGGATTGAAACTGTTTGTAAAGTCGGTGGTGAATCCATCTG
>JBMFFR010000031.1:0-570 GCA_051388875.1 Candidatus Brocadiia bacterium JP1 | reverse complement strand
AATGCGGTGCGGCCTCCGGCGGTCCCCGGCGCGCGCCCTCCCACGAAGGCCGTCCTGCCTCGGACGGTGAGGACTCTCGCGTCGAAATCTTCCGCCCCATTTCCCTCGTAAAGGTCCTGCCAGAGCAGGGCTCCATCCCTCGTTCTGAGCGCCCTCACCGAGAAGGCGCAGCCGGTGCCGGTGCAGGTGGTGCCGGCCGCAATCACGACGTTTCCGGCTGCGGCAATCGCGGAGGCCCAGTCATAGCCTGTCCCTTCCCTGTCGTAATGATTCTCCCAGAGAAGCGACCCGTCTTTGGCTCTGTACGCCCTCACCGAGAAGGCCTGGCCGCCCGCGTCGGTCTTTGTCGTGCCGGCGACAAAGACGCTGCTGCCCTTGACGGCGACGGTATTGGCCATGTCAAAGCTGTCATCCCCATTCCTTCGGTACAAATCCTCCCAGACCACAGCCCCGTTTCCGGCGTTGTACGCCCTCACCGAGAAGGCCGGGCCAGCGTTGGCGGTGTTGGTCATGCCCGCTGCGACGACCGTCTTCCCGGCCACGGCCACGGCACTGGCATAGTCCTGGCCG
>JBMFFR010000030.1:0-575 GCA_051388875.1 Candidatus Brocadiia bacterium JP1 | reverse complement strand
AAAGAGGCATGTCCACATCTTTTGCATTCTAACCTGGTGATGTTGCATCATCACTCCCTATGAAGAGGGAACTGAAAGCAATCCATCTTTGGGGCAGGCGTGGCGCAGATTCCAGTTGCATCATCACTCCCTATGAAGAGGGAACTGAAAGTTTTATTTTCCGCGACCCACCGCCAGCCCCATCATCGGGTTGCATCATCACTCCCTATGAAGAGGGAACTGAAAGCGAAGAAGGGCCTGGGCTCGCCTGCGAAGTCCACGCTGTTGCATCATCACTCCCTATGAAGAGGGAACTGAAAGCTGAAATCCCTGGTCTGCCCCTTCTCATACCAGAACGTTGCATCATCACTCCCTATGAAGAGGGAACTGAAAGAGCCATGTTTCCCGCGACCAGACCAGAATCGCATGGGTGTTGCATCATCACTCCCTATGAAGAGGGAACTGAAAGTTATCCCACCCACCGACCTGACGTAGCCGGAGAGGTCGTTGCATCATCACTCCCTATGAAGAGGGAACTGAAAGGCTAAAGGCGCTATTCTGATAATTATACATGGTTTCTCGTTGCATCATCACTC
>JBMFFR010000029.1:0-580 GCA_051388875.1 Candidatus Brocadiia bacterium JP1 | reverse complement strand
GTATTTTTTCACACATCTCCTTGATCCCTCCCTTTATGGGAGGGATCAAGGAGATGTGTGAAAAAATACCGGTACTTCCCCCTCCCTTGATGGGAGAGATCAGGGGGATGTGTGAAAAAATGCCGGTACTTCCCCCTCCCTTGATGGGAGGGATCAGGGGGAGGAGTGAAAAAATGCCGGTACTTCCCCCCTCCCTTGATGGGAGGGGGAAGGGGGAGGGTGATCTGAAGGGGTTTTTATATGAATAAGACAGACCTCAGGGACTTGAGCCTTCCTGAGACAGAGACACTCGCAGAAGGTCTTGGACTTCAGCGATACCGCGGCAGGCAGATATTTCACTGGGTCTATGGGAAAGCCGCTGATTCTGTCGATCAGATGACAGACCTGCCAAAAGAGAGCCGCACTCTCCTGTCTCAAATGGCCTATATCAGCAGACTTACAGAAGTAAAAAGACAGACATCCAGTGACGGCACAGAGAAATTTCTCTTTGCCCTGGAGGATGGCCACCGGATCGAGAGCGTCCTGATACCGGAAGAGGAGCGTCTGACCCTATGCATTTCAACACAGGTCGGATGCGGGA
>JBMFFR010000028.1:0-605 GCA_051388875.1 Candidatus Brocadiia bacterium JP1 | reverse complement strand
GGCAGAGAAGGCGCTCGCCGACCTGAGGAATGATCTCACAGAGGTCTTGAAGATGGTCAATGCATATGAATACCAGAAGGCAGTCATGGCAGGGGCCGACTTTCCTGCTGCAGGCGAGGTCGTACATGTACTGGGACACCTCCTGGAGAGCCAGAAGGAACATGCGGCTGTCCTGATTGAGTTGATCAACAAGATCGATGTGACACAGCGGAAGATGTTTGAAGGTAACGGCCATGAGCATGAACATGCGCATGAAGGTGAGCACGAACATGCACATGGACACGGGCATAAGCATTAATTGGGATGGTGAGTCATAGTTGTCATCCTGAGGCTTGCGAAAGCAAGCCGAAGGATCTGATAAAATCAGGTGTCAGATTCTTCGCTTCGCTCAGAATGACGGGAACAGGAAGCAGAAGGAAGGAGGGCTGATGGCTGAAGAACAGAAGCAGGGAGGGTCCTGGGACAGTGGACCTGATTTCATGGCGGTTATGAAGATTGCCTCCGCATACTGGAGCTCGAGAGTTCTGCATGCGGCCAACAGCCTCGATATCTTTACCAAGCTGGAAAGCGGCGAGGCAACGGCGAAAGAACTGGCAGGGCAGTGT
>JBMFFR010000027.1:0-621 GCA_051388875.1 Candidatus Brocadiia bacterium JP1 | reverse complement strand
AACCCGAATCGCGAAACCCTCCCGTAGGTTGGTTTCAGTCCAACCAGGCCGCAACAGGCAGCAGGTTGCCTTATGGAACCGCCCGTGTCCGTGCCGAGGGCAGCTATGCATTCGTCTGCTGCAACAGCCGCGGCGGAGCCTCCGCTGGATCCTCCGGGAATCCTCTCAAGATTCCATGGATTGCGGGTCGGCCCAAAATAGGAGTTTTCTGTGGAAGAACCCATGGCAAATTCGTCCATATTGGTGCGCCCGACAAAGACGGCATCCGCTGCCGATAATTTCTGTATGACCGTAGCATCATAGGGGGGTGTGAACTGTGCCAGTGTTTTTGATCCGCAGGTTGTAGTAATGCCCTTCATGCAGAGGATATCTTTGATAGCGAGCGGAATACCCGTCAAGAAGCTACCTTTGCCGGATTTGATGCGTTCATCTGCCTTTTTTGCCTGCTCCCGTGCCAGGCGGGGGGTCACGGTAATGTAAGCATGCACTTTCTCTTCTACTGTTTCTATGCGCCTGAGGACCGATTCGGTAATCTCACGGGAGGTTACCTCCCCCGTGGTTAACAGCCTGTGCAGTTCGTGAATGGTCTTGCTGTGGAGTTCCATGGTTGCAGTCGTAACA
>JBMFFR010000026.1:0-617 GCA_051388875.1 Candidatus Brocadiia bacterium JP1 | reverse complement strand
AACGAGCTTCGACCCGGGGATGTCCGAATGGGGGAACCCGGCGGGAGTCATGTCCCGTCATCCTCCGCTGAATTCATAGGCGGATGGAAGCCAACGGGGGGAAGTGAGACATCTCAGTACCCCCAGGAAGAGAAAGAAACCCTCGATTCCCCAAGTAGCGGCGAGCGAAAGGGGAACAGCCTAAACCCGAGCACGCTTGCGTGCGGAGGTGTCGCGGGATCCAGAGGGCCGCAAGGCCGGGGAGTCAGAAACCAACACGCTAGCCGAACCGTCTGGGAAGTCGGACCATAGAAGGTGAAAGTCCTGTAGGCGAAAGCGCGTTGGCTCCCTGTCTGGACTCCCAAGTACCGCAGGACACGTGCAATCCGNNGTGAAAAGGACTCCAGGCGGAGAGTGAAATAGAACCTGAAACCGTGTGCCTACAAGCGGTCGGAGGCCTACTGGGGAGCTTGCTCCCCAGGATGGCTGACGGCGTGCCTTTTGCATAATGATCCGGCGAGTTGCTCGTCTGCAGCGAGGTTAAGTGTCTTGCGACACGAAACCGCAGCGAAAGCGAGTCCGAAATGGGCGACGAGTTGCAGGCGGTAGACCCGAAGCCGAGTGATCTACCCATGGCC
>JBMFFR010000025.1:0-632 GCA_051388875.1 Candidatus Brocadiia bacterium JP1 | reverse complement strand
CTACAGTGGGATAGTAGTGAATTACGTGAATACGCTCACCTAAACTTTGGACAGCGAATCCCGTTACCCATGCAACGCTGAAAACTGCAACCCAACCCCAAGAAGGCATTTGCGCTACACAAGTAGCTAAAGTATTCCCAGTAATAATTTTTCGTGATATTGATATAATTACTAACGCAGAGAGTGGCAACAAGCCAGGTACTATTTTACCGAATAGGTCTGTCAGGACAAACCGATTATAAAAAGCATCAAAGAGATTTTTTAACCCTTCCGTGTCTACCATCTTTCACCATTAGGAATTTTTAAGTTTTGTAGGGTGCGTGCAACGCACCATTTATCATTCATTTCCTATATTGTCATCTATAGTAATCCCACCCCTGGCACCCCAATCAATATCATAAACGCCTCTTTTGGTAATGTCCTAGAATTCCTGTAAAAGTGAAAATGGTGTAAGATACCTCCGAAGTTTTGGTAATTAAAAAGTTAGATTAAAAAAGAAAGGAGGTCTTACACCATAAGGGTAAAGATACACCAAGTGAGCTAATAAAGCAAGACATTGCTAAGTTACCAAAAGTAGGATGCAGGGCGGCTGGTCAGCAGTTTTGTAGGGTGCGTGAAACGCACCACTTATC
>JBMFFR010000024.1:0-641 GCA_051388875.1 Candidatus Brocadiia bacterium JP1 | reverse complement strand
ATTCATAATTTTATGGCGCAGTGGTGGCTGGATGAAACCGACCGAAGACGGAAGACCGAGGACGGAAAAAGTTCGGTCGTCGGTCATCCGTCCTCCGTCGCCGAGGCGTTAGCCGAGGCAAAGCATCACGCCGAAATCGCCAAAGAGCGCGCATGGTGTGACGGTCCGCCGCATTATTACAAGGTCGCGTATGAAGAAGCAGAGCGTTTGCTCAAAGAACTGAAATAATTTTTCACCACGGAGAGCACAGAGCGCACAGAGAAATAATTTTGTACCAGAGGGGAAGCAAGTTGTCATTCTGAGCGACCACAGGGAGCGAAGAATCTAATAACCCAGTCGAATATTCAATGTTACTTGAGAGATTCTTCGGTCGCTTTGCTCCCTCAGAATGACATTTCAAAGTTTTCTCTGCGTGACTGTGGCGAAGTACGCCACAGTCATCCCGCCTCTGCGGTGCGATTGGGGTTTGCCGTGCTTGAACTCGCCATCATGCTCGAAGGACAGAACGGACTCAACTGGGAACGCTTTCAACACATCGCGCGCGCCGTTGAAGACCTGGGATTCGTCGGACTGTATCGCTCCGATCATTTCACCAACGCCACCCCGCCCGACCGCGACTCACTCGAATGCTGGGTCTCGCT
>JBMFFR010000023.1:0-677 GCA_051388875.1 Candidatus Brocadiia bacterium JP1 | reverse complement strand
GGAGCGCATCCCACGAATCGTTTCAATTATCCTCACAGCGCACGGGACAATTCCTTCCGCTGTCCGGGCAATCAAGCAGGGTGTGTATGACTACATTACGAAGCCCTACGATAACGAGCAGGTGCTGCTTGTTGTGAAACGCGCGCTCGACATCTATCGCTTGAAAGAAGAAGTCGATGAACTGAAGGAGAAGCTAGAGAAGCGATACACTGTTGACAGCGTCCTCGGTGAAAGCAGGGTGATGGAGTGCTTCCGCCAGCAGATCAAGCAGATTGCGGCAACGGATGCTACTGTGCTCATCGAAGGCGCAAGCGGCACAGGAAAAGAATTAGCAGCAAGAGCAATCCATCATGAAAGTAAGCGCAAGTCCAATCCTCTTTTGATTGTGGATTGCACCGCCATTCCCTCCAACCTGGTTGAGAGCGAATTCTTTGGACACGAGAAAGGGGCATTTACGGACGCGCGCGAACAACGCACTGGGAAGTTCGAGGAGGCAAACACTGGCACGATTTTCTTGGATGAGGTCGGGGAGCTGCCGTGGGAAGCCCAAATGAAGCTCCTCAGAGTTCTCCAAGAAAAGGAATTCACTCGTGTCGGCGGAACGCTGCCGATTAAAGTGGACGTGCGTGTCATTGCGGCCACGAACAAAAACCTCGAGGCAGAAGTCAAGAATGGAA
>JBMFFR010000022.1:0-677 GCA_051388875.1 Candidatus Brocadiia bacterium JP1 | reverse complement strand
ACCCCTTCCTTTGTAAAGAAGGTGGCATGGCCGCTACCCTTTTCGTAGAATTTCACCTTTTCATCTACCTGGCCATCGTTCTGGATGAAGTATAAGGGGAGTTTGCCATAGGCCTCTTGCACCTGGACTTTTGTGGCTTCAGGTACACCTCCACCCTTGCCATCCACCATCGAGGGGGAGGGAAGGGGTGTAGATTTGCCCATGACATCTGTGTTTGGGAAGAATGTCAGCAGGATTGCAAGCAGGATGGGCACTGCCCATGATGCATGCACACGCAGGCTGAAGCCTGCGGCTACATCTGGAGGCAGGTTATGAGATTGCTTCGACCCTTCGGGTATCGCAATGACAGGGGTGGGAATGGACAGACCTGAAGGTCTGTCCCTACGATCTTTGTAGTGAGGGGGGTTGTCTACTGACTGACTGACTGACTGACTGACTGACTGACTGACTGACTGCAATTTGCCGGCCATGTGCGGGTCGGGGCCTGGGAGTAATCCCCCTCACCCCCCTTTATTAAAGGGGGGGATTTCTGTAGAACGACTGGAGTCGTTGCACTCCGAAAGCGGGAATAATGATTATGATGCCGGGCCATGTTAGATTCCTCCTTCGTATATAGGATATAGCTTGTTAGTGTGCTTACCTTTCATCGTGACCTCATATCTCTTGACTCTATCTAC
>JBMFFR010000021.1:0-684 GCA_051388875.1 Candidatus Brocadiia bacterium JP1 | reverse complement strand
ACGGAGTACGACCCTGCAAGAATTAGTGGATACCGGATGACCCTGGAAAAAGTAAAGGGCATCAGGAATATGCTCCTTGAAATGACATTAAAAGAGAGGAAGGATATACCGGGAATTGAGAGTGGAAGGGAGGATCTCATCGCAGCCGGTGTTATCATAGTCTGCAAGGTGATGGAACGGTTTCGATTCGATGAGATGATTGTCAGTGATAACGGCCTTCGCGAAGGTGTGGTCATGGACCTGTATCAGAGGATCTCCAAGGGGCAGCTGAAGAAGTCAGCCAAGCTGTCATTCTGAGGAGCCGAAGGCGACGAAGAAATAGTGGAGAGATATGATGAAATCAGCATTCAATCTGTTTCTGACCATATCTGTTTTCCTGGCTGGATTCATAACACCTGTCCTGTCTTCCGCATCTGTTACTGACAATCCTGGAGGGGACCAGCCTGACGAGAGTTTTCTGCTGGGTGATTTATCTTATCCTTCGAATCCTGAGGAAATAAGACCGGTCCTGGATAAAACATCAGGAATGGGAATCTTCAATGGCGGGTATTCAAGAGAGTCGGTCATCTTTTTCAGCCAGTTCCTTCCAGTCAGGATTCTCAATGAGGAGGATCTATCCTCCCGGGAATTATCGACAATATCCATTCTTATTATCCCATCCGGCGGGCTTTCGCAGCTCCAGGA
>JBMFFR010000020.1:0-700 GCA_051388875.1 Candidatus Brocadiia bacterium JP1 | reverse complement strand
ATAAGAGGGTAGCAGGGATCGTAGTTACTGACCTTGAAGCCATAGACAAATTGTGTATTGCATGTTTCGGTGTGCGGATTTGAAATTACAGGGTATACGTCACCCTGAGCATATAGAGGGGTCTCGGTGGATAGATTTTTCCCTTCCCCTTCGCTAGCTCCTTCACTTTGTTCAGGACTGACTTCGCTCGGCTCAGGGCCTCGGCTTAGAATGGCAAACTCGCACTCTACCTCTACCTGTTGCCCCTCTATCTCCTGATAGGCATAAGGTTTTTCGTCCTTTACGTCTCCAACTGTGGTATGGATTATAAGATTGCCTGAATCATCTATGTTCAGCCCTTCTATATCGGTGTAGGCCAGCCTTATCTCCTCAGGGTTGGCTCCGGGGTGGACCACGAACTCATACTTTACCCCGCCAGTTGCTCCCTTATACACAAGGTCTATCCTGCCTGAGCGG
Source organism: Candidatus Brocadiia bacterium JP1 (assembly GCA_051388875.1). Lineage (GTDB taxonomy): Bacteria > Planctomycetota > Brocadiia > Brocadiales > Bathyanammoxibiaceae > JBMFFR01. The sequence continues at coordinate 244 of JBMFFR010000020.1, read as the reverse complement.
ACTCCAGAAGAGGTGTCATGCTGGGCGAAGCGCAGCCTCTCCTTTTCCTTGCCAGTGGAGATTCTTCGTACACTAGAGGTGGATTCAGAATGACCGATTGCACCCGAAGCGGATTCTCTCTGTCCATACAGCCCCTGATACACAATCTCCTGGTAAGTGGGAATGTTGGTGCACCATTTAGAGGGGTCATTGCCTATAAAATAATTTACTTGGCCCACCAGTTGGTTTCTGGCCTGCGGCGAGG
>JBMFFR010000019.1:0-722 GCA_051388875.1 Candidatus Brocadiia bacterium JP1 | reverse complement strand
CTTTTCTTTCACGCAGCGGTAATATCCTGATAGGAACCACATTCAACCGATAGAAGAGGTCTTCACGAAAATCACCCTTTTCCACTTCATCTTCGAGATTCTGATGTGTCGCTGCAATGATGCGCACATCTACCTTAATGCTCCTGGTCCCCCCGACTCTTTCAAACACTTTCTCCTGCAGAACCCTGAGAAGCTTAACCTGGGTAGACAAAGGCATATCCCCGATTTCATCCAGAAACAGGGTTCCTCCATCGGCTAGCTCAAATCTCCCCTTCTTTGTCTGGATTGCACCTGAAAATGCCCCTTTTTCATGACCAAACAGATCACTTTCTATCAAATTCTCTGGAATAGCCGCACAATTTACGCTGATAAAGGGTTTATCACACCTTTTGCTGTGATAATGGATCGCCTTGGCGATTAATTCTTTACCGGTACCGCTCTCTCCCATCAGCAGGACGGTTGCCTTACTCTGGCTCACCCTCCAGGCCGCATCCAGTATCTCTCTCATCTTTTCACTCTGAAAGACGATATTTGCAAATCTGTATGGAATTTTAAGTTCCCTTTGGAGATCAAGTTTTTCTCTTATAAATTTCTGTCTTTCTAATTCAACCATTCTGGCAATTGTCGCTGCCTGGCCTATAAGTGATGCAACTACCGTAAGAATCCTGACGTCCTCTTCCAATGAGATAGAACTGTCCCTGAACAGCCTGTCAACACTCAAC
>JBMFFR010000018.1:0-724 GCA_051388875.1 Candidatus Brocadiia bacterium JP1 | reverse complement strand
TTTCAGTTCGTCGGAAGGACAAACCAGGTACCATTTATTTGTTAACATTTACAACACCGTTTTTTCTTAGAAAAAATTGACAAAGACCTTTGAGGTTTCTTTGTCAGTTTGAGAAATCAGATTCTTCGCTTCGCTCAGAATGACAGCCTCTTGACGTCATTCTGAGGGAGTGAAACGACCGAAGAATCTCAGAAACCCCATTCTTCACTTAAATCATTCCATTCAGGATTCATTGACTTAATTAAATCAACCTTCTTTTCTCTCAGCCAGCCCTTTATTTGTTTTTCTCTTTTGATAGCCGATTTAATATCATTAAAAACTTCAAAGTAAACAACTTTAGTAATATTGTACTTTGATGTAAAACCCTTGATCATCTTATTCTTATGCTCATAGACTCTTCTTTGTAGATTATTTGTTACGCCAACATATAAAGTCTTCGATTTGTTGGTCATTATGTAAACGTAGAATTGTTTCATTGCTACTTTACTAAATGTTCTTAAGAGATTCTTCGCCAGCCTGCCCCGAGTTAACCGAAGGGCTCAGAATGACAACACTCTCTTCCTTGTCATTCTGAGGGAGTGAAACGACTGAAGAATCTCTCTTAGATCCTTCACGAGCCTGCCCTGAGTTAACGAAGGGTTCAGGACGACTTGTCCGTATTTATCAAAAGTCGTTTATAAAAACTCGTATTCATCCACAGCAAAGATATTCCATAGAAAAAATC
>JBMFFR010000017.1:0-775 GCA_051388875.1 Candidatus Brocadiia bacterium JP1 | reverse complement strand
CCTGTGGCGTTAATCACAAAATAGCTTGCCATAGTATCCTTGGCGCTGAATCCATAGCCCGGAGGAGGATTGCCGGAAGTTGTATAGGTCACGGATCCTGTTGCATTTGTTCCGTTGGCTGAAAGGTCCCGTGCTCCGGCGGTCGGATGCGAGGTGTCAGGAAAACTGGCAGTAGTCTTTGTCGTAAAATAATAACCGTCTCCCTTGACATATTCGATGGCGCCCTCAGCCGCATAAAATGCCTCCTTGTTGCTCTTGTACTGTGCGGAGCTGGTCAACTCTGTGGTGGAGTTGAAGATGGCATAGAGTCCGAGGGTTGTCAGTAATCCCAGGAAGATCATCGATATGACCAGCGCTGTGCCTCTTTCGTTCCTCCAAGCTGTCATTGCGAGACCGACAGAGTCGGTCGAAGCAATCTCCAAACGTTGCAGGGTTTCAGATTGCTTCGCTTCGCTCGCAATGACACTGGTTTCTGCTATACGGCTATATTCCTGTAACAATATATCTCTATTCATTCTGCACCTCACAGTCGTACATTTTTTATAGGTACAATCGTAACAATTTCCCTCGGTATCTGACCCTGCAGCCTTGCCACTTCTTTTGTCGTCTCTGCGGTAATATCAATGCGAACCCGTCTTATCCGGGAGAGGTCTGCTGGAGAGGCAACCTCGGATCCATCATCAAGGATGTAGGAAAGCTGAAAGTCGACAGCCCCATCAATAATTGTTGACTGAACTGTACCGTCGTTCCTGACGAGCTCGTTCCTTCCTGTTGC
>JBMFFR010000016.1:0-820 GCA_051388875.1 Candidatus Brocadiia bacterium JP1 | reverse complement strand
GAATATATGACCCTGGTGGTTTATATCTTCACAAGGTTATGGTGAGCAAGCAGTGGCTGCTCTCGTAGTTAAGTGGTATAACAGTACCTTGGTAAGGTACAATCTCGAGTTCGATTCTCGACGAGAGCTCAAGGTTTGATTTTTCGCTCTGGGTTCAGGTTGCCGAGACAGCTAAGTGGAAGAGCAATCGCTTTGAAGGCAAGCTTTTTCGGAGAAAGGCTTCGTTTATTTTTCGTTTAGATGCCGTCCTAGCTCAATGGCAGAGCAGCTGTTTTGTAAACAGCAGGTTGTCGGTTCGAATCCGACGGACGGCTCAAGCAAGCGAAAAAGATACGCTAGGTCGAACTGGGTTCGCTTATATGACATTGTTCGAACAATGTAAAACTTGAGTAGAATTTTGATATACACAAGTGCGCTGGGATGGCAGAGTGGCCAATTGCAACGGTCTGTAAAACCGTCGCCCGAAAGGGCTCCGCAGGTTCGAATCCTGCTCCCAGCACTTGTTAGAATTAAACTTTTATGTTTCGCAAAAATTGCCAGCGGCTTTGATTAACTTTAAGTTTGTTTTCCCTCTCTAAAATTCTTCTAATTTTGGATTAAAGGAAAAAAGCAAGGCATTTTATAGTTTGGATTTGTGCGGACTTGACTTAATCTGATACAATTGCTCAAGTTTAAAATGGACGAACAACAAACACCGACTGCAGGAAGCCCGATTTATCAGGAATCACAGGCAAAGAATGCCAAGTGGCTCTGGTTTTTAATTGCTTTAATAATTATCGGTGCTTTAATTTTTGCTTTTGTACGAGGCATAGGCCCGTTT
>JBMFFR010000015.1:0-841 GCA_051388875.1 Candidatus Brocadiia bacterium JP1 | reverse complement strand
CCTCATCACCTGATGGGTTGTACTTGATCGTGGCGTAATCAGAGGATCTTCCTGAGCCTTCACTCCTTCCTGTCACATACACGCTGCCTGAAGCGTCCACGGCGATGGCGGTGGCCTCGTCCCAGGAATGCCCCGACCCGTTGTAGCGGCGGACCCACTCCTCATCACCTGACGGTGTGTACTTGATCGTGGCGTAATCAGAGGATGTTTCTGAGCCTCTGCTCGTTCCTGTCACATACACATTGCCTGAAGCGTCCACGGCGATGGCTGTGGCCTCGTCCCGGCCATTCCCCGGCCCGTTGTAGCGGCGGACCCACTCCTCATCACCCGACGGTGTGTACTTGATCGTGGCGTAATCATAGGATGTTCCTGAGCCGTAACTGTATCCTGTCACATACACATTGCCTGAAGCGTCCACGGCGATGGCGGTGGCCTCGTCCCAGGAATTCCTCGGCCCGTTGTAGCGGCGGACCCACTCCTCATCACCTGACGGGTTGTACTTGATCGTGGCGTAATCATAGGATGTTCCTGAGCCTTCACTCCTTCCTGTCACATACACATTGCCTGAAGCGTCCACGGCGATGGCTGTGGCATTGTCCCAGAGATTCCCCGGCCCGTTGTAGCGGCGGACCCACTCCTCATCACCTGACGGTGTGTACTTGATCGTGGCGTAATCAGAGGATGTTCCTGAGTCGTAACTGTATCCTGTCACATACACACTGCCTGAAGCGTCCACGGCGATGGCTGTGGCCCAGTCCCAGCCATTCCCCGGCCCGTTGTAGCGGCGGACCCACTCCTCATCACCCGACGGTGTGTACTTGATCGTGGCGTAATCAGAGGA
>JBMFFR010000014.1:0-945 GCA_051388875.1 Candidatus Brocadiia bacterium JP1 | reverse complement strand
ACCTACTATTAGGGAATCGTAAAAATCTCCCTCTTCGGGCTCCCTTGCCTCCTCGTACACAAGTATAGCAGCGTTAACGGAGGAGACAATATCTACAAACGGTACGGCTCTGAGCCATCCTGAGTCTGCAAAGGCTGTTAGCCTCTTAAGCCCCGAGTCGTAGGCCTTATAGGTATCCAGCCCTTTCTGCCGTGGCGACTGTAAGTGATATGCCTCCATAATATAAGTGGAGAGGCAGGGGTCTCTTGTATCTTGCAGTAGGAAGCCCTTAACAAGGGCATGCCTCTCTCGTTCCCGCTGCTGGCGGAAGAACTTATTGGTGAGTTCTGGAAGTCCCTTTTGATGGCCCTCCAGTACCTCTTTTCTCAATCCTTCCCAACGCTCCTTGTATAATTTCTTAAGATGTTCCATCTTCTGGAGATTTGGCATTTCCGTTTCTGTTAGCCAATCGTGAAATGCCTCTTTCCTGGAAAGGGTAGAGGGTTTACCGCCGAAGAAACCCTCTATAGCCCTATGCATCTGTAAATCTACCAGTTCTTTCCAGTCCCTGAAGCTTAATCCATTGGAGAGTTGTTGTATAACCTCCAGTAGTTTCGCCTTTAGTACCTCACTTCCTAGCTCCGATTCTATCCTGTGGAATAAGGAGACCGGGCAATTGATACGGCCTTCTCTGACAAGGGCTTGCAGCCGGTGGAAGAGCCATCTAACCCTCTCCTCCCTGAGCTGTCCCAACTCTACCTTTGCGATAAAACTCAGGATATTCTGGTCAAGATAAATGATTTTTCTGTCCATAAATAAATATTTTACGTTTGTATTCCTGGTAAAGGAAGTCATAATTGAGGAGAATATATCCTGTTTTGGTGTAGATTAATTCTGGCAACTAATTTAAACTCTTACCCTTGAAAGACATCCTTTGAGTTAGTAGAATTCTCTTGGGAGGATAGA
>JBMFFR010000013.1:0-1178 GCA_051388875.1 Candidatus Brocadiia bacterium JP1 | reverse complement strand
TTTTCACCCGAGGGGTTAGCCGTGAAGGAACAGGTCTTCAGGAAGGCTTTACTAATTACATTTCTTCTGCTTACGTTCTATCCCCTTACCCTCTTCGCCGATGAGGGGAAGGCAAAGAATGTTATCCTGTTCATAGGTGATGGCCTTGGGCAGGCACAAGTCCTTGCAGCCAGGATATTTGCCGATGGGCCAGGAGGGAGTTTGAATATGGAACGTTTGGAGCATTTTGGCTACGCTACCACCTTTTCAAAGGACTCTCTTATAACCGACTCGGCGTCAGCGGGTACGGCAATGGCCACTGGCCAGAAAACCAATAACAAGATTATAGGTCAGGGAGAATATGACCAGGAATATAGGAATATTATAGAATTAGGCAAGGAGATGGGAAAGGCGACGGGGCTGGTAACCACCGCAGAGATTACGGATGCAACCCCTGCCACCTTTGCCGCCCATGAGTCTGATAGACATAAAGCTACGGCTATAGCGGTAGACTATTTAAATACTGCTCAACCAGACGTACTGCTGGGAGGCGGTGAACGGGTGTGGACCCCAGATTTACTACTTATAGCAAAAGAACTGGGTTATGCTGTTGTCTTTACAAAAAAAGAGATGAACGCCCTGGACTTTCCCATTGTAAAGAAACTCATGGGGCTTTTTGCTCATAGCGACATGCCTTTCGTCCTGGAGCGTGATGAAGAGACGCCTTCCCTGAAGGAAATGACCCTCAGGGCCTTAGAAGTCCTCCAAAAAGACCCGGATGGTTTTTTCCTGATGGTGGAGGGGGGCAGAATAGACCGTGCCGGACATGACAATAACCTCAGACAATTAATCCACGAGGTATTAGACTTTGATGAGGCCATTGGGGCGACTATGCAAAAGGCTGACGGGGAGACCCTTGTTATAGTAACCTCAGACCACGAGACAGGGGGGCTCTCTATTGTAGGCCCACATGGGCGAATCCCGGGAAAGGGGGAAATGGTGGAAGTCCACTGGACTACCGATAACCACACTGCTCTGGACGTCCCGTTATGGGCACAGGGTCCGGGATCCGAGGCCGTCACGGGGAGGATGGACAACACAGAGGTCTTTACCCTGATAACCAGGGCCTTTGGAATGGAGCAAGACAGGCATTGTAGTAAAGAATAAGTTTTTGGCAAATGTTTATGTTGGCTCTTAAA
>JBMFFR010000012.1:0-2493 GCA_051388875.1 Candidatus Brocadiia bacterium JP1 | reverse complement strand
ATAAGGAGAACAGGAGTGTTCCGGTAAGTGGTGCTTCCTTCACGGATAGCTTTGGCCCATACAAGGCCCATGTCTATATCATATCCACGGCACCCTGAAGACTGGCTTTTCTCCAATTCTGTTTTCTAAGCCCTTCACGATGCTAACGGCGTAACCGATGATGCTGCTAAGTGGAGAGGGATTTCTCTCAATGCTGTTGGTATTGGGCGAGAGAGTGCTTAATCAGTCGGCTATTACCAGGTGAGGATTGAAGACTGGCGGTATTTACCGCTACCTATAAAACAGGGGGTAAACGGCCGGCCCAAAACCAGGTAATCACTGCGAGTTAGCCAGTGGAAGTATAGCCCCAACTACTTTTTTTCTTATCCCCCTGCAATGGCTGGGACTATGCTTATCTGGTCGCCGTCTTTTACGGGGGTATCCTGCTCCTTCTGGAAGCGTATGTCTTCGTCGTTAAGATAGAAATTGATAAACCGTCTGAGCTTTCCTTTCTCATCACATAGGCGGGTTTTTATCCCCGGGTAATTATTCTCCAGGTTCTCTATAATTTCTTTTACAGTGCCCCCTGAGGCCTCAACTTCCTCTGCCCCGCCGGTAAGGCTTCTAAGAGGTGTTGGTATTCTTACGGTGATTGCCATTTTTGAGCTCTCTCCTTTGACCCTATCTAAGGGAAGGTTAAGACCTTGTCGTTACTGTTTGTTTTTGAACCCTTTTTGCAGGGACAGCCTTGCCTTCCTTCTCCATTAATGCATCAAAATCTTCTAACTTGGCATTTATTGTCCTTGGGGATACAAGCTTGCCCATCACTGCCTCCTGCGTCTTTAGTCCGATGCCGGTAATAGATATAACTATAGACTCATCCTTCGGAATCCTGCCCTGCTCCAAGAGTTTTTTCGTAACAGCTGTGGTTACACCCCCTGCTGTCTCCGTAAATATGCCTTCGGTCACAGCCAGGAGCCTTATCCCTTCTACCAGTTCATCATCGGTAACGTCTTCTGCCCAACCCCCACTGTTCTTTATGGCCTTTATCGCATGGTAGCCATCCGCCGGATTGCCAATAGCAATAGATTGGGCAATCGTGTCAGGTTTAACAGGCTTAATGTTATCCCATCCATTCTTTACTGCGGTGGATATGGGCGCACTTCCACTAGCCTGTGCACCGTAGAGCTTTGTATCGGCCTCCTTTATAAAGCCTAGCTGGGTAAACTCCTTTATAGCCTTGGCTATCTTTAGAATAAGGGACCCTCCTGCCATTGGCACCACAATATGCTTGGGGGCTTTCCAGCCAAGTTGCTCTAGTATCTCGTAACCGAAGGTCTTGGAACCCTCAGCATAAAAGGGCCTGATGTTTATATTAGCAAAGGCCCATCCATACTTTCCAGCTATCTCAGAGCATAGGCGGTTCACACCGTCGTAATTGCCGCTGATGCCTATGACGTTGGGGCCGTAAATAAGCGTGCCTATAATCTTGCCCTGCTCTATATTAGCGGGCATGAAGATGTAGCTCTTGAGTCCCGCCTGGGCGGCAAGGGCTGCTACGGAGTTACCCAGGTTCCCTGTGGTGGCGCAGGCTACGGTATCAAATCCAAATTCCTTGGACTTGGATATTGCTACCGACACTACACGGTCCTTAAAACTCCAGGTGGGATAATTAACCGAGTCATTCTTTATGTAAAGCTCTTTTACCCCGAGGGCCTTGGCCAGATTGTTTGCCTTTATCAGGGGGGTAAAACCAGTTTGCACACCAACTATCGGCTCCCCGTCAAGAGGGAGAAGTTCCTTGTACCTCCACATGCTTTTAAGCCTGGAGGTAATAACGTCTTTGGTTAAACCTTTTTTTATGGCCTCGTAATCGTATTCCACCTCCAGTGGGCCGAAGCAGAAACTACACACGTGCAGAGGCTCTCTGGGATAGAGTTCCCCACACTCCCTACACTTCAAACCTTTAACGAAACCCATTTAGTCCTCTCCTAAAATCTTTTGGCTAGGGATTATAGAATTCGGGAGGTTGGCCATAAAAAAATTGCCTCTTCCTTGGGATAAGAAGAGGCTTTTAATCTCATCTTATCTCCCAAGGCCATCCACACAGGACCTTGTAGGAGTTAGCACCAGCATCCGCCTTAGGCGGACCGGTTGCTGTGGCTTCTTAGGGCCGGTCCCTCCACCACTCTTGATAAGAGTTTCAAAATTATAAACTATCCACGCAGTTTGTCAATTTCATTCTCTTGAACTCTCTCTAAAAAGCTACGAACCCCTCTAGTTCCACCCAAAGAGAAGGGGCAGGGGATTCTAAATACTAACGATGAGCAAACAACAGGGCATTGGAGACTTTTCATATATAAGTCTAGATGAATCCTCAGAAAAATATTAACCAACATGCATTTTTAACATCACTACAGTGTAAGTGTATGGGAATGAGGCAATAATTTTTTAAATTTATTATTAACGTATTAGGATTAATATTGCATTTATATATAAAATAATGTATAAATA
>JBMFFR010000011.1:0-41511 GCA_051388875.1 Candidatus Brocadiia bacterium JP1 | reverse complement strand
GGTGCACCATTTAGAGGGGTCATTGCCTATAAAATAATTTACTTGGCCCACCAGTTGGTTTCTGGCCTGCGGCGAGGCGGGATTGGCACCCAGGAATTGAAGGCGGTAAGCTATAGACCGTACCTGCTCATCTCCACCGTTACCCTCCGTAGCAACGGAGAGGGAACCCTCGCGGTCTCCCCCATCCTGCGTAAATTGGCCGAACCCTTTCTCAGTTTCAGTATAAACCGCTGCGCTATCTCCCCCTTCACTAAGGGAACAAGACACAGAGGCGTCCGTACGCGTAGCATTCTCATTTTTTGATTTTTGAAACACCACGCCCCCATCCGTGAAACATACAGCATCACTGCCCCTAAAGTAATATCTTACTTCTTTTGCTGCCTGGCCCTGGTTCTCAATAAAGAAAGTGGAGACTTCGCCAAAATGTTTTAAGACCGCTGCCTTTTGTTCCTCTGGTAGTCCTGACGCATCGCCCCCAAATGCAGTAAGGATGGGAAAGAAAAAAACCAATATTCCTAGAATTGTTAATTTTCCACGCGCCAATATTTATCTATACTCCCCATAAGTACTTGTAAATTATGGCTATAAGTAAAATTGTTAACCTGCGCCAGGAAACAAATACTCGCAAAATATGCTTCAAAAATCAAGTTTTTTTGTTGTTTTTCATCAAATAATTGTTCAAAAGTAAAACATTTTAGTAAAAAAACGAAATAAAGAAGTAAAAATACTGGGCTTTTTTGCAATAATTTAGCCCGGAACTCAGAATCAACTTCTTGCAACATTTATCCACCACTTTACTAAACATTCAACCTCTTACACCACCCTCCTTTTAAATAAATCCCGCTTAAGCCAACTTTTCCCACCCGGTACTAGGGTTATTTTTTGGATGCGGGGAGCTAAAATTCGTCTTACAAAAACCTGCATAGCGTCAAAACCCTTGCCCAATTTCAATAAAATATCCTGCAAGAAGAGAGATAACCAAATTTTAACTTTGCTAACTATACAAAATAACTTATAATAAAAATGAACATGAAGCTAGAAATTTACAATTGCGAGTTCTGTGGGAGCGAGTTTCCCCTTCTGCCGATTGCTTTTCTGTGCCCCGAATGTGGCTTGAAGCATTTCTTTGTGGTGGATAGTCGTTCTTGTACCAACGAATTATTTGCACCCAATATTAAATGCCCCAAAGAGAAGGTTTTTGAAGTAAAGAGACGAAAAGGTTCAGCCCGCAAGAAAGGGCCAGAGAACCGGAAAAAACCCAAATAGTATTGCGCCCGATAAGAAGACCTCCCCCTTAAAATTCTGCTAAACCAAAACAAATTAGCCGTTAACAATAAGAAGTAAGTATTTATCCCTTCTGAGACTCATATAGTTTCTTGACATACGCCAGGGTATCAATTTCTTTTACGTTCTTATCCTCCCGTATGCGCTTTATCCTGGCGAAACGTAAGGCATAACCACTGTCATGTCTCTGACTACTCTGGATACCCTGGAATGCTACCTCCAGCACTACCAGAGGCTCTACAAACCTCATACCCCCTAAATCTCTTATCGTATGTGTGAGGAAGAACTCAGTAAGAGACTTTATCTCCTTGTCTGTTAATCCTGAGTAGGCCTTGCCGATATTTACCAGCCTCTCACCATCCCTTACAGCAAAAGTATAGTCTGATAACTGGCCTTTCCTTTTCCCGTGTCCGTATTCTACTGCCGTAACCACCACGTCCAATGTGGAAAACGCCTTTTTCAACTTCAGCCAGTTCCTCCCCCTTTTGCCTGGAGAGTATCCGGAATTAGGATCCTTTAGCATGAGCCCTTCGTTCTTTCTGCTTATAGCTTCTTCAAAGAGCTTATCTATCTCTTGAGGTGTAGACGCTTTAAAAAGGGTGGACGGCATAAACCTATCCTTTAGTGCTAAGCTCTCTAACAAAATACGCCTCTCTCTCAATGGTTCCTGCATAAGGTTTGCACCATTAAGGTAAAGCGTATCAAAGGCTATAAATGCTACTGGTACTTCCTGTTTAATCCATAAATCTACCGTCTTTCTGCCGAGCCTCCTCTGTAAACTGGTGAATGGAAGCACCTGCCCATCCTTAAAACCAACAATCTCACCATCCAGGATAAAATCAGCCTCTATAGCTTTGGCGGCAGGGATGAGTTCTGGAAATCTGTCGGTTACTTCATCTAATGTTCTTGAAAAAATCCTAACACTCTTACCTTCCTTATGTATATGCGCCCTGATGCCATCGTATTTGTCCTCTACATAAACCTCTCCCTGGATGGCCTGTAATGCCTCTTCGGAAGACTCAACCGGACTTGCCAGCATAAATTTTAAGGGATGTAATGGCCGTAACTTTATACCTTCTAGCCGTTTACACCTTGCGAGTAATGCCACCTCACCGATGTCACCACATAGCATATTAGCCAGGGAAACTTCCGCTGATTTGTAACCAAAAGCCTTCGCTATAGCTTCCTCTACAAGGTCTTCTTTCAATCCTATGCGCATCTCACCCTCAATTATGCGGACAATGTATTTTGCCTCCAGGGGGGATGCCTTTTTCAGAAGATTCTCCAGAACTTCCAGTTTGTTTGTAGTCCCTCTCAGACGGGCAATTTCTTCAAAGGTTTCCTTAACCTCTTTGAGGGTGAGTCCGGTAGAAGAGGTCTTCCCCAGAAGTAACTCAAAGGCCGTATCACCACTATCGCCTGTTTTAAGGTATGTCTTCCAGTAGGTATCCTCCCCTGCTGAAGCAACCTTTAATATGGCATCCCTTACGGCACCGAAGCCCACGCCAATTACCCTTGAATCACTCAGTGGGAAGCCCCTCCCTGTAAAGAAAATACAGGCAATCCTGAGAATTTCATCGTCAAGACCGGAAAGATACTGTGCCAGTATAGCTATCTTTTCCAGTTTCTTGGTGGTCTTGCTGATAGCCTCACAGCTGTTGCAAAATACCTTCATGGACATACTTTAAACAACCGCAGTACACAGTAACTAAGGAATTGGTGAAAGTTTAGAAAATAACCTTGCCTATTATTGAGGCAGTTTAGCATACCGGCCTTAGGCTACAAGTTAATCTGGTAAGCTGTACACATATCCCTTACGCCATGCCAGAATTCCCGTTCAAAACTTACCACAATTCACTTGACCGTATTGATTGTTAGGCTTAAAATGCTAAACTTACAATGAAAAGCGAAAAGTCATCTGTTTTTATACAATCTTCCATTCTCCTTTGTATTGTAACACTCTGTATTCTTACTGCCACCGCGTGGGCTGATTGGAAGCAGTGGATGGAAGAGGGTGATAAGTTTTACTCCCATAGAAATCACGAAGGGGAGGAAATGAATAGCCTTCAAGAGGCTATCAGCAAGTACGAACAGGCCCTTGCTGAATTACAAAAAGAATCCTCCCCCAATCAGGAGGCCCTGTACGGACTCTATCTACGCCTTGCGAGGACGAATTACATTTTTGCCTATTATTTCCTTGAAGAGGAAGACAAGGTGCTGGAGGGATACAAAAATGCTTTTCAGTACGCTGACAAGGCGATAGCAATCAATGACAAAGAGGGCGAGGCTTATTTCTGGAGGGCGGTTGGTGCAGGCTCGTTCAGGGATAAGGAGAGGCTCTCAACCGTGGGAGGGCTTTTTGGTGGTGGGATAAAAAAGGACCTTCAGAAGGCATTGGCCCTGGACGAAACATGTATTTATGGTGGGCCTCACCGCTTCATAGCCAAGTTTTACCTGGCTAAAGAGGATGTTTCGGAAGCTTATGTACATGCCCTGCGGGCAGCGGAATTAGCCCCGGATTATCTCTTCAATCAACTTGTCTTAGCAGAGACCCTTTGGAAGTTAGATAAAAAAACTGAGGCTGTTAAAAGTATAGAACAGATACTCTCTAAGGGACCGGGCATCCTTCCTGAGGCAGCGATACAAAACCATGAGGTAGTTACCAGAACCAAGCAGATCCTCCAAGAAATAACTAACCACAAAGAGCCTAACTGGGACTAAGAGGGTCAGCACCCCTTAATAATAAAACAGGCGTTAAATTATGTTAAGAAATATTATTGCTATAAGGAGACCTCTGCAAAAGTCAATTTATCAGATGCAGTCATTCTGAGCGAAGCGAAAAAATCCCCCTTAGTTCCCCTTTTTTAAAGGGGGATTTAGGAGGATTAGAGATTCTTCGGTCGCTGCCCCTTCGCCTTTGGCTCAGGGCTTCGGCTCCCTCAGACTCCGTCCCGAGAGGAACGAAGGAATGACAGATGAGCGGAGTTTTTCAGAGGTCTCTATAAGGTGGATGACCCGTTAGGACACTTATAACGGACTTCCCACTAAGGCGACTTGATAAAGCCCTTTGTCGCAGGATATAATTTTGATATAAGATAAGAGTTTATTACACAAGACAGGATTAAAGACTTGAGTATTGACCTACACACCCATAGTTTACTCTCCGATGGAGTCTTGCTTCCGGGAGAGCTAGCCAGGCGTTACGAAGCCAAGGGCTTCAAGGGCGTGGTGATTACCGACCACGTGGACGTTTCTAATATAGACTTTGTGGTCCCTAGGTTGGTAAAAACTTGTAATGAGTTGAATGACTCCATGGGGATAAAGGTTAAGGCAGGGGCAGAGCTTACCCATATCAGACCCCAGGAACTTCCCAAAATGGTGAAGCTAGCAAGGGAACTCGGGGCAGAGGTAGTGCTAGTGCATGGGGAGACTATCGTAGAGCCCGTGCTTGCAGGGACCAACCGTGCGGGAATAGAGGCCGGGGCTGATATTATTTCTCACCCAGGCCTTATTACCGAAGAGGATGCAAGGTTAGCCAGCCAGAAGGGTGTAAGGCTGGAGATATCGGGCCGTAAAGGCCATTGCTATACCAATGGGCATGTAGCCCTCATGGCCAGAAAGGTTGGGGCAGCCCTTGTCTTTGGCTCTGATTCGCACAGCCCTGAAGATGTGTTAGACCAGGCCTCTGCTGAAAAGGTAGCCAGGGGTGCCGGGTTAAGCCCCCAGGAAGTGGAGAAACTCTTTAAGGAAAACGAACTACTATTTAATGGACCAGGACGATGACACCAGAAGAACTCATAGAGACAGGCAAAAAGCTTTTAAATTATATAAAAGAAAATAAGGGTCCTATTGCTATAATAATAGTGCTGCTAACTGGTCTAGGTGTAGTATCATACACCTATTTTAGTAAAAAGGCCAGTGAGCAGGAGAAGGCTTGGAAGACCATAAGCGATGTGACCTCTGAGCTCAGCATGGCTGGCTTCCAGAAGAAGGAGGTTAAGGATGAAGCCCTTAAATGGGCCATAGATGAGTATAAGAAGTTGCTTGAGAGTGCCTCTGCTGGTAAGGCCACCCCATGGGTCTTGTATCAGTTAGGTAATACACTTTTCACAGCTAAAAAATACGATGAGGCCGCAGACCACTATAAAAAATTCCTGGAAGACTACAAAACACATCCCCTTGTTCCAATGGTAAGGCAATCACTGGCCTACACTTATGAGGAAAAGGGGCAATTTAATGAGGCGATACAGTATCTTAAGGGCAATGCCCCTACCGATAATCCCTATTTCCTGGCTCAGGAAAATTGGGATATAGGGCGTTGCCTGGAAAAGCTAGGAGAGGTAGAGCAGGCTAAAAAGGCATATCAGGAAACTGTGAAGCTTGCCCCCCAAAGCCAATGGGGAGGTCTGGCCCAGTTCAGATTGGATAACCTAAGATAGTTTATAAAAAGGGTCAAAATTAAGGGGAGAGGGGGCTCTGCGTAGGGAATGATTGAGGACTTGATAAGACAAACTACTGTGAATGAATTCTAAGTCTTCTATTCATCAACCCCGATTACCATTAAAAATACTATAATACATTAGTAAGTATTTCAGTAGCTACTGCATGGACTAGGGGAAATAGGATTCGGACAGCGCAGATACTTATAGAAATTATATAGTGGTTTAATTTATGGAACAGAACGGACAAATCATAGTAAAGGAAGAACCCACCAGGGTAAGCCTGGAGTTTGAGGTTAAGAAGGTTTATCAGGGCCGCCGTCTGGACAAGTATCTTGCGGCAAGGCTGCAACAGTACTCCCGCTCCTTTTTGCAAAGGCTCATAAAGGAGGGGGCAGTAAGGGTAGACGCTAGACCAGTAAAGGCCAGCTATTCTATCCGAAAAGGCGATGTCATTACCCTTGAAATCCCTGCTATAGAAGAAGAGCACCTGAGACCGGAGGACATTCCCCTGGATATTATCTATGAGGATGACCACCTCATGCTTGTAAATAAGCCTCCTGATATGGTAGTACACCCGGCCCCCGGTCATATGAGCAGCACACTGGTCAATGCCCTGCTTTTCCATTGCAAGAAACTATCCCAACTTGGAGGGAATCACAAGGCCGGTATAGTCCATAGACTGGATAGGGATACCAGCGGGATAATGCTGGTAGTGAAGAACGACTTAATACACGAGGCCATTGCCAAGCAGTTTGAAAAACGAACCATACTAAAGGAGTACCTTGCCATTGTGGAAGGGGACGTGGAGCTTGATTCGGACGTGGTGGAACTTCCCATCGGCAGACATAAGAAGGACAGGTTAAAAATGGCAGTCAGGCACGATGAGAATGGCAAAGAGGCCAGCAGTATATATGAGGTCCTGGAGCGTTTCGGCAATTTTACCCTTGTAAAAGTCATTCCCCGCACAGGCCGCACCCACCAGATAAGGGTACATATGAAGGCCATAGGGCATCCCATCGTGGCCGATGCAGACTATAATACAAGGGATTGTCTTTATGCCTGGGAAATTACAGGTGGTCCCGAAAAGTCCGAAGAGCCACCCATACTAGAAAGACAAGCCCTTCACGCCTACCACCTGGAGTTTTTTCACCCGATACTAAAAAAGAAAATTGGCTTTAAGGCTGAACTACCCGAAGATATGCGCAGAGTACTGGAATTGCTTAAGGAAAGGAAAGTCAAGGGCTAGATATTGGGTAAATTTTTGGGACAAGTGGGGAAAAAGGGTTTAATTCATCAAACCTAACATCAGGTGGCGTAGCGGCAGACTTATTTTCCGTGGGGGGGCTTTTAATGCGAGCTTAAAGCTATATTTGTGTAGTAAGTCTCTACCTTGCCGTGATTACGGTCAGTATTAGTTTGTATACCCACCAGGAAGATTTTGTCAGGCCTCCCGCCATGTTCTTTAATGTAATCGTCGTAATGATTTACCGTGTGGTCCACCCACTGACCTACACCGTCGGAACCACTGCGAATTGCGATAACCCTCCAGCGCTCATCACAAGGATTAGTGTAACTCTCGCCGGTTGGAATATTAGAGGCCCATACGTAGATTATTCCCCTTATGTGATAGGGTATACCCAGAAATCTCTTTGCGTAGGCTATGCACAGGGCCGCTGGGTAATCGTCCTTGCCCACTTCCTTCTCCCTGCTCTCGGGTATAATATTGGAGATATTCCATCTCCAGCTTAACATGGGGTAGTCTTCGGCCTTTATGTTAATGGTCTTTAGTAAAACAACACCATTATCATCGGTCTTAACATGTAGTGCATAGGTATCTTGCGGCAGTAAGCCCTCTTTAATTTTGACTATGCTAGGCATAATCCGCCTGGGTATCTTTCTGCAAATCCCGTGATGGCTCCACCACTCAGTTGGCTCGCCCTTCGCAATCTCCTCATCTGTAAAAGCGGTTATAAGGACCTTGCTGTTAGATAATTTAATCTCGGAACTACCCGCACAAGAACATAGAAGAATTGCCAGTATCAATATAACTTTTTTCATCGTAACCCTCTACCTAAAACAGATTTTAATTTAAATTACTTGGAACTGTCAAAAGTTTGGTTGCTTGACACTAAACGCCCAATTTGATTAAATGGCCTGATTAATTCTGCTATAATTGTATTTGAGGCAATAAGTAAAAATAGCAACTTTTTGGTTGCGGTTGCGTTTATAGGGAACTTTTAAGTAAAAGATTGTAACACAGATGGTATTAGATTATATCTCTAACACAGTTAAATACTTTTTTGGTACGGCCAACGAGCGCATACTGAACACACTCTGGCCAATAGTGCACCATATCAACTCACTGGAACCAAAGATAAAGGCCCTTACGGATGCGGAACTCAGGTCAAAAACAGATGAGTTTAAAAAGAGGCTACAGGCGGGAGAGACCCTTGACGACCTCTTACCGGAGGCCTTTGCCGTAGTAAGGGAAGCCAGTAGCAGGGTACCCAGGACGCCCAACCCGGAGATACCACCCTTTACCATGCGTCATTTTGACGTACAGCTACTGGGCGGTATAGTCCTCCACCAGGGTAAGATTGCAGAAATGGCCACGGGGGAGGGCAAGACCCTGGTAGCCATCCTCCCTGCCTACCTTAATGCCCTCACCGGCAAAGGGGTACACATTGTTACAGTAAACGATTATCTGGCAAGGAGGGACAGGGACTGGATGGGCCCAGTCATTGAGTTCCTTGGTATGTCCGCTGGCGCAATTCAGTCCCATCAGGACTACAAAGATAAGAAAAAAGCCTACCAATGTGAAATTACCTATGGCACTAACAGCGAGTTCGGGTTTGACTATCTCAGGGATAACATGCGACTCAGTGTGGAAGAGCAGGTTTCAAAGGGGCTTTACTACGCCATTGTGGATGAAGTAGATAGCATTCTCATAGATGAGGCACGCACTCCGCTGATAATTTCAGGTCCGGCTGAGGAGTCCACAGAAAAATACTATGTTGCGGATAAGATAGCGCGTCGCCTCAAAACTGACAAGCACTTCGCAATAAAAGAAAAGGAAAAGCAGTCTCACCTCAACGATGAAGGTATAGCAGAGGTGGAGCGTCAGCTGGGAGTTGGTAGTATGTACAGCGGTACCAACATGGACTGGCCTCACCATATAGAGCAAGCCCTCAGAGCCCACCATCTTTTCAAAAGAGACAGGGATTACATAGTGAAAGATGGGCAGGTAGTGATTGTGGACGAGTTTACAGGGCGGCTTATGGAGGGGCGTGTATGGAGCGATGGGTTGCACCAGGCAGTGGAGGCAAAGGAACAGTTAAAGATAAAAGAAGAAAATCAAACCTTAGCCACTGTAACCCTCCAGAATTACTTCAGGATGTATAAAAAACTCTCTGGCATGACAGGTACGGCAGCCACAGAGGCAGCTGAGTTTGAGAAGATTTATGGCTTGGAAGTGGTTATTATTCCTACTAATAAGCTCCTAAGACGGAGCATCTTCCCCGACAAGGTCTATCGTACAGAGAAAGAAAAATGGAAAGCAATTGAGGAAGAGATAGCAGAGATTCACAAAACGGGAAGGCCCGTACTCATAGGTACAGTCTCAATAGAAAAATCTGAAATACTTAGCGAGAGACTTGCAAGGCGCGGGATAACCCACGAGGTATTGAACGCAAAGCACCATGAACGCGAGGCCCATATTGTAGCAAAGGCTGGACAAATGGGCCATGTTACTGTAGCCACGAATATGGCAGGTAGAGGTACTGACATAATTCTCGGAACAGGAGTAGCTGAGCTAGGGGGACTTCACGTCTTAGGGACGGAGAGGCACGAGGCTAGGCGAATAGACAATCAGCTTCGTGGAAGGTCAGGCCGTCAAGGGGACCCCGGGTCTTCAAGGTTCTATGTAGCTCTGGAAGATGACCTAATGAGGCTATTCGCCTCGGACAGGGTTGGCTATATCCTACAAAAGCTAGGCATGGAGGAAGGTATGGCCATTGAACACTCAATGGTTTCCAATGCTATTGAAAGGGCCCAAAAGAAGGTAGAAGAGCACAACTTTGAAATCCGTAAACACCTCCTGGAATACGATGAGGTAATGGATGAGCAGCGTAAGACGATTTATGCCTGGCGACAGAAATGTTTGGAGCAGAAAGACCTCAGAGAAGAAATCCTCAACATGATAAGCGAAACTGTTCATGGGTCTGTGGAGCACTACATGGATAATATGTTAGAGGAGGAACAGGGTTGGGATGCAAAGGGCCTGTTAGGATGGTTTCGCACAAAATTTGGGGCCGAGGTTACTCCGCAGGAGATTACCCACAAAACTAAGGAAGATTTAGCCGCAGCATTGACCGCAAGAGCTCAAGAGATGTATACCCATAGGGTGAAAGAACTTGGAGAGGCGGACATGGCAAGACTGGAGCAGATACTGCTCCTTGAGAAGATAGACGCCAAGTGGAAAGACCACCTTTATGCCATGGATCATCTCAAGTCAGGCATAGGTCTCAGGGGCTATGCCCAGATAGACCCCAGGGTGGAGTATAAACGTGAGGCACTGACTATTTTTGAAGATATGATGTTCTCCATCAGGGAAGAACTCCTGGATATACTGTTTAGGATTAAGATAGAAAAGGGCGTGCCTGCAATGGCTAGGAGTGTCTGGAGACAAGAAGATTTCGTATACCACGACCCCTCTGCACTCCTGGAGGGTAGGCGAGCATCACAAACTGCCACCACTACCAGCTCTGAGGGAGGCGAAAGGAAGTTAGAACCCATCAGGGTGGGTGTTAAGGTAGGTAGGAATCAGCCCTGTCCATGTGGTAGTGGCAAGAAATATAAGGTTTGTTGTGGTAAGTAAGAACATGCCAGCTATAGTTGACTCATTTTACCTCTCTGCTGCAACCCTTGGCGCCCCGTATATAGTGGCGAAACTTTGCACGAGTGAGCGTTTTCGCTCAGGTCTGATGCAAAAGTTGGGTTGGCTTCCAGAGCGTAGGGGCACGGCCCGATGTTTCTGGATACATGGCGCCTCAGTGGGGGAGATGCTCACCGCCAGACCCCTTATTAAGGCCATTGAGGAGGCTTTCCCTGATTGGGAAATTATACTTTCCACCAATACCAACACGGGACTATCAATCGCTAAAAAATATTTTAGCAGTAAACTATCCTTTTATTTTCCATTTGACCTCAGCTGGATAGACCGAAGAGCTTTTAATCTATTGAGACCCACCTGCATACTGTTAATAGAACTAGAAATCTGGCCTAATTTTTTGGTGACTGCATACGAGGAGAGAGTCCCAGTAATAGTGTTAAACGGTAGGATTTCAAATAGGTCAGTGAAGGCATTTAAAGCCCTTATGCGGCTTTCTGGGGCTTTTAGAGAGGCCCTTCATGCCGAAGAGAATTTTTACTGTGCCAGGAGTCAGGCGGATGCCCAGCGGTTCCTAGATTTGGGCATTGCAGAGGACAGGGTACTGGTTACTGGTAACATTAAGTATGATGGTCTCCCTACCGAGGTATCTTCGGAGGAAAAAGAAAGTCTAAGGAAAACCTTCAAACTAAGTCCCAAAGAACTAGTGCTAGTGGGTGGAAGTACACACCCAGGAGAAGAAGAAATCTTGGTTAGGGTTTTTAAGTTCCTCAAGACTGAGCTACCCCAGTTGAGGCTAATCCTTGCACCAAGGCATATTGAGAGGGTTCCAGAAATAGAGAGTACAGTGGCTAAGTCAGGTCTGCCCCATATAAGGAGAACAGCTTTAGGAGATGAGTCTATACCTTTTGGTGGGGAAGGTATTATAATCGTGGATACGGTTGGAGAATTACAGCAGCTATACTCACTGGCGAATTGTGTCTTTGTGGGGAAGAGCCTCAAAGGGATTGGTGGCCAAAATGTTATGGAGCCAGCTGGGTTAGCCAGGCCCGTGCTTTTTGGCCCCCACATGGAGAATTTCTCAGAAGAGGCCCACTTTCTGCTAGAATCTGGTGGGGCTAAAATGGTTAACAACGAAGATGAACTCAGACAAAATGCGAAAGATATTTTAACCAATGACCAACTTGCTGAAACAATGGGGCATAGGGTAAGGGAAGTAGTTTTAAAAAATAAAGGGGCTACTAGTCGTAACCTTGAAGTATTAGAAAGATTATTGAAAGGAGAGAAGAATTAATGAGAAAAGACCGTTATCTCTTCACATCTGAATCGGTGGCAATAGGGCACCCAGACAAGATAGCAGACCAGATTTCGGATGCTATCCTGGACGCTATACTTGAACAAGACCCTTATGGAAGGGTAGCCTGCGAGACACTGGTAAAGACAGGTCTAGTCCTTATTGCAGGAGAGATAACCACTACGGCCGTCGTGGATATACCTGCAATAGCAAGGGAAACCATTAAAGAAATAGGCTACACTGACCCAGTGATGGGCTTTGACTACCGCACATGTGCAGTGGTAACTTGTATTGATAAACAATCCCCTGACATTGCCCTGGGCGTAGATGAAAGGACAGGGAAGAAACTTGGGGCTGGTGACCAGGGTATGATGATAGGTTATGCCTGCAACGAGACCACCGAACTTATGCCCCTCCCGATAATGCTTTCTCATATATTGGTGGAAAATCTGGCCAAGCTAAGGGAGACGAAAGAGATTCCATACCTAAGACCCGACGGTAAATCCCAGGTAACTATAGAATACGAAAACCATAACCCCATTAGGGTTCATACCGTTGTGGTCTCCACTCAACATGACGAGGATGTTGATCAGGCAACCATTAAGCAAGATCTCACCAATAAGTTAATAAAGAAGGTTATACCATCAAAGTATTTGGACAATAAAACCATTATCCACGTTAACCCCACCGGGCGTTTTGTGGTTGGTGGGCCAAAGGGGGATTGCGGCCTAACTGGCAGGAAAATTATAGTGGATACCTATGGTGGTAGGGCCAGGCACGGCGGTGGAGCCTTCTCCGGGAAAGACCCTACAAAGGTAGACCGCAGTGCTAACTACGCTGCCCGCTACGTGGCGAAAAACATAGTGGCGGCAGGACTGGCCGACAGGTGTGAGGTTCAGTTGTCTTACGCCATCGGTATTGCCGAACCCACAAGTGTCCTTGTCCACTGCGAGGGCTCTTCTAAAATTTCAGAGACCAGGATGTCTGAGGTAGTGGAAAAGGTGTTTGACCTAACACCAAGTGGTATCATAGAAAAGCTTAAACTTCGCAGGCCAATTTATAAAGATACGGCTCGTTATGGCCATTTTGGTCGCCTGGGAGAGTCTTTCACCTGGGAGAAAACGGATATGGTAGAGGCTCTTAGAAAAGAGGCTGGTCTGCGGGAGCCTGCGTTAGGGAGGGCTTAGATGAAATATCATGTAAAGGACATAAAACTCGCATCGGAGGGAAGTGATAGGGTTGCTTGGGCTGGCAAGGAGATGCCGGTGCTTGGCCTTATCAGGGAACGGTTTGAGAAGGAAAAACCCCTGGCCGGTGTAAAACTGTCGGCTTGTCTTCACGTCACAGCAGAGACGGCTAACCTTGTCAAAACCCTTAAGGCAGGTGGTGCAGATGTGGTCCTCTGTGCTTCTAACCCCTTATCTACTCAGGACGATGTGGCCGCAGCGGTGGTGAAGGACTTAGAAATCCCAGTCTTTGCTATAAAGGGCGAAGATAACAAGACCTACTATGAACATATAGAGTCCGCTATCGCACATAAACCAAACGTGATGATTGATGACGGTGCAGACCTCGTATCCATTGTCCATGGCAATTACCCTGAAATAGTTAAGAACGCTATAGGGAGCATGGAGGAGACCACTACCGGGCTCGTCAGGTTAAGGGCAATGGAAAAGAAAGGGGTGCTAAAGTTCCCAGTGATAGCGGTCAATGATGCTTACTCCAAATACCTGTTTGATAACCGTTACGGTACTGGTCAATCCACAATGGACGGCATTATCCGTGCAACCAACGTACTAGTTGCAGGTAAGACAGTCGTGGTGGCAGGTTACGGCTGGTGTGGAAAAGGGCTGGCTATGAGGGCCAGGGGCCTAGGTGCAAAGGTGGTGGTGGTTGAAGTAAATCCTATAAGGGCCCTAGAGGCCACAATGGATGGCTATTGGGTTATGCCCATGCTAGAAGCCGCCAAAGTGGGAGATCTTTTCTGTACAGTAACAGGGGACATCCATGTCATAAGAAGGGAACACTTTGAGCTTATGAAGGATGGGGCGGTGGTCTGCAACTCCGGACACTTCAACGTAGAGGTTGACATTGAGACACTTAAGGAGATTTCAAAAGAAGTACACCGTATTAGGCCCTTCGTTGACCAGTTTATCCTAAAAAATGGGCACTCCATCTACCTGTTGGGTGAGGGTAGGCTTATAAACCTTGCCTCAGCAGAAGGCCACCCCGCCTGTGTTATGGACATGAGCTTCTCTCTACAGGCCCTCGCTACCGAGTATCTTAAAAAGAACCAGGGACAGTTGGAAAATAGGGTCTACAACGTACCTAGGGAGATAGATGAGTGGGTCGCCAGTCTTAAGTTAAAGTCCATGGGTGTTTCCATTGACAGCCTCACTAAAGAGCAGGAAGAATACCTTGTGTCCTGGGAGGCCGGGACCATTTAACCCTTCGGCAGACGCGGAAACCCAGTCCTCACTTGCGGTTTAATCCGAAACAAAAGGGATAAAACTCTGGCTACTATCAAACCTTTTAAAGGACTCAGGTACAATCTCCAAAAAGTTCCAGACCCCTCTCAAGTGGTTTGCCCTCCTTATGACGTCATTACTCCACAGTTTAGGGAAGAGCTTCACCAGAGAAACCCTCTAAATTTCATCCGAGTTATCCTGGGGAAGGAACTCCCAGGAGATACCGAGTATCGCAACAAATATACCAGGGCTGCACAGTTGCTGAAATCCTGGCGAGAAGACGGCACACTGGTTGCCGAGGCGCAACCTTCTCTTTACATCTATCAGCAGAGCTTTACTCTGAGTGGGCAAAAATACACCAGGAATAGCTTTATCTCTTTAGTCAAACTGGAAGACTACCAGACGGGGCATATCTACCCCCACGAGATAACCCTCCCTAAACAAAAGGAAGACCGCCTCAAGCTCATTAGGGCTTGTAGGGCCAACCTTGACCCCATCTTTGCCCTCTATCCGGAGGACGATACACAAACCAGCTCTCTCCTTGAACCGCTGACCTCCCAGCCCCCGGAGGTGGAGTTTCGTTGGGATGATACCTTGAATAAACTATGGGTAGTAAAAGAATGGCAGATAATAGACCGATTGACCAAACTTATAGAAAATAAACCCTTGTTTATAGCAGATGGCCATCATCGTTATGAGGTATCCCTGGCTTATAAAGAAGAGCTAAAGGATAAACCCCCTGGCCCCCACCACTTTACACTTATGGCCCTTGTTTCCATGACAGACCCGGGGCTATGCATACTCCCCATCCATAGAATGGTCAGACTCCCTAAGACACTAAAAATTCAGGCGGCAGAGGAAATACTTCAAGAAGTCTTTGACGTGGAATATATAAAAGGTGGAGATTTCAACCTGCTGGAAAAAAAACTCCAAACTTCGCACCTCTACTCCTTCGGGCTTTATGAAGGAGACACCAAGGAGTTTTACATGCTTACCCTACGCAATAAACGCCTGCTGGATAAGGCATTCCCTAATATGCCAGAGTGCCTGCGGGAATTGGAAGTAACTGCCCTTCATGGCCTCGCCCTGGACAAACTAATTGGCGAGTCCAGCAAAGGAGAAAACAATATTGGCTTTGTCCACGACGCCTCACAGGCAATCTCCCTCGTGGATTCTAAGGAATACGACCTGGCTTTCTTCCTTAACCCTACACCCATTGAACAGGTACAGGCGGTAGCCTCCCACAGGTTAAAGATGCCCCCCAAGAGTACTTTTTTCTACCCCAAACTGATGTCAGGGCTTGTGATAAATCCGTTTGAATAAAGAGATTCGTTGTCTAGGACTGTTGCCCTCTAGTTGTTTGTAAAATTTTAACCCTTTACTGGTCCTCCCAAACCCAAGTTCTGTGTGATGTGCCTCACAATTGTACCCATGAAGGTAAATCCTGACGGACTGCGGCCATATGTATACCCTCGTTTCGGAAATGGGTTGACCCTGTGCTTGGCTCCGGAATCCACCCACCACTATGGTGTATCGCAATCAATCTCCAACTATCATCAAACACAGGTGACCCACTGGAACCGGGCATCGTGTCCGTAAGGTATTGGACTAGCTTATTATCAACGTATGCTACCTCGTTGTCTGTAATGCCTATTTCTTTGGGTCTCCCCCCGGGGTGTTGAATTATTATTACGTCTTGTCCTACCTGTATAGCAGGATTTGTTGGAATTCTTATAAAACCCCATTTGAACCCAGGGTCCCCCTTCATTTTAACAACGGAGTAGTCAAGCTCCACGTTTGTATGGAAAGACGAAGCATCACATCTATATTCATCAGTGGCAAGTAGATTTCCTGCAAGATCACTTTGATAGTTAAACCTGATAATGGCATCGGCTGCATCGGAAGCCTGCTCAAAAACATGATTATTAGTCATTAATACATCTGCATTAACAAGAAAACCTGTTGCCACACCTCTCCCCGGTATCGTGATATGGGCCACGGGTCTGGAAAGCTGAATCCCCATTTCAAGAAAGGCAATAGGTCTCAAATTATTATCGCCTACCAATTTTTCATTGGGGTCGGCCATAGCCTCTGCAAGAGAACGGGTTTTAACGGTTGCCAGTGCGGCGACTGTAACTCTTGTCGTGGCCCTACCAGTAGCTTTCCATACGAATGCTTTTTTGTTTTCAATTGGTCTGGTTTCCATAGCTCTTCCTCCCCTTTATACACCAGTTTCATAATGACAGGTGTCCCAAGTTATTTTCTCAGGATTCATTAGATTATATGCAAACACAGGCATGTCAACGCCTGCAATATATTGCTATTTGTATGCAAGGTCAACATTAAATTCTAAATTAAGGACCGTACGAGTACTTATGACTGAGCAATTCTGTTTCTACTTGACAACAGAAAACAATAAATGCAAAAATGAAATTGTTATGGGAAGAATAGTGATAAACAAAGAAAAGTGTAACGGGTGTGAACTCTGTATAGTTACATGTCCTTATAAATTAATTTTTTCGTCCAACGAGATTAATTCCAAGGGCTACCACTTTGCCTGCTTTAATGGAGAGGAAGCACGCTGCACAGGGGATGCCCTCTGTGCTGAGATGTGTCCACAGGTGGCTATAAAAGTTTATCGCTAGCTATCAGATCAGGAAGACCTCCCTCACCCTACAGATTCAACTTAGCCAATCCTTCTGTCTTTACAAACTCTGCCCCACCTTTTAGCGCCTCTGCGTCAAGATGTAAGAATTCTTTATGGCGCTCTGCTACTACCTTATCCAGTGAATCTATCACGCTCTGGAGAGAGACCGCACCAGTGGCCTCAACGTAAGCCCCCAGCGCTACCATATTGGCCACCCTCCCACTCCCAATTTTTTCTGCTATCGTATTAGCGGGCAGAAATATCTTTACAATATCTTCCCTTTTGGAATGAGCCCTGTCTGCAAGGTCATTGTTTATAACAAGCAACCCCTCAGACTTCATCCTAGGTTCCAGGCTTAGTAGTGAGGGTAGATTCATTGCAATCACAGTGCGCGGGTTACGGACCACCGGGGAGCCTATCATCTTGGTGGATATAACCACCGTACAGTTAGCCTCACCACCTCTCATAACAGGGCCATATGCGGGGAAGAATGTCACATATTTATTTTCCCTCATTGCCGCATAAGATAATAACCGCCCTGCAAGCAAAATCCCTTGCCCGCCGAATCCCGATATTATGAGGTCTATATACATTGAACCTTTAAACCTCTAAATTTTTAGGCCTGCCCTTTGTCTTTAAATACTTTCAGTGGAAAATAGGGTATGAGCTCCGTCTGTACCCTCTTGATAGCCTCCACTGGAGAAAGCCCCCAGTTTAAAGGACATGCCCCAAGGATTTCAACAAAAGAGAACCCATTCCCCTCTATCTGTACCTGGAAGGCCCTCAGGATGGCCTTTTTAGCCCTTACAATATTGGCCGGACAGTCCACCGAAACCCTTGCCACATAATAGGGTGCCTCAAGGCTTGCGATAAGCTCTGCCATCTTTAGAGGATACCCCTCTCTTTTTGCCTCTCTCCCGTCAGGCGTGGTAGTCGTCTGTTGTCCTATGAGTGTGGTGGGCGCCATCTGTCCACCTGTCATCCCGTAAACGGTGTTGTTTATAAATATTACGGAGAAATCTTCCCCACGGTTAGCGGCGGATATTATCTCTGCCAGCCCTATTGCCCCTATGTCCCCATCCCCTTGATAGGTAAACACAAAAAGGTCTGGTCTTGAGCGTTTTATACCCGTAGCCACTGCTGGTGAGCGCCCATGAGGTGCCTCGGTAATATCAAAGTCCAGATACTCATACATAAACACCGCACACCCGACCGGTGCTACGGCCACCGTCCTCTCCCTTAGCCCCAGCTTATCAATCGCCTCAGCCACCAATCGGTGCGCTATCCCGTGGGAGCACCCAGGACAAAAGTGCATGGGTACATCTTTCATGCTCTGCGGCTTATCAAAAACAAGCTTCATTGCCTTTTCATAACCTCTTCTTTATCTCCTCTAAGTACTCCTCAGGAGAAGGCACCACTCCCCCCATCCTCCCGTAAAACTCCACCGCTGCCTTCCCCCGCACCGCTAGCTCCACGTCCTCCACCATCTGACCTCCCGAGAGTTCAAACACAAGGAACTTCTGGGCCCTCTCTGCTGCCTTCCTTATAAAATTCTTCGGAAAGGGGAATAGTGTTACGGGTCTTATCAGGCCCACGGGGAATCCCTCCTCTCTGGCTTCCTCTACTGCACTGGCCGCTATCCTTGCAGCTGTACCAAACGATACCACAACCAGCCTCGCCCCCTCCAGATGACTGGCCTCCACCCTTACCTCTTTGTCCGCAATTTCCTTATACTTACTCAATAATTTAAGGTCGTGTTCTTCTAGCTCTACGTCTTTTAAGTGGAGCGACTTAATTATCCTGGAGTCTCTCCCCTTTGCCCCGGTAAGAGACCAGGGCTTTTCATCTTTTATAAGGGTATCTCCCTCGCCACCTCTGAAGGGCTTGAATTCTACCGGCTCCATCATCTGGCCGATTAACCCGCTACACAAAAGCATCACAGGGTTCCTGTATCCATCAGCCAGCTCAAAGGCAAGGTATGTAAGTTCCACTGCCTCTTGCACCGAATAAGGGGCCAGGACTATGTTATGGTAATCTCCATGGCCACCCCCTTTTGTGGCCTGAAAATAATCGGCATCTGAAGGGGCAATGTTCCCAAGGCCCGGCCCCCCCCTACCAAAGTTGGCTATCACGGCAGGCAGTTCGCACCCGGCAAGATACGAAATCCCCTCCTGTTTCAGGCTTATACCAGGGCTGCTGGAACTAGTCATGGCCCTGGTCCCCGTCACCGCAGCACCCAGGACCATGTTGATGGCTGCAATTTCACTCTCTGCCTGAATAAATACCCCACCATGTTTGGGAAGCTCCCTGGCCATATACTCTGCTAGCTCACTCTGCGGGGTAATGGGATAACCAGCGTAGAACCTGCAACCCGCCCTTATGGCCGCCTCTGCCATCGCTTCACATCCCCTAATCAACACTTTTTCGCCCGCTGCTATCATGGTTAGAAACTGCAAATAAATGTCCTAATGGTGTGTTTGTCTTTCTGACTGAGCCGAAGCCCTGAGCCAAAGGCGAAGGGGAAGCGAAGAATCTCGGTTTACACTAGATTCTCGTTCCGTCTGGGGCGGACCCAGAACAACATCATTTTGAATTTTCTTCCTCCCTCGGAAAATAAACAAACGTAAACACCTGAATCCATTCTATCAGAGCCTCCCAGAGGAATCCAAAAGACTTTTTCTGGCTTGGAACTAAGCAGGTCGGATTTTGGTGGTTTAAGTGGTGTGTTAGGGATAAATGATAAGGAACTACCTTCCTGCTGGGGTTTCTGAAACTACAGGCAACAACTTTCCCCCCTCTGCAACCACTTTACCAGTCTTTATCACCGTTTCCACACGGTTCACACCAAATCTATAAATGAGGTGCGTATGCGTTGGGATATCCAGAATCAACACATCCGCCCTTTTGCCCACCTCAAGACTCCCCACTTTGTTGGCATAGCCAATAGCATGTGCCGCATTAATAGTGGCGGCAGTGATTGCCTCCTGCGGGGTCATCTTCATATTCATACAGGCAAGGGCCATTATCAGCTGCATGTTCATACAGGGACATGTCCCCGGATTAAAGTCAGTACCCAGTGCCACAGGTACACCGAGCCCTATCATCTCCCTTGCCCTGGGCAGGTGTTCCTTCCCCAGAAAAAAGGGTACACCCGGCAGTAGCACCGCCACCACAAAACCACCCTGGAGCGTTGGTATCCCACCCCTGGCCATCTCCACCATGTCCTCCTCTGAAACATGGTCAAGGTGGTCCACAGAGGTCACCCCCAGCCTCACAGCTAGCCTCACCCCTCCAAGGTTCTTAAACTCCCCAGCATGCAGCTTTATTGCGAAACCCAACTCTTTGGCACGGGTCAATATCTCCTCCGTCTGAGCAAGGTCAAATGCGCCCTCATCACAAAACACATCACAAAACTTGGCCAGAGGTTTAACCTCCGGCAGCCATTCCATCACTGCTTCAATAAAACCTTCGGGATTATCTCTATATTCTTTGGGCAACGCATGGGCACCCAAAAAAGTGGGTACAATGCGGATGGGGTGTTCCTTCCCTAGTGCTTCAATAACCTTCAGTATCTTAAGCTCATCTTCCAAATCTAACCCGTAGCCACTTTTTGCCTCAACGGTTGTAGTGCCGTGTAGTAGCAGCATATCCAGATGGCTCTTTGCTATCTTTACTAGCTCCTCCTGAGAGGTAGCCCTTGTAGCCCTTACTGTCTCCAAAATACCTCCGCCCGCCTTAAGGATTTCCAGATAATCTTTACCCTCTAACCTCATCTCCCATTCCCTATCCCTCCAGCCTGCGAATACCAGATGAGTGTGGGCGTCAACGAAGCCAGGCATTACCACCTTGCCCGAGGCATCAATTATCCGCTGGGCCTTGCTTGCGTATCTGGATTCCATCTCTCTTGATGTCCCTACCGCAGCCACCTCACACCCCTCTATGGCTATGCCACCCTCTCGGATAAGACCAAGCTCTTGCATCTCCTTGCCAGTCTTAGGCTTACGTGAAGCCCCAGCCAGCGTGAGAAGCTCTCCAGCGTTAAGGATAAGAATATCTATTTTCTCTTTCATAAATTTGTCTCCAAAAAAGGAGTAACCTTCCACAGCCCCAAACAAGAAGAATCTCTAATCCTCCTAAAAATCCCCCTTTAGAAAAGGGGGACTAAGGGGGATTTTTTCGCTCCGCTCAGAATAACTGAGGTCTCAAATTATTCTGGTAGTTTTACACCCTTTTTCTTCGCAGTCTCTACGGCCTCCTCATACCCCGCATCAGCATGCCTGGCTATACCAATCCCGGGGTCCACCGTCAAAACCCTTTCCAGCCTCTCTGCTCTCTCTTTCGTACCATCGGCTACAATAACCATCCCTGCGTGTAGTGAATTCCCGATACCGACACCGCCCCCATGATGGAAACTAACCCAGCTAGCCCCGCAAGCGGTGTTTAGAGCAAAATTTAGCAAGGGCCAATCCGCAATGGCATCACTTCCGTCTTTCATCGCTTCCGTCTCCCTGTACGGAGAGGCCACA
This sequence comes from Candidatus Brocadiia bacterium JP1, assembly GCA_051388875.1. Classification (GTDB taxonomy): domain Bacteria; phylum Planctomycetota; class Brocadiia; order Brocadiales; family Bathyanammoxibiaceae; genus JBMFFR01. The sequence goes on along the minus strand of JBMFFR010000011.1, from coordinate 19,962 downwards.
GAGCCACAGTCCAGGTGGTCCCTACCAATCACAATAGGCGCCTTCAGTACATTCCTTCTCACCAGTTCGTTTACGACCATGCCAAATTTGGCCCTGTCTCCGTAGCCTAACCAGCATATCCTTGCAGGAAGCCCCTCGTGTGCGACCTTCTGGCTGGCAAGCGTTATCCAGCGATTAAGGAAGGCATCCTCTGGAAAGCTCTCCAGTACGGCCTTATCCAATCGGGCTATATCGGACGGCTCTCCAGAGAGGGCTGCCCAACGAAAAGGGCCTTTACCCTCACAAAAGAGTGGACGTATATAAGCAGGGATAAACCCAGGGTATTTAAATTTCCCATCAGTCGTCCTTACCTTCACCCCTGCCAGTTCCGCCTGTCCCCTGAGGTTATTCCCATAATCAAAACATATGGAGCCGCGCTGTTGGAACCCAAGGATTGACTCCATATGCGCAGCAATAGCCTCGTAAGCCCTCCTCTTGTATTCCTCCTTATCGGTCTCCCTGAGCCTGTCCATATCCGAGACCTTTCCGATAGGGACGTAACTATAAATATCGTGTGCAGGGGTCTGGTCTGTAACGATGTCCGGGATTATACCCCTCCTTAGCAACTTAGGATGTATCTCCGCCGCATTACCCACCAAACCCACTGACAGAGGGTTGCCACTCTCCTTAGCCTCCATGACCCAACTCAGTGCCTGTTCAAGGCTATGGGTAATTCTATCGCAGTAGCCCTGTTGTACCCTCTTGAGAATTCTCTCCTCCCTAACCTCTACGTCCAGAATCACCCCCTCGTTCATGGTTACTGCCAGTGGTTGGGCACCGCTCATACCGCCCATACCAGCCGTAAGGACTAATTCCCCCTTCAGGCTTTGCAGTTTGTACTCCTTCAGGGCCAGGGCAGCGAAGGTATTATAAGTCCCCTGGAGTATCCCTTGGGTGCCTATATATATCCAGCTTCCCGCAGTCATCTGGCCAAACATAGTAAGCCCCATCAAGTCATATCTATCAAAGTTTTCCTGAGTGGCCCAGGCAGGGACTATGTTAGCCGTAGCAATAATCACCCTCGGTGAATGTGGGAAGGTCTTTGCAACATAAACGGGACGTCCCGATTGCACACACAGGGTCTCATCCGCTTCCAGCCCTTGAAGGGCCTTGACCAGGCGACCGTACTCCTTCCAGTGCCTAGCCACCCTACCCGTTCCACCGTAAACAATCAGTTCCTCAGGGCTAATGGCTACCATGGGGTCAAGGCAGTTCATGAGCATCCTCAACGCCGCCTCGGCATCCCAGGTCTTACAGTGGAGTTCCGTGCCAGTGTAGGCCCTTATGGGGAGGCGCGGTCTATGCTCATAATGCATCGGCCTGCTGCCACCATGCCCCTGTACCTCAGACAGCATCTCTCACTCCCTCCGCAAGATAAAAAAAGCTTTTATTTAATCTCACTTACGATACAATAAGCCTTATGTTTGGTCAAGGCTGCTCCTGCTGCGGTGCGTACATAGATTCCCATGCCACTAAAAATTTTTCCTCCTCCTCTAGAAAGAGGCTCAGGGGAGGTGTGTAAAATAACTAGCGGTTTTGCTTGCCCAACCGCACAAGAGTTATCAAACCCTGTAAAAGGTGTTGAAACATGTTGAAAATAGTGGAATGTGTGCCCAACTTCAGCGAGGGCTACGATTCAAACAAAATCAAGGCCATCACCCAGGAGATAGAAGCTACCAGCGGGGTTAAGCTCCTCGGGGTGGAGAGTAACCCCGATTATAACCGCACCGTAGCAACCTTTGCTGGTTCGCCTCAAGACGTGAAGGAGGCTGCCAGAAAATCCATCGCCAGGGCCGCTGAAGTGATAGACATGTCAGGGCACAAGGGGAGCCATCCCAGGTTGGGGGCCACCGACGTCGTCCCTTTTATCCCAATCAGTGGGGTAAGCATGGAGGAATGCGTACAGTTGGCGGTGGAACTGGCAAAGGAAGTAGGCGAAGGGCTGGGCATACCGGTTTATTTGTATCGCGAGGCAGCCAGACGGCCAGAACGCTATGAACTTGCCAATATAAGAAAGGGGGAGTATGAAAGTCTGCCAGAAAAACTGGCAAAGGAAAGGCCAGACTTCGGACCATCTGAATTTAACGAAAAAATCCGTCGCACAGGTGCTACGGTCATTGGGGCAAGAAAGTTCCTCATTGCCTATAACATAGATTTATCAACCCCAGAGCTCACCATTGCCAACAAGATTGCAGGTAAGGTCAGGGAGACAGGCGTAGTCAAAAAGACCGATGGGACGGAGAGGACACCTGGTTTACTTAAGAAGGTACAGGCAATGGGTGTGAGTCTCCACTCGGGCATCACACAGGTCTCAATGAACCTACTGGATTACGAAGTTACCCCTCCTCACATGGCCATTGAGGCCGTAAGGAAGGAGGCCATGGCCTTTGGCGTGGAGGTTACCGCCAGTGAGATAGTAGGGCTTGTGGCCTTGGAGCCACTCCTTATGGCAGGCAGATTCTATCTTGGCCGTGAGGCGGTGAAGGAGGAGCTGCTGAAAACTGCCACTAAAGAAATGGCCCTGCGCGACTTTGAACCAGAGAAAAAGATTATTGAATATGCCCTGGGGCTCAGCTAGGCTCACCTTCTACGATGCTTCAGTTATGTAGGGACAGGTCTAAAGACCTGTCCCTGATGAGGACAAACCTAGAGGTTTATCCCTACATTTAAGATTATACACTGTATTAACCTGAAGGCGGACTCAGAATGCCGCTACATGCCTTACATACTTTTTCAGAACCCTGTAATGATAAACTATTAACTTGGAAGTTTAATATCCGTCAAAAAACTCTTGACAACCCCTCTATGCCGTATGTAACATGTTGCCTGCATGTGGGAGATGAACAGACTCTTAAATATATATGGTCGGGAAACCCCCTAAAAATTTAAAAAGAAAAGAGGCCTTAAATGTTTGAAGAAAAACAAAAAAGGATCAATGTAAATATTCAAATACCGGCGGTCTCGTTAAAGTCTTTTATTGAGAGGGTGGTTAAAGATGACGACTTCTTTTCCTCTGCCCTGGAAAACCCTCTTGGAGCCATGCAGGAGTGCGGTGTTAACGTTGAAGCCTCATCAGTAATCCCGGCGGATTTTGCCACCTTTTTTGGCGCACTGGCAGGTCTCAAGGAAGTTATTAAGAAGAAAAACATTAAGGATTTAACATTTGAGGGGATATTTGGCAGGCCGGCTGATATTAGGGGGTCAGTGCTGAAGGCTGATTCGTTCAAGGGATTCTTTAAAACGTTTGCCAAAAATGCCTACACCGAAAAAGAAAAATGTTTTTCCTTCAATAAGACATTTGAGGAGGATGTGAAACGAAGGCTATTAAGTATTAAGGATCTCACCACAAGTCAAGAAATACAGATAGAAATGGATTTTGTCTTGAAGACCGTCGAGCACTCGGAGACTTTCAGGATGTCAAATACAGACTGGGCTCACCCAGGCTCCGTTCAAGAGAGAAGGAGTAATAGTGCACATACCAAAAATTTCGCAAATTTGAAAGACCTCTTCGCCGGTCCACTCATCCATCCTGATGACCTGGCGGCCATTGCAGCCAGAATAGAAACCTTTGTAAGAGTTATGGAAGAGGGCCTCTAATCAGGGGTTGCCAGGCTAATTTAAACAGGAATGTACCACGAAGGGGAATCTAGGAACAGGCTGTTAAAGAGATTCAGGGAACTCCTAAAAATTTAAAAAGGAAAGAGACCTGAAATGTTTGGGGAAAAACAAAAAAGGATTAATGTAAGTATTCAAATGCCGGCTGTCTCGTTGAAGTCTTTTATTGAGAGGGTAGTTAAAGACGACGACTTCTTTTCCGCTGCCCTGGAAAACCCCCTCGGAGCCATGCAGGAGTGCGGTGTTAACGTTGAAGCCTCATCAGTAATCCCGGCGGATTTTGCCACCTTTTTTGGAGCACTGGCAGGTCTCAAAGAAGTTATTAAGAAGAAAAACATTAAGGATTTAACCTTTGAAGGGATATTTGGCAGGCCGGCTATTATTGTGGGGTCAGTGCTGATGGCTGAGACGTTCAAGGGATTCAAAACAATGTTTGCTAAGAATGCCTATACCGAAAAAGAGAAGTGTTTTTCCTTTAATAAAACATTTGAAGAGGATGTGAAACGCAGGCTATTAAGCATTAAGGACCTCGCCAAAAGTCAAGAAATAAAGATAGAAATGGACTTTGTCTTGCAATCACGCGAGGAATCACGGGTTACCGTTGCCTCAGATATACAGAGACGAGAAGACATCAGTATCCATCCACATGTACATGCTGACCAGAAGAAAAGTTTTGCAGGTTTGGAAGACCTCTTCAGAGGCCCACTCATCCATCCCGATGACTTAGCAGCCATTGCAGCCAGAATAGAAACTTTCGTAAGAATTATGGAAGAGGGCCTATAAGCAGGAGTTGCCAGGCTAACTTAAACAGGAATGTACCACGAAGGGGAGTCAATGTAAGTATGCTAGAAAGTCTTGTATTCGCCACTACCTATCAGTGTCCCATAAAATGTCAGTACTGCGGTGCTGAATGCAGTCCAGAACAAACAGCGCGCCTTTCCCTGAAGGACATGATTTCCATCATAGACAACGTCTATTCCTACGGGAAGCTGGAGCTTGTTGTCTTTACCGGGGGAGAGCCTTTTCTTCTGGGGAAAGACCTGCTAACCTGCACGGAGTATTGTGCAAAAAAGAAGATTGCCACCAGAATCGTAACAAATGCATATTGGGCAAAAAGTCCACAGGTAGCCAGGGATACCATCAGGCCTTACAAAGAAATCGGGTTAACGGAGATAAATATAAGCTGTGATGATTATCACCAGGAGTTTATACCCCTGGAGCGGATAAAATACGCAAACGACGCCTGTTTGGAAGTCGGGCTTCCTGCCCTTATCGGGCATAAATTCATGAAAAATTACAAGATTTCACTTGAGTATCTTGAGGAGTTTCTAGGATACAAGCTTACCCGCTTCAACCCCGAGAAGAAAAATCCCGCCAATAATGTGGTCTGTACAGGCTACACAGTACCCATCGCAGATAATATGCACCTAATACCGGACGAGGAAATACTTTATCCTCCATCAGATGAATGCTGGAAAGGCCCTTGCGCTACCATCCTTGAACGAGTAATAATCACCCCGCGTAAAGAACTCTCCATTTGTTGTGGAATGGTACCGCGAAAGGTACAGGAAATTGTCTTTGGCACCCTGAACGAGCATACCCTGGAAGAGTTAATAGTTATGGCAAACAAGGACCTTATCGTTAACTGGCTTGCCCTGGAAGGGCCGTACGGGCTTATGAAGTTCATTCTCCAGAAGGACCCCACCATTCCCTTCCGCAAGCGGTACGTCAACATTTGCCATCTTTGCAGCGAAATCCTCACCCGCGAAGACTGCCGTAAGATCCTCTCCGAATTTGCTCACGAAAAGGCCGCAGAAATCTCCCTGGAAAGAAGCCTTTACGACTTTATGCGCACCGAGAACATCCTCCCCCCAGCCGAAGTAGCCAATTCGGCCGAACAATAGAGCGCCAGCTTTGTTATTATACATAGTAGGGTAGGTCAAGGTCACGTCATGCCAGAGGCTGAAAGCCCATCGGTTAATTTAAAAAAGGTCAGATTCGCCCTTGGTAAATCTTGACTATAAATTGGAGGTCGGTGTAAAACCCCGACCTGCCCCACCGAACGATTGTTGCGGATTCATTTGGCATATATTATTTCTCCATCCCTGGCATATTCTGCAATCGTGGATTCCCCTTTTTCCCATTCTTCAGAGGTTAGAGCCACGGCTTCTATCGGTTCAAAGACCTCATAAATGGCGGCAGAGAGAACGTCTATTCTTTCCCAGTAATTTTTGTCTGCAAAATCCTCGGATATCACCACTATGTCAATGTCACTTCCTTCCTTGTGTGTCCCGGTGGCATAAGAACCAAAAAGTATTAGTTTGGTTATAGTTATCCCTTTAGATTCAATTGCCTTTCTGAAACGCGATACAATCTCTAAAACTGCCTCTTTATCCATTCAAACGTCTCCTTACTCTTTGAGATTATATCCTGTACAATAGGTTGCGAAAAGTCTTTTTGCATCTTATCTAAATCCTCAGGGTATCTTGTGGTAACGGTTGCCTCATTAAGTTTTACGACAAACCTTCCGATATCCTCAGGTGGTTTGATGCCAATCTTGTTCAAAAAATAGATAAGATTATGCACCTTTGGTGGTTCTTCTTTCAGTTTTTCTGTAAACAACCCCTTCAAAGCCTTCTCTATGGATAAGTGGCACATAAAAACTGCATAGAAATACCTTCCTCCATTGAACATAAATTCAGCAGTGTCTAGGTCATAATTAGCCTGTCTTAGCCATTCTTGGGGCTCTTTACCCACAGGTCATTACCTTTCGTGATTTTATCTTTTGCCCGCTCCGTGGTCTCTGGAGGTGAATCCCTTCAAGCAATACGCTCTCTGGTTCATCCGATGGATATTGTGGCACTAATTTACCATCAAAGTCGGGTAAGTCAAGGCCACGTCGTGCCAGAGGCCGGAAGCCCGCCAGTTAATTTAATAAAGGGCAATTCGCCCTTGGTGAACCTTGACTATAAATTGGAGGTCAGTGTATAATCCTGACCTAGACCTCTTGTCCACCACAGGCGGAACAAAATGACATGTTGGCCTCATAAAACTCTTGCAGAGGTCTAACAATTTGTTAAACTATAGTTGGTTTAAAAGATGTGAGAATATCTTGCAGTTTAGGTTCTATCCCAAAGGTCTTTCTGTCCTTTGGGGCATTTTAATCTTTAGGTTTTACAAAGGAAAGGCTAATGGGAAAAAAACTGTATGTAGGAAATTTAGGGAGTGCCATCACCGAGGATATGCTACAAACCTTTTTTAGCTCGGTAGGGAAGGTGGAGTCCGTGAATGTAATTACGGATAAATTCACCGGGCAACCCAGGGGATTTGCTTTTGTTGAGATGTCTAGCAACCAGGAGGCAACCGAGGCCATAAATAAGCTAAACGGCCAATCCCTGGGAGACCGCACCATCATCGTAAATGAGGCCCGTGCCGAGGAGCGTAGAGGTGGTGGAGGTGGCGGTAGAGGCGGTGGCAGAAGGGGTGGTTTTGGAGGAGGAGAACGAAGAGGAAGGTATTAGAAATTACACCCCTCTTGACATTGTATTAGTATCCTCAAGGGTGCGTGGCCGCTTTAGGCATATTGGCCTCGTCCTGCGGTATTGAACTTAGGGCTCCGGTAGAGACGCTCTGAAAGGACAGGGAATTAGATATAACTACACTACCGGGGCTCCTTTTGCAAGCGCTTTATTTATACCATTGACCATAAATTCTTGTCTTTAATTTCAAAGTTCAGGAAGTGCATGTACTTAACCCTTTCAATGGCCGAGCTTACCAGCACTTAGTGAGAAGCCTACAATGAAAGCAAGTGTGCCTAGTAATAGCGGCAGCAGCAAGCCCATTGTCAGGTATAGATAGGATTTCTTTTTTGAAAGCCTCCATTTTGCAAAGAGATGCGTTCCAGCGCAAAGTATAGAGGCAATGGAGGTGGCGCATCCAAGACGGGCAAGCTCGGGGATTTCATTGAATCTTTCCTCGCCAATTATGTAATGCCAGCTCCCCAGGAAGTAATAAAATACAAGGGCAAACTCTATGATGAAGGCGGCTGATTGTAGGCTGAGGGACTTCTTGTTTGATTCCTTGAGTTCTCTAGTGTATTCCAGTTCCATATGGTCTTCAATTGAGTCCAGCACCACCCTGCCTGCCTCAAAGGTGTTATGCAAATAGGCGGCATCGGACTGGAGCTGCGACTTTTGTAATTCCAGTAATCGCTCTTTCTCGCAAAAGATTTCGTCCTGGCTGGGGACTACCACCCTTGCCTTAAGATTCCTGAGATTGCTAAGTGCATCCTCTACCGATTGAATTAGCCTGAGTATTCTGGAAGCACTGCTGTTAAGTAGCCATAAGTCCTTTGCAATATTGAAGATGTTTTTTCTCTCTGCCTCCTCTGTAAAAGAACCTAACCCTCTTTTAGAATAGTCGGTCAGTTTATTTTCTATCTTTTCTGAGACCTCTTTCAGGTGTATCCTTGTTTTGTCCAGTTCTTTATTCTGATAGCACACATTACCCGAAGAAAAGTAAATGTTAAACAGGGGTAAGTAAGAGGTGGCGAAGTGACTGGCGGCCAGTTTTTCTTTTTTATCGGAGAAGAGGAGATACTGTTCAGAAGTCCCTATTTGATAAATATTTCCGCAACGGATATGTGTCCGCTTCAGGATACCTTGCAAGTTTTCACTAGAGATTTCAGGAAAAAGTTTTTGGGCCTGCTCTAAAAGGTCAGTAACCTCCTGCGTAGTAACCTCTTTATCAAAGGTCGCATAATAAACCGTGAGAGGGTCCAATGGGCCGTTAGGCAGGTCGTTTGGAAACATCCCTACAAGCTCCTGCCACCCCTCTACCACATTGTGCAGATTAGAGTTAAGTGTTGTTGTAAGGATGAATATCCCATCCAGACTGCCCCATTTTGCGTCCACTCCTTTTGTGAAATATTTTACTTTAAGCTTGTGTGAGTCGGATGTAAACTCACAAGGGGTGTCCAGCACATCATTCCTCGCCGGTAGGGTTTGTTCAACAAGATTCCTCAAGAATCCACTTAGTATGGCTGCAGCGTCTTTGTTCCCCAGATTTAGTTTGTGCTTCAGCTTCTCGGCAGCCCTGGCACAGGCTGTAAGTTCTTTTCCGCTAAAGAAATACACCTTAAAGATGCTGGGTTCCATTAATGGCACTTGGGCTTTCCTTTACTACTTTCTTGCTGGAAGTATGGAAAAATACTATAAAAATCTGTTAGATTTTTGACGAAAAAACTATGTTTTTTGAACACTTTGAGCCTGAAATTGATTAAATTTTGTCACTTTTTAATCAAAATTAAAGCATTACATCTATGTTTTTTCAACTGAAAGACTCTATATTACCCCATATTCTGTTTAGGGGGCGCAAAAACAAAGCGGATTTGACAGTTGGTCTAATCCTGTTATAATGTTAACTATTTATACACTGCATTAGCTTAAAGGGATATCAATCATTCTATGTCCAGTCGCCAAGGGATGTTACAATGGGTTTGTTTCTTAACATGCCTTATCTACCTTTTTATAAATCCTATAGTAGCTGAAGAACCCGTATCCTTAAATGAGAGGTTGGAAGAGCTAGCCCTTCCCGAGCAGGATGTTGTTGCTGAGGTAAATGGCCAGAAGATTAGTAGGCACGAACTCTCTGAACTTCTAATAGAGAGCTTTGGGGAGCAGGCGCTGGACGTCCTTATCAGGAGGACGGTAATCCACCAGCAGGCCAATAAATTGGGGATAACAGTAGGCCTTGAAGAAGTATCGGAGAGGCTGAACAAGCTTTTGGATGGTGAGCTGGATGCCCTGGTGAAGGCAAGGGGCATGAAGGACCAGGCGGAGTTGGCCGAGGAACTGTCTCAGATGGGTATAGATTTGCCCACTCTAAAGGAGCGTATGGCGGCAAGGATTAGGAAAGGCGTGGAGACAGAGCTCCTTGCAGAAAAGATAGTGGAGCGCACCGTTACTGTTACGGAGGAGGAGTTGCATCAGGCTTACGAAGAGGAGTATGGGGAAAAGATAGAGGCGTGTCATATTGTAGTAAACACAAGACAAGAGGCTGAAGATATAGTAAAGAAGCTTAAGGCAGGGGCAGACTTTGAGACTCTGGCTAGAAATGAGTCCATTGACAGGCTATCCGCTTCGGTAGGGGGCAGAATTAGGCCTTTTGGCCCTAAGGAAGGTGTTTTTGGGCCGGCTACTGCCCATTTGAAAAAAGGTGAAGTGAGCGATATTGTTAAAACGGACGATGGTTATCATATCCTCAAGGTAATCAATAGAAAACCCAAAGGCACTGAGAAATTTAAGGACGTACTGCCTACACTGGAGAAATTGGTAAAAAATAGGGCTACAAAGAAAAGGCTTAGCCCCTGGCTGGCAAGTGTACTTGAAAGGTCTGAAATTAAAAAATACCTCTTTACCTATTAATTCTTCACGATGAAAGATACGAAGTGTGAAGTTCTACCCGGTGAGTTTGTTATTGAAGTAGCGTCAAGGGTTAAGAAACTTCCACCATACCTATTTAGCAAACTCAATCAAATAAAATATGAAAAACGAACCCAGGGCATTGATGTTATAGACCTGGGTATGGGCAACCCTACCGACCCTACGCCCCCACCCATTATAGATAAACTTTGCGAGGCGGTGCATGACCCAAGAAATCACCGCTATAGTACTAACGCCATTGGGCTATTTAACTTACGTAGAGAAGTAGCCCACTTCTATGAGAGGGAATGGGGAGTGGAGCTAGACCCTTCCAGAGAAGTTGTTTGTACGATTGGCTCCAAGGAGGGGCTTTCTCACCTCTTTCTGGCCCTGCTTGAACAGGGAAACACAACAGTGGTGCCAAGCCCGGCCTTTCCGGTGCACTTGCATGGGCCAGCGCTGGCAGGGGCAACGGTAGTCACAGTACCACTAAAAGAACAAGCGGAACTCCTTGAAGAGATAATCCACGCCGTTGAAACAGAAAAACCAAAAGTACTTATATTAAATTTCCCTCATAACCCTAGTGCAGCCACGGTAGAAATTGGTTTTTTTGAGGAGATAGTGAATCTTGCATTAAGGTATAATGTAATTGTTATTCATGATTTTGCCTACTGCTTTACGGCCTTTGATGGATACCAGCCACCGAGCTTCCTCCAGGTAAAAGGGGCAAAAGAGGTCGGTGTAGAATTTAATACCATGTCCAAGACATTTAATATGCCTGGCTGGCGTCTTGGTTTCTGCGTAGGAAATCGCCAGATTGTGGAGTCCCTTGCCAGGATAAAGGGCTACTATGATTACGGAATATTTCAGGCGGTACAAATTGCCAGCATAATAGCTCTGCGAGAGTGCAGGGATTACGCTGTTGAGCAGGCCAGAATCTATCAACAGAGGCGTGATGTACTTTGCGATGGACTCAACAAGGCAGGTTGGCAGATAAAGAAGCCCAAGGCTACCATGTTTGTTTGGGCGCCTATACCTGAAAAGTATGCTGCTATGGGTTCAATGGAGTTTAGCCTGTTGTTACTAAACGAAGCCAAAGTCTCTGTTTCCCCGGGGTTAGCCTTTGGCAAGGAAGGAGAGGGATTTTTAAGGTTTGCCTTAGTAGAAAACGAACTCAGGATAAAACAGGCAGTACGCCAAATCCATAAGGCGCTTAAATAAGAAAATACAGAGCACAGTTGGTGAATCAGGTTTTAAAACGGGGGCTTTAACAAAGAGCGAACTCAGGGTAAAATAGTTAAGATAAAATAGGCAGTACGCCGAACTCACAAGGTGCTTAAAAAATAGAAAGTAGGAGAAGGATATATGGCTACAGAAACGAAAGGATTAAAGAGCTTCAGTGGAGGAATACACCCTCCCTTTGATGGAAAAGCGCTCGCTAAAGATAAAGAAATAACCCACGCTCCACTGCCGGAGACCGTATATTTATACATGAGTCAACATATAGGGGCACCAGCCAAGGTGGTAGTGGCTAAGGGTGACAAGGTGAAGAAGGGACAGCGTGTAGGCGAAGCCCCCGCCCTTGTCTCGGCCCATATACACTCCCCTATTGCAGGAAAGGTGACGGATATTATCTTTAAGCCACATCCAGTTACAGGGGCAAGGAACCAGGTGGTGGTGGTACAAAAAGAAGGGGAAGATGAGTGGGCTCCCGGGCTAAACGAGCCCCAGAATGTGGACGCCATGTCCCCGGATGATATAAGAAACTTGATTAAAGAGGCAGGCATTGTGGGCCTTGGGGGGGCAACCTTCCCCACCCATGTGAAGCTCAGCCCACCTAAGGATAAGACGGTTGACGCTGTAATCCTTAATGGTGCGGAATGCGAGCCCTATCTCACCTGTGATTATCGCCTCCTTATGGAAAAGACCAAGGAGGTGGTGGAAGGACTAAGGATAATCATGAAGTGTTTGGGCTGCAAGAATGGCTACATAGGGGTAGAAGCCAATAAGATGGATGCCTATGACAGGCTAAGAGCCTTACTGGGGCAGGACACAAGCATTAAGCTGGAGATTCTTGAGGTGAAATATCCGCAAGGTGCTGAACACCAACTGGTAAAGGCAATATTGGGAAGGGAGTTTAAACCTACTCAGTTACCCATTGAGGCTGGGGCAGTAGTACACAATGTTAGCACAGCCTATGCTATTTACGAGGCGGTCAAGCATAAGAGGCCCCTAATTCAAAGGGTGTTGACGGTTACCGGTGACGGTGTGGAAAATACAGCTAATCTTCTGGTAAGGTTAGGTACTCCGATTGAACCACTTCTTAAGGCCACCGGTCTCAAACCGGATGCTAATAAGGTCATTTACGGCGGGCCGATGATGGGTATTGCTCAGGCTACTATTGCTGATGCAGTAACTATTAAGGGAACGGGGGGAATCCTCGTCCTTAGCAAAGCAGGGGAATGGAAGTCCCACGCCTGCATCCGCTGCGGTAAGTGTGTAGAAGCCTGTCCATACGGGCTAAACCCCAGTTATCTAAGCATCCTCTGTGAGTCAGAGCACTTCCAGCAGGCTATGGAGTTCAATCTGATGGAGTGTAAGGAGTGTGGTTGTTGCACCTATGTATGTACGTCGCGCAGGCCGATTGTACATCTGATAAAGACTGCCAAATATGAGCTTGCCAGGCAGAAGGCTAGGGCGCAAGAGGCTCAAAAGGCTAAAGAGGCACAAAAGGCGGCCGCAGCAGCGGCAAGCCCTGCCCCAGCCCCAGTCAAATAACCGATGGTCTTTTAAAGGTGTCTAGTCAGGTAGCATTTCCTTAAAAGGAGAACACTTTTATGTCCGTCACCCAAGAGACGAGGTTACTGGTTACAACCTCTCCTCATATTAGAGGCCCTGAGGATATACCCAGGGTAATGTGGACAGTAGTGTGGGCATTGACACCTGCCGGTCTAGTAGGTGTTTACCTATTTGGTTACTATGCCCTTTTCATTATAATACTTAGCGTACTAGCAGCCGTACTGACGGAGGCGATTGTACAAAAGTATCTCCTCCATCAACCTGTGTCCATAAAGGATGGTAGTGCAGTGATTACAGGGATTCTCCTGGCATACGTCTTACCCCCGGGTGTCCCCTGGTACATACCCGTGATAGGAGCCGTCTTTGCTATTGGTATCGTGAAACATTCCTTTGGTGGCCTGGGTAATAACATTTGGAACCCGGCACTGGCGGCCAGGGCATTCCTTCAGGTGGCTTATCCGGCCCCTATTAATTCTGACTGGCGGATACTAAAAGAGCCTAGCTTTTTATCTAACATCACAGGTGTGGATGCAGTAACACAGGCCAGCCCGCTCTTTAAGGAGTTTGGCGGTAAGAGTTATACCTATATGGATTTATTGACGGGAAACGTGCCGGGCTGTATTGGGGAGACCTCGGTTATAGCGCTAGTCCTTGGTGGATTATACCTCATATACAGGGGTTACGTAGATTGGCGTGTCCCGGTGGGCTATATAGGAACGGTCTTCGTGCTGGCAAAAATACTGCCTGCAAGTACAGAAGCCGCATGGGCTAATGACCCAGTTTATCATATCCTTGCTGGTGGACTAATGTTGGGGGCCTTTTTTATGGCCACTGACATGGTTACTTCACCTCTAACCAAGAAGGGCCTGCTAATCTTTGGTATAGGCTGTGGTGTGCTAACTACACTGATAAGATTTTATGCAGCCTATCCGGAAGGGGTCTGTTACTCAATACTTTTGATGAACACAGCAACTCCTCTAATAGACAGGTATACTCAACCAAGGCTACTGGGAGGCGGTATTACTGCCGGGCGTAAATAGGGGAAGAAATAATGGAAAAGAAACTACGATACACGCTGGTGCTTGGGATTATTTCTATAGTAACAGCCATAGGAGTCGGGGGCACGTATGTAGTTACTATAGATAAGATAAGGCAGAGGGAAGAGGCCAGGCGGATGGAGGCCCTGCTTGCCGTCCTGCCGGGCCTGGAGGGACAGCCACAGGAGGTTACACCCATTGAGACGGCCGCAGAGGAGAAGGTCTATAAGGGACTTGATAAGGAGCAGCGGGTTATCGGGTATGCTGCTCTTGGTCAGGCCCAAGGCTATTCCAGTGCGATAAAAACAATGGTGGGATTGTCTCCCGACACAGAAAAGGTGCTGGCTATAAAAATCCTTGCCCAGTCGGAAACACCGGGCCTGGGTACGAGGGTCATGGAAATAGCCACCACAAAGACTCTCTGGAAACTCCTTATGGGTGGTGGGGAGCCTGCTACCGCCGAACCGCTAACCCCCTGGTTTCAGGAGCAGTTTAGGGATAAGACCATAAACCAGTTAGTGGTGGTTAGAGAGGCCGACCCTACCAAGATTCAGGCCATCACGGGTGCCACCATCAGTACCAAGGCAGTGGTAGCCTCAGTGGATAATGCCATAAAAAGGATAAAGGCAACGGTGGAGTAAATATGGAGGCCAGCGATGCAGTCGCTGGAACTTTATAGTCAGAGCAACCTCATGTGGACGCTTCTGAAAAAATTGCTATTTCTTCAAGAGGTGTTACCTGTCCCCACTTAAATCCGACCTCTACTACAAAGGGTTGTTTGTGCAATATGGCCACTCCCTTGCTAAAAGGTTGTTTGCGAAAAATAAAAACAATTGATAATTTTCAGCGAACACGCCAAATTAAGGATGCACAAAAGAGAAGTTTCAAAGGAGGAGGTTGAGAGTGTCCTAGAGAGTCCTGATATTCAATACCCTTCTTTTCTTGGGCGCAAAATAGCTCGTAAGACTATTGGTGGAAGGGAAATAACTGTTGTTTATGTAGAGGAGGAAAGAGATAATGTAATTGTTACTGTTTACGCAGAAGGTGAAAAAACATGAACATATCTTATGATGAAAAAGTAGATGCGCTGTACATAACCTTTAGTGATTTCCCTGTGACAAAAACTGTTCAAGTGGGAGAAGGCGTTTTTATAGACCTGGACAATAAAGGGATGCTATTAGGTATTGAAATCCTTTCCCCTGTGGAAAGGGGTTGGATAGAGAGGGATAAAATTTTTCAACTACAATCGGTATTGGCAGAACGCGTAGGTTAAAAATGCTGTCCTAACCAAGATTCAGGCCATCACCGGTGCCACCATCAGTACCAAGGCAGTGGTAGCCTCAGTGGATAATGCCATAAAAAGGATAAAGGCAACGGTGAAGTAAAAATGGAGTCCCAGCAAGGACGGTAAATTTAGGGTTCAATCTGCAAGGTTGAACCCTCTGGAGGTAAGGCTCTTTATTAATCCCCCTTAGTCCCCCTTTAGAAAAGGGGGGATAGAGGGGGATTATAGTTTAAAGTAAGAGCGGCTGGATGCACACTGATGGGGTGTCCCTTTAATCCTGTTAGCTGGTAGTGGAATAAACCCAGATAGTTTCCTGTATAATCCTTCTGGAGAATTGTTCTCGCCGTATAAGGTCTTGCCATTCCTCCGCAGTGTAGACTAATATATCGGCAGGTACTGGCAGTTCACTTGCATCCCACTCCGCGGCCCGTTTTATGAAGGGGTGCCTGGAATCTTTAACGATTATAATTAAATCAAGGTCACTCCCTACACCCCAATTCCCACGTGCATAGGAACCAAAATATCCGATACTCAATACGTCGTCTCGGGTTTTTACAGCCTTGTTGACCCATTCCGCTAATGCCTGCTTGACTGCCTGGGCATCAGGCCATTTGAGAATGGACGAAGTCAATAATCTCACTGGCATATTCTAGTGCTTTCCTACTTTGCAGTGTACCATAGTGTTCAAAAGGTGCCCCCTCCGGGTGGCTGTTGGGATAGCGAGTCGGCACATAGAAGTTATCAAGGACACGCCCTTTTTCTATTAACGTTTCAGGAACTGAGATAGTTTCTGGAAGTTCGTGGAGAAGCCTTGCTATAACACGATCCCCTGCCTCTTGACCACGATGTAGATGTAATGCCTTTACCGCTTTTCTGCTGCTTGTTGGGCCGCAAAACAGGCCCACTCATGTCGTCCGGCCTGGAAACTACTCTTAGCTTGTTCAAGGTCTTTTACTGCCTGGTTCAGCCAGTCACGACTGCGATTTGGCATAATCCTCAGGGCCTCGTATGTTTTGCCGGTACAGCAGTTCTACCCTCTCCTTACATTCTGCAATTGTTCCAGGAATGCCTCTACGCGTGTACGTATCTGGCCGTGGGCGCTGGGGATGTAGTCACAGGTGAGGTGTAACAGGGGGATGTTTCTCTTTTCAAATTCGCTCTTGAAGATTGGGTAATCGTAAAGGGAGTGGTCGCAGAATTTTAGGGTGTGGTAAATTGACCCCTGTATGGAATGTTTCTCTATTATTGAAAGGATTCGGTTTAGTCTATCAAAGACGTTGCTCATGCGTGAGCATGGGGATTTCCCGAGATACCTGTCTGCTAGTGCCAAATAAGGGTCATCTTGTACTTCTACAAGTTCATCGTAGAATCTGGATCCGCTGCACAGGTCGTCAGCCACTACCATAGCGCCGGCCTCTTCAATTGTCTTTATTATCTCCTCATTCTCCAGGATGCCCCCCCATATGAGGAGTCTGGGCAGAGTTTTATCAGTTTTGGATGAAGGGTCCTTTGCATCTTTCATTAAGAGTGTGATGTAATCGTGAAATTTTTCTGGTACAGCATTAATTCCTCGTTTAAGCAGGGAGAATATTTCATATCCTGAGTGGCTGATGTATCCGCTCCATTGTTTTTGCAGGAAAAGCTTTACTTTTTCCCGGACTTTATTATAGAGGAGGATGCTCTTTTGAAGTTCTTCTTGTGTAACTTTACGGCCGCAGTATCTTTCCAGCTTTTCCTTAAAATTCTTTATCAGGAGGCCAAAGTACTTCACGGCAACAATGTCATTGGTCTTAGGGAGGTCAAGCAGATAGTTAAATCTCTTGTCGCCGTCAATGCGCCTCCAGGCATCGTACAGTCTGCGCATTCCATCGCAGGAGTTCATAAACACTACACCGTTTAGTTCTTCCAGGTTGCCTGCTAGTTTGTCTTCCATGGATGCCTTTATATAGGAGCAAAGATTGGTGCAGAGGTGTTCTTCGGCTAGCCCTTCGGTCTTTTTTGAGCCTGTTATCCTGACAGGATGGAATCCCGCAGCCCTTATTACTTCTACCGGTGTATAGGTACATAAGTAGCCCAGTTTAGGGAGGTTACTCTCCTCTAAAGATACTTGGGCCGTATTAACTTCTGTGGGCTTTGACTGGCTAAGTACTGCAAGGGTAGGGCCTTCTTCAGGTGCAGATTTTACCTCAATACCGGGGTAGGTTTTTTTACCTGCACTTTCTAACCCGATAAGGGCTGCGCCTACTGCCCCCACGATTTGTGGGTCTGGTGCCATTCTCAGTTTTGTATTCAGAAGCCTTTCCAGTTCTCTGACTACACCCACATTTTTGGCCACCCCCCCACTCATTACCACCTGCTCCTCTATACCTACACGGCGGGCCTGGGCAGTAATCCGCTTGGCTATTGCTATGTGGAGGGCACGGCAGATATCTTCCCGTTTATGGTCGGCCCCTATGAGGGAAACAACCTCTGACTCTGCAAATACGGTGCAAAGGCTGCTTATGGTGAGTTTATCGTTTCCCTGGAGGGATAACAGCCCCATCTCCTCCAGTTCTATCTCCAGAGTTCTGGCCATTACCTCAAGGAATCTTCCTGTTCCAGCCGCACACTTGTCGTTCATCACAAAGTCTATAACGTTTCCGTTTGGGTCTACCTTTATAACTTTACTGTCTTGACCACCTATATCTATGACTGTCCGTACCTTTGGGAAAAAGAAGTGGGACCCTTTTGCATGGCATGTTATTTCAGTTACTATTTCTTTGGCAAACGGCACCCTGATGCGGCCGTAACCAGTGGCCACCACGTAGTCAATATCCTTCTCAGAGAGTTGGCAAACTTCCAGTATTTTTTGAAGGGCTTTGTCTGCGGCCTTCTTACTGCTGGCGCCTGTGGCTGTTACCTCAGAGGCTAGCATCTCTCTTTTATCGTTTAGCAGCACTATATCTGTTGAAAGGGAGCCAATATCTATTCCAAGGCTTAGCATAAGTCTACTCCTATGCTTAGTTTACATAGAGAAATTATATTACCCCTTTTACGGAGGTGGATATTTTAGTGCAGTTTAATTTACATTCTATTAAACCCTGCTAAAATAACAAACTCTGTTCCGTTGGTCAAGGATATTCCACACGGATCTTACTATTTGAACTGCTGTTGCGAAGAAAGAACTGATGCAGGAATCTGTTTGTAAGTAGCATCCTTTTATGTGGGCTTGGCTGCCATCATGTGCGACCTTACATCCCGGTTAATTCAGAGGGACTTGAAAAAGTAGGATTGGAATGGTATTTTTGTATTTTTAGCAATATTACAAAGGTTTTTAGTTGGGAGGTAAAAGAGATTATAAGTATTTTAAAAGAGTTAAAGACCAGGGGGGACGGCGATTGCCATAACATTACGGCTGAAGTAGAGAAGACCGTGATGGATTCCGGTGTAAAGTCGGGGTTAGTTAACGTTTTTATACCGGGTTCAACAGCAGCGTTAACCACGATTGAATTTGAGGAGGGGGTAGTAAAGGACCTTTCTGGGGCAATGGAAAGACTTATTCCTAAGAACATCCCTTACAGTCATGATGAACGCTGGCAGGATGGCAATGGGTATTCGCATGTGAGGGCGGCCCTGATTGGCCCTTCTCTGACAATCCCGTTTGTAAATGGCAAGTTGCAGCTCGGGCGCTGGCAGCAAATCGTCCTGTTAGATTTTGATAACCGGAGCCGTAACAGGCAGTATCTTATAAACATCCTGGGGGAGAAATAAAAAGGGGAAAAAAACCAGAGTTGGGCTATCTTTTTACAAGGATTTAATGCGGGTGGACTCTATTAAACTCAGTCTTTAGTATTAATCTCTTCCAATCTTTTTTGAAAATTGGCCAACCTGTGACGTTAATGTTTTCATTCTGCAGGTGGGTCTTTTTTGCCATGTTAGCCACAACCTTCAGACATTGTTCCTCTAAGGAGTAGGCATTTTTTACACGAAACGGGTAGGAACTTTTTCTTCTGTAAAGTTGCCCATTGTCAAATATAGTAATTATCATAGGCCTGAATTCTAGCATCCTGAAGGCAATGATTTCATGACTGGCTGTTGAGTAAATTTTCTTAAGCGTAAAAAGGTCAAAGTCATAGGACTCTGCATCCCTTTTGAACCACTCTTTTGGCAAAAGCAGGTTAAGGGCTATAAGGTTACAAGCCTTCTCCCGATAGGCCTCGTCCACCTTTCCGTCCAGTAACATCTCTCCTATCTCATGGGCAATGGTAAATTGATTCCTTGCAGATTTATCAGGGCTTTTGCTACCCAGTATTATGAAACCTAAATCCCATCGTTTTCTGCTATAACCCCTAGTTTTGAGAAGCGGGTCTGTTTGGATCAGCAAGCCAAGGTTTTTGGCAATTGTAAAGGTATCTACTGGAGGATTATAGATTCCTAATCTTTTTAACAATTCTGCTGCCTCTTTTTCGGCTACTTCCGTAATCTTCTCCTGCCCCGTTAAGGTGGACATTGCTTACTCCTCTTATAGCTTTAAGAATACCTTTGAAGTACTTTCCGATTATGCCACCCCTTTCTTTTCAAGTGCTTATGCTTCTTGTGGTTTTAAGAGTATCTCAAAAATAGCAAGTAGGAGTTTACGGTATGGGCCAAGAAGGACTTGTTTACAGATCTCCATCGCCTGGTTTTCCTCTATATGACGATCAACCAAATAAGCTGGATCTAGTGGTATACCCCCATAGCCCCTTATTGTGGCTAGTTCTTCTATATCTTTTTGGGTGAGGCCTTG
>JBMFFR010000010.1:0-49307 GCA_051388875.1 Candidatus Brocadiia bacterium JP1 | reverse complement strand
AGGGCCTTTGGAATGGAGCAAGACAGGCATTGTAGTAAAGAATAAGTTTTTGGCAAATGTTTATGTTGGCTCTTAAAACGCAGCAGCGGTAAGTAATTCAGGATAAAGTACTTATGAGTGCGTAAATACACTGCTTAAGCTAAACCTACAAAATAATCAATCTATGTATGAAGACTTGAAAAAATGGGCAGAGACCCTGGGGATGGAGATTACGGATGAAGAGTTTTCCTGGGGGGAGGAATCCGGGGTAGAACAGGTAACCTGGAAGTACCATTCTGCACGCTTGGGCAGTAATCCTCAATTCCTATCCTGCGAGAAACATGCCGATATGCCTTTTTATGACTTCTATAGCTGCTTATTCGTACCTGAGCGTGTATATGACTACATTATTGAGAATCTGTTAGAATTTGTAAATATTGCGGAGAGGTCAAAGGTATGTTTCCGCCCCAGGAAGTTAAAGGAAGGCAGGGCAGTCTTAAGGCTCTCTATAAGGGTCTTTGAACCTGGACTGAATGAGCAGGTCTTTGAGTACATTAAGGCCCGTTTTGACACCTTCAAAAAACTCCTACTGGAAAGGCTGGCCAAGGTGTAGAAGATAATGGGTCTGGAAATAACCTTAACCTTCAGCCCTTCTGAGTTAAGAAGTTATTTGGCACATGGCCCTGCTACCAAGAGTTCGGAACGCAATGGTTTAACTGTAGTAGTTATAGACGTCCTGCGGGCCTGTTCAACGATTACCCATGCTCTATCTCAGGGGTGCAAAGCTGTATATCCATTTGCCTCTATAAACGAATGTCTCAAGAAGGCTAAAGAGTTAGGGCATGAGAATGTAACCCTAGGTGGTGAAAGGGGATGTGTAAAAATAAAGGGGTTTCAATTAGGAAACTCTCCTAAAGAATATTCACGTGAGACAGTGGAAGGCAAATATGTTTTCTTTACTACCACCAACTGTACTAAAAATTTACACGCTATCAGCCAACTCGGCCAGATTAAAGAAGGTATAATTTGTAGCTTCCTTAATCTTCCCGCAGTGTCAGAATATCTTACAAAGACTGGCGGATGGGTTCATCTGGCACTTTCAGGTACGGGGGGGAAGGTATCCTTGGAAGACGTAGTATGTGGAGGGATGCTCATCCAAAGACTACTAGAACAGAAAGCTTGGGGTCTCTCAGACTCCGCTCGTCTTGCCTACATAACCTATCTTCACTATAAAGACAATATAATTCAAGCCCTCAGAGATTCTAACCATGGCAGGCGACTCATTGAACTGGGCATGGAAAAGGATTTGGCATTCTGCAGCCAGGTAGGGCTTTATAACCTCATCCCTAGGATTTCAGAATGGGTAATTAAGTTAGAAAAAGAAAATCCCCAACCAAATACACTCTATTGAACTCGTTGTAGCCCAAGAGCCTTATAAAGCACGTCCATTCTGATGCTCTTCTTTACCACCTCGGCAAGTTTATTATAATCTTCCTCTCTAGTCTTCTGAAAATCAAGCGGAAGATGTTTAGTGGCGTCAGCAAATCCCTTCTTTTTCCGTAGATAGCTTAAGAATTGGGTACGGAAGGAATCATTATCAAAAAGGCCATGTAAGTAGGTACCCAATATCTGGCCGTTATTTACCAAAGCCCCGTCCATTACATCTACCCTCTCCCCGGAGCGTTCGGTTATCCTGGCAAAAGGCAAAGAGTTACACTCTGTAGTACCCATGTGGATTTCGTATCCTTTGAGTTGCTCCTTTACGTAGAATGGTAGGGTGATATCCAACATTTCTGCCCTTACTTGATAGGTAGCTTTGGTAGAAAGGAATGTAGTAGAGGCATCCAATAGTCCCAAGCCTTCAATAAAGTCGTGGTGGGATTCTACATGACAGGGGTCTTTAACAACTTTACCTAACATCTGAAAGCCTCCGCATATTCCAACCAGAGTAGTTCCATTTTGCATAAAGGCGTGGAGCCTTTTTTCAAAACCACTTTCTCTTATGTAGAGGAGGTCCGCCACAGTACTCTTTGTACCGGGTAGAACGATAAGGTCTGGGCTACCCATGGACTCTACCGTTTCAACATATCTGACCTTCACCCCATGTTCCCTCTCAAGGGCATTAAAATCGCTAAAGTTAGAAATCCTTGGGAGTCTGATGACAGCGATATCTAACTCCACTTCACCATTGGACTGGAAATCCCTTAGACAGGCAGAGTCCTCATCATCCAAGCGTAGCGATGGCAGAAATGGCACAAGACCCAGTACAGGGAGTCCCATACGGGTTTCCAACATCTCCAGCCCTGGTTTTATCAGTGCTGGGTCTCCCCGAAATTTATTAAATATAAAACCACACACCCTGGTCCTTTCTATTTCTGTAAGCAGTTCCATAGTACCAATAATCCAGGCAAAGGCACCGCCTCTATCAACATCTGTTACAAGAATTACTGGTGAACTAGCAATCTCCGCCATATTCATATTGACTAGGTCTTTATCCTTGAGGTTAATCTCTGCCGGGCTGCCCGCCCCCTCTATGATTATTATCTCATAATCCTTACTGAGGGCCTGATATGCCCTTTTGATTACATCCTTAAACACCTCCCTATGATAGAAATACTCTTGAGCTGTCATATTCCCGATAGCCTTACCCATAATTACTACCTGTGAACCTGTATCCGAATTGGGCTTCAAAAGTATAGGGTTCATCTCTACTCTGGGAAGGATACCTGCTGCCTCAGCTTGAACTACCTGAGCTCTGGCCATCTCCTTACCATCTCTAGTAACAAAGGAATTTAGCGCCATATTCTGGGCCTTGAAAGGGGCAACCTTATACCCCTCGTGGCTAAGGATGCGACAGAGGGCCGTAACTATCAAGCTCTTACCTACCCCAGAACCAGTCCCCTGTATCATAATAGCCCTGGCAGTCATACCACCCTCTCCTTAAGGACTGCATCAAGCGCTTGAAGCAATAGGAGATTCTCTTCCCGCCTCCTGACTGCTATACGGAAGTATTTGTTGCTTAGACCTGGAAAATTAGAGCAATCCCTTATCAGGAAGCCTTTTCTGATGAGCGCCTCCTTTAGCTCCCCAGAAGATAACCCATCATGGGTTATCTTGGAAGTTATGAAATTTACTGTTGGTTGGGACGGACTTACACCTCCCATCTGTGAAAGGCTCTTATACAAGAACTGCTTCTCAGAGACTACATACTCCCTGCTTTTGAAAACAAAATCCTCGTCTTTCAAGGCCGCTTCCCCAGCTAATTGTGCAAGGGCATTTACTGTCCAAGGCTCTTTGTGTTCGTAAAGTTGATTTATCACTTCTGGATGCGCCACCATGTAGCCAAGCCTTAATCCAGGATAGCCAAAAAACTTGGTCATGGAGCGCAGTATGATAAGATTCTTGACCCTTCCGGCCTCTGGGAGAACACTATACTTTTGCGCATCTTCCACAAAATCCATAAATGCCTCGTCCACTACTATTAGACATTGAGACTGAACTTCTGCAAGATGTAGTATTTCTTCTTTCTCTACTAGGTTGCCAGTAGGATTGTTAGGGTTACAAAGGAAGATTATATTGAATCGCTCTTCCGTAAGGACGACATTTTTCAGGTCAGACTTAAAGGAAGTTTTCTCTGAAGATATCAGTCTTTCTACACTTGCTCCCACTAGCGTCAGGGCCCTGACATAATCACTATAAGTGGGGTCAAAAACCAAACCCCTTGCGGGTCTGAAAGCCCTCGGCAAAAGGTATATATGCTCTGTTGAGCCGTTGCCTAGAAGGATTTCTTCCTCTTTGTGCCTGATTTTTCTGGCAATGGTCCTGCGTAGATTGGTACAGTTTATATCAGGGTAGTGAAGGATTAGAGATAAACCCTCGTTTAGGATCTTTGACAGGGTGGGTGGATAACCCAAGGGATTTATATTGGCACTAAAGTCCAGTAAATTCCCTGGCTCAAGCCCGTACAGGGCGCAAACTTCCTGGATATTTCCTCCATGGCCACTATGCATATCATTTACAGATTACAAATTCTGAATCTGTAACTTGCAATCTGTATCTACTCCTGTAGGGTCTATGATAGGTGATACTTATCTTTAAGGCGAAGCGAGAGCTGGCAATTCAGATTCATAGCCTTCTCAGACTCAGCAACAGAAAGGGTGCCAGTACCGCAACTTGGAGTTATGACAGACCTTTCCAAAATAAAGTCTCTATCTAAACCTTTCTGGCATAGAGAGTTAATCCCTTCTTCCATCTTTTTAATCAGCGTCTCTAGTGTGACATCTTTCAAAGCCTCCGAGGTAGTAGGCACTATCCCCCAGGAGAGCACCCCGCCCCTTTCCAAAAACTTTCTTAAGTCATGAGAGTAGCCTAGCACTTTATCCATAAAAAAGAAGGCATCAAAACTCAGTATCTCAACACCTGTTTCTAATATCATAGACCAATCCGTGTTGCCACAGCAGTGTATGCCCGTGACGGCCCCTGCATCCCTTATATTATCAAAGAGTTCCTTAAGCGATTTAATAATATTATCCTTCTCAATGGTAGCAAAGGCTGCACCGATGCAACTCAGGTACGGTTCGTCTGCAAACAGGATTACTGGAATACTTTTGGTAGGGACATCTTTTGCCACAAGCTGAGAAAGGAAGTTCACTTGCCAGTGGGCCTTAAGGCAAAGGTGTTTAATCACGGCATCAAATACAGTAGGGTCGTGGAAGGCTGCTACACCCTGGCTGTTTTTAAGATTGCCTGCCATCGTAATCGGACCCACAATCTGCCCTTTGATAGCCTTTACCTTGGGGAAACCACTTAAATGCATCTTCATGGCATGAAGCCCTGCGGCAAATCTATCAGAAATAACCGCAGTAGAAAAATCCTTTTTCTGGTATTTTTCATACAAGGACTCAAGCATGTCTGCCTCTTCACATGGCTCAAGATAGAATCTCTTTTGCTCAGGCTGTAACCTGAAGAATGGCATCCCCTCAGCAAATTGCACACACATCTCTTCTTCAAATAACCGTTTGGGTAGTTGAGGCCAACAGGGTAACTCAGGCAAGGTACGAGAAACTAACCCAAAGGCCTCTTTAACATCAACGTGTGGGAAACTACCAATCGCAGTGGCGGAACAGTTACCTTTAAATTCTGGCATGGGTTTGGCTCCAAATCTATTATGTGACGTAGGAACAGACCTTCAGGTCTGTCCGAAAAGGACAGGTTTAGAAACCTGTCCCTCTATTTACTATTCCAATGTTAGAGAGAACATACAATACGCCTATTTGTCTGATTTTGCAACTGGTGTTTTATATATCCTCACAACGCTCAGGACAGTAATTTAGGCAGTAGTTCATTTTATTATCGCCTCGCAAGACTTTCTTGTCACCCTGAGTGGAGTGAAGGGTCTCGTTTCTTCCTAGGGCAATATCTTTTCAACGGATGTCACCACGCTTCTTTTTTAACCCTTTAGAGAGATTCTTGACTGCCTAACAAATAAAATAAACAGCAGAAATCAATGCTTGTGGGGATTATTATATATACAGGATGTAATGGGAGTTTTTTTGGTTCAGTCATTTCTCCGCCTCAGGTTCAGCCATCAGGGTCAAGGCTGCACCAATGATAAGTCCTAGGAGGATGACAGGAGGGACTATAATCTGGATGAGGCGGCCTACCTCTTGGTATTAAATTAGCAACCTCTTTTTGCTTGACTTTTCAAGAGTTGTTTATATATTTATCGTTGTTTATATATTTATTGTTTTCATCTAACAGAAAAGAGAGAAAGGACATGGCCATACCTTCCTACGTAATTTACAACAAGACTAATCTTTTACTGACAGCAATCCTTATCTTTTCTTTGGGGTCAGGTTGTGGGTTTTCGGTTTGTCGTGAGACTGATGATCTTCTTAAGGGTGAGCTAATAAAGATGTGCGGCATACCAGAAGATTTGACAGGTGCAGTGGATGTTGTACCAGGACTTGAAGAACCAGGAAAGATAATTGTGATCCATGGATCTAGGTGTGGAAAATCCAACAAAGACGGTAGGGAAAACTCTTTATGTTTTGAAGATGAGGTGGAGCTTCCTTCTTATGTTACTGATGCAACAGTGTTCCTGAACGGTTGGGACCTACAATACCTTAAAGGTGATCGCCCTGTGGCAGGCCTTGGAGCTGTAATTGGCTATCCCGATGGGGATATTCACATTGAGGGTAATAAACTCAAGTGGAAAGCGGTAGTAGTCATCTCAGATGATAATTTTGATGACGGATACAGGGGTTGTTACTTATATACTGTCATAGGATGGAATAGGGGGGCTATTGACGCCGTCGTTGAACACGACTACGAGGGGAACACAAATCTTGCTTATTCCAATGATGAGCCAACCGCTCTTGTCTCAATACCCTCTTATATACAGAATCGTGTCTTCGCTGGCAAGAAGGTTGCTTACCTTCCGCGCGGATTTTATTTTAAGTGGGGCGATTGCGATGATCATCCACACCACCACCTGTTACACATAGCGTACAACATGCACCACAGCGAGGGATTTATTGCCCCTGGCAAATTTTACCAAAAACTTCCAGAACCCTCGCTGCCCTCTCCTTCGGACCATAATTATGTAAACGTTGATGAAAAATCTGCCTTCGTCAGTTGGGAGACAAGCGGCCTTTTTAGGGACAATGCTGCTAAAAGAGATTACATGTTTGGAGAGGTTTTTTCCGCCTTGGGTGGTAACTATTTAGGGATAGTGCAACCAGCTATAACAGTTAGGCCGCTCAATGTTGGCCCTGTAGGTGCAGGTGTTATGAGACAAGATGTTGTGATTGAGAATGTTCCCTTCGGATATGCAGTACCTGTACTTACGGATTGGCACTTGAGCTATCCGGGGAATAACGAGCATGTAACGAGGGTAGGAGTTTGGTTGGATGAGATTAGCTATGCTAGGCCCTCAGGCGGTTCCTTTGGTACGTTGAGCTACAGTGTATTTTACGTGTTGCGCGACGAGAATGACAAGCCTGACGAAAACTTTGATCACAAAGTCACCGTACTTGGATTTCAGGGAGTGGCTCCGAGGCCCGACTTGCCCGACTTGATAGTAGATCCACGCTTTCCTCCGGTGTGCAAGATGGAAGGTGGATTCCCGAGAATCACTATCCAGGTCAAAAATCAAGGCGGTGCAGACGCAGCGGGGTCAAGCACACGCTTCGAATTCTTAGCGGCCACAACTCCAGCATGGACAGGGTTTTATGTGCCGACCCCTTCAATTATGGCGGGTGGAGTAGTTGAGGTCAGTAGGAGAATCCCACCTGCCTGCTTCGATGTCGGGCAGGGTACTTGCTCTTTCAAGCTTACGGTCGACGCTCTAAGCGAGGTTGTTGAGTCTGACGAAACAAACAACGCCAGTCAGGGTAGTTGTGGGCAGCCGTGAGCGTTAAGAGGATTCAGGCGGACATTGTTAAATTGTGGCAGTACAAAATGGAGGCTCTATATATAGCCTTTAACTCAAAGGCGACAAGTATATTTTGCCTGTGCAGTTGGAAAGGTGCAGACTAGAACTATGAAAGTCATGAGCTGGTTACTCTTTTTTTGATGCTAACCTCTAATGCCCAGGGTATGGGATGCAGCGATGAACTACCAAAAGAGATTTTCAAACACTGGATACATTCTTACGAAGAAGATACCAAAGAGCTAAAGGTTTTCAGGCCTAGTTCATATAATTTTCCCCCAGCCAGGGGCAGGATGGGCTTGGAGCTCAAAGAAAACGGAGAGTTTATTCAATCTGGGATAGGTCCGACGGATCGTCCAACGAAGGGTTCCGGACGCTGGAAGGCGGAGGGGAAAGATAAAATAATAGTATATCTTGAAGATAAAGAAGTGGCCTCCTATACTATGAACATTGTTTCATGGGAAATCTTGTTGGCCTCCTAACACTTTTGGAGTCCAGCGACCGTGTCACTGGGCAAGCCTTAAGATATTTCTGCACTCAAAACTACGCTGTTTAATTTTTCCATTTCTCTTTCAGAAAAACTCCTTGTCTCCTCTTTTAGACATATATCAAGTCCCTTTTAATCTTCTCAGCAACTTCTTTTATCCTTATGCTTTCTATACTTATAGGGGCTAAGATATCCACCTTTCTCCCAAACAGGGTTTCAAGAAAAGAAGATAAACGCATATAAGCGTCAAAAAACCCTTTGAAATCTTTTCCAAAAAAGGCGAATCAAACTCAACGACCATATCAATATCACTTTTTCTTTTTTGTTCACCCCTCACAAAAAAACCGAATAGACCCATCCTCTTAACACCAAACTTTTTCAGAGTGTCTCTGTGTTCTCTTAGCTTTTCTATCACTTCATCCTTTGTGAGGACTTTCGTTTTTATCTTTACCATTGTATTAGATATTTAGTTCGGCAGTGGGGGTGCTACAAAACTAGAAATTTAACGGCTACTTTCTTTTAAATACTGCGCCACTTTCTCTACGAAATTCTTGCCCTTCTTAAGTATATCCGCTGCTTCTTCTTTGGATATAACGAAAGTGTACTCGTAATCTCCTAACTGCCTTTTCTCAAATGCACTATTAAGGTCTTTTCCCATATCTTTTGGGAGGATACCGGTCTTAATAAAGTGTTCCCCGAAGGCAGAAATCACGCCTTTGTGAGAAGAAAATGAAAGCTTCTTGGTAAGTAACAATGCTTCAGCCGAGTAAAACATCGCATAATATGTCCTTGATACTGAAGACTCATAGTCTCCCTCTTTGAGAAGCGTTTCGGCACTCTTAAGATACTTCCTTGCCCTTTCCATGAGGGATGCTACCTCCCTCAAACCGGCACCCCTTCCCTTCTCACGTTCATCAACAATGGGCTTTGCAAAGTAAGATAATCTCTTTCAGCTACTGGGTAAACTGATATAAGTGCCCCATATTTTAGATTTATATCCGTGATAATGTCTATCATACGGTCTATTTCTTTCCCAGGGCGCACATCCCCTTCAAGAACCACGACCAAGTCAATATCCGAATCCTCTGTACCCTCCCCCCTTGCCAATGAGCCGTAGAGGATGATGTTCTTTAACCTCTGGCCGTAAAGCTTTTCAAGCCCTCCTTTGAATTCTTTAAGTGCAAGATTAATTTCCATCACTTTCAGAAGGATGGTGCGTCAAGACGCACCCTACAGAACTAACCTTACAACACTCAGGACAGCAATTTAGGTAGGAGTTCATTTTATTGTCGCCTCGCAATACTTTGTTGGAGGTAGTTTCCAAATGAAATGAACATGGTCAGGCAAAAGCACCCATGCATCAATAACAAAAGGGTGTTCTTCGCAGGTCTCATTAATAGAGGCCTCAAGATTCTTTTGATTGTCTTCTGTGCACAATATCTTATTCCGATTATATGTTACTACCGTAAAGAAATAAGTCCTGCCTTCAACATAAGCACGCCTATAATTTGGCATTTTCTTAATAATGCTGCGTTAACACGCACCCTACATTACTTGAATTCATTGAACGCCTTAAGCAATCTCATAGTGGCATCGCCATCTAATTTTTCACCACTATAATAACACACATAAAGACCTTGAAGGTTAGAAGGCAAGTGAATTCCTTGCTGAACAAGGAGGATGAAGTTGCGTTTATATAGAGCCATAGCTGCGCCAATCTCAATCAAAACATTTTCGTTAATCTTGTGATGAACTTTGTCTTCACGGTCTACTAGTTCATCCTCGCTTGACACATGAATTATGCCAGCAAAACACGAGCGCATATTCTCTAGAACCTTATCAGGAACTGGTTTTGATGTTGTTTCGTGCTCTTCAGCTATTACAGGAACAAATCTTCCATATATTAGAATGTCTTTAAGTTGAGAAACAATCTCTTTATTTTTGCCGTGGGCAATAAATACTCGTTGATTAGTAGGAGGAGTGGAAATTTGAGTTAAGGTGTTTTTCTGTTCGGCAGGTTTTTCCTCTTTCTGAATTTCTTCCTTCCTTTCGGCCATAGAGGGCACTTCGCCTTCCGCTGCCCGAAGAGGAGCATCTACTGCAACGAACGGTCCTGTCTTGGTTTGATGAATAATCCCAGCGAATTCACCATTTCCTTTTAATATTTCTAAAACCTTATCAAGCCGATTGTGCGGTACCCTCATTTCGGCAAGGACATTGCGAGCAACTTTATCCTGTGGAAATTTTGCTTTGTTGTATTTTCCAAAAAATTCCTTGGCAACTTTAGGTCGAATCACTGCTTCAACTTTTGCCTTTAAATCATCACCTTCCTCAGTCGGTGCAACTATTCTTTTGCCTAATTCTTCTAAAGAGATTGTATTCGCATTATAGCCTCCCGCTGTAAGTCCGTAGGCAATAGAAGCCCCACAAAGGTCTCGCCAGTTCGAGCTTGTCGGAGAGATCTCTAGTGCCATTGCTAATTGGTGTGGAGCTGTTGGTTTTCCAGCAAAATCATCATATAGACACTGAGGAAGACAAATAGCTTCAGCTAAAACTAACTTTGGAATTTCTGCTTGGGTAATTTTAGCACGTTTTGACGTTACATAACTATTTTGTTTGGCCTTGCTAGTACTTACTTGTTCTTTAGCCATAT
The DNA here is from genome assembly GCA_051388875.1 of Candidatus Brocadiia bacterium JP1. Taxonomy (GTDB): domain Bacteria; phylum Planctomycetota; class Brocadiia; order Brocadiales; family Bathyanammoxibiaceae; genus JBMFFR01. Next base: position 38,756 of record JBMFFR010000010.1, on the reverse strand, counting down.
TTGACTCCTTTTAGAAAATTATTACAACCCCCTGAACTTCGCCCTCACCTCCTCCATCTTACCGCAGGTATAAGAGCCTTCACTGCAGTTGCCGCGTACGCAGGTGAGGTCGTATAGCATATCTCCTATATTTATGTTTTGATTAGAGTTCATTAAACTCTTCTACTGTTAAACCTGCTTGCCCAATTATCGCCCTAAGGGTGCCCTTTGGGATATCGCCAGGGTGATTAGGGACTGTAGTTCTTCTTTTGGTGACAGGATTATACCAAATTTCGTGGCTTCCTTTAGCTTGCCTATCAAAGACAAAACCAGCCTTCTTGAGCTTTCTTATAACTTCCCGTACTGTGAGTACAGGCAGTTTTCTCATACCGCTACCTGTACAGGTATGTCCAGACTGATTGGGGGCTTAATCTTAGCCCTTATCTTTTCTGGTAGTGGGTCTCCATGTTCCAGACAAGATTCGATGAGCTTCCTTGCTACATCCTGTGCAATCTCTATCGTCTCCGCAATGGTTCTACCCTGGGCAACCAGACCTTGCAATTCTTCGCTAGTGGCAAGGTAACCCCCTTCCTCTAAGGGTTCAATCTTGATTTTGATGATGCATTCAGCCATTTTCCCCTCTTCCTTAGTAACGCACGGTGCACCGTGTCCCTATAGCTTCTATTGCTATTTTGCAAGTTTTGTAGGGTGCGTGAAACGCACCATTTATCATTCATTTCCTACATTATCATCTATAGTAGGGGCACGGTGCAACGTGCCCCTACAACTATTTTGCAAGTCCTCTGAACCTCTCCCTCACCTCCTCCATCTTCCCGCAGGTGTATGAACCCTCACTGCAGTTGCCTCTGACGCAGGCGGGGCCGGCGTTGCCAAAGATGGATGGGGCGATGGGTTTTACCAGTCGGAGCATCTCTATAGAAAGCTCCCTGATTTCCCACTGCGCACGATTGCAGCCCCTGACCCTAAAGAAATGGAGTAACTCCCTAGCGTTCATGGTCATAATTATCTTGGTCTCGGTAGCATTGGGCAGGAGAAAGCGAGCGTCCTCGTAGGTGGATTCCCCTTTGTCCCCCAGGGTCTCCACCAGTTCATCGTACCAGCGCTGGATTTCCACCATCTTTTCTATAAACCACTCCTTCTTGCCAGCCTGAATGACGCTTGGAGGGATAATGAACTCAAAGACCTTACCTGTCTTGCCACTGTGTTTTCCAACGTAGCGCTGGCTTTGCTGACTGTAGGAGGCTAGACGATGCCTTACTAGTTGATGGGTACAGGCCCTTGAGATACCCTCTACACCAAAGGTGAAAGAGACGTGTTCCACCGGGGACATGTGCCCCATAGAGATTAGTTTCTTTATGAACTTTTCTTGGTCGGTCCTGTAGATGGCCTCATGGAGTTCTTCAACAGTGGCGGGACTATAACAGAGCTTTGCAGCCTGGGCTACTACCTTTTCTGGCTCAGGGGTATAGGCAAGGAGAGTTACCTTGAGGCTTACACCTTCTGGGGTACTTACTACAGGTTCTCCAGAAGCATGTCCTGTCACGATTCCTCCGGTGCGTGTACCTTTTTTAACCGTGGTATGTGCCTTCCTCCTTCAAAAGGGGTTGTAAGCCACAAATTGAGTATCTTTTTAACAAGGGGCCCAGGAGGTATAAGGTCTGCCCCCATGCACAGAACGTTTGTATCGTTATGCCTACGGCTCATCTCTACACTATATAAGTCGTTACCTACCACTGCTCTTATGCCTTTTATCTTATTAGCTGTTAAGGACATCCCTATACCTGTACCACATATAAGGACTGCCCTGTCGCACTCCTTTTCGGACACGGCCTTTGCCGCAAGTGAACCGTAGTCGGGATAATCTACTGAACTGTCCCCATCAGTTGTACCAAAGTCCACAACTTTATAACCTTCCTCGGTAAGAATTTGAGTTACCTTCTTCTTAAACTCAAAACCTCTGTGGTCTGAAGCAAGTGCAATCTTTACTGTATTATCAGGCATTCCTTTAGACATTCCTTTATAACCTCTTCTGAAATAGCTCCTACTCGGAGAATTTCGTAAGATTCTAGTGAGATTTTCAGCACAGTAGAAGGAGTCCTCAAACGACAAGGGCCACCATCTAGGATAATCCTTACCCTTTTGCCAAGTGTATCCATCACTTCCTGCGCGCTAGTAGCGGGTGGACTACCAGAAATATTGGCACTAGTACCAAGCACTAGCACCCCTGAAAGCCTTACAAGGTCTAGTGCCACCTTGTGGTCTGGAAACCTAATTCCTATGTCTTTACCATTGTATCCAAAAAAAACAATTGTAAGCGGTCCGGGCCAGAAACGCTCTATGAGTTTATTTACGAGTATTTCCGATGGGCTTCCTTTAAAGCGGTCAAGAAGCCATTTTACCTCACCTAAATCAGCAATAAGCTGCTGAAACTCCTTCTCCTGGGGCCTTTGCTTAACCGAATACAGGTTTTTAACCGCCCGCTCCAGTTGGCCGTTTACCCCAAGTCCGTAAACCGTTTCAGTAGGGAAGGCTACAACCTCACCCGCCTTTATAGCCTTGGCTGCCTCTTCAAGGTATCCCCAATACCTATCCTTGTCTTTTAAATCTAGCAGCTTTGCTTCCATTTTAAAAAATTATAACACACAAACTCATTATATCAACTTAACTCTTTTCTTTTCCAACTTGACTAATGATATATTCAATGATATATTACTAATTTATCTAATTAGTTAAGGAGTATATATGCAAAAGGTCAAATTCATTATAGACGGTAGAGAAGTAGAAGCCGCCCCGGGTCAGACCATCCTGGAGGTTGCTAGCAGGCTTGGAATAAAAATCCCCACTCTATGCCATGACCCAAGGCTCAAGCCCTCTGGAGCATGCAGAGTATGCTTGGTAGAGGTAGAAAAGGCGTACAGCCTTCAGACCTCTTGCACCACAGAGATACAAGAAGGAATGGTGGTCAAGACTGGTACTAAGAAGGTTATGGATGCCCGCCGCTTCGTCCTAGAACTAATACTTTCCGACCATCCGCTTGATTGTATGACCTGTGAGAAGTGCGGTGTCTGCACTTTACAAGATTTAGCCTATGAGTACGGTATAAAACAAAGCCGTTTCTTCAAGCAACCTCAGAGGGGTATAGTCCCAGACCCAAACACCATGATACTAAGAGATGACTCCAAGTGCATACTCTGTGGGCGTTGTGTGAGGATATGTGACGAGGTAGAACAGGCCCATGCCTTGGACTTCATAAACCGCGGCTTTGATACGGTAGTTGGCCCAGCCTATGGAGATACCCTCCTTGGCACTACCTGCGAATTTTGTGGCCAATGCGTCTCTACCTGTCCTGTTGGGGCGTTGAGGGAGAAACAGGCAGAGGGTAAGGGTAGGTCTTGGGAGCTAAAAAAGACCCAAACTGTTTGCGCCTATTGTGGCGTAGGTTGTAACCTCTTTTTAAATGTAAATACTAGAACAGGTGAATTGGTAAAGGTTACCTCCGAGGTAGGCACTGTACCTAATAACGGAAATCTATGCATAAAAGGGCGTTTTGGATATGACTTTGTAAATCATCCCGACCGCCTCACGCAACCCCTAATTAGAAAAGATGGCAAGCTGGTAGAAGCCAGTTGGGAAGAGGCAATGAGCCTCGTTGCATCCAAACTACTTGAGATAAAGGAAAAATACGGCCCTCAGAGCATAGCTGGCCTTGGTTCCGCCAGGTGCACAAACGAAGAGAATTATTTGATGATGAAGTTTATCCGTGCAGCGGTGGGGACCAATAGCATAGATATGTGTGCCCGTACCTGACATGCCCCCACCGTGGCCGGTCTGGCCGCAAGTTTTGGTAGTGGTGCAATGACCAACTCCATAGCGGAGATACCCCATGCCGACGTGCTCTTCCTTCTTGGGGCTAATCCCACGGACGCGCATCCTGTTATAGGATTAGAGATGCGTGCCGCCCTGAGAAGGGGTGCCAAGTTCATCGTTGCAGACCCCAGAAAGATATGGCTTGCCGAACGGGCCCATTATTTCTTACAACTAAGGCCCGGTACGGATTGCACACTCCTTAACGCCATGATGAACGTTATTATCTCTGAGGGATTAGAGAATAAAGAGTTTATTAATTCAAGAACAGAAGGCTTTGAGGCCCTAAAGGCCCATTGTAGCGAAATCACCCCCGAAAAGGCTGAAAGGATAACGGGTGTTCCCGCAGAAGATATAAGAGAAGCGGCCAGGCTATATGCCAAGGCTGAAAAAGGCGCAATATTCTATACTTTGGGAATCACCGAACATGTATGTGGTACCGAAACTGTCCGTACCATAGCCAACCTTGCTATGCTTACCGGTCACATAGGAAAGCCCAGTACAGGTGTAAACCCCTTGAGGGGACAGAATAATGTACAAGGGGCAAGTGACATGGGTACCATGCCAGATAGATTCCATGGCTATCAATTTATATCTGATAATGCAATAAGGGAGAAATTTGAGAAGGCGTGGGGAGTAAAAATACCTACCGTTAAGGGTTTAATGTCCCCTGAAATGTTTGACGCTGCTAATGAAGGGAAGTTAAAGGCTATGGTAACTATGGGTGAAGACCCTGTAATGAGCCAACCCAATCAAGAGCATATTGTTAACGGACTTAAGAAGCTGGAGTTTGTGGTAGCAATAGACATATTCATAAACGAAACGTGTAAGTATGCACATGTAATCCTCCCTGCTGCTAGTGCTGCTGAAAAAGATGGTACTTTTACCAACTCCGAGCGAAGAGTGCAGCGGGTAAGGAAGGCTGTGGAGCCTATCGGTAGCTCTAGACCCGATTGGCAGATTATTTGCGAACTGGCCACAAGGATGGGCTATCCTATGAAATACAACCATCCAAGTGAAGTATGGGACGAACTGGCTGCCCTAGCCCCAAACCTCTTCGGAGGCATTTCTTATGAGAGAATAGAGGAAGTAGGTATCCAGTGGCCATGCCCCACTAAAGACCACCCCGGTACACAGTATCTGCATAAAGACAAATTCAGCAGGGGATTGGGTCTGTTCTATGCCCCTCCCTGCCGACCACCGGCCGAGAAGACTGACAATGATTTTCCCCTTATCCTTTCTACTGGGCGTACCCTTGTCCAGTATAACGCAGGTACGATGACTCGCCGCTCCGCAGGATGCAATCAGATAGAATCTGAATGCTTTGTAGAGATAAGCCCCTTTGACGCCTCTATGTGTGGGATTCAAAACGGTGATATGGTAAAGGTAATCTCCCGCCGTGGAGAAGTACTAGCCAGGGCTCATGTGGTAGACATAAAGGAAGGTGTCATCTGGCTTCCTATGCACTACGCAGAGGCCGCTGCCAACCGCCTGACGGTAAACGCCTACGACAACGTTACCATGACCCCCGAATACAAAGTCTGTGCTGCAAGGGTGGAGAAGGTAGAAAAACGCATACCTTCTAAAACACCTGCCAAAGAAGAGATCAAGGTCGGCACTCATTCCAAAACCTAAGTACCCTTTTCCACTAATTAATACCTTTCTTAGCTGTAGCGAAGAATCTCATCTCATTCCAACAATAAAGGCAACAATTAAAAAATTGAGATGCTTCACTTTGCTCAGCATGACAGCAGAGTCAATCTCCTGAAATAGTTAAGCCATCCTTTACCCGACTCTCACAGCAGCACTTGATGGCATCCCTTATCATTTCCCCAGCCTCTTTCAGGGTAACACCTTCGGTAATATATCCGGTCAGTGATGGCATATAGACCGTGTAGCCCCCATCAGGTTGAGGCTCAAAGATAACTGTATGGTTTAAAAGCATACTTTTTAACGAATAGCGTGCCGCGAAAATTATATGGGCAGTTTAAAAGAATTCAATAACAACTCAACTTCCTTCTACCATTATTTTTAGCCTACTATAGTAGGCTAAAAGCTCAAAGAAAAATGATGCTCTTAATTTATTCTCTATTTATGTTGTTGCTAAATATACGCATACAGTAAGCACTTTAAATAATACAACTTACAATATTCTCGTTATTATATAACAATTATTATAAATAACTTATAGAGAACCAGTGACTGATTGAATCCAATTATTCTGTGTAATTTAAGTATATCTGCCACATAACAAATTCTCTATTTTGTACTTGCATATTTAAAACAACAATAACTAAGGCTGAAATATACTATATATGGCAATATCTGGTGAGATGATCTTTAAACCTAAGTTCTCTAAGTTAAGCAAAAAAGTGCAGATTGTGATATTCCTAACTGCACTAAAAGCCAAAAAACTGCTAAGCTTTACCAATGAAGAACACGCCACCTCAAGAAATATAAGTGATACCACGGGTGTAGGCCTTAAAACTACACGTGAGATATTAAGTAGGCTTAAGAAAGAGAGAATGATTAACTCTCAAAGTAGGGGTTCATGGTATATTTCAGACAAAAATCTTATGCTCCTTCATGAGCATTTGAGCCGCTATTCAAAAAATGAAGAGACCAAATAAATTCAGGGAGGACCTATTTAAAATGACTATCCAAAATTGTAGGATAAGGGTTAAAACTAATAATTTTGAATTTGAGATGGAAGGGGATCCATCATTTGTTTTGGAACAATTTAAAAGTATTAAATTATATGAATATTTAGAACAACTGGCAAAAAAATGAAATGAAGTTTTTACCTGCAGAAAAGACTGGTGCTGAAAAAACACCTTTAGCAGAATTACCCCACTTATCACTGCCAGACTTCTTTGCTCAAAAGGGAAGCCCTAAAACTGCTGCGAAAAGAGTTGCCCTGATAGGCTACTGGCTCGAATACTTATCTGACGAAAAGAAATCCGTTTTTAAAAATGAAGAAATATTAGAGCTTTGGGATAAATAATTAAGACTCCGAAGACCTGCAGGGGCCTCTACTCTATGCCGAGATGCCAAGAATAAGGATTGGCTAATTCCTGCAAAAGATACAAAGGGTTACTGGCAGCTTAGTTCGGGAGGAAAGGAATTCATTGAGTTCGAACATTATACAAAAACGAAAGAACCCTATTACTTAGGGAAATATGAGGAGAGCGGTCATCAAGCTGGAAAGTTTTGCGAAGTGGCTATACGAATTCTTGACCATCTTACTCACGGCACCTATACGCCCATCACGAAACCAATAAATAATTTTGCAGACCTCGCAGGGAGATTTGAAAGGGTAAGCGGTTTTGATGATTCACTAAGGCAACACATTCCAAAATTACTAGCCGCCATGTATGGTATCCGCAACAAGAGATCCATTGCTCATGTGGGCAAAATAAACCCTAACTTCATGGATGCAACATTAGGAGTAACTATCTGTGATTGGATAATTGCTGACTTTTTGCGCATATACCATAATATACCTATAGAGGAGACGCAAAAGACAATAGACGGTCTCATAAGAAGAAGAATTCCTTTAGTCTATGATTTAGATGAGAGAAGGAGAGTCCTAAACCCCAGACTTAACTATCCGGACAAAAGTCTTGTTCTCCTTTATGATGTTTACCCTGAATCAATTTCAGATTCTCAATTAGCCGCATGGACTGAGCATTCAAATACTACTGTTTTTAAGAAGAAAATCTTGAAGAAACTACATGAAAACGCCCTTATAGATTGGCACGAAGGCAAATGCTTAATTTTACCTCCAGGTCTTAGATATGTTGAAAAAAATCTTAGTAGCTTATTAATCCAAGATTAAGATTTGATATGCAAAACTCTCCAATATTTTTTGGCTAGTACATTGCATATCTTTTATTATTTCTTCTTCGGTATCTCTAAGAATCGCCTTCTGGTGTGTCTCTCACTTGGTATTTGCCCTTTACTAAGCCTTTTCCCACTCCTCGGCACTTATACCGGCCTGTTTAAGTATCTCTCTAAGCAGGCTTATATGTATATCTCCACTACCATGAGGATTTGGAATGCGGATTTTCTTTTTACCCTTTATCATAAACTGGTGTTTACCTCCTGAAAAAGGGCCTGAATATCCCAACACCCTGAACTTCCTTATTAGTTCCTTCCTCTTAATAGAGGACATAATCAGGTGGTTGCTATTTCCTTTACTCTTATTGTAATGCCTTTTACTTCTGGAATGGGGTCTTTATCTCTTAATTTGAGAATGAGCCACTCTTCTAAGACCTCCACAAGCTCTTTTCTACATTCTTCAACCGTTTTTCCGTTGGCCCAAACTCCCTCAAAACCTAGAACTTCGGCAAACCAACTCCCATCGTCCAATTTTTTGTATTCTGCTTTTTCTAACGCCCCTTGAATATATTCAAATAGCATGCATTACCTCCCTCCACTGAATTATTTATTTCTTCTTCGGTATCTCCAAGAACCGCCTTCTAGTATGGCTCGCATGGTAGGTCTGTTTGCTTTTGAGTATGAGCCTCCTATGCTCTGGATGTAGGAGCCAGGCCTGGACGTCTTCCTCTGTCTCCCACTCTGATACAAATAGATATTTAAGTTTGTTATCCCTGCTAATGAAAATTTCAGAGGTGAGGAGGCCCTTTGCCTGATTGGCTATGGGCAAGAATTCCTTTAAGTCCTTTAAAAATTCTTCCTCACCTTCCGGCTTGATTTCCATGGTAAATAGACTAAGAACAGGCATTGACTCTCCTTTATTTTAAGAGATTCTTTGTCAGCATTCATAACGACTCATAGACTTACTTAGTCTCAATCCTACCCCAATTGACCATTAATGATTTCCTCCCTTTATGGGGGGGGAGGGTTGTATGCATCCCCACCATGCCATTCGGCTGAGCAGTTTGGTCTGAGATCGCCAAAGCCTCACTGACGAATGCTACACGGTCTAATCCCTCCCTCCTAGATGTGGGAGGGATTAACACCAAAGACATCCGCTACTCCAGACTCACCCACACGCTCTTAACCTGTGTATAAAGCTCCAGGCTGTGGATGCCTAGTTCCCTACCAAACCCAGACTGTTTGTAACCTCCGAAGGGGCTAGCGGCATCAAAGGCATCGTAGGTATTAATCCAGACTGTTCCTGCCCTCAAACGGCGAGCCACCAGATGAGCCTTCCTTATGTCTCTTGTCCATACGGCTGCTGCCAGGCCGTACTCGGTCATATTTCCCTCTTCTATCGCCTCATCTATGTCTTTAAATGTGATGGTAGCCAGCACTGGTCCGAAGATTTCCTCCCTGGCAATTTTCATGTCAATCTTCACATCATCAAATATAGTAGGCTTAACAAAGTAACCCTTACTGCCTAAACGCTCACCACCGCAGGCTAATTTAGCCCCTTCCCCCTTACCATCTTCAATGTACCGCAGAATTTTATTAAATTGATCCTGTGAGACGATGGCCCCCATTTGAGTCTGCGGATCCAATGGGTCTCCTACCTTCATTTCCTTGGCAACGGCAACCATCTTTTCAACGAACTCATCATGAATCTTTTTTTCTACAAATAACCTGCTGGCCGCACAGCAAACCTCCCCCTGGTTAAGAAATATACCAAAAAGAGCCCCTTTAATCGCCGACTCAATATCTGCATCGGCAAATACTATGTTTGGGCTCTTGCCACCGAGCTCCAGTGATACACGCTTAAGTGTGTCTGCTGCCGTCTTCATGATGGACTTACCAGTGGTGGTTTCCCCGGTGAAAGCCACTTTATCAATCCCCGGGTGCTGGGCTAAGGCGTTGCCTACTATCTCCCCTGGCCCGGTAACTACATTAAGTACGCCCTCTGGCAGTCCTGCCTCCATAATTAGCTCCGCTAGTCGTAAACAACTCAAAGTGGTAAACTTAGATGGTTTAAGCACTACTGTATTACCACACGCCAGTGCAGGCCCTAGCTTCCAGGCCGCCATCATTAAGGGAAAATTCCATGGAATAATTTGCCCTACCACCCCTACTGGTTCTCTAAGCGTGTAATTGAAATAGTTGCCTCTTACAGGGATGGTCTCTCCATGGATTTTGTCTGCCCAACCTGCGTAGTAGAAGAATGTATCGGCCGTTAAAGGCAAATCCACATTGCGACTCTCAGTGATGGGTTTGCCATTATCCATGGTTTCTATAGTGGCCAACTCTTCTGCATTCTTCATGACGAGTTCAGCCACCTTGGCCAAAAGTTTTCCCCTATCTCTGGCGTCCATCCTGGACCATGGCCCTTCCTCAAATGCCTTCCTTGCTGACTTGACAGCCAAGTCAACATCTTCCTTATCCCCCTGGGCTATCTGTGTGATCACCTCTCCGGTAGCGGGATTAATCGTCTCAAATGTTTTACCTGAACGAGAATCTACCCACTTCCCATTAACAAGCATCTTACCTGGTTTTATCTTTATCGGTTGGGGTTTGGTTGCAGTAATCATATATCTCTTCCTCCAAATAGATTTATTCTATTTGCCAAAGAATTTAGACCAAAACGTTAGTCAAGTTACCTTTCAAATATTATATAGATAGCACCTACCGTGCTGTATATCCTCCATCCACAGGAAGGATAGCACCGGTTACGTACCTAGCCTCGTCAGAGGCCAGGTAAAGGGCTGCATAGGCAATATCTTCCGGGTTTCCTACCCCTGGGAGGGTGTAGTTCTTTAATACTATTCTTTCTACCTCTTTTGGGCCTCCAAACTTCTTTACGACATTTTGATACATAGGAGTGTCTATTAATCCCGGACAGATGCAGTTCACCCTAACATTCTTAGATGCCAAATCTAATGCCATGCTTCTGGTCAAATTTACCACCGCTCCTTTAGAGGCACCATAAGCTACACTCCAGGGACAACCTGACACGCCAAAAATAGAGGCAATGTTTATTATGTTACCTTCAGCCTTTAATAGCTCCGGCAGGGCAAACTTACTCATCAAGTAAATACCCTTGACGTTAATGTCCATGGTGACATCCCAGCCTTCCTCCTGTGACTCTACCACACCGCCGTCTTTGTGCACAACACCAGCGTTATTGACCAGAATATTCAACTTTCCAAAAGTTGCAACTGTCTTCTCTACCATTCTACTGGCATCCTTTACCTGGGACACATCTCCCTGAATCATAATAGCCTTCTTGCTTCCTGGGTCCAGCGCAGAGAGGGTTTCTTCCAGGGGTTCTTTTCTCCTGCCAGTAATGGCTACCCTTGCCCCCTCTTTCAAAAAGACCTTCGCGATAGCACTGCCCATACCAGTACCACCACCTGTAACGAGAGCTACTTTTTCTGCCAACCTCATGGATTCGCCTCCCTTGCTACAAAATTCAGTCTTGATGGGTGACAACATCTGGTAAACCAGGGAGCATTTTTATCACTAATGGATCGGCTAATAGAAAATCCCGCCCCTTTATCCCTCCCATCGCCTTTATGATAGAAACCTCTTTGCAAGGCTCTACCGTAATAATAAAGGGCAGTATCTCTTCCGCCGCTCCTGTGTAGCCCAACTTCTTTTGGAAATAAGTCTTCTCCTGGCTAGAGTGTTTTAGCTGCAGCACCTCATCTATATTAACGTTATTCTCCTTTAGATAACTCAAAATTTCACTCACAATGCCTGGCCTATCCTTAACCACGAATCTTATATAGTATTTGTTCTCTTCTGCCCCCTCAAGGGCCTTATTAAAACGGCAACCTGAGGGCTGACGCTGGATATGGTGCCCCATAGCAATAGAAATTACATCTGAGATTACAGAATTAGCAGTCGGTCCTGCCCCTGCCCCTTTTCCAACAAAACACATCGTCTCGCAGTACTCACTATCCACCAATATAGCGTTCAGTGCACCGTCAACCCTTGCCAGAACGTGTTCACTACGCATCATTATTGGCGATACCCTTGCAAATACCTCATCACCCTTTCTTTTGATGTACCCCAAGAGTTTAATATTTGAGTGGAGCTTATTGCGTGCGTAATCAAAATCAACCTTCTCAAGACTGTCTATGCCTTCTGTAACCACCTCTTCCCTTTTGACAAATAGGTTATAGAGTAGTTGCAATAGAACAATTAATTTATCTCTAGTGTCGTAACCTTTTATATCTGCTGTTGGGTCCGTCTCAGCGTAGCCTAACCTCTGGGCCTCTGAGAGCGCAGAGTCAAAAGTCTTACCCTCATTACTGATACTTGAAAGTATGTAGTTACAGGTACCATTTAGAATACCGTAAAGTTGATTGATTTTGTCTGAGAGGAGTCCCTCACCTAGGGAGCGTATTATAGGGATTCCCCCTGCCACTGAGGCCTCGTAGCGCAGGTCCTTTTTGGCCTCTTTAGCTGCATTACAAATCTCCTCCCCAAAGCTCGCCAAAACTGCCTTGTTTGCGGTTACAACAGCCTTACCGGCCCTAAAAGCATCAATTAGGTAATTTGACACCGTTTTTACATCAGTAGGCTTTTCAAGCCCTAAAACTTCTACCACTATGGATATTTCTGGATTTCTTATTATCTCGTAGGGGTCTGTAGTAAACTTCTGAGGGAGGCGAGAGAACCAGAGTTTTTTCTGCGGACTTCTCGTGTATATCTTTTCTATTTCCAGTCTTAGGCCGAGTTTCTTTTCTAACTCTGTGGCGTCCTGAAAGAGAATATCCTGTACGCCCTTCCCCACCGTCCCAGAACCCAGCAGACCTATCTTTATTGCCCTGTTTGTCATATAAACACGATTTGGCAGAACACTTTACGCAACGAAGAATAACCATAGTATATCCTAATAGCAAAAAGAGGCAATTTCAGTTTTTCAAGCTTCGGACCAAAGTTTAGACACGTCATGCTAAGGCAGATTCGCATGTCTGAGGCGGACCCGCCTTTGACGGACCTGAGGCAAACTTAAAAGCGTTCTGCTTTTTTCCTTCCTTGGTGGAAGGAGGCTTCGGTAGTAAGCGATTCGGCCAAGCAGTTTGGCCACGATCTTACTGCTGAATGGCTCACCGAAACTTCAGCTGAACGGAAGAGATAGCAGGATTAAAGAAAAGAAATTCCTCCCAATCTTGTTTTAGTTTAGAGTTGTTATTTTATTGAGGACTTTAAGGGGCGATTCTTTTATCTGATAGGCAAATTAATGGAAATAACCGACTTACCAAGAGAACCACTTGTATACACACGAGAAGAGTTCAAGACCTAACAATAGGCCAAGAACCCCTTTATCCTGGAGGTTTTAAAGAGTAGTAAAGAGTCCTTAAGATATTGCGTGTCATTCTGAGTAAAGCGAAAAATTCCTCTTTAGCCCCCCTTTTCTAAAGGGGGATTTAGGAGAATTAGAGATTCTTCGGTCGCTTCACTCCCTCAGACTCCGTCCTGAGTGGAGCGAAGGAATGATATTTGGAAGTCTTATGCAGCTCCTTTTGCGCTATGCCCAAGGTTGGAGAAACGTGTGGGGTTGAAGATTTTCAACTCGTACAGACTGTTTCCAGAGAGGAGACGGTCTCCAGGTTCTTTACCATCTTATTGGGGTCTATTCGGCGCATGAGGCCGGCGATGACTTTTCCAGGCCCTACCTCGTAAAATTCCTCTACCCCATCACTGATAAGGGCTTGCATGGATTGTGTCCATCGGACAGGGCCTGTCAGTTGGGCCAGTAATGCATTCCTTATTTCCTCCGGCTCCTGAACGTAGCTTGCTGAGATGTTTGCCACCACTGGGATTCGTGACCTCTGGAACTTTGTCTTCTGGAGTTCAATGGCCATTCTTGCCTGGGCCGAGGCCATGAGTGGCGAGTGAAATGCACCACTCACCTTCAGGGGTATTATCCTCTTAGCCCCTCTGTTTTTCGCTTCTTCAGATACCAATTCTAGAGGCTTTCTTTCCCCTGAAACTACTATTTGACCCGGGCAGTTATAGTTGGCTGCACAGATTATTCCATATTGGGATGCATCTTTACAGATATCCTCTACCTCTTCATCGGAAAGGCCTATTATTGAGACCATCCCCCCCGGGTGTTCTTCTGAGGCCTCATGCATAAACTTACCACGGTTATATACAAGTCTTACGCCGTCCTCAAAGGAAAGGGCCCCGGCAAAAACCAATGCGGTATATTCACCTAAACTTAACCCGGCAGCCGCATGGGCCTCAGTGGCCTCGCTGCCTTTTAAGGAACGGAAGACCTTTAGAATCGCTATACTTGTAATGAATATGGCGGGCTGGTTGTAGATAGTCTTTTCTAATTCCTGCTCACTACCGCTGAAGCAAATCTGGGCCAAGTCAAACCCCAGTATTTCATTGGCTTTTTGATAAACTTTTCTGGCTTCCTGGTAGGCTTCATAAAAATCTTTTCCCATACCTTGGCAATGGGCGCCTTGGCCTGGGAAGAGAAAGACCCTTTTAGATGGGTGTGATACTTCCCCCATTACTACCATCTAACTATGCAGGAGCTCCATGTAAGACCCCCACCAAAGGCTGCTAGTAGCACTAGGTCTCCCTTTTTTAGCCTTCCCTCCCTCTTTGCTTCGTCTAAGGCTATGGGGATGGAAGCAGAGGAGGTGTTACCGTATTTATCTATATTGTAAAAGGCCTTTTCTTTGGGAACACCCAGACGCTCCATAGTAGCCTCTATTATACGGTAATTGCTCTGGTGAAGAATAAATAGGTCTATATCTGACATTTTCAGATTAGAGGAGGCTACAGTCTTAGTCATTAATTCTGTGAGGTTGGTAATGGCTAATCTGAACACCTCTCTCCCACGGAACTTGATGTAATGAAGACGGTCTTCAATAGTCTGAACAGACGTAGGTATCTTTGAACCTCCGGCCGGCAGGGTTAGTACATCCGTGTGGGAGCCATCTGCTCCTAAGATAGTAGTGAGCACTTCATGACATCCATTGCCCTTTTGGAGTACAATTGCACCAGCCCCATCGCCAAAGAGGATGCAAGTGCTTCTATCTGTGTAGTCAGTCACCTTGGAGAGGCATTCTGCACCAATTACAAGTACATTACTGGCGGCACCCGAGGTAATAAAGTTTTGCCCAATGGAAAGGGCATATATAAAACCTGCACAGGCGGCCAGTACATCAAAGGCGCCTGCCTTCTTTGCCCCGATTTGTTGCTGAACATAGCACGAGGTGGAGGGAAACAGATGATCAGGGGTGATGGTTGAGGTTATGATTAGGTCTAAATCTTTTGGTGCCAGCTTCGCGTCTTCAAGCGCCCTAATCGCCGCTTTGGATGCTAGATCTGAGGTAGCTGTACCATTTTCCACTACGCGTCTTTCTCTTATTCCCGTTCTCTTGACTATCCAATCATCACTTGTATCTACCATCTTTTCCAAGTCATGATTAGTCAATTTCTTGGGAGGAAGAAAGGCGCCTGTCCCAGTGATAGAGGCCTTGTGGTTATTTTGGCTCATAATGCTCCCTTTTTGTCGGAACTTACGTGCTTAATATGACCCCCGTTCAAGTAGCCACCCCAACTTCATTTTCTTGTTCTACATGGTTCGCCTCCAATTCCGCAACTATCCGCTCATTCACATTGTAGCTAGCAAACTTTACTGCTTCTTTTAAAGCATTTTGTATTGCCTTATAGTCAGACCTGCCATGGCATATAATACAAATACCTTCCACGCCTAAAAGAGGCACCCCACCGTATTCCGAGTAATCCATACGATTATGGAGCCTTCTCAGGGCAGGTTTCAGGAGTTTCATGCCAATCTTACTCCGGAACCCTTTATAGGCCTCGTCTTTCAATGCACCAAGGAGGCCTTCAGCAATGCCCTCCGCGAATTTTATAAGCACGTTCCCAACAAAGCCTTCGCAGACCACTATGTCACATTTACCTTCAAAAAGGTCCGTACCCTCCACATTACCTACAAAATTCAAGTTAGATTCCTTCAAAAGATTATGGGCCTCTTTTACCAAATCGTTTCCCTTACCAGACTCTTCGCCAATGTTTAGAAGACCCACTCGTGGCTTCTTCATACCCTGTATGCATTCACAAAATACCGAGCTCATTACGGCATACTGTAAGAGATGGGCAGGTTTACACCTTAGATTTGCACCCACATCCACGACAATACAGTGGCCCTTACGCGTTGGGAGACTAGCCATTATACCAGGCCTTGAAACCCTTTTGAGCATCTTCAAATGC
This sequence comes from Candidatus Brocadiia bacterium JP1, assembly GCA_051388875.1. Lineage (GTDB taxonomy): Bacteria > Planctomycetota > Brocadiia > Brocadiales > Bathyanammoxibiaceae > JBMFFR01. Next base: position 22,748 of record JBMFFR010000010.1, on the reverse strand, counting down.
ATTGTACTTGCAGCAACAGCCGCCCCTGTGTTGCCAGCACTGACCACAGCCACTGCCTCTCCCTTAGCCACCAGTTGCACTGATTTAGTAATTGACGAATCTGTTTTCTTTCGCATGGCTGCCGTACCGGGCTCATCCATACTCACCACTTGGGAAGCGTGTAATATAGCAATGTTTTTAGGAATCGGCCTAAAAGAACTAACCAAAAGCTCTTCCAGTACCTTTTGATCGCCAGAAAGAATTATCTCTACGTCTCTAAGCTGAGTTGCAGCAAGCAACGCTCCCTTTACAATTTCGTAAGGGGCTTTATCACCACCCATTGCATCAACTACGATCCTCATCCTTATACCCTTTCTATTGCTACCACCTGTCGGCCGCGATAGTAACCACAATTATGACATATGGTATGTGATAGTTTTATATGTTTGCACTGAGGACACACAAAACGTTGGGAAAGACTACTTACCTCCTTCCGTAATCTCTGAAAACTTGGTATCTCAGGAAGAGTAAGGGCATCGTGGGCCCTACGTTTTCTGCTCCTAGCCCGTGAAAATCTTCTTTTAGGATTTGGCATTTCTTCTTCTTTCAACTAAAAATTCAACCAAAAACAACATAATACCAACAAACCCTACAAAACTTGTAGCCTTAATTTAGGATGCGATATTTTATTAATCAACCTTTTGATTGTCAAGGAAATTTTATCTCTTTGAAAAATAGTTTTGCGGCAGGCCAAAAAGTCTACTTATGATAATTCAAAAATTATAATACATAAACTGCTTCAAGAAAAGAGCATTTTAGTAAAGTTTTTGAAGAAATTTTAGACCGTACTTTCTTTTTTAACCATAAACACTATAAAAATCCACATCCTCGGGAAGGTGTCTGAGAGGGTAATAAATATCCCCCAACTTCATTGGTAGGTTCTTACGTGCCGAAGTAAATCCACCTAGTTTAGGGTTTGACAAACTTCCCTCTCAAAACAACGGAGATGTGGAAAAGCATTACATCTACAAGTATTTATACTTAAACAACTTATACAAATTGGACCTCTTAAGGTTAACATATCTTGCTAATATGCAACCAAAAGATATATTTTTGACACACCTCTCTCATGTGTTATAATTTCTTTACACTCATACAAAACAGGAGGCTTGATGGCTAAGATAACTAGAGCCCTTATAAGTGTTTACGATAAGAGAGGCATAGTTGATTTTTCTATGGGGCTCAAGCGTTTAGGTGTAGAACTCATCTCCTCCGGTGGAACGGCAAGACTTCTCAAGGATGCCGGATTGGAAGTCATTGAGGTATCACAGTATACAGGCTTCCCCGAAATTTTGGATGGTAGGGTAAAGACACTCCATCCCAAAGTCCATGCGGGACTTCTAGCAATTAGGGGAAACCCTTCCCATGCGAAACAGATGAGGGAATTGGGCATCCTCCCCATTGATATGGTAGTGGTCAACCTCTACCCTTTTGAGCAAGTGGTGGCCAGGAATGCTCCACTTGAGGAAGTAATAGAAAATATAGACGTGGGTGGGCCTGCCATGCTTCGTGCCGCAGCAAAGAATTATAAACATGTCGCAGTGGTGGTGGACCCCAGCCAATATGTTAAAGTCTTAATAGAACTAGAGAAAACCCAGGGGGAATTATCGGAAGGTCTCTGTTTTGAACTAGCCGCTGAGGCCTTTACAAAAACCTCAGGTTACGACCGGGCCATAGCAGATTTCTTTGCGCGCGCAGGTACTGGAGGTAAAAGTGAGCAACCGTTCCTACCCAAACTTACCCTTGAGTTTATCAAGAAGCAAGACCTTCGCTACGGTGAGAATCCCCATCAACTCGCCGCCTTCTATATACAAAAGGGAGAGGAGCCAACAAAGGACAAGGGAATCCCCTCCGCCAAACAAATAAGTGGAAAGGAATTATCTTTTAATAACATTTTGGACCTTGATGCGGCCCTGGAGCTAGTTAGAGAGTTTGAAGAACCCTCAGCAGTAATAATAAAGCATACAAACCCATGTGGTGCCAGCATTGCAAATAACCTGGCTGAGGCCTTGCGTAAGGCTTACAGTGGAGACCCAGTATCGGCCTTTGGTTGTATAATAGCCTGTAATCGGGAGGTGGATAAAAAAACAGCGGAGGAAGTAACCGCACCCGGGCATTTTGTAGAAGCAATCGTAGCCCCCACTTTCTTGCCAGAAGCCATTGAAATCATTAAGACCAGCAGGAAGTGGGGACAAGAGGTGCGATTGCTTGAGTTTGGGCCCCTTACCAAAGCTGCATCTTCCCTTGATATGAAAAAAATCGTGGGAGGGATACTAGCTCAGACGAGGGACATTGATGGCCAATATTCTGCATCTCAGTGGAAGGTTGTTACAACCAGTAAGCCCAGCCCTAATGAGTTGCAAGACCTGCGTTTCGCTTGGGTTGTAGCAAAGCATGTAAAGTCTAACGCTATTGTACTTGCCAGGGAAGGCACAGTAGTTGGGGTAGGAGCTGGGCAGATGAGCAGGGTGGATTCTGTGGAAATTGCCCTGAAAAAGGCAGGCGAGCGGGTAAGGGGCGCTGTCATGGCCTCTGACGCATTCTTCCCTTTCAGGGATGGTATAGACCTTGCAGCCAGGGCAGGTGTAAGGGCCGTAATTCAGCCTGGTGGCTCAGTAAAAGATGACGAAGTTGTTGCGGCAGCAGAAGAACACGGCATCGCAATGATATTTACAGGTCGCCGTCACTTTAAGCACTGATAAGAAAACCCATATGATAAAACCCAAGGCAAAAATTAAGTTCAAATACCCTAAATCCAAAAATCTGTTATTTAAACTCTAGCATTTAAACTTTTTTAAAATTTGCGCATTAGGAATTTAGTTTTGACGTTTGAGCTTGAGTATTTGGGCTTTGGTATTTTTAACCAATGGTAAAGGTAAAAATATGTGGGATAACCAACCTCAGAGATGCCAGGGTGGCGGTGGAAGCAGGGGCAGATGCCCTGGGTTTTATCTTTGCTCCAAGTCCCCGTCTGGTTACCCCGGAAAAGGCGCGAAATATCGTTAAAAGACTTCCACCTTTTGTTACCCCCGTGGGGGTATTCGTAAACGAAGAGATTGGATGTTTACTGGATGTCGCTACTTATACAGGTGTTAAGGCGGTACAACTCCACGGTGACGAAACTCCTTCCTATGTGAAAGAGGTCATGAGAAATGGGCTATTTTGGGGCATTAAAGCCTTTAGAATAAAAACTAAAAAGGACTTAACAAAGCTAAAAACATATAAGCCCCATGCCTTTCTACTGGATAGCTACCAGAAGGGGCAGTTAGGCGGTACGGGCAAGCCCTTTCCATGGGAACTGGCCAGGGAGGCAAGGGAACTGGGCACCATTATCCTGGCGGGTGGATTGAACCCTGAAAACGTACAAGAGGCCATACGCACGGTTCAACCTTATGGCGTAGACGTCTCTTCTGGTGTAGAATCTAGCCCCGGGAGGAAGGATAGGCGGTTGGTAAAAGAATTCGTACAAACGGCAAAATCCACGAGATAAAATAGTAATGAAAAGACCTACTTTCTATTAGACGTGTCAAAGTTCCTTTTTGAGGGGAGGATGTTACTATGGCGTTCACTAAAGCCCTTTATTATCCTTGGATTGATATTAAAGACGAAGGCTGGCTGAAAAGTGCGATACTTTATTGGGAAAAAATCCAAACAATCGTTCCAGCGTCGGTTGAGCAGCCTTATGACACAAGGACTGCAAAGGAATTCCATTACGAAGGCTTGTTAGTACCGCTTCATGTTAAACCTGACATGAAAGAAGTGTAAGAAGTGGCGTACGATGCCGTGGATTACCTCAATTCTCGTGAAGCTTGTGAAGTGCTTATGGGAAAGGAGATATCAGAGTATTATGATATTCATAGTGGAGCGTTACCACGAGAGACAAGCGAGTTAGTAGAGATCCATACAGAAAAATTGCCTTACGCAATCCTGGAAAAGATACGACCCGATCCTTCTTCCCATAGAGGTGATTGGGTTAGTGTAAGTCCACGTTTTGCAAGTTCTTATATGACTTTGTTGGCAACACATCTCTCAACAAGCCTTGGCGTTGGGCTTCTAACCGATACAGCAACATGCGATAGATTGTCTAGTGCAGTTAAACTTGATGCACCTTTGTCCCAACCAGTAGTGGGTAAAGAATATTATGAAAGGTTCAGCAAGATGGGATGGAGAGAATATAGAAAATATTACAGGCGGCCTGTTGCTCTAGCTGAAGGACTTTTAGTAGGTCTAGTATTGGAACGGATTAAAGTTGATCCCGATACTTCGGTAAAAGAAATATTGAAATTTAGAACAAACCATTCAGATGAATTAGGACGCTTCAGAACAGAGATTGATAAGCTTACCAGAGCCGTTCCAAATGATCAGCCCCTTGAAGCACTTCGTCAGCAAGTTTATGACATTTATGTAAATGAGGTAACGCCAGCCTTCAATTCTTTGAAAGAAGCACTAACAGGCAGCAGAATTAAGTGGGCAACGGAAAATTTCTTGAAGATAGCATTCTACTTTCCCACAACATCTGGCGCTCTAGCGTTACTTGGCTTGTCTGTTCCTGTAGCACTTTTTGCTTGGGCTGGTGTTTCAGTGACAGCCTCAGCTATCCTATATAACTAAAGCAAAGCCGAGATATTAAGGGAAAACCCGTACTCATATCTATTGGCAATGGAAAGAGCATTTCATTAAGTTGGAATGTGCAGCGTCGGACGATAATTTTGCGATTCACCTGCTCTTGACAGGACTTCGCAGACGTGCAAGATGTTATTCGCCGTACCAGTCCGTACTAGAGCAGACCCTATACTAAATATAGAGTTAAATAGGTGCATTATTATTGGCTATTATTCACATAATCAGAGAAAAGGTAGCCAGGCAAGAATATGAATTTACTATTCCACACTTCTTTGAAGAAATGGCTGAGGATAATCTTGTTTTCGCAGATATTGAAATGGCTATTGCTAATGGACGCATAAGACGCAGGTTTACTAGAGACCCAAGAGGAACACGTTATGAGGTTGTTGGTCCTACTGTAGACGGTAGGGAAATTGCAATTATTTGCAGGGTTAAAAATACGGGAAGGCTATTATTAGTCACCACTTACATACTGGAAAATTAAGATGAAGAAAAAATCTGTTGAATATAATTATGGTGAATGTGAAATCTGTAATACTCCTATGCAAGAGAGGCTTATAAAACAGGATTTTTGGATCCGAGGAAGACTTATTATTGTGGAGGGCGTGCCGGCTGGAGTCTGTCCACGATGTGGTGCAAAGATTGTTAAAGCTGATGTAGGGCAATGGATTACGAAGTTAATAAAAAATTCTGAAAGAATTGCAAAAGCGCCAAAAATTTCCGTACCTACAATTAAGTTTGACGCGGAAGAAGCAAAAACATAGTACATACGCATGCAAGGGAATAACTTCTTTCAAGAACTAGTCGCCCTCATGGAAAAGCTGAGGGGAACTGAGGGTTGCCCCTGGGATAAGGAACAGACCCATGAGTCCCTTAAGCCCTATCTTGTGGAGGAGACCTATGAGGTTATAGACGCTATAGATTCGGGGGAACCTGCCAAACTTCAAGAAGAGCTCGGAGACCTCCTCTTCCAGGTGCTCTTTCATGCACAGATAGCAAGGGAAAGGAATACCTTTGATATTACTGGAGTATTGAAGGGATGCCTGGAAAAAATGACGTCCAGACACCCTCATGTCTTTGGAGCGGAAAAGCTGGAAACGGCAGAGGAAGTATTAAAGGCATGGCATAAGATAAAGCATAAGGAAAGTGGCCAGAAGGAAAAGTCCATCCTCGGGAGCCTCCCCAAACACATGCCTGCCTTACAAAAGGCATACAAAGTCCAGAAGAAGGCCTCAAAGGTGGGGTTTGACTGGCAAAAGGTAGAGGACGTCTTAGCCAAGATGGAAGAGGAACTTAGGGAAGTAAGGCACGCCCTGGCAAAGAAAGATCACAAAGAATTACAGGAAGAGATGGGGGATCTATTATTTGCTGCGGCTAATCTATCAAGGTTCCTGAAGATAAACCCTGAGGAGGCACTGGAGAAGGCCATAAAAAAGTTTGTAGAACGATTCAAGGGCATTGAAAGGGAGCTCGCCATCCAGGGTAAGGAGATTGAGCACGCCAGCCTGGAGGAAATGGACAAAATATGGGAACAAATTAAAGAGGCTGCTAAGCGTGGTTAGAATCTTCAAAACCAGTAAAAAAGTAGATTTTAGTCCCCCAAAGGTAAAGCAACCCAAGCTAAAAGCACTAAAATCTCTGTTAGGTTCTGAAGCCCTCTTGAATACCCTTCCCGACGGGTTAATCCTAATAGATAAGGATTATACAATAGTTAATTGCAGTAAACGGCTAGAAGAACTGCTGGAATTACCCAGTAAAGAGGCACTGGGGAAAAAAATATCAGAAGTTATTCCTCCAGATATGTGGCAGGGCGTAAAGGATATAATAGATTCCACCATCGGGGGCCAGACTACCTCACCATTAGATACATCTTATAAGGGCTTCAGCGGAAAAGAAAATTACATACGTACTAGAGTCATACCCCTTTCTGATTCTGCTGGGAGGCACATCGGCGACTGGATAGTTCTGACCGACATTACCGAGAAAAAAAATCTGGAGATTGAAAGAGAGATAATATCCAGTATCAACCGAATGGTATCTTCCTGCTTCTTGACGGATATCTTTAAGATTATTGCTTCACAGTTGCGGAGGTTAATAGACTTTGACAGGATGAGTATTGCCCTTTTAGACCAAAGCGGGCAGAGGTTTGAGGTCTTTGCGCTAGCCCAGGAATATGGAGATTCCAAAATTAAAGAAGGTTTTACATTCCTGAAGAAAAGGAGCCTTATAGAGAAAGTCTTCTCAAGCAGTAAGCCTTACATTGTAAAGGATACCATCAGAGGAGAATTTTGGTCAGACAAGGTACTTTTAAAAGAAGGTATACGTTCTAGATTAGGCTTCCCGTTGGAATGTAAAGGTATGCTAATAGGTACAATAAACTTCGCCAGTAAAAAGCCCAACAACTTCTCGCAAGAGCACTTCCGTATATTGGAACAAATTACTCCACAGCTAGCAATAGCCATAGAAAACACTAGGCTATTTAATACACTAAAAGAGTCAGAAAAAAAATATAAAGACCTGTACAATAACGCCCCAGATATGTACTTCACACACGATGAGGGTGGAATAATCCTGGACTGTAACCAGATGGGGGCAGAACTTCTGGGTTATCAAAAAGAGGAGCTAATTGGGAAGCCCATTTTTGATATACTTACCTCAAAGGCACAGGATATTATTAGGACACTTCTGCCGAAACGCTTCAGGGGGTTAACTGTTAAAGGACTTGAACTTGAGCTAGTAAAGAAAGATGGCGAAAAGATTGATGTAAGCCTAAATGACAGCCCTATACACGACGACGCCGGCAGAATAGTTGCCATTAGGTCTGCCTATAGGGATATTACGGCAAGAAAGAGAGTGGAAGAACAGCTCATAGAGATGGAAAAACTCGCCTCAGTAGGCAGGCTGGTAGCAAGCGTAGCCCACGAAATAAACAATCCGCTTGAGGGTATATTAAATTACCTACATCTGCTTTCACTAAAGACCCCCGGGGAAGAACAAAAGAGGCTTCTTGAACTTGTAATATATGGTTGCAATAGGATAGCCACCATTGTCAAAAGGCTATTGGAGTCCCACCAGCAGGCATTTGAGGAAAAGATTAATATGGAAGTAAACCTATGCCTGCGGAATGTAATAAACCTTCTTGAAAGCCGTATGAGACTCTCTAATATAGACCCTATACAGGAGCTAGATGTAAACCTGCCCCAAATCTCCTGTGACCCTACCCAAATAGAGCAGGTATTCATAAATGTCATAATTAATGCCATGGATGCCATGCCCCACGGTGGGACATTAAAAGTAAGTACGAGCCTAAAAGGAGATAATGTACAGATAGACTTTATGGATACAGGATGTGGAATACCCGATAAAGATATCCCGAAGCTTTTTGAACCATTTTATAGCACCAAGAAAGGAGAGGGTACCGGTTTAGGCCTATGGGTTTCTTACAACATAGTGAAGGCCCATAATGGCTCTTTCCGCATTGAAAGCAAGGTTGGAAAAGGTACCACCATGACTATCCTCTTACCCTGGGCAGAAGACCTGGATGTTAACGTGAAATACCAACAAGTGGATTAACCTTTTTCATCTGTTTCCTACAAAACTAACCTCTTTTCCTATTGAAAGTGTGACTTTTTGGCTAAGGTGACACTATGAACGAAATGGCTGGCCATAATAAGAAGATCCTCGTAGTAGAAGACGACCAGTACGTCCTGGAGAGTCTGAGTCTCCTTCTAACACATGAGGGTTACGAGGTTAGCACAGCCAATGAGGGTCAGACAGCCTTGCAGCTGATAAAGAATGAGCCTTTTGACCTGGTAATTGTAGACCTTAAGATGCCTAAAATAGATGGCTTAGAACTACTTAAGAAGATAAGAGCCGTGGTGCCAGACACGGTGGTAATAATGATGACTGCCTACGGAAGTATTAAGAGCGCTGTTGAAGCCATGAAGCTGGGTGCTTCCGACTATATCACTAAACCTATATCCGCCGATGAGATAAGGCTCTCAATCCAGAAGGTAATGGAGAAGCAAAACCTCATTACGGAAATAAAGTCCCTCAGACAGGAACTAGAAGGTCGCTACGGACTGGATAAGATAATTGGGAAAGACCCAAAGTTGCAAGAAGTTTATGATCTTATACTTACAGTAGCTAAGACGGATACCACTGTCCTCGTAACAGGGGAGACCGGTACCGGTAAAGAGCTTGTTGCCAAAGCAATACATTACAACAGTGTCAGAAAGAATAAGCCATTTGTTACAGTAAATTGCTGTGCGATGCCAGAAACCCTATTAGAAAGTGAGTTGTTTGGTTACGAAGCAGGGGCCTTTACTGGTGCCATTAGGCGCAAGATAGGTAAGTTTGAGTTTGCCTCCGGAGGTAGCATATTCATTGATGAGGCAGCCAGTATACCGACATCTATTCAGACGAAACTCCTTAGGGTGCTACAGGAAAAGGAGTTTGAGCGCCTGGGTGGGAATGAAACAATCAAGACCGACGTAAGACTTATAGCTGCCACCAATAAAGACTTAAGGAAAGGGATTGAGGAGGGGAGGTTCAGAGAAGATTTGTTCTACCGATTAAACGTGTTCCCCATTTATTTACCACCCCTAAGGGAAAGAAAGGGGGATATACCTTTACTGGTAAGCCATTTTCTGGAAAAGTTTGGCAAAACCACAGGCAAAGCAGTAAAGGGTATATCTCAGGAAGCCTTTAGGGCAATGATAAGCTACCAATGGCCAGGGAATATCAGAGAGCTAGAAAACCTTATGGAAAGGGCAATATTAATGGCTAAAGGGACAATTATAGAGGAGGTAGACCTCCCAAGAGAAGTTTCTGCAATGCCCCCTCATCAAGGGACCCAATTCGGCCTTGAAACTGATTTCATGAATGGGCTCAATTTAAGCGAATTCCTGCATTCCTGTGAAAAGAAGTACATAATAAAACTTGTGGAAAAACACCATGGCCGAATTGAACAAAGCGCAACTGAGGCCGGTGTAGACAGTAAAACCCTTTATAGAAAGATGAAGAAACACAACATAAAAAAAGAAATATTTAAGCAAAAAGACTCAAAAAACTCATCTTCAGACCCAAAAAACGACCAAAATCCTTAATTATACATAAGAAATATCCGCTGTTTGCCCCCCTTTTTTCCAAGAATTGCACCCAATTTAAAAACATAACCTAATCTATTAAAAACATCCAAGTTTTACATAGGAGGGACGCATTTTTTGCGACACTACATATTTTTTTCTATATCTGCCCTAACACTATGATATTGTGAGAGATACGCTATAGTCACACAAACATACTTATTCTACAAGCTTATCCATTTTAGGGCAATACTGTACCATAAGTATTCTGATTTTTATAAGCTGTTTAAACACAATATGTTAAATACTTCTGGAAAATCTGAGAATTCTTTTTTGCTTTAAGGCAGGAATGCACCATATTTCAAAAGATTTTGTTTATCTATTGTTGTAACAGCTACATTTTTTAAAATTAAAGCTCTTGTTGCTAACTATTTGAAGAAAATAAGGTTATTGGCACTTCATTTGATAAAAAACTTCCATGGGAATATTCCTGAGAGATGGCAATTACTGGATAGACTACAAGTACAACGGGCAGAGAAAGCGGGAGCGTATCGGGCCAGATAAAAAACTAGCGGAAGCAGCCTTAGAGTCTCGTAAACTAGATATACTTTTGCAGAAACGACTAAATCCTAACAAAATCCATGACAGTCCATTATTTGAAGATTTTGTAAAGGAGTATCTTCAATACGCAAAGGGGAAAAAAAAGACATGGAAAAGAGACCTTATTATAACAAACTCTGCCGAGCCCCACTTTCGTGGGATGAAGATAGATGATATACCCCCTACGGTAATTGCGGAGTATAAGGCAAAGAGGGCCGATGAAGTAAAACCTGCAACTGTTAATAGGGAATTAGCTTGTCTACGGCACATATTTAGCATGGCTGAGAAGTGGGGAAGGGCAAGCTATAACCCGGTAAAAGAGGTGAAGGTTTTGAGGGCACCAATAAGGCCTGAGAGGATACTAAATGATAGTGAGATAGAGAGGTTAATCTCCTCTGCGAAGGGGCGTACTTGTGACATAATAATTGTGGCCATTAATACAGGCATGAAGTTGGGAGAAATACTTTCCCTGAAATGGGAGGACGTAGACGTAAGCGGTGGGATATTAGTAGTCAAAGGGTCCAAGAAAGAAAGGGATAGAAAAATACCCATTAACTCAACTGTCTCCGCACTGCTGAGCAATCTGAAAAGGGCTGATAATCCTTATGTATTTGGGGACCCCAAGACGGTTCATCCTACTAAAAAGGTAGAAAAAAGTTTTAAGGGCGCATTGCGCCGCGCTGGGCTAGAGGGCTGTACTTTCCACGACCTGAGGCATAGTTTCGCCAGGAAATTGGCCCAAAACGGGGTAGACCCGATGACCGTAAAGGAGCTGCTTGGTCATTCCACCCTTGAGGTGACCAAGCGCTATTTTCAATCCACACCAGAAAAGAAGAAAGAGGCTGTGGAACTACTCTCAAGTACACACCGGTGGAAAGCCTCTACCAAACTACATACGGGGGCGGAAGAAAAAACTCTTACATCTAAAGAGTTGCAGAATAATTAAATTTTTAGTAATAATGTTAGGATTTTAAGTGTTTGTTTGCAAGGAAACTAAGATGAAAAAGGTGGTGGCTATTGTAAGATTAGAAAAATTGGATGCTTTGAGAGAGGCACTAGAGAAGAATGGCTTCCACGGTATGACGGTCACTCCTACCTCTGGACAGGGCCACGAAAAGGGTATAAACCTCCTATGGCAAGGTAGGCAGTGGAAGGAGAGATTTATCCCAAGGGTAAAATTTGAGGTAGTTGTTACTGACATAAATTTAGATAGAATAATAACCACTATCCTTGCTGAGGCTAACACAGGGAAGGTTGGAGACGGAAAAATCTTTGTAGAGCCAGTTGAAGAAGCCATTCGCATTCGGGATGGGAAAAAGGGAGAGGAGGCGATATGCGACAAAGAGGTAGGTGAGGTGGTCTCCAAAGCAAACTGAATTGCTTTTTACCTAATCGTTTGCTAATTAAATTTAGATTCACAACTAGTGAGGGAAAAAGTACTATGAACCGATTACTGTTTGTTTTGCCCCTTTTGTTCTTTTTGTCGGTGGGGCCGCTTGGAGCGGAAGAAGAACAACCTGTACAACAAGAAGCAGCAGAGGCACAAGCGGAAGCAGCCGCAGCTGTGGAGGCGGTGGAGGAGGAGGTTCTTTGGACACTGGAAGGGATAGGTGATGCCAGTGGTGTGGCTACGCGAACAGAAGACCTTGATGGGCTGAAGTATTCAATAAACTTCACCTGGACGCTGATATGCGCCTTCTTGGTCTTCATAATGCAAGCCGGATTTGGCCTTCTAGGCGGATTTCTCAGGGCCAGGTACATGCTTAACTATCTTAGCCATGTCTTATTGGATACCTACATAGCTGCACTAATATTCTGGATATGGGGCTTTGCTCTGATGTTTGGAGGAACAGCCTTCCCCGGAATAGAAAAAGGTGGCCCTGGTGCAGGCTACAGTGGATGGGTACTCCACTGGGGGGCATACGACGTACAGACCATAATGCTTTGGATGTTCCAGATGGTGTTCTTAACAAAGGCCGTAGCAATTGTGGCAGGCGGAATGGCAGAGCGTACTAAGTTTCCTGCTTATTTAATTTACAGCGCCTTTATAGCAGGCGTAGTCTACCCCATCTACGGCCACTGGGTCTGGGCTGGAAATGGTTGGTTAGGCACTATGGCTATTGGCGCAGGTGCTAAGGACTTCGCAGGATCAGGGGTAGTACATGCGATTGGAGGCATAACGGCCTTCTGGGGGGCATGGATTGTTGGGCCACGGCTAGGTAAATTTAATCCAGATGGTACGCCTAACGCCATCCCAGGTCACAACCAAACCTTTGTAGTCATAGGTACTCTTTTATTAGCATTCGGGTGGTTCGGATTTAATCCTGGTAGCACCTTGGCCGCTACTGACCTCAGGATATCGGTCGTGGCGGTGAATACCTTCCTTGCCGCCGCCGCAGGGGCTACTATAGTAATGTATGTAAGTTACGGAATGACTGGCAAGCCAGATATAGGCTTGACATGCAACGGCGCCCTCGGAGGGTTGGTTGCAATCACAGGCCCTTGCGCCTATGTACCTACCTGGGCCGCTGTTGTAATAGGGCTAGTTGCTGGTCTGGTAATGAGAGGTACAGTGTCACTTCTTGATTGGGTATTACATGTGGATGACCCGCTTGGCGCAGTAGCCGTTCATGGTGCTTGTGGCTTGTGGGGTTTACTATCTTTGGGCATCTTTGCTGATGGTAGCTACGCTGGCGTCAAAGGGCTTCTAGTAGGCTCTGGCTGGCAACTACTTGCACAGTTCATAAGTATAGCAGTTGTAGTTGCTTGGACTACTGCCTGCGCATGGACCGTATTCCCAATCCTTAAATACACAATAGGTCTTAGAGTATCTGAAGATGTTGAGCTTATAGGTGTAGACTATCCAATCCATGGTGTGGAGTGCTATCCTCCTGACGTAAGGGTGACTACGGTAGAGGAGCTTGCACGCCTACCAAAGGGCTTTGGTGTCCCAGGTACAGGAGGTGGGAAGCAAGGATAAAAGGCTTTAGGCCTTTAAATAGAAAGGGAGGAGTTCAAGACTCCTCCCTTTTCTTTTTATAGTAGTTCTACGACCAGCTTACCACTACCTATGTTGTCTTGAGAATCAGTGGCATTTATAACGATTGTGTGTTCTCCTGTGGGCAGACCTTCCAATGTAAAAAGGAATAATTCCTCCCTGGAGTCAAAGATTTTATCTATTGGGAAGATGGCCCTCCAATCCCCTGCATCCACAGAGTACTCCAGCCTTGCTATGTTGGAAAGCTCATCCCTGGCAAGGCCAGAAACCCCAATCCTTCTTCCATCCGTCACCACAGCCTTCAGGTTTAATAGCAAAGGCCGACTATTATCTATCAGGAACGGTTCGGAGGTCTTCTCTTCACTTAAGGCTATCTCGGCAGGGTTATCGGGGTCATCACTGGTGACTAATTTTATCAGATACTCTCCATCAGGAACCCTGGTGGTTTGCCAATAAAAATACTCCCCCTTAATTTCTTCCTTTGCTAAGGGCTTCCAATCCCTTTCCTGACGCCCTTTGTAAAAAAGTTGATACCTTAAGGAATCTCCGTTAGGGTCCGTGGTCTTCCAACTAATGCTCTTAGTCTCACGGCCACTGACACCGGAACGGGTTGTGCGTGAAGGCTCTTCAGTAGCAGCTATCTTTTGGCTAACGGAGAGGGAATGTATAACAGGTTGTTGGTTTTGTGGTAGATGGGCCAGGAATACCCTCTGAAGTAGCGGTGTAGAGTCAAGTCTCGTAGTAACTAACTTTACACGATATTGAATAAACCTAGAGGAGGGGCTCTGAATTTTACTGCCCTGTATACATTCATCTGACCAGGCACTCCAAGTATTGTCTGGTTCTTTGCTGTTCCCGGCCCTAGTGTAAAGGCTTACTTGCGTACCCTCAGGGGTGTCTGCCTCCCAGGAAATATTACCCCATGAGGCATTAAATTTGGTATCAAAGACTTCAGACTCAAAAAAACCTTCTTTGCAATAGGTATCAGCCACCAAGAGGACGCGACCAGGGTTCCCAGTACCGTAATAGAACCCTGTCTTATCTGCATATAAAAGACACAGCACCTGGGCCTCCTCTACACTCAGTAACGTACAGGTTTCTCCTTTACTGTCTATCTTGTAAATCCTTGCTTCACTACCAGTCCCAACCATCAAATCATCATGCTGGTCCACCGCAAGGCCAAAAATTAAAGCCTGAGAGGCTTCAAGCACCTTCTTTACACTGCCATCGGGAGAAATTTTGTATACATAGTTACTATATTTGGGCGCATGGGTGGGAATGTAAGGTTTTTCAGCCTCTTTAGGCTTGGGCCGTTCTGAAAGGGGATGAGGGGGATGTTCTTGAAGGACAGTCGGACCAATGACAGGGGTGGGGGCCTGTTCAGCAGTGGTTGGCGCTTTTGGCATAGGTGATACTGTGGGAAGGGGTGCCACTGGCACTCTGGGCTTAGCCCCTGAGGCGGTACCGGCATAAAGCTGTCCAAGACTATCTACTGCAAGGCAGTGGACCTCCCCTTCCTCGGCGTCGTAAAGGACGAATGCCTGCCCCTGCAGAGTTATTCTATAGATAAGACCATTGGGTTCACTGCCGGCATAAAGGTTTGACTCCTTATCCAGCACCAGGTCAAGTATATGGGTTTCAGTGGAGTCAAAAAATACCTCCGCCGTAGGTGGGCTTCCCTCTTTAATAGACATTTTATAAATAACCCCTTCAGGGCCAGTAGCTGCATAAAGATTTCCCGCCCCATCTAATACCAGTTTCCATATATAGTTCACAGGGAGGTTGTAAAATAATTCGGCTTCTCCCTGTGGAGAGATGCGATAAATACGCCCCTGTGGGGAAGTACCTGCATAGATCTCGTTTTTCGGAGAAACTGCAAGGGTATGCACGTGGAGTTCGGGAGAACGAAATAATAGCTGCAATTTACCATCGGTACCCAGTCTGTAAACACTACCGGGGTCTCCTGTGCCGATGAAAATCTGCTCTTGCGGGCCTTTTGCTAGTGCCCATACGTAGGGTTCTGCTATACCCTCTATAGCTGATACCTCAGGAGACAGCATGAGCTCTTGCGAGGTAAGAGATAAGTTTTTCTTTATACCTACATCAAATCCTGCGCTAGCGGACTGTGTGATAATCTGGGTACCGACACCCCTCAGTTCTCTGTACCCCGATAATACTATGAGAAAAAGACTAAGAGATATTATAACCTTTCTCATTTTTTGAATTGTAAGATAAAAAGCTTTCTAAACCCTCTCTTTTACGGTTAACGTAAAATTTTGTGATCCTTGGATTATCCATTCCAGTTGCTTCTTGATTACAATTTCCTCTGTAAGGCGGCCTATGCCACTCTGGTTGGGGAAGGACATTATTGATAGGAGGGAGGAGGGCAAGTAAGGCAAGGGCTGACCGCGGTAGGTAATACCTCGCTTGGGTAGTAAGGCCCTCATTACGAGGTTAGTGTTTGGCTCTATACCCTCCAGGATTCTTATCAAGTGCTCTAAACTTGTTGCCATGAATTTATCTGGAGCCCTGGAGCGCTCAAGGGCCTGACTTGTATCTGCATTGCATATATCTATTGTGATGCTACTTCCTGGAGACACATCGTGCGGTATCTGAATAGGCATTGTTACTATAAATGGTTCTTTACCAAAGGGTCTTATAGCCACGAATACTTGAACTGTTTGCCCTGGCATGACCTCCCTGTGTTCTACCCGTATGTCTTCAATATGGGCAAGTCTCCTCTCATCGTAAACCTGAGCCTCAGCAGAAATATTCCTAATATTTACCTCCTGAAATTGATTATTCATTATAACGGCTACTGACTGGGTGATATGATAGACAGGAAACCAAGTAGGGTGAGGTTCGTAGTAAAAATTCTCTACCTTTATGGGTCTTTCTCTACCTTCAATTTCTATATAGAGAGTCAATTTAACGGTCTTATCGCCTGTCTGCCTCTCGGTAGCAAGCAGTGCACTCTCTAAGGCCCATTGTATGATATTTTGAGTCAGAAATTTGTCTTTAACCACCTCAAACTTATACTCTACCACTTGTGCCCCCATTACTTTTATAGTACAAGGAATCATGTGGGAAAACTTACCCAACGTACCAGCCAGGGCGGCCTTACTATCCTGAAATATCTTGCCCAGGATTTTGGTAGGGCTCGCCAATTTCAGAGAGGTACTCTGAATGGGTATAACCGCATGTATACGTGCCCCGGCCATGGGTATATCAGTCCTACCTGCCTGCATGAAAGGATGTCCAAAGGCTAGGAAATCATCCCCATGGCGATAGGTAAGCGTGCCGACGGCTGAGGCATTGATGTCCCCCCTCGCCAGGATAGTGGCTATGGCCGCTCCTGGCACCATCTCCCCAGATCCCTCCGTGCCTTCACCAATCTGCCCTCCCCCTTGCACAGGAAAGAGACCGTATCTGCCCAACTCTTCTGACATTTGACTGAAAATCCTTTGGTCAAAACCACTTATCACTAAAGGGGTCTTTATCGGAACCATCCTCAGTATAGATTGACTGCTTAAGCCTTCCCTTGATAGCACCTCCTTTACATTCATCTCTTGTAGTTCCAGAGGCGACTCCCAAGGAGCGGGAGGTACCACCCTATCAGAGGGCGCATAGCCAAGCCCTCTATCACCCTTCTCCCCAGCTTCTAGCACCTTCAGCATCTCCTTTATGGGGGTTACCCCAGCAATAGCTTCTTTAGCAAAACCCCACCCATAAGAAACTGCCCCAATAACCTTATCCTCCACATAGATGGGACTACCGCTCATACCAGAAATTACCCCTGTTTTCTCCAAAGGGCCTCCAGAGAGCTTCACCAGTATCATATCATTCTTGGTCTCCCAGTTCTTTAAGACGCCCAATATCTCCACATCAAACTCGTCTATCTTGTCCCCGTAGAATACTGTCCTGCCAAAGCCCTTCATCCCTGGCTTTAAATCGTCCACATTTAAAAAGATATTGCTTGTATCTTGAGCGCCCAGGCTCAGGCCCTCCCAGACCAGAAGGATGGTTAATACAATGGCGAAGCAAGTTTTGTTGAAGTAACCCATGTTTTTAAAATTTGTGAGCTGGCAAACTAAGGTCAGGTTCATATTTTGGCCTTCTTTTAGCCATTTTTGGCGAGTCTATCAGTTTCAACTACTTTTGTCAAACTTTACAATTTCTGTCTTAAGAGGTAGCTTCTAGCCTCTGTCTGGCTATTTTTATCCTCTTAGAAATAGGTGGGTGGTCGTAGAATAGGTATTCAATAAGGTTACTAGGCTCCTTATCGGCCAGATTTTTATCGGCTAGTTTCTCCATAGTAGATATAAAGGCTTGCGGATTTTTTGTCTTATCTATGGCATACATATCGCACTGCCTCTCAAGGTAGCGGCTGTAGGCATTCTCCAGTGGAAGAAGCACTAAAGCAAACGTACCCATAATCAGTAAGAAGACCGGAAAGGTAG
This sequence comes from Candidatus Brocadiia bacterium JP1, assembly GCA_051388875.1. Lineage (GTDB taxonomy): Bacteria > Planctomycetota > Brocadiia > Brocadiales > Bathyanammoxibiaceae > JBMFFR01. The sequence goes on along the minus strand of JBMFFR010000010.1, from coordinate 4,941 downwards.
CTGGGTCGTAAAGTTCTTTCAAGTTAAGCATAGGCAGGATTTTTCGCAGAAGGCTATCCACTATTGCTAGCCCTACGAATATTGTAAGACTGCTTAGAAACAGAAGTTTTGGGATATGGCGGTACACATGGTGGCCTATTTCGTGGGCAAATACGATTTGTACCTCTTCAGGGGTGAAGCTCTCCAAGAGGGTGTCACTAAAGATTACGCGCCTGGTCTTCCCCAGGCCTGCCAGTAGTGCGTTGACTTTTCGGGTATCTTTACTCAGGTTGATTCTGAATATACCTTTCAGGTCAAGCCCGGCCTCCCTAGCCATCGGCAATAGTAGCCCCTTAAGGGATTCATCTTCCACCGGTGTGCTCTTATAAAAAATCGGGAGGATAAGTACTGGGAATAACCTCGCCATAACAATACTAACGAGGATAAACGTTAGGCCAGCAATAGGCCACCAGTATGCAGGAAAATTATAGAGTATAAAATAGAGTACCTCAACCATGAACAGACTCAGACCAAAAATCAAGGCTATTTCTTTAAGTTGTTGTTTGGCCCACTCACCCAGACCCTGCTGTGAAAGTCCGTAGCGACGCTCTAACAGAAAGCCAGAATAAAACTCAAGGGGAAGGTTTATTATCAAGTAAAGCCAGAAAAATCCAGTGTAATAGAAAGCGACTTGAAGATAATAGCTATTAGACACAACTAAGACCCGTTCCCTGAGAGGAATAGAAACATAAAGGGCCATTAGTACTAGATAGCTAACGTTTATGAGAAAGCTTATTACCGTAAGGAGATATTTCCAGCGATTATACTCCTTGGAGCTAGTATTTGAGGCGTCTGGGATAGAGGTCGTTTCCATATTCAGGGTAAATAAATTAATAACCCACGCAGAAACCACTTTTACTAAGCTGGAGACTTATCGTAGTTTAGCTGGAGTCCTAAATCCGTAATCATTTGAAGGTCTTCTTCCGCTGAACTCCCTTTCGTAGTAAGATAGTCTCCGACAATAATACTACTAGCACCCGCATAAAATATCCAGCTTTGCATACTCCTGAGATTCTTTTGCCTACCCCCAGCCACCTTTATCTCCTTATCGGGGAGTATAAAACGGAAGATAGCAATAATTTTTAGTATCTCCATTGGGTGTAGGGGTTGGTTTTTCCCAAGCGGTGTACCTGGTATAGGATGCAGGAAATTCAGTGGAATGGTATCCACGTCTAGCTCCCTTAGAGTAAGAGCGAGCTCTATACGGTCTTCAGGTGATTCACCAACCCCAAAGATGCCTCCACTACAAACCTCCATCCCAGCCTCTTTTGCCAGGCGTATGGTGGCAAGGCGCTCTTCGTAAGTGTGTGTTGTACAAAGCCTTGGGAAAAATTGCTTTGAGGTTTCTAAATTATGATTATAACGTAATACACCGCTTAGCCTTAAGAGTTTTGCCCCCTCTCGGGTCAGGAGTCCCAGAGATGCATGCAAGGGAATGGAGCCATTCACTCCTCTTACCCTACGGCTGATGGATACTAATTCACCCTGTATGAGCCTCTTACCACTGGTAACAAGACCCAGAGCACTCGCCTTATGGGCTACTGCCCTGCTGGCACTTTCCTTAATAGCCTCCACCCCTACCAGTGGAATCTCTTCAATCCCAGCGTCATACCAGATTGACTGGGCGCAGAACCTGCAGTCCTCAGGGCACTTGCCCCTCTTGGCACTCATTATCGCACAACACGCAATCTTATTCCCCTTATAATGGTGTCTTAAAGCGTTAGCCCAGTAAAACAGGTCGTATAAGGATTCCCCTTCCAAGGATAGCAAGGGAAGGATCTCTTCCCGGCTAAGCCTATGACCAGATAAGGTTTTCTCGGTTAATCCCTTAAGGTTGGCATTCACGGCACCTTACCACCAATTCCTTATAAGCCTCTGATACCTTCTGCCACACTACATCTGGCCTTTCCGATCTCAAATAGCTCATACACGCACTACCATAGAACGACCACACCGCTATATTTCTTACCCCTTCATTATAGGCAATCCTAATTGCATTCCCTACATCGTCTTCGCTACCCTCTGGAATTCTAAACCCTTGTATCCAAATCTGGGGCTCTCTCCCATATTCAGCACATAGGGCCACTATAGTCCTGGATACATCTCTGACAAAATCTTCCATTTTCTTGTTGAAGCAGAGCCAGTAAGGGTCTGTGCCGAAAATATCAAGCCCTTCAAGCATCGCCGCCTCTTCCCACTCATATATCCCATAGCGGGGGTCAAGCGTGGGGAATATGCATAGTCCATTCGCCAGTCCCTTTCCAGAGGCAATCTTGCACAAAGAGCCAATAAATCTAAGGATGGTATTCTGCCTGAACCTTTTGACCTCCTCAGTGAAATTAGTGGGCATTTCGTGCCCAAACTGCTCCAGAAATAATCTCTGGCAGGTCTGACAGGTACAGCCCCAAACTACTTGCGGCTTCCCGAAAAGGGGTACTAACTCCCCATAGTAAAGATGGGGTTCATCCCAAAAGACACCATCAGCCCCGGTGCTGGCAGCCAGCTCTATCCAACTCCTCATAAAATCCATGAAGATTTGGGAATTAAGGCATGCCTTCTCAATAGCAACCTTGCTACCGCCAATGTTAATGGTCTGACGGCATTGCGGATTCTTTGAGATAAACTCAGAAAAGGCTTCGCCCCCAAAGGCCCTACCCACCCCCCACGGATCAAGGAGTACCTCTAGACCCACACCCTTACTTATCCTTACAATCTCGCGCATCGTCTCGGAGTAATAGGTCATATCTTCCTCGCTAAGGGTATGGACAACAAAGTTACAACCCGCCTCCGCTATAGACTCCATATCCCTGGCTACGTGTTCTATATGTCTAGAGCCAAAATAGCTGACGCCTAATTTCACGCATTCCCTCCTTGCTTTCTGGCCTCTTGCATTCTATGTCCCGATAGTAGCTGAATCTTTATTGGATGCCTTCTTTTGTATAATCCGATATGAAATAATCGCAGCCCCCAGGCTGGCTAGGCCCAGCAGTATAAGCCCTTGCTCATATTCTTGAAATACGAGTTTGCCTATGCCAAACGTAGTTCCATATATTAGGGCGACTCCCGAAAACCACTCTAACAAAAACCCCATATCTAATATACCCTTCCCTATACCGGGCAGTTCTTTCTGAATGGGTTTCCAAAACCCACCCGGTCTAACCTTTCTGTAAAAGTTAATCAGTTTTTCTTTCGGCTCTGGCTGGGTCAAAAAAGTCACGGCCACCCACACTATTATAGAGAATGGCACAATGAAGGCAAATCTATGCTGTATTTTTACACCAAGGATCACCAGTACAATGTTTATTATTAATGAGGTAAGGAGGCTGGAGATTTCTGACCAAGCATTTACCCTCCACCAAAACCACCTAAGGATAAGCACCGGGCCTGTACCAGCTGCCATAGGTGCAAGGAATTCCCAGGCCTTTGTTATAGAATCAAGCCTGCTGGCTACCACACCTGCCGCAGCCATTATGCCAATAGTGGAGAGCTTTGATACCAGTACGTAGTGCCCTTCTGAGGCAGCTTTTACAACAAACCTCTTGTAGATGTCATTTATAAAATAACTACTGCCCCAGTTGACATGCGTATCTATAGTGGACATAAATGCCCCCAGAAGACTGGCTAGCATTAGGCCACGCATCCCTGGTGGGAGGAAAGAGTTGATAGCCATAGGGTAGGCCTCCTTGCTTCTCTCCGGCCCAATATCGGGAAAGCTTACCATAGTTACAAGCGCTACTATTATCCATGGCCATGGCCTCAATGCATGATTGGCCACATTAAACCATAAGGTACCCCAGAAGGCGTGTTCCTCAGTCTTTGCAGACAACATTCTCTGAATAATGTAGCCCCCACCATCCGCCCAATGAGAGGCCCACCACATAACAAGTATGAACACCAAAAAAGTAAAGAATGGCGAATCCCAAAAGTTAGAGGTGTTTGTATCAAAAGGGGGAAAAAAAAGCATTGTATTGGCAGAACCACCCTCCATCTGGGCAAGTTTCTCCTTTAGCCCTGCCATACCACCAACCTCATTTAGGGAATAAATAGCCAGAGCCACAGACCCTACCATGGCAAGACCAAATTGCACTAAGTCTGTGACCACCACCCCCCAAAAACCAGAAAGGGTACAATACACTAAAGCTATACAGATACATAAAATAATAGAAGCCCATTGCATATGCCTGGGGATTCCTAGGGTCATCTGCAATATGGTAGCCATGGCCTGAATTACCCAGCCCATTACTACAAAGTTGTATATGGTAAAATAGTATGTAGCTTTAAAGGCCCTCAGTATTGCTGCTGGTCGGCCTGAATACCGCATTTCAATCAGCTCATTATCAGTAATCACCTCCGCCCTTCGCCAAAGCCTTGAAAAAAGAAAGATGCTTAATACCCCTCCCATCGCATGATTCCACCAGAACCAGTTCCTCCATATACCTTCATTGCGTACATATTCCGTAACAGCCAGAGGCGTATCCGCCGCAAAGGTAGTGGCCACCATGGATGTGCCCAATAACCACCAGGACAAGTTCCGCCCGGAAATAAAATACTCTTTTACGTCTTTACCCGCCCTGCGGGAGAAAACAAACCCTACCCCTACTGCAAAAGCCAAATAAAGGCTTATTATTATCCAGTCAATTATGGCTAGACCCATTAATGGCTAAATGTTAACAATCAACCGAGAACAAGTCAAAATTTTTCCATAATTTTTAGCTAAGCTCCATAAAACTACATATATTCCTCTACCTAAAAGGCGTCACAACACCTCTTCCACACACACAAAACCTTTATAGCTTTTAGTTGTGAATACTCATCATAAGAGAGAAATGAGCAGCATTAAAATATAATTTTTTTGATATTTTTGTTGACATAGAATATAAATTTACGTATATATGTTAATAT
>JBMFFR010000009.1:0-89105 GCA_051388875.1 Candidatus Brocadiia bacterium JP1 | reverse complement strand
GTATAAATAATGTAAATACAGTATTTGTTGTTGTAATAAAAGTAAAATTATTTACTTTCCGGATGGTCTAATATGTCTATAGTTTTATCAACCATGAAACAGGCAGGTACACATATATACCTTCCAGCCAAACATAAGATTACGGAACGGGGAAAAATGAGGTATCCGCCATTTGGTGTGGATAGCCAGGGCAACAAGATTGAGGACGTCAGGGGCCATGCCATCGCAGGTATACTAGAATACGTAAAAGAAATTACAATAAAAAAAGAGCTAGAGAGCCACAAGAATTTCCCTGTCCTTGTCCTGAAGGAAATTGGTCAAGAAGCGGCCAGGGAGGCCGTAGAAAAACTTATCTCTATGCTTAACGGGGCTATACCCGATAGGAAGTTCTGGGTGACAGAGGCATTTCTGAAAAACCCATGGAATTCTTACTCGGCCGAGTTTTACCATTTTATGGTTGAGTTCGCAAAAGAGATAAGCGGCGAGCCCGACTTCTGTTTCCAGATTGGATTTAACAGGTTTATCACCCCTCTCATTGCTATTATAGGCAAACCCATTCCACTAGAATATATCTACACTATGGTGGGGTTGGAAGGAAGATTCTCAAAGAATTGTGTGAAATTAGAAGCACCCTTAATAACCCAAGGCAGGGCCGTTCTACAGATAAAAGTTACTGAAAGATATAGGGAACTGGTTGGAGAGTATTTCCTTGCCTGTACAGAAAATACCTGCCAGATCAGGAAAGGGGTCTTCATGGCTGCCCCTCAAAAAATGCAGGATATGCCGCCCGCTCGCTGTAGAGACATTAAGTGCATGAGCAGAGGGGACGAATATTGTGAGATGGAGCTGACCTGGGAACCAAGAAGGACAGTTGCAACAAAATTACTTTTGTTTGGCACCTCCTTAAGCGCCAGCTTACTAGTCCTCTTTTTCTTTGTGTTTAAATCCACTCCACTGGAAATATTGTTCTCTCTAGTACCTCTACTAATATGCTATTTTCTGGTACATATCCAGTATCTGAAGGAGGAGAAACTTAGAAAAGAAAGGCTCATCTCTGAACAGCATAAATATGTGGAAGAGAGGTTTAAAGACCTGGAGGACACTTCGCTTTCGCTGCAGGTAACAAACATAGAACTTAATGAAAAGCTCCGAGAACTGCAGGAGACTCAGAAACTCCTGGAGGAATCTCTGCTTGATACCGTAAGGTCTCTCTCAGAGGCTATAGATGCTAAGTCCCCCTGGACTAAAGGCCATAGTGAAAGGGTATCCTGGCTGGCGTGTGAAATAGCCAAAGAGCTTGGACTTGAAGAAGAAGAAATAGAGAAGATAAGATAAGAATATCCGCCCTCCTTCATTAAGAATATCCGCCCTCCTTCATGACGTGGGTAAGATAGGTATCAACGAAGGGATTCTAGATAAAAAAGACAATATTGACCCAAAGGAATTGAACACCATAAAAGAGCATTGTGCAAAAGGTGTTCAAATAGTCCGTCAGGTAAAAAGATTCGGGGACCTGGTACCAATAATCCTTTATCACCATGAGAGCTATAACGGAAAAGGTTATCCCATGGGTTTAAAGGGAGAAGAGATACCACTGGGGGCACGCATCGTATGCGTAGCCGACGCATTGGATGCCATGACCAGCGAGAGACCTTACCGCCATGCCAAACCCCTGAAAGAGGCACTAGAAGAGTTGAAAGTATGTGCAGGCACACAATTCTGCCCCAAGGTGGTAGAGGCAACGTTAAGAGTTTTTGGTGCGGCAAAGGGCGGCGGTATAAGCAGGTGGTACGGGCTGTCTTAAAACGTACCCGCCCGTTTCTATTATTCCTCCCCTTCGGGACTTTTCTTTTCTAACTCCGATTGCTTTTCGGGGGAGAGGGGTTCTTCTATGCGATGTTTTTCTTCCACCCACAAACCTAAGTCTATAAGTTTACATCGCTCGGAGCAAAAGGGGAAGTAAGGCAAATCCTTTATAGATTTGTACTCTAATTCCTTCCCGCAGTAACGACAATCAATCCTGGGCATAGTTTTTATATAACAAATGGCAGCCAAAAATCCAAGGGGTAATTATTGAACTCCTAACTTTTAACCCCCGCTGTCTGTTTAGTCTTTCTTTTAGCCTTGCAGAAATTCAGTAATTTCTCTAAGGGCCACGTATTTATGACGTCCCCTTTTTCTAGCCAGGCACGTCTGGCCACTCCAACCCCCAGCTTCATCATCCACATCTGTTCCAGGTAGTGGGTATCGGTAGAAATGGCTATCTTCACGCCCATCTCCTTTGCCTTCCTTGCATTAATGTCGTTAAGGTCCAGGCGGTCCCAGAAAGAATTAATTTCCAGTGCGGTACCCGTCTTGGCAGCCACCTCCATTACCCTTTCCATATCCACATCGTAACCCTCTCTCTGACTTATCAAACGCCCTGTCGGATGTACGATAATGTTTACGTAAGGGTTGCTTAAGGCTGCCAATAGTCTCTCAGTGATTTGTTCCTTGCTCTGTTTAAAACCAGCATGGATAGCCCCCAGCACTATGTCCAGTTTGTCAAGCACCTTCTCGGAGAAGTCCATAGAACCATCGTTCTTTATATCACACTCGGAGGCTTTAAGGAGCTTGAAGCCGCTACCTGATAGTTTTTTGTTTAATTTATCAATTTCTTCAATCTCCTTTAACAGCTTCTCTTCATCCAACCCATGGGCCACGCGTGTGCTCTTAGAGTGGTCTGAAATCACACAATACTGGTAACCAATCTTGCGGGCGTGTTCAGCAATCTCCTCAAAGGAAGAGTGGCCATCCGTCCACTTGGAGTGGACGTGAAGGTCTCCTTTTATATCCTCCAGTTCTATTAATTTCGGTAGCTTCTGCTCTTGGGCTGCCTCTATCTCGCCCCTGTCCTCCCTCAGTTCAGGGGGTATCCACTCCATATCCAAAATTCTGTATATATCCTCTTCTAACTTTCCTCCCAGTTTTTTCTCGCCACGGAAGATGCCGTACTCACTAATTTTGAGACCCTTTTTTTTTGCAATCTCCCGCAGATGGATGTTGTGGGCCTTGCTGCCAGTAAAATACTGCAGAGCGGAACCAAAGGAGTCTTCTTCCACCACCCTTAGGTCCACCTGTAAGCCCTCTTCTATACGCACAGAACTCTTAGTATCACCCGCTGCCAACACTTTCCTGACGTCGGGAAGACCCACGAAGGCCTGGATAATCTCCCTGCCCTCATGTCCTGAGCAAAGTATATCAATATCACCAATGGTTTCCTTCATCCTCCTCAGAGAACCTGCCGGTTGTATATCAATCACCCCTTTGACTTTTTGTATTCTTTCCACGATTCGGTTCACCACTGGGAAGGCAACCCCCAGCACTATCCTCTGCTGGCTAGTACGATGAAGTTCTATACCCTTAAGGATATTTTCTATCTTTTTCTCGGCTATCCCCTTCAGCCCTTTTAGCTTGCCCTGATGTATGGCCTCCTCCAGTTGAGCAATCCCCTTGATTCCAAGCTTCTTATTAAGCATGGCCACTGTCTTGGGCCCAAGCCCCGAAATCTGCATCATGGCCACCGTCTCCTCGGACACCCCCTTCATAACTTCCTCATACTTAGACATCCGCCCGGTCTTGAGAAACTCTTCTATCTTCTGGGCGTGACTTTCTCCGATGCCAGGTATACCCCGTAGACTGCCTTCCTCTGCAATCTCTTTTATGTCCTCAGTGAGGTCACTTATTACCCTGGCCACCCTCCGGTAAGAATTTATACGAAAGCGGTCTTCCCCCTTCAGCTCCAACACGTTAGCCATACGCTCAAACATAGCAGCTAGTTCAGCATTCTTCACGGAAGCCTCTTTTTGTATGAAAAAAACCTTTTGTAAAGTGCATTATAGCAGTGAAAAATTCTGGGTGTCAATTAAAAGGAGGAAAGCCCAAGACAAGTTGCGAAAATAGAATCTGTGGGTTTTGGGATAGCACATTAAAAGAGACCTCTGGTATCTGTGAGCCACTACATAAGCCTTTATACCTTTCTTCCTTTAGATATTTGACCTTGACTTGATTCTGATATTATGATACGATTCTGATTTGTCAGAAGAGTTTAAGTCCTTGAAAAAACTAGACTTAGGTTAACAGATAGAAGTATTTCCTTACGCTCAAAAGATGTTACGGAGTGATACTATAAAACAAGGCCTGGAAAGGGCTGCTGCCAGGTCACTACTCTACGCAACCGGCCTATCTAGGGAGGATATGGCTAAGCCCTTTATAGGGTTAGCAAGTAGCTATACGGAGCTAATCCCGGGGCACGTCCATATGCGTAGATTGGAATCCTTTATAGAGAAGGGCATATATGCGGCAGGCGGGGTGAGTTTCCTGTTTGGAATACCTGGTATTTGTGACGGGATAGCTATGGGACACCCCGGTATGCGTTATTCCCTGGCCTCCAGGGAGATAATTGCTGATGCGATAGAGTGTGTGGCTAATGCCCACTGCCTGGATGCGCTTGTTTTACTGACCAACTGCGACAAAATTACCCCAGGGATGCTCATGGCCATTGCCCGGTTAGATATACCAGGAATAGTGGTAACGGCTGGGCCTATGCTGTGCGGCCACTACAAGGGTCGTAGGCTATCAATGGTTGCCGACACCTTTGAGGCAGTGGGTAGAAGGCGCAAGGGGGAGATTACCCAGGAGGAGATGGACAAGTTGGAGATGGAGGCCTGCCCCGGGCCGGGGTCTTGCCAGGGGCTTTATACAGCTAATACCATGGCCTGTCTGACGGAGGCTATGGGGATGTCTCTGCCTAACTGTGCGGCAAGCCTGGCTATCTCCGCCGAGAAGGATAGGATAGCCTTCAGGAGTGGTGAGGTAGCGGTAAGACTGGCTAAAGAGGGTATAAATGCTAGAAAGATAATGACCCAAGAAGCCTTTGAAAATGCTGTTATGGTGGATATGGCCCTGGGTGGGTCTACTAACACATGCCTTCATATCCCCGCCATCGCAAGGGAGGCAGGGATAGATTTAGGCCTTGAAGTCTTTGACCGTATAGGCAGGAAGATACCTCACCTGGCAAGCTTGGTGCCCGGAGGCAAATACTATTTGGAAGATCTTTATTATGCTGGTGGCGTCCCAGCCCTTATGAAAAGACTTGAGGATGACCTATTTAACTGCGTGACTGTAAGTGGGAAAAAAATTAAGGATATACTTAAGGGAGTTGAGGTTGCTGACGCAGAGGTTATAAAGAGCAAGGAGGAGGTTAGAGGCGAAGAGGGTGGTATAGCCATACTCTACGGTAATTTGGCCCCCCAGGGGGCCGTAGTAAAGCAGAGTGCGGTGGCCAGAGAGATACTGAAATTCAAGGGCCGTGCCAGGGTCTTTAACCGTGAAGAAGAGGCCATGAAGGCGATAATGGCTAAGGAGATTAAACCCGGCAGTGTGGTGGTAATACGGTACGAGGGACCACAAGGGGGACCGGGGATGAGGGAGATGCTATCTCCAACAGCCACGCTGGTAGGAATGGGTATGGACACGACAGTGGCTCTGATTACCGATGGTCGTTTCTCTGGAGGGACACGTGGCCCGTGCGTAGGACATGTGAGCCCCGAGGCGGCGGTGGGTGGGCCTATAGCGTTTGTGGAGGAGGGGGATGAGATTGTTGTTGACATACCCGGGCGCAAGTTAGAGCTTAACATCCCAGAAGCTACCCTTAAAAGACGCAGGGAGGGTTGGAAGCCCTTAAAGCCAGAGGCGAAAGGCTATTTGGCCAGATATGCTGCACTGGTGGGCTCAGCCCATAAGGGAGCGGTTTTGGGGAGCAATCATTACCCGGTGGTGTAATGGTAACACTAGGGATTTTGGTTCCCTCGTTGGAGGTTCGAGTCCTCCCCGGGTAGCCAATTTGCAGAAGTTACATAAAAATCCCCGATAAAAAACTTAAGAAGGGTAATGTAAGTGCTAACAAAGGTATGCAGAAGTCAGGTTGTGAGCAAACGGCAGTAATACTGGCAGCGGGTAAGGGGACCCGCATGAAATCGCCTCATCCTAAGGTTTTGTTTAACCTTTGTGGCAGGCACCTGCTGGAATGGGTTGTAAGGGCAGTTAGAAATGCAGGGATTGGACGGGTAATAATAGTGGTGGGGAGTAGTAAGGAGGAGGTTGTAGAAGAGGTGGAGAGGCTTGGTGCGGAGTGGGTAGAGCAGAGTGAACAACTCGGCACCGGTCATGCCCTGAGGGTGGTAACCCCGTTGTTGAAAGGAAAAGAAGGGGACGTATTTGTCCTTTACGGGGATGCACCCTTGATAAGGGCTGAGACGCTGCGCGAATTGGGCAAAAGGCATAGAGAAACCTCTGCGGATGCTACCCTGATAACCACTTTTTTAGAAGACCCCACTGGATATGGAAGGATAATCAGGAATAACAAAGGGCAGATAAAAGGGATAGTGGAGGAGTTAGACCTTAAGGAAGAAGAGAGGGCAGCAAAGGAGATAAATAGTGGCGTCTATTGTTTTAAAGTACAATCCCTCTTGAAGGCCCTGGATGGACTCAGCACGGAAAACAAAAAAGGCGAGTACTACTTGACACAGGTAGTGGAATTGTTTAACAATTTTGGCGGAAAGGTGGAGTCACTGCCACTGACCGACGAGAAAGAGCTCCTCGGTGTGAATTCGCAGATGGATCTGGCCAGGCTTTCTGAACTAGCCTTTCAGGAGACCCTGAGGCGTCTTATGACCGAGGGAGTGACGGTCGTATCTCCCTCAAGTACCTTTGTGGAAGATGGAGTGGAAATAGGGCCTGGCACTATTTTGTATCCCTTTACTTACCTCTCTAATGGGGTGGTTATTGGCAAAGGGTGTCGTATAGGACCCTTTGTATATTTGAAAGGCGGTAGTGTTATAAAAGATGGGGCCACAATAGGCCCGGGTTTTTAGAATATTTAAAAAAGGGTGAGAATATGGATTCCAAAATGTTATTAGAAGGGTTAGACAATCTAAGAATTTTTACTGGGAATTCTAATCCAGCCCTAGCCAAAAAGATATGCAGTTACCTAGAGATACCGCTGGGCGATGCTTACGTTGGGCGCTTCCCTGACGGGGAGATAGACGTAAAAGTAAATGAGGATATAAGGGGTGCAGATGTGTTCCTTGTACAATCAGTATGTCCCCCCGTAAATGAGAACCTTATGGAATTGCTGATAATGATTGATTGCGTGAAGAGGGCCTCAGCGGCAAGGGTTACGGCCGTCATCCCTTACTATGGATACGCACGTAAGGACAGGAAGGATGAGGGCAGGGTCCCGATTACAGCCAAGTTGGTAGCCAACCTCATTACCACGGCTGGGGTGGACAGGGTGCTGGCTATGGACCTCCACGCCCCCCAAATTCAGGGGTTCTTTGACATCCCTGTGGACCACATCTACGCCTTCCCTGTGCTGGCAAATTACTATAAAGAACTCCAAATCCCAGAGGTAATGGTGGTCTCACCCGATGTTGGTGGAATAAAGATTGCTAAGGCTTATTCAAAGAAGTTGAATATAAGGATGGCTGTGGTGGATAAGAGAAGAATAGGACCTGAGGAGACAGAGGTGGGTTTCGTTATAGGAGACGTGGAGGGCAAGAATGTCATCATGATAGATGACATAATAGCAACGGGAGGCTCCATTGCTCAGGCAGCAAGGGTACTGAGAGACAAAGGGGCAAAAGATATATATGTGGGCACTACCCATCCAATACTTTGTGGTGCTGCTGCGGAGAAGTTGATGGACGCGCCAATAAAGGAAGTTGCTATTACCGACACCATTCCTGTCAATGAAAGGGCAAAGACACTCGGAAAAAAACTAAAGGTGTTGACTATAGCAGAGCTCCTGGGTGAGGCTATAAAAAGGATTCACACTAATCAGTCAGTTAGTGCATTGTTTGTCTAAGGGAGAAAGGTAATGGCTAGAGTAGTACTAAAAGTAGAAGAGAGGGCCGTTTTAGGCTCCAGAGGTTCTAGACGGATAAGGCGGGAGGGAAAGGTCCCTCTAGTATTATATGGATTAAACAAGGACACTTTGACCCTTTTAGTAGGGGGTAAAGAAATCAGGGACACCATACGCTCTGGGGCGAGGATAATCAGCCTGAACTGGGATAACAAAGAGGAGTTAGCCCTACTGAAGGACTTGCAATACGATACTGTAAGTAGGGAGATACTCCATGCTGATTTCCTGCGCATAGCGATGGATAAATCCGTAGAGGTAAAAGTCCCTATAGAGTTAAAAGGAGTTCCTCAAGGTGTATCAGAAGGTGGCAGTCTTGAACAGGCCTTGAGAGAGGTACTGGTGGAGTGTTTACCAGGAGTTATCCCGGACAGACTAACGGTGGACGTCTCCGCAATAGTCATAGGAGAGGTTCTTTACTTAAAAGATGTATCCTTACCGGCCGGAGTTAAGTTTGTCGGGGAAAACCTGGACATCCCAGTGGCTGCAGTTAGGAAACCTGTGGAAGAGGTAGCCAAACCAGCCGCAGAGGAGGAAGAGGTGTCTAAGGAGCCTGAATTAATCAGAAGACCTAAGAAAGAGGAAGAGGTAGAAGAGACTTAGGTCCACTATGAAGATAATAGTAGGTCTAGGTAACCCAGGACCTAAGTATGACAGAACCAGACACAACGTGGGCTTTATGGTGGTGGACAGATTGGCCGAGAAGTTAGGGGTTGAATTGGACAGAAAGAGATATCATGCCCTTATAGGAGAAAAGGCAATAGACGGGGAAACCCTCTTACTGGCAAAGCCTCTAACTTACGTAAATGAAAGCGGCCGTGCAGTAGAGGGACTCCACAGGAATTACGCTTGCCCTATAGATTCAATAATGGTAATCTGTGATGACTTAAATCTGCCGCTGGGCAAGCTGAGGATTAGAAGGAAAGGCTCAAGCGGCGGGCATAACGGGCTAGAATCCATTATATTGCATCTGCAAAGTCAAGACTTTCCTCGCCTGAGGATAGGTGTAGGACAGCCGCCACACAGAGAGGCCAAGCAATACGTCCTCTCTAACTTCTCAGTAGAGGAAGAGGAGGTCGTAGAGGGTACACTTGAAAGGGCCAATGAGGCCCTGCTGGATTGGCTAAAAGAGGGCACAGAGGAGTGCATGAAGAAGTTTAACTAGGAGGAGTAACAGTTTGAGAACTTATGAGGTAATGCTGCTGATTGATAACAATGTGGCAACGACTGACTGGAATAAGGCAGTGACCCACGTACAGGAAGTCCTCCAAAAGGGCGGGGCTAAAGTGTTAAGCCTTGAACCGTGGGGAGAACGCAAGCTGGCCTACAAGATAGGTATCCACAAGAGAGGCACCTATATGCTTGGCTATTTTGAGGCCCCGACAGATTCTATTACTTCCATACGTAAGGAGTTCCATCTCTCAGATATGGTGATAAGAAACCTTATTCTGCAGGTCAGGAAGAAACCGGAGGCACAAGCCGAAAAGCAGATGCCTGCACCTGCTGCCGCCGCCCAGGCATAAAGAGGGCCTGAATCTAAGCTTATGGCTAGCCTCAATAAAATCTTCTTAATGGGTAGGCTTACCAAAGACCCCGAACTGCGCTATACACCCCAGGGGACAGCGGTAGTAAGCTTTCGCATGGCCGTCACAAGGAATAGGCCCAGCCCTACCGGAGAATCTAAAGAGGAGACCTGCTTTATAGATGTGAATATGTTTGGCCGCAGGGGAGAAGTCATAAGCCAGTACTTCTCTAAGGGAGACCCTATATTTGTTGAAGGCAGACTCCATTTCCGCCAGTGGGAGTCTAAGGAAGGACAGAAGATGAGCGCCTACAGGGTTATAGCTGAGAGTTTTGAGTTTGTAGGGCCTACCAGGAAGCGCGCCCCGGAGGCGGGGGTGGAGACTGGTCATTCACCTCAAACAGATATTAATGAGGAGGAGATTCCTTTTTGATCCAGCCACAGGCAGGTCTGCCCACTTGCGCGACATGTCTGCCTAAGGCATTAAATATTTAAGGAAGGAGGCTATGAGAAAGAAACCAAAGAAGGAGATTACGCTAAAAAAGCAGATTCGGTACATCAAAAAATGTCGCTTCTGCAAGATGGGTATAAAAGAGGTAGATTATAAGGACCTTACCAGCCTGCAAAAGCTTACTGGCTCGCAGGGTAAGCTATTCTCTAGAAAGCGTTCAGGTAATTGCGCTAAGCACCAACGCTCCACAAAAGAAGCACTGAAAAGGGCAAGGTTTATGGCCCTCTTGCCTTACACAGTTTAGAAGGAGAGAATGTAATGCAAGTAATCCTATTACAAGACGTAGAAAAACTGGGCAGCCTGGGTGATATTGTTGACGTTGCCAATGGTTATGCCAGAAACTATCTACTGCCAAAAAGGCTGGCTTGTCTGGTAAATGCCGGCAGGCTACAAGAGGTGCAGCTTAAGAAGAAAAAGGAAGAGACCAAGAGGGCAAAGGAGATAAAGGACCTCCGGTTACTAGCCAAACAACTCTCCGGGCTGGAAATCACCCTCACTGCAAAGACTACCGAGGAGGGAAGGCTCTTCGGCTCAATTACCCAGGCACTTATAGCCCAGGAGCTTTCCACCAAGGGTTATTCCGTGGAAGAGTCAGCCATAGCCATGGAAGAACACATAAAAGAGTGCGGCACCTATGACATCCTACTTAATTTTGGACATGGTGTCACAGCCTCAATAAAACTCTCGGTCGTGAAGGAAGAATAAGATTTTACATAATGTAAAATTTGGGCGGAAGACGGAGGGTGTGTCATACTCTCTTAAATGGTCAAAGGAAGGAGGGTAGAGAAGTATGACCATGGAATTACTAGAAAAATCACCACCTCATAGTATAGAGGCAGAAATGGGCCTCCTCGGGGCAATGCTACTGGATAATAGCGTAATAGATATTGCCCTACAATATCTCAACAAGGATAGTTTCTACAAGACTGCCCACAAAGAAATCTTCCAAACCACGATAGACCTCTTTGGAAAAGGGCAAAGCGTTGATTTGTTACTCCTCAGAGAAGAGCTAAGACGTAGGGCACTTCTGGAACAGGTAGGCGGCCTGGAATATCTAATGGAGTTGGAGGAGGCCGTTCACGCTGTAGCCAATGCCGAACACTATGCCCAGCTGATAAGAGATAACCACATTAAGAGGGGGTTGATAGAGGCAAGTATAAGTATTCAGAAACAGGCCTACAGTAGCAAAGAAGACCTGGAAGAGATTCTGGATAAATCCGAAAGACTCATCTTTGAACTGGCACAGAAGAGGTTCAGCAAAGAAACAACACATATCGCCGACTTAATCAATGAAACCTTCAATATACTTCAGGCAGGGGAGGAAGGGAAACTCACGGGGCTATCCACCGGTTTTGCAGACCTCAACAACCTTACCTGCGGTCTTCAGCCTTCCCAGTTGATAATAATAGCCGGAAGGCCCAGCATGGGCAAAACCAGTTTCGTATTAAACATAATCCAGCACGTCGGCGTATTAGAGAAGATACCCGTCGTGTTCTTTTCACTTGAGATGTCAGCCCAGCAGATTGTACAAAATATGCTGTGTTCATGGGCCAAACTGAATACCCAACAAGTCCGTAAAAGGGGTGTATTTAAAGAGGAATGGGCCAAGCTGACCACTGCCGCCAGTGTTCTTACAGACGCCCCAATATTTATAGACGATAGTGCAGGGCTTACCCTAATGGAATTAAGGGCAAAGGCCCGCAGGCTGAAGGCCCAAAAGGGGATTCGTCTTGTAGTAGTGGATTACTTGCAGCTACTTGAGCCCCCAAGGGCTGAGAACCGCCAGCAAGAGGTCTCCGTTATATCCAGAGGACTAAAATCCCTTTCAAAAGAATTGGATGTACCAGTCATAACAGTCTCCCAGTTAAACAGGGCCGTAGAGACAAGGGAAGACCATAGACCCAGGATGTCGGACCTCAGGGAATCAGGGTCCATTGAACAAGACGCTGACCTTGTACTATTACTCCACAGAGAGGGGTACTACGACCCCGAGAAAAACCCAAGGCTAACCGAAGTTATTATAGCCAAACAAAGGAATGGCCCTACCGATACTGTTAAACTCACCTTTCTTACCGAGTGCATGCGGTTTGAACCTTATTCCAACGAAGACTTATGAAGAAAGCAAGGGATGGCTCATTTCAAACAACTACTCCAGCTTTCTTTTTGTCTCGCACTATTCTGCCTCTTAGTGGAAAAGTGCTTATTCGCCCAGACACCAGAGAAAACAAAAATACTTAGAAAAATAGATATAAAAGGGAATAAAAGAGTGGGTACAGCAGCTATAAGAGGGGCTGTCAGGCTTAAGGAAGGAGATAGCTATAACCCTGAGGCAGTCTCGCAAGACGTCTCAAGTATATGGGCCATGGGCTACTTTGATAACGTAGAGGTGATACTGGAGGACTACGAAGATGGTCTCAAGCTGACCTTTCTTGTTACTGAAAGACCACTCGTAAGGGCAATCATCTTTGAAGGTAACCAAGAACTTAGTAGGGGTAAGCTAGAAGAGGTCCTGGAGGTCAAAGAGGGGGATTACCTAAAGTATTATTTAGTAAAGTTAGGAGAGGAAAAAATTAAGGAGCTTTACTCAAAAAAAGGCTTTCAGTTTGTCAACGTGGCCAGTGAGATAAGGCGACTGGATGGAGAGGCAGATGTAATCTACCGCATAGGAGAGGGTCCAAAGGCTACCGTCAAAGAGGTACAATTTGTAGGTAATGACGCCTTTTCTTCCAGAAAACTGATGAAGCAAGTGAAGACACGCAGGAGGCGATTCCCCACACTCCTTTTCAGGGGCATCTTTGATGGTGACCTGTTTGAGGAGGATAAGGAAAAACTAAAGGAGTTCTACATAGATAAGGGTTGGCTAGATGTAAAAGCAGAGGGAAAGCTGGATTACAGCCCCGACAGGTCAGATATCTATGTATCCTTCGTTATTGAAGAAGGAGAAAGGTATTATGTCAGGGAGATAACCCTGAAGGGTAATAGACTTTTTACGAACCTGGATCTTTTACTGGCGATGAAGTTGAGAAGGGGTGAGCCATTTCTCCCCCCTAGCGTAGATGAAGATGCAAAAGAAATTAAAACACTCTATGGTGAGCAGGGTTACATAGATGCCATCGTAAGGCCAAAAACGGCGTACAATCCACTGGAGGCCACGGTAGATTTGTCATTTGAGATAACAGAGGGCCAGAGGGTATTCATTGAAGAGGTAAAGATCACAGGTAATGACAAGACCAAAGACAATGTGATAAGAAGGGTGCTGACGTTTTCTCCAGGGCAGAGAGTGGATACTGTAAAGATACGTGAAAGCAGGGAAAGGCTTGAGAATACCGGTTACTTTGATACGCAAGCCCCTCAGGCAGTAGGTATCTATAGCGAACCGGGTAGTACTCCTGATTTGGCCAACGTGCTAGTAGAGGTAAAGGAAGGCCGTACGGGGATGTTGAGGTTCGGTGGAGGATTTGGTATGACCTCCGGCTTCTTTGGGGACATTTCTTATACCGACAGAAACTTCAACATCTTTGACCCACCGAAGAGCTTCCACGATTTTATTACAGGAGATGCCTTTAGAGGGGCGGGGCATATATTGAACCTCAGGTTAAGCCCAGGCATAAGGAGAAATGAAGTAATCTTATCCTTAACTAACCCATCCATCTTTGACTCGCCGTATTCCCTTGGTGGCTCACTGTTTTTCTTCACCAGAAGGAGGGAAGATTACATAGAGGAACGCAGGGGTACCCGTATGAGCATAGGGAGAATGTTGACAAAGAATACCCATCTTTCCCTTTCCCCGGAATTTGGAGATGTGGTGGTGAGGGACGTAGAGCCCATTGCCCCAGTAGAAGTTAAAGCCATGGAGGGTAGCCTTTCTAAGCTCGGTGCAGAACTTAGGCTGATAAGAGATACAAGGGATAATATATATTTCCCTACCAAAGGCTCTTTGATAGATGCTTCCCTTGAAGGGTCCACATTAGATGTTGAGATAATAAGGTATGGGGTCTCAGCCACGAGGCATAAGAGTCTCTTTGAATTTCCGCGAGGTAAGAAGCATGTCCTTAGTCTTAAGGGAACCTTGGGAGTAGTGATGTCCCACGCTGAGGATGGTGAAGTTCCCATCTTTGAAAGGTTCTTTGCTGGGGGCACAGGCTCACTAAGGGGTTTTGATTTTAGGGGAGTTTCCCCTGTAGACCTTGCTACAAAGGAACAAATAGGTGGAGAAAAACTTATCCTCTTCGGGGTAGAGGATAATTTTCCTATTGTAAAGCATTTCCTTCACGGGGTATTTTTTGTTGATGTAGGAAAGGCGGATGATAGCTTGAGCTTTAGCAGAATGAGGGTGGCGGTTGGGCCAGGGGTAAGGATTACCTTGCCCTTCTTTGGACGTATGACTTTGGGATTGGACTTCGGTATCCCCATAATGAAAGAGTCAGAAGATGACACTAAGTTATTGGGCATTAATGTCGGTGGACAAGGAGCCGGAGCCTATTAGCATTTTAGAAAGGATGGGAACTATGAAATTGATAAGTCTTTTTGTGCCTTTTCTCGCTTTGGTCATTTCTTTACCAGGCACTACTTTCGGTAAAGAGCTAAAAGTGGGTGTAGTAAACCTTAATAAGGTCTTTGAACGGTACGATAAGAGAAAGGAACTTGAAAATAACTTTCGTAACATCAGAGCTAAGTCCGAAGACTTACTAAAAGTAAAACAAGATGAGGCTATAGCCCTTAGAGAAGATATACAGCTTCTGGAGGTAGGCAGTGCTGCAAGGAGGAAGAAAGAAGAGGAGTTAGAGAAACTAATCCTCTATTTACAGATAGAGCAGGAAGTAGCTGGGAAAAATTTAGCTAAGGCAGAAAAGGATTTCTATGAGGAGCTCTTCCAAGATATTAATGCAGTTGTAGAAGAGGTAGGAAAAAAAGATGGGTTTGACCTCATCTTGAAGAAGGAGGATATAGACACGAAGAGCGCAGACCTGCTGGAGCTCAGGCTAAAGATAGGCATAGGGACCATACTCTATTTCTCTAACGCCCTAGATGTTACCGACAAAGTAGTGGAGGCACTCAATCGTAGGTACAAGAGGGGTTAAAAATTGTCCCAATGGCAGAGGACAATAAGGAAAGAAGTTGAATATCATGGGCGGGGACTCTTTAGGGGAAAGGAGGTAATGGTCAGACTAAGAGCTCTACCTCCCAATAGCGGGATATGTTTTCAAAGGTTAGACCTTAAAGATTCTCCACCAATCCCTGCCCTTGTAAGCTTCCTTCGCGAAAACAAGAGGCGTATCGTTTTGGGAAGAGACAAGGCAGAGGTAGAAGAAGTGGAACATTTCATGGCCGCTGCGGCAGGGTTAGGTGTAACTAACCTCCTGGTAGAGTTGACCAATAGTGAGATGCCAGGCGGTGACGGTAGTTCAAGGCTTTTTGTAGAACTCTTGAGGCAAGGGCAGGTAGTGGAGCAACCCGTTACCAGAGCTTCTTACAGGCTCACAAAACCTATTGTCCTAGAAAAAGATAATAGTAGCCTTATAGCCCTTCCTTACAGTGATGGGCTAATGCTCTCTTACAGGCTTGACTTCGGCGAAAAGTCCTCGCTGCGTCAGTCCTTTAGCCTTTTCCTCACAGAGGAAAGCTTTATTGAAGAACTTTCCAACGCAAGAACCTTCTGTTTAACCAGTGAGGTGGAAGAGGTGCAAAAACTTGGACTAGACAAAGGCATCACAGAAGAAAACAGCTTTATGATAGATGAAATGGGGGATACCTTTACACCTGTCCAAAGGAGGCCAACTACCTTACGCTATGTTGATGAACCAACCAGACACAAGTTGCTAGATTTATCCGGAGACCTGTTCCTATCTGGCCTAGCATTGGAGGCCAAGGTATTTGCCACAAGGTCAGGCCATTTTCTTAATACCTCTATGGCTAAGGAAATTTCCATCCTTGTTTCTCAAGAATCCTCCTTGATAAATCAGGAGATAACGGTGTGAAAATACACCCCACAGCGCAGATACACCCAACGGCAGAACTGGATAAAGAAGTAGAGATAGGGGCCCACTCCTTTATTGATAAGTACGTGAAGATAGGCGAGGCAACCATTATTCGTAACAATGTAACCATTACGGGAAATACCACGCTTGGCAAAGGTAACGTAATATTCCCAGGAGCCTGCGTTGGAACTGAACCCCAAGACATGAAATACCGGGGTGGAAATACCAAACTAGTTGTAGGAGACCATAATATATTTAGAGAATGCGTAACCGTAAACTGCGGTACAGAGGTCGGAGGCAGTGTGACCCACATAGGTAATAAAAACTTCTTTATGGCATGTTCACATGTGGCTCACGACTGCATAATTGAGGATAATGTGGTTATTGCCAATGGGGTATTACTGGGTGGACATGTAAAGGTAGAAAGTTATGCAAAACTGATGGGCTTGGTAGGTGTACAGCCCTTCGCCACCATCGGACAGTATTCCTACGTAGGCGGTCTTACAAGGATAGTGCAAGACGTACCACCCTATATGTTGGTAGAAGGTAACCCTGCAAAGGTGAGGCAGGTCAATGTAGTAGGTCTTGAGAGGGCAGGCCTCCCACCCAAACGCCTAGAGGCTTTGAAAGGGACCTTCCACAAACTTTTTCGCCAGGAGGCCCTAAACAAAAATAAAGCGTTGGCAGAATTAGCAAAACAAGATGGCCTAACGCCAGAGGTAAAAACACTTGTGGACTTCCTCAGTAATATGGCCCAGGGTAAGTTCGGCCGGTACAGGGAAACCTTGCGCGATGCTTTTATACGATAAATATGGAAGGTAAGAAGGTAAAAGTAGCCGTAGTGGGTGTGGGACATCTGGGCAAGGAGCATGCCCGGATATATTCCCAACTCCCCAGTGCCGAACTGGTAGGGGTTGTGGATGTAGATAAAAAAAGGGCAGAAGAGGTGGCTGGCCGCCTGAACGTCCAACCTTTTTCCAACATGGAAGAGGTCGCCGACAAGGTCTCAGCTGTAAGCATAGCAGTCCCCACCAGTGCCCATTACTCGGTTGCCTCCTACTTCCTCGCCAGAGGCGTACCTGTGATGTTAGAGAAACCGCTCGGCGTAACCCTGCAAGAGGCCGAAGAACTCGTAAAAATAAGTTCCAACAATAAAGTCATCCTGCAGGTAGGCCACGTGGAAAGGTTTAATCCCGCCGTTCAGGCCATTCAGGACTATCCTATCACCCCACGATTCATAGAATGCCACCGCCTTTCCGCATTTAACTTCCGAACAAAAGACATCGGTGTTGTACTGGACCTCATGATTCATGACATTGACATAATCATGCATCTCGCCAAATCACCAGTAAAAAAAGTGGAGGCAGTAGGGACCTGCATAATCTCAAAAAAAGAAGATATAGCTAATGCCAGGATAGTCTTTGAGAATGGCTGCGTGGCTAACCTGACCGCCAGCCGTGTTTCTTTTAGGCCAATGAGGAAAATCCGCATTTTTTCAGAAAACACCTATATTTCTCTGGACTATGAAAAACAAGAAGCTATAATTTATAAAAAATCACCAAAGCTTACTCTGGAGTATATTAACCCAGAAAAGCTAGGCATTAAGGATATTACAGACCTTAAAAATTTTGATTTCAGTAACCTCCTGGAAATTAAGCACATTAAAATGAACCATCAGGAGCCTCTAAGAAGGGAACTGGAAAGCTTTTTAGATTGTGTGATACATAATAAAAGGCCCATGGTTACCGGTGAAGAGGGGCTAAGGGCCTTGCGGGTGGCTACCGAAATCCTTAACGACATTGAACAAAACCTTAAATTGATAGGTGTGTAGAGATGGAAACTTATGACCTTTTTCATGTAGAAGCTGATATAAAAGACGGTAAGATTGCGGGTAAGGCCGGTGGTGCCCTCGGGGAGGTTCTTAACCCCTTCGTCCAGCAATTCTTTGAGAAACTCAACTCCCTCAAGGTACTCGCAAGGGTCAACGGCGCAAACGTGTACAATATCTATAACCCACCCCATCCTACCCCAGCGGGCATGCGCTTCCTGACTAGAAAAGTAAAGATGATGGTCTATAAAATGGCCCTCCCGGTAACGGCCAACCTCGCCATCACCCACAAATGCCAGTGCCAGTGCATACATTGCAGCGCAGACCCCTTTAAGGACTCAACCCGCGAGGAACTATCAGTTGAGGAAATAAAAAGGGTGGTAGATGGCTCCCTTGACCTCGGCGCCAGTCTTGTAATCTACGTCGGCGGCGAACCCATGCTGAGGGAAGACCTCTACGAACTTATACGCCATGTGGACAAATCAAAGGCCGTCGCCATGATCTTCACAAACGGCCTGCTACTTACTAAAGAAAACGTCAGGAGGCTAAAGGACGCCGGGCTTTTCTCTCTTAATATCTCTATTGACCACAGCGAGTCCGTACAGCATGACGAATTCCGCAAGGTAGTGGGCTGTTACGAAAGGGCATTTGAGGGCGCAAGACTCGCCAGAGAAGCTGGCATACTTACCGGTATATCTACCTACGCCACCCATGAGAACCTCAAAGGGGGTCATCTGGATAAGCTACTCCAGATTGCCGTCAGCGAAGGATTCCATGAGGTAACCATATTTGACTGCATACCCTCAGGTAGGTACCTCAAGGACGCCTCCAAGATTCTCACCCCTCAAGAGAGGAAGCAGGTAATTGCCCTTGCCAAGAAGTACTACGAGACAACCCCCATCGGGGTAAACGTCATGGCACTGATAAACTCCCCCTTGGGCGTCGGTTGTTACGGGGCACAGTCCCAATTCTATATGACAGCTTACGGCGACATTAACCCCTGTGACTTTAACCCGGTGAGCTTCGGCAACGTCAGAAAAATGCCCATCCAGACCATATGGAAAAAGATGGTAAGCCATCCTGACTTTAACAAGCGGTTCCCCAGCTGCAGGATGCAAAGCAAGGCATACAGAAAGAAGTATATAGACCCGCTTCCCGCTAATTTCAAGCTCCCTATCCCGATAGAGTCTGTACCACAGGATGAACCAGTAGTCATGGAAGAGGAAGCCCTCGCCGCTATGAAGTCCTGAGGTTGATTTGAATCTCTGCTTCGGGAGGGGTATTGGTACTCCAGAATTAGATCCTTGCGACCTTAACCCCCTTAAACCGCCATCCCTATTATTACCCCCTCAAAGACCAATTTCCCGTCCACCACACCCTGGCAATCAAAGGTGGCGCGGCGCGGCCTGAGCTCTAGATTCTTGGCTATAAGTATCAGCCTGTTCCCCGGTAGCACTGTGCCCCTGAACTTCACCTTATCCACCCCACCAAAGCCCAGAAACCTGTCATCAGGGATGCACTTCTTGTAATAAAAGGTGCAAAGCTGGGCAGCCGCCTCTACAATAAGTACCCCCGGCATCAGCGGCCTCCCAGGGATGTGGCCCCTTATCCAGAACTCATCTTGGGCCACGTCCCTGTAACCTATGATTATTTTATTCTCAGGGTCAAACTTCACTATCCCCGATAATTGCTCCATCTCGTAGCGATGGGGATTTATGGTACGGATTTCTTCCTTGGTGAAAACAGGCTTATTAAAATCAATACCCGTCAGGTCTGCTAATAGCTGTGGTGCCATATTCTAATTTTCCCCTTCACACATTATCCAGGTTATAAAAAAACAAAGAGACCTCTACAAAAAGTACTGTTGAGACCTCCGATATGTCATGCCGAAATCGTTGCGGTAAAATAGGCATGTCATGCCATAGGCAAATCTGCCTTGGCGGACCTGGAACCCTTCTCCTTTATCAAGTTAAAGGAATGTTCAATGGCTTCGCCCAGTTTTCCCGCATCCTTACCGCCAGCCTGGGCCATGTCCGGTTTTCCACCGCCACCACCACCCATAATCTTTGCCGCCTCCCTGACAATCTCTGAGGCACTAAGCCCGCTCTTTACAAGCTCCTTACTTATATAAGTGATAATCACAGGCCGACCGTCCTCCACCGTACCCAGTATTGCCACCGTGGAAGGGAACGGCTTTATATAATCAATAAGCCTCCTCAGGTCATCTACCCTCACTGACTCCAGTTGATGGGTAATCACCCTCACCCCATTCACCTCCCTTGCCTCCCTCAGCAGACCCTCAGCCACCAGATCCCTTAACCCACCCAAGGCAGTTGCCCCCTTCTCCATCTTCTTTATCTCTTCCACCAGGGCTTCTACCCTCTGCAGGACTGTCCCCGCCGGAACCTTTAGTACGGCAGATAACTTGTTGAGCGTCTCTTCCGCCTCCTTTACCTTCTTAAGGGCTAGAAGACCCGTGAGGGCCTCTATACGACGCGTGCCGGCAGATACCGAGCCTTCATTTATTAGCCTGAATAACCCCACCTCTCCAGTGTTATGCAGGTGAACCCCGCCGCAGAGTTCCTTACTATACCCACCGATGTTGACCATCCTTACCCTCTCGCCGTACTTCTCCCCGAACAGGGCTATTGCCCCCTTCCTTTTGGCCTCCTCAATGGTCATCTCCTCTGCCGCCACTGGCGCATTCTCCCTTATACGCTCATTAATCATATCCTCTATCTTGTTCAGTTCTTCCCTGCTAAGGGCTTGGAAGTGATGGAAGTCAAATCGCAGCCTGTCAGGGGCTACCAGCGAGCCAGCCTGCTCTGCATGTTCCCCAACCACCTTCCTCAGGATATGATGCAGGAGGTGCGTCGCAGTATGGCTGCGGCTTATGGCCTTTCTCCTTTCCAGGTCTACCTGACACTTGAGTTTCATACCAGGGGTTACGTGCCCTTTGATTGCCTTTACGTAGTGCACGATTAGGTCCTCTGCCTTCTTGGTGTCCGTTACTTCAAGTTCTACCCCCTCTCCCACCAGGTAACCGGTATCACCTATCTGTCCCCCTGCTTCACCGTAGAACGCCGTACGGTCCAGCACCACCTGTACCTCCTCCCCCTCGCGAGCTCCAGGCAAAAGGATATCATCTTTCACTATACCAACCACCTTTCCCTCTACCACACCCCCTTGATAGCCAAGGAATTCCGTCGCCTTAGACATCGTCTTCAGCTGGGCTATGGGACCCACATCAAAAATTGCATGGACCAGCCCCGAGGCGCTCCTTGACAGACTAATCCTATCCTCCATATACTTCTCGTAGCCATGAATGTCTACCTTCAGACCCACAGATTCACAGTAATCCACCGTGCTCTCCAGTGGGAAACCGTAGGTATCATACAGGCGGAAGGCCTCCTCCCCGGAAAGGATGTCTGTCCCTTTTCTCTTTAACTCCGTCACCACTTCTTCCAGTCTCTGGATACCCTGATGGTAGGTGCTTAAGAATTTCTCCTCTTCATTCCTTATAATCCTGCCAATATTATCCTGTCGCTGGGCCACCTCCGGGTAAGGCTTACGCATTAGCTCTGCGATAGTGGGTGCGAGTTTATAGAGGGCCGCCTCCTCAAGCCCGGCCAAGCTCATGGCATCCCTTACCGCACGCCTCAGCAGCCTCCTTTCCACGTAACCCCTTCCCTCGTTACTGGGCAGCACCCCATCCGATATGCAAAACACCACCGCCCTGATATGGTCTGCAATCCTGCGGAACAACCGCCCTTCCCCTCTATCCAGGCCGTATCGTTTGCCCAGGATTTCTTCTATGTTATGTATGATAGGCATGAATATATCTATATCAAAGTTAGTGCGAACCCCTTGCATAACACGGGCAATTCTTTCCAGCCCCATCCCAGTGTCTATGCTCTTATGTTCCAGTGGCTCAAGCTTCATCTCCCCTACACGGTTAAACTGTACGAAGACGAGGTTCCACACCTCTACGAATCGTTCACAGTGGGGACAATTCGGCTGGCAATCCGGCCTCCTACAGCCAATACCGTGCCCCTGGTCATAAAAAATCTCCGAGCACGGGCCACAAGGGCCATTAGGACCCTGCGAGGGTGCATTGGACGGCCAAAAATTCTCCTTCTCCCCAAAACGGAAGATTTTCCTCTCAGGAAGCCCCACCTCTTTGTCCCATATCCCGAATGCCTCATCATCCTCCTTATACACGCTTGCATAAAGGCGCTCAGGCGGTAGTTTTAGCTCCTTACACAAGAATTCCCAAGCCCAGAGGATGGCCTCTTTCTTAAAATAATCACCGAAGGAAAAATTTCCCAGCATCTCAAAGAAGGTATGATGGGAGGCCGTCTTGCCCACGTTTTCTATATCCCCCGTGCGTAAACATTTCTGACTGGAGGTCGCCCTGGTAAATTCAAGCTTCCCCTTACAAAGGAGCATGTCCTTAAACTGGTTCATCCCCGCCCCGGTGAATAGCAAGGTAGGGTCAAGCGTGGGTACCAGAGAATCGCTGGCCACTATCTTATGTCCCTTCTTCAAAAAAAACTCAAGAAATTTCTCTCTAATCTCGTTAGTCTTCATTTAACTCTTAGCGGTTACTGAATGTTAGTTCCATAGGCAAGCCAGTCAGAATATGACCTAGCATATTGTCAATGGAATCAAACCAGTATTCCCTGTACCCTTCTGAGAGTTTATTCCTATCATCAGTATGTAAGAAGGTTAAAACTTCCACCTTTAACCCTTCATGGTCAAGAATTTTTCTCCTGCTACCCTCTTGTACAAATATTCTTTTGTACCCATCAACTTTATGCTCATAATCCGTATGTTTTGTTCCCTTCGGGTCTATAAACACAATAAAATAGTTCTCACCCTTTTGTAACCAGAATATGAAATCCGGCTTAAAGGGACTGATGTCATTTATATCTGGGTTATAGTAGGGGATATAAACCTCATCCAGGCTCCCATCTAACTTGCTGAACATCCACCAGTCAAACTCCTTAAATTTATTATCCCTGTTTAGATACTCTTCCAGTTTATTGACAAAGTCAACCTCGCTCTTGGTCTTGATTATGTGGGAGATGTAGTCTACCTTTTCATCTTCTGAGAGTATTACTGGAAGGTAGTAATGATTAGTGATGTTTTTAACCCTGATTTTTTTGTGATTGCTCTCAAAATAGCTTTCATCATCAAATTTTTCATTTACTTCATATCCTTCAAGCTCCCCTTTTAGCCACCCTGAGATGTCTCCAATCTTAATCAAGGCAAACGGCTTATCGCTGGTCTTTAGTTTAAAGGCTAATTCTTGTCTGTTAGAAGGTCTTACAAGAATCTCAATCTCCCCACTTGTTCCTGAGTTGTAAACATACTTCAACATATCTTCCAGTTTCAAGCATTTCAGAGATTGTTCATTTACCTTAAGCCTATCCCCTTCAAACATTAACTCAGGTTCGTCTTTTAACTCCTCCCAGAGTTCCTCAACCGCACTCTCCAGGTTCCCTTCGGTTATGTCTCCCTTCCCAATCCTTTCCAGTTCTCTGAAAAAGAGCTTCAGGTCTGCGTCTTCTATGTTTACAGAATTGACCAGTGTTAAGAACAAGGGCCTGTGGTATAAGTTGGCCCTATGTTTTCGTATAGTCTCATAAGCCTTCTGCACATAAGCCAGCATTATTAAGGACTTTAAGACTACCTTTTGCTTTTCTTCATTGTTATAGTCTTCATCGTCCCTGAACGCCCTGATTTCCTGGTTCAATATGGAGATGTGCTTGCCATAGCCTGCCTTTATGAACTTTGAAAGGTTAAAGTCGGAGACGGTGGTCAGAAGGTCTCTGCGGTCAGTAAAGGTGGCAGAAAAGTTGAATAGAAAGCCATTCCTTGAGAGGATGGAGTAGATATGTTGCCGTTTGGAGTCCTCTTTATCTCCCTTATGGGCCTCGTCAAGAAAGATGTACCATCTCCCGTTGTTATCATAATTCCTGAAGTCAATAATCTTTTCCTTTTGCTCATCGCTGAGATTATCAGAACGGTAGTAAAAAACACTTAACTCCCTGTCCTTAAAGAGTGTAGGATTCTCCCTCTTAGCCTCAGCATATTCCTTAAGCTCCCTCAGCTTGATAAAGAGGTCGCTTCGCATGGAGTTAAACTCACTAACGTGTCTCTTGAGTTGTTCTATCAAATCGTCCCTGTGGGTTAAAACCAGGAGGTCGTGGGGTGGGATTTCACCACGGCGAATAAGCAGATGCAAAATCTGGAGGAGCTTGACCAGTACGAGGGTCTTGCCACTCCCTGTGGCCATCCAGAAGCCCATACGGTTGACGAACTGCTGGTACGGGGCCTTATTATCCCTAATGGCATAGTATTTTGTAAGGAGTTTAACTATACTGCGGTTCGCCCTAGTCAACTTAATGTCCAGGTCTCCTTCCAGTAATAGTTTTTCAGGGTTCTGAGTTGGAAAATCATAATATTCGTTTGAAACTCCTTGAACAACATGTATTTCATCAATTAAATTATCCAATGGCCTACCCCCCATTTCATGTATATAGTTTTTTAATTTAGGGAATCCTTTTTCATCCAGTACAATTCTCTCTTCTTTTATATATTCATCTATTTTCTCTTGGGACATTCTCCAATGATGGCCTTTTGGTGGTGCAATTAATTTACCGAAGAATTTTCTGGGAAGCCCATCACCAGGTGAATAAAAATTTCTAATGAGATATTTACCTCTTTTATCTTCATGTTTAAACCATCTTAAATACTTTTCCTCATATGGCACAAATTGCTGTTCATAAACCCAATCACCCGATTTTGCGAAAGCATATATTGTGTCTGTGACTAATGAAAAACTTTTGAATTGTGATTTGGTCCCGGTAAATCTTTTCCAAATTATTTCACTCAAAAACCTTTCCTGACCAAAAATCTCATTAATCAAAAGCCTAACATACATATTGCCATTATAATCACATTTCACATATATTGTTCCTGTTGTCGCTAAAATATCCCTTGCCAGCCTTAGCCTGTTCTCAAGTATTGTTACCCAGCTTGCATCCTTATATTTCACAGAGTAAAAATAATCCGCATCCTGTTCCTTGTTAAACGGTGGGTCAATATAAATCGTCTGCACCTTTTCTTTGAATTTTGGCAGGATTGTATTCAGGGCCTGATAGTTCTCACTCTTTACCAGCCAGCCGTCCAGGGCCTGGTCAAGGTTTTCAAAGAGCACTAGTATTTCTAGCTCCAAATCTTTGAAATATTTGGTATCAACAGGCAGGTGTTTGAATTCATCGCTCAGGTGTCTGCCAGTCAAATCAGTCTCAATGACTTTAGTTTTCTTAAAGTTATTATCAACAATCCTCAATTCCTTCCATTCTTTTACCTGCTCGTTAAAGTTTTTATGGCTTAAGATTTTCTCAATAAGTTTTAGAGATTCTTCCCCTTCGCTACGCTCAGGGTCAGAATGACAGGCAGAGACAATCCTATCAAGGGTTATTACATAGTTGGAATTCCGGACAAACTTGGGCTTGTTCCAGATTTTCGCCAGTTCATCCTCAAACTGGCCGATAAAATCAATAATCTTATAGGCGATGTCCTTCATGGCCTGGAGCTGTCTTATGCGGGTCTCCGTCCACTGGCTCTCCCCCGAAAAGACGTATTGATAGAGCCAGAGGTTAAACTGTTCCTGTAAGAAAGCCTTTGCATTTTTGTTGATGAAGTAGTCTACCTCACTCTGCCTCTCAAAGACCCTGAATGCCTGTTCAAGGAGTTCTTCACCGAGTCCTTGCCCATTCTTTTTCAATTCCTTTAAAATCTCATCAATCTTGGTCTTTCTCCCTTTCTCAGAGTAGGACACGTTAAAAACAAGCGTGCCATTCTCCTTTTTTTCCTTAAACCCGTAGATAGTTTCCCTCTTCTCATTGGCCCTTTTATGCTCCAGGCTTGACACATCAAAAAAGAACTTTACCCCGTCTAATTCAACCCCCAGACTCTTAAACAATCTGTCGGTCTTTACATAGTAGAGCATGTGGGTCTTCCAGAAGAGCATAACGTCCTTATCATCGGTATAGACCTTCT
This sequence comes from Candidatus Brocadiia bacterium JP1, assembly GCA_051388875.1. GTDB lineage: Bacteria > Planctomycetota > Brocadiia > Brocadiales > Bathyanammoxibiaceae > JBMFFR01. Next base: position 63,233 of record JBMFFR010000009.1, on the reverse strand, counting down.
CATAGATGTTCTGGTGTAAAGGGGTGTAGCGGTAGTAGATTGACCCACTCTCACTGAAGTAGCGGTGGAAGAAGGTGTATAGTTTATCAAACAGTTCCTCTCTGAAGTGGGGGAAGTCTTTAAGGGCCGTCTCTATATCTTCTTGCAGTCTTGGGAAGACACCCTTTTCATAGTACCTGGACTTAATGGCCATAAGGTTGACGTAGCCCGACTCACCTTCCACCTTTGCCCCAATGAATACCTCCTTCAAGGTATTGTAAAACCTTTTCTCTTTATTTTTGGCTTCTGTCATGATGGGCATATCGGCATCTCCACCAACTCAAGAAATCTCTCCCTAATCTCGTTGGTCTTCATTTATTCGTTTCAATTAGTTAATCATCAAGTCGTGATTGTATTGTAGGGGCGTATTGCAATACGCCCCTACTTGGGTGGGGGATGTTTTAAGATTTTTTTTAGAAGCGTTGCGGCATGTTAATCTGCGATAGCTGTCTTTAACTGGTTAGTGGATGCCTTTTTAATTACTATCCCTTTTAACTCCTGCAATACCTTTGGGTTTTGCTCAAGGTAGAGTCGGGAGTTTTCTCTACCCTGACCCAGACGCAAATTACCGTAGGAGAACCAGGCGCCACTTTTTTCCACTACATCATTCTCAAGGGCCAGGTCCAGGACGTCCCCCGCCAGAGATATGCCACTACCAAATAAGATGTCAAACTCTGCCTTCCTGAAGGGAGGTGCCACCTTGTTCTTTGCCACAACGGCCCTTACCCTGTTGCCTATGGCCTGTTCGCCCTCCTTTATTACCCCAATCTTTCGTATTTCTATCCTTACCGAGGCATAGAACTTCAGGGCACGGCCTCCGGGCGTGGTCTCGGGGTTGCCGAACATTACGCCTATCTTCTCCCTAATCTGGTTGATAAATATAAGAGACGTATGGGTCTTGGATACTATACCTGAAAGTTTCCTTAGTGCCTGGGACATCAACCTTGCCTGTAGCCCTACGTGGGCATCCCCCATCTCCCCCTCTAGCTCGGCCCTGGGCGTCAAGGCCGCTACCGAGTCTATCACTACTATATCTATGCCGTTAGAACTTACCAGCTTCTCTGTAATATCCAGGGCCTGTTCGCCCGTGTCGGGCTGATGTATCCACATATTCTTTACGTCCACCCCCAGTTTACTGGCATAATCCGGGTCCAGGGCATGTTCTGCATCTATAAAGGCTGCTACACCCCCCTGCCTCTGGGCACTGGCTATTATATGGAGGGTGAGGGTGGTCTTACCTGAGGCCTCTGGGCCAAAGACTTCGGTTATCCTGCCCCTCGGAATCCCCCCTACGCCAAGTGCCAGGTCAAGCGATAAAGAACCGGTGGGCAGTACAGGCACGTCTACTTTCTGCTGCGAGCCCAGCTTCATTATAACGCCCTTACCGTACTGTTTCTCAATCAGCGAGATAGCCCTCTCAAGCGCCTGGGCCTTCTTTTCCTTCTCTATTTTTTCAACTTTTTCAACATTTTCATTTACCGGTGTTTCTGGTTTTGGCATATTTTTATTCTCCTTCAAGGTATCAGTGTAAATTCTTCCACCCTGGTGTATATAGGACCTTTTGGGGTGAGTTGGCTCTGCATCAGAAGCACGCTTGTTACCAGTTCCTCCCCAAAGGGTTCATTTTTGTATCTTTCCATAACGCGCACCAACTTTTCAATATTATGTGGCGATTTAACCCTGCCCAGGGTAAGGTGGGCCTCAAAAACCCTGTCTTCTTTTTCTATCCCAAGGGACTGAAAGCCCTCCTCCAGGCTTGAACTGATACTTGCAAGGTGGCCCGCCTCGTCCTCTGCCATGGCAAATACAACCTGAGGTCTCTGGAACCTGGGGAAGGCACCCATCCCCTTGAATTTCAAACGGAACGGCTTCATGCCTTCAGTAGATTTTCGGATTATATCCTTGACCTCGTCCAGGTGCCCTTCCTCAACGTAGCCCAGAAATTTCAAGGTAATGTGGATATTTTTTGTATCCACCCACTTGACATCCCCATCAGACTCTTTGAGCCTCTCCTGGCACTCCTTAAGTTTTTGCTTTATAATGTCTTGTATATTTACCGCCACAAAGAGCCGCAGCTTTCCCATTCAAACCTAAAGTATACAAAGTCAAGTGGGTTTATGCAATGGAAAATGACTGAACCGTTAAATTACAGGGTGCAAATTTCAGTTCAAAAACATTAAAATTTGAACCAAAAACTTCCAATTTCAGTTCAAAAACACCAATTTTTGATTAAAAATCGCATATTTTTGAACAAAAAATTTAAGATTTAGATTAGGCCAACGGACCCACTTTAAATGGGCCAAATTGCCCATTCTCTTGAAAATACGCCTTAACCAATCCATCTCCGCCCAAAGGGCTTTTACCCTTGATTTTGTTTAAACTGGACTTTACAATACTCTAATCATGCAAAGTGGGGTTTCTTTGTAACGACTTTAAAAGAAAAGACTTATGATTTTTATTACCTTTCTATGGCACTTTCACCAGCCTTTTTATAAAGATCTCAGCACGGGGGAATATCTCCTGCCATGGGTAAGGCTTCACGCCATTAAGGATTACATAGGCATGGGGCTTATACTGAAAGAGTTTCCGGAGATTAGAATGGGTTTTAATTTTGTTCCGTGCCTGCTGGCGCAACTGGAGGATTACGCCCAGGGAAAGGCCAGGGATAAGTTCTTGAAACTCAGTGAGTTAGAACCGACAGAGCTACCTGAAAAGGATAAGCACTTCATTCTGGATAACTTCTTCTCTTGTAGCTGGGAGAGGATGATAGAGCCGTATCCCCGTTACAGAGAATTACTTAGGAAAAGGGCCTTCGGCAAGAAGACAGTGGACGGTGCTGCCAAAGATTTCAGCACCAGAGACTTAAGAGACCTTCAGGTCTGGGCTAACCTTACCTGGTTCCATCCCCTTGTGATTCAAAGAGATAAAGAGCTCCAGGCACTCTTTCTTAAAGGTCGTGACTACACAAAGGAAGAGAAACACTTAGTGCTTGGAAGACAGATGGAATTAACCGCTGAGGTAACAAGACTTTATAGAGAACTGGAGGTCTCCGGGCAGATAGAGACTACCATGAGTCCTTACTATCATGCCATCCTTCCCCTCCTTTGTGAGCCCAAGACGGCCCATCAGGCCCTACCGCAACTGCCATTGCCAAAGGGGCTGCTTGAGGCCAGAGAGGATGCCGTAACTCAGGTGAAGAGGGGGGCAGAGACTCATGAGAGGTTCTTTGGCCACAGGCCGAGGGGTATCTGGCCCTCGGAGGGGGCTGTTAGTACGCACCTTGCACCTATATTGCATGAGGCGGGGCTCCAGTGGATGGCCTCGGATGAGGATATACTGGCAAGGACGCTCCACACCCCCTTCACGCGGGACTCTCATGGGTTGGTCAACCAACCTCTGGTACTCTACAAACCCTATCGTCTGGAGTGTCAGGGGTCGCAAACCCAGATAATTTTCCGTGACCATGTCCTCTCAGACCTTATAGGTTTTGAATACCAGAGATTCAGTGCCCATTCTGCGGCAGAAGATTTTCTCAAAAGGATTATAAACCTGACGCACCTTAAGGGCGAACAACCCCTCCTTGTTAGCGTAATCCTGGATGGAGAGAATGCCTGGGAGCACTATCCCAACAGCGGGCTTGACTTTCTGAGGGAACTTTATAGGGGATTTTCCATGCTTAAGGGGCGAGTGGAGACCATCCGGGTGAGTGATTATCTGGAAAGGTATCCTCCACGTGACACCTTACATGACCTTTACGCCGGTTCCTGGATAAACCATAATCTTGCAACGTGGGTGGGTCATGCAGAGAAGAATCGGGCGTGGGAATACGTTGCGCAGGCCAGGGATTTCTTGAAGAGGAGGCAGGCGGAAGCGGTTGGGGCTACTGCCTTGAGCGTGGATTTACTGAAATCGGCCTGGGAGGGTATATATATTAGCGAGGGTAGTGACTGGTACTGGTGGTATGGGGATGACCACTCCTCGGCCTACGATGAGGTCTTTGATAGACTCTTCCGCACACATCTTAAAAACGTATACAAGTTTATTGCAGCCGAGAGTCCAAAGGTCTTAGATATACCAATAGCGCAACTTGGCAAGAGGAAGCCCTACACTGCCCCAAAGGGTTTCATGAGGGTGAGGCTGGATGGGCGGGTGAGCAATTTCTTTGAATGGGCAGCGGCTGGTCATTACAAGGCACTCAAAGATACACCTGTTATGCACAGGGCTACGGGTGCTATTATAAGGGAGATGTATTTTGGCTTTGACGAGAGGAGTCTCTTCATCAGACTGGACTTTGAGGAGAAAGCCATAGGGAGGTTTTCCGCCCATGAAAAGGTGGTTATAATTTTTATACATCCTGCAGAGGTCAAACTCCAGATAACGGGGCCACTACAACCTATAAAAGGGCTAGAGGTTTTTAGAAATGGAAGGCGTACCCCCAAGATAGTAGCAGAGGCAGTAGCGGTGGATGAGATATTGGAGATGAGATGTCCCTTTGAGGAACTGGGACTTTCCCCGGGAGAAAACGCAGAGTTTTTGATAGAAATAGAAAGCGATGGTCAGGTGAGGGAAAGAATGCCTGACCATTTTCCGTTTACTTTTGTAGCCCCCACCAAGGACTTTGAGAGAATATTGTGGCAGGTTTGATCTGAGATTTAGGTTATAATGGCGTTTTGGTGGGATTCGTGGTGTCTAATAAGCAGGGTGTGATAAATCAAACCATTACATTGGGGGCTTTAATCCCCCAATCCCCTTTGTTCAAGGGGGAAGACTGTATGTCGCAGCTCAAGAGCTGCGGTTACACGGAATCGTTCGCGCCCGAAAGTTGCGAAGCTGGCCGGTAGGCAGCGGTCAAAATCAAAAAAGGAGGCTTTATGCCTGAACTAAGGAAAGAACCGGTGTCCGGAAGGTGGGTAATTATTGCGACTGAGAGGGCCCTAAGACCCTCTGATTTTATTTCGGCGCCGCATACTATAAGGGGTAATTTTTGTCCATTTTGTGAGGGAAACGAAGATAAGACGCCGCCAGAGATAATGGCCTATCGGGAGCGTGGGAGCAGCCCCAATTCCCGTGGATGGAGGGTAAGGGTGGTGCCAAACAAGTTCCCTGCCCTTAAAATTGAAGGGGACCTCAGCAAGCGTGGAGACGGCATTTACGACCTTATGAACGGGGTAGGTGCCCACGAGGTGATAATAGAGTGCCCTGAGCATGTTATATCCCTTTCCCAATTAGAGCCTGGCCGTATCCAGGAGGTGATTTGGACCTACCGGGATAGGATGGTGGATTTGAAGAAGGATAAGAGACTAGTCTACGGCATGATTTTTAAGAATGTGGGGGCGGCGGCAGGGGCGAGCCTTGAACATACCCATACCCAGCTTATAGTTACCCCTATCGTTCCACTGGTAGTGGAGCATGAGATGGAAGGTTCTTTGACCTTCTACAAGTATAGGGGCAGGTGCTTGCTCTGTGATATGATGAGGCAGGAGATATTTACGGAGAAGCGTGTGGTTATAGATGGGAGTTATTTTTCTGTCTTCGCGCCCTATGCCTCCAGGTTCCCGTTTGAACTCTGGATACTGCCTAAGAACCATTCCTCTCACTTTGAGAACATACAAAAGTTTGAGGTAGAAGAGTTAGCGGATATATTATGGGCAACATTAAAAAAACTGGAAGGTTCACTGGAGGAACCCCCGTATAACTTCATAATCCATACTAGCCCTTTTGACAAGCCAGAGTTAGAATATTACCACTGGCATATAGAGATAATTCCGAGACTTACCAGGATTGCAGGTTTTGAGTGGGGTACAGGTTTTTATATTAACCCCGTTCCCCCGGAAAATGCTGCCGAGTATCTAAGACAGGTGAAGCCAACAAAAAAGGAGGTCATAGAGTGAACATTGCTTACGTCACCCCAGAGATAGAACCCTTTGCAAGGACAGGTGGACTGGGGGATGTCATGGGCGCGTTACCGAAGAGTATGGAAAAACTGGGCCACAGGGTTAGCCTGTTTATGCCGCTATATAAACACATTGACCAGAAAGGGTTTTCTGTAAATCCTACGCGGATGACGGTGGCGGTACCCATGCCGGATAGGACCTCCTTAGGGCTTGTATATTTAACCTATGTGCCGGGTACACGCATCCCGGTGTACTTTATTGAAAACAAGGGGTATTTTGAAAGAAAAGAACTCTATAAAGACCCCGCTACTGGAAAGGACTATAAGGATAACTGCGAGAGGTTCGCCTTCTTTTCCAGGGCTGTATTAGAGACCATGAAGGCGCTGGGTCAACCCCCCGACATCCTCCACGCACACGAGTGGCAGGCCGCCCTGGCACCTACATACTTAAAGACCCTGTACCGCGATGATGCGTTCTTCAAAAATACGCTTACGGTATTTACTATCCATAACCTTGCCCATCAGGGATTATTCCCCAAGGAGGATATGCCCTTTACGGGGTTAGACATGAGTTATTTTAACTTGAGGCAATTGGAGTATTACGGGCAAATAAACCTACTTAAGACGGGGATAGTTTTTGCTGATTTGGTAACTACGGTAAGCAGACAATACGCTCAGGAGATTCAGACGGAGGAGTATGGCCGAGGGATGGAGGGTGTGCTGCAGGAACGCTCCAAGGACCTGTTCGGGATAGTGAATGGGGTTGACTATGAGGTCTGGAATCCGGAGAAGGACAAGTTCATTGCTTCTCGCTATGGGTTAAAGAACCTTGAGGGCAAAAAGGCCTGCAAGGGGCATCTCCAGAGGAAGTGCGGGCTGGAGGAAAGGGACGTGCCAGTTATAGGCTGGATAGGGAGACTGGTGGAACAAAAGGGTGTGGACCTGTTGGTTGAGGTATGGGAGGAGATGATGGAACTGGATTTGGAATTCATCCTCCTCGGGACGGGGGACAAACCCTACGAGGAGGCCCTTAAAGAAAAGGCTTCTAAGTATCCGGGGAAGGCCTCCATAAACATTGGCTTTGACAATTGCCTCTCTCATGAGATAGAGGCGGGGGCGGATATGTTCCTTATGCCCTCTAAGTTTGAGCCTTGCGGTCTGAATCAACTCTATAGTCTGAAATATGGTACGGTTCCCATTGTGAGGAGGACGGGGGGACTGGTGGATACGGTGGATGAGCAGGTGGGGTTTACGTTTAACTCTGCCAGTGCCTCAGAGATGTTGGAGGCAGTAAAAAGGGCTGTTGTAGCCTACCGAAACAGTAGCCAGTGGACAGAACTTGTGAGGCGCGGGATGTTGCAGGATTGGTCGTGGGAGCATAGCGGCCTGGAATATATTAAGTTGTATCGGGAGGGTTTAAATAGGAAGCGAGCTACGAAATGAACCGTGTGAATTTAGTGCTTGTCATGCATAACCACCAGCCGGTGGGCAACTTTGGCTCTATCTTTGAGGAGGTGTGTTCAAAGGCCTACGAGCCCTTTCTTGGGGTTATGCAAAGGTATCCTGACATAAAGTTGGTGCTCCATTATTCGGGGGAATTACTGGAGTGGATAAAGACCCACAGGCCCCAGGTATTTGAGCAAATCCATCAGATGGTAAAGAGTGGCCAGGTAGAAATCATTGGGGGTGGATTCTACGAACCCATACTGGTGATGCTGCCGAGGCGGGATAGGCTGGGGCAGCTTCGCTCCTTTGCCCGGTGGCTCGGTAGCAACCTGGATGCTGAGGTCAAAGGGGTGTGGCTGGCAGAGCGGGTGTGGGAGCAGGGGCTGGTAAGCACCTTGTGGGAGGCAGGGGCGGAGTACACGGTGGTGGATGATTCACACTTCAGAAACGCCGGTTTAAGGGAGGAGGAACTGGATGGCTACTTCCTTACCGAGGACGAGGGGCATATATTAAAAATCTTCCCTGGCAGTGAGCGGTTGAGGTATTGTATTCCATTTGAGCATCCTGAGAAGACAATAGATTACTTGCGTCAATTTGCCCAACGCAAAGGGGATGCCCTGCTGGTGTATGCAGATGACGGGGAGAAGTTTGGCGGCTGGCCAATGACTCATAAGCATGTCTATGAGGATGGATGGCTGGAGCAATTCTTTCAGGCCCTTGTGAAAAACAGGGAGTGGATAAACATTATTACCCTGAGAGAGGCGGTAGAAAGGTTGTCTCCCAGGGGAAAGGTATATCTTCCCGATGCGTCTTACCGTGAGATGATGGAGTGGGCGCTACCGGCGGCGGGGCTTATTGAGTACGAGGAGGTCTATAAGGCAGTAGCTAGCCAGCCGTGGGGCGATGTGGCTAAGCGCTTCTTGAAGGGAGGGACGTGGAGGAACTTCAGGGTAAAGTATCCGGAGGCGTATCAAATGTACGCCAGGATGCTAGAGGTGAGCCATAAGATAGCTGAGAGGGGCAAAGCATCGCTTGTTACAGAAGCACTGCAAAAGGCGTCTAAGGAGCTTTATAAGGCCCAGTGTAATGATGCTTACTGGCATGGGGTGTTTGGGGGTCTTTATCTGCCGCATCTGCGTTCTGCTGTTTATAAGCACCTTATTGAGGCTGATTCTCTTTGTGATACACGGCAGGGGGTGCAGGTGGAGGTAAAGGATTTTGATTTGGATACCGTTGAGGAGTACAAACTCTCCAACTCTTTTTTTAGTGCCTATTTTAAGCCGGATAGGGGTGGGCATCTCTATGAGTTGGACTACAAACCCAGAAGGCTTAACCTGCTTAACGTCCTTTGCAGGAGGGAGGAGGCCTATCACAGAAAGATCTTGCAGACGGGAATCAGCCCTGCTGGGGAGGGGGGTGAGAAGGTGGTTAGCATCCATGATATAGTGCCACGGATAGAGGAAGAATTAAGGGAGAGGTTGCACTACGATAGCTATTATAAGGAGGGGCTGATAGACCACATCCTCCCGCTGGAAGCCACTTTGGAGGATTGCCTGCTGGGAAGGCTCCCCCAGCTTAGCGACTGCTTGGCCGCCGCTTATGCCTGCCAGCTTGAAAAGGAGTCAGATAGGGTCAGTTTGAAGTTGAGTCGTCAGTGTGCAATCCATGGAGAGAGGGACTCGTTGCTGATAACCAAGCAGGTGGACATGGATGGGGTTAGCCATGCCCTTTGTGTAACGTATAGCCTGGTGAATATTTCGGCGAGGGAGATTGCGTATAAGTTTGCAGTGGAGTTTAGCTTCTCCTTGTCGGCGGGGGAGGCGGAAGGCAGGTATTACGTGTTGGACGATAGGGACAGGATGGGTCACCTTGCGATAAAGGGGAATTTCCCTGGAAGGGAAAAGGTCTCTCTGGTGGATGAGGCACTGGGTATAAAGGTATCGTTGGCGTGGGATAAGCCGGCGGAGTTTTGGATAATGCCAATTACGACAGTTTCTCAGAGTGAAGCTGGTTTTGAAAAGGTTTACCAGGGCTCTACTGTGCTATCGCTCTGGCAATTTTCAATGAAGCCGCAGGAGCGATATGAGTTAAGGCTGAAGAAGGCAGTGGAGGAGGTCAGGCCATTGTGAGAAACACAGCCCCTACTTGTTCGGCTGAGTCATCAGCCTGAGCTAGGGCCGAAAGGCTCACGGCCGAAGCCCCTCTTGATGGAGGGGGAGAGGTTAAAGAAGACTGTTGTGAGCTTGCTTGGAAAGTTAGAAGCGTGCGACATTTTAAAATGGGGGAATTTGGATATAAATTGAGTTTTTATAAGCGCTTTGTTTAAATAATTTTAAGGGGATCTAGTTTTACAAAAACTTTTCAGTATAAACGCTTGCAGTAATATAGAAAGTTAAATATACTTGATTTTAGAGTCTGAGGGTTTAGGTATGAAATTGGTAGAGACACGTCCTATCCAGGAAGAGGTAATCAGTAACATACAGAGGATAATCTCTTCCAGCCTGAATATAAAGGATATATATGCCGCCGTAGTGGACGAGTTAAGGAGGGTAATGGATTTTGACAGGATTAGCATTTCTGTTCCTACGGAGGGGAATGGTATGGCTGTTACTTTCGTAGCTGCCAGCACATATAATAGTCATTTACTTGATGAGGGAAAACCCTATCCCCTGAAGGGTAGCCTTTTGGAACGAATCCTGCATGGAGGGGAAGCTATTATCGTAGAGGATACTGAGAAGGGTACTCTTAGTACAGACGTCCAATTTTATAAGGAGGGGATAAGGTCGCGTTTGGGGTATCCACTAAAGGTAAGGGGGCGGGTTATAGGGAGCATTAATTTTAGCAGTGTGAGGCCATATAATTTTTCAGCCGAGCAGTATCTATTGCTTGAGGAGATATGCCCCCAATTAGCCCTTATAACAGAGAATACATTCTTATTTCAGGAAGCTAAACGCTCAGAGGAAAAATATAAAGACCTCTATGATAAGGCCCCGGATATGTATTGCACCTATAACGAGGAGGGTGTAATTCTGGACTGCAATGAGACAATGGTAAGGATGCTGGGCTATCCAAGGGAAGCACTAATGGGTACTTCTATTTATAGGTATATCTCTATAAAGGACCAGAAACTGCTTGATAATGCAATCCGGGCGGGGCAGATTGAAGGGTTGGAATTACAGTTGGCAAGGAAGGATGATGGTCTTATGGAAGTCAGCCTTAAGGCAACTCCTAAATACGATGAGGGGGGAAGACTTGTGGCCTTCAGGGCAGTGTTGCGAGATATTACGCATAAAAAAGTTGCGGAGGAGTTGCTACGACAGGAGAAAGAGAAGCTAGACTATGTGATGGATGTGCTTGGAGTGGGTCTGTGCTTTGTGGACAGGAATATGAATATTCTGTGGGCTAATTCTAATCTGCCAAAAGTATGGGGTATGGAGGGGTTACCCCCTGGGACAAGGTGTCCAGATGTATTTAGTTGTGGTGAGGCACACTGCCCGATAGCCAGGGCCTTTCAAGAGGGCAAGGGCCGGTATTCGGAAATAAAGGTGCTGGCTAAGGGTGGTGTTAGATGCTATGTTGAAAACACGGCAATTCCTTTTAGTGATGAAAAGGGGGAGATTAGTCGCGTGCTCCTTCTTTCGCGGGATGTCACCCTCAGGGAAAAGAGGTTAAGACAATTGGCACTCCTGCGGGAGTTAGGGCAGGCCCTGCAGGAGACACTGAATATAGAGAGACTGCTCAACCTGGTTCTAACCTGCGTAACTGCCGGGCAGGCTATTGCTTTTAATAGGGCCTTTTTGTTCCTGCTGGACGAAGAGGGGGAGTACATCTGTGGTAAGGCTGCGGTAGGCCCCATAAGTGGGGACGAGGCGGCAACGGTGTGGCCACGTCTGGTCCAAAAATATTCCACTCTGGAAGAATTACTGAAAAGGATAATGGAGCAGGAACCATTGGATTCGCCTCTGGCTGCCAGGACAAAGCAACTGGTCTATTCCCTTGACAGGGAGGAAGAGATAGTTGTACGGTGTTTAAAGGAGATGCGTACACAGATAGTGAGAGATGCTTTTACAGACCCCAAGGTCAGCCGGGGTTTCAGGGATTTCCTGGGTTCTAAGGAGTTTGCCTGTGTCCCGCTTGTGGTGAAGGGTAAGGGGATAGGGGTTATAGTGGCGGATAATATCTACACGAAGGAACCTATAAGTGAAGACCACCTGCACCTTTTAAATATCTTTGCGGGGCAAGCGGCCCTAGCGGTAGAGAATGCAGAGACTTACCAGCGACTTGAGGAGAAAATAGAGCAACTCAGGGAGACACAGGAGAGACTCTGCCGTTCGGAGAGGCTTGCGGCTATGGGTGAAATATCGGCCTATATTGCCCACGAAATCAGGAATCCTTTAGTAACTATCGGGGGTTTTGCCAGGGCCATAGAGAAGGATAGTGCAGATAGGGAGGATGTAGCGGACGCAGCCCAGATTATTGTGGAAGAAGTTGCCAGACTTGAAAAAATACTGGCCAACATAAAAGATTTCAGTAAGCCTCCAGAGCCAAGGAAAGTTCGTCTACTGGTAAATACTTTGATAGAGGATACTTGCAGCTTGACTGAGGGGTATATAGAGGAAGGGGATGTGAAGCTGGTAAGGGATTTTTCACCGGAGCTGCCCTTCACTTACCTGGACCCTGGTCAGATAAAGCAAGTACTTCTTAATCTTATAAAGAATGCGGTAGAATCCATGGAGAGTGGTGGTACACTAACTATCCGAACTTTGCGGGAAGGAAGATATATAAGGATAGATATTGCAGACACCGGAAGGGGTATTGCCCCGGAGGTTATGGAGAAATTATTTACCCCATTCTTTACTACTAAGACCTCTGGTACTGGAGTGGGATTGGTGGTGTGTCAAAAAATTATAGATGACCATGATGGCAAACTAAGGGTCTCAAGCAGCCAGGGGAAGGGAAGCACCTTCTCAATACTTTTACCTATCGTTGAGAACCCTTAGCCAGCGGTAATCACCGCCTGGAAAAAAGAGGGAGGAAAGCCATGACAAATATGTTAATAGTGGAGGATGAAAAAAACCAGGCCCTTCTGTACAAGAAGGAATTCACTGCGGAGGGTTACGATGTTTTTATTGCCAAGGATGGTAAAGAGGCAATAACCATGGCTAAGCTGAATCATCCAGACATAATAATCCTGGATATAAACATGCCGGGTATGGATGGTATAGAGGCGATGGGGAAAATTCTGGCTGAGGATAATAGGATTCCGATTATTATAAATACGGCCTATGCTCAGTTCAAGGATAACTTCATGACATGGTCTGCCGATGCCTACGTAGTAAAATCCGCAGATATGTCCGAACTGAAAAAGACCGTAAAAGGGATATTGGAAAAGAAGAGGGCACAAGTAGGATAAATGTCTATCGCCAGCAACGAACTATTAAGGGGCGTACTTACAATGGTGCTGGCAGGCGGTGTAGGGGAGCGTCTTTATCCCCTCACCAAGGATAGGGCAAAGCCCGCTGTACCCTTTGGTGGCATCTATAGAATTATTGATTTTGCCTTAAGTAACTGCCTAAATTCTGGTTTCCATAAGGTAGTTGTCCTTACCCAGTACAAATCCCTTTCCCTTGACCGTCATATTCACCTTGGCTGGTGGGCTTTATTCAATCCACAATTGGACGATTACATTGAGATAATACCACCTCAGATGAGGATGTCCGAGCTGTGGTATAAGGGTACGGCTGATGCTATTTACCAGAACATATACAGTCTGGAGAAGGAACGGCCTGAGAGGGTGCTTATTCTGGCAGGTGACCACGTCTATAAGATGGACTACCGGAAGATGTTACGTTACCATCTGGAGAACAAAGCAGAGCTTACCGTTGGTGCTGTTGAAGTGCCAGTGGAGGAGGCCTATCGGTTCGGTGTTTTACAGGTGGACGAGCAAAACCAAATTACTGGTTTCCAGGAGAAGCCTAAATCTCCCAAGCCTTTACCTTCCGACCCGACCAAGGTGCTGGCCTCAATGGGTATTTACTTGTTTAACACAGAAGTTCTTGTAAAAAGGGTGATTGAGGATGCTAAGAAACCAAGTGCCCATGATTTTGGGAAGGATGTAATCCCTTCCATGGTGGGGAGGGATAAAATCCTTGCCTATCCTTTTGAGGACGAGAATAAAAAGCCCACGAAGTACTGGCGGGATATCGGTACACTTGATGCATACTGGGAGGCCAATATGGATCTTGTAGAGATAGACCCTATTTTTAATCTTTACGATAGAAACTGGCCTATTCGTACGTATCTTGAGCAATATCCCCCTGCCAAGACAGTCCTTGCCGATGGGCAAGTTAGGTGTACACTATTAGACAGCTTGCTTTCCCCCGGTTGCATTATTACCGGGGCGAGCGTGATACATTCCGTCATTTCCCCTGACGTTCGGATAGAGGCAGGTTCCGAAATAATGGACTCTGTGATAATGGAGGGGGTTAGAATTGGCAGAAATGTTAAGATAAAAAGGGCCATAATTGACAAAGGTGTTATAATCCCGGATGGTATCCTTATAGGACACAATCTTGAGAAGGACAATAAAAATTTTGCCGTTACCGAGAAGGGTATAGTCGTAGTGCCCAAGGAAATGCCTATTATTTAGGGTGAGACATGGAAATTCAAGAAAAGCCCCCAAGCACTTTTGAAACCACTGAGCCAGAGCCCTATCTAGACCGTGGCCAGCAATTACCCGAACATTACTCAGAAGATAAACTGGTGGCCATGGTGAGAGACCCTTATTGTATTTTTCTATACTGGGATTTAGAGGGGACACGTGGCTATGAGGCCCGTTCTTTTTCTAAGCTAGAGGGGCGCCCAGAGGATAATTGGGCATTAAAAGTAATATCCCCTTCAGACCAAACAAATTATTTTGTTCCAGTGCAACACTGGGTAAGAAATTGGTACATTCAGGTAACTCCTGCCAAGAGGTACTATTTTGAGTTAGGTTATTTTGAGTCTAACGGTGACTTTACGGTTGTTATCACTTCAAGGGAAGTGGAGACCCCCAGAGCTTGCCCTTCGGATGACATTAGCCAGGCCTGGGCCCATTTCTTCAAGGATTTTCTAAGGGGAAAACTCATTAAGAAACAGCGTATTCATCTCAAGGCTGTTCCACCAACAATACATATGGGGGTTGCCATACCAGGGCTTGCCCCAGAACCATTACCGCCCCTTGCAAGCCCGGAGGCATTCAAGAAAGAGTACGTATTTAGACCTTGAGGAAATAAAATGGAATTTGGACACTTAGCCATTGTTCTAAATGCGCACCTCCCTTTTGTACGCCATCCAGAGCACAGAGAATTCCTGGAGGAAGACTGGTTCTACGAGGCTGTTGTAGAGACTTACATACCGCTCCTCAGGGTATTTAACGGGCTTGTGGAGGAAGGTGTAGACTTCAAAATCACTGTAGCCGTCAGCCCTCCGTTGTGCGAGATGATGGCCGATAGCCTACTGCAGGACCGATGTCTTAACTATATCAACAGGCGAACGGAACTCATGGAAATGGAAGTCAATCGTACACGAAATATGCCCTTTTACGAGACAGCCATACTTTACCGGGAGAAGTTCAAACAAGCCAGACACCTGTTTGAGGACGTTTACAAGAAAAACCTTGTGAATGCCTTCCGATGGTTACAGGATTCTGGGAAGGTAGAGATTATGACCTGCGCAGCTACGCATGGTTTCCTCCCCCATATGGCAACAGAACGGGCCAGGGCCGCACAGATTCAGGTAGGTTGTCAAAATTACGAGAAACACTTTGGCAGGCCGCCCAGGGGCATCTGGCTGCCAGAGTGCGCATATACACCGGGGTTAGATATTCACTTGAGCTCCGCTGGGGTTCACTACTTTTTGCAGGATACCCATGGTATTCTCAATGCCTCTCCGAGGCCCGTGTACGGTATATTTGCCCCTATTGTAACACCAAGTGGAGTTGCTGCCTTCGGTAGGGACGTGGAGTCCTCCAAGCAGGTTTGGAGTGCTAAAGAGGGGTACCCCGGGGACTGGAACTATCGGGAATTTTACCGTGACCTGGGTTATGATGCAGACTATGAGTACATCCGTCCTTACCTGCATTCCGACGGCATAAAGAGGCACCTTGGTATCAAGTATCACAGGATTACTGGATCAGTGCCGCTTAGCGAAAAACAGCCTTACGACCCTTATGTGGCGAGGGAAAAGGTAGCAGAGCATGCCGGCAATTTTATGTTTAATCGTCAACATCAAGCACGGTTCCTAAAGGGTATTCTAGGTAGAAGACCTATAATGGTGGCACCCTATGACGCCGAACTCTTCGGCCACTGGTGGTTTGAAGGCCCTGAATTCCTTGACTTCCTGTTCCGGAAAATAGCCTTTGATCAAAAGGACATTTCCACCGTTACACTCAGTCAGTATCTGGAGGAAAACCCGATATTGCAAATCTCTACTCCTTCGGCTTCAAGCTGGGGAGACAAGGGCTACTATGAGGTATGGCTAAATAGTGCTAACGATTGGATATACCGTCACTTACATAAGGCAGAAGAGAGGATGCTAGAGTTAGCCAGAGAGAACCAAGAGGCTGAGGGGGTTACGGAAAGGATGCTTAATCAAGCGGCGAGGGAGTTGCTACTGGCCCAGTCAAGTGATTGGGCTTTTATCATGACTACTGGCACGATGACCCCTTATGCAGAAAAGCGCACTAGGGACCATATAAATAGATTTAATTACCTCTATCAGCAGATAAAGACGGCTAATGCAGACTATCATTGGCTGGGGGATGTAGAATCCCGCGACAATATCTTTCAGGAGATAGACTTCCGCACCTATGTTGCCGAGGGCTAACCACTTTTTAATTACGTTTATCTTTTTAGGTCTTACGGGGTTAATCTCTTGCGGAGAGTGGGAGGGGCCTGAAGAGGTCAAAAAGGCTGTTGAGGAAGAGCCTGCGCCTATTGTTTCGGAAGGGGAGGATATGGAAGGCTACGAAGAACTAAAGGGTATTATGGCAAGTGCCTCAAGGCACATGAAAAAGCTAGAGGGCTCTTTGGCAAGGGGTAGCTGGCCAACAGCAAGGGAGTCAGCAAAGGTATTAGAGGAACTTATAGGCAGGCGGTGTGTGAATTCTTATATAAAACTTCATGGGGAAGTGCCGCAGGATTTTGTGCATAAAAGTCAGAGGTTTAATGATGCAGTGTTAAGATTACTTGTAGCTGAAAGACATCAGGATGTCGCATTGGCAAATAGTCAATTTCAGTTGATGCGCCAGGAGTGTGAAGAGTGTCATCAAAGATACAGGAAAGAGGGTCTCCGTTCAGGTGGATAGGGGTGGGCTAAAATGACGACAAATTTACACCGTTACATCTGTTTTAGTGTAGTCTTGTTTGCCTTTTTGGTGTTTGGTTGCGAGCGTGATAAGCCCAAGGTAGTCGTTGAAGAGGAGGAAGTTAAGGAACGGGAGGAGGAGTTTCTCAGGGAGGAACTACCGCCACTTGAGGAATGGGCAGAGAGGGAGTGGGCGGAGGAGAAAGAGGAGATAGTGCTGGGGACTAAAGAGGGACTTGAAGAGGCCATGGCTGCCACTTCTCTTAATATGAGACGGCTGGATAGAGCTGTGCAAAAAAAGGATTGGGGGAGTATTGTTGAATCCTCTGAAAAGATAGAGGCCCTCATTGCTGGACGTTGTGTTGACCTTTACTACAAGAAGAATCCGGCTGGAGTACCCGATGACTTTATCCTCATAGGTGACCAGTTCCGTAAGACCGCCCGACTGCTGGTTCTTGCTGGAAAGAAAAAGGATGTTGATGCTGTAAAACGCCGTTACGACGACCTTTCACTTACCTGCAGCGACTGCCATGAGAAATTCAAGAAAAGGGATTAGTGCCAGAAATAAAAGTTTTGCTACTGAGGGATAGAGAGACTGGAAATACTGGGATAATCTGACAAGGTACTAGCCTTTTTATATGGGAAGGAGGAAAAAGCGAAAGGGACGGTTTGCGGTAGTTTTGGGGGCCTCTAGCCTTATTGCGGGCCTCATAGCAATTTTTTTAATATCAAAAGAACCCTTCTGGCAATCAGATTCAACCCTTCCTGCTCCCCAATCAAAAACCCAATGGCGAGTTACCAGCGTTATTGATGGTGACACAATTGTAGCAAATGGGCGAACCATAAGATATATTGGCGTAAATACCCCAGAGACTAAGAAGGTGGATAAAATTACGAGGGAGTTGGGGGAACAGGCTGCGGAATACAACAAAAAGCTGGTACTGGGCAAGACCGTGCTTTTAGAATTTGATGTTCAGCCTACTGACAAGTATGGCCGACTACTTGCTTACGTCTATGCAGGGGATGTATTTGTCAATGCCGAGCTTGTTAGGGCTGGCTACGCCTCAGTTTCCACCTCCCCGCCTAATACAAAATACCAAGCGCTATTTGTAAAGTTAGAAAGAGAGGCAAGGGAAAATGGCAGGGGTTTATGGGAATTGAAATAAGCCTCGTTAGTGGCTGTCTCTGGCTTCAGAAAAACAATTCGGCAATTACATCGTGAATTAAATTAGCTATAAGGTTAATACTTGGTGCTATGTTTGGCGGATAAAGTCACAGTCCCCACTTAAAGCTAGTATCATTAACTTTGTTGCTATTTTTACTTACCAGACAGAAAGTTCTCCGACAATTTCTTCCACCAGGTCTTTGATGGTAACTATTCCCACTGCTGCATGGTCTTTCCCATTGGTAACGATTCCAATCCTTTGTTTGTGGTGTCTGAGTTTAAGTAAGGCTTCATCCACTGATATATTTGCATCAAGGTAGACGGCGGGTTTAAAGAAAGAACGTACTTCCTTTTTTTCTTCCCTTAAGAAATCCAGGATAGTTAAGATGCCTATCACCTTAGACCGTTCTCTTTGATAAATAGGTATCCGTGAATACTTTTTTGCTTTTGCAATATCACGCAAGGTCTCTGGGCCGATTGTATCAGGGGCCATGGTAACCTCTTCAATGGGGATCAGTACCTTCTTTATGGGAGTCTGCTCCATAGCCATGATGTTTCTGGCCATAATATTCTGATACATGGAGAGGACGCCACCTTCGGCTCCTTCCTCCAGGAGGAGGTTGAGACGTTGGGGGCTGAAGAAGGGGCTTTGTCTGGCCTCGGCCTTGATGAATTGTTCAGGTAGACGGCTTGTGTAGCCTAGTAACACAACCAGTGGCCTAAATAGTCTGAAAGAGGCCTCAACAAAGGGGACAACGTTATAAAAGAGGATATCCGCGTGTCTTTGAAAGAGGCTCTTCGGGATAATTTCACAAAATATCATAAGGGATGGGGCCAAGATAAGGGTAGCCATGAACTCCGCCTGTCCTGGAGAGACTTGTTGCAAAAGAATGGCGGTAAGAGTGACGGTAGCCAAGTAATTGGCAACGTTATTCCCAACCAGTACAGCACAAATCAACTTTTGCGGCTCAGCGAGGTGTTTTCCTATGATTTTTGCCGTCCACCAGCCTTTCATTTCCCTGTAATGGAGCTTTACGCGGTTCAGGCAATAAAAACCGGTTTCGCTGCCGGAATAAAGGAAGGAAAGGAAAAGGGCTAATAATAAAATATAATGTTCCGTCATGACTAAAAATTATTCCTCTCTGAATTCTACAAGGAGTCTGGTTATGCGTCTTCTTTTGACCTCATCCACAGTGAATACAATATTTTGATAGCTAACACTATCCTCTTTTTGTGGGATACGGCCCAGGAGAGACACCACAAAGCCCCCTACAGTGCCAGCCTCTTCAGATTCTAACTCTATCCCGAAGGTCTCCGACCAATCCTTAATGCTCAGTCCCCCGTGAACTACATAGCGGTTATCCACCAATCTCTTTATTGGTTCTTCAGGGCGTTCCGCTTCGTCCCGTATGTCGCCTACTATCTCTTCAAGGATGTCTTCCAGGGTTATTAGCCCGGCGGTGCCCCCAAATTCATCCACCACGATTGCCATCTGCTGGTGTTCTCTGCGAAATTCCCTCAGCAAACTCTCTATATTTTTTGATTCTGGCACGAAAAGAACTGGTTTGACCAATTCTTTCAGTGTAGCATCAGGGTTAAGGAGGACATCCTTGGCATAAACCACCCCAAGTAAGTTATCACTGGTACCCTCAAAAACAGGCACCTTTTTGTAGATACTGCCACGCACCAATGCCATAAATTCTTCCATTGACCGTGAAATATCAAACAGCATCATGTCTACCCTCGGGACCATTACATCCTTTACTTTCATTCGGCCAAAATCCAGTACGGCATCAATCATACTCCTAGCCCTGGGGGCAACTGCCCCGTGTTTTTCACTTAGAGATAGCATGACCTTCAACTCCTCCACGGTCACGTAGGGTTCCTGTCTTTCCCGCCAGCCTAACATCCAGCCCACACCGTCCACTATCCATCCCAGTGGTAACCGGAAGGGTGCTAGTATCTTTTCAATTACGTAAACTGGAAAGGCAATGTAATGGGCCATGTGTTCGGGTATCCTTACCGCAATGCCCTTTGGAATTACCTCTCCAAAGATGATGATGACGAGTAGGGTAAGTAGGCCTATGATAGTAGCCCAAAAGGTGCCATGAACTTTATTCTCAAGTGCCCATTGGGTGAGGCCATAAGAAAGGCTGAAAAAGGCCACATTCACTATATTATTGCCAAAGAGTAGTGTAATAAGGAGTCTCTTTGGGGAGGTTGTTAAGCTGGCTATTAGTTTACCTGTTCGGCTCCCTTCTGCCCCTATCCTCCTGATGTCTTCTTTAGATAGGGAAAATAGGGCAGTCTCCGAACCCGAAAAAAGGGCTGACAGGCAGAGTAAAGAGGCCATAAGGAAAAAAAGTAAAAAATTATCCATTGTTAGTAGATGTGGACAGGCAAATAAGCTGTTATAAAACTATATGATTGAGTTTATATGACATTCCATCTAAGAAAAAGGAACAAAATCATAAAATCTTTTGTGTCAATATTCTTGCTGGCAAATGAATTATAACAACCGCAAAGAAGGCTTGTCAATTAGGCTAGGACTCCCAAAAATCAGATTCCCCCAATATCTTGAATTTTAAAGGTGTTAGCACTATAATCTTTAATTGTGCGTGATTTTAACCTGAGTCTGCACGTGTATATGGGAGTTTTTCTTAAAAGGGAAGTCTGTGGCTTGGGAAGATAAGGATTACTATAACATACTGGAAGTAAATAGAAACGCCTCTCAGGAAGACATAAAAAAGTCCTACCGCAAGTTAGCCCTGAAGTATCATCCTGATAGGAATCCGGGGGATAAGGAGGCGGAGGAGAAATTTAAGAAGCTTGCCGAGGCTTATGAGGTGCTGAGTGACCCTGAAAAGAGGCGTCAGTATGATGCGTATGGGCGCGAGGGGCTCAGAGGGTATGGTGTACACGGTTTTACTAACATTGATGATATACTTGAGCATTTCAGTGATATATTTGGTGGAAGCATCTTTGAGGAGTTCTTTGGTACGCGTACCCGTCGCAAGGTTGCACGCAAAGGGGCTAGCCTAAGGGTTGATATAGACTTAGACCTGGAGGAAGTAGCCAGAGGGGTTGAGAAGACAATTAGTATTAATCGCAAGGAGTATTGTGATGTGTGTGGGGGTTCTGGTTTGAAACCTGGTGCCTCTCCTTCTACGTGTGCCTATTGTCGGGGAAGGGGTGAGATTCAGCAGTCGCAGGGATTCTTTACCTTTCGCGGTACTTGTCCAAGGTGTGGTGGGCATGGAAAGATAATTGAAAACCCGTGTTACAGGTGTAACGGCCAGGGGCGTGTGACAAAGAGGGCGCAGATTAGTGTGCAGGTTCCAGCTGGAGTGGAAGATGGTATGAGGCTCAGGGTTGCAGGTCAGGGTGAACCGGGTGAGAATGGGGCACCACGGGGAGATTTATTCTGTGATATCCATGTAAAACCTCACCCCATTTTCCAGAGGGAGGGTAGTAATTTAATTTGTGAACTTCCAATAAGCTTTACTCAAGCTACCCTGGGTTGCGAGTTAGACATACCCACACTTAGAGGGGTGACCACAAAGCTGAAGGTTCATCGTGGAACCCAAAGCGGCGACGTAGTAACACTCAGGGGGGAGGGATTACCAGCGGTGCAGGGTTGGGGTAAGGGAGATTTGCTTGTAAAGGTACTAGTGGAAATTCCCACAAAGCTTACACAACGACAGGAAGAACTCTTGAGGGAATTTGCAGAACTGGAGCAAAAGAATCAACATCCTAGAGGCAGAACTTTTTGGCAAAAGGTAAAAGAGTACTTAAAGGAGTATATTGAGTGATGGCTGAAGAGGAAAAAAGAGTTAAACCAGAGGAGACCAGTCAGGAAGGTAGGCCACCCGCTGAGGCAGAAGAAGGGGCTACAGAAGTTCCCACTGCTGAGGTGGAGAAGAAGGTGGATCTGACCGAAAAAGAGTGGGCTGAATTAAAGAAAAAGGCCGAAGAGCGGGACGAATACTTAGACCTGCTATTACGTACCAGGGCAGACTTCTCTAATTACCAGAAAAGGGTAAAGAGGGATTTAGAGTTCAAGGAACGTTACGCTGCTCAGGAGGTAGTAAAGGCCCTTATACCGGCTATGGACCACCTTTCCAGAGCTATTAAATCTGCAAACGAAAGTATCTCAGCGGAAATGGGAAAGGGTTCTGGCAACCTGAAGAGTTTTCTAGAAGGTATTCGTCTAATTCAGAATGAATTCCTTAAGGCCCTTGAGGTAATCGGGGTGAAGAATATTGAGACTAGCGTGGGGCAACCGTTTGACCCAGAGTTACATGAGGCTGTTTTAGAAGAACAAGACCCCCTATTACCAGACTATACAATTTTAGAAGTGCTGGAGCCTGGTTTTCTCTTACATGATAGAGTGCTGAAACCCGCCAAGGTAAAGGTTTCTAGAAGGCCGGCCCCGTCCCCTGAAGAAAAATCTGCTGAAGAAGTGACCACCCCCTCCCAGGTAAAGGCTGAGCCCTCAGACGAACAACCCAAAGCCTGATACCAAAGGGACAGAGACTTAATTGTGCCCACTTAAGTTATTGTGAAAGGATTACAATCCTATCTTTTAGCAGGCCTATTCTATGCCAGCTAGCTTCTTCCACCGATTCAGTATTGATTAAGGAATTATGGCAGGCTAGCCCGTTTTTGTGATTGGTAAATTTCCTTGACCCTTTATCGGATGCCGATTAAAATTAGGCATTCGGAAAATCTTTGAAGTCCTTATGAAAACAATACTTAGACTACTCCAGGAAAATAACCAATTTAAGGCCCTCAAGAGAGTTCTCAAGACAGAGAAGGAGATAAAGGTAGGGGGGCTATGGGGTTCTTCCGCTGTTTTCATGCTCGCTGGCATTGCAGAAGAGACATCCTCCTGGATACTACTGGTGACAAGTACATTAGAGGAGGCAGAGGAGGCCATGGAGGATTTAAATCTCTTTCTGCCGGGTTGTGCCAGTATCTTTAGGCCGCGGGAAGATTTTTCGGTGGAAGAAGGTAAACCCTCAAGGCAACTACTAGCCCAGCACTTACAAGTGCTTCATCCACTGCTTTTTCCAGCAGATAACCGTGTAGTTCAAAAAATTATCGTCTGTCCTATACAAGCCCTTATGCAGAAGTTACCGCCGGCAAGCAACCTTGAAGAAAACACTTTGAATATTCAAGTAGATAAAGAGCTGGAACAAGAAAAAATTGTAGAATGGCTCATTGAAAGGGGTTTCCAAAGGGTAAGCATGATAGAAGCCCCAGGGGAGTTCAGCCTAAGGGGATGCATACTTGACCTCTTTCCAGCCTCCTCTGAAGTACCTTACCGTTTGGAGTTCTTCGGGGACAGTGTGGAGTCCATCAGACTATTTGACCCGGATACGCAAACCTCTGTCAAGAACCTCACAGAGGCTAATATCCTGGCCTTAAAAGAGGGTTCTAGCCTGGAGGAAACATGCACTCTTTTGGATTACATGCCGCAGAAAACGTGGGTTGTACTAAAGGAGATAGAGGCCATTGAAGATAAGGCTAAAAATTTCTCTCATAGTGCCATCCCATGGCTATGTGCTTTTGAAGAGGTGAAGAAAAGCTGGTCAACACGTACCCGACTCCTCCTTTCTTTTTTACCCTTTTCGGAGGGTAGCCATAACTTTCAAATAGAATCCCTTGAGCGTTTTGGACCTGAACTAAAAGAGACCCTTGAAGAGTTAAAGAGGCTTTCACCCATTGCCAGGCGGATGGTGGTTTTCTGTAATAATGAGGCAGAGGAAAAGAGATTTGAGGAGTTATTACAGAATGAAGGGCTCAAGATAGAAACCCATATAGGCAGGCTTAATAAGGGCTTTTTCTTCAGGGATATTGGGCTACTACTGCTTCCCCATCACGAAATCTTCCGCCGCTACAAGGTGAAGAGGGAGCCCAAGAAACCAGCCCATGGTGCACCCCTAGAGAGTTTTGTGGAACTTAAAACTGGGGATTACGTAGTACACGTAACACATGGCATTGCCAGATATTTGGGTATGCGGGAGCTAGTGCATGAGGGCCAGAAACGGGAGTGCATAGCGCTGGAGTTTGGAGGCGGGACAAAGTTGTACCTCCCAGCCTCAACTGGAATTGGTCTAATTCAGAAGTATATAGGCCCAAGTGAGCACCATCCCCCTTTGAGCCATCTAGGAGGGCAAGGCTGGGCCAGGAAACTAAAGGAGGTGGAGAAAGCCGTAACAGACGTAGCGGTAGAGCTCCTAGAGATACAGGCCATGCGCGAGGCCATACCAGGCATACAGTATCCCTCGGATACCGAGTGGCAGAAGGAGTTTGAGGCTGAATTTTTGTATGAGGAGACTGAAGACCAGCTTAAGGTGAACAAAGAGATAAAGACCGATATGGAATCAACTCGGCCAATGGATCGCCTTGTGTGTGGGGATGTGGGATATGGGAAGACTGAGCTAGCCATAAGGGCAGCCTTTAAGACTGTAATGTATGGCAAACAGGTGGCAGTGCTTGTGCCCACCACTATTTTGGCCCAGCAACATTTTCGCACCGTTTCGGAACGCATGGCTGATTACCCTGTAAGGGTAGAGGTGTTGAGCCGTTTCAGGTCTCCCCATGAACAAAAACTAATACTGGAAGGTCTCAGGGAAGGCTCGGTAGATGTTGTTGTGGGCACACATAGGCTTGTACAGAAGGATGTAGCTTTTAAAGACTTAGGGATGGTAATAATAGACGAAGAGCAGCGCTTCGGCGTGGAACACAAAGAGAGGTTGAAGATGTTTCGTCAGACGGTAGACGTCCTCACCCTAACAGCCACACCGATACCTAGAACCCTCCACATGTCCCTTTTGGGTCTAAAGGATATATCCTGTCTGACCACTCCGCCGCAGGACCGTTTGGCCATTAAGACCAGCCTTATGCGCTACGACGCAGAGACAATACGTAAGGCGATACTTTTTGAACTGGCCCGTGATGGACAGGTTTACTTTGTCCATAATAGAGTGTATAACATTAACCGTGTGGCAGAAGAGCTTTACAAGATTATCCCTGAGGCTAAAATAACAGTGGCCCATGGGCAGATGCCAGAAAGGGTGCTGGAAAAGAGGATGTTAGACTTTGTGGAGGGAAAATACGATATCCTAGTATCTACCACGATAATTGAATCTGGACTGGATATCCCCAACGTTAACACCATATTCATTAATGAGGCGGATAGTTTTGGCCTGGCGGAACTGCATCAGCTCCGTGGGAGGGTGGGTCGCTATAAGCATACGGCTTATGCCTATCTTATCTTGCCAAAGGACAGGCCGGTAAGTCCAGAGGCGGAGAAGAAACTTAAGGCGATTGAAGAGTTTTCGGATTTGGGAGCGGGGTTCAAAATTGCCCTGAGGGATCTTGAAATACGAGGGGCGGGAAACATCTTGGGCCCACAGCAACATGGCCATATACAGGCGGTGGGTTACGACATGTATTGCCAACTCCTGCAGGCAGCGGTTAAGAAGCTGCGAAAGGAGGCTATCCGAACGCCTATTGAGGTTGCTATAAACATAGGGTTGGATTCCTATTTACCCTCTACCTATATACCAGATGAGTCTATACGGATGGAGATGTATAGGAAGGTAAGCCGTTGTGATTGCCCGGAGGAGGTACAGGCGCTTAGGGAGGAGATGGAAGATAGGTTTGGTCCCCTACCGTCACCAGTAAAAAACCTACTCTTGGAGAAGGTATTAAGGCTTGTGGCACAAGAGTATAGTATACGCTCTATCTTCCGAACGAACGGCAGGTTAGTTATCGGGGTGGACGACCTCAAGAGGGCAGAAAATTGTCTAGCCCCACTAAAGAAAAGGATAAGGATAATTAATGAAAATACCCTCCATCTGTTACTTCCGGGAAGGTCCACCTCTGGTGAATCCTCCCAGGAGACCGTCAATATGCTGAAAAAGGTCTTTAACATTTAGAAGGGAGGTAAGATATTATTAACATGACTTGTAGGGTAAGCTCAGTCAGCAAAATCCTATTGGTTTGTTTGTTCCTTAGCCTTGTTTGGCTCTCATTGCCAAGATGTTCTATTGCGGATAGCGTAAAGCTTGGGGCCATAAGGGCAGTGGTAAATGGGGTCATAATAACGGATGACGATGTGAGGAGACGGGCAAGCGTAGCTATAAAGGATGCCAGCGAAAAATACACAGAAAGGGAACTTTTAGCTAGGGCTGAGCAAATATTTGCAGTGGTGCTGGATGAACTTATAGATAGAGAACTATTGGTTCAAGAGGCGCAAAAGCTTATCAAGGATAACCCCGCTGTTAAGGAGGCGTTAGATAAGGAATTAGATGCCTTCATGAAGGATGCAGTGGATAGGGTAGGTTCCATCACTGAATTTTATCAGCTAGCTGCCAAGGAAGGTATAAATCCAGTGGAGAAAAAGAAGGAATTAAGAGAGGATATAATGGCAGATGCCCTGCTGAAGGAGTTTGCATATAAAAAGATTTCCGTTTCTCCTAGGGCAGTCAGGGATTATTACCTTGCTCATAAGGAGGATTTCAATCAAGCAAAGGAAGTGAAAGTGAGACAGATACTGGTCAAGGCGGTTTCAGATCCTAAGGATGCTGAAAAGAAGGCCCGGGAAATACTGCAGAGGGCAGAGGCGGGGGAGGATTTTGCAGAGCTGGCAAAGCAATTCTCTCAGGACTCTAAGGCCTCTTCCGATAGCTTATACGAGCATCAAGAAGTGAAACAATGGATAAGAGACCTTAAGGATGTGGCGCTAACACTGGAGCAAGGGGAGATAAGCCCAATTGTAAGGAGCCCGGTAGGGTTTCATATATTTAAGGCCGAGGCAGTTAAGCCTGCCAAGACGCCCACCTTTGCAGAGGTGCAAGATGAGATTTACAATATACTCTTTGAGGAAGAAGCTAAGCGCAGGAAAAAAGAATACATACAAAGTCTGAAAAAAAAGGCTGTGATTAAAATTATGAAATAACAAAATCATCTGAAGATAAAACCAGCAGGAGGAAGATACTGTGCCAGACATTAACATGGACACTGGTTTCAATAATGAACAAGCAATCCTAACTTGTGCAGAAGCAATTCTAAAAGAGATGAATCTAAACAAACTGGTTTCTGTGGTGCGAATAAAACAGCCACCGCAGGGGACTTCCGTTGATATGAATTACCTGAAGGTTGGGGGCCTCCTGGAACTTGAGGTGGTAGACACTCTTGAAAATTTAGAGGGGCGGTTAAGACATGAGTTGATGCATGTAAAGGACCAGTTAGATGTGTCCTTTGGCTATCGGGAAAAAAAGGTGCCAAAGGCAGGTACTGCCTTACTTCGCCGGTATAAATATCTATGGAACGTATATATTGATAGCCGTCTTGCTAAGGCGGGTAAACCAGCTTATGCTACCTATGACTCTAGAGAACATGAGATGGGGGAGTGCTGGCCGGAACTCTCCGCAGAGACGAGGAGAGAATTGTTTGACTATCTATGGGATTTATCCGATACGAGTACGCTCAGCCAAAAGCAAATCGTGCAATTAAGCCAGGATATATTCAAGTTCCGTAAAGACCTGAAGGCCAAGGCAAAGGCAAGGGGCGAGAAGGTGCGTAAATTCAAGACCCAAGCAGAACTACTCCATTTCGCCCACTGGGGGGATGTGCGCGAGTGATACTTAATCATAACTATGTAAAACGGACTATAAGTTTTGGATTACAGATTGGCAGAGTAGTCGTAGGAGGTTTAAAACTTCTATTTGTAAGGTATGGCATACCTCCTAGGGCCTGTCATTGCGAGGGCAGTAACCCAAAAGTATACCATAGGCAGATTCGCTTAAGGTAAACAATTCCTAAAAAAGATTGCTTGGCTTTGTTCGCAACGACTGCTTCTTGTTTTAAATGAAGGTCCCAACCTCGATTCAAAGTCGGTTTCAACTGAAGCCTTGACACCCTTATGTGGAATTGATAGGATTTTTGGCGATGAAGGCCTTTGTGGTCATTCCTGCCAGATACGGCTCATCCAGGCTCCCAGGGAAGCCCATCCTCCAAGAAGCCAAAACTCTAACAGGTAAGTTCTTGATTGAACACGTTTACAGTAGAGTCAAGGAAGCGAGGGGTATTAAGGGGGTTTTGGTGGCTACCGATGACCAACGCATCTTTGAGGTGGTGAGGGGCTTTGGGGGAGAGGTGGTTATGACCTCTCCACTACATAAATCTGGTACTGATCGTGTGGCAGAGGTTGCTAGAAAAATTAAAGCAGATATAATCGTGAATGTGCAAGGGGATGAGCCTGAGATACACCCCGAGATGGTGGAGCAAGTGGTGTGTGCCTTAAAAGGGGATAAAGAGGCTGTAATGGCTACCCTGGCTAATATTATAGATTCAAAGGAGGAATATGAGGATCCCCATGCCGTGAAGGTGGTGATGGATAATAAGGGGCATGCGCTTTATTTTTCTCGCTCGCCTATACCTTACACGGCCTTCTGGGATGGGCTATCGCACCAAGGCTTGGCGTTAGAAATCCAGACGGGTGTACTTTATAAACATCTTGGCATATACTCGTACAGGAGGGAATTTCTCTTGAGGTATTCGCATCTGCCCAGGTCTCCACTTGAGGAGGCGGAAAGGCTTGAGCAGTTGAGGGCCCTTTCAAATGGGTATAAGATAAGGGTGGTGGTTACGCCGCATAAGTGTATTGGGGTGGATACTCCGGAGGATTTCAGGCGTTTTTTGGTGAAATTTAGTAAATAAAATATATGGTGAAACACATATTTGTTACTGGTGGAGTGGTGAGCTCATTGGGAAAGGGGCTTAACTCTGCTTCTATTGGACTGCTTCTGGAAAGTAGGGGTCTGAGAGTAAGTTTACAGAAATTTGATCCGTATGTAAATGTAGACCCAGGGACGATGAGCCCCTTTGAGCATGGGGAGGTGTATGTAACGGAGGATGGGGCGGAGACAGACCTTGACTTAGGCCACTACGAACGCTTCACCAATGCGGTAACAAATAAGAACTGTAACTTTACTACGGGGTCAATCTATTATTCAGTGATAACGAAAGAGAGGCGAGGTGAGTATCTGGGGAAGACAGTGCAGATAATACCTCACATCACGAATGAGATTAAGGAATGTATAAAGAAGGTGGCCACGTCCGACGTGGATGTGGTGATTTCGGAGATAGGTGGGATAGTGGGTGATATTGAGAGCCAACCTTTTCTTGAGGCTATAAGACAGTTTGGAGTGGAAGTGGGTAGGGAAAACGTACTCTATGTACATCTTACCCTTGTTCCTTACCTTAGGGCTGCTGATGAGGTAAAGACCAAGCCAACCCAGCATGCAGTAAGCCTGCTCAGGCAGGCAGGCATACAGCCTGATATACTTATCTGCCGTTGTGAAAAGTCCCTCAGTCCCGAACTCAAGGCAAAGATAGCCATGTTTACTAGTGTGGAAAAAGAGGCAGTAATTGATGAGAAGGATGTAAAACCTTTTATTTATGAAATACCCCTTCTTCTTAAAGAACGGGGACTTGATGATATTATTGTGAGGAAGCTTGGGCTAAAGACAAACGGTAGTAGCCTTGTGGAATGGGAAAATATGCTTGAGCGGCTTAAAAACCCTCTATATTCTACTGAGATAGCAGTTGTGGGGAAGTATATAGGGCATCAGTCTTCTTATGAGTCTCTCTACGAGGCTATCATTCATGGTGGCATAGCTAATAATACGAGGGTTAAGGTAAGGAAGGTGGAGGCGGAGGAGGTAGAGAAAAGGGGTGCGGAGTCCTGTCTTGCGGGGGTACAAGGGATACTAGTACCGGGTGGATTTGGAGAGAGGGGCATTGAGGGTAAGATAGCCTCAGTCAGCTATGCCAGGGAGAGGGAGATCCCGTACTTTGGTATATGCCTTGGGCTTCAATGTGCCGCAATTGAAGTTGCCAAGAACGTATGTGGTCTAAAAGAGGCTAATAGCACAGAGTTCAATGAAAATACACCACACCCCGTGATATATCTTTTGGAAGAACAGCGTGGAATAGAAGAGAAGGGGGGTACTATGAGATTGGGGGCACAGGAGTGTACGCTTAAGCCTGGGACTAAGATTTATAGTGCTTATGGGCAGGAGAGGATTTCGGAAAGACACCGTCACCGCTATGAATTTAATAATGATTATAAGGAACTTTTAGCCTCTCATGGGATGGTCTTTAGCGGGCTTTCTCCGGATGGGAAACTGGTGGAAACTATGGAACTTGCTGACCATCCATGGTTTGTATGCGTACAGTACCATCCAGAATTTAAGTCAAAGCCTACACGGCCCCATCCCCTTTTCAGGGAATTTATCCGGGCGGCCTTGCTGCTCGGGAAAGAGGCGATGGTTGCCAGATTGCCCCACACGGGGCCATAAAATTTTTAAGGGATCTCTACCTTATTATTCAGTGAGGTAAAAATGGCTGAGGAAAAGGAAAAGATAGTAAACGAAGATTGGAAAAAACAAGTAGAGAAAGAAAGGGAGAAAGAAGAAAAGGAAGTTCCTGGTGTTCCACAGGCTAGTTTCATACTTTTTGTGTCTAGTCTTGCAACCCAGGTGCTTATAGCCCTGGGGGAGATAGAAAATCCAGTAACTGGAAATAAGGAGAGGAATTTAGCCCAGGCTAAATTCACCATTGATACGCTTGGCGTTATAGAGGAAAAGACTCGCGGTAACCTCACACCAGAGGAAAAGAGGTATTTAGAAGAGGTACTTTATGACTTGAGGATGAGTTATGTGAACATGAGTTAGAGATTTCACCTGTCCTGGGAGGTTTTAAGGAGGTCAGTCCCTCCAATCTGGCTAACTCTTCCCATCAGCCTGGGATAGAGTTAGCCTTATGTCTTTCCCCAGCATATCTTAAATTTAACCTAAGAGGAACATTGTCTTGCTTTACGCCATTTTAGGAGATATTCATAGTAACCTTGACGCCTTGGAGGCCGTACTAGAGGAGGTGAAAAAGGTACGGGTAGATGAAATACTGTGTGTGGGTGACGTAGTAGGCTACGGTGCCGAACCCAGCCAGTGTATAAGGCTTATCCGGGAGGCAACCAGTTTTATAGCGGCTGGTAACCATGACTACGGGGCGGTGGACAAAACAGACATAGATTATTTTAACCCAGAGGCAAAAGAGGCCGTGCTATGGACCTCTAGCAACTTGTCTCAGGAAGGGAAACAATTTCTGGCTAGCCTTCCACTGGTTATAGAAAAGGATAATCTAACCCTTGTTCATGGCTCACTCCATCTCCCGGAACTCTTCCCCTATATCCTTACCTTTTATGATGCCGAACTGTGCTTCAAAGGGCTAAAAAATGGGGTATGCTTTGTTGGTCACTCTCATGTGCCAGTGGTCTTAACGCGGGACGGGACGATTAAGGCGGCGGCGGAGCCACAAGTAAGTTTGCAGAATATTCCGAAGGCTATAGTAAACGTCGGCAGTGTAGGGCAACCCAGGGACAGAAACCCAAAGGCCTGTTTTGTATTGTATGATACAGAAAAGAAGTTAGTAAGATTCAAGAGGGTGGAATACAATATTACAAAGGCCTCAGCAAAGATAATTAAAGCAGGGCTACCCGCCTTCAACGCCGATAGGATAAGGTGGGGCATCTGATAACTGCACGAGCCTTACAGACTCTACCCCCTCCAGCCCTTCTATTTCTTCCAGCGCCTTTAGAGACATGGGGTTATCTACATTCACAATCAAGAGGGCAGATTCACCTACCTTCTTCCTGCCGTAGGCCATCCTGGCAATATTGATGTGTTCATTTCCAAGGATTGTGCCCACGCTCCCGATAAGTCCAGGCCTATCCTTGGCGTACACTACCAACATTGTACCCTCCAGCACTGCCTCAATCGTGTAACCGTCAACGAACACCAACCTGGCATCCCCTTTGTTGAAGATTGTCCCTGTGATGGAAGCTTCGCGTATATTCGTCTTAACCTTTGCAGTGATAAGGTTGGTGAAATCACCGCATACCCCGCTGTTAGTTACTGACACTTCAATACCCTTTTCCAGTGCAAGCGTAGGGGCACTAACCAGATTGGCTCCTTCCTCTAGACAGGGCCTCAGGATTCCAACCAGGAAGCTATCGGTAACGAGCCTTGTATTTTTTTTGGCTATCTCACCGGCATAAATCAAAGTAACCGACCTTGCCCCACAGCCTGTAATTTGCATCAGGAAGTTGCCCATCCTCTCGGTAAACGTCATAAATGGTTGAAGTTGTGCATATTCCTCTGGGTTAATAACCGGCAGGTTCAAGGCGTTACGAACACTCCTACCTAGCAGCGCGTCTGCTACCTGCTCGGCAGCTTCTACTGCTACGGCCTTTTGGGCCTCTACTGTCTGGGCGCCGAGGTGAGGTGTTGCTACCACCTGTTCTAGCTCAAGTAGTTTATTATCCTTGGGCGGCTCTACCTCAAATACATCCAGGCCTGCACCAGCTATCTTACCCGAGGTGATAGCCTCATAAAGGTCTTTCTCGTTTACTATTCCACCCCTTGCGGCATTAATTAATAGTACCCCCTTCTTCATTAGTCCAAATTCCCGCTTGGTAATAAGGTTACGAGTTGAAGCATTGAGGGGAACATGGATTGAAACAATGTCAGCCTGAGTTAGTAACTCATCCAGGGTGTTTGTCATTTTTATGGGGTATTGAATTGCTATATCTGGGGAAATAAAAGGGTCAAAGGCAATTACCCTCATCTCCAGGGCGGTAGCCCTCTTGACTACCTGTCGGCCCACACGACCCAGACCCACCACCCCGATAGTCTTCCCCGCTATCTGTAACCCCATAAACTTATCCTTCTTCCATTCTCCCTTCTGAAGGGACTTATGGGCCTGGGAAATCTTTCTCGCTACCGCGAATAGAAGTCCTATGGTATGCTCGGCTGCAGAGATAGCATTGGCCTCAGGGGTATTCATAACCACCACACCCCGCTTGGTTGCCTCCTCTACATCTACGTTATCAACCCCTATGCCAGCCCTACAAATGGCCTTCAAATTATCCGCCTCTGCTATCACATCGGCAGTAATCTTTACCCCACTACGCAGGATTATACCATCGTATCCCTTTATCTCCTTCTTAAGTTCATCGTGGGAAATACCAGGCTTTGCTACTGCTTCTATACCAGCCCTGTTGAGTATATCCTCACATTCCTTAGCAACACTGTCCGCTATAAGTACCTTCATATTGTGTAACCTGTGCCTCTCCGACTAATTTTCTTCCCTTTAATTTATTTTATGAAAAAATCAATTAACTTTAAATCCACTAAATACAAGACAGAATGTATAGACACTGGTCTAAGCGCCTTTTTTCATAAAATAGACACCAATGCAGGCAACCACCACACCCGTGAAAATGGCTATAGAATGGGGACAGCCAAATCCGGGGGTGCCTAATCCAATTCTATCCCAAACCAGGAATACAAGTACTACTACAGCACCCAGGGCGGCCAGATACTTGCCTTCAAACCTTGTCAAATATGCCCCCACTATTATACCGAGGGAACCCAAAAATGTGTTCAACCCCTGCAACCAGCTGTATCCAGGGGCGCTAAGTTGTAGTTCATCGGCATAGGCAGAGACTAGGGCATATATTGTCCCGGCTATCATTAGGATTATACCGTTTGACCTTGGCCTTTCCATGTATTGGCTCCTTTCAAATAAACTTTGTATTGATTTTTAATTACCCAATAAAACTCAAAAATATACTCTTAAATCTCCAGTGTCAAATATATTTTGACGGGCTTTGGATAAGAGCAGCTTGTAAGCCTTAGGCGGAGTGGGCCCGTGATTTTATTTTTTGTAATTTATAATTTGAAATTTGTAAATTGTATGAGAGTTTTGCAGAAGCTACTTTAACTATGTCCATCATTCTGAGCAAAGCGAAGAATCTCTAATTTCAATGAGATTCTTTCCGTCTGAGGCGGACTTCACTCCCTCAGATTCAGTCCTGAGTAGAGCGAAGGAATTACACTGTGGGTGTTTTGCAGGGGTCTCTATATCTGTATTTGCAAGGTGGGTGGGGCAAAAATATAATCAAACTTGCCAAAACTGGCCTAACCTTATCCATGTACAGAGAAAGGGAAAGTTTAGTATTGGAACTTGATACTATACATGCTCAGGCTTTTAATTCGGACAGTTTGGAGGACTTGTTTTCTGGAGAGAGGTATATTATGGCAGAGATGTTAAAAAAGGAGAAAGAATTACGGAAAAGAGGCTTCGCCGACAAGCAGGTGGAGGAGATGATTAAGTATCTCCGTGGTAAGGGCATAGAGACGGTGTGGGACGTCCAGGCCTCTTACGATAAGGACTTCTTGGGGTTAAAGGATAGATGCTCTTTTGGTAGTTACGGACTGTGTTGCAGGAACTGTGATATGGGGCCTTGCAGGCTGGATTCGGAGGACTTCCCATTCCACATAAAGATGGCTGCACCGAAGGTAAGCAGGGGAACCTGCGGAAAGACTGCGGATAGCATGGTAGCCAGCATGTTCTTGCAGACCGTTTTAAGAGGTACTAGCGCCCATGTTGGCCATGCAATGCATGTGGCGAGGGCCTTCCAAACTGTATCTAACGGTTCAAAAACTTTTCAGGTAAAGGACGAAAACAAACTCCGTACCGTAGCTAAAGGACTTGGCATAGATGGTAATGGTAGGGATAAGCAGTCTCTGGCTAAAGAGGTGGGCAGGGTGGCTATGGAGGATTTGCTTGGGCCTGGTGAGGGCCCAATGAAGTTTGCCCTGGCCCTGGCTCCAAAAAATATTGATAAGATAAAGGGTGCCGGGATAGTTCCCATGCAGGGGGCCGCTGAGGCAATAGTTCAGGGCGTCCACTCCACTGCACAGGGTATGATGAGCAATACCAGGGAACTGGTTCGTTCATCCCTCAAGTTTGGGATAACGGATATGGTGGGACTCTACATCTCTACCGAGTTACAGGATATAATGTTGGGAGTACCAAGCCCAAAGACCAGCTGGATAGGGTTAGATGCCCTGGATAAGGACAAGGTAAATATCATGGTGCATGGCCACGTCCCAATCCTTTCCGAAACAGTGGTAGAGATGGCCCGAAGACTTGAGCCAGAGGCTGAGGCCGCTGGGGCAAAGGGGATCAATGTGGTGGGTATATGTTGTACGGGGAATGAGGTGCTGGTGAGACTGGGCATACCCATGGCAGGGAGTACTATAATGCAGGAGCTCGTAGTAGGTACCGGCCTTGTGGATGCTGTCTGTGTGGACGTACAGTGCGTTTACCCGGCCCTTTCCAAACTTATTGAAGGCATGCACACCAGGCTTGTAACCACCATGCCCGAGTTACGCATGGAAAATGATGTTTACATTGAATTCCACCCCGATAATGCTGAGGAGGCAGCAACCAGAATAGTGGAGGAGGCTATTGGGGCCTACAAGAAACGTCCTAAGGAGGGCTACTTCCTGCCCAAGGCAAAGGGACATAACCTTATGGCAGGCTTTTCAGTGGAAGTGCTCATAGATGTACTCTCAAGGCTTAACGAGAAGGAGCCACTCAAGCCCCTTGTGGACCTGATAGCCAGTGGGAAGATTCGCGGGGCGGCCGTCCTGGCAGGTTGTCTATCCCCCAAGATACAGACGGATATGAGTTTTCTCACTTTAGCAACGGAACTGCTTAAGAATAACGTCCTGGTGCTAGCCACAGGTTGTGCTGCGACGGCCTGTGCCCGGCATGGACTTCTTACGCAGGAGGCTGCGAGCCTTGCTGGTAACAATCTCAAGGAGGTTCTCCTCGCCCTCGGTAAGGCGGCCGGGCTTAATGCCACCCTCCCCCCTGTGCTTCATTTTGGGGCATGCGTGGATAACTCCCGCTGTGCCGTCCTGGCCTCCAAGCTGGCTGACTACCTCGGTACTTCTCTGGATAAACTCCCACTGGTGGCCTCTGCCGCCGAACAGGTGGTTGAAAAGGCTGCCGCAATCTATATGGGTGTTATTGGACTGGGCATAACTACACATGTAGGAGTGACACCGAAGGTGATTGGTTCCCCCAGGGTTGTTAAGATGTTAACCCAGGAGATGGATGATATTACCGGGAGCCATCTCATGATAGAGGTAGACCCATGGGCCGCCGCCAAAGGCATGCTTGAGCATATAGAGAAGAAGAGGAAAGAATTGGGAATATAATGTGTTGTGTGCGAGTGTGTCACACCTAAAAATTGAATTACGAAATCCAGATGACAAATTTCAAATGTTTGGAATTTGAAATTTGACATTTTTTATGGGTATCAAGCATGTCAAAGCCCTGTGTCTTCCACGTCGTACAGGCTCCCCAGGGGAGGTTCAGGCACAGAACTACATAGTAAACAGTTTTAAGGCCCTTGGTATGGAGACCAGGGAGGAGGAATTCAGTTTTTGTGCCTTCATGGGGCTATTATCAAAGGGTTTCCTATTACTGGTCTTGTTTCTTCTTACCACCTTGCACTTTCTTGCACCTTTTTTCCCCCTTCTGCGGTTAATTTTATCCCTTTTTATCTTACTCCTCAGCCTGATGTTTCTATGGGGTAAACCTATAGTGAGCCTGCTTGGGTGGGGGCTTTTTAAGGAGATTCCTTACCTTAAAAGATTGCAGTCAAAGAATATAGTCGCCACGTGGCCCGAGCTCGTAGAGGGATTGCGTCGGGACCCTGTCCCCAGTGATGACAAGATAAAAGCACACATATATATACTTGCTCATTATGACTCCAAGAGCCAGACAGTTCCTCTGGGCTTACGCATCCCTATGGTGGCGATTTTATTTCTATCCACAATGTTGTTGGCAGGATACCACCTTTTGTTGCCATGGACTCATTTTTCACCACAAGGCTTACCAGAGAGAATCTCCTTCGTGATGGCGCTCACAAGCGGCTTGATCTTGTTTTGGACAAAAACGAGAAACCTCTCCCCCGGTGCAATAGATAATGCCACAGGGGTAGCAGTGATGCTCCAGCTTGCGGAGGTTATTAAGAAAGAAGCCAAGAGGTTTAAGGGCTTGAGGTTCAATTTCATAGCCACAGGGGCAGAGGAGGAAGGGCTGGTGGGCGCATTCTGGTTCCTCAAGACGCACCGGCCTGATTCTGAAAACACTTATTTTATTAATTTGGATGGTGTGGGTACTAGAGGCCGAATTTATTGTACTGGTAAGATAGGGCTACACGGCTATTCTCAGAAGCAAAAGGGGTTTTTATCTTTGATAGAAAAAGCGGCAAGAAAGGAGGGTATGAAGGTGTACTCCCCTGCTGTTGTAATCGGTGCTATGGCGGACCATTTCCCCTTAGTGGCCAGAGGTCGTAAAGCAGTTACCTTCTCTACAGTTTCAAGGCGCTCCCTGTGGGTACATACCCCCTGGGACACACTTGAGACTGTAGAGCCAGAGGGTATGAAGGCGGTTGAGGGCGTTGTCCTGGGTATATTAAAGTCTTTAACGATTAGTTGAAGGATAAAAATCGCCTTTTTTAGGATAGTACCAGGTAAGGTTTCAACCAGGTCCTATCTTATAGCTCATAAGCCCTTATGGAGAAGGCAAGGTCGTTTACGGCCGTTTGGGTTCTGCCAGCCACGAAGACCCTGCTCCTGTTTACAGCCATAGCATTTGCCCGGTCCCCAAAAGCGTGCTCTTCTTTATCAAAGTGGTTCTTCTATAGCAGGTTCCCTGGAGCAGCGATTGAGAAGAACTTAAAACCTATTTCAATCTTCAAAGGTTCTTACGGAGAAGGCTGTGTCACCATTTTTGGTCCTGGTTACACCTGCCGCAAAAACCTCATCATCATCCACAGCTATAGCGTTTACCCAGTCCTCGTATTTCTTTTCTTTGTCGTAGTAGTTCTCCCATAACAAGGTTCCGTCGGTGGCATTATGTACCCTGACGGTGAAGGCGTAACCGCCTGATTTAGTATAACACCAACCTCCAACAAAAACCTTATTATCGCCAATTGCTACGGTCTGTGCCACGTCCTCCTTAGATTTTTCCCTATCGTAGTAGTCACTCCATAGCAGTGTACCGTTGGTGGCATCATAGGCCCTTACGGTGAAGGCAAAGCCCCCCGCCTTAGTCTCGGTTTTACCTACAACAAAAACCTTGTTATTATTTACGGCTACTGCATTTGCGGCATCCTCCCCCTTTTTTTCCCTATCGTAGTGGTCTTCCCATAGAAGGTTTCCGTTAGTGGCATCATATGCCCTGACGGCTAAGGCATAGCCACCTATTTTAGTACGGGTTCTACCCACAGCGAAGACCCTGCCGCCACTTGCAGCTATTGCAGATGCCCAGTCTTCTCTCTTTCCTTCCCTATCGTAGTAGTCCTCCCATAGTAAAGTCCCATCATCCGCATCATAGGCCCTTACAGTGAAGGCATAGCCTCCTATCTTAGTTTGGGTCCAACCGGTCACAAAGACCTTGCCACCGCTTACAGCCACGGCGTTTGCAGTGTCATCTTTGGTTCTTTCCCTATCATAATAATCCCCCCAGAGGAAGCTTCCGTCATTGGCATTATAGGCCCTTACACTGAAGGCAAAACCACCTGTCGCTGTCTGTGACTTGCCTGCTACAAAGACCTTGCCACCACCAGCAGCAACGGCATTTGCTACATCTTGAAGACTCCCTTCCCTATCGTAGTAGTTAGACCATAGCAAAGCTCCGTTAGCCGCATCATAAGCCCTTACACTGAAGGCGAAGCCACCTGTTGAGGTCAGAGTCCAACCCGCCACGAAGACCTTGCCGCTACTGGTGGCCAGAGCAATTGCTCTATCATCCAGAGCGCCATCCCTATTGTAATAGTTCTCCCATACTAACGCCCCGCTAGAGGCATTATAGGCCCTAACAGTAAAGGCAAAGCCACCGTCCTTAGTATAGGTCCAGCCTGCTACGAAGACCTTACCATTCCCCTCAGCTACTGCCATTGCCCTGTCGTCCATTTTGCCTTCCCTATCATAGTAATCCTCCCACTCTAACTCTCCAGGTGTGGCAATGGAGACTCTGGACAGGACCAAAAAGGTTAGAATCAGCAGTGTATTCAACAATACCTTCACGTAATTGCCTCCTTAATATTTTGCTACGGTTAACTGAGTGATGGCTTCTAAAAATTTGTGAAGCTGTTCTTGTTGCGAATGAGACGCAATCTTAATGTGGTTAATTGCAGAGAACCAATTTCCTAATCAGGGCGCATAGGCCCTCACGGAGAATGCCTTGCCTCCTGCCGATGTCTCTGTTACACCGACTACAACTACTATTTTTTTGGTTGAAGCTACGGCATTGGCCATGTCCTCCTTATTGGCTGGTTCTCTGTCGTAATAATCCTGCCATAACAGATCACCGTTAGTGCTATAAGCCCTCACGGAGAATGCCTTGCCTCTTGCTGCTGTCTCTGTTACACCTGCGGCCACGACTGCTTTCTTGGCTAAAGCCACGCCGTTAGCCCAATCCGAGAGGGTCCCTTCCCTGTCGTAGAAGTCCTCCCATAGAGGGCTTGCATCAGCAGCATTATGGGCCTTTACGGTAAACGCCTTACCGCCCAGTGTTGTCTCTGTTACGCCTACGGCAAAAGAGCTTGTCTTTTTCACAGCCACTGCCTTTGCCTCATCCCACAGGGACCCTTCCCTGTCGTAGAAGTCCCCACCTATGGGCTCCCCTGTGCTTGCATCGTAGGCCCCTCCGGTAAAGGCTTTGCCACCCTGTGTGGTCTCGGTTGCGCCCACCACGTATGCTATGTCCTTTGCCAGCACCACAGCATTCGCCCAATCCGATAGAGTCCCTTCACTGTTATAGGCAATGGCATCCACCAAAGTCCCATTAGTGATATTAAATATTGTACCTAGCAAGGCGAGGCCACCTGCGGTATTCTCGGTTAAACCTACTACGAAGGCCGTTGCACTTCCTGCGGCCACAGCCTTTGCTTCATCCCACAGATTTCCCTCCCTGTTAAGGTAACTCTCCCACAGTAGAACCCCATCCGCTTCATTAAAGGTCCTGACGGAGAATGCCTTGCCACCCGGTGTTGTCTCTGTTACGCCTACTACTACGACTTGTTTTCCACTTACGGCCACAGCGTTTGCCACGTCCTCCAGGGTTCCTTCCCTGTCGTAATAGTTCTGCCACAGTAGCGCGCCAGTGGCTATATCGTAGGCCCTGATGGAGAATGCCTTGCCAGCTGCGGCGGTCTCTGTTACACCCGCTACAAATGCAATTTTCTTGCTCAGGGCCACTGCCTTTGCCTCATCCGACAGGTCCCCCTCCCTATTAAAGTAGTCAGACCACAGTAGTGCCCCTGTCTTTATCTCATAAGCTCTAACGGAGAATGCCTTACCACCCGGGGTAGTTTCAGTTGCACCGACCACAACGGCCGTCTTCTTATTTACAGCCACTGCATTTGCCCAGTCTGAAAGACTTCCTTCCCTGTCGTAGTAGTTTGACCATAGTAGGTCTCCCGACGCAGCAATTGAGACCTGGCATAGGAATAAGGGTATTAAAAGCAGTAGCACTAGCAAGAACTGCATTACTTGGTTTTCCTCCAAAGCAAGATGTTGGCCAGTATTTCTTAATAAGCTGTCGTATTTAGAAGTATAAATTTAAGACACTAATTTAGACATTATTTAATACGGGTGTCAAGCAAAAAAATTCTTCTCCATGGCAGGACATATGAATGGGATATCAAAATAGGTGTGTGTATAGAACCATGTTACAAAAGAGAGCCCGGGCAAGCGCTTAGAGTATAAAAAATAAGGGGTGGAAGTGCAGTCTTCCACCCCTTGAGATGTACTTTCACCGCTTTAATTCTCAAACGTCCTGACTGTGAAGGCAAAGCCTCCTGCTGTGGTCTGGGTCTTACCCACTGCAAAGACTCCATTGCCGCTGGCATCCACGCCTCTCCCATCATCAAATAGGGCCCCTTCTGCATCATAGTAGTCCTCCCATTCCAAATCAGGACCACCTAAACCATCACCTGTAAGACCGTAGGCCCTTACAGAGAAAGCAGCGCCGCCTGCCGCAGTCCGAGTAATACCAACCACAAAAATTTTGCTACCGTGTCCGGTCACGGCAAATGCCTCATCCACAAGGGTTCCTTCTCTGTTAAAGTAGTCGGCCCAGTTCAAATCAGGACCCCCAAGTCCATCACCATTAAAATCATAGCTCCTTACGGTGAAGGCACCACCGCCTGCGCTAGTGGTAGTCTTACCCACAACGTGCACCCTACCATCTTCTACGTAGACGTCTCTTGCAAAATCAACTTTGGTTCCTTGCGCATCGTAGTAGTCCGCCCAAGTTAAATCAGGGCCACCCTCATCGCCCTGGGAATCATACGCCCTTACAGAGAAGGCAACGCCACCTGCGGTAGTTGTGGTCTTGCCCACTACAAAGGTCTTATCACCAATAACATCAACACTAAGTGCCTTATCCAAGAGGGCATTTTGCCTGTCAAATAAATCATGCCAGAGCAGGTTACCGTCTTTATCATAGACCCTTACAAGCCAACCAAAGCCGCCTGCGGTGGTCTGGGCATAACCGACCGCGAAGACATTGGCATTATTATCTGTCGCCACGGCACTTGCCTGATCCGGTTTTGTCCCTTCCTCATCATAGTAGTCGGTCCATAACACGTCCGGGCCGCCTGAACCATCACCATCCACATCGTAGGCCCTCACAGTGAAGGCTTGGCCACCTGCCGCTGCAGTGGTCCTACCTACTACGAAGGCTATGTTTCCACTTATAGACACATCAAGTGCCTCGTCTACACCATTGCCTTCCCTATCAAATTCGTCATCCCATAGAAGGGTACCGTCATCGGCATCGTAAGCCCTTACAGTCCAGGCACCGAGTCCTGCAACGGTCTTGGTTCTGCCCACCACAATAACGGTATTTCCGGTGATATCCACACCATATGCTGCATCACCGCCAGCCCCTTCCTTATCATGGTAGTCAGCCCAAATTAAATCAGGGCCACCCAAACCATCACCAGCAACATCGTAGGCCCTCACAGTAAAAGCGGTACCACCTGCGGCGGTCATCGTCCTACCCACCACATAAACCATGTCGCCGCTTACAACCACATCATTTGCCTCATCCAGGCGAGCTCCTTGCCTATTAAACTCGTCATCCCAGATGAGGTCTCCTGATGCAGCCCAAGAAACAGATGAAATGAATAAAAGCATTGGCAGCAGCAGGATGTTCAGCAATTTTCGCGTACTCATTGCTGCACCCTCCTTTTATTAAAGTTTATCAGATTTACCCTCCTTCTTGTCGCATATTATAGGAATTATTGTCTATAAAAACCACTGAAAAGCAAATGTTTTTCACATATTGGGTAAAGTTATGGTAAATGGTATATTTTACGAGCAATTATAAAATAAGTGGTTGATGGCAAAGACCTTACGGGCATTCAATATGGTAAAAGGTAGCTGCTTCTGAGCCTCCCCTTTGTATAAATGCTGAGGCACGCTTGAAAAAGTCTCATAAGGTTTATTGTTAGCAAGCAAATATATCAAAAAATGGGTATTTGTTTTTTTGGCTTTGGTATGCTTAGAAGATTTACCCATTGTCCCTTAATGGTGAGCAAGAGGAGGGATGAAACGCCCCCATCTGAACTACGAAAAATTCAGACGCAGAATAATTTTAAATTATTTGAGGCTTCTGAAAAAGTACTGTTCTGTCACCCAGAACTTGTTTCCGGGGTCTCCTAAGCCCTGAACTTAATTCAGGGTGCTGAAACGATGCTAAAACAAGGTCAGCACAAGGTTCAACAGGACATGTTGCGCTGTTTTATGACTTTTTAGAGATATCTATTTGTTGGAAATGAGGATGGGGGTGGAAGTAGGAAAGCTTCCACCCTGATAAGTGTGCGGTTTTTATCCCTTTATAACACCCAGGGGTCTTAACTGTACCACCTTGCGTGCGATGCCTGCGTTGTGGACGACGTCCACCACCTCTGTAACATCCTTGTAGGCTTCGGGGATTTCCTCTGCCAGTGTCTCCCATCCAGAGGCCCTTACGACGACACCCTGTTCTTCCATCATTCTAAGTATGTTTTTCCCTTTGACCTTCTTCATGGCCTGAGTGCGGCTGAGGACCCTTCCAGCCCCGTGGCAACTGCTGGCGAAGGTCTCCTGACTGGCGGCCTCTGTGCCCACCAGTACGTAAGAGCACCTTCCCATATCCCCAGGGATAAGCACGGGCTGGCCTATTTCTTTGTAAGCCGCAGGGGTCTGTGGATGTCCGGGCGGTAAGGCCCTTGTTGCCCCTTTTCGGTGCACGCAAAGTTTTTTGGCCTTACCATTTACTGTGTGGGTCTCAAACTTGGCTATGTTATGGCAAACATCGTATATAAGCTCAAGCCCAAGGGTTTCTGGAGGTTTCTTCAAGACGTGGGCAAAACTCTCCCTGACCCAGTGGGTAATCATCTGTCTGTTTGCAAAGGCGAAGTTGGCTGCACAGGCCATTGCGGCTAAGTAGCGCCTGCCTTCTTCTGAATTTATAGGGGCACAGCAGAGCTGGCGGTCGGCCAGTTCTATGCCGTATTTCCTGGAAGCCTCCAGCATTACTTCTATGAAGTCATCGCATACTTGATAACCCAGCCCTCTGGAACCCGTATGTACCTGTACGGCTATCCCGCCGAGTTCAAAACCGAGGGTCTTAGCCAACTTTTCATCATAAACCTCAGAGATTACATCCACCTCCACGAAGTGGTTACCGGAACCGAGGGTGCCCACCTGAGCCCTGCCCCTTTCCATTGCCCTATCTGATACTTCGTAAGGGTCGCTACCAGGTATACAGCCCCCTTCCTCAATATGAGCAAGGTCTCTTTCAGAACCGTAACCCCTTTTTACGGCCCATCGGGCGCCTTCGCCGAGCAGTGCCTTTTCCTCCTCCCAGCTGAGTCTGAGGTCCTTCCTGTGGGAACCTACCCCTGTGGGGATATTTCGGAAAAGGGCATTGACCAACTCCTTCATTGTATTCTGTATTTCTTCGTGCCTCAGGTTGGAACGCAGCACCCTTACCCCGCAGTTTATATCGTAACCTACACCACCTGGTGAGACCACCCCGGTCTCATCAAAGGCGGCAACCCCTCCGATGGGAAAGCCGTAGCCCTCGTGGATATCTGGCATAGCCAGAGAGGCCCGCA
The DNA here is from genome assembly GCA_051388875.1 of Candidatus Brocadiia bacterium JP1. Classification (GTDB taxonomy): domain Bacteria; phylum Planctomycetota; class Brocadiia; order Brocadiales; family Bathyanammoxibiaceae; genus JBMFFR01. Next base: position 19,229 of record JBMFFR010000009.1, on the reverse strand, counting down.
CTATCCCGGGAAGGGTGGCCACATTGGCCACTTGCTGCAGGCTCAAGTCCTTCTTTATGTCTTCTATAATCTTCTCGTTAGCATAAACGATACCCTCTACCTTCATGCTACCTTCTTTTTCTATTTTCCAGCGGTAGGGGTCTATCTTTGTTATGCTCAGAGTTAATTCCTTTACCATGACTAATTACCTTCCCAATTAAATCCCGACAATTAAGTTATCAATGGAACTAAAGGTCTATTATTACCTTTCCCCGCCAGCCTTGCGGTTCTTCCACTAACTCTATTTTATGATGAGTGACGGCCTTTGGGCTAGTCAAAATCTTATGCACCCCTTCCCGAAATACTTCCCCAATGGCAATGGCCTCCAGATGGCTCTGCTCAAGGCTCTTTATCTCAAATCTCCTGAACAGGAGTTGTTCCACTTCGTGGTAGTATAATAGTTCGTTTAGCCATTTTACCATGAGCCGTTCCAGGTCAAAGGCATTAAGGCTGATGGCCCTTTTCTCTTTCTCTTCCACACTGGATAAATCTGTAATGACATCAAAGAAGGCAAAACCGGCATTACAAAATAGTTCCTCCAGGGTTCTGCCGTAAACCTCAAGGGCGAGGTCAGCCGTATGCTCTAGCACTTTATATCTTTCTGCTGAGGTAGATTCTTTCATTCAATTTTACCTGAAGAGCCAAAGGCCCGCATCTTATTACCCATGGTTTTGGCCATCGCCTCCCTGGCGGGGCCGAGGATCTTTCTGGGGTCAAACTCCTCCGGATTCTCAGCCAGTACTTTTCTGGTAGCTGCCGTGAAGGCAAGCCTCAGGTCTGTATCAATATTTATCTTGTTTATGCCGTTCTTTATGGCTGCTTTTATGGACTCAATGGGTATGCCTTTTGCCCCTTTTAGTTTCGCACCGTAGGACTCAGCCATATCTACTATTTCTTTCTCCACACTGGAGGCCCCGTGCAATACAAGTGGAATGTTCACTAAGTCTTTTATTTGCTTTACGAGGTCAATCCTTAGTGTGGGCTCGCCCTTAAACTTGTAAGCCCCATGGCTTGTACCGATAGCCACTGCCAGGGCATCCACCCCTGTCTCCTCAACGAAACGTTTGGCGTCCATTGGTTCCGTTAGCTGCACCTCTCCAGAGACTGTATCCTCTATCCCCCCGAGCCTGCCCAGTTCTGCTTCCACAGTTACCCCGACTGGATGCGCCACCTCTACTACCCTCTTTGTAAGCTCCACGTTCTTTTTGAAATCCAGGTGGCTACCATCAATCATAATAGAAGTGAAGCCGTTACGTATGGCCGTAAGCGCTACTTCTACGCTTCCGCCGTGGTCTAAGTGGAGGGCGACCGGTATCCGGTACCTCTCTGCTGCCTTATGGACTGTCACAGATAGCAGGTCAAAACCGGCGTACTGTCCCGCCTTTTCAGTGGCCTGAAGTATCAGTGGGGAGCGCTCCGACTGGGCTGCCTGAAAGGCAGCCTGAATGGTCTCCAGGTTATTCACATTAAAGGCCGGTATGGCATAGCCCTCCCTGGCGGCCTTATCCAGTAACTCTTTCATACTAACCAAGCCCATGTTCGTGCAGGAGTTCCTTTAACTCTTCCCCATCCATAAAGGTTTGAAAGTCATCCAGTATAGCTCCACCCATTGAGCTATCAAGTTTTAGCACGCGTCTTAAACCTTCTACCATCTTGTCTTTTTGCCCCAGGACGGCAGAGGTTAATGCCATGTTATACCAGGCGGTGATGAGGGTGGGGTCAAGCCTTATTGTTTGCGAGTAGGCCTCAAGGGCCTCTTCGTAATTCTTTAGTTCACTCAGGGCAACTCCTTTATTATTCCATGCCCTGGCAAAGGCTGGGTCAAGTTTTATGGCCTGCGTATGGGCCTGAAGGGCCTCGCTGGTGCGCCCAAGGTGGCCCAGGGCCATCCCTTTTCCATCCCATGCCAGGGGGGAATTGGGGTAGAGCTCCAGGGCTATTTCGTAGGCTCCCAAAGCCTTCTCATACTCACCCTTTTCGTGGTAGAACTCCGCCTGTCTAATACGATGTCCAAAAAGGGCTATCCTCTCCGCCTGCCTCTCTAACTCCTCTTTAGCCTTCTGGCAGGCCTCTTCTATCTTTTTCATAGTCCCCTCAAGAAGTTTCTCTATTTCCATCCGTACCCTCTCTACCTCTTTGTTTTCCTTAGAGGCGGGCCTTGCACGATGCTCTTCTAATGGATATTTCTTTCTTTTGAAAAGTCCTTTCATCATTAACGCAGTATATACCAAATTATGAAAGATTCAAGGATTAACCGCACTTGGGGGGGAAAATTCTTGAAGTAAGTTTGTTTCTGTGCTATGTAATTTGTAGGTTTAGAAACGGGGAAGTATGGAGAAAGGGTTACAGCAAAAGTTACTAGTATATCTAAGGTTTCTAGTCGTAATAGGTGTTACGGTTTTCTCCTCTCCACTCTCAGCAGGTGGCAGGCCGTGGGATATGCCAGAGGAGGAACCCATCTCCAGATTCCGCCTCACCAACACCGTATTTTCCCACATAAGTAATTACTACGTTGACTTTCATAATCTGATAGCAGTAGAGGTATTAAGAGATGCCCTCAGGGCGGTAGAGGAAGTCTTACCCAATCTCAAGATTGATATAAGCACGGGGGGAGTATTGGTTAAATTAAACGGTTCTTTAAAAGTCTTTGATGTGGCAGGGATAGAGATCTGGTTGGTGTTACGAGAGCGAATCAAGGAAATTATAACCTTTATAGAGTCTGGGGGAAATTGCACACTGGGTCTTACGGAACTGGAGTATATGGCATTAAATGGAATCCTTAGTGGCTTTGACCCCTACTCCAGGGTGTATCGTCCGGAAGACCTGGAAAGGATAAGAAGTCTTGGTTCGGGGAGTTTTGTGGGGCTGGGGATGGAGGTGGAACTCAAAGAGGGGTATGTAACCATTGTAAACCTTTATAAGAATACACCGGCCTATCGGGTAGGCCTGCAGATTGGGGATAGGATAATTGAAATAGAGGGGGAAAGCGCAAGAAGTATGGCGCTTACTGAGGCCCTTAGTCGTCTTAACGGCCCTCAGGGCACAAGTGTCACCCTTTCTGTGTGGCGAGACGGGCAAATACACAGCTTCACTGTGGATAGAGAGCGTATAGAAGTAGAACTTGCAGAATGGGAAGTGCTTGAGGAAGGCCTGGGCTACATCAAACTCAAGAGCTTTCAAGAAGGGGCATTCTATTCCATGGTAAAGGCCGTAAGGGCCTTAGAAGAGGCTGGTGGGCTAAAGGGACTGGTGCTTGACCTCAGGAACAACTACGGCGGGGTCATGGAAGAGATAATAAAGGTGGCAGAGCTATTCTTGCCTTCAGGGGTCATTACCATAAAGACGCGTACTGGCGAAAAGCTACCGGAATTCATTACTGCGCGTCCCTCTGAGAGGCCAGAGGAAAGATGCCCCATTGTGATTCTGGTGGACGATGGGAGCGCCTCCGGAGCCGAGATATTGTCCTCTGCCTTGAGGGATAATGGCAGGGGCTTACTGGTAGGTGCAAGAACCTTTGGCAAGGCTTGCATCCAACAGGTCTTCCGGTTTGAAGGGGGTTATACCCTCAAACTAACTACCGCCAAGTATTTTACCCCCAAAGGGGAATACATAAACCTGAAAGGTATCCCCCCGGATATACTCTTTATCCCAATAAAGTTGGAAAAAGATAAAACTACCCTTGTCCATTATGCCAGGGAATCCCTCTCAGGGGATAAGAGAAGTAAAGCTCCAGGGGAGTCCCCTTCTGGTAGAGTGGGTGTGCTGTGCTGTTTAGAAAAGGGGGGACATGGCCAGGATAGCCCCCAAAAAGACCTTCAGGTCCAACTGGCAAGGGGCATTTTCAAAGCAATACCCTTTAAAGGGGAGGGTGCCTACTCAACCATAACAGCCCAGAACTGGTACGACTGGCTATGTCACGCCTCCAATGATGTAGTAAAGAGATATCAGGAGGCAGAGGATAAGAAGATTGTAAGGAGCCTGGAGTCCATGAAAATAGATTGGTCAATTGGCCCCCCCGAGGGACTTCCTAACTCTATTGCTAGTCTATATATAGATAAAGAAGAGGTAGAGGCTGGAGGGACGGTTACCCTGACCGCCTCTGTGGAGAATCGTGGAGAGTTCCCCATTTATAGGGTCTTAGCGCGGGCCGACTCTGGGAATCCTATCTTTAATGGGCTTGAGTTTCCCATTGGGAGGGTGAGACCTGGAGAGAGGGCACAATATAGCCTGAAGGTAAAAGTGCCAGAGGATTCTTTTGATAGGCAGGATGAGATAGTGTTAAGGTTTACAGAGGGTAATGGTTTCCCGCCCACAGATGTTGTGCAATGGATAACTGTCTGGGCTCATCCAACGCCTTTATTTGCTTGCGATTATTCCTTACTACAACCTCAGGCTGGGCAACAGGCCGAGCTTTTTTTGAGGGTGAAAAATATAGGCCAGGGTACGTCCAATAAGAACGTAGTGGTGCTGAAAGGGGCTGGGATAAAAATCCTTCAGGGCCGACAAGAACTAGGCATGCTAAGGCCGGGCGAGGAAAAAGTGGTCAAGCTTACATTTACCCCCTTAGATGTAGTGCAAAAGAACAAATATAATTTGAGAATACTTATTACAGACCTTGTTTTAGGGACACAATTGCCAGTGAGGCTTACGTTGTCAGAAGGGGCTGCCCACGAGGTGTCCTGTCAGCCACCTGTGATTAGCCTTCAGAAGGCTGTTCTTGTAGCGAATGAGGGATTTGTAGATTTAGCTTTTGTAGCAAAGGATGACAGGGGTCTACAAGGTGCCTGCGTAGCGGTGAACGACCGCAAGGTCTTCTTTGGGTATAACCCCCAGGCCTCTCCGGAGTATACTTTTTCACCAATCCTCCACATCAACCGCGGTCCCAATCTTGTCAAGATAATAGCCTACGATGAGCAAGGGCTTTCCTCAGAAAAGGCGTTCATAATTACAGGGAGATAAACGTATTTTCCGCTAACTACCTGGTCATATTTTTCCAACAGAACATTCTATCCATCCGTCACTTTGCTTCTTAAAGTAAATATTTGCAGAGGTCCTTAGGAACTCCATGTCTTTCATGGAATAATTTGCAGTCAAATTTCCGTCTTTTTCCCAGAAAAATCTTTCTAAGTCTATCTTTGTATAACAAGTTATGTCGTTTAGCTCAGTGTATTCCCTGATTGTACGGAATATCTCTTGTGGAATGGCTCTTCTTTCCTGATTAACATATTGGTAGGGTACCAGGTGTTCTATGATGAGGATGTTATTATTCCCCTTTCTTGAAAAACTTGTGATAATGGTCTTCATTTCTTTTTTGGAAAGATAGTAACTGATGCCTTCCATGAGAATAATGGTTGAGTTGTTTCGGTGGCAATCATTTTCCGTTAATACACCTGCAATGTCAGGTGAAGTAATGTCTCCAGTTATACATTTCACTTTCTCTGCCAGTTCGGGGGACACCCTGTAATACAATCCCTTTTTTTGATCCATTCCTGACAAATCTATTTCTAAGATACGATAAATCTTTGAAAAATTTTTCATGAGAAGTTCTAATGATAAAGGCGATTTCCCAGCGGCGAGGAAAACGAGTTGGCATTCACTCCGGCTAGCGCTCAGGTGTTTTTCTATCAAATACTTTAAGAAGTATTTTCTGTTTAGAATTACTTCTTCGTACCATGGACATATGGCATTGCATTTATCATAGAGGTCCTTTCCAGAAGACAGGTCCAGTTGATTTATGAAATTAAGGATGGCTTGGGATCTGCGAAAAAGTACATCTATAGTCTTTTTATATGACACATCTTGTGATAGTCTCAGCAATCCGTCTCTTTCTTTTTCAGACATAACCCCTTTAAAGGTTAAGAGTTGTTGAGAAGCATCGTAGTTTATTTTAGATTTGAAGTGCTCATCAAATACTATTTCTGAGGGCAGGATTGCCAGTTTTTCAGAGCCCTCGGACCCTTTATTATATAATTTAAGTGCCCACAACATTACCAAGGCGGCGGTTGGGTAGAGTTTTATCTTATCCATTCTTCTTAAGTCAACTTGTCCATATTTCTGCTGTGTACACAGCCATAGACATACTCCCTGTTTAGTCACAGTATAAGCTAAGAGATAATGTTTTTTTAATTTTCTTGTCAAGTGTATTACAGTGAGCCTGGGACAGGAATTTGGATTCGTCTTAGGCAGATTAGAGCCCCTGTCCAAAGCTCAGAAAGGATATTTGACGCCCTTATTGTAATGGATTATCATAATTTCTAAGTACGAGGGCCAGAATTATGCCATTACAACCTGGCCTGTGCTTGACAGGGAACGTATCCTGGCAAGATTTGACCACCTTGAGACCTGCTTGAAGGAATTGAAGGCCATAACTCCCCGAGACCTGGAAGAGTATAAGCGTGTAGAGAAGAAGCGTTCCTGTGAGAGGCTCTTACAAATATCCACTAAGTGTGTTATTGACATCTGTCACCTTCTAGTCTCTGGGTTGAGGTTAGGCTTACCCTCTGAGGAAGACGACCTTTTGGAAAAACTTCATAAGGCAGGGGTAATTTCGGGCCTTATGAAGGAAAAGTTAAAGGAAATGAAAGGTTTTAGAAATATACTGGTACATGAGTATGAGAACATAAACGACCTGATTGTTTATGAGACAGTCAAGACTAGGTTGGGTGATTTTGAGTCCTTTAAGATAGAGGTTGTTAAAGCATTAGAAAGTTTGTGAATCTTGTTTAAAGTATAGAAAGGATTGTTTCCCTCCATGAAAGTCGGCATAGCAGGGGCAACGGCATATACCAGTCTTGAGCTAATTAAGCTCTTATTCAGGCATCCAAACGTAGAAATCAGTTATTTGGGGGCAAGGAGAGAAGGCTCCCCCAGGATATCAGAAATATTCCCTTCCCTGAGGCGGATGATAGAGTTACCATGCGCAGGGCTTGAGCCGGAGGCAATCCCTAAAGACCTGGAACTTCTCTTTGTTACACTCCCACAAAAGGTCTCCATGAACCATGTACCCCAGTACTTAAATCGTGGGTTAAGGGTGATTGACTTCAGTGCTGATTATCGTTTCAAAGAGGCCGCCATTTACGAGAAGTGGTACAAAGCTACCCACACCGACCCCGATGGGCTAAAAAGGGCGGTGTATGGCCTGCCAGAGTTATATCGGAAGGAGCTAATAGGGGCCTCCCTGGTAAGTAACCCAGGCTGTTACCCCGTCTCAACTATTCTACCACTGGCCCCCTTACTGAAAAGAGGGCTTATAGAACCCACAGATATTATTATAGATTCAAAATCTGGCATATCAGGCAGGGGCAGGGAGTCTACAGAGGCCACCCACTACTGCGAATGCAATGAAAACATAGAAGCCTACGGTGTCGGCAGCCACCGCCATACCCCTGAGATAGAAACAGTCTTAAAAGACACTAGCGGATTGGCCATAAAGATATGCTTCACACCCCATCTGGTGCCCATGAACCGTGGAATACTTTCCACCATATACGCCAGGTTGAAACCAGTTGCAACTGAGGTGAATCTTGTGGAAACTTTGAGAAATTTTTATAAAGAGGAACCCTTTGTACGCATAAAAGAGGTGGGGGAATTTCCCAAGACTAAGGAGGTCACAGAAACTAACTTTTGCGACCTCTCCCTTAAGGTTGTGGGGGACAGGGTTGTCCTCCTCTCTGCGATTGATAACCTCATAAAAGGGGCCTCCGGCCAGGCAGTGCAGAACATGAATGTAATGTTTGGGTTTGAGGAGACTACTGGGCTTCTTTAGTTTACAGGCTGTAATTGGCAAACCTGCTCAATGTGCGGAAGATAATTAAATAAGGGAAATGCAAGCTTATGTTGGAGATATGACAAGATGGAAATAACTTGGAGTAAAATAATAAAAAATTGGAATATTATTGTTTTCCTTATAAGCTTATTCGGAGTTATTGCTTGGGGGAGCGTTAAAATCTACTTTTGGGTTTCTGAGATTCCTTCAATAAAAACTGAGTTGGCAGCTTATGTGAAACAATTGACAGGTTATGAGAAAGGTCAGGAAGTGATGAAAGAAAACATAAGGCACATTGAAAGTAAAGTTAACAACATAGAACAGAAAGTCTATGAGTCTTTAATTAGAAAAGTTTTTGAAATTGAATTTGGAATTGCATTAGATAAACGTCAAGAATTCTATAGGCAACTGCCGCGTTCGTTTAAATTTAAACCCGAAATTCAAGCTTATAAAGGGGACCCTTTGGATCACCATTTTAACGAGGTAAAGAAAACCTATACAGACTTAAAGGATAAATATCGAGAATTCCTAGAAAATAATCCAGAAGAGTTGAAAAAAATAGATGACATTCTTGAATCAATAGAGAATGATTATAAAAAAGCTAAAAAAGAACGTTTTTACCCAGAGGCAGGGATAGAAGTAACACCGCAATAGAATTAACTTGGCATTTGTAGGGTGCGTGATAACGCACCACCAACCCTATCCGTTTAATCCCCCCTCCCTTGAGGGGAGGGGGTAGGGGGAGGGAGTTTCGGTCGTGAGCCATTTGGCAGTGAGCTCATGGCTGAATCGCTAAGCTAAACCGCTCATCGCCGAACTGCTCAGCCGAATGGTAGGGGGGGAGTACCTCAGTAAACCCCGGAAACACTATTTGCAGAGGGCTCACCTATATTCTTATTGACAATTTTATTATGGGAGTTTAAATTTGCGCAGATTTGTTTCAACTTATTGGGTGGCTTGACATAATAGTTTTGTTAAGGAGGGTGTGGAATGAGGATACTTTATGCTGCGCTTTACGTGCTCTTTTTTTCTTATGTCGGCAGCAACATATGTATTGCGCAAGAGGGTATAGGCGAGACCAAGGGAAGGGATCGTTTTGGAGAAATCCTGTTACAGTGCGGAACCCAACAGACATACGAAAACAAGGTAAGGAAAGATGGGTATGTTACCTTTATGCTCATAGATAATTGTAAAACAGTAGATTCTTCACTGGTTGTACGGGATGATAAAGGGAAAGAAAAAGATAAAGTGGTAATTAAAGATAATGATGTTACGGTAGTCACGGTTGAAGTTCCCAGCAATGGTACCGCCACTTTTACATGTTTGGGGAAAGAGGGCATGTGCATTTTTAAAATCATTGAGGTTGAGCATCCAATGGTGACTAAGTAGGGGGGCCAACTTTAGAGGTACGGTGTTTTAAGATTATTATAGATAACCGTATAGTGTTTTACATAACTACTTTCAGCTAGTTCAGAGAGCATACTCTAGGTATAAGCCTTGTGTGTTAACAATAGGGCTTTATTACTGCGCAATTGGGAAGTATTGTTGTTTGTATTCAATACTGGCATGACCTGAAAACAGCGCACGCAATACTTCCCTCTTTCGCAAAACTAATATACTCTATTACCTTGACTTTTTGGCTGAAAAAAGTATATTAAGCGTTAAATAAATGCCTATACTTAGGTTAGAAAAGGTTAAGGGATGAGCGAGTGGTACACCCCCGAATTTGGTGTAGGTTACGGTAGCAAGTGGACAAGGACAATCAAAATCCTTATAGTTGCCAACGTCGGGGTATTTATCCTTGAGCTCCTATTCTACACCATAAATCTTCGCTGGGGTGGACCGGAGCTTGAGGCAGGTGGCAAGTTCTGGAATCAAGACCCATTCACTACGCTCTTCTGGTTTTACCCCCCTGATGCACTGGGTAACCTCTGGTTATGGCAATTCTTCACCTATATCTTCCTTCATAGCATTTATGACCCTTGGCACCTGATAATAAACATGTTTGCCCTCTGGATGTTCGGGGCAGAGGTGGAGAGGGCTATGGGTACGAAAAAATTCCTTACCCTGTATTTTACGGCTGGAGTCTTTGCTGCCGTTACGAGTGCCCTTTTGACACCGAAATCCGCCATAGTGGGCGCCTCTGGGGCTATATTTGCCGTGGAGGTGGCCTTCGCCATGCTATTTCCCAATGTTATTGTCATATTATTTATATTCCCGATAAAGGCCAAACACCTGTTAATGCTCTTTGCAGGGCTTACTGCGCTGAATTGCCTGCTGCCGGTGGGTGGTGGCGTGGCCTATTATGCCCATCTTGGGGGTCTGCTGTACGGGTTTCTTTTTGTAAGGTATGAACCCAGGGTGAAGGAGTTAATAGCTTACTGGCAGGCTCAACACAGGGCAAGGGCCCTGAGGGAAGAGCAGGAAGTCCGCCGAAAGGTGGATATGCTGCTGGACAAGGTGAATAGAGTAGGGTTTGAGAATCTGAACAAGAAGGAGCGAGAGTTTCTCCAAGAGGCCAGTAAAAAGTTCAAGAAGTGGAGGATACAAAATTAGAGTATGATAAAGGTGGCCGTTAATGGGGCCTGTGGCAGGATGGGTTCAAGGATTGTCTCCCTGGTAAGCAAAGATAAGGAGATGAAGCTGGTGGCTGCTCTTGAAAGAGAAGGCCACCCGCTCCTAGGTAAAGATGTGGGTCAATTGGTGGGTGAGGGTGAATTTGGCCTCAAGCTAAACGATACACTTAACGGGAAGGCAGACGTCTTAATAGACTTTTCTGAGCCAAGTTCTTCGGTGGCAAAGGCTGCGCTCTGCGCCTCCCAGGGTGCGGCGTTAGTGGTGGGTACAACAGGCCATACGGAGGAACAGCTTGCCCAGATAAAAGGACATTCTAACCGTATTCCTTGCCTTATATCCCCTAATATGAGCCTTGGGGTGAACTTACTCTTTCAAGTGGTAGCCCAGGTGGCACGGGCCCTCGGCGAGAGTTACGACATAGAAATTGTAGAGGTTCATCATCGTTTTAAGAAAGATGCCCCCAGCGGGACTGCCCTAAAATTAGCCCAGGAGATATGCAAGGCCACGGGTCGTGAGCTTAAGAATGCAGCCATTTACGGCCGTCAGGGTATAACAGGTGAACGCCCACAGGGAGAGATAGGGATACACGCCTTAAGAGCAGGGGATACGGTAGGCATCCATAGGGTGATTTTCGGCGCATTGGGGGAGACTATAGAAATCAGCCATACTGCTCATAGTAGAGATACTTTTGCAATGGGGGCGATAAGGGCCGCCAAGTTCCTGGCCGGTAAACCCCCTGGCCTCTACGAGATGAGACAAGTAGTAGCCCTCTAGGCCAGACTCTATCCCCGCCTTCCTTAAGGCAACTTTAGTTACTATCCGAGCAGTTTTTCCATCTCTGTCTATTCAAAGCTGGAGGAAGGGAAGCATACCGCCTTGAAAAAATATGTCTTTTCTATATAATTAATATTCAGAGAATCTTAAGAGTTTTTATATTCATCAGTTAGGAGGTTTTTAAGGAGAAATCTAGAATGGCATCAAAAGAAAAGATTATCGGTATAGACCTGGGTACTACCAACTCCGTAGTAGCTATTATGGAGGGAGACCAGCCCACTGTAATAGTAAACTCTCAGGGCTCCAGGCTGACTCCTTCTTGCGTTGGCTTTACCGATAAGGGGGAAAGGCTTGTAGGGCAACTAGCCAGGAGACAATCTATTATTAATCCAATAAATACTGTTTATTCTATAAAACGATTCATGGGAAGGCGTCATAGTGAGGTAGCCGAAGAGGAAAAGCTAGTTCCGTTCAAAATAGTAGGGGCGCCAGAAGAGCCCGTGCAGGTAGAAGTGAGGGGCAAGCGTTACACCCCACCAGAAGTATCTGCAATGATACTCCAGGATTTGAAGAAATCGGCTGAGGATTACCTTGGCCACGGCGTTAATAAGGCCGTTATTACTGTGCCCGCTTATTTTAATGATAGCCAGCGTCAGGCCACCAAAGACGCAGGGACGATTGCAGGGTTAGAAGTGGTTAGAATAATTAATGAGCCTACGGCCAGCTGTCTTGCTTATGGGCTGGACAAGAAAAAGAGTGGAAGAATCGCCGTATTTGACCTTGGGGGTGGTACGTTTGATATATCTGTACTGGAGGTGGGCGAGGGTGTATTCCAGGTACTCTCCACTAACGGAGATACCCACCTGGGTGGAGACGATTTTGACAAGGTACTGGTGGATTATATGGCCGAGGAGTTCAAAAGGGAGCACGGTATAGACCTCAGGAAAGACCCTATGGCGCATCAGAGGCTGAGAGAGGCGGCAGAGAAGGCTAAGTGCGAGCTTTCTAACGCACTAAGTACAGAGATAAACCTCCCCTTTATCACGGCAGACCAAACTGGACCAAAGCACCTGACTATGAGCATCACCAGGGCTAAGTTTGAACAACTGGTTGAAAAGCTGGTGAAAAGGTGTGCCAAGCCATGCGAAATAGCCCTATCAGACGCAAAACTCAAACCTGCGGATGTTGACGAGGTAGTGCTTGTGGGTGGAATGACACGCATGCCCAGGATTCAACAGTACGTGAAAGATTTCTTCCAGAGGGAGCCTTGTAAGGGAGTCAATCCTGACGAGGTAGTAGCCGTAGGGGCAGCCGTACAGGCGGCTGTGCTGGCTGGAGAGGTCAAGGATATACTCCTGCTGGATGTTACTCCGCTATCCCTGGGTGTAGAGACACTGGGCGGTGTTATGACAGTACTGATACAAAGAAATACCACGATACCTACCAGTAAGAAGGAGATATTCTCTACTGCCGCCGATAGCCAGACCGCTGTGGAGATACACGTCCTGCAGGGAGAGCGGTCCATGGCCAGGGATAACCGCACCCTGGGACGCTTCCAGTTAGTGGGTATACCCCCTGCCCCTAGAGGGATACCGCAGATAGAGGTTGCTTTTGATATAGATGCCAACGGCATACTCAATGTAAGCGCAAAAGACCTTGCCACTGCTAAGCAGCATAAGATTACTATTACTTCCTCTTCAGGGCTAAGTAAAGAAGAAGTAGAGCAGATGCGGCAAGAGGCAGAGAAATTCTCCGACGAGGATAAGAGAAAAAGGGAGCTGGCAGAGACCCAGAACCAGGCGGATAACCTTGTATATACCACCGAAAAGACCCTTAAAGAGTACGGAGACAAGATAAGCCAGTCGGATAGAGAGGCAGTTATCAGGGCCCTTGATAGACTGAAGTCCCTAAAGGATAGTGATGATGTTAAAGAACTAAAAAGAGGTATTGAGGAACTAACCGGCGCTTCCCACAAATTGGCCCAAGCGATGTATGAGTCTGCCTCCAGGACAACGGCAAGTGAGGCCGGCCCTGGGACAGAAAAGGTCAAGGGTGGTAAAGGCGAAGGTGACGTAATTGACGCAGATTACGAAGTGAAAGACAAAGACTAAGGGGTTTAGAGTTGTCGCCACTGTGGTTTCTTGTAGGGGCTTGATTTGTCAAGCCCCGATTTGTTGAGTGTTATAAATCTTACCCCTGCATTGGAAAGTGGAAGCTACATACATTAAAGTGCTGCGACAAGGTTATGATTCAATTGAGGTGTCTGAAAAAGTATGCGAGATGCCAGGAGTCATTCTTGGCGAAGCGAAGGATCTAATACTTTAAGAGATTTTTTCCGCCTCAGGCGGATTTCACTCCCTCAGAATGGCACTGAGTGTTAGAACGCCTTTTACAGGGGGTCTCAATTTATCAAATCCTGTTTATAAAATAGTTACAATTTTATTATAGTAAAACAAATTTTAACCTATGCGATTAGATAAACTTACAATAAAGGCCCAAGAGGCCCTTCAGGAGGCACATCAACTGGCCCAGCAAAAGGGTCAGACACAGATAGAAACTGCGCACCTCCTTTGTGCCCTGTTACAACAAGAACAAGGGGTAGTGGGTCAAATCCTTGATAAACTGGGGGCAAATCGCCAGGCCATTTATAAAGAGTGCGTGGACACCATAGACCGTCTGCCAAAGGTTGTTGGTGCCACCTCCTTAGGGCAGGTATACATTAGCCCTGAACTGAACGAGCTCTTGGGGGCAGCCTGGAATGAGGCCCTCAAATTGAAGGATGAATACCTTAGTACAGAACACCTCTTGCTCGCAATGCTGGAGAAATCAGATAGCTCTGCCGGGAAGTTACTACTTGAGCAGGGTGTAAGAAAGGATGTGGTTCTTCGTGCGCTTCAGAGTATAAGGGGGACGCAGAGGGTGGTAGACCCTAACCCGGAGGATAAGTACCAGGCACTGGCCCGTTACAGCCGTGACCTGGTGGAACTGGCCAGAAAAGGGAAGTTGGACCCTGTAATCGGTAGGGATGAAGAGATTCGCAGGGTTATACATGTGCTTTCCAGAAGGACGAAAAATAATCCAGTACTTATAGGAGACCCTGGGGTGGGCAAAACGGCCATAGTGGAAGGTCTGGCCCAGCGGATTGTCAGTGGCGACATCCCCGAAGGATTAAAGAATAAGAGGGTAATGGCCCTGGATATGGGTGCACTAATTGCGGGTACGAAATATAGGGGGGAGTTTGAGGACCGCCTTAAGGCTGTTTTGAAGGAGATAGAAGAGGCCGAGGGTACGGTAATCCTCTTTATAGATGAGCTGCACACGGTAGTAGGGGCTGGAGCAGCCGAAGGGGCTATTGATGCCTCTAATTTACTTAAACCCGCATTAGCTAGGGGGGAACTCCGCTGCATCGGGGCCACCACCTTAGATGAATATAGAAAACACATAGAAAAGGATGCAGCCCTTGAGAGGCGGTTCCAGCCGGTTTACGTCTCACAGCCCAACGTGGAGGATACCATAGCCATCCTCAGGGGATTAAAAGAGCGTTACGAGCTGCATCATGGGGTGAGGATAAAAGACTCAGCCCTTGTAGCTGCCGCCACGCTCTCGCATCGTTATATTACTGACCGCTTTCTCCCTGACAAGGCCATAGACCTTATTGACGAGGCGGCAAGCAAACTCAGGATTGAGATTGACAGCATGCCTACTGAGCTGGACGAAGTCCAGAGAAAGATTATGCAACTGGAGATAGAGAGGGAGGCTCTAAAAAAGGAGAAAGACCCTGAATCCAGGAGGCGGATGGAAAAACTGGAGCGGCAACTGGCCGATTATCGGGAGGACTTGACAGCACTTAAGGCCCAGTGGGAAAAAGAAAAGGGCCTCATAAAAGAGATTCAAGACCTCAAGGCCAGAATAGACCAGACCCGACTGGAGGAACAGGCAGCCCTCAGGGCTGGTAACCTGGAAAAGGTGGCAGAGATACGTTACGGGCGTTTGAGGGAGCATGAGAATCAGTTGAAAGAGAAGCAGGCCCAGATTATTGAGTATCAGAAGGGCAGATGCCTCCTGAAAGAAGAGGTGGATGCCGATGACGTAGCAGAGGTGGTCTCCAGGTGGACAAGGATACCGGTGGCTAAACTCCTGGAGGGGGAAAAGCAGAAACTATTAAAAATGGAAGAAAGGCTGCAGCAGAGGGTTGTCGGTCAAGAAGAGGCCGTAAGGGCTGTGTCCAACGCCGTAAGGAGGGCGCGGGCAGGGCTGCAAGACCCAAAGCGACCCATCGGCTCATTCATATTCCTTGGACCTACCGGTGTGGGCAAGACTGAGCTTTGCCGTGCCCTTGCGGAATTTCTGTTTGACGATGAGAACGCTATGATTAGGATAGATATGTCTGAGTACATGGAACAACACTCCGTAGCCAGGCTCATCGGTGCACCCCCAGGCTATATAGGTTATGAAGAGGGCGGCAGACTAACAGAGGTCGTGAGACGGAGACCCTATTCCGTGGTGCTCTTTGATGAAATAGAAAAGGCGCACAGGGACGTCTTTAATATCCTCCTGCAAGTGTTAGATGACGGAAGGTTAACGGATGGACACGGTCGCACCATAGATTTTAAAAACACTATTGTGGTGATGACCTCTAATATTGGCACCCACTGGGTGGAAGAGCTCGGTGGTAAGGAAATGAAGGAGGAACTAAAAGAGCGTATAATGGAGTCCCTAAGGAAGAGTTTCCGTCCAGAATTCTTAAACCGTATTGACGAGATAATTATCTTTAATCGCCTCGGTAAGGAGGAGATTAAACAGATAGTGGAAATACAGCTACGCTCCCTCAGAGACCGTCTGGCAAAGCATAACCTGAGGCTCACCCTGACGGACGATGTAAAAGAGTTCCTGGTAGAGGAGGGCTTTGACCCAGCCTATGGTGCCAGGCCCTTAAAGCGTACTATACAACAGTATGTGGAGAATCCGCTTGCGGCAGAGATACTGGAGGGGAAATTCTCCGAAGGTTCTGAAATTATTGTTCAATGCAAGAATGGTAAAGTCTCCTTTGCCAGGGCAGAACCGGTGGAAGTGGCCTGACGCATGACGATTGAATCTCCAACAAGGATTATCGCTGGGCTAATCTTTAGACACTGTCTGAGGATAACCTACAAAAAAGAGAGGAATTGTTACAATGCGTAATTCAATCTTTGTCCTTTGCATTCCCTTTTTTATGTTACTCTCTCTGTCGGTCCTCGCCGAAGAGCAAGAAATCAAAAAAATAGGTATTAAAGAGCTTGATGACCTGCTGGCTGCTAATAGAGGGAAGGTAGTAGTGCTGAATTTCTGGGCTAGTTTTTCACCTTACTGCCGGAATGCTGTACCTTTTTTGAATGAATTACGTGAGAGCTACAAAGAGCAGGGATTTGAGATACTAGGTATTTCGGCAGAGACAGACTTACGGGAGGTTGAGGACTTTGTAAAAAGGAGGGAGGTAAAGTACCCTGTGTTTATGGCGAAAACAGAACTCTTATCTATGTATAAGGTTACCTATATCCCGCACTATATCTTTATAGATAGGCAAGGCAACAACAGGTATGAACAAGTGGGTCTTTACGAGATGATTATGCCTGAGTTTGAGATGAGAATAAAGAATTTATTATCAGAAACAGAATAGCTTTCTGCATTGCAGTGACATATGCT
This sequence comes from Candidatus Brocadiia bacterium JP1, assembly GCA_051388875.1. Classification (GTDB taxonomy): domain Bacteria; phylum Planctomycetota; class Brocadiia; order Brocadiales; family Bathyanammoxibiaceae; genus JBMFFR01. The sequence goes on along the minus strand of JBMFFR010000009.1, from coordinate 2,392 downwards.
CGGAAACTGTCGCAAGAAACGTTAATAGATAGCCGTAGGCACGGAGAGTAGTTATTTTTCACTGGTAATTCTGCTGATTGTGGTTTAAAGCTCTACGTATGGAAAAGGGTATTATACTCTATTCTTGGCTTTTCAACTAAAGAGGAGAAAGTCTCAATGCGGAATTTACTACTGGCTGTTGGTGTTACAATTCTCCTTGCCCCACTCTTTTTAGTAACATCCGTGGAGGGGCAGGAAGTTAAGAGAATTGACAGCAAAGGGCTTAATGACCTGCTGACGAACAATAAGGGAAAGGTAGTGGTGCTGGACTTTTGGGCCTCTTTTTGACCCCACTGCCGAAGGGCGGTGCCCTTCTTGAACCAGATTTACGAAAATTATAAAAACCAAGGTTTTGAACTCATAGGCCTTTCCACAGAGGGAGAGATAGAATCTGTTAGAGCTTTTAGTAAAAAAGTAGAGATAAAGTATCCCATTTATGTGGCAGAAACTGACCTTTTGGATGAGTACGCCATCCAGTATATCCCCTACAAAGTTTTTATAGACAAGAAAGGGGTAAAAAGATACGAAGAGGTGGGCTTTTCCGAGGCAAGCAAAGTAGCCTTTGAGGAAAGAATAAAGACATTACTAAAGGAGTAATCTAGTTCCTCTTTGATGAGTCAACGTTTCTGAGAGATGCACTCCAGGCTATATAAGGAAAGTTGGGGGTTTCTTTTTCTGACCCTTCTTCTTGTGTTTGGTATCTCAAACAATGAAGGGGCGGAAAAGCCTCAGATAAAGAGGCTTACCCTGTCCGAACTGAAAGAGAAGGTGAGGGAGGCACAGGGGAAGGTGATACTTATAGATTTCTGGGCCACTACCTCCCCTGCCTCACGCCACTCTATGCCCTTTCTTAATAAGCTTTATGAGAGCTACGGGGATAATGGGTTGGTGGTCATCGGCGTAGCAATTGAAGGGGTGGGCGAAGAGGTAATACGGCCTTTCGTTGAGATGCTAGGGGTAAAGTATCCTGTTTTCATTGGGGGCGACGACCTTGTAGAGGCATATGACATTCAGTATATTCCTGTAACTTATTTGTTGGATAGGTCTGGCAAAATAGGACTCAAGGAACTTGGCTTTACCAAAGAAACCTCAGAACGAATAAGGCGTAAGGTGGAGGAGTTAATTAAAGCGGACAAGTGATATGGAGCCCCTGAGTCTAGAACAACCTCTGGATGCTGTTAACAGGGTACGTCAACAGGCTGTACATAGTAAAAGATAAGAACATCCGGGGAGCACCCAATCTGATAGTAGAAATCCCTTCACCTTCACTTGAGTAACGGGATATGGTATAGAAGATACTACGGGGGTCAGTTTTGCTAGAGGGGCTTAAGGTTAAGTTAGAAGAGGTCTTCTAAGTGTGTTTATTAAAAAGGCCCACCGCTTTTCAGCAAGTGGGCCTTATGGTTTTAAGCAACTCGGGAAAAAGCACCTCATATACAGAATTTGCACTTGACAAGTTACTTCAGCATGTTATGTTTCTATTGGTAAGAGGATTTGAGACAGCTTATCCTACGAGTGCTTTTTGAGCGGGTTTATTTCTTGGGCCCGCAACCGCTTTTGCCTTTTTTCATAATCATTTATCTCCTTTTTTGTTGAAATTTTTAATTTTTAGCCGTTTTTAGGCTAGATCTTACTTTTTGGGAGCTGGTTTACCCTTCTTCACGCCATTTCACCTCCTCTTTGGACTGTCCTAAAATAGGACACTTTGTTAAGAAAAAAACAATTCCGAGAAAAATCTATCTCTTGGGTGCTGGTTTACCTTTTTTCATTATTTCATTCCTCCTTCTTTTTTTGTTCAGATTTTATTTTTAACCATTTTCGGACTAGACTTATTTCTTGGGAGATGGTTTACCCTTCTTCATGCTATATCACCTCCTTTCTTCCTACGGTCTACTGTCTTTAGATGAGGATACCTTGTTAAGGAAACAAAGGAGTTATGTACGCTTATAGGTTTAAGAATGAACCGATTTAAGTAACAAAAGGGTACATTACTTGAGGTAAGATTTGAAAATGAAGAGACAAAAACTACACTTGAAGGGAATTTCTCTTGGATAGATTTATTTAGTACCCTTGTGTGGGTACGTTTTATAGAACTATCTGAGCTTTCTCCGCCTGATTCCACTTACTAACCTTGTAAATTTTGGTTTTCCAAAATAACTTAAGCAATAATACGAAATTTTTAAAAAAAGTCAAGAAAAAAGCACCAATGTTTTTAAAAAATATCAAAAATATTTTTTAATATTTTTTCTTTTTTTCCGTTTTTTTTATCAAAACGGAAAAACTTAATCACTATTTTATCATCTAAGCTAGAAAAAACATAACATTGCAATCCTTTTCCGATATAATAAAAGGG
>JBMFFR010000008.1:0-99954 GCA_051388875.1 Candidatus Brocadiia bacterium JP1 | reverse complement strand
CATAGCTCAGTAGCCCCGGGGTTAATGGCAGGGTTAGAATCATTGCAGTCCTTCCCGCAAGGGGGTGCAAGGTAGCCATCATTATCCGCATCAACCTTGCAGTTGGGGTCGTTGCAATCCGTTAGCCCATCGCAGTCGTTGTCTTTCCCGTCCTGACATGCCTCCGGAGCACCGGGGTTAATGGAGGGATTTGTGTCATTGCAATCGTTCCCGCAGGGGGGTGCAAGGTAACCATCACCATCTTTATCAAACTGACAGTCTGAGTCATTACAATCAGTCAGCCCGTCTTCATCGTTGTCTATCCCATCTGTGCAATTCCCCTCCGAACGGCATATGAAGTTTGCCAGGATATTTGTATCCTGGACTGTTGCTTGGGAAATCTGCGGGGTCGCTGTGGTGTTGATTACACTGGCGGATGTGTTCGTTATTGCTAAATTGCTGTTTAAGACACTGAAGTAGGTATCCTGTATTAAGTTGCAGCCAACGCCTATGGTCCCATCGGGCTTGAGCTTCAATACCCAGGAATCACGATTCCCAGCACCGAAGGACGAAGTATGCCCCGCCACTATGTAGCCCCCATCCGTGGTCTGCTGGATGGAACGGGCATCCTCATCCCAATCACCCCCTCCATAGGTCTTCTGCCACTCTACATTGCCATTAGCATCAAGCTTCAATACCCATAAATCATAATCCCCAGCACCGAAGGAGCTGGTACGCCCTGCCACTATGTACCCACCGTCAGTGGTCTGCTGGATGGACTCGGCGTAATCGCCGCCAGAACTCCCGTAGGTCTTCTGCCACTGGATGGTACCGCTTGAGTCAAGCTTCAATACCCAGATGTTATAATACCCCCGCCTCCCTGCCATTATATACCCCCCATCTCTGGTCTGCTGGATGGAAAGGGCATCCTCATCACGAGAACCCCCGTAGGTCTTCTGCCACTGGATGGTACCGCTTGAGTCAAGCTTCAATACCCAGAAATCATTATTCCCAGCACCAAAGGAATTGGTATTCCCAGCCACTATGTATCCCCCATCCGAGGTCTGCTGGATGGAATAGGCTGTGTCAGAGCCAGGACCCCCGTAGGTGGCGGCCCACTGGGCATAAGAGGGAGGGGCAATAATCGTGCAAAGCAATAGGGAAAACAGCAGTAAGATTGAGACCTTGCTAGAGGTGTTTTCATGTCCTTTGCCTCCACCAAAACCGTCCCCGTAAGATAGATGGTGCGTGGTACAGACCCTGCTAAACTAAAACCGTCCCCAGTGGGAAACTTGCAAACTTGCCTAATTCTCCTATTCCTGAAGGAAAAAGTCAATGGAAAATCGCTGAAGTTCAGGAATAAATTAGATACTGCGCAAGCTCTTTAATCAGAAGCACTTAAAATGCCTCACTTAATAAACACCTCAAAACCTTGGTCCTGGTAAACACCCCCCTTTAGTAAAGGGGGGTAGGGGGGATTTAAGAATCTCTCTCTGTCTCTTTGTGTCAAATGGGAAAAAAGGAGCCCCCCTCACCTCAGTCCTCTCCCCGGTGGGGAGAGGAAGTGGGCGGTGGGGAGGGCGACCCGGCGGTTCGCCCCTACTGCCTTTTCACCCTCCCCTCTAAAAAGAGGAGAGCGTTAGATTATCCAATTAAGTCTGATGTGTTTACTTTTCTTTTCCCCCTTTGAAAAAGGGGGACAGAGGGGGATTTCCAAATCCTCAGTTTCTATCATAAACCAGTGGACCATTAAGATGTCCCTTTTTGCAAGGGCATGCTTGGTGAATCCATCTTTTTCAGCCCTGTCAATCTATCCTCTGGGCGATAATGCTTGCAACCGCCTTTCGCCCATCTACTATCATTTCTCTATAAAGAATTACCTTCAAGTCGCTGAATAGCTGGAGGAGTTCGTTGGTGTCAAGCAGGTAGTCAGGATTTTTGGGGCCACTGAAACCATATTTCGGGTTCTCCTTAGTATAGGTCTCCATTATAACCATGCCCCCTGGCTTAAGGGCAGCCTTCATCTGTGGGATAAGACTTCTCTGTAAATAATAAAAGCAAGCCACCACATCGTAGGCTTGCTCGGGCAATTGATAGGTATCCAAATCCGCCTGAAAGACCTTTAAGTGAACCCCCTTTTCCTGTGCTAGATGGCTGGCCTTCTCCAGAGCTCGGGTGGAAATATCACACCCTTCCACCTCAAAACCATTCTGGGCAAGAAAAACGGCGTTACGCCCCTCCCCCATAGCCAGCTCAATGACCCTACCCCTTGGAAGAATTTCAATATTTTCCTTAAGAAATTCTATGGGTTCTTTTCCATATAGATACTCTGGAGTCCCATACCGCTCCTCCCAGTGAAGGCGGTCCTCCTCATCGGCACCTGAAACCCCTGTAAGGAGGACAAACAGTGCTACTAAAATCAGGTAGCTTGCGAAACTGTGTCCATCCACTTTAATAACCAAATTGGGACATTAAAGCATTTCACTGAAACGTAATAGGAAAAGTGGCTAGAATTCCTACACTTCCAAAGAATACTACAGATGCAAGGATGAGTAAGGCTATTCGCAGTTTAAGTATCTCAAACCTGGGGGCTATGCCACCCAGGAACAACGTTGTAGCGAAAAGAACGGTGGTCATGACGTAGTTATCTGAAATCTTGTTAGCCCGTTCAGCCTCCACACGCCTGGCGTAAGCTTCCTTCTCCAATTCCTCAGCCTCCTCCGCCTGCTTCACAATATACTCCTTCATAACCATTGGATGGGGAGGGGCTGCGGGATTCTCCAGGGGATTCAGTGCCAACCAACTTTCTACTGCCACCTTCAGCTCAGGCCGAAGTCGCTTTAAATAAAAAGCAGCAAGCTCTTGTTCTCCCTTTAAAAAGTAATCTAAATATTGCATGAGTATTACACCGTCCATGAGACGGCGCAGGGTTGCTTCTGTGTTTTTAATCCCTGCCTCTCTACCTGCCTTGCCTGCGTCAGCCAGCCGAAATGTTTGAATACCCCCCCATAGAGTGGATTGATAGGCACTCCAGGCGGACCCCACAGTCGCCAGCGACATAAGAATCACGGAAAAAAGCTCAAGCCTCATGACTACTGAGTTAATATTAAGGCGTTTCATCTCTTTTTATATTTCCTTTCCACACTCTAGATAATCCCCAGTCTCCTTCACTTATTCATAACTAACGGAACTATCTTGACTTAGCTGTGACAAAGGATTCCAATGTTAACAGCCCCAAAGCAGCAAGGAGCATAGCAGGCCAGAGCCTGGTGCCGGCAACTAGTCCCTCTACCCCTCTCACAGGCTCAACAAGTCCAAGATTCGTCCTCTCCTCCCCAAGGGACGACCTTAACTGGTCGTAATCTATCCTTGATAAGTCACTTTCACTTGGGTCTATATTTACAGCAAGAACTTGGCATAAATCCGGAGACTCAACGCTCCTCAACCTATAGATACCGGGATAATCTGTATGTGAAATTACCGCAACCCTTGAGGGATACGGCTTTAAAATCGGCTTAAAGAGGTTCCCCCTGGGGTCTAAGACCTCAACGGAAGCGCCATCCTGAAAGACAGGTATCTCACACTCCTGACCGACAAGCACCTCCCCTGGCCCTTCCTCTATCAGATTGTCCGTTAGGTAGCGACACATCTGTTGAATGAGTGGGAGAAAGATGGATTTTACGGGCAAATCTGTCCAATCCCTGTCAAAGGTAGAGGTAAAGAGCATGGTTCGCCCCTTCCCATAGTGCATTTCTAAAAGTGCAGGTGCGCCGTTAGAAAAGGTCAAAATAGTATTCACGCTACCCACTGTCTGGGGTTCTACAAGGAAAACCTTGGAAAAACTCGGTGCCTCAAGCAAGGCTAAGCTCTCCCCGGTAAAGACCTTCAAAATAGGATGCGCCATATTAATCGGACCAAATCGTAACAACCCTGATTCTACGTCAGCCTCCACCGCCATTCTGAGCTTGGGTATTAGCCCACTAAAATTTGCATTATAATACTCCGCTCGGATGTTACTGCCAAGACTAAATAATACCCTTCCCCCCTCCTTTACGTAAGTATTTAATTCTTCTAGCTTTACACTTGTCAATTCTCCTACGTTAGCCAGCATAACCAACTCAAAGTCCTTAAAGTTCACTGAGCCTATTTCCTGGGGAATTACTATTGTGGACCTTATAAAAGAGCGACGTAACCTATTAGGGTTAAGGGCCCTCTCCAGATAAAAGCTCTCGCTCTGATAAAGGTGCATACTTGGAGCACCATCTACAAGCAGAACAGGTATGTCCTTTACCACTGGAAGCGTAAAATATCGTTGGTTATCGGTAAAAAGCCCTTCCTGGCCAGCCTCTACTACCTCTACATAGCCCCAGGAGGTAGATTCCTGGGGAGGATCAATGAAGAATTCCTTCACCGCCTGAGAATTGGGCGCAAGGTCCAGAAAGCCCTGCGTAACACCCTTGCCTTCCGAGACAGGTTCATCTCCCCACTTAACCTTCACCAATAAATCCTTTAATGGTGTCCCTGAAAAATTATGAACGGTTACCTTAAGGTGAATTTTACCGTCCTTCTTAGTCCAGTCGTAATTTGACTCTAAGCCTACAATGGCAAGGTTGGGCAGCGGTCTTCCTTTGCTTAAATCTATGATGTTGAAAATTACGGGCTCTTTTTCAGCATATTTGCTCACTTTTTGGAGGTTTTTCCAGCTATTTTTCGTTAAATCCGTGAAAATAAATATCCTTTTTAACTCTTTTTTTGAAGTATTTAGTAACGATAGGGACTTCTCAATGGAAAGGTCTAAAGGGGTAGAATAAAAAGAAGGTGCGATACGCTCCAATGACTCTAATACTTTACCTTTATTAGAGTTAGGAATAGCCTGATCTGGCAGTCCAGTGAAAGTGCACACCTCTAGAACACACCCCTCATCGGAAGGGGATAGGCTATTAATCATATCCCTTGCAAGGGCCTTAGCCTGGCTCAAAAATGTACCTTCGCCAGTCCGATAGTCCATACTTAAGGAGTTGTCAATCAAGAAGATATTGCAAGAAGGCGCAGAAGTAGGTAAGAGTGCTATTCCTTGCTTTTGTAGGAGGGGTCTAGTCAATGCAAGGGCTATCAGTAAGATTACTCCAGCCCTCAGCAAGAGTAATAACAAGTGTTGGAGCTTGAGCCGTGCCTCTATCCTCTTCTGTGAGCGTAGTATAAAATCTATTGCCGCAAAGCGGTATGGCGTGGCCTTCTGCCTACCCATAAGGTGTATGATTATGGGCAGAGTAATTCCTAGTATTCCTATAAGAAAGATGGGGTTAAGGAGGTGCATAGCTACAACTTTCCGAGTCTTGTGCGGGAGAATCTTTCTCTTGCGCCCAAGTAGCTTAACAGGACGCGGTCCATAGGAGTTGAAGCATCAATTAACCAGTAATCAATCTGGTTCTCCAGGCAACCCTTACGTATTTCCTCTAAAAAACGGGCTAGTTCAGTCAGATACGCCTCTCTAACGGCCTTTGGTTCAGCCAACACCTGAGTGGTATCCTCCATAGAGTGAAATAAAGTAAACTCCGTGAATGGAAATTCTAACTCATAGTGGTCTAATATCTGAAGTAGTACCACTTCATTATTGCGCTCTTTGAGTTGTTTAAGATGTTTACACACTTCGTTTACATCATCAAAGAGGTCTGAAAGTAGGATTATCAATGAACGCCTTGGGTTTCTTTCGGCAAAATCTTCCAAAATACGTGCGAGACGACACTTTCCCTGGGCCTTACGCTGGTGAAGGGCCCCCAAAAGTACGTGGAGATGATTAAATTTAGCCCTTGGCGGTATGTATTTTTGCTCCTCTTCGTTAAAGAGTAGAAGGCCAACCGCATCGGACTGCATAAGCAATAGGTAACAAAGACAGGCTGTGAGGGTAGCAGCATACTCTAGCTTGGTCATTTCCAAAGAACCGTAACCCATTGAGCCGCTTGTATCTAATAGTATGTACGCCTTTAGATTGGTCTCGTCCTCAAACTGTTTCAGATAGTATTTGTCTGACCTGCCCAGCACCTTCCAATCTATGTGCTTTATCTCGTCTCCTGGAGAATACTCCTTGTGCTCCAGGAATTCTATACTTGCGCCCTTATGAGGACTCTTGTGTATACCAGCAAGGGTACCCTCCACTACGTAACGTGCCCTGAGACTAAGGTTAGCTATTTTACTGAGGGTAATCGGATCAAAGCTTTTACCTTCCAATTTTTTCATTATTACTCTTTTTCTTTAACTGTTTCCAGAAGTTTGTTAATAACCTCAAGCGAGGAAATACCTTCTGCCTCTGCATGGAAGTTGGTAATTACCCTATGCTGTAGTATGGAGCGACATAAATGACGGATATCTTCAGTATTTACAGCATAACGGCCCTGCAAAATAGCCCTTGCCTTACCACCCAGTATGAGATACTGTGAGGCCCTGGGACCGGCCCCCCAGCTTATCCATTTTTTGACAAAATCAGGCGCCTCCTGGTCGGTCGGTCTTGTAGCCCTGACAAGTTTTATAGCGTAGGAGAGGACGTAATCCGACACCGGTACCTTAAGGACCATTTCTTGTAATGCCCGAATCTCTTCTGGACCAAATACCCTACTAAGGGTGGGCTTAAAGGCACTGGTAGTGGTCCTAACTATCTCCATCTCCTCTTCTCGGGAGGGGTATTCTATATTTATTTGGAACATGAACCTATCTAGCTGAGCCTCCGGCAGTGGATATGTACCCTCCTGCTCTATGGGATTCTGTGTGGCAAAGACTAGGAATGGGAGCTCTAACGGATAGGTGTTACCCCCAGCCGTAACCTTATACTCCTGCATGGATTGCAGAAGGGCCGCCTGGGTCTTTGGGGGTGTACGGTTAATCTCATCTGCCAGAAGTATGTTTGCAAAGATGGGGCCCTTTATAAATCGGAAAAACCGCCTACCTGTGCTGTAATCCTGCTCAAGCACGTCTGTGCCCGTAATATCAGCAGGCATTAGGTCAGGTGTAAACTGTATACGGCTGAAATAGAGATGGAGGACTTCGGCAAGGGTGCTAACCAGTAAGGTTTTTGCCAAACCTGGTACGCCCACAAACAAACAATGGCCCTTACAAAACAGGGCTATAAGCATCTGCTCTATTACATCATCCTGGCCCACTATTACTTTGGATATCTCGTCCTTTATCTTTTGCCGCCCTTCCACAATCCTCTCTATCGCATGAGTATCGGGGCTTGCTGTCTCAGTTGCAAAGGTATCCATAAACTCTCCTCAGTAGCTAAAGATTAAAAAATAGGAACAAAAAATGCATAGCTTAAGCCACGGTAAACGCTATACAGACTTCCCTCTAAGTTTACAATTTTAAAATATCAGATAATTCCGTTAATTGCAAGAAACCTAGCCCTCTCTTGGAAAAATTTTCATGCTGAGTAATCACCTCTCTCCCTCTTATGAAAAATATTCCATTAAGGGAACTTTCTATCTAAATATTTCAATAAGGCAAAAAATGTCACTACTTATCAAGTATATACTAACATGTTGTAGATAAAGAGCTTAATGCAATATAATTTTTTTAGATAAAAATCTTAAAAATTTGGCATAGGTTGTGCAAATTAGTTTAATAGATTGCTTTTTTAGAGGTTTGGGACCTTAAAAGAAAAGAGGAGGGAGATGGCATGAACCGGATAGTAGAAACGAACGCAATCACCAGAAGCAAGGTGAAATTCAAAAGGAGAAAAAGGACATGCCTGATGTGTGGCAGGACATTTAACAGTCAAGGGCCATACAATCGCAGGTGTCCCAGGTGTAACTATTTACTAGACCATGCCCGAGAAGGCACCTATTATGAGCCTACTACCTACCGGGTAGAACATCGCCAATTTTCCGATTTTTCGGATACTATATAATCAATAAACTTTAAACTCTTTATAAAAGGAGGGCAAACTTATGTGGGGTAAGAAAAGGGTGGCAACGCTTCAGGTAAATTCTACAGTGAGGGCAAAGAGACGTAAAAAGACTATCGCATTAGTTTCCAGTATAGGTTTTGGAGTAGGTACAGTCTTGCTGGGGCTGGCTACTATATGGCTCCTTTCCTGGCAAGCATTCTTACAGGTTACGGTTCATTAAAGCAAATAAAGGAGCCAAAAACGTTCTAAGCTCTAAGATTTTGATTTCATAGGATTTAGCACACAAGGAGATTACAATGACCTCAGCTTTAGCAACAGCTTATATGAAAACATTTCCAATGGAGGCGGAACCAAAAGTTCCGGGTGGAAAACGCAACATTGTACTAGAAGTGCCTGAATTTAAGACAGCTTGGGATCTTTACAGGGAAACCAGTCTGGACATAATGAAACGCGTAGAGTACATGTCTCAGTGCCTTAATTTCACAGATGCGGATAAAGAAGCCATTAAGGAATCAAAAGAGGTCATAGCGCCGGCCTTGGACAAGATTCTTGATCATATATACTGGGAGAAACTTATAACTGACCCCTGGCTTTCCAGGTGGTTCAGGGATGAGCAGGGAAAGATTTCCAAGGAGTATGTAACTATTAGAAGGGCCCGTCAGAGGAGATTCTTGCTGAAGATATTTGAATGCAAGTGGGATGAAGACTTCTGGAATTTTGTCCGCTGGGTAGGTGCTGTCCATGTGCCCATATTTGGGAATGAGGACCTCTACATACCAGTAAGGCTGAATCTTGCTCTGTGGGGTTACATCCATCAGTATGTGTTTAATTTCCTGCATGCACAGCTAAAGTCGGATCAGGAAAAACTTCGCAGGATAGTCGCAGCGTGGACAAAGCTGTTCTGGCTGATAATAGACATTTATCATATTGACTATTTTGCTCCCTGGATGTAACATTGATTTAGTTTTTTAGCTGACCCCGGTGATTATTAAAGGAGGTTAAACTATGAACATAACAATTGTCTGGTTTGAAGGTAACTGTGTAAAGTGTGCAATGTGTGCCGAAGAGGCCAAAGAGGTCTTTTCATTCCTGCCCACCACCGGGGCTCAGCTTAAGATAAAAGAAGGATTCAGTCCCCACAGTGAAAAGATAAAAAACGCAGTGTTAGTTTGCCCTACCCAAAGGATTAAATGCCAGTAAGTAGCCCGTCGCTCCGGCGGGCCCCCTTCAAGTGGACATGTGGTGTGTCACCCGCTATTGCAATGTGCATTTTTTGATGAACATACACAGACGCCTTAGGGTGTCTATCCTTCCCAGTTGACCCACCACACATACGTTAAGCGGCCAGCTTAACAAATCTTTTTTATCTAGTAATTGCTTGCAGGGTAGTTAAACCCCCTTAATGTCCCAAAACTCTTTGACTTTACAGCAGCAGTTTGTTAACATTGGGCAAGTATTTCTTACTTTTTTCACAAACTAAATTTGCAATTATTACAATGCGCGATGGTAGAATACAAATTAAGGAATAGTTTATCATGAGATTAGCCTCATTGTTTTTTATCTGTGTGTCACTATGCGGTTTCCCTGGTTTGCTCGCGGTTGGAGAGCCCTCTTCCACTCCCTCAGAAATTGAGGCAGAAATGGCTAAAAAACCGATGGCCTGGGACCTCGGCCCTGAGACAGTGGACGTCTCAACATATCCCGCCAGTATCCAGGAGGCCTATAAAGTATTCGTAAACAAATGTGGTAAATGTCATACTGCTGCCCGTGCCCTTAATTCTCCCTACAGCACGCCAGAGGAATGGAATAGCTACGTAAACAAGATGATGAAGAAGCCGGGATCAGGGATAACTCCCAAGGAAGGCAAGCTGATATTTGACTTTCTTGTACATGATTCTAAGGCAAGAAAACTTTCCGACCCAGAAGCCTGGAATAAATACATAGACGAGATTCTTGCCAGTTTCCAGGAAAAGTACGGCCAAAAAAGGGCAGAAAATCCTTAGTTATTATGGGAGAGGTAAAGGCAGATAAAACCCACAGTTCAAGCCTTTTGTTAACACTAATCAGGTGGAAAGATGAGGAGGATTCAGCAGCAAGGTATTTTATATTCTCCTCTGTAATATGGCTTGTCCTGGTTGTCTCTGTTGCCCTTATATTGGTGACCAAACTAGTTTGGCCTGATTTTTTAGGCAATACCCCCTGGCTTTCCTTTGGCAGGCTTAGGCCTGTTCACGTCAACGTTGCCCTTTTTGGCTGGCTCTCCATGTCAAGTTCTGGAATAATGCTGTACATACTACCAAGGCTGACAGGGGTAAAGCTTTATAGCGAGCGGCTAGGCAACCTGACCTGTTCCTTGTGGAACCTTTTAATGTTTGGGTCCACCGTAAGCCTGCTCCTCGGATACACCCAGGGAAGGGAGTACGCAGAGTTTATACTGCCCCTTGACTTCCTGCTTATGCTTAACTTTACGTTACTGGCCTACAACGCATTCAAGACGGTTGCCCAGATGAAGGAGCGAGTCATGTACGTCAGCCTCTGGTATTTCCTGGGGTCACTGGTATGGGTGCCTATTACTTACGTGGTGGGCAACAACTTCCTCCTGGATACAACGGGGTTGGGTGGGAGAGGACCGGTATCGGGGGTCAATGATGCCATGCTTAACTGGTGGTATGGCCACAACTTGATAGGTATGTGGTTTAGCACAATGGGGCTGGGTACCTTCTTTTACTTTCTGCCTGTATTCACAGGAAATCCACTGTATAGCCACAGACTATCCCTGATAGGGTTCTGGACACTGGCCTTCTTTTATGTCTGGAACGGTCAGCACCACCTTGTCTATGGTCCTGGGCCTGACTGGCTTGAAAATGTGGCAATAACGTTCAGTATATTGATGTTGATACCTGTCTTTGCCGTAGTGTATAACTTATTCAAAACTACACAGGGGAAGTGGCACCTCCTGTTTGACAGCTCCCCTGAACACATGCCGTTTAAGTTCTTTGCACTCGGCGGGCTGTCTTACTTCTTGACCTGCACGCAAGGGCCGTTTCAAGCGATTAAGACAGTTAATGCTGGTGTCCATCTCTCTTATTGGGTAGTAGGGCATGCCCACCTAGCCTTTTTAGCTACCTTTACCACCCTCAACATGTCTGCTATATACCATATACTTCGGAAGTTACTAAATGTAGACCTTAATCTGCGGCTTACCCGCTGGAATTTCTGGCTACTATTCGTAGGGACTATTATTTTCTTAGGAATTACCCATGCCGCGAGCATAGTACAAAGTACCCTATGGTTAGCCAAGATAGAGGAATACGACTTCATCTCTGGAACAACGGTGTCTAAACCAGTAGTAGAGTTTATAGATATAGTTAGGCTCTTGCATCCGTACTACTTTACCTGGTGGATAGGGGCGGGGCTTGCCTTTTTGGGGGTGATACTCTTCGTAATAAACGTCCTGCTAACTTTCTACCGGGCGGGAAGGGTGTAGCATGTACAAGGCACTTATATTATTTATACTGGCTAGCAGTATCATATGTTTAGGAGGTATATACTACCGAAAGAGTATTGCATTAGGGCTTCTAGTGCCGGGGGCGGTGCTACTGATAATCATCGCCTTTCTGGCAACTGGTGTGCTCCCTTACACGGAAAAGATTCCCACTACAGAGAAAGGCGTACCTTACTCTGAAAAGGCACTGCTTGGCAGAAAGGTTTACGTAAGGGAGGGATGCTGGTATTGCCATACCCAGCAGGTCAGGCCAATCAGGGCTGACGCAGGATTGGGAGACGTTTCCCAACCGGGTGACTACGAATACGACTTCCCACACGTGTTAGGCTCGGAGCGCGCCGGACCCGACCTCTCCCACGTTAGCGGTAAATACGAGGACGAATGGCACAGAAATCACCTAATAAACCCCAGACCTAAGACCCCAGAGGAGGAAGGAATGGCTGGAAAGGTGGCCGGTTCAATAATGCCCCCTTTCACCTATCTCTCCAAAGAAGAAATAGATGCCCTTATTGTATATTTACAGAGTTTAAGATGAAATGAGAGACCGAGCCATGCATCATAAATTACAAGGTTATAATCTGCAGTTTTTGCCCTGCGCTTGTCTTCTAGACTCTGTGAAAGACACACCCCTTTTCACCAATTGGCTGATGCTATTTATAAGTGGACTCTTTTTCTTAGGAGCGGGTGTGGCCTTTTTATTGGCCTGGAAACATGGTTACCTGGATTTTAAAGGGCTGGAAGATGCAAAATACCAGGTGTTTGAGGATTTTAACAAACAGTAATACGTTTTAGGCTACTGCCGCTCACACAGATGCCCTCCCACGACAAGTTTGAGGATTTTAACAAACAGTAATACGTTTTAGGGCTGCCGGGGGTTAAACTTTTCTCGGGAGGCATAATCGCTAACAGCCTTTTAGTACTGCCCGTTCAAGTTCAAGCAGCTTTTTTTTCAGGTTAACCCCCCCCAAACCCGAGTATCCAACCAACTCACCCCTTGTGCCCACTACCCTGTGGCACGGGACAATAGGTGGCAACGGGTTTTGGCCACAAGCGCGTCCTACCGCCCTTGGGGCTGCGGGGCACCCAACCTCTTTTGCCACCCAGCCATAACTCCTGACCTCTCCATAGGGGATCTCCATTAGCTTTCTCCACACTGCTCGCTGGAATTCAGTACCGTAGGCTAAATCAAGCGGCACATCAGCAAAATCAACTCTCTTCCCAGAGAAATACCTTTTCAAGAGTTCTCTAGACCTGCCAGGGGGGCTGCCGCCCTCTACCGGCACCATCCCCAACCCCTTCTTTACCATTTTTACAAAATCCCCGTCTGACCCATCTGGAAAAGAAACAAGCAGCAACCCTTTTTGCCCCCACATCACATGCACCAGCCCAATAGCTGTTTTGAAACCTATAAAAAAAATCTTTGCCTTATTCATGCTACTTCTCGCTTGCATTATGCCTGACTCTAGCAATGGCAAAGCTTTTTTGCCACACTGGAAAGTTATCAGAGGAGGTCTGTTCTGTCAACAAAGCATCTCTTGTTGCTTGATTTTCTATCACGCCCCTTTTAAAATTCATTCTTTAAGATAGAATGAACCCTGAGATGAAAGATATAAAGACTAAAGACCTCAACGTGCTCAAAGACCAGCGGGGGTGGTTTGTGGAGCTTTTCCGTCAGGAATTCGGTATAGACAAGATAGCCCAGGTGAACCTTACAGTAGCTAAACCCTGGATAGCAAAAGGCAACCACTATCATCTCCATAAAACGGAATGGTATTGCGTTATAAAAGGCAAGATGAAACTAGTACTGAAGGATATAGATAGCCAGGAACAGCACGAGGTGACCCTGGCTGAAGATGAGCTTAGAATCATAAAGATACCTCCCAGGGTTGTTCATGGTTTCAAGAATATCGGGGATGAAGACATGTACTTGGTCTACTGCACCGATACCCCTTTTGACCAGCAAGAACCAGACACCTTTCCAGAGGTAGTAATAACTTGACATGTCCCCTGAAATAGCTATAAAGAGGCTTAAATTTTGAGGGCAAGTGGGCGCTTGGCTCAGTGGTTAGAGCACTTGCTTCACAAGCAAGGGGTCGGTGGTTCGAATCCACCAGCGCCCATTTATTTTACAAGGACTTACGACTAGCATACTTTCCATCACCCCCAAAATTGCGAAGTAATTGTGAAGTACACTGTTGTTTTTTACCCACTTCCAGGCGTTCTTCCAGGATTCTCACAGCCTTTACCTTGTGGCTTGGTGCTAAGTGAGAGTACCTGAGAGTCATGGTAAGGGTCTTGTGGCCCAGCAACTCTTTCACTGTGGTAATGTCTACGCCTGCCATTACTAGATGACTTGCAAAGGTATGCCTTAAATCATGGAATCTGAAATCCGTTATACCTGCTCTCTTACAAGCTGTAACAAAAGACCTCTTGACCCTCTGATACGGGTTATCATCCTTATTGGCAAACACGCAAAGACTTTCTGGGCCATAAGGGATAGCCTCAAGCGTAGCTTTCAGGGTTGCGTTAATAGGTATCTCCCTACGCTCCCCATTCTTTGTTACATCCAGAAGGATAAAACCGTGCCTTAGGTCTACCTGCTCCCATTTAAGGCTCAGGATTTCCCCTAGTCTCATGCCTGTATAGACACCCATAATTACAATAGGCTTCAAGTGTGGTGCACAGGCTTCAATAAGCGTATAAATTTCTTCTTGGTATAAATATCTTAATCTTCCAGGTGGTTCTTTGAGGAGCTTAACAGCCCTTACCCTCTTTAAGACATCCTCACTTACCCATTCCCAATCACAAGCTTTTTTAAACATATGCTTGAGGCAGGATAAACGGCGGTTTACCGTAGCAGGCTTGACTTCTTTAAGAGCCCCTGCTTGGTATTTTCCTATCAGCAGGGCCTTAAAGGAGTTTAAAGGAAGATTACCGAACCTTTCAACTAATTGCTTGATAAAGTACCTCTTGGTTCTAAAGAATATTTGGTGGGTTGCCCATGTAGCATACTCCCTTGCTAGCTCTTGGAAGGTATAATTTTTAGTAGTCCTTATGGGATTTTTGCCGTCTCGTACCTCTCCCTTACGCTTCAGCAAAAGAGCCTCTGCCTGTTTGATGTTAGAGGTCTTTGCAGACTCCCTTACCGTCTTACCATCTGGCAGAGTGTACACTACCCACCACACGTTACCCCTTCTGTAAAGTCCTCTAAGTTTCTTCATTTCACCACCCCTCCTCTAAAGTGATTTAAGATACCATTAATGCCAGGAGTGTAGGAATCCTGTAGCCAGGCGTCAATATCGGCCTTTCTGAATCTTGGGAATTTACCAACTTTAAAGTGAGGTATTTCCTTGCGATGTACCTTTTCATAAACCCATGTTTTCTTAACGCCCAGATATTGGGCAAGAGTCTCTACTGTGAAGATAGTGTCTCCTTCCCGGCCTTTATCCTTAGCTTGTAAGAGTGGCCTTAACTTCTCTACCACCTTTAGTGCCAGAGTGTCTGCTAACTTTTCTAACTCACTATCTTCAAAGTCCAGTCTCATACATCACACCTAGCAGGGGCTTCGCCCCCGCACCCCTAGGCCATTTTTACTTCCCCAAAGCACACCTGGGGTGCTTCGGGTCATGGGTCATGAACGGCCAGAACACGTTGCCCACACTGGCCTTTCCAGCGTGCTTTTGGGAAGGCGTCCTCCTTAAAGTTTATGTTCTGTAATGGTAAGGCCGTCGCTCCGGGGCCTTACTTTTTAAAGTCTAATCAAAGTCTAATCTTCATCTGACTCCTCTTCTTCTACATCATCCTCCACTGGTTCTAAGTCTTCACCATAGACCTCGCAGGTTAGCTGGTCCTCAGTTGCGTCTTGAAGGTCGTAGCGTTCACCGCATTCGCACTCCCAGAGGCCGTTAAATAATCTTTTGACGGTCATTGGTATCACCTCCCTTCTCATTTGAATTTTATAAGACATCTGAGAAAAAAGAAAAGCCTACCTCATAAGGTGATGTGAGGTGAAAATCTAGAATTGGTTTAAAGGAAATTGTAGGGCTGTTTTGGTAAACTTGGTGCGATAAAAAACCTCGTGAGATGATACAAGGTGATTTGAGGCGAAGAATCAAACGGCGTAGAAAATGACGGTGATTAACTCCTTACCCTTTTTCTCTTTCTTAAAACAGTTCCTTACCTCTCCTTTCTCTAACCCTAGGATTTTATGTTCGCTGTCCAATGCAGATATGAGTTTGTTAATTCTATCTTTGAGTGCACGCTTATATGCCACTGTTATATTAAGGTCTTTCACAATTTTCTCTATGCTGATTCGCCTGTTTCTTCTTGAGAAGAAATAGTTGAAAAGCTCTTCAAGCTTGGGTGGTAACTTCACAGGGCCTTTGCCTTCACAATATACATTCCCATCTTTAAGCTCCCAATGATAACTACGGTCTTTTTTCCTCTCTTCCCCAGCCCTGAAGGTCCCTAATTTCTTTTTTGCCTCCTCTAAAAGAATCTCCATATCCTCATATTGTTGCTTCAGTATAGTGGTTGGGCTACCGGCCAGAGGTGACCTGCTCACAACATAACACTGAAGGTAATCACTTATCCTCTCTGTATTATTCACAGTGTTGCCTGGTTTAGTCTGTATTGAAAATATCCCAGCCAACCTTGGGTTGCCGTGAGTTTCCGTAAGGGGAATAATACCTTCGTATCTGCCCCTAGTTACTATAAGAAAACCCCTTTTTTCATCTTCATGATAATGCTCCAAACGTTTTAGAGTTTTCCTTACAGAAGGCCAGTATGCATCCATTTTTTCTATTACTCCTCTTAGCTCGTTGTCAAATCTCTTTGCCTCCTCTGTTATCTCGTCGTCCTTCTGCTTATCAGCATTGCGTACAATTTCCGATAGTTCTTTTTTGGCTTCTTCTTTTGTTTTCCAAGTAAAGGGTGGGCCAAGGCTATTACGCAGTACACCGTTATCTAATTTATCTTGTAGCTCTAACGTTATGAAGAAATCACTTTCTTTGGCAGAGGTAAGTAGGAATTCTATGTAACGGGGTAAGGTACGGACGTTAGGTATTATTTTATTGAAGGACACAAACACACTGGAGGTGAGGTTGTAATAGCTCTTCCAAGCCTCAGAAAAGGCCCTTATAGATTCTAACTCAGATTCAAACATCTACTACTTCTCCTTGTAGTCCTCCAAAAGGAAAGGGTGGGGCAGGTGGTGGAGATTGCCACTTTTCAGGACGTCTCCCTAGTTTATATTCTACTCATTTTACTCCTTAGCCCTTTAAAGTCCATAGTGTGCGTGCTTGACTCTGAAAATTACCAATTTTGTCCCATATATGCCTTTAAAATATGTATACATTTTTCCCCTAGAAATTGATTTTTGACTATGATAATTTATATCCTAAGTTATATGCAAAGGCATATGTTAAGTAATATGGTAAATTATATCTCAATGGGTATGCTAAGTTATAGGTGAGACTACATGATTAAAAATACAGACCATGAGCGAAAATACCCTCCATCCTTCTACCGTTACCGTGAGGCAAACTCCACTATTAGCGTAACACTTAATAAGTCCTTGAAGGAGACGCTGGAAAAGATTAAAGGTGAGGGTGAAAGCTGGGGTCAGGTTATCAAGAGGCTAGTGAGTAACCTTGAGGGTGTGGTTGAGGAGATAAGGGTGGTGGAGCTCGGAACGTGTAAGTATTATGGTAAGGCTCTCCAATGGAATCTAAATAACCCAGAGGATAAAGCCCTGCTCTCTAAATTAATCAATCGGGATGGTAGTTTTATTCATTCAGACTGTAAACAATTAATATAGACTCTAACTACCATTGGAATAATTCAAATCTTTAAAGAGGAGATTTAAAAATGAGATATAAGGTTATCTTAGAACCGCAAGAGGAAGGGGGATACACGGTATATGTCCCAGCCCTACCGGGGTGTGTCTCACAGGGAGAGACAATATGGTGTTGCATCATCACTCCCTATGAAGAGGGAACTGAAAGGAAACGTAGGAACAGGCCCCTAGGCTGTACCACAAGAAAACGGAGGCAATTATGAAAAAGAACCGTCAAGTGATTACAATGTTCTTGGCTCTTGCAATCCCTGCTATCGTGATAAATATCAATATTGAGGAGTTCTTGGGAGAAGCAAGCACGTCAAGGGCAGCGGAACCAATTGAGCCCTTTCTCGGTGGACCCCAGCCCGAGCCACCCGGCATGCCGTTATCGTTTAAACTTCATTATGATGTTGTGGCAAACACCGACTTGTGTAAATACGTTCCCACATCAGTTATGGAATGCTTTGGAGAAGGTATGAAAAGTGGTAAAGCTAATGTTACTTGTACCCGCCTTTGCCGAGGTCTATAGAGAATGATTTGGGCTAATTTTGAAAATTCATTCAGAACCTCCCCTTAAAATGGCCAAAAATGGGCAAATCTGGAGGAGGTTCTGAATTTTTTGAATGCAAGTTCTTTGGTAACAATGGCTTAAAAAGCCAAGAGTCCGAAAGGACATCCCTACCGGTAGGGACTGAAACAAACTCTCTCCAGAATCCTTTTTCAGGCCCTACTCTCCTTACAATTTTGCAGGCAATGGCTGTTAAATAAGGATTAATTCTGTTAAAATAAAGCTACTTTTGGGGGTTAGACTGAGGTAGAGGTCTAGTTGTGATTAAAGACGAAGCTGAGCTAAAAAAGATTTTACTGGAGCTAAAAGATAACCTTCGGAAAATTACAGGTAAGCGCAAGGTAAGGGCAATCCTATTCGGGTCAAGGGCAAGGGGCGACTATGAGGAGGAGTCTGATATAGACGTGGCAATCCTTGTGGCAGGCCTTACAAGGGAACTTAAGAATCAGATACTTGATATGATTGCCGACATAGAAATAGAGTATCTTACGCCCCTGTCGGCATGGGTAATTTCTGATGAGGACTTTGAGTTTCTTAAAGAGAGGGAGAGGCGGATAGCTCTTGATATAGAATCAGAAGGCATACC
The DNA here is from genome assembly GCA_051388875.1 of Candidatus Brocadiia bacterium JP1. Lineage (GTDB taxonomy): Bacteria > Planctomycetota > Brocadiia > Brocadiales > Bathyanammoxibiaceae > JBMFFR01. The sequence continues at coordinate 81,577 of JBMFFR010000008.1, read as the reverse complement.
CGTATGATAGAGGAAAATAAGAGGGAAAATATTGAGATTGAACTCACCGGGGCCTCAGAAAGGTTATCAGAGGCAGAACTACTTTACAGCAATAATTTCATCTCAGGTGCTGTAGCGAGGCTTTATTATTCACTACTTTACTCTATTAGAGCCTTACTCCTGACGAAGGGGCTTGAGCCTAAAAGCCATGAAGGGGCACTCAGACTCTTTGGGCTTCACTTCGTTAAGGAGGGTATTTTTCAACCAAAGGACTCCCACATCTTTTCAAAGCTTATGAAGTACAGGGAAGAGGCAGACTATAACCCGGTCTATATTTTTACAAAAGAGGATTTTTTGGAAGCCAAAAAGGAGGTAAAAGAGGTGTCAGATAAGATAAGGACTTATCTTGAGGAAAAAGGCTACATTTGAGCTTATTGCCCAGTTAAAACTGTCAAGAAAGAGAAAAGGACCGGAAACTTGGCCAACTGCAGTTATGACTGGCTGAATCAGGAATTGGGAGAAACTTGTGATAGTCTAGACCTCTATTGACATTGCTAGCTATTATTTTAGGCGCTCACGAAGTGCCTCATAAGAAGCTTTACAAGATAAACCCCTTGCTGTCTTTAGAAATTATAATAGTGCTCCCACTCGGGAAGCTTTTCATTTAGATCCACATCATCAGTATACGACAATAGCTGATAAAATTCCACATCTTCCTAACAGAAGCGTTGGTCTACCCTTTGAGGAATAAACTGGTTGGTAGAGAGAGGATTCTTGCACTTTCTGAGGCCGACCGCTATGACCTTTCTGGGTGGTTTTCAGAGGGAACATGGTTAACATTTCAACAGTCTTTTCCTTGCATCAGAAAAGAGCTAGCACTTTTCTAGGGGTAAAAATTTGGCTCTACCCGGGCTATCTGTATCAGGTCTACCCCATACTCTCCCAGTAGGGTGAGGGTGAAACACCCATGTTTTTCCACTGTGAAGTAATTGTGAAGTAAACAGGACAAAATAGAGCAAAATAAAAACATATATGTACTCTATAAGTCTAAGTAAAATAAGCCACTTGAAACCAGGCATGAAAACTTGTAGAGTTAAGAAGCCGTTTCACAAGCAAGGGGTCGGTGGTTCGAATCCACCAGCGCCCACCACTTGTTAGTAAATTCAACAAAAAATTAAGTGGCCTACTTCCTCAAAATAAACCAATCCTGTACCCCTCCCTGTTATTAATCATTGCACTTCACCTCTCACAAAGGTCGCCATATTTCGGAATGTCACTATGACAAATAAAAACCCAATCATGAAGGTTTCTAAATTACGTTTCCTCTTTTAAAATACTCTATTTTGACAGGTTTTCTCTTGTTGTGTAGTGGGTGAGGTTGAGTGCAAGGGTATCATTCTTTAATTCTAGCATCGTTCCGAAAAAATCTTTAGAAATCTGCTGCATTTTATCGCAGACCCTCTGGGCATCTTTACCTCGGGCGAGTTTTACCTGGCAGTGGTTTATTACGGTGGGGACTAACCTTAGGGATGTTGCCTTGCCATTATCTATATCTACAAGGAAGAGAAATGATTCATTATTATACTCTGTGGGGTGCACCGCGTAATCGTCTATAAAATCGCCAGTATCGTATAGAATTAGCTTTTCTCTATAAACCTCTATTGGCTGGAAAAGATGGGCGGAGTGACCCCAGAAAAGGTCACAGCCAAGGTCTAAAACGGCATGGGCAAAGTCCATGAAATCCCTGGAGGGATAACGGACCATATTTGGCCCCCAATGGAAAGAGGCTATAACGAAGTCACTTCCGTCTCGTGCCATACGTAGAACTTTTTCCACCTTTGAAAGGCACGTTTCTTCAAGAATTATTGGGATGTAGTTTATACCGGGACTGTTCTCAGTGGCTTTCCATTCGGGTTCATTATCTGTAAAGGACACGACACCTAATCTCATCCCCCCTTTTTGAAGGAACACAGGTCTACTTGCCTCCACGATGTCTTTACCGGCGCCAGCATGAGAAATACCATTATGGTCTAATAGTTCAATCGTCTCTAATAGCCCTTCCTCCCCAAAATCCAGCGAATGGTTGTTTGCCAGGGAAACAAAATCTATGCTGGCAGTTTTGAGTACCTCAATATTCTCAGGCTCACAGCGAAAATGAAAGACCTTGGGTACCGTTGTTGTGATGGTATGGGAAGTTATGCAACACTCCAGATTTATCAACCTCAAGTCAGCCTGCTTCGTGATATCAAGCACGTCGCCCCATGGATAGGAGGCCCCGTACCTCTGAATTGCAAGATTCATGTTCCTACCCAGCATGACGTCGCCAGTTAGCGCAAGGATGACCATCTCAGGGTATAGATTTTAAATCATAAATTTTGACAACTTATATTTCTAATTTCATTTTATGTGATTTTGAGAACGCCAGAAGATGCATCAGATGTCATTTTGAAGGAATGCAGTTCGCTTAAGACCGGACAGAATCTCATTTGAGATGTAGATTGTGACCTCTGAAAAACCCCGGCACAGCTACCATTCTTATGGAGTGAAATTCGCTTAAGAAGGCAAAATACCGTAAAATCTGCTTGTGCCCCTCACACTTTGGTCTGTCCTTCAAGCACCCTTAATGCGGCCTCTACTACCCTGGGGCAAAATTGACTACCTGAGTTCTCCTTTAACTCCCGACCAATCTCCTCAATGGACAGGGCCTGTCTGTAGGACCTCTCACTGTGCATAGCCTCTATGGCATCAGCCACGGCAATAATCCTAGTATAGAGGGGTATTTCTTCACCTTTTTTACCTTCAGGATAACCTCGCCCATCGTAATGTTCATGATGATAAAGTATCGGTGGGATTAACTCCTTAAATCCATTTATCGGGCTGATTATTTGTGCACCTTTGGCACAATGTTCTCTTACCGAGGCCCACTCCTCCGGTGTTAGCTTCCCAGGCTTATCCAGAATACCGTCGGGAACTGCTATCTTCCCTATATCGTGGAGTAGGGCGGCTATCCGTACTAACTCTACGTCAGTCTCTCCTAAACCGGATTCTTTTTCCTCGGTAAGAATCGGTGCAAAACGCTCCATCCCTTCCTCTTTTAGGCCAAGTTCTTTAGCTATAGCAACGGCAAATTCAGCTACCCTTTCACTGTGGCCCTTAGTCCAGGGAGACTTCGCATCTATAACCTCACCCAGACACTTTACTGTATCAAACAAAGAGTTTCTTAGCCTTTGGATTAGCCTGATATGTGAAAAGGCTACGGCCAACTGGTTACAAACTGCCTCTACAAGTGGGATATTTTCCACACCAACTCCTGCTACACGTTTGCTACCGATACCAAGAACGCCAATCACCTCATCCTGCAATATAATTGGTACCCTCAGGTCTGAAAGGAATCCCTCCTCAAGTAACTTCCTATCTAGCTGAAGTAATTCCTTTTCTTGCCTTAAGTCATTTCTAACAACACACTTCTTTGCTTTGAGTACCGTGGAGATATTGGTATGCTCAAAGGGTACGAAATCCCCTTTATTCCTTACCTTTGTACCCCAACCGTAACAGTAAATAAACCCCCCCGTAGCTTATCCACTAGTACCACACTAACTCTATCGCATGGTATGAGTCGCCTCATAAGGTACGCAACTCCTTCAAAGAGTTCTTCAGGTTTATTGATACTAAGTAGTATGCTTTTATCTATCTCTGTAATTACACGGAGGTCCTCCAATTTTTGCCTTACTTGTTGTGTCTTTTCTTCAATTGCCTTACAATGCTGTGCACTTTCCAGGAAAGAGGCTGCAATGGTGCCCATTGCCTCAAGTGTACCAATCAACTTATAGCTATAATCTTTCTTCTCCTTTTGGAAAACCCCAATACACCCATAAACTTTTTCTCTCAACTTTAGCGGTACATAAACGGCAGAGATATAACCTTTCTCTGTGGCGATTTTCTTCCTCAGGAAGTCAATCTCTTTAGTAATATCCTCACTGTAAACAGCCTCTCCCTCCTCGTAGACCCTACCAGGAAGACCAACCCCCCTTTTAAACTGTATGGCCTTAGTAGCAAGGAAAAAATCCTTGTCCAATCTATCAGAGATTAAAGGCATCATTTCTTGAGACTCTTCATTGAAAATAAAGACCTCTCCACCAGAAGCCCCTGTTATCTCTATGGCCTTTTCTAATGTATTTGCTAGTACTCCCTCAATGGAATTGTCGTAGCTGACCTCCTGCACAAGGGTAGTGAAGGTGTTAAGGAGTAACTTCATTTCTTCGTTTGTGTGGTAGATTTCTTTATTGCGCTCCTCCAGCAGGCCCAGGGTGTGGTTGAATTCCTCAGCCAGTCGCCCAAATATGTCATTGCTCTTAACCTGCAACCTATGACCAACCCCTCTGCTTTTACCTATCTTTTCAGCACAGTCAAGTAGTCTTTCCATTGAACTATCAATTGTGGTTGATAGTACAACCCACGATAAGTAGCCACCAAAGGAAAACAAGATTATGACAGACCCAACAAAAATCAAGATATTTAGAGGCTTATAAACTTCCCTTGCCGATCGCTCCACAACAACTGCCCAGTCCGTCTCAGGAATTGAGGCGTAGAGACCGACAACCCTCTTACCACCAAGTGTCTCATACATCGTGTACCTGCTAAAAGAGCTGGGTTGTCCCAAAAGGAAATCCTGAATAGTAGGAAGATTGCTGATATTCTTAATCTGGTACGTAAGAGAGCGCTCAGGATAAACAATAAGTTCCCCACTACCATCTACCAGGTAGCTATTAAAACTGCGTGGATAGTGTCCCGCGGTTTCTTGCCACAGTTTTTCCAGATTTACTTTAGCCGTTTGCACCTTTACAATCCCGCCGTGGGCATCTCTTATCGGAGCCGCTATCTCTACATGTTTTGCAGCATGCCAGACAAAAACAGGGCTTATAAAGAACTTGCCAGTCGTAGCCATAACAAATCCCTTTGATTCTGCCTCACTAGTAAAGTCCCAATCAGGCAACATCCTATTATTTCTTCTAGTCAATTTAAGCTCTGGATATCCACTCACATCCAGTATCTTGAACTCTGAAAATTCAGGCTTTCCCTCTACAAGTCCCTTTATAAGACTTTGCTCTTGAATAATGCCAGTGGTCGTATGCCACGCTTCAGAGTTTAAATATAAAATATTCTCAACTTGGAGGAGTGTTTTCTTAATCCTATAAGTAAAGTGGTCTTCATAAAAATGGTGGGCCATTCGCTCGGCCGTCGCCTTGTGATAATCAAATTCCCGTCTGAGCAGTAAGAAATAAGTTGCCGCTATCAGTGCAAGAGCGACTACTAGCGTGGATAAGATGATAGGCAAGGCTGCAAGGATTATATCTCGTTTTCTTATAAACATACTTAACGTTTCACAAGTATTGATTTTTACACCTGTTACGCACCACTCTCCTAGGCCCACCAAAAATCAGGTAGATTTATGTTTAAACTATACAAAACAAATTTGTTGTATGCAAGCAAAATTTTATCTTTGTCTTGCCTAATTAGGCTAAATTTATAGTGAACAAAAAAGGGGGGGGAAGGAAAAGGGGTTGTGTTAAGGACTAGACGGGTGTTTGTGCTCGGTAGGGAGGTTTTATTAAACTATCCCTCCCAGAGCTTTAGGAGTTCTTTGGCCAATTTGCCATAGTCTTCGGCACCCCTTGAACCCGGGGCGAAGGCAAAGATGTCCTGAGATGCAATTTGAGCCTGGTTTATAGATTCACTTCTTGTAATCTGCGTGCGGAGCAGTTTATCCTTATATGGTGAGAGCTCGTCAATAACGAACTCATTTGTAGCCTTAAGCCTGGGGTCAACAAGGGTGAGAAGTATGCGGTAATCCTCGTAAGAAGGCCCCTTTATCTTTTCTACAAGACTCAAAAGGTCTGTAATACTATCAACAGAGAGTTTAGACATAATGCTGGGGATAAGAAGAAACTGGGCAGCCTTAATGGCATTTACTGCCAACAGGCCAAGACCTGGTGGAGAGTCAATAATTACATAGTCATAATAATTTTTTATTGGAAGAAGGCTTTTAGATAGTATAGATTCACGAAAACTTTTACCACAATGGTTATAAAGTTCCTCTAAGGCCTGGGCAAGCTTTATCTCTGAAGGAATCAGGTCAAGCCCTCCCCTGGGGCCCTTATGGACCACATCATGTATATCGCTTCCCCAGTATTGGGCAAATAACGAGGTGGCCTCCCTGAGCATGGCATCCTTAACAGAAAGACTGGTATCCCCGAGTTCAATTCCCATGCACTTTGTGGAGTGGGCTTGAGGGTCCATATCCACAAGCAATACCCGTTTATTGTTTAAAACTAAAGCACCGGAGAGGTTAACACTGGTAGTGGTCTTCCCTACCCCACCCTTCTGGTGCACTACTGTGATTATCATACTCCCCCCTTTCATTAACCCCTTCCCTTATTTGAGTTATTAGTCCCACCCTAAAACTATTCAAAAGATACCACAAGAGACAGGAAAATCAAGGGATTTCAGTGGGTCTAAAGATTTATTTGACAAAAGAGCTATCTGGCGCTTAAAATTGTAAATTATTATGGAATTAACAGCGACTCAAGGGGATAAACTTGTTATCCTCAGGAAATACGAGCATTACATTAGAGAAGACGGGCAAGCAATCCTCTTCCAGATAAAATCCTGTAAGGGTGAAGAGGTAGGATGCCCCTATCTTATCAATGCCCCCAGGCCTGTTGCCAGGCGAATGGCTGCAAAGATGGAAGAAATCTCTTTCAGTCAGCGGCTTTATGACAAGATACCGGGTCGTATACTTCCACATCAGACCTTTAAGATGGCCGTAGCAGGCTGCCCTAATAGCTGTTCTATGCCCCAAATAAAGGATTTTGGAGTAATTGCACGGGAGAAAGTGGTAGTAGACCCCACATCTGAGTGTACCTTATGCCGTAAATGCTTAAAGGCTTGCAGGGAAGAGGCTATTACCTTAAAGCCTGATAAGACAGTGATTATCCACTACGATAGATGTGTTGACTGTGGCCAATGCGCAAGGGTTTGTCCCACCGGTTCTATAAAGACTGGGGCCATGGGATACACCATAGTCATGGGCGGTAAAGTAGGCAGGCACCCCAGGTTTGCCACAGAATTGATTAAGTTTACACAAGAGCCACAGGTGGTGAAGGCATTGGAAATGGCCTCTGAAAAGGTGCTAAGTGAAAACGGACGCAATATGTACGAAGTATTAATTAAAGAGGCCACACTGCGGGAGATTAAAGATACCTTTTTTGGCTCATCAGTAGAAACTCCTTGAAACCTTCCAAATCGCTTCAACCAGTACAGATGGAACTAACTAAAGCAGACAAAAAAATACTTCACCGACTGCAATCTAATTTTCCGCTCACTCCCCATCCATTTCAAACCCTGGCTGAAGAATTAGGCATGGAAGAAAAAGAGGTACTCCAAAGGACTAAGGCCATGATAGAAAAGGGCATAGTACGGCGTTTGGGACCTATTATAGATACGCACGAAATGGGAAATACGGCAAGCCTTATGGCAATAAGAGTCCCTGAGGAACGTATTGAAGAGGTGGCAACAATATTGAACGCCTATACTGGTGTCTCCCATAACTATTTGAGGAAGGGGAAAAACAAGGAAATACCCTACAATATCTGGTTCACCATGTCTGCGCCCAATAAGCAAGCACTATCTGACACAATAAAGGAAATAGAACAAAAAACCGGTCTTACAGTGAGAAACCTACCAACTACAAAGAAATTCAAAATCGGGGTAAAATTCAATATTTACAAAGAGGAATAAGACGAATATTGGAAAGGGTTCATAGCATGGCAGACCAATTAGATATTAAACTTCTTAAACACATACAGGATGGTATACCAATAGTAGAAAGGCCATATAGAGCAATAGGAGAGGCACTGGGGCTTTCCGAGGAGGAGGTTGTTAATCGCATAAAATGCCTTTTGGAGTCTAAAAAAGTAAGACGCTTTGCAGCCAGTGTGGCCCACCGTAAGATAGGTATAGATTCCAACGCAATGTGCGTCTGGCGGGTACCCTCAGAGCGGGTAGAAGAGGTGGGCAAGCTTATGGCCAACTTCCCTGAAGTTACCCACTGTTACGAACGTCCCACCTTCCCTGACTGGCCTTATAACTTATTTACTATGATTCACGGCTACACGGATGAGGAATGTGAAGGGGTCATAGAAGCGATGAAGAAAAAGACAGGGCTAAGTGACTATGTAATTCTGTATAGCATAAAGGAGTTTAAGAAAATAGGGACAAGGATTTGATACTTTAACCGCTCCTCTTCTCCTAAGACATTTCCTGTCCACCCGCCAAAATAATTGCCTGTCCTGTGATGTAACTAGCCTTATCAGAGGCGAGAAAGACTACAGTATTTGCAATGTCTTCAATTGCGCATTCCCTACCCAATGGAATTTTTTCTACGTACCTAGCCCGCACTTCTTCTGGACTGATACCCAATTTCTTTGCGTAGGGTGCTTCCACGTGTTCCCACATCTCGGTGAATACAATACCAGGGCACACGGCATTAACTCTTATTCCGAAAGGGGCAAGGTCTAAGGCCATACTTTGCGTAAGACCGATTATCCCAAATTTACTGGCACAATACGCTCCTAGCCAAAGCCCTCCTTTCTTTCCTGATTTAGAACTAATATTTACAATATTACCCCCACGTTGTTTTACCATTACCCTGGCAGCGGCACGACTGCAAAGGAAAGCACCTCTAAGGTTTGTGTTAATGACGGCATCCCAGTCTTCCTCCATCAAATCCGTAATCGGAGCCACTCTTATGATACCTGCATTATTAACAAGTATATCCAGCCGTCCAAAGGTACGTATTGTTTCAGAGACCATTTGTTCTGCATCTTCAGCTTTTTGGACATCTATTCTGAGGATTAGGGCCTTACGACCGAGTGCCTCTATCTCTTTTGCCACTCCTTGGGCCTTTTCTGTAACGTTGTCTGCTATTGTCACATGGCATCCTTGCTGAGCAAGTTGAAGGGATATACCCCGGCCGATACCTTGGCCAGCCCCTGTAACGATAGCAATCCTATCGTTCAAGACCCCTTGTGGAACAGAGTTAACCTTTGCAGCCATTTTTCCTCATCTCAAATCTGATACTGGAGAATTGCATTTTAGGCTTATGGTTGTATTTTATTAGAAAGGCTTACACTGCCAAGGCTATATTTTAAAATATGGACAACGGGATGGGTATAAGTTTCTGTGAATTAAAGAGTCAATCTTAACCGGAAAATTTGAGCAGGTTAACCCTTTATTCTTTTCTCGTAAAGGGCTATTATATGCTCCTGTTCCGTGGTTTCAATAGAGCCAGGCCTTTTGCGTCTCACCTCTTCAATAGCCCGTTGAGCTGTATAACCCTTGTGCACCAGGTAGCAGGCCAGCATTGTTCCTGTCCTGCCAATCCCTGCTCCACAGTGTACTACTAGTTTCTTGCCTTCCTCACGCACCTTTGTCGCAAAATTTACAAACTCTTCTATCTGTTCTAGGGAAGGGGCGGTAAGGTCTTCTACTGGCACATGCTTATACTCAAAACCGAACTCTTCTATGAGTGCCTTCTGTAATGGGTGTTCTGTGAGGGAAACGATGGCGTCTATACCCAGCTCTTTCAAGAATTCGAGGTCTTGCACCGCAGAGGAAGGTCGTGCCATACCTGCTATTTCGTCGGGTAAGAGCCAACTAAAATTCCTTGGCATACGCTACAAACACCTTGTTAGTTAACCCACTTTTTTAGACTGCTAACTACCACAACTACTTAGTCCTTAGCATCTTAAGTAATTCTTTCCGCATACTTTCCAACTCCCCTTCTTTATATTTACCCTGCCTCCAACCAAAAGAGAATCCATCTTTCAGGTATCTCGGTATTATGTGTATATGAACGTGGGGGACGGTCTGACCCGCACAGGGTTTATTAGTCTGGAAGAGGTTAAGCCCGTCTGCCTTTGTTACGGTCGTTATAGCCTGCGCTAGTGGAGGTACAACTTCCATGAGTTTACCCAGTTCATGACCAGGTATATCCATTACTGTTTCATAGTGTTTCTTTGGTACTACGAGTGTATGGCCGGGATTGAGGGGATTTATATCTAAAAAAGAGAGTTTTTCGTCGTCTTCCAGCAACTTACAAGCGGGCAATTCACCATTGGCAATCTTACAAAAGACGCACTCCTTCATTGCTTCTTTTCTTCTTGCTTTGCGGTAGCAGTAGTTTCCTTCCGTGCTTCTGGTTTAATCTCCTTAATAGCTTCACCAGCCTCTTCTACCAATTCAAAAAGAGCAAGGGGAGCATTATCCCCAAGACGGTTACCGACCAGACGAAGTTTCCTCTCCTGGTCTTCCATCTTGTAGGTCAAAACAGGTATCTGGCCTATCTTACTACCAGTTAATATGCCAAGACGGCTACCACCGAGTCTTATTATCCTTGTATAGCCCCCGTTCCTGTTGAGGAATCTCTCAGCAATACACTTCTTCTGGCGCCATTGACCTTCTCCTACAAGCTTTTGGGTCAAGTTTTTATCCTGAAGGTGGGAAAGAATTTGCCGATAGTAATGAACGAAAGCAGGTCTATCTGTATCTTTTTTTTGGTAGGCCTTTTTAGCCAGTGTAATAAGCCTCTCCACAAAGGGCTTTATTTCTTTAGCCTTTACTACTGTAGTAATTATTCTACCATGGGCTAAAAGAGCCTTGGCCAGATTTCGGCGTAAAGCTACCCTATGGCTAGAGGTTCTTCCTAAATGTCTTCCTGCTATTTTATGTCTCATTTAAGGTTTCTCTCCTACTACTGCCTTCTTTTTCATACCAAGGGTAAGCCCCCACTGAGCAAGTTTTTTCTTTACCTCATTGAGAGTCGTTTTGCCAAAGTTTCTTACCTGTAAGAGTTCGTCTTCAGTCATACTGATCAAGTCGTCGATTGTCTTAACATTAGCTGCTTCCAGGCAATTAGAGGCCCTGACAGAGAGGTCCAGTTCTGAAACAAGTCTACCGAACTTCGCCTCCAGTTCCCCATGGGATTCTATTGGGATGTCTATCCCTGTTAATGCAGGCTTCTTTTCTGCGGGAAGTAGCTCTCTACCTAATTCAAAGTATTGAATGAACGGGGTAAGATGTTTTCTAAGTATTTTTGCCGCCTCTACCAGTGCCATCTCAGGAGTTACTACACCATTAGTCCATATTTCCATTATTAATCGGTCATAATTAGTACGTCTCCCCACCCTTGTGTCTTCTGTATAGTATAGCACCTTTCTGACAGGGGAAAATATGGAATCAATTGCAATGATACCTATTTCTGGTTCTTCCGGCTCATTTTCCTCAGCTGTAACATAACCTCTCCCCTTCCTTACCTCCATCTCCATAATGAAATCTACATCCTCGGAAAGGGTGGCTATATGCTGCTCAGGGTCCATTATCTCCGCTGCTCCCTCAGTAATTATATCCTTAGCCTTTACTTCCCCTTTTTCATGGGCTTCTACACGGATTCTTTTGGGCTGGTCACCGAGCAATTTCACTACCAGCGATTTAACATTGAGGACAACCTCGGTTACATCTTCTATCACACCGGGAACGGTACTGAACTCATGCTTCACCCCTTTAATCTTTATAGAACTCACTGCGCTACCTTCCAGGCTGGACAAAAGAACCCTTCTTAATGAATTACCAATAGTAACTCCGTAACCCCTCTCAAAAGGCTCAACTACGAACTTGCCGTATGTGTGAGAAAGGGTTTTCTGGTCTACGGTGACGCGGGTTGGTAGTTCAAAACCCCTCCACCGAATTCGCATATATTTTTCCTCCCCTTCGGGCCCTCTTCGGCCAAACCTGTTTATACTACCAAAAGGTATTTTGTTTATCTAGAACAGAACTCTACTACTAGCTGCTCCTGGATAGGCAAAGAGGCTTCTTCCCGTGTGGGCACACGAAGCACCTTTGCTTGTGGGGTATCTTTGTCGAGTTCTAACCATGCTGAATTGAAACGAGAGCTGTAAGTCGCCAGGTTCGTCTTTACAATTTCCTGACTGGTAGGATGCGAATAGGGCTTTATAATATCACCCACCCTGATAAGATAGGAGGGGATATTTACCCTTTTATCGTTCACCGTTATATGTCCATGGCGAATAATTTGTCGGGCCTGCTTACGTGAACCTGCATAAGCTAGAAGGTAAATTACATTATCCAACCGCTCTTCTAATAAGATAAGCAGGTTCTCGCCCGTGTTGCCCTTCTTCCGTTCGGCCTCTTCAAACACCCTCACAAACTGGCTATCCAATAGCCCAAAAAACCTTTTGAGCCTCTGTTTCTCTCTAAACTGCATACCATACTTAGACTTAGACATCTTACCACTTTGCCAGTAATGCATCCCTGGAGCAGTTTTCCTCTTTACGACGGGACACTTTGATGTAAAACAACGACTAGCTTTAAGATAAAGCTTCATCCCTTCTCTTCTGCACAGCCTACAAGATGGACCTAAATATCTACTCATGTACTTCTAAACCCTCCTTTTCTTCCTGGGACGACACCCATTATGGGGCAAAGGGGTAACATCTTCAATAGATTTTACACTAAGGCCAGCGGCCTGTAGGGCTGTTATAGCAGATTCCCTACCGGCACCTGGTCCTTTTACTTTAATGTCTATCTCTTGAACACCCATCTTTTTGGCCTTGTCAGCAACATTATCAGCTGCCCTCTGGGCTGCAAACGGTGTACTTTTCCTGGAACCTTTGAACCCCACGGTTCCTGCACTTGCCCAGCATACAGTCTCCCCATTAAGGTCTGTAATATTTATATAGGTATTATTAAAAGTAGCCTGTATATGAGCTACCGCCCTGTTCACATTACGCCTTACCTTCTTAACCTTAGCCATTTATATTTATCTCCTCAAAGAGTTCTGGTAAGAATTTTTCAATAGGGGAACGAACTCCCAGCAGCTTACTCAATTCAATGTAGCCAGCCATGCCCTTCTTCCCAGAACGGGTTTTTCTTGCGATGAGTACTAAATTCTTGGGGGTTACCGTTGGTGGTACAATCTCTTGCATTTCTACATGGTAACCAGCCCCTCGTAGCGCCTGGGCCCTAAGGGCATCTGTTAGAAGGTCTGCAAACCTATATCTCAGCAAGCCAAACTCTGTTAACCTTTTGAGGGGCTGTGAGTAGCTTATCTGCCCCTTAATCTGGTTTTGACAGCATGGCACTACTATAATATATTTTGCTTTTAGTTGAATGCCTTTAGCGATAGCCTCATCCGTAGCCGTATCACAGGCGTGTAATGCAAGCACTATGTCCACATCTTGCCGTGGTTGAAATTCCCAAGTCCTACAACAGGAGAAGTGCATATTATTGTAACCAATGAGGTTAGCAATAGATTTACATTTTTCTATAAGGCCATAAGCGATATCTATGCCATAAAAGGTGGCCTTGACGCCATATACCTCTCTTAAGATATGGTTTAAGAAAAAAGAAATATACGACTTTCCACAGGAGCAATCCAAGCACACTAGACCTTCTCTGAAGAGGTTCGGCGCTACTTTGCATATGTGGGTAGCAAGGCCTACTATCTCGTTAAATTTTTTTGATTCACTCCTGTAAAATTGTCCATGGGGTCCTATCCAGCCCAGCACCTTTAGCAACCCCCCCGCTGAGTATAGAAGCCTTTGTACCTCAGTCTCCTCTAGTAGAGTTCTTTGTACAGGGAATACCATATTAGCCTCTCTCTATCCTCTTACCCGCAACAGTCTTCCTCCGCCCCTTCCTGGTGCGGGCGTTAGTTCTGGTACGTTGACCTCTTGCAGGTAGACCTACTTTATGCCGGTAGCCACGATAGCAACCTATGCTCCTGAGAAGGGTAATATTTTGTGTCTCCTGTCTGCGTAATGCACCCTCTGTGGTGTAGTTTCTCTCTATATAAGAACCAAGGGTACTAAGTTGGTCTTCATGGAGGTCCTTGGCCCGTATACTTTCGTCAATTCCTACTGCCTTAAGGATTTCTTGTGCAACGGTCTTGCCTACCCCATACACGTAGGTAAGAGCTATAACTATCCTTTTATTGGCTGGTATGTCAACTCCTGCAATCCTAGGCATTTAGAACTCCCCTTTTCCTCTAACCCTGCCGTTGTTTATGACGGGGGTCGGAACATATTACCCTGATGATATTTTTGCGCTTTATTATTTTACATTTATCACAAATACGTTTTACTGAAGGCTTTACCTTCATTTTGGTATCCTCTTACGGTTGTCTATAAATTATCCTACCTCTATCTAGATCATAGGGCGACATTTCTACTGTTACTTTGTCCCCCGGTAATATGCGTATAAAGTGCATCCTCATCTTTCCTGACACATGGGCTAATATCTGGTGGCCATTTGGCAACTCAACTCTGAACATAGCATTAGGCAGAGCTTCCTTAACCACGGCCTCTATTCTTATGGGTTCCTCCTTTGGCATGTCATTCTACTGTAAGTATTTCCGCACCCCTCTCTGTAACGACTATCGTGTGTTCAAAATGGGACGAAAGGGCACGGTCCTTCGTTACAACTGTCCATTTGTTTTCTAAGACTTCAGTTTCTCCACTGCCTATGCATATCATTGGTTCTATTGCCAGGGTTGTCCCAGCAAGAAGCTTAACATCATTGGCACGAAGGTCTTCACTAACATAGTTAGGAACCTGTGGTTCTTCATGCATACACCTACCAATACCATGCCCCGCATAATCTCTCACCACTGAATAGCCATTACTCTCAACGTATTTCTGAATCCGTGCAGCAACCTGGGAAAGCATGACACCCGCCTTTATAAACCTTATGGCCCTACTCAAGGCTTCTTCACAAACCTCAATCAATCTCTTAGCCTCCTGAGAGGTCTCTCCAACAGGGACTGTCGTGGCACCATCGGCCATGTATTTTTTATACTCCACCCCAACATCAATGCTTACAATGTCCCCCTCTTTGAGTCTTCGCAGGCTTGGTATACCATGTACAATCTCTTCATTTATAGAGATACATGTACTTTTAGGATATCCCCTGTAACCCTTAAACATGGGGTTCCCATTATTTTTGCGTATATACCTTTCAATTTCGGAATCTATATACTCTGTAGTTACATCATTTTGAGCTAATTCCCTGGCTAGACGCAAGGCTCCAGCCACAATCCTTCCGGCATGACTCATAAGTTCAATCTGTCTAGCACTTTTACACTCTATCATAACCGTATTAGTTTGCATATCCTATTTTATCACACAACATTTCTGGTGCTAAGAAAATCCAGAGCCCTCGCTAATTCCTCACAAACCTCCTCTACCCCTTGATTAGCATCTATCTTAGCGAGGATACCCTTTTTCTCGTAATAACTAATTAAGTCTGCCGTTTGTTGACGGTAAACACTTAGTCTTTCTCTTACGGTCTCAACCTTATCATCAAGTCGTTGCTGTAAGCTCTTCCCGCACTTATCACAGACTCCTGACTTTTTTGGAGGTAAGTATCGTTCGTGATAGTTGGCCCCACAACCTGGACATATCCACCGTCCAGTGAGCCTGGAAATGGCTGTCTCTTCAGAGACAGCAAAATAAAATACCGCATCCAATTTTTCCTTAATATTCTTGAGAGTCTTATCCAGAGCCTTTGCCTGGTTTAAGTTGCGTGGGAAACCATCCAGAAGATAACTCTTGTTACTCCCATTCCTACTAATGCGCTCTGCTACTATATCCACCACTATCTCATCCGGCACCAGCAACCCTTTTTCTATATATTTTTTTGCTTGAACTCCTAAAGGGGTACCTGCATCCACTGCCCCCCTTAACATATCCCCTGTAGAAATGTGTTCCATCCCTCTTTGCCTGCTTATTGCCTCAGCCTGGGTGCCTTTTCCTGCCCCTGGTGGGCCCAAAAAGACTACGTTCATCCCCTTCTCCCCCTTATCTTCGCTGTTCCACCTAACAGACCGCTATAATGTCTCATTAACAGGTGTGCTTCTATCTTCTGAAGAATATCCAAAGCGACTCCCACTACGATAAGAAGTCCGGTACCTCCGTAGAATCCGGCAATTGCCCTGCTTATCTCAAAACCCTTTGATACCATATTGGGTAAGAGTGCTATTATGGCCAAAAAGGTAGCTCCGGCCAGGGTCACATGGCTCATGATATTCTCCAAGTATTCGGCCGTCCTTCCACCTGGTCTTATTCCTGGTATAAAACTGCCATAATCTTTAAGATTTTCAGACATCTCCTTGGGATTAAAGGTTATTGCCGTCCAAAAGTAGCAGAAAAAGGCAATAAGAAAGACGTAAAGGGTAACGTAAATTACACCACCTTGCAGGGCCTCGGCTAATCTGGAGCTTATCAAGTAGCCGATACTCCCTGGCTCCATCCTCACCTGAATCCCCTGGATTATAGCGGCGGGGAATATAAGTAAGGATTGGGCAAATATTATGGGCATAACGCCTGCTTGGTTTACCCTGAGGGGGAGGAAATGTCTTTGTCCCCCATATACCCTCTGCCCTCTGGTGTATTTAGCCTGTTGGATTGGTATCCGCCTCTGTCCCTGTGTGATAAACACTATCCCAGCTACGATAACCACAAAGGAAGCTACTAGAAGGATAAGTCTGAAGATACCTATTTCATGTTCAGCCGGATTGACCGAAAAGGTAAAGTTGGAAACCACCTGGGAGAAGGCCCATGGCAAACGGTCCACTATCCCTACCATAATTACCAGTGATATACCGCTACCGATGCCGTGTTCATCTATTTGCTCGCCTATCCACATAAGAAACATTGTGCCAGTGGTGAGCAGTAGTGCGGCTGTCAACTGAAATCCTATTCCCTGAATATATACTGGTACAACGGGCACGTTGTTTATCTCAATTGTGTATAGCGTTCGTGTTAAAATAAAAGCTTGGAAGAAACATAGTCCTACTGTAGCCATTCTGGTATACTGATTAATCTTCTTCCTCCCCACCTCTCCCTCTTTATGCAGCCTCTCCAAGGAAGGAATAACACCCACCAATAGCTGAAAGATAATAGAGGCACTTATATAAGGCATTACACCTAATCCAAATATAGCTCCTGAGGACATGGCCCCACCTGCAAAAAGGTCTACCAAACCCATAAGTTGACCTATACCGGTAGATGAAAATTGCTGAAAGTAGTTCTTCAAAGCCACGGTATCTATGCCGGGAATTGGTATAAATACCCCCACCCGGCAGAGTGCTATTAGGCTTAGTGTAACTATTAACTTCTTTCTAAGTTCCGGAATATTATAAATGTTTTGGATCTTCTCTAGCATGGGATAACCTTTGCTTGTCCGCCAACGGCTGTTATTTTTTCAATGGCTTTCTGACTGAACTTGTGCGCATGAACGATAACCGGCCCCTTCAACTCTCCCGTTCCGAGTATCTTTACACTACCCTTTTCACTGCCTTTAATAATACCTATCTTTTGAAGAACCTCAGGGGTTATTTCCTTTTCCTGGAGTTCTACTAGGTCTTCAATGTTTACTATTGCATACTCTTTTTTAAAGATGTTTTTAAACCCTCTCTTGGGGACACGCCGTACAAAGGGCATCTGCCCACCTTCAAAGTATAGGCCCGTCTCAGTGCCTGAACGGGCTCCGGCCCCTTTTGTCCCACGGCAACATGTCTTCCCATGCCCGGAACCTAATCCTAGACCTACTCTTTTCTTCTTCTTTCGTCTTGTGTCCGCCGATTTAGCATCTTCTAAATTCATTCTTTCTATACCCCTCTAAGTGAATTTACCTCTTCCCTAGAGCTTAAACACTTAAGCCCTTCCATAGTGGCTTTTACTACATTTATCGGGTTTCTAGAACCATAACATTTGGTTAATATATTCCTTATTCCTGCCAATTCCAAAACGGCTCTTGCTGCTGCACCAGCCTTTATACCCGTTCCAGGTGCGGCTGGCCTTATAAATATCCTGCTGGCCTTATAGCGTCCCCAAGCCTCGTAAGGTACTGTGTCCCCTCTAAGCACCACATTTGTCATATTCCTTCTTGCATCTTTTGAGGCCTTGGCAACAGCACTAGGCACTTCCCTTGCCTTACCGTAACCAAAACCCACATTCCCCTGCTTATCACCTGCCACTACCACCGCACTAAAACTCAGGCTCTTACCACCCTTGGTTACCTTAGTGCATCGATTGATAGCTACTACTACATCTTCTACTGCGGCTACGGCCTTTTCTTGTGTTACTGCTTCTGCCAAAGGATTACCTCCTAGAATCTCAAATTGGACTTTCTAGCGGAATCAGCCAGGCTTTTTAGCCTTCCGTGGAATTTGTACCCACCTCTGTCAAAGACCACCTTTTCTATTCCAAGCTTTCTGGCTTCTTCAGCTATCTTCTGCCCGACTAGCTCAGCTGCTTTCTTGTTTCCGCCATAGTTAATCTTATCCCTTACATCAGGGGTAAGGGTAGAAACTGCTGCTAGCGTCTTACCCTCCATGTCATCTATAAGTTGACAATAAATATGTTTAAGGCTCCTGTAAACTGTTAACCTGGGGCATTCTTTTGTACCAAATATTTTTTGGCGTACCCTTAAATGCCTCACGTGTCTTTTAAACCACTTTTTCTTTTGAGGGTTCATGTTTTAACCAGCTCCACCAGCAAAGGCCTTACCAGCCTTCTTCCTTACTATCTCATCTTTATATCTTATACCTTTACCTTTATAGGGTTCCACCTCTCTTGTAGCCCTTACCGTAGCAGCAAATTGTCCCACTAATTGTTTATCCACTCCCTTTATTGTAAACCGTGCCGGGTTAGTGGGTTGGGTAATCTCCACCTTTAACCCCTTTGGAATCTCTAAATGAACAGGGCTTATATACCCTACCGATAGAACAAGGTCTTTACCCAGTAGCTTAACGTTATACCCCAGCCCCTGTATCTCCATATTCTTGCTGAATCCTTTTGTTACCCCTTCCACGGCATTTGCTGTCAGGGTACGGCTTAACCCTAAAAGGGCCTTTTGCTTAGGCTCCTCCTCTCCCACTTTCACGCGCAATAATCTCTTAGAGTCATCATACTCAAATCTAACTGCAGAATGAAATCTCTGGGTTAACTCCCCTAAAGGCCCCTTCACTGTAAGAGCATTGTCTTCTGCCCTAATATTTACATTTTCTGGAACGGATACGGGTAATCTACCAATTCTGGACATTTCTTTCCTCACCAAACCTTACACAAATATTCACCACCAACCCCTGCCTTTTTACATTCCTTATCGCTCAGTACGCCCTTGTTAGTGGAATAGATACCAACACCTATCCCACCAAAAATAGGTTTTATTTCTTCCACCCTCTTGTATACCCTTTTCCCAGGTTTACTCTCCCTGGAGAGGCCACGGATGGCAGACTCTCTTTGCAGTCCATATTTCAAGTATATCTTCATCACCCCCTGTTTACCATCCTCAACCTCTTTATATCCTTTCACAAAGCCTTCCCTTTTTAATACGTTCACAATCTCCTTCTTTACCTTAGAGCGCGGAACTGCCACGTCCTCTTTTCTCCGCATTATCGCATTTTTAATACGTGTAAGCATATCAGCAATGGTATCAGTCACAAAGCTCCTCCTTACCAGCTGGCCTTAATTACTCCGGGGATTTCACCCTTGGAGGCGAGATTTCTAAAACAAATCCTGCATATTTGAAATTTCCTGTAATATGCCCTTGGCCGCCCACAAAGCTTACAGCGATTGCGCTGACGGCTCTTATACTTAGGGGACCTGTTGGCCTTTTCTATCATAGCCTTTCTTGCCATAGTTCTATTCCCTGAATGGTGCTCCTAAAAGACGAAGTAATTCCTTAGATTCATCCTTATTCTTAGCCGTTGTTACTATAGTAATATCCATGCCCTGCGTAAACTCAATATCCTCAATATCTATCTCTGGGAAAATAACTTGCTCACTTACTCCTAAGGTATAATTACCTTTTTGGTCAAAACTATTTGTAGGAAGCCCTCTAAAATCTTTTACCCTCGGTAGCGCAATACTGAAGAGGCGATCCAGAAACTCATACATCCTACACCCCCTGAGTGTAACCTTACATCCTATTGGGTTGCCCTTACGTAATTTAAACCCTGCCACAGACTTCTTGGCCTTTGTAACCAAAGGCTTTTGGCCTGTGACAAGGCCAATATGCTTTTGTGCGTCCTCCAGTCTTTTTCTGTTTTCTAATGCCTTTCCAACCCCCATGTTGACCACTACTTTTACTAGCTTGGGCACTGCCATTATGTTTTTGTACCCAAACTTCTCCATAAGCTCAGTAACCAGCTTCTCTTTGTATAGTCCCAATAATCTTGCCATTATTTTATCGCTCCACGGCTGCCGTAATAGTAGAACCGCACTTGGCACATACCCTTACTCTTATTCCGTTCTCCCCTTTCTTCATGCGGACCCTGACACCTTTGTCATATTTAGGACAGTTCTTGTTATGACATACCACTAAGACCTTTGCGGCATCAATAGGCACTTCCTTCTGTATCCTACCGCCTTGAGGGTACTTAGGACTGGGACGAACATGCTTCCAAACATAATTTATCCCTTGTACAAGTACGCGCTTCTTCTTGGGTATTACACTGAGGATCTTTCCCTTCTTCCCCTTGTCATCGCCAGATAGTACTTCTACTAAATCATTCTTAACTACGTGCATCTTACACCACCTCCGGGGCTAGGGATAAAATCTTGGTGAAGTTCTTTTGTCTTAGCTCGCGCGCAACTGCCCCAAAAATTCTGGTTCCCCTAGGATTGCCATCATTATCAATAAGAACTACCGCATTCTTATCAAATCTAACGAAGGACCCATCTTCTCTGGCAACGTCATGTTTGGTCCTCACCACCACCCCCCTAACCACCTCCCCTTTCTTCACTTCTCCCCCTGGCATAGCCTTTTTTACTGAAGCAATAATAACATCCCCTATGGAGGCATATTTCCTTCCCGATCCACCCAAGACTTTTACGCACATTACTTTCTTAGCCCCTGAGTTATCAGCCACATCCAGTCTCGTAAACTCCACAATCATGCCTAGGCAGCCTCCCCAAGGACGCGCACCAATCTCCAGTGTTTAGTCTTGCTTAAAGGCCTGGTTTCTATTATCTCTACTTTATCTCCCACTTTGGCTTTCTCTTCCTCGTCATGTGCCTTGTAAATAGTAACCCTCTTAATATACTTCCCATAACGAGGATGCTTTACCAACCTATCTACCTCGACACTTATAGTCTTATCCATCTTGTCACTGATGACAACACCTATTAAACGTTTTCTGCGCCCGCCATTTTGCTCCATCTTTATTCTGCCACTTTCTTTTGATAGAGTTCTTTGTTAATCCCTAGTGTCATTTCCCTGAGGATAGTGTTTATCCTTGCAATTTCCCTCCTGGTCTTCTTGTATTGGGCAGAATTCTTTAATTCCCCAGCCTGCCATTGTATCCTCAGGTTAAGTAACTCCCTTTTTAGACCTTCTAGATCTTGTAGAATTTCTTGGCTTGATTTCGCTCTAATTTCCGAAACCTTCATGCCTTCACACCCTCTTGGATAGCATCCTTACTTTAACAGAAAGCTTATGGGATATACGATTAAAGGCTTGTTTTGCCAGATCTTCTGTCACCCCAGCTAACTCATAGAGCACAGTACCTGGTTTTACAACCACCGCCCAATATTCAGGCTCTCCCTTCCCCTTTCCCATCCTAGTTTCTATTGGTTTGGCTGTAATTGGTTTATGGGGAAAGACTCTGATATAAAGCCTCCCCACTTTTCCCAAAAAATGCATCGCGGCTATCCTACCCGCCTCTATTTCTTCTGCACTAACCCAACCGGGCTCAAGACTCTGGAGTCCATACTCCCCTATGGCCAGGGTATTACCACGGGTTGCATTCCCTTTTACATTGCCTCTATGAACCTTTCTGAACTTAACTCTTTTGGGCATTAACCTCATGGGTTACTTCCTCCAATAATTTTTTCTCCCTTATACACCCAGACCTTTATCCCTATGGTTCCATAGGTAGTAATGGCCTCGTGGAAACCATAATCTATATTCGCCTTGAGTGTGTGGAGAGGTATCTTCCCCTTGATGGTTGATTCTGTCCTGGCTATTTCTGCGCCGCCCAGTCTGCCTGAGATTTGAATTTTTACTCCCAATGCACCCGCATCCATAACCGTATCTGCGGCCCTCCTTAAAGTCCTACGATAGGCCGCCCTTTTTTGCAGCTGTTCAGCTATCCCCTCGCCTATCAGTTGGGCAGAAAGCTCTGGTCTTTCTACCTCTTTAATCTTTATATTAATTTGCCGCCCAGTGAGTTTTCCTAACTCCTCCCTGAGTTTGTCTATGCCGACCCCTTTCCTCCCTATTATGAGACCAGGGCGAGCAGTATGGAGGGTTACCATAGCCTCCTCACGTGTCCTATCAATCTCCACGATAGGGATGCCTGCAAATCCGTAGTTCCTCTTAACATGATTCCTTATCTTCTGGTCTTCTATCAGGAGTGCGCCAAAATCTTTCTTATCGGCGTACCACTGGGAACGCCAGTTCTCGGTTATTCCTAACCTCAGCCCCGTCGGACGTACTTTCTGGCCCATTAACTATCCCTCTTTTCTCCCTTCATCGGAAAGGATGATGGTAATATGGCTTGTCCTCTTCCTTAGTGGCGCCCACATACCCCTTGGCCTAGCCCAGTGCCACTTCCTAGTGGGACCACCATCGACCCTAGCCTCCACCACTTTCAAGCTGTCTGGATCTGCCGCCATACCCTCCTCTGCACTAGCCAGGGCGGCTCTTAACGTCTTATCTATCATATAGGCAGCCCTCTTATGACTAAACCTTAGAATCTCTAAGGCGTCATTCACCGACTTACCCCGGATAAGGTCTATAACAAGCCTTGCCTTACTAGGGGATATCCTTGCATACTTATATACTGACCTTACACGCATGCCTTATGTCCCCGGAGCTTTTCCCTCTTTCTTTTTTACACCGCCATGCCCCCTAAAGATACGTGTCAGGGAAAACTCACCCAACCTGTGCCCCACCATGTCTTCTGTAACAAAAAGTTTAATGAAGGTCTTCCCGTTGTGAATTAAAAAGGTGTGGCCCACAAACTCCGGGATTATGGTACAGGCCCTTGCCCAAGTACGTATGGGGTCTTTATTGCCCGCCTCTTTTTGCTTATGAACCTTTTTAAGGAGTTTTTGGTCAATGTATGGTCCTTTTTTTACAGAACGCCCCATCGCCTATTTCTGCCTCCTACGGAGAACAAACCTGTTGCTAATTTTCCTCTTGTCTCGGGTCCTTCCACCTTTAGAAAGGACGCCAGTTCGTGAACAGGGGGGCCGCCCTCCGTGCGCCCTACCTTCCCCTCCACCCATGGGATGGGATACTGGGTTCATGGCGACTCCACGCACATGGGGCCTTCTGCCCATATGTCTCTTCCTGCCCGCCTTTCCAAGAACTACATTTATGTGGTCTGCATTACCTAACTTCCCTATTGTTGCCCTACAACTCTCATGGATCTTTCGTATCTCCCCTGAAGGAAGTAATACCTGAGCATATCCACCTTCCTTAGCCAGTATCCTTGCTACGCTACCTGCCGACCTAACTATTTGACCCCCACGTCCAATCTTTAACTCAATATTATGGATATCCATCCCAGGAGGAACATTCTTCAGGAGCATGGTATTACCCACTTTCGGTTCTACTTGCTCACCCGAAATCACTGTATCGCCTACCTTTAACCCCTCTGGAGCTAGTATATATCGCTTTTCACCATCCTTATAATGTAAAAGTGCAATCCTTGCAGAACGGTTAGGATCGTATTCAATGCTGGCCACTACTGCCGGGATATTGTCTTTCTTCCTCCTGAAGTCTATAACTCTATAAAGACGTTTTGCCCCACCTCCTCTATGCGCAGCAGTATAATTACCGTAGTTGTTCCTGCCACCTGATTTGGGTAGAGGTTCAAGCAGGGACTTTTCAGGCTTTTTAGGTGTAAGTTCAGAAAAATCTAGGACACTACCAAAGCGTCTTCCAGGAGATGTGGGTTTATAAGATTTCGGCATATATCTAGTACCCCAAATCTATAGTGTTTCCTTCTGCCAGAGTTACAATTGCTTTCTTCCACGTATGAATTTTTAATGGACCAAATCTTGTCCTTCGGGGTTTACCCCTTCTGTTTACAGTCCTCACATTAAGAACCTTTACCTTAAAAAGTTTTTCAACGGCATTCTTTATTTGTATTTTGTTGGCCCTCTTATCCACTTCAAAGTGATAAGCATGCTGCCTATCCCTATCGGTGACGCTTTTCTCTGTGTGTAAGGGCCTCCTGATTATTCCGTATATATCCATTTTGGTTCTCTTACTGTATGTTACTTAACTGGTCCTTGGTAATAAGGAGCCTCTTCCTTTTTAAAACTTCATATGCATTCAATTGTGAAGCGGGCATAAAAGCTATTCCGGGAATATTCCTGGCTGATTTCCGTAAGTTCTGGTTACTATCATCCTTGGCAATAATTAGGCAACTCTCATTAATACCCAAACTCTTCAATATCTCAGCCATCTTCCCAGTACTTGGCTTATTAAATTCCCCAAATCCTTCTATTACTGTGATTTCCCCATCTAAGAGTTTACCCAATATAGCAGAGCGGAGAGCTTGTCTCCTTGCCTTTTTTGGCATCTGATAGTAATAATCTCTAGGTTTTGGGCCGAAAACGACACCCCCCTTTCTCCATAAAGGGGAACGGACCGTACCAGCCCTTGCCCTTCCGGTGTGCTTTTGAGGCCACGGCTTTCTACCTGAACCACGCACCTCTGCCTTGGTCTTTGTACAAGCGGTTCCCACCCTCCTGTTGGCCTCGTACATAAGGATGGCATCCTTAAGGAGGGCCTTTTTTACCTCACCCCCAAACCTTTCTTGCTCAAGAGAGAGCTTGTCCACTTGCTCCCCATTATAATTGTAAACAGTTAACTCTATCATTCTTTTGCCTTCACGCTTCTTCTTATTATCACGTAACCGCCATCGGTCCCGGGGACAGCGCCTTTCACCATAAGTAAGTTTCTCTGGGTATCTACTTTCACCACTTGTAGATTCTGTACGGTCACCCGTTCCATGCCCATATGTCCTGCCATACGCTTACCCTTCCAAACCCTAGCAGGATCCGTGTTGGAGCCTATTGAGCCGGGTGCCCTATGCCTGGTGGAACCATGGGCATCTGGGCCACCCGCAAAACCCCACCTCTTCATAGGCCCTTGGAACCCCTTACCTTTGCTTATCCCAGTGATATCCACCTTCTTTACCCCCTCAAAGACTTCAGCCCCTATGGACTGACCTGGTTGTAGGGGAGAGGTATCTGTAAACGCTATCTCACTAACAAATCTTTTAGGGCCGGTTCCAGCCTTCTCAGCATGCCCGATCTCTGGTTTCGTAGCATTTTTTCCCCTCTTATCCTCAAAACCCAACTGAAGGGCAGAATAGCCGTCCTCCTCCTTGGTCTTTACCTGGAGTACCAGACAAGGCCCTGCTTGTAAGATGGTAACAGGCATCAACCTGCCATCTTCCAGAAATAGCTGGCTCATGCCAATCTTTTTGCCTAATAGTCCCGTGAGCATACCAATTATACCCCCTTAACTTATATCTTAATCCTTATCTCTATCCCCGCAGGCATATTAAGCCTGTTCAAGGCGTCTACTGTCTTAGCGGTAGGCTCTACAATATCTATCAGTCGCTTATGGGTGCGAATTTCAAACTGCTCCCTTGACTTCTTGTCCACATGAGGGGACCTTAACACAGTATATCTCTCTATACGGGTAGGCAGGGGTATTGGCCCGAATACCTTCGCCCCTGTCCTTTTAGCAGTTTCTACTATCTCCGCTGCGGCTTGATCCAATATTTTGTGGTCGTAAGCCTCCATCCTTATCCTTATCTTTTGGTCGATTACCATAGTCAATCCCAGGAAAAATATCTAGATTACCATTTTTTCTGTTTTTGTCAACTTCCTAACGTGCAGACACGCAAAGTTCCTTAGGAACGGCTCTATACTCAAAGGGTTCCATAATGTAACTCCCTCTACCACTTGTGAGCGACCTCAACACAGTGGCATAACCGAACATCTCAGCAAGGGGTGCAACGCCCTTGATTACTCTGACCCCGCTTCTAATGTCTAATTCCATGATGTCGGCTCTGCGACCATTAAGGTCTCCTAACGCATCTCCCAGATTAGTCTCAGGTACAGATACCTCCACCTTCATTATTGGCTCTAGTAGTACAGATCCTCCCTCATGTATTGCTCGGCTAAAAGCCCTTGCTGCTGCCGTATAAAAGGCAAGATCAGAAGAATCCACTGGGTGATGGGAGCCACCCTTCAAAGTAGCCTTAATATTTATCAGTGGGTATCCCCCCATAACACCTCCTTTAGCCGTCTCCCCTACAGCTGAAGCAACAGCTTTGATATAGGGTCTGGGGATTGCCCCTCCTATTATCTCTTCCTCAAATATAACTGGATGGGCATCTTTACAGGGTTCGAAAAGGATTATGACATGACCATATTGACCACGCCCACCGGTTTGTTGTATAAATTTTTCCTCTATAAGTACAGCCCTTCCAAGCGTCTCCTTGTAGGCCACTCTTGGCGAACCCACATTGGCATCCACCTTAAACTCACGGAGCATTCGGTTTTTTAGTACCTCTAGATGAAGTTCACCCATACCAGAGATTATCAGCTGCCCTGTCTCCTCGTTCATTTTCACCCTAAAGGTTGGATCTTCCTTCCTTAGTTTCTCTAAGGCGTATATTAGTTTATCTTTTTCTGCCTGAGTCTTAGGTTCTATTGCCATGGAGATTACAGTCTCTGGGAAGTACATAGGCTCTAAGAGTAAAGGGTTTTGTCGTTCGCAAAGGGTGTCTCCTGTTACCGTATCCTTTAGTCCTATGGCAGCAATGATATCCCCGGCGGTTGCCTCTTCCACTTGTTCTCTTGTATTGGCATGCATCTTATAAAGACGGCTTACTAGTTCTATCTTTTTCTTCCTAGGGTTAAAGACCCTCTGTCCAGAACTTAACAGTCCGGAGTATATTCTTAGATAGGTGAGGTCTCCGTGTTTATCCGCCATAATCTTGAAGGCCAAAGCGGCTAAAGGTTCGTCCGCTGAGGCGCTCAAGATAAGCATCTCATCCTTCTCAGGATGGGTGGCTTCTACTGGTGGTACATCTAGCGGAGAAGGTAGGTAATCACATACGGCATCAAGTAGTGGCTGTACACCCTTATACTTCAAAGCAGTGCCGCACAGAACCGGGAATATCCTGGCACTAATAGTAGCCTGGCGGATGGCCTTTTTAATATCCGCCTCTCCTATGGGCTCCTCTCTGAGATACATCTCCATAAGCCAATCCACCTCTTCCGCTACCTTTTCTATCATCTCTTCGTGCATCTTTTTGGCAATGGATAAATCCTTGGTTGGTATGTCAATCTCTGTAAATTTTGTGCCTAACTCTTCCCCTTCGTACATATAAGCCTTCATGCTCACAAGGTCTATACACCCTCTGAAATCTTGCTCCCTCCCGAGAGGGATTTGTATCGGAATTGGCTTCGCCCCTAACTTCTCTCTCACCTCTTCTACTACCCTGAAGAAGTCTGAACCTACACGGTCAAGCTTGTTCACAAAACAGAGCCTGGGTACTCCGTATCTATCAGCCTGACGCCAAACTGTTTCTGACTGTGCCTCTACCCCTCCCACACCACAAAAGACGCATATTGCCCCGTCTAATACCCTTAACGACCTCTCCACCTCCACTGTAAAGTCTACGTGGCCTGGCGTATCAATAAGATTTATTATGAAATCCTTCCATAGGCAGGTGGTCGCAGCTGCCGTAATGGTTATTCCTCTTTTCTGTTCCTCTTCCATCCAGTCAAGGGTGGCAGTGCCTTCATCCACCTCGCCCATTTTGTAGGACCTTCCTGAATAGTAAATAATCCTTTCACTAAGGGTTGTTTTCCCCGCATCTATATGTGCGGCTATACCAATATTTCTAAGCTTTTCTAAAGACATATTCTCCACAGTACTCCTTACCATGTAAAGTGTGCAAAGGCCTTATTTGCTTCAGCCATTTTATGAACATTCTCTCTCTTTGTATAAGCGGCGCCTTGCTTTTTGTAAGCGTCTATAATCTCTTCAGCCAACTTCTGATACATGGGACGTCCCTTTTTTGTACCAGCAGACTGAACCATCCACCTTATAGCTAAAGAGAGTTGTCTCTTCCTTGGTACTTCCACCGGAATCTGATAGGTTGCCCCACCTATACGTCTGGAGCGTACCTCTAATAAAGGTTTAACATTCCCAACCGCTGCTTCTAAAACCTCTATTGGCTCTTTGTCCGGCAGGCGTTTTTTGACTACCTCCATAGCACCGTAAACTGCCTTCTCTGCAAGGCTCTTCTTTCCTTTCCGCATTATACAATTTACTATTTTAGAAATCAGTTTGCTCCCATATACCACGTCGGGTTTAAGGAAGACTTCTGTACTCCTATACTCTAAAGCCATAGCAGCTTACCCCTTTGTCTATTTAGGACTCTTTGCACCATATTTAGAGCGGCTCCTCCTTCTGCCTTCCACTCCCGCCGCATCCAATGAACCACGAACAATGTGATATTTTATACCAGGCAGGTCTCTCACCCTCCCTCCCCTTACCAATACAATGGAGTGCTCCTGGAGGTTGTGTCCTTCGCCAGGTATATAGACAGTAATCTCCCTACCATTGGAGAGCCTAACCCTTGCTACCTTTCGCAAAGCTGAATTTGGCTTTTTGGGAGTCCGTGTCATAACCTGTAAGCAGACTCCTCTTTTCTGGGGGCAACTTTCAAGGTCAATACTACGGCTCTTTTTCTTTACTCCTTTTCTTCCTTTTCTTATTAGCTGATTGATTGTTGGCATAAAAAGATTCCTCTATTTCTCAAAAATATTATCTTTGCTTGGTCTACTTAGGGGGCTCTAACTCTGACTTCCTTACCTCTAAGCCCGCAAACGTCTTAAACCCTGTACCAGCGGGCACCAAGTGGCCAAGTATAACATTTTCCTTAAGGCCCACAAGGCTATCCCTCTGCCCCCTTAAGGCAGCTATGGTAAGAACCTTCGTAGTCTCTTGGAAGCTGGCCGCTGACACAAAGCTCTCAGATTGTAGAGCGGCCTTAGTGATACCCATAAGCATTGGTTTAGCGGTAGCAGCCTTACCCCCTGCTTCTTTCACCCTTTTATTTTCCTCTCTAAACCTAAACTTGTCTACTATTTGCCCTGGCAGGAAGATTGTGTCTCCCGAGTCATCCACCTTTATCTTCCTGAGCATCTGACAAATAATAATCTCTATGTGTTTGTCATCTATAGGTACATTTTGAGAGCGGTAAACATTTTGCACCTCTTTCAGCATGTATTGCTGCAACTCTTCTTCTCCACATATGCGGAGAATATCCTGCAGTACCAGAGGTCCTTCCACTAGGGGGTCACCCGCCCTTACGCGGTCACCCCTGTGCACCTTAAGATGCTTCCCCCTTGGTACCAAATGTTCCCTTGAGACGCCCGATACCTCATCCTTAACAATTATAGTCCTCTTGCCCCTTCTTTTTTCACCCAACTCCACAATGCCTTCTATCTCACTTATTACAGCCGGGTCTTTCGGTTTCCTTGCCTCAAATATTTCTGTTACCCGGGGCAAACCGCCTGTGATATCTTCTGTGCGTGCTATTTCCCTTGGTGTCTTAGCCAGTAGCGTTCCGGGTTCTACCTCCTCCCCTTCTTCTACGTCTATGTAAGCCTTTTCAGGTATAGGATAAGCACAGAGTATTTTACCACTAGAATCCTCTATAATAATCTGGGGGTGGAAGTCTCCTTTATGTTCTATGATAAACTTCCTCTTAATCCCTGTTGTATCTACTTCAGTGCGTAGGGTCTTCGCTTCAATAATATCCTCAAAGCGTATTGACCCCATGAACTCTGCCAGGATTGGGGTCATATGGGGATCCCACCTTGCCAATAACTGCTGGGATGTTACCTTTTCCCCACTCTTCACCACAATGGCCGCACCCATCGGTACAAGGCATTTATCTATTAACCTATTCTTTTCATCCACTATGTGAATCTCGCCATTGGCTACTAGTGATACTACCTGGCCCTGTGGATTCTTCACCACCTTCAGGTTTGGGGCAAACTCTATCAAGCCTGCCCTTTTTGCCCTTAGCTCAGATTCTTCTACTGAACGAGCAGCCGTACCACCGATATGGAACGTCCTCATTGTTAGCTGTGTGCCGGGCTCTCCTATAGACTGGGCTGCTATTATACCTACCGCAGTGCCCTCTTCTCCTGTCTCACCTCTAGAAAGATCCATTCCGTAGCACATGCTGCATACGCCTAAGTGCATCTCACAAGTCAGAGGCGAGCGGACTCTTATCTTATCAAAGCCAAGAGCCTCTATCCTTTTGGCCTTTTCTTCTGTAATCAGATCGTTTTCTCTAACTATTACCTCGTCTCTTACAAAATCAACGATACTGTTTCTAGCCACCCTCCCTGTGATTACCTTACCAAGAGGCACTTCTACCTTGTCACCCCTGTAAATGGCACTCTTAGTAATACCGCCCAATGTCCCACAATCCCTACCCGTAATTACTACATTTTGCGCTACATCTGCAAGTTTTCTGGTTAGATAGCCACTATCGGCCGTCTTCAGTGCGGTATCTGCCAACCCCTTTCTTGCTCCATGAGTTGAACTAAAGTACTCTAACACCCCTAGCCCTTCTCGGAAGTTAGCCTTTATGGGCGTCTCAATGATGCGTCCTGAAGGTTTGGCCATAAGGCCCCTCATTCCCGCCAGCTGGCGTACTTGTTGGTTACTACCTCTGGCACCGGAGGACATCATGAGATGTACAGGGTTAAGATATGGCTTGTCATCTCTTATGTCCTTCTCCATTTCTTTTACCATTTCCTCTGCAACGGTATTAGTGGCATCCGTCCAGGAGTCTATTATCTGATTATAACGCTCACCCTCAGTAATGGCGGCCTTGCGGTAGTGTCTCTGTATCTTTTCTACTTCCTGCTCTGTCTTGGCTATTATTTGGCCCTTCTTCTTGGGCATTTTAAGGTCACTGACGGCAAGTGATAGCCCTGCCCACGTGCATACCTTAAAACCAAGTTCTTTAATGTCATCCAGGAGGTCTATAGTCCTTTCCTTCCCAGTAATCTTGTAGCAATCATGAATAATGCTGTTTAGACTTTTTTGGTCAAGATTATAATTGTAGAAGGGTAGTTCTTGTGGAAGAATATTGTTGAATATAACCCTGCCCACTGTGGTTTTAAGTAGCCCGTTGGCACCCCCTCTAGGCGCTTCCTTAGTTACTACTGCTTTTCCTTCTGGCAGTTTTACCTCTATGTGGGTATGCGTTTTAACCTTCTTTTCCGCATGGGCAAACAATACTTCATCAAAGGAACCAAAAACCCTTCTGGGTTTTTCAAGCTCTTCGTCATCTATCCAGTAAGTAAGATAAGCACAACCCAGTACCATATCCTGTGAAGGTGTGATGATAGGCTCTCCGGAGGCTGGGGAGAAGATATTGTTAGTAGAGAGCATAATGGTTACAGCCTCTATCTGGGCCTCGTAGGATAGTGGAAGATGTACTGCCATTTGATCGCCATCAAAGTCTGCATTGAAGCCTTTACATACCAATGGATGCAGCTTTATGGCGCTTCCCTCTACAAGAACTGGTTCAAAGGCCTGTATGCCTATCCTGTGGAGGGTTGGGGCCCTGTTAAGAAGTACTGGATGGTGGCTAACTACTTCCTCCAATACATCCCACACAACCTCTTCCTTCTTAGCCAATATCCTCTTAGCACTTTTTATCGTATCTGCAAGACCTAACTCCCTTAGCCTTCGGATAATAAAAGGCTGGAAGAGTTCAAGGGCAATTTTCTTTGGAAGACCTACCTGATGAAGTTTGAGTTCTGGACCTACCACTATTACTGAACGAGCTGAATAATCTACCCTCTTACCCAAGAGGTTTTCCCTGAAGCGACCCTGTTTGCCCTGAATCATATCTGTTAAACTCTTCAGTGGCCTATTATTGCTGCCTAGGACAGGGCGTTTGGAGCGCTCGTTGTCAAAGAGGGCATCTACGGCCTGCTGAAGCATCCTCTTTTCATTCCTTATAATGACCTCTGGAGCATTAAGCTCTATTAGTTTTTTTAGCCTGTTGTTGCGGTTTATAATCCTTCTATAAAGGTCATTTAGGTCACTTGTTGCGAAGTTGCCACTTTCAAGGAGTACCAGAGGTCTGAGGTCTGGGGGTATGACAGGAACAACTCTCAGCACTATCCACTCTGGCTTATTTCCAGAATCCCGCATTGCCTCCACTAGTTCTAGTCTTCGGATAATTTCCCTCTGTTTCTGGCCAGAAGAGGTCTGGGCCAGTGACTCCCTCAAGTCCTTACCAAGCTGCACCAAATCCAGTCTCTTTAAAAGAGCCTCAACAGCCTCAGCACCCATGCCTGCCTTAAAACTATGTTCACCATATTTTTCCTGACAAGCTCGGTATTCTTCTTCACTTAGAAGTTGATACTCCTTGAGTGGTGTGTTTCCGGAATCTATAACCACATAGTCCTGGAAGTATACAACTCTTTCCAGGCTACTGGTCTTCATACCAAGCAGCGTGCCTAATCTTGATGGGATGGCCTTAAAGAACCAGATATGCACTACTGGAGCGGCTAAATTTATATGTCCCATCCGCTTTCTTCTTACTCTGGAATGGGTTATTTTTACGCCACAACGGTCACATACTATTCCCTTATGCTTTATTCCCTTATACTTACCACAGAAGCATTCCCAGTTCCTCTCGGGACCAAAGATCCTCTCACAGAAAAGCCCATCCTTTTCTGGCCTATAGGTACGATAGTTGATTGTCTCTGGTTTTTTCACTTCCCCATAGGACCAACCACGTATATCCTCAGGAGAGGATAACCGTATCTTTAAAGCATCGTATTCGTTAATCTTTTCTAACAGGGTTTCCATACTACCTCACTAAAACCTCTTCTTCTCTAATTCTACATTCAGACAAAGGCCTTGCAACTCTTTTGACAATACCTCAAAGGAAGCGGGTGTGCCAGCTTCTAAACAATTCTCCCCCTTTACAATCGTCTCGTAAATCTTGGTTCTACCCTCTACATCGTCACTCTTAACGGTAAGGAGTTCCTGGAGATTATAAGCTGCCCCATAGGCTTCTAATGCCCACACCTCCATCTCACCAAACCTCTGACCACCGTACCTGGCCTTTCCACCAAGGGGCTGCTGGGTAATCAAAGAGTAAGGTCCAGTAGCCCTAGCGTGTATCTTGTCCTCCACCAAGTGGTGTAGTTTCATCATGTACATGTGCCCTACCGTAACCTTTTGTTCTAGAGGCTCTCCTGTACGACCGTCATGCAGGATGGCCTTACCGTCTTCCGGGAGTCCCGCCTCTTTAAGTGCAGTCTTTATCTCGTCTTCAGTGGCCCCCACAAAAACGGGGGTAATAGCTCTGAATCCTAGGGTCTTAGCAGCCCAACCCAAATGCGTCTCAAGGAGCTGGCCGATATTCATCCTGGATGGCACCCCAAGGGGATTAAGCAGTATGTCCACTGGAGTCCCGTCTTCCAAGAAGGGCATATCTTCTTCAGGCAGAATCCTGGCGATTACACCCTTGTTGCCATGGCGTCCTGCCATCTTGTCTCCCACCGACAGCTTTCGTTTGGTAGCGATAGATACCTTGGCCGCCTCTAAGACGCCGCTTGGGAGTTCGTCGCCTCTCTTGAGTTGATTTGTCTTCCTGTCTCTTGCATCTTTAAGGGTCTCTATCTTCCGTAGGAATGGCTGGCATAGGGCAATAGCTTTCTCCCGTTTCTTGTGGGTACTAAAGGCAATGTTTTCTACATTAAATGCCTCTTCCATCTCCAGCACTTGTTTATGTGGCATGCCCGCTTTGGGTCTAAATTCCTGATTGGTCAGACTATCCAACAGAGATTCGTCAATCTCTTTTTGTAAGGTATGGAGCATAGCTGTAAATTCACTAGCTATCTCTTTGCTATAGTATGCTTCTAGTTTATTAATTTCCTGGTCAATCTCATTCCTTTTGTCATCGGAAAGGTATGCCTTTCGGGAGAAACTATGGGTGTTAATCACAATCCCCTCCACACCGGAAGGCACCTCAAGGGATTCGTTCCTTACATCTTCACCAGCACGACCAAATATGGCATAAAGGAGTTTTTCTTCCGGGGAGAGCTCGCTGCGACTCTTCGGCGCAATCTTTCCTACCAGTATGTCACTGGGTTTCGCCTTCGTCCCCTCTAGGACTATCCCATGTTCGTCCAGATTCTTTAAGACCTTTTCAGATACATTTGGTATATCCCTAGTAAACTCCTCCTTCCCTAATTTAGTCTCCCTTACTTCCGCTTCAAACTCCTCTATGTGGATAGAGGTGAAAAAATCTTCCTTAAGGAGTCGTTCACTTACCACAATAGCATCTTCAAAGTTGTATCCGTCCCATGCCAGAAAAGCCACCAAGACGTTTCTCCCCAAGCTTAGCTCGCCGTTACATGTAGCGGCACCATCAGCAATAATATCCCCTTTCTTCACTTTCTGACCCATCCTAACAACGGGTCTTTGATTAAGGCAGGTGCGCTCATTAAGCCCTACAAATTTCCTCAATTGGTAAACATCTCTATCGTCTATTACAACGACATCACTTGCGACTTTGGTGACTGTGCCGGAATTTTCTGCCCTGACAACCATGCTAGAGTTCCTTGCAACCACTGCCTCCATCCCGGTAGAGACTATAGCATGCTCTGTCTTAACCAAAGGTACTGCCTGACGCTGCATGTTAGAACCCATAAGTGCACGGTTCGCATCGCTATGTTCAAGGAACGGAATAAGGCTGGCTGAGACGCCTACCAACTGTCTAGGAGACACATCTGCAAAACTTACCTCCTTAGCGTCCACCGTTTGGAAGTCTCCATTATATCTGGCTAATACCTTCTCGGGTAAACCCTTTCCATGACCATCAATACCAGCTAAGCTGTCTGCTGGAGCCAATATCTTGTTTTCTTCCTCGTCAGCTCTCAGGTGCTTTATTTCCCCGGTAACCTTTCCATCTTTTACCTTCCGGTAAGGGGTAACTAAAAACCCATACTCGTCCACACAAGCATAGATGCCTAAAGAGGCAATTAGCCCTATATTTGTGCCTTCTGGGGTCTCAATGGGACATATCCTTCCGTAATGGGAAACGTGAACGTCTCTTACCTCAAAGCCAGCTCTCTTACGGTTTAACCCGCCGGGGCCCAGGGCACTGAGGCGCCTCTCATGGGTAAGCTGGGCAAGGGGATTTGTTTGATCAAGTACTTGGGAGAGTTCGCCACGACTGAAGAAATAATCTATTGTGGACATAATAGTCTTGCTATTGACAAGGAGCCTGGGCTCAAGCTGCTCTGCCTCCTTCCCACTCATCCTCTCCTGTACTGTCCTTCTAAGCTTTAAGAAACCCCTGCGTAGTTCTTCCCTCAAGAGCTCATCTATGCATCTCAATCTCCTGTTTCCTAGGTGATCTATGTCGTCTACTACCCCTTCGCCTCTCCTCAATTTCATCAGGTAACGTATGCAATTTACCACATCTTCCTTCTGTAGTGTCATCTCTGTATCAGGAACTACCTGGGCAAGCTTTCTGTTAAGACGGAATCTACCCACTGAGCCCAGGCGGTATCTATTGGGGTCAAAGAATTTTTCGTAGAATAACTGTTTGGCCTTATCTAGTTGTGCAGGATTTCCTGGACGAAAGCGGGTATATAACTTTAAGAGGGCCTCTTCATGGCTCTTTGTCTTATCTTCATCAAGGGAATTTAATATTACGAAATCATCTATTCTCTTTATAACCTCTAACTCTTTTAAATCCATCTTATTAAGGGCGTCCATCACCAAGTCGGTAACGAGAGCGCCGGCCTTGAGGATGACCTCCCCAGTAGCAGGGTCAAATATAGTTTGGGCAGAGTAACAATTTTTAATCTTGGGGCGATCGCCCAGTTTTATGGTCTCTGTCTCATAAAAAAGACGCAAAATATCTTCATCCCTTGAGAACTCCTCAGTTATCGCCCTGAGGAAACACGTGGCAGGGAACCGGCCGCTCTGGTCTATACGCACATGAAGGGTGTCTTTTTTGCTGACCTCTATCTCTACCCAGCTACCCCTCTCTGGAATAATTCTACAGGAATGTAATCTCTTTTCTAGATAAACCTCCTCAAGGAAGTCTACACCAGGGGAACGGTGTAGCTGAATAACTACCACCCTCTCGGTACCGTTAATGATAAATTCCCCTCCCCCAATCATTACTGGCATTTCACCCACATATACGTCCTGCTCCACACTCTTCTGCTTTTCTACGTTTGTTAGCCTGAGAAGGAGTTTTAATGGCCTTCCGTAGGTGAGTTTTAACTGTTTGCACTCCTCTGGCGTGTACCTGGCCCTTCCTAACTCATACTTTGTATACTCAAGCATGAGCTTTCCATCATAACTCCTTATTGGAAAAATTTCCCTTAAGAGGGCCTCTAACCCCTTGTTCTCCCGCCTAGAGGCAGGAACGTCTATTTGAAGAAAATTCCTGTAAGCCTCAGTTTGTATTTCGGTGAGGCTAGGGGCATCCAAGACCTCTGGTACCTTACTGTAGTCTCTTATCTTGTAATCTTTTACTTCCATGTGTTTTGAATTCCCGTTTTGTTCTTACTTACATATTTTACCACAATCACTGCAAACTTACTTAATCTCTACTGTGGCTCCAGCCTCTTCTAGTTCCTTCTTAATCTTGGCAACGTCCTCTTTGCTAACACCTTCCTTTACTGTCTTCGGTGCGGAGTCCACCAGATCTTTTGCCTCTTTAAGTCCAAGGGTGGTGTGGGCTCTTACCACCTTAATAACTTGGATCTTGTTGGCACCTGCTGCCTTAAGGACAATGTCAAACGCGCTCTTTTCTTCTGCTGGTGCGGCTGCGGCTGCTTGTGCAGTGGGAGCCCCTGTAACCGGCATGGCCATCGGTGCGGCTGCCATAGCTGTAACCCCAAATCGTTCCTCAAAAGCTTTCACTAACTGTGAAGTCTCTAATAACGTTAAACCACTTACGAGATCCAGTATCTGGTTTATCTTCTCAGAGGTGGTCGTCTTTGCTGTTTCAGTAATCATCTTTACCCTCCAGTAACACTATTACCTTCCTTTTCTTTTTTACTTTTAAGGGCCTCTATGCAAGCCCCGAGATTACGTAAAGGAGCACTTAGCACAGCGGCCAACCGGCTCAAAGGCGACTGCACAAGGGTAGCCAACTGGGTATGTAGAACTGTTTTTGCCGGTAGCAGGGAAAGTGCCTCTACCTCTGGAATAGAAACCACTTTACCTTCTATTATCCCTCCTTTTATTTTTATGGAAGGGATCTTTTTGGTCCATTCTACCACTGCCTTGGCAAGCACCACCGAATCGGTTGAACCACTTACTAAGGCTGAAGGCCCTTCAAAGAGTTTCCCTGCACTATCCAAACCCACTTCTTTGAAAGCCATGGAGACCAGAGTATTTCTTACTACCTCTACATTTATGTTCCTCGCCCCAAGCTCTTTCCTAAGCTGGTTAGACTCAAGAGCTTTTATGCCTTGACAGTTCACCACTACACAGTCCCTTACGTGCCTGTATCTCTGTACTAATTCCTTTACTGCTAGTTCATTTACTATGCTAACCATAGGTTTTTAAATCGCTAGTTTTATGCTCGGACTCATCGTCGACGAGAGACACGCCTTTTGAAAAAATGCCCCTTTCACAGTAGGAGGCCTAGAAACTGTAAGATGGGCAATAAAGGCATTTATGTTTTCCTGTAAATCTTCTTCAGGAAAGGAAAGCTTCCCCATCAGCGCATGGACGTTTCCACCAGCATCACTTCTGTATTCAATCTTACCTGCCTTAAACTCCTGTACGGTAGTCTCAACATCCTCAGTAACTGTTCCGGATTTGGGGGAGGGCATCTTGCCCTGGGGACCAAGAATTCTTCCCAACTTACCAATCAGCCGCATCATATCCGGGGTAGCTACGGCCACATCAAAGTCCATCCAGCCTTCCTCTACCTTCTTAACCAATTCATCGGAACCCGCTGCTATAGCACCAGCCCTTAGGGCCTTTTCTGCTCTCTCTCCAGTAGTAAAGACCACCACCCTCCGTTCCTTCCCAACCCCTTTCGGCAGTGAAAAGGCATCTCTTACCATCTGATCTGAGCGCTTTGGGTCAATACCTAACTTAATGCAAATCTGTACACTCTGGTCAAATTTAGTCCCAGGGAAGCCCTTGAGGAGTGCTACCGCCTCTTTTATAGAGTATTCCTTTTTACCATCAAACTGTTTCTTACTCTCAGTATATCTTTTGCTCCTGTTCGCCACTGGCTAGTCTCCTACTACTATACCCATGCTCTTTGCAGTCCCCTCTACCATCCTTACTGCCATTTGGGGGTCTTTAGTATTAAGGTCTTGCATCTTCGTCTTTGCTATTTCCAAAAGCTGTTGCCTTGTGACATTGCCGATCTTTTCTTTATTGGGAACCCCTGAACCTTTGGCTAATCCGGCCAACTGTTTTAAGAGTACAGCAGCGGGGGGGGACTTCAATATAAAATCAAAGGTTTTGTCTTTGTAAATAGTTATCTCTACCGGTGTTATGACACCTGGATTGTTTTTGGTCTTCTCGTTGAATTTTGAAACAAATTGTCCAATATTTACCC
This sequence comes from Candidatus Brocadiia bacterium JP1, assembly GCA_051388875.1. Taxonomy (GTDB): domain Bacteria; phylum Planctomycetota; class Brocadiia; order Brocadiales; family Bathyanammoxibiaceae; genus JBMFFR01. The sequence continues at coordinate 42,810 of JBMFFR010000008.1, read as the reverse complement.
CATGCTGACCAAGGGCGGGCCCTACCGGGGGTGCCGGTGTGGCCTGACCCGCTGGTATTTGTAGCTTTACCTTAGCTAATACTTCCTTAGGCATTTATACCGTCTCCACTTGCCAGTATTCTAACTCCACCGGTGTTGATCTTCCAAAGATAGTGATAATTATCCTTACCCTTCCTGTACCTTCCATAATTTCTTCCACTGCACCTTCGAAATTCTCAAAAGGGCCTTCCTTTATCCTAACCTTATCGCCTTCCTTAAAGTGTATCTTGGCCTTTGGTCTTTCCTCGCCCTTCCCTACCTCCACTAGCACCTTTTCCACTTCGTAAGAAGCCATGGGCATAGGCCTGGTTCGTTCCCCACCTAAAAAATCTCCAGCACCAGGTGTTTCTCTTATGAGATACAGGACTTCCGGAGGCATATTCCCTTGCTCATCTACCTCCACTTCCGCCATAACGTAACCAGGATAAACCTTCCTTTCCACCACCCTTTTTTTACCACCTCTAATCTCAGAAACCTTCTCTGTGGGTACAAGAACCCTTGGGACCAAGTTCTCCAAACCCTTCGCCTTTATACACTCCTCCAAGGTTTTTCTTACTCTATCTTCCTTGTTACTCTGAACTCTCAACACAAACCACTTCTTCATAATTTCTTTCAAAATCTGCTACCGTGCCTCAACTGGTCTAAAACAAGGACTAAATTGGAGGAATCTTAAAATTAAATTATAGGAATCTCTACCGGGCATTAATCCTAGCCCCCTATGCAAAAAACTTTCTCTACAGAAAACCTATCCACTGCATAACCTTTGTTATGACCCAATCTACACCAAATATATAAACACCCAAAATAATCACAGAAAGTATTACCACTACCGTAGAACCCGTGAGTTCCTCCCTAGTGGGCCATGAAACTTTCTGGAGCTCTGTTTGCGTATCTATCAAGAAATCTATAATCTTCTTGCTGTTGGTGTCTAAGGTAAAAATGCCTGTCTCAAAACCCACAGTTGACACTCCAATAAGGAACGTGCTGAGTGTAAAAAAAAGCACAGAGCACATTAAGCCCCAAGTAAGTGGAAGCTCCATAAGGGGCACTTTAGCTCCTGGATACAACCTTGGCAATTCTATAAGACTTCCATACACTGAGTGAGCCGCCATCATGGCTAACACTCCTAAGCCTGCTCCTATAGAAACCCGGGCGTGAATTCCTTGGTTTCTCTTATAAATCTCTAAAGCCATCTCTGACAGGTTTTATTTGCAGGCCCGGAGGGACTCGAACCCCCAACACCCGGATTTGGAGTCCGGTGCTCTACCAATTAGAGCTACGGGCCTAAATCTATCCTATTTCTTGTGTTCCTTATGAACAGTATGTCTTCGGCAGTTACGACAATACTTCTTCAGTTCAAGCTTTTTGGTAGACCTTGCCTGTTTGGTGCTCCGATAGTTTCTGCCAGAACATTCGGAACATACTAAAGTAATAGCCTCCCGTACCATTTTTTCTATTTAAGAACCTTGGTAACTACACCAGCGCCTACGGTGTGGCCACCTTCACGGATAGCGAATCTCAGGTTCTCTTCCATTGCTATTGGGACAATAAGCTCCACAGTTAGCCTCACATTATCCCCAGGCATAACCATATCAGTCCCCGAAGGAAGTTTGGATACCCCGGTAACGTCCGTAGTTCTGAAGTAAAATTGTGGTCTATATCCAGTGAAGAACGGAGTGTGTCTCCCTCCTTCTTCCTTGGTTAATATGTACACCTCTGCCTCAAAGTTTGTATGTGGGGTAATGCTACCTGGGGCAGCCAAGACCATACCTCTTTCCATCTGTTCTTTTTCTACCCCTCTGAGGAGCAGCCCAACATTATCCCCAGCTTGCCCCTCTTCCAAGGTCTTATTAAACATCTCCACACCTGTTATCACAGTCTTTTTTATATCGTGCGTGAGGCCTACTATTTCCACCTCTTCTCCCACCCTTACCTTGCCCCTTTCCACCCTACCTGTACCCACCGTACCTCTACCCTTTATGCTGAACACGTCTTCTATCGACATGAGAAAAGGCTTATCTACTTCCCTTACGGGTGTCGGTATATAGCTGTCCACAGCATCCATAAGCTTCCAGATTGCACCACACTTAAGACACTCTCTCTTTCCACAACCACAGTTCGCGGCCTCTAATGCCGAGCCCCTAATTATCGGAATCTCATCTCCTGGAAATTTATACTTCTTTAATAGTTCCCTGACCTCCATTTCCACTAACTCCTGGAGTTCTTTATCCTCTAGGGCATCTATCTTATTCATAAACACCACTATGGCAGGCACACCCACCTGGCGGGCCAGAAGGATATGCTCCCTAGTCTGTGGCATTGGTCCGTCTGGGGCACTAACCACAAGGATAGCCCCATCCATCTGAGCTGCGCCAGTTATCATATTCTTTATATAGTCAGCATGCCCAGGACAATCCACGTGGGCATAGTGCCTTTTATCAGTTTGATACTCTACATGAGAAATCGCAATAGTTATCCCTCTCTCCTTTTCCTCTGGAGCATTATCAATAGAATCAAAGGGCCTTTCTTTTGCTAGCCCTGCCTTTGAAAGGACATGAGTGATTACAGACGTCAGTGTGGTTTTGCCGTGGTCAATATGGCCGATTGTCCCTACATTTACGTGTGGCTTTGTTCTTACAAATACTTCCTTCGCCATTTCCCCTCTCCTTGAGTTTCTATCCTTTACTCATCTTATAATATGGAGCTGCTGATGGGATTTGAACCCATGACCTCGTCCTTACCAAGGACGCGCTCTACCCCTGAGCCACAGCAGCACATTAACAAAACAAAAATTATACCAATAAAAAAAAAGTTGTCAAGAGCGGGCGATGGGAATCGAACCCACATGACTAGCTTGGAAGGCTAGGGCTCTACCATTGAGCTACGCCCGCACATTACCTGTTAAAAAATGGTGGGGAGAGGAGGATTCGAACCTCCGAAGGACATCGCCAACAGATTTACAGTCTGTCCCCTTTGGCCACTCGGGAATCTCCCCTCTTCTTACTCTACAGGGCAGACCTTCTGTATTATTTTTAAAGCTAAGCTAGCGGCGGGATTCGAACCCACAACCTGCTGTTTACAAAACAGCTGCTCTGCCCTTGAGCTACGCTAGCCCAAAAGTTATTATTATAGAAATATTTTTGTCTTTTTCAAGAGACAAACACCCATGAAAATTAGGGCACTATCTGCTTGCATAAACGCAAACAAAAGATGTTTTCATTAACTAGCTTATTTGATATTATGCGAATCCTATGCATCTTTGCTTAATCTTGATCTTGTTTATTATCGCACTGCTTAGACCTCTGGAGATACAGGCTCAAACGGTGGCACTTTTCTCCCCAAAGGGTGGAATAAAAACCCACCTGCTACAAAATATTCAAGAGACTAAAATTTCCATAGACATTGCCGCTTTCCAACTCACCTCCGCAGAACTTGTGGAACATCTCCTTAGTGCAAACAAAAGGGGCGTAAGGGTAAAGCTCATTCTCGATTACCAGGAGTCTCAAAAGCCAGGTTCTCTTGCCCCATTCCTCAAAGAACGTGGGATTGAGGTTAAGACCATTCCAGGACGATTGGGTGGTCAAATGCATCACACATTTATAATTTTTGACGGCAACAAAGTCTTTACTGGATCCTACTCACTTGCCGAGTATGCAGAAAAGTTTAACTATGAAAACGCCCTCTTCTTTGAAGCCCCATCGCTTGTAAATAAATATCTCGCCTACTTTAACAAGCTCTTTGGTGAGCCCGCTGAAGAAAGGCCTCTTGCGACAAAACACTTTATCGGACTATCCATCACGGAAATTCAGCAATCCCTTTCGGGCGGCACTGGCCTCACATCGGCCGAAATAGATACCCTCTGGAGCCATTACAAGGGATCATATGTAAGGGGAGAGGGGAAAATAATCTACCTTTATCCAGACCTCAGCAAAATTACAATTGACGACAACGGAACGGTGGTAGAAATAATCCCCGAAGGGCCTCTCCCCCCTCTCCAAGAGGGACAAAAGGTGGATTATTCTGGCAGATTAAGTAATAAGCCCTCTATAGGTAAACCTTTTAGCTTGGACAAGGGGACCATTTACTAACCATGAACAATATATGGGGGCAACAATTAAGTTTCTAAAAGAGGGTGTACTTGTAGAAGACTCTGAAATCTCAGAAGTGCCCGGGGCGAAAAAGTATCAAAAAAATAACACTAAGAATAAAAGACAAACCCCATTGACGCAACAAATAAACTCCAGTATGCTGTGCAGGTGTACTATTGCTATAATGCACCTTAATAACCAAATGTTAATGGAGGGAGACCCATGCCTAGGATAACCTTCATAATGATTATTCTAATCTTTGGCCTTCTAGGGATAGTCCACGCTGGTTTGCCAGTGCTTGTGCAGGCCCAAGAAGATTTTGAACACATCATCAAACACGCACAGGAATTAATCAAACAGGGTCAATGTGATGACGCCCTTAACGCCTACGACACCGCCCTATCGCTCAAGCCAGACGATTACAAAACTTGGTACAACAAAGCCCAACTGCTTGACCACCTAAAGAGATACAAAGAAGCAGCAGAGGCGTACGACCATGCCCTCGGTATAAATCCGCTACTTTATGATGCCTGGATAAATAAAGGCCTGGCCCTTGTGCGCGTGGAAGAAAACCACAGGGAACAGGTAGAAGCAGCCATAAGGGCTTACGATAAGGCAATAGAAATAAGGCCCAACTCTTATGAGGCATGGCTAAATAGAGGTAATGCCCTTACCAGGCTTCGTCGTTACGAAGAGGCCCTCAAATGTTATGACAAATGCATAGAAATAGACCCCAAGCTTCATGCTGCTTACAGCGATAAAGGTCTCTTGTTAGGGGACATGGGCAGGAACGAAGAGGCAATAAAAGTCCTTGAAAAGGCTGTAGAGGTAAAACCTGATTCCTATTTCACATGGCAAAATATTGGCCTTGCCTGCTTCAGAATGGGCCGTTATGAGGATGCAGTTAAGGCGTTTACTACTGCCTCTGAGGTAAATCCCAAGGCCTATGACCCGTGGACAAATAAGGGCCTAGCCCTGGTACGCCTTGGCAAATACGATGAGGCCCTAAAGGCCTACTCTCGGGCGCTGGAGCTTGAGCCTGCATCTTATGAGACATGGTATAATAAGGGTTTCACAGCCGTAGAAATGGGCAAATATAACGAGGCCATTGAGGCCTTTGATACTGCTATAAAGATTAGGCCCGATTACCTTAAGGGTTGGACAAGTAAAGGGGAGGTGCTTTCCCGAACGGGAAAGCAAAAAGAGGCCGTGGAGGCCTTCCAAAAAGCCTCTGAGCTAAGTCCCGACACGCCAGAGTCTTGGGTAAGCAAAGGCAGTGCCCTTCTGAGACTTGAGCGTAATGAGGAGGCCCTTAGGTCATTTGAAAAGGCTGTCAGCATAGAGCCAACCATTTTTGAGGCCTGGTTAAGCAAGGCCAATACCCTGGTTAAACTCCAGAGATACCCGGAATCCCTTAGTTCCTATAATGAGGCGGCCAAATTAAGACCCAATTCTTTTGACGTCTGGTATAATACTGCTACTGTCTATATGAAGCTAGGTCGCAATGACGATGCCATCAGGACATTTGAACGCTCCCTCACGATAAATCCCAAAAGTGCCGAGGCATGGTATCAGAAAGCACTCATACTGGGCGAGGCACAGATAAAAACCCAGGAAGCCTTTAGGGCCATTGAGAAGGCTATTGAATGCCAAACAACCTACTCAGAGGCTTGGGACTACCGGGGACTCCTCCTTAGCGACCTAGGCAAAAACCAGGAAGCGATACAATCCTTCCAAAAAGCGATTGAGCTAAACCCGCAATCCTATTCCGCCTGGCACAATATGGGCCTTGTGCTTGATATGGTGGGCAAATCAAAGGAAGCCATTGAGGCCTACGACATGTCCCTCAGGATTAACCCTACCTTTGATGTAGCATGGTACAATCGTGCCTCCGCATTGGCTGTACTTAAAGACAAGAGGGGCGTGCTTGACTCCCTGCGGAAGGCCATCTCTCTAAACCCCAGATGGAAAGATACAGCCAAGGCTAATCCGGACTTTGAGCCCTTCCTTAACGACCCAGACTTCGCCGCTCTGCTGGGGAGGTAACGCAAAATCACTTAGAGAGGGAGGTTAGCCAAAGGTGAATCTGTCTTAGGCACGGCAGATTTTTGCAGAATAAAATCTTCTGCTAACAAAGTATAAATACGCTCCACCTTAATGGGAGGTAGGGTGGGGTAATCAAGATTTGGACGAAAAGCAATACACTATTTCATCAAGATAGTATACTACTTCAGTCACACTTCAGAATGACGAATAATGATTGCAATTAATGCGTTTTAGTGTTTCTCAGGTTTGGTGCCTTGAGTCTTTACTAGCAGGTCAACGATAAGTTCCACCTCGTGTTGATTTAACCAGCCCGTTTTAAATGCCTGGTACGATTTCTCCTTACATCTTCTTACTATCGTATTCCACTCTGCGTGGTTATGCGTTTCAAGCAGAATTTGTTCGCCTGGGTGGCAGGTCATACACTTAGTTACAAGTAGCTGGGCCCCCACATCTTGTTTAAGCGTCTCTCCCCTTTCTGACAGGAAGCTGATTATTTTTTCTGCATCCTCAACTGATATGTAGTCGCTTGCCTCTAGACGCATCCGTTCTACCGTATTCTCCCACTCCTCTAGGGTTTTATCTTTCAGTAGCACACGATTCAGATTGTGACAAAGAGTGCAGCGGTCAACAAACAGAAATCGCAAGTCCTCGTAATCCTTCCTCTCATTGCAAATTGCATGGACCCGCTCTGGTCTTAATGCAAGGATTTCTTTAAAAATTTGCTCAGCTTCGTTAGGTTGAATCCATTCTGGACTCTTCTTCATCATTTTTTCTATTATATCTCTCCATTCGTCCTTAGTCTTACACATAATGAACACCCGTTTGAGGGTATGACACTTGGAGCATTTTATATCTACAAGTGGGGGCTTAGAGTCAAGGCCTGAGACTACTAATGTAACTGAGGTAAGAAGATAGGGCACTAAAACACCCAATAATAAGAAGTACATCCACATGTTTACCACTATCCGCACTTATTTAGGTGTACGAATTGAATCAACACCTGTTAGACACGGCTCCATAAAATGGAATGTAAAAATGTTTCTATTTCTTTTAATTTATCACACACCTCACTGGCTGTAAAGCAATCAGCCACATTTTGCGGGATTTCTCTGGCCATGTTAAGAAGCTCTATTAAGAGCCTTTTTTGCCTCTGCGTAAAGATAATGGGGCGGTGGCAGCCTTTGTCTATCTCCGGTAGAAATTCCTGAACGAGCATCCTTTCAAGGTCTTTTAGCCCTCTTCCATCCAAAGCGGACACTGCACAAACCGGGGCATCAAACAAAGATTCTAGTTCTCCCACATCTGACTCTAAACCTAAATCTATCTTGTTGAGTACCGGAATGACTTTTAGTCTATCCAGTGTGGAAATAAGTTTTTTTTCCTCTTCAGTCATAGCCCTAGAGGCATCCAAAACCAGTATAACCTTGTAGGCCTCACCGTGAATACCACTAGCCCACCTTACCCCTACTCTTTCTACCCCTTCTGCCTCCCTTAGCCCGGCGGTATCAATTAATTCTAAAGGTATCCCCTCCACGGAAAGGTATTCACTGATATAGTCCCTTGTTGTACCTGGCTCAGGGTGCACCAGAGCTCTTTCTTCCCTCAAAAGGGCGTTAAATAGTGTGGATTTCCCTACGTTAGGTACCCCTGCAATACTTATCTTTAAAGGGGTAATTAGCGCCAAACCGAATGAACTACTATCCAGTAGGGATTTCAAACCTACAAGGAGAGAAGAGAGAGTATACGCCACCTCGGAAGTATTACAATCCATTATCTTGGTCTTTAACCCCCTGACTTTGCCTTCCAATCTCTCCACCTCATTGGAAAGCGTGACTATACCAGACTGATACTGTGTAAGAAGCATCTTGACGGCCAGGCGGGTCTTAGCCTTCGGAAGCAGTAGTAGGGCCTCTCTTTGTACTAAATTAAGCCTACTCTTGCCTTCTGTAGTTCTATCATTTGAGCGAATACAAGCCCTATCTAGCAGTTCCTCCCATGTTCCCTCCCTTGCCCCAACCCCCAGAAGGGCCTCCATGGTCTTTTGCACGGGCATTATGCCCCCATGGCAACTTATCTCAACCAAATCCTCACCGGTAAAACTCTTCTCAGACCGCCACACGCTCACTAATACCTCATCTACAACTCCTGCACTATCGTGCATGGTCCCGTAGAATAGGCTGCCACTAGGGGCCATGGTCAAATCTACATTGCCAGAAGCAGACTTGCTTCTAAAAAGCCTCCCAACCAACTCCAATGCCCGCAGGCCTGAAACCTGAACTACCCCAATCCCCCCTTCTCCTTTTGGAGTGGCAATAAAGGCTATTGTGTCATTGCTTCCATGCATCGCCTATCGGAAAACACTCACTATCAAGGGGCTCACCGCTAGGGGGTGTTCCACTAAAAGTCTTCCCACCAAGTGGATCTCCACTAAGAGATTTTCCACTGGCAGACTCGCCACTGAGCGACCCACCCAAACTCCTCTTTACCTCTCCAAAACTATTCTTTATTGCCTTTGGGATAAATACATAAAACACCTTTGCACCCTTTGCGAACGTGGATACTATAGCAGAAGATTCTGCCTCGCGCCTTAGAGTGCCAGTACTGTACTCCATCAATCCCACAGCAATGACTCCACAGAGAAGTAACCCCTGAAACAACGCCAAAAGCGCACCAAAAATCCCCCCCAAGAATCCAGGGTAAAGATTCAAAACCCTTCTCATTAACAGTCCCAGACTATAAAGAATCGCAAATGTGCCAACAAAGGTAATTATATGACCCAATAGAAGTGCATTACCTGGTCCAAACTTGGATGACAGAGGGCCAACAAGAAAAGAGTATGAAAAAGTAGAAGAAAAATAAGCAGCAATAAGGCACATCAAACTATAGACCTGCCATAACAATCCACTGAAGTAGCCAAGGGCAGCAATTAAACAAAGGAAGCCTATGAAAGTAATGTCAAGCCAATTCATACTTTACCCCTGTAAAAAGTCCTGGTTAAATTTTTCTCAGGCCTGCACCCTACTAAGGGAAGGAAACCCGTAAAAATTATAAATTTCGTAACACCTGCCTACCGAACCACCTGAGAACAATTGCCCCTCACCTGGACTATTTTTACCAGTACATCGCCAAAAATGCAAACAAATTCGGCCCTTGTATTGGTCTCATCTTATTTGCTTTTGGAATAACCCCCTCAAAATATCTTCCATTACTTCTTCCGCCTTAATAGAAACCCTTGGGTTTGAAACAGACCCTGTAAGTCTCAATGGAATTTGTAGAGCTTTTGTACCTGAAAAATTAAAAAGTTTTTGGAACTTCTCTCTTACCTTTTCCTTTGGCACTATCACCAAGTTACAGTCTAAGGTCCGATCAGCCAACACGCTACCCTCTTCCATCTTAAGATCAAAGAATTCTCCATCTGCTAAAAAGTTGTTAAGATATATCCGCCCCTCTTCTGAAATGTTAAGGTCCGTTGATATAGACTTGAACAAAAAACTCTCACCCGATGTAGTCCAACCGAGTACTGCTGCGATAGCTGAGATGGGCCCTCCCCTCAAGAGGCAATCATCCAATTTTGCATGCCCTTCCCCAACCGGCTCATTTTCACCCCTAGAACCCTTGCGCCCGTACAGATTAATATTTCCAGCAAAGAAAACCCTTGCAGCCTTAAGATTAAATTCCCCCAAGCTCATACCTGAATGCCCCTTAACACCCTTCACGGCCTCCAATTCCAAGGCCTCCAACTCGCGCACTATGTATTTACCACGAATTAGTGCCATTGGAACAAACTTAATCAGCACCCTTCTTGCTTGAAAGGCCGGGCTTCTCTCCATCTTTAAAGCATCTTCCTCCCGGATTACACCTTTATCAAGCAAGATAAAGTTGGATAATTCTAACCCTTTCCACCAACCAAAGCTTAAACTCTCCACTCTGGCCCTGCCATCGGAAGTCTTTCTTAAGCTTCCCTTAATCCACCCCTTAAGTAATGTGTCTGGGCTAAAGATTAAAATCATCGCAAACACAAAAAGCAAACCCCCAAGGCTGCCGCCAATTGTTATACTCAAGAGTTTTTTTGACATTACGGGTTTCCTATTAAAGCCAACATAATATCCATGACGTTAGTACGGGTAGGACCTGTTATTATATGGTCACCCATACGGAAAAAAAAGGCATAAGAATCATTCCTGAAAAGAAAATCAAGTGGTTGCATGCCAAGCTCCTTTGCCCTTTGGCATGTACTCCCATCCACGACCGCACCTGCCACATTGGTAGGGCCATCGTTGCCATCTGTACCACCGCTAAGCACCACCACCTCGTCTAATCCCTCCACCTCAATGGCACATGCCAACGCAAACTCTTGATTTCTTCCACCCTTCCCACCACCCTTTATGGTAACCGTGGTTTCCCCTCCAGCCAACAGACAGGCCGGCGGAGAAATGGGATTACCAGTCCTCCTACACTCCCTGACCACAGAGGAAAATACCTTTGCCACTTCCTTAGCTTCTCCTTTGCAAGAAGAACTAAGAATTGAAGTATTATAACCTAATCCCCTAGCCTTTTCCTTAGCTAATTCCAGCGCCTTTACATTATTGCCTATAAGAAAGGTATCTACATATTGGAAACAGTCATCCCACTCCTTTGGAGTCTCTTCTACCGCTCCCATGGCCCCTCTCTCCAAATATACGAATACCCTATCAGATAGGTATCCTCTAAATCCATATTTTGCGACCACATTCAACGCCTCCTGAAAAGTGCTCGGGTCCGGCAATGTGGGACCTGAGGATATCACGTCTAAGGCATCACCCACCACATCGGATATAACAAGGTTAACCACGGTGGCGGGATATAAGGCCCTCGCCAGTCTCCCCCCATGTATTAAAGATAAGTGCTTTCTCAAGGTGTTCATTTCCCTTATCTCCGCCCCTGAGGCCAGGAGTAGTGAAGTTACAACACTAAAATCCTCAACAGTTATTCCCTCTGGAGGGGCGCAAAGTAAGGCAGAAGCACCGCCTGAAACAAGACAAAACACAAGCGACTTATCACCAAGCCCTTTAGCCCATTCTAGAAGCTTTGAGGCAGCCTTTTGTGACCTATCATCTGGTACAGGGTGGCTACTTTCCAAAACTTGCAATTTTCTTAAAGGCGACGAATAACCTTCTGTTACCACCATAATACCACCATCCAACCTCTCGCCCAGTATATCCTCTAACGCTTGGGCCATAGGGGCAGAGGCCTTGCCAAAACCCAGAGCATAAATTCCTTTGAACTGCTCCAGATTGTATAATTTACCATCTACCGTGAGAAGCCGCCCATCTAATCTTAACCTCTCTTTCAAGAGTTTTGCCGGGTCTACCGCTTGCAGAGCATGATAAAATATTTCAACGGCATGGCCCCTAAGCTTACTCGCCACTTTCATAGATTGCGTCCCATGTATTCAGTAGAATTTTACACTAAGCTTTAGACCAACTACACGTACTTATAATAAATCCAAGCGAGATTATATTTAAAGCACTCGCTGATTCTCTAAATTAGAAAATTCCTATCGTTGCTATAAGCGCTGCATCCAGACTTACCCATATCGCACATGCAATAATCACATCCGTCTTTTTTATTGCGAATGTCTATCTTTACAGTGCTAGAATTTTACCCGCAGTTCGTAAGAATATATATTGAGAAGGCCATATCCCTCAAGTATAATTGCTATTGGTTTAGGCAGGAAAAGGAGGATGGTAAGCATGAAGTCCGAAGAAACGAAACGACTACAGATGCGGGAACTACAGCGGATGGCTGACCATGTCTGTATGCTCATTGTGGGCACTGATTACCCCGAGATAGATATTGAAATTGAAAAGGCAAAGGTACGTCAAAGGTGCGAAGAGCTCTTCCCAGATAGGATGGATTTATACGAAATGATTTACGAGAGCAGATTCAATAGGCTTTGGTACCAGTTCAGAGAGGCCAGGGAGTGAGCTAATCCTATGTCTCAACGACCTGAATCAGAGATGCATTATCCACGCCAAGGCCTAGAGCGGCAGCTGTCTGGATGTATCTGGGCTTTCTTCCAGCCTGTTCAAGGGAAGGTAGCCCCATTTCCTTTCTTTTCCCCTCAATAATATCAGCACCAATCTTATCCATTGCCACCGGGTCTATCCCTAAAAGCAAACCATCGTACCGCCAGGCCCATTGGGACTTATAGGCAGGCCCACCGTTACATTGAGCCACCAAGGCATCACAAATCGTTAATCTTACCTTCCCCCCGATATAAGGGTGACTATAAAGTTCGGCAATATATGGGTCACAGTTATTGTCGTGATACTTGTTCGGATTATGAATCACACCGTAGAAATTCTTCATCGCCACTGAAACCCCTGCTAGGTCATGGTCCTTTAACACTGGAACGTTCACAATTGCAGTACACAGACTAGATACTATTTTACTAAAACAACTCCCCACCTTACCCACAACCTCAGGTCTTGACTCATAACCCCCACCACTAAGCTCATCTGTCCCAAAACATTTCAGTCCACCACCCTTACTAATAGTGAAACCCGCCTCTCTTAGCTCCCTGCTCGTCCTTTCAAATACGATAATATTGCCCTCTTTTACTCCAGCCAGCTTGAGCCCCTCTATAATATACTCAATCAACTCTACATGGGGAGAAAAGGCCCTCTTTGCAAGACAGTTCAGCTTTATACCCACTACATCCTCAGGCTTAAACAAACCTGCCCAGGCCTTGGCAGGATTTTTCATGCCGGTTAGCCTCATCAGTCCATCGTTCAAGGCCTTCCCCAAAAGCTCCCCGTCCACCTTCCCATAACCCTTCAAGAACTTCTCATGTCTTGTAATAACCAACCTTGATTTGGCATTAGACTCAGCCCAAGACGTAGACAGGTCTAGACCCGCCCCACCCAGGATTGGCAAAAACAACCCTGTGCCTGCGACCTTTATAAAATCCCTCCTAGTAATCCGCCCCATATGCGTCAAACCCTTCTTCATAATAAACCAATTATAAACTTGCCCTGTAAAGGCTGTCAAATAATTTAGGCTCAGGCCCTAATAAAAGTTATAATACTGTAAGTAATTTATACATAAGTACTTACAAAAATAAACCCTCTTTATCAAAGGAACTAAGAAGGGGGGGTTGAAAATCCTCAGCTTGTGGCAGCAGGTCGGGTCATGTAGTGTCAGGCGGACTCGGGTAGATTGGGCAGCCATCCTCCCCTCCCTCTCTCCAATCAAGGAAGGAAAAAACTTCAGCAAAACTTACAACTAGAATCCATTCATATAAAAATAAAAGCGCACCAACTCATCGCTGGCACGCAGTGAGAAATCTATGTTATCAGGCTATGCACCTGCGGGATGTAGTAAGCAGGCAATAAGCTCATCAAGCTTGGCCTTGTCAAAACCCTTTATAATCATCCCCCCTGCAACCACACAAGGGACGTTCAGTATGCCAAGCGCTCTGAGCTCCTCGGCCGCGCACTCGCTCTTCCAGATATCACATTCCGTGAATTCAAGCCCTGCCTCTTTGAGATAGCTCTTTACCTTCTCACAGGTCTCACAGCCAGTGATTGTATATAGTTTTACCTCTGTCATGGCCGGCCTCCTTTTGGGCTATAAAAAAACCCTCTAACTATATTTTACGCACCCTGCCTATAAGTGCAACGTCAGCACTAATCAAAAATCCGCAATATTCACTACGGATACCTGGATTAATTCTTGGCTCTACGATATTACGGCCAACGAAACGCCAGACCTCCTTCCTTCAAAACTTAATAAATGGAAAAATAAATTCCCTTAAACACCGCCCCCGCCGACGGTTTGACAATCTTCTGGATGTTGATAAAATTTCTTCATGCAAAGTAGTTTAAGCCTTTGGACCCGTATTGGTAAGGTTTGCAATGATAAAGGGTTGAGGAATTCTTTCGTAATAAAAGAGGAAAAATACAGGATACTTATATTTAAGGAAGCGCATAGTTACTTGGTGGATGGCAGTACCACCGAAGTAGACAGCCTTGCCGAAAGCCACGAGAAAGGCCAAGGTACCATACAAACAGCCAAAGGCAGAGGGAAATATCCATATGTGCCCCTCAAGGGAGAAGGCAAAGCTATCATAAGGAGGGTGAAGCACGGGGGCTTATGGGGAAAGGTAATGGGGGACCTACTCTTGGGTGCTGGTCGCCCGTTGCAGGAACTTCTCAATACCACTACGGTGCTAGAAAAAGGGGCGCCTACGGCTGAAATCCTCGGGGTGAGGCTACAAAGATATTTCAATAACTCTCCGGGTAACATTTTGCCCCTCTACCGAGCAGAGGTGTTTTCTAAAGAATTAAGCGGCACTATAGACCTCCTCCAGCTTTTAGAGTCCCCACCACCAGCCACAAACATACTACGGCACAAGAGGGAAATCATAAGGGCGACTGCTGCGGCCATAAGGGCATTGCACGAGACTGGCCTCTACCATAACGACTTACACCTTAAGAATATATTAATCTCCGCAGAGCGGCCATTTAAGGCATATGTTATTGACCTGGATAAGTCTACCCTGTATAAATCTCTTTCCTCGGACCAGAGGGTCAATAACCTATTAAGACTTGATAGGTCTATGGAGAAATTTAAAGCCACTAGAAGCTGCCACGCCTTAATCACAAGTAGGGATAGGCTTCGCTTTCTAAGGGATTACATGAGGGCAACTATCTCGTTAGACAGTACGTACCCTTCTCCAGCCGAATCGTACAATGCAGATTGGAAAAGATTAGCCAAAAGACTAAACCCACGCTATACCTTCCACAGGTTGTGGTGGAGGGCACTGAGAAAAATTGGACTAAATGAATATACTCTTAGCAGGAATAAGCTCTAGATAACTAACATGCAAGAAGCACCACTAATCTTTGCGCTCGCCTTGGTGGTCTCCTACCTTGTCGGAAGTATCCCCTTTGCTTATCTAATAGCCAAGTGGGGTGGTGGTATAGACATAACAAAGGTAGGCAGTGGAAACGTAGGGGCAACAAATGTGGCTAGGGCCATGGGCTGGTATTATGGCTCTATAGTATTTGTGCTTGATATGCTAAAGGGGTTGATACCCGTATATCTCGCCTCAACTCACACAGGAATAGCGACACATCCCTTGGTCATATTGTGCGGTCTAGGGGCTATCTTGGGGCATGTCTTCCCGGTTTACATCAGGTTCCAGGGCGGTAAGGCGGCTGCAACTAGCTTCGGGGTCTTCATATGGCTTGCCCCTAAAGCTCTGCTCATAGCCTTTCTGGCATGGGTCGTTACTGTGCTAATCACTCGCTATGTCTCGTTAGGTTCAATCATAGCGGCCATAAGCTTTTGTGTAGTAATGGTAACCCTATACCACGAACCTATTGGAGAGGGACTGTATCTCACCCTGTTTAGTTTTCTTATTGCTACAATACTAATCGCCAGACATAAGGAGAATATACAGCGACTCATGTCAGGCACAGAAAGGAAGATATGGTAAGCTAAAAAGAAGACAATTGTTTTTGTTTAAAGTTTACCCCTTGTCCTACCCTTCCCCCGGTTATTCCCATCCATCGGCACAATATTTGAACTCAGTATACTATCCCTACATACCCTACAAAGTTACTGGGTTCACCTGCGGGTTCCACATCATAACTAGTGGTGTAATGAAGGCACTCGCCACTGGTGACGCCCAAGGCCCTGGCGTAGGCTACGGTTGCAGCCAGGGCACCTGGCCCACAAGCGTTCATGTTATTATTAGCCTCAGGGACAATCTCTTCAGCCTGCATATTCAAGCAAAGGTCTACAATACGTTTATCGTTAACTTCTTTTACCCAGGTTAAAGCCTTCTTCCCCACCCCTGCGCTCTGGATTCCATAATTAGCTCCATAATGAGTTAAGTCGCTAGTACCTACCACAAACACTCCTTCGCCCTTTAGAGACTCAGCGAGTTTATCTCCCAGTAGGTGAGCCTTTCTAGTAGGAGGAACCATGATGGGGACTATGTCCGCCTCCGGAAAGAGGTGCTGGATAAAGGGCACCTGTACCTCTATGGAATGCTCCATAAGGTGGCCCTCAATGCCTTCTACTATAAAGTCTGGATGTTCCTTAAGGAGCTGTGTGGCAAGGGCCGAGTTTACCTCTACCTCCCCAAGGGGTGTCTCCCAGGAGCCTTCGGACATTACGGTGGGTTTACCAATGCCAGCTATATGGACTGAGCCAAGAAGGATAAAGGTTGTAGGTTTGGAAAGTCTATTGATATTATAATAAACAGTAGCTGCCGTGTGACCCGAATATAACCAGCCAGCGTGTGGCACTACCCCAGCCACCGCCTTCTGCCTCTTGGCAAGGATTCCAGATGCCTTCTGCAAATACCTCTCCAGGGCCGACCTGCACACCCCGGCACTGGCCGGGTAGAAACCTATTGCAACAGGGCTCCTAAGGATCACCTCTAGCTCCTTTCATCAGGAGTTTAACAGAGAAAAAGAGGCATTGTCAAAGATAATCTTTTGGAAGCCTTCACAAAACCCAATAACCTTCATCCAAAATGGAGTAACAGCTTCTACAGTCCACCCATTATTTCCCACTTTAAATCAGTAGAATTTTTAGTTATCATAAAACACTGAAAAGGAGGGCACTATGCTAAAATTAGACGGCATTACTATTGCTTGGCTAGGACACGATACTATGAAGGTAAATGGGCCAGTGGAGACTTCAGGGCCTGAGAGGGTAATCTACTTTGACCCATTTCAAATAAAGGGTGGAGAGGCAGCGGACATAGTCCTAATCACTCATGAACACTACGACCATTGTTCCCCTGAGGACGTGGCTAAGATAACAAAGAAGGATACCGTGGTGGTGGGTACCGCAGATGTAACAGCTAGATTCAAGGGACAGACAAAGACCGTTAAAGCAGGGGATTCCGTTATCATCCATGGAGTCACCGTAGAAGTAATCCCTGCTTACAACACCAACAAGAAGTTTCACCCAAAGGCTAGTGGTTGGGTGGGCTACGTGATAAATATAAAGGGGAAAAAAATCTACCATACTGGTGATACAGACCAGATACCAGAGATGGAACAACTAAAGGATATTGATGTAGCTTTGGTCCCGGTCAGCGGAACATATGTCATGACGGCAGAGGAAGCAGCTGAAGCCATCAATAAGATGCAGCCCAAGGTAGCTATTCCCATGCACTACGGTGCAATCGTAGGTTCTAAGGCTGATGCCGAGCATTTCAAAAAGCTTGTAAAGCCACCAGTAAAAGTGGAAATACTTTAAACCATTTATACAAACAAGGTTTTATCTGAGAATAGAGAAAGGTAAATTAGCATAATGCCAAAGGCAGTAGCTCTGCTTTCAGGTGGACTGGATAGCACGCTGGCAGTCCATTTGATGAAATCTATGGGTGTGGAAGTAATAGCCCTGAACTTCACTACGGTCTTTTGCCGATGTAACCGCAAGGGGAGTTGCAAATCCGAAGCTAAAGAGGTATCAGATGCACTTGGAATCCCCGTAAAAATGCTCAATATCACCGATAGCTTCCTAAAGCTGGTTAAAAAGCCAAAATATGGCTACGGTAAAAACATGAATCCCTGTATAGATTGCCGCATCAATATGTTCAGGATGGCGGGGAAATTCATGAGGGACATCGGGGCTGACTTTATTGTTACGGGAGAGGTGCTGGGACAGCGCCCTATGAGCCAGCGACTTGAAGCCATGAAGATTATAGAGAGGGAGGCTGACGTAGCGGGACTCGTCCTCAGACCCCTATGCGCCAAACAGATGGCCCCTACCATACCCGAAAAGTTAGGACTCATTGACAGACAAAAACTCCTGGACTTCAGAGGGCGTGGCAGAAAGGGACAGATGCAGCTTGCCGATGTGTTTGAACTAAAAGACTACCCGTGTCCATCTGGCGGTTGCCTCTTGACAGACCCCATGTTTGCCCACCGCTTAAAAGAACTATTCGGGCATGATATGGATTGTAGCCTTGATGATATACACCTGCTAAAAATAGCTAAGCACTATCGCCTTGACCACGAGACAAAGGCCGTAGTGGGTAGAAAAGAGGAGGAGAATTATTTAATTGAACATTATGCCAGACCGGATGACGCCCTACTTAGGCTTACAGAAATACCCGGGCCGATATGCCTCGTAAGGGGTAACCTGACCGAAGAAAATCTCCAGCTTGCATCGGGACTGGTGATACGCTCCAGTAAGGCAAGGACTCTACCCAATGCCAAAGTTACCCTAAAATTCAATGGACAAGAAAGGGTTATAGAGTCCACCCCGATTGACCCAGCCCAAGCCCAGGAGATGCTAATAGTAAAAAAGAAAAAGATGGCCGTTGCCAAAGGGGATGAAGAGCACACCACCATTTAGTTGCGAAGTGTACTTTCTTGTAAGCTGTTTTAATAGCCTTTACGGCATGCTTATAGATAACACATAGGTTCTGCTATACACTCTGTTTACCAAAACCAAATACAGGAGATAAAGTATGGAAGAAGTTGTTACTTTACCCACCGAAAAACTAATCATAAACTTGTCTAGACCAGGTGATGCAATCATCCTTGACTATCTCACCCCTTTTGAAAGAACCCTCTGGGAGGACAAGACCCGAGAGGCCCTCAAGATAGGTATCGTCGCCATTAAGGCTGCATCGCCCGTATTGGACGCAAAGATAGTAGAGGAAAAATTCAAAGACGCCCAGAGGGAGATGGACAACCTGCTCAAGGACTTTAAGTCGGAACTCAACAACAACCTCAAGGATTACTTTGATAGAGAAAAGGGGCACGTTAACAGGACATTTACTGACATCTTTGGCCCAAATGGTCAACTCCATTCACGTCTGGAGAGGGCTATCGGACCCGGAAGTGAGTTTGCAAAGAAGATAGACCCCGCTCACAAGGAAAGCGTTGTTAGCTCCATTGAAAAGGTGGTGCAGGACCTGCTCGTAGAAAGACTAACCGCTCTGAGTAAGGAATTCTCATTAGATGCGGAAGGCTCAGCAATATCAAGGCTCCGCAAAACTCTTGAAGAAAAAATAGATGAAATTAAACAAACTGTAACCAAGCTGGAAGTAAAAAAGGAAGAAGCCGAAAAAGGCACACAAAAGGGTCGGACGTTCCAGGAAGATGTTTACGCAGTAATTGAGTGTTTGTCCAGAAAATACGAGGACATCCCATACTACTGCGCCGACACCTCTGGATTAATACCACGTTGTAAGACAGGCGACGTCCTGTGCGAAATCAGTAACTCTGACGGCAACAAAATAATTATTGAGGCCAAGAAAGAAATGGGCTACACCTTAAACAAGGCACTGGAAGAGCTCAGGCAAGCCAAAGAAAACCGCGGGGCACAAATAGGGGTCTTTGTGTTTGCAAAAGGGTACGAACCTAAGGAATTAGGAAGTTTCAGGATACATGACCTAGACACCGTTTGTGTCTACGATGAAGAAGAACAAGATATTGAAAGCTCCCTGCTCAGGGCCGCCTACACGGTTGCCCGCGCCAATGCCATCAAGCTGAAAAAGTCAAAAGAAGTAGGCGCAGATTTAAGCTCTATACTGAGGCATGTCCATACACTGGCCAATGAACTAGAAAAGTTTAATAGCATAAAATCTGGCCTAGATAATGCCAGGCGAGCCATAGAAAACGTGGACAAGGCAACAGAAAATCTTAAGGCAGAGATAAAAAAGACCCTGGATCTAATAGATTTTGAGCTAAAAAAGGGCACTTCTGCAAAAAGCATATGAATCCGGACTTCAGGCAAAAACCATGAAGTGGTGTAAGTTGTTTTACCATATACACATACAAACAGTTCTTGGTTAACACCATAGCCCCTATTTAGCAAGGAGGAAAGCAGGAGACAAATATTGCCGGGCACAACAAAGTAAATAGCGGAATATACCTCCTACATTTGCAACTAAAAAAAGGACAGAATCTAAATATAGGCAAGCTTGGGAAGTCCTTTTTCCCCAAGGGTTTCTATGTCTATGTGGGAAGTGCCCAAAAGAATCTGAGGCAAAGGCTGGAAAGACATTCCAGAAATGCTAAAAATAGCAGTGACATGCAGCAACGCAGCCCTACCAATAAGACGCCGGGTGATACTGCCACCCACTGGCATATTGACTACCTCCTGCCCCATGCTAAAATCCTTTTTATAGATGCCTTCAAGGCATCCAAAGACTGGGAGTGTAAGTTGAGCAGGAGTTTAGCCGAACTTAAGGGGGCAAGGATAGTTATGAGAGGTTTTGGGTCCTCCGATTGCAAATGCCCTAGCCATCTATACTACTTTCCTAACCAACGTCTCCTACGCAGGGACAGGCTTTTAAACCCGTCCCTATCTTATTGGATATACTTAAAAGAGCTAACCCTACACAGTGAATAGGATAAACAGCGTACTATGACCGACCTTACCCCCATGATGAAGCAGTATAAGAGCATAAAGGAGAGATACAAGGACTGCCTCCTCTTCTTCAGGCTGGGGGATTTCTATGAGATGTTCTATGAAGACGCAAAGGTTGCCTCAAAGGTATTGGGCATCGCCCTTACCAGTCGCAGCAAAGGTGAGAAGACGGTCCCCATGGCTGGCATGCCCCACCATGCCGCCAATACCTATATCCAGAGACTAATAAAGTCTGGCCATAAAGTAGCCATATGCGAGCAGATGGAAGACCCCAAAGAGGCAAAGGGGGTAGTAAAAAGGGAAATAGTCAGAATCATCACCCCAGGTACACTAATTGACGAGGATCTTCTTGAAGAAAAAGTCAGCAATCATCTTGTAGGGATACTGCCTGGTAAAGATAAGGTGGGGCTAGCGTGGGTGGAGCTTTCCACCGGAAAGTTTGAGATAGAGGAAGAATCAAAAACAAGGCTTATGGACGAACTGTATCGTCTCAAGCCCTCAGAATGCCTCCTCCCCGAAGAAGTCTTCAGCACAGAATGTGCCCTCTTAGAAGAACTTAGAACTGTACTGGGAAGTACAGTAACACCAAGACCCTCCTGGGAGTTTTCTAGAGACAGCGCCTACCATACACTACTTGAGCACTTCCACGTTGCAACCCTGGACGGCTTCGGCTGCCAGGGTATGGAACATGCCCTGGGGGCAGCCGGGGCCGTACTTCTCTATCTTAAGGACACCCATAGGGAGTCCCTCTCTCATATATGCAAACTAGAAAGACGTAGCATCAGCAACCGCCTCCTTATAGATGCAACCACCCAGAGAGGGTTAGAGCTGCTTGAGACAATAAGGGGTAGGGAAGGCGAGGGTTCGCTCTTGAACGTGCTGGACTCAACCCTCACCCCTATGGGCGCAAGGCTCTTGAGGCAATGGATACTCTCCCCACTCCTAAACCCAGAGGAGATAAAATATAGGCAAGATGGCCTAGAAGAGTTATTTTCCCATAGAGAATTACGGGCCACCATACGCTCCACACTAAAAAACATCTCCGACATTGAAAGGATTTCCACCAGGGTAAATGCCGGGAGGTGTAATGCCAGGGAGCTTGTTGCCCTGAAAGATTCCCTGGAACAGGTGGGAAAGCTAAAAGAAGTACTCAAAATCGCTAGCTCGCCCATCCTGAAGGCCCAACAGAAAAGATTGGACACTATTGAAAACATAAGGGTACTTATCGCCACAGCGCTCATAAATACCCCCCCTCTCGCATTAAAAGACGGGGGGATAATCAGGGAAGGCTACCACCCCGAGTTAGACGAACTCCGTAACATAGGGAGAAATGGAAAGGCATGGCTCACCAACTTTCAGTCAGAAGAGATACGCCGCACAGGCATACCCTCCCTCAAGGTAAGCTATAGCAGGGTCTTCGGTTACTTCATTGAAATAACGAATACGCATAAGGAGCGCGTACCCCAAAGCTACATCCGCCGCCAAACTCTTAAGAATGCAGAACGATACATAACCCCCGAACTCAAAGAATACGAATCCAAGGTAATTACTGCCGAGGAAAGGGCAAAGGGGCTTGAGTACGAACTCTTTGAGGAGCTAAGAAAAGAGGTGGCCTCCTACACCTCAAGGCTTCAAGAGATAGCAGGGGCAGTAGCCGAACTGGACGTATTGGCCGCCCTGGCCCAGGTAGCGGTGGAGAACAACTACGTCAGACCGGAAATCACTTGTGACCGTAAGCTCTCTATCGTAGACGGTAGGCACCCTGTACTGGAAAAGACCCTAGGTAAGGGAAAATTCGTCCCCAATTGCATTGACCTGGATGGAGATAACACACAGGTAATGGTCATTACCGGGCCAAATATGGCTGGCAAAAGCACTTACATAAGACAGGTGGCCCTGCTGGTGCTCATGTCCCAGATGGGTAGTTTTATCCCTGCCAAAAAGGCAACCATCGGAGTGGTGGACAAACTGTTCACACGGGTAGGGGCATCCGATGAGATTTACAGGGGACAGAGCACCTTCATGGTGGAGATGCAGGAGGCGGCTAATATCCTCAACAATGCCACAGAAAGAAGCCTGATTATTCTGGATGAGGTGGGCAGGGGCACAAGCACCTTTGACGGGCTAAGCATCGCTTGGGCCGTTACAGAATACATACATAAGCACCTGCGTGCCAGGACCCTCTTTGCCACCCACTACCACGAGCTCACCGAATTGGCCCTACTATACCCAGAGGTAAAAAACTACAACGTCGCCGTGAAAGAGTGGGGTGAAGAGGTTGTATTCTTGAGGAAAATCGTGGAAGGGGGTACAGACAAGAGTTACGGAATCCACGTAGCAAGGCTGGCAGGAGTACCAAAAGAAATAGTAACCAGGGCAAGGGAAATCCTGGAAGAACTAGAGTCTAATTCCCTGGATTTTTATCAGAGGCCAAAGCTAGGAGTAGAAAAATCTGCAAAAGCCAAAAAAGCACCACTAGGCGTAGCCCCAAAACCCCTCCAAATTCCCCTCTTCGCCCCTAAAGAACAATCCGTCATAGAAGACCTGAAATCCCTGGACATCTCCACCCTCACCCCACTTGAGGCATTAAACAAGCTGGACGAACTAAAGAAAAGGCTCCCAGGGAAAAATCCGTAAGGCAGTGCAAGGCCTTATCGAGGGTTTATTGATTGTGTGGAAGAAAGCTAATGCTTATACTTACTATAAAAACGAACCTAGTTTAAGACAGGAGGTTTAAAAAGTCTGGAGCTTATGAATCTAGATATTTTTGGTAGTACTGCATCTAAAAAAGAAATGGTATTGAACGTATATCATGATGAGCGCGAAATTCCTAAAAAGTGGCTTTATCATTCTTTTTGTTTTATCCCAACAACTAGTGAAAAGAGTGTACTGGGTACTTTGTGGTCACATAGAAAAGAGTCAACATGGGAGAAAGAAATACACTTTAAGGACTTGAAGGATACACATACTGTAAATGATCTAGCAGTAAGATGGATCAGATATTTTTGCAACGCAGGGTTTAATGATTTTTATTTTTACTTGTTGGGTGTTGACTTGCAGTTAATTGTAAAACGTTCATGGAAATCTGGTGCAAGAGACCATAGGATTTATAATAGATTTTTTCAAATAGGGTTATACGGGGCAGTAAAATGGTTTTTTCTAAATCCTGCCACAGATTATGAGGATGTACTAATAAATCAAATATTTTCTCATGGAAAAAGTCGAGAAGATAAGGATGAATTCCACACTAGGCCAATATTTGAAACGCTACAAAAATCCTTAGACAACAATGAAAACATAACTTTTAATTCTTATAAAATTGCAGAGGTCGTTTCCGACCACGATGAAGAGCCTCACAATCCTAATGCTAGTCATTTTATACAGTTTGTGGACATAATAATGGGCACATTTAGCCAAATTTATGATGATACTTCTAAGCATAAAGGCAAAAATTTGTGTGCAAATACGATGCTCAGTTTTGAATTACCAAAGAAAATCATGAGCATTAATCCTAGAAGCAGGTATTATAAAAAATACGCCGTAAGTTTTTTCCCAAAAGCCAAGATTAGTGAGAAAGATTTCTTTGAGAAACGACCTGAATATTTTAAGGCAAGTCAATTTTATAATACTCGTTCTATGGCGTATACTTCGAGAGGACAAATGACTTTGTTTAATTCCAAATAACCTTATAAATACTAAGCCTATAAAATCCGCTTATTTCTGACACTTCTCATCCTTGAAGGCAAAAACCTCTTTATCGTTAAACACAACATCTTACCCCCCCTTAACCTGCCTCTGTGAAAATTCCTTGATTTTCCTGGCCAGCCTTTCCGCCTCCTCTTTTCCCAGCTGTACGAACTAAAGAAGAGACTAACGGAGAAATAACCCGTAAAACGCCAGACCAGTTCTGTGTGCTGGCAATTGCGTAAGGCCATTCGTTAAATTAACAAAAAGACAATACCTAAGATACTATCCTTTTCAGCCTTTCGGTAAGTTTCCTGGCAGCGGAAAGGGCCCTTTCTGCTTCTTCCTTGGAGGGCCTGCCATAGGGTAAGAGTCCTTCCTCGGTAGGATATCTCCCTTTATATATGCTATTTAAGAATACTGCATCATCAAGCGATAGACCAGTATCCCACCCAAACCGTGTTACTTCATTAAGGAGTTCTACAATATCATGAACTCTCTGTGGCCTTTTTCCCTTTTCCAGTATTAATGCCTTGAGCCCCTTCTCAACGCATTGCTGGCTATGGTAACACACTCCTTGATATTTCTCGTGCTCGTAAAGTAGTGACGCTATGTCTAGCTCATCTTCCGCCCCCTTTATCCAGCTTTCCGTTGCCTTTCTCACATAAATTATCCTCCCCTCTTCCATTACCTCCTCTATTAAAGGACTGCCAACAGAAAACAAGAACCTCATCTCTTGTGGTGTATAAACTAATATGTCAATGGGTAACAGCCTGTCCGCAAGAATTTTCTCTACCTCTATTCTGCGGTCAATGGGTCGCTTCTCTGTCTCTTTGACAATTAATAGGTCTACGTCACTCACATCCTTTGCCTTCCCCACAGCATGGGAACCAAAAAGGATTATTCTCTCAGGGTCATAGAATTTAATAAGCCTTTCGGTAATATCCTCAATAGTTTTTAACATGTTTGTAGGGTCTTAATAGGCCACCTTTTTTGCTAACCCTTCTTTTGTGGCGATAGCGTTAAACCAAGTTTACCATACACCTGAGGTGTGTCAACTCAAAACAGTGGAGCTTGGGACAGGAGTTTGTATAATCTGCCTTAAGCAGACAAGTACTTTAAATAGAATGACTTACACAAATATTTCTAACTAAAATCCCCTATTTAGAAACGGGGGAAACGTATACCGACATACATGGGTAGATTTGGCAGGAAGGTAGATGGCACATTATCCAGCGACACGGTCGTTGAATTCATAATTTTTACAACATTCCTTGGCTAAATAACACAATACCTTATGCCCCTTTAGCCTGCCTCTGTGAAAATTCTTTGATTTTCCTGGCCAAGTTTTCTGCCTCGTCTTTTCCCAGGATTTGTTCAGCCAAGTCGGTGGCGATATCGGCTGCTTGATTGGCAGACACACCCCTCATCTTGGCTATCTTCCACGCACCTTCTTCCAGTACCAGTTCACAAGCCCCTAGTCTCTCCCTCATGGGTAGTTTGCCCTGAGCAAGGAGTGACTTTATTTCCTCTACGTTACGGGTAATCGTCAGGGTTAGTTCCATATCAAGAATCACAGAGTGGATTTCCACAAGCGCCTCGTTACTTTCCACAGTTGTCTTCATTATCTCCTGGCGGGCCGCGCAGTGGGCAAGGTCAATGAGGGTAGCTAGCTGTGGCTGGGCAACCTGTCTTATATACCTTATTAGTTCAAGCCACTCAATAATTGTGGTGTCGGATTTAGAGATGAAAGTGTACGCCCTCTCGTAATCATTGGCTCTGACAGCCTTAAGGTACTTACCCACAACCATATCCGGAGAGTCCTGTGGGGTGCCCAGGCTGGCAAAGGCAATCATTGCTACAAGCAATAGAATGGCAATTATCCTATCCATAATCTTACCTCCTGCATATTAAAACTTTGCATATTTTATAGCAAATTGACCTTTTTAGCCATAAATATTAATTAGCCGTAAACCCCTTGCCGAAGTCCACCGTACTTGTTATAATTTTGGCCTACAAGCTACCCCTAGAGATATTCATGTTTTTATAGTATTATTTAATTTAGGCAGAAACAACAATTTAAGAGAAATTAACCTGTGTTTAAAAAACATACAAAACCTGTTACTGAGCGCCGCACACTAGGCAAGAGGTTTAAACAAAAGATAGGGGCTTTTTACGACCTCATGGGCGAGTTGGCTTACAGGATAATGTGGATACTGTCCTATCCGGTGGTAAGATTGTTCTTCGGGTTAGAAATCAGACATCTAGAGCGTATCCCCAAGGAAGGCCCTATAATCCTTGCAGCAAATCATCATAGCTATATAGACCCATGGGTGCTACAGATGGCTTTCCCCAGGAGGATAATCTACATGGTGGGGGGCGTATTCTACAGGGGCAGGGGTTGGTGGTTTTATCGTATGCATAAAGCCATACCGCTAAAAGAGCACGGACTCAACAGGGAAGCCTTTACGCAAGGCCTAGAGGTGCTGAAGGAGTCAGGTGTAATAGCCATCTTCCCGGAAGGATGGGGTAACGGTCGTTTTGGGCAATGGCGTGGGAATCCAGGGGTGGCAATGCTATCTTCTATGAGCCATGTTCCGGTATTACCGGCCCGAATAACTGGGGCTCAAGAGATTTTGCCGAAAGGGTCTTTCTTCCCCCGCTTCGCAAAGCTAACTGTAACTTATGGAGAACTCATCCACTTCAATGGCGAAGAGAAACCTAGCAAAGAGGAACTGAGAAGAATGACCGATTTGATAATGGAAAAAATAAAAGGGTTAAAATGAGACTACCTAAGAATATGACTAACCCTTTAAAAGAATTGTATCCACCAATTTTTAACCTCTTAACCTCTCCCTTTAAAGCCTTTAATAACCGTCAAAAACTTCCATTGATTGAAGACCTTACGTTCTATCGTAGTGAGTTTACATTGGGGGACGGGCCAAAGGCATGTCTGTTAATCCATGGATTGGGTTGCGGTCCTATTCAAATGAGGGAGTTGGGGGAGCGTCTTGCTGCCTCGGGGGAATTCACCACACGTGGTATTCTCCTCCCTGGCCATTGTGAAAATGTGGAAACCCTGGGGGCTAGCGATTGGCTAGACTGGTATAGTAAGGTAGAAAAAGAATATCTAGAGATGAAGGAGAGTTTTGAGCATGTGTCAGTAGTTGGTTTTTCTATAGGAGGGCTTCTAGCCTTAAGATTAAGTAGCCATCATCCAGTGGATAAGGTGGTCAGCCTTGCAGCCCCAATGTTTATCATTAGTGAGAATTTTCCATTTAAGAAGTTGTTGGGAGTAACGGAAAGGATGCTTTCCAAAATCAAAACAATCCGTATGCGATGGCCCATCCATTCTAGAGATTTTAAGGGGCGTCTCACCTTCCCCACTGTATCTCATTTCCCTATATCCACAATAAAAACCCTTGGCGAGCTTATCAACACTACCAAGGGATCGTTGGAAAATATACGTTCCCCCCTTCTAGTGGTTCACTCCAGGAAGGATATGGTCGCTGCCCCCTTCAGCGCCCTTTACATCTTCCACTACGCCCGCTCCATAGAAAAAAAGCTGTTTTGGTTAAACCATAGCCATCATCTTGTAATGTTTGATAAAGAGAAGGCCCTTCTTTTCAAGACTGTCAGGGATTTCTTAAGGACTGGGAATGATAAGTTCGCCAGTCTCTCCCCAGTAGAAACCTATCGTCATTAAGTAACAAAGGGTACTCTATCTTATCCATATGCAACCTAAAGGTTGCGGCTATATGTGATTTATGGTCACTAGGCAACAAAAATTTCTTGTTCCTAAGATTAAAGTTTTTTAGCAACTGACTCACTGCTTTTCCGTACTAGCCGAATGGTTGCCCACCGCATAGACGTAGTGGTCATTGGCCCCAAAATAGATAGTACCATCTGGTCCAATCACCGGGGAAGACTCTATCCAGTCATCTGTCTTGAAGGTCCACATGGGTTGGCCGCTAGAGTCCAGGGCATAGAGTTTCCCTATCCTTTGGCCCATTTCATCCAACTCACCGGCACCGAAATAAACTGAACCATTGGCATCCAGGGACGGCGAGGATTCAATCCACCCATTGGTCTTGTAAGACCACCTCAGTTCACCCCCCGCATTGACCGCATAAAAGTTTTTATCGTAAGAACCAAAATAAAGGGTGTCGTCCTCCCCTAGGGCTATGGAGCACTGGATAGCCTTCCCTGTTTGAATCCTCAGCTTAACTTCCCCCTCCAGGCTGAAACCATAAAGTCGTCCGTTCTCAGAACCTATATAAACTTCCCCTATTGGGGCTATAGTAGGAGAGGAAAAAGAGGAATAAATGCCCCTGCCATACCGCTTTGTCCATTTAAGTTCGCCTTTAGGGTTAAACGCAAGTAATAGCCCGCCGTTTGTACCAGTATAAATTGTACCACCAGGCCCCAAGCATGGGCTGGAACTAATAGGGCTACCTGTGTCATATTGCCAGAGGAGTTTCCCTTCAGGGTTAAGGACATAAAACTTATAATCAGTTGAGCCAAAATAAATTATACCCTCAGCACCAATAGTAGGAGATGACAGGATACTGTTTCCCGTCTTGTAACTCCACAATAGTTTACCGTCCGGCCTAAACATATAGAGGTTACCATCCCTTGAGCCAATGCAAATATTACCGTCAGGACTAATGGCCGGGGAGGAGGTCACACCACCTTGGGTCGTAAAATTCCATTTCTTGTTACCGTCAGGTGCAATGGCATACATCTCACCATCCTCTGAACCTACGTATACGGTACCATCTTCACCGAGCGCAGGAGAAGAAGTAACCTTACCATTGGTTAGGAATCGCCACTTGAGAACCCCCTCCTTTGCCCCACTATGAACACTCCTCCCGGAATGCGAGGCATCATGCCTGAACATCGGCCAATAGGCCTCCCCCAACAATTTTCCACTCAAAAAAACATTTAAAATTAAGCCTAGCAAAACACTCACCTTATTAGATATTAATGAGGCCTTCTGTATGGAATAAAAATATTGGTACATAGTATTTCCCTCTCCTTTAAGGTCCCAAGGCATACAAACCATCGGTTGCACCTATATAGAGTATCCCTCCCCCTGAAATCGCTGGGGAAGAATGGATAGGTCCAGAGGTAGAAAAACTCCACCTAAACTCACCCCATTTCCCCAAAGCATAAAGTCTCCCATCCCATGAGCCTGCATAGACGTTGCCCTCTACGTCCACCACCGGCGAGGAGGTAACGGCACCCCCAGTACGGTAACTCCATAGGTGCGCCCCCTCCTTACTCACCACGTAAACATTACCATCATTACTGCCAAAGTAAATGGTCCCATCCACCCCCACAGCTGGCGATGAGTCTATCCAGTGGCCCACCCTCACATTCCATTTTTCTTCTCCCGCTGGGCTAAGGGCATAAAGTACTCCACTACTAGACCCAATGTACACAGTGCCATCGTTACTTATAGCTGGGGAAGAGCTAATAGCCCCTCCTGTATTAAATTTCCATTTTAGAGTCCCATCCGGATTTAAGGCATAGAGGTGGGCATCCTCAGAACCAAAATATATCGTGCCATCCGTTGTAATGGCCGGAGATGATTCTACGTACTTCCTCGTCGTGAAAGCCCACTTTATCTTACCGGTGTTCTCTATAGCGTACAGATTATAATTGTCAGAACCAACGTATAAGACACCCTCTGGGCTCAATACCGGAGAAGAGGAAATCCGGCCCGGTATCTGGATTAACCACCTCTGGGAACCTCTTCCATCCAGCGAAAAAACCTTCCCTCCCCATGAAGAACAATATATCTCACCCTCAGGGCCTACAACAGGCGTGGAATAGATTTTATCGTCTACGGAAAAACTCCAGAGGAGGGCTCCCAGGCTATTCAAGGCATAAAGTTTACCGTCTAAACAACCAAAGTAAACCACCCCATCACGCCCTATCGCAGGAGAAGAGTCTACGGGTTTAGAAGTCTTAAAATGCCATTTCAAAACGCCTTTAGAAGGGCCAGGAAAAGGGCTAAAGCCTGTGTGCCTTTGGTCACGGTGGAATAGGGGCCAGTGGGGCTCCCCTAAAGAGAAACACTCCCCACAAATATAAATCAAAGAAAAAAATAGCGATACTAAAGAGACTCTCTTGACCAAGCCTTTCATACGTTGTAATATTTTAGACTATGAAAAGAGGGATATTTGTTTTTCTGTGTTATATTGGTTTTATTTGCATAGGATACTATGCACCTGAAGGTCTTTGCAACATCAAAGGGGCGCCGTGTCTAAACGTCCCGGAGAGTTTCCATTCCTTTGGCCATATATACCGAGGGCAAAAGGTCCAGCACCTCTTTTTATTAAAGAATGTGGGCGAGGCAAACTTAGAGATTAAAGCGGTCAATGCATCCTGCGGGTGCACTGCGGCCGCACCCTCCCAAAAAATTATACCCCCAATGGGCGAGGCCTACATTGAGGTAACTTTTAACTCTACCAATTTTACTGGAAAAGTAAAGAAGACTGTAAGCGTTGAAACTAACGACCCGCAGGAACCTGTCCACACCCTTACCCTGGAGGCCTATGTAATAGAGGAAGTAACGGCCACCCCCCCTAGACTGACGCTAGGCCAGATAAAACAAGGAGAAGGACGAAACCTCCAGGTGGAAATAAAATCCCCTTTAGGTCTGGACTTAAAAGTTCCTAAAGCTCAGTCCTCTTCAAAAGCCATCATGGTAAACAGTATAGAAAGACAACCAAACGGTGAGTATATAATACAATTAGAGGTAAAAAAGGACTCCCAACCCGGCAGGTTTAGTGGAGACCTGGTAGTGTACACAAGCAGCCAGCACCAGCCTACTATTACAATACCTTTCTTTGGAGAGGTGGTGGGTCATGTATCAGTCTTCCCGCCCCAACTTTCTTTTGGATTAGTGCGGAAAGGCAAAGCAGTATCAAGGCAAGTCCTCGTTACATTACACGACCAAGAAACCAAATTAACCAATATCCAAATAGAACCTGAAGTCTTTAGCTTCAAGAGAGACGTCCAGAAAGGAGGAACGTTTTGTCGTATAGACGTAACACTCAACAAAGAGGCCCCCACTGGTACATTAGCAGGAAAGCTAAAGATACACACTACAAGTAAGACCCAACCCTTAATTTCTATCCCCATCTCCGCCAGCGTAAAAGAATGACACTTGGGGTATTGTTACTACTAGCCTTTCTTGCCAGTCCATTAGGGGCACAAGATTTCTGCATTATATTCAGCGGGGAAGAGCGTGGCTATCTAGAACCATGCGGGTGCACTAGACCCCAGTCAGGAGGTATAGCCAAAAGGCACACCTTTATAGAATCTCTTTCCGAGCCATCGCTCACAATCAGCCTTGGTGACCTGGTAGACCATGTCAGAAGACAAGATGAATTAAAGGCAGAAACATTTGCTCAAGCCTTAACAACCATGGGCTATTCTCTGCATAATCTAGGAGAAAGAGACCTAACTATGGGGTTAGATACACTGGCCTATCTCTTCCCCAGTGGCTCAGTATCCCTGCTTTCTTCCAATATACAAATCTCTAACCCCATAATTGAACTAGCTCCTTTTATTGTCCAGGAAGTCACTATAAAAGAAAAAACCGTAAAGATTGGCTTCCTAGGTATTCTTTCCCCCACACTGGTGGGGCTACAACCCTCCTGGGTACAGCTAATTCCCCCAGAGGAGGCCCTCCGTCCCTTAATAGAAAAGTTAAAGAATAAAGTGGACCTACTTGTCTTATTATCTCATGCCCCTATGGAAGAATCTCTCGCCCTTGCCAAGAACTTCCCAGAGTTTCATCTAGTTGCCTCAGGACACAACACCGATCAACCAACAATAATCAAGGAGGGTAAAACCTGGGTTTTTACACCTGGCATAAAAGGTAAGTTTGTCGTACTCTATCGTTACAATCCCACTAGCGGCTCAGGCAAACTAGAAACTGTGTCTATAGGTGAAAGCTTTAAGGATTCAAGTTTGATGCTTGCGCTACTTGATAGCTACCAGGAAAGACTTAAGGGGGAAGATTTATTATCAAAGATAGAAAAAATTTCAGTTTCAGAAAAGACCAGTTATGCAGGTAGCCAGACTTGTAGCCCCTGTCATCTCAATATATTCAAGCATTGGAGTTCAACAAGTCATGCCGCAGCCTACGAAACACTCTTGAAGGTGGGCAGGGCCTTTGACCCTGAATGTGTGGTCTGCCATGTGATAGGGCTTAGTTATATTGGCGGCTTTGAATCCCAGGAAAAAAGCCCCGGGCTTACAGGGGTCGGGTGTGAGGCCTGTCACGGTCCGGGGAGCTCCCACATTTCCCAAATCCTACAAAACCTAAATCCAGAAAAATACGGCAAGACCTCCCCAGAGATTTGTACAGGTTGTCACGACCCAGAACATGACCCACCTTTTCAGTTTGACCCCTACTGGAATAGGATAAAACATCCAGCAGAACTCCCTGCTTACCCAACAGCAACTAAATAAATAGTCAAACCCTACTCACATCCTAACAATATCAGTTACTTTAAGTAGTTTGAATTTTACCCGCCGACTTGCTATCATAGGCGTGTGTTTAAAGCTACACCTCCAATAGAGAGCAAGGTCAGCCCTCAAGCCCTAGAAGCCCTCTACCGGGCAATTGGCAAGGAGAACGTCATAACCACCATTGAAGACAGGGTTTGTTACTCCTACGATGCCACCCGGCAAAAGGCCATACCCGATGTGGTAATAAAGGCATCTACCACAGAGGAGGTAGTTGCCGTAGTAAAAGTGGCAGACAAGTTCGTAATCCCTGTTTATCCCTGTGGTGCACGTTCAGGGCTTTCCGGTGGCTCCATACCCCTACACGGTGGTATAGTTTTAGATACCACAAGGATGAACCAAATCCTGGAGATTGACCCCCAAGACCTAATGGCAACCGTTGAACCTGGAGTGATTACAAAACATTTCCAGGAAGAAATTGCCAAACACAGACTCTTTTATCCGCCCGACCCCGGCAGCGCCGAGTTCTCCACCCTCGGGGGAAACGTAGCCGAATGCTCCGGTGGGATGGCAGGACTAAAGTATGGGGTCACAAGAGATTATGTCCTCTCTCTGGAAGTAGTTCTACCCGACGGCAGCGTCATAAACACCGGGCGAAAGACCTTGAGAAGTGTCGCAGGTTACGACCTCACCAGATTATTCGTAGGCTCCGAGGGCACTTTTGGAGTCTTTACAAAGATTACTGTAAAACTCATCCCACTACCCGAAAGGGTAGAAACTGTGTTAGCCTATTTCAAGGATCCCGAACAGGCTGCCGATGCAGCCGATGGTATAATACTCGGCAAGGGGATAATACCAAAGACCTTAGAGTTCGCAGACCATGTATGTATTAACTCTATCAGTGGCTACGGAGGTGCTAACATCCCTCCAGAAGCTAAGGCATTCCTCCTAATTGATGTAGATGGAGATGCCCACCTTGTAGAAAGACAACTGGCAGGTGTAGAAAAGGCATGTAAGGAGCATGGAGCCTTTGATATTAGCGTAGCTAAGACACCGAAGGACAGGGAGGCCCTTTGGGCCGTCAGGAAGTCCATATCCCCAGCCCTATTTAAAGTGGCAGGAAGAAAACTCAATGAGGATATATGTGTACCCAGAAGCAAGATAAAAGAAATCCTTAAAGAGCTATACTCCCTGGGCAAAAAATACTCTCTTACCACCGCCTGCTTTGGCCACATCGGGGATGGCAATGTCCATGTGAACTTCCTCTACGGATACGAAGAGGAAGAAGAAAATAAAGTGGAAGAGATGGTGATGCACATGATGGGAAAGATTGTCTCCGTTGGCGGGACAATAACAGGAGAGCACGGGATTGGCATCTCCAAGGCAGAATTCTTACCCATGGAAATCCCACCTCAGGAGCTCCAATTAATGAAATCCCTTAAGAAAGTCCTTGACCCCAAAGGCATA
Organism: Candidatus Brocadiia bacterium JP1; assembly: GCA_051388875.1. Classification (GTDB taxonomy): domain Bacteria; phylum Planctomycetota; class Brocadiia; order Brocadiales; family Bathyanammoxibiaceae; genus JBMFFR01. The sequence continues at coordinate 8,605 of JBMFFR010000008.1, read as the reverse complement.
ATGAACCCTGGGAAGATTTTCCTCTCCTGAGACGAAATTCTTCCGTTGCTGCAACCATTAGCTTGCGTTATTTTACACAATCTGAAGTCTCCCAAAGTAAATCTGCCTAAGGTGTGACCGCTAGTACGACCTGTGGCCACATACCCTGCGAATGTTACTCATTATAAATAGCCGCCCTTACTAAGCCCGGCCCTATCCCGGTGGAGACAGTTCTATCCTGAGTATATCCGAAGGGTGGATAGCCTGAAAGGTTACGACTTCTTCTCCCAAGCCCGAACACTCCCGGTCACCCCTTACTATCTTTTCCAGAAATCTCTCCATCTCCGACTTAGTGAGTTTTTTCCACCATGGGAGTTTTGGCCAGTGGTCCTTGACCGCCAAGCCCTTTCCCCGTAAGACCCTTTTAAGCTCCTTCTTATCCTCAAGTAAAGACGGAATATTCTGAAACTTAGAGAGGTCCGTGCTTACATATACCACCACCCCATAAGAGCCAGGGTAAAGGTCATAGATTTTAGGGGGGATGTAACCCATCCACTCGGCAGGCGTTTCTGCACGGTTTGTAACCACACCTCGCCTTATTCTGTCCTTAAAGGTCTCGCAAAGCCACTGTATTGCCTCCAGCCTCCTGGTCTTCTTTCTAGCCATATAGAGGGCCCGGTGATAGTTAAAAGTCAGCCTCAATCCATTTAAAAAAGGCCTTCTTTCTCCATGCTCCAGTAGTACCAGTTCCGCCTGTTCCACCGTCATTGTATCTCCAAGCTTTCTCGCGGAAGAAAGTATATGATGAACTACCGGAACCGGGTTATTTTTTTGCTCCATCGCCGGAGCTAACCCGTGCTCCCTAATTTCCCGAACAAGATTAAAGGTGGTACCGTAAAACAGCACGGGGGGATTTAGGTTTTCTTTCCAGGTCTTTAACCAACTGTACGAAGGGTCAAAGGTGTCAGGCATAACGAGCTACTTACCCAACTTTTCCTGCACTACCCTTAGAAGTGTCTCCTTAGAGAAGGGCTTTTCTAGGAAGACGAGTTTGGGGTCTATAGCATGTAGGTCTGGGTAATCCTTGGCAGAGAAACTGCTGGTGATTACAATTGGTATATCTGCATACTCCGGCACCCTTTTAAGCTGAAGGAAGAAGACGTCCCCCATCATGGCCTCAAGTAGTATGTCCAGTATGATAAGGTCAGGTTTCTGCTCTTCCAGCTTTTTTAGTGCCTCCATCCCATCGTACGCCTTTATAATCCTATGGCCAGTATCTTCCAGCATGATAGCATAGAGCTCCTGAAACTGCTCATCATCCTCTACAATCAGTATAGTCTTGTTATTAGAGTGCTTCATCCCTTAATCCTGTAATAGGTATAGAAAAACTGAGGGTCGCCCCTTTCCCCATCCCTTCGCTTTCGGCCCAAATCTTTCCACCGTGGGCCTCTACAATAGCCCTACATATTGCCAGGCCTACTCCCACACCATCATACCGCGGCCTCTCCTGGTAAAACCTTTGGAAGAGTTTATCATACTCCTCCTTGGGTAGGCTAATACCAATTCCAGTATCCCTTACATGAATCTCCACATTGCCGTCACGTTCTTCTCCAGATACGATAATCTCCCCCTTCAAAGTATATTTGATAGCATTATCTATCAAGTTAGAAATGACCCTGGAGAGATGTTCCTTATCTCCACGAACCTCCGGAAGTTCCGTCGGGAAGGACGTCTTAAGCGAAAGCCCCCTTTTCTCCACTACCAGGGCGTAACCCATCGCCACTTTTTGAACCAAGTCCTTCAGCTGAAGCTTTTCTTTCTTGTATTTTATCTGTCCCGATTCAATGCTGGAAAGGTCCAGTACAGCCAGAATGGTCTTCTGCAGTCTTGATACATTATTCTGGATTATTGCTGCCAGTTTTTCTTCCTTCTCAACATCCAATTTCCCACCCTTTTTTTCCTCAAACCAGAGATCAAATGCCATCTTTACCTGAGCCGCTGGGCTCTTAAGTTCATGGGAAACATCCCTTATGATACTATCCTTTAACCTATCCAGCGTCCTTAGCTCCAGGTTGGCCTTTTCCAGCTGTTTATTCTTCTCCTCCAGCTCCTTGTTGATGAGCATTACAGCCTTGGTCCTCTCCTCCACAGTCTTCTCCAGATCAAGGGTGTACCTCTGGAGTTTTTGTTCCATCTGTTTTTGCCTTGTGATATCCCTTGAAACAATTATGATAGCCTGTAAATTGCCACGCCCATCCAGAAGTGGGTAGGATTCCGTAAAGAAAACCTTCTCTTTACCAGAGACGACGTGCTCTGCAAAGGCAGGCTTGGGTTTTTCTGCTGCCTTAATGCTCATGCAAACCTCACATCGGCAATCCTTGTCCATAAAAACCTCGTCATGCCTCTTCCCTATTATATCCTCCCCATACTCATCTATAGCTGCCTGGTTTACCCTTAGGATGATACCTTCTTTGTTTACTACTATGATAACATCCCGTATAGCGTCAAACATGCTCTCCAGGTATTGTTTGGTTGCCTCTAGCTCCTCGTTCCTCTTTTCTATGGTCTCTGCCATGATATTGAACGACGCCGCCAGAAGGCCTATTTCATCCTTAGAGACCTTAGATACCCTCTGGCTAAGGTCGCCACCTGACATCTTATTGGTCACCTCTGTCAACTGGAGGATAGGGGCAGTGAGCCTACGCCCCAAGAAAATTGCCGCCACCATTACAACCAGTGTAAGTACAAAACTTATAGTGTACAGCGCCTTATCAAGTTCGTAGAGGTCTTTATATGCCTCATCTACGTCAATCTCTGAAATAAGCCCCCAATTATACTCAGGTATCCAGTGCCAAAAGCCCAATACATTTACCCCTCTATAGTCAGGATACCCTGTTGCATCATATCCAGACTCCCCCCCTAGACAGGCTTCTACACCCTTTGTAAGTCGGCCAGTGGTTGGGTCTATCAGTTTCAATTCCAACGATGAACGTTTCTTTATCAGGCCCATCTCCCTGATGGTAGATATAAATCTGGACTCTGTAAGCATATACCCGTTTTCATCCACCAGATACGTCTCCCCCGTCTCACCCAGCTTTACCCTACGCATCACTTTTGAGAGGTCTATGATATCCACTCGCAGGCTTACTACACCGACGATTCTATGGCTGTCGTCCCTTATCGGGCCTGATACAAAAAGGGTAGGCACTCCCCTCTCCATCTCCCCAAACTCATTCAACACAGGAAACACCGAGGGGTGCACCTGGCTTACAAAGATTTGACCCAGTTTTGCCTCCCGAAAGTATTCAAACTCCGCTATACTAAGCCCAACAAAGTCTTCTCTGGTAGATACCCTTATCTTACCCTCATTATCCGCTAGGGAAATCTCCTTGTAACCGTAATTGTCTTTTACAAAGTTGAGATAAGACACAAGCTCATGTAATTTTTTATCATCGGGGCCATATTCCAAGAAAGAAGACGTTAAATATGCCCTCGCAATAGCTGCCGCATCCCCCTTTCTCTCCTTCATCCACACAGAGATTAACTCAGACTGCTTATGCCCCACGCTCTCTAAGTCCCTTATCCTTACCTCCTGAAAAGCCCTCCACACCTTGGGAAAGATTACCATGCGTGAGGTAAGCAAAGGCACAAACGAGAAGAGGAAAAACAAAAGTATAGTTTTGCTACGGATTGAGCTAAACATTTTGGCTTTCTTCAAAAAAAGTCTATCATATTATCGCAACACCGTCAACAATGCCCCTGTTTGAACTCTGGACAGAGGTCTCTCAAAAGCCGGTAGATACATCTATGCCTCCCTCCTCCCTTGCGAGCAAAAAGGGCTTCGGCCGTTAGCGGTTCGGCCAAGCTCGCCGAAGCCTCGGACAAAAAGGCTCACTGAAGCCCTCCCCATCCCTTCGGCTTTGCTCAGGGCAAGCAAGTGGGGGTACTCTTTTGTAGGGCAGGTCTTGCACCTGCACAACGAAAGAAAGTAGGGTCTGGTCTTTAGACCTGTCCATATTTTCTTAAGTAATTATCATTAAATAACTTACTGTTTATACTAAATTTGTCAACTTTTTCCCTTGACTTTTTTCTTCAGAAATATAAAAATCATTACGATTAGCAAGTTTCCTTATGGGGGACTTTCAGTTGGGGAGACTACAGTACACCACTCACAAGGTCATTCCTTCGCTCCACTCAGGACGGAGTCTGAGGAAGTAAAATCACCAGAGGTGGAAAGAATCTCCAGACCCTTTGTTTTCGCTCAGGGTGGCAACTTTGTGTCAAACTCTTTACTATCTCTGCTCCCTCTAAGACGGAGCAGAGTTTCGGCTTAGAATAAAAGAATAACGTTAAAGTAACTCTACAGGAGAGTAGCATGAAACCCACCACCAACAAGATCTCATTCCTATTACTCTTTTCCGTATTGCTTATCATGATCATCACCAGACCCTCTTACGCCGAGTGGGCCGCCATCTACGGGGGTTCTAAAGATGACTATGTCCGTTCCATCCACCAGACCAGCGATGGGGGGTACATAGTGGCAGGGTATACCAGATCCTTCGGTGCCGGGTCTTGGGATATCTGGGTGTTGAAGCTTGATTCAGACGGCAACGTCCAGTGGCAGAAGACCTATGGGACTAATAGAGACGACAGGGCCGAGTCCATCCAGCAGACCGCTGATGGGGGCTACACAGTGGCTGGTCGGACAAACTCCGTCGGTGGCACCGGGAATTATGACTTCTGGGTACTTAAGCTTGATGCCAATGGCAATGTGGTCTGGCAGAAGACCTATGGAAATTCTGACGGTGAGGTGGCCGAGTCCATCTACCAGACCAGCGATACGGGCTACATTGTGGCTGGGAATACCAGGTCATTCGGTGCTGGGAATAATGATTTCTGGGTATTGAAGCTTAACGCTAATGGCACTGTGGCCTGGCAGAAGACCTACGGGGGTTCTGGACAAGATTACGCCCGTTCCATAGAGCAGACCAGTGATGGAGGCTACATAGTGGCTGGGTATACCAACTCCTTTGGTGCTGGGAATAATGATTTCTGGGTATTGAAGCTTGACTCAAGCGGTGCCGTCCAGTGGCAGAAGACTTACGGAGGTTCTAAACAGGACTATCTCCGTTCCATCCACCAAACCAGTGATGGGGGGTATATAGCGGTAGGGTCTACCAACTCCTTCGGCACCGGGGCTTGGGATATCTGGGTGTTAAAGCTTGACTCAAACGGTACCGTCCAGTGGCAGAGGACTTACGGAGGTTCCAGACATGACTATGCCCGTTACATACAGCAGACCACTGATGGAGGCTACATAGTGGCCGGGGATACCTTATCCTTCGGTGCTGGGTTTCGGGATTTCTGTGTATTGAAGCTTAATTCAAGTGGCAACATCCAGTGGCAGAAAACCTATGGGGGTTCTAGACAAGACTATGCCCGTTCCATCCAGCAGACCAGCGATGGGGGGTATGCTGTAGCAGGGTATACCAGATCCTTCGGTGCTGAAAATGTTGACTTCTGGGTATTGAAGCTCAGTTCCAACGGAACTTTAGGCTCATGCAACTTCGTACGGGATGCCAACGCCAGTGTCTTAAACAGCAATTCATCAAGCACTAACACCTCTGCCAGTGTAAGCAACACCACAGCAACCCCACAGAATTCCCAGGCAACAGTTAAGAACACAAGCGTTCAGGCAAACTTCGTCTGCCATGTGGAGGGAAATTGCTTAGACGGCATAGACAACGATGGAGATGGCCTGGTGGACTGTGAAGACCCTGATTGTTGTGGCTCACTTAATTGCTTCACAACAAATTACTCCGAAGGAAGCTCCTCTATAAAATTCAAATACACAGCTGAGAATAAAGATAAAGCCTCCCTGCGGATGTGCATAAACTCAACTTTTTGTAACGCACTTCGGGAGAATCCAGAGGCGCTATTTGTGCAGCTTAATGGCTGTACCGAAATTTTCATCCCCGGTGACGTGCTGCAATCTAACAAGGATGGAACCAAATTCTCGGCCAAGTCACCTAAAGGGGAAACACCCAGGTATTCACTCAAGATTGATTGTGCAAAGGGCACACTCCGACTCAGCTTGAAGAATGCAGACCTTAAGAACTGCGTTTCTAACCCCGTTAAGACGTGTATATATATTATCTACGAAGAAGAGGATGGCCCTTGCTTCTGTGCAGAAGAGGTGTTTGAAAGAACGCTGGATAAAGAGGGAAATACCAAAAGCCTGTCTTTAAGTGTTACAGGGCCCTGCCCTGCACCCTAGGCCGTGCACCATTCCTAACCTGTATCATGAGCCCAGAGCGGGTCAGGGTTATACCCCGACCCGCTTTCTCCGGTCAAGGCATGACCCTAACCTGCCCGGCGCTTCTATAGAAACAAGAAAGGACAGTCCCCCCTCATCTCGGTCCTTTCCCCGATGGGGAGAGGAGGTGGGGCGGTAGAGGGGAGGGGGGGTGGGGGGGAGGACGTAGGGGGTGCTACACCGACTCTTTCGTAGAAGGGGATTAAGGGAGATTTTTAAATTTCCCCCTTTTAGCAAACCCCATAAAAACTTCCCCTACTGAAAATCCTCCCGTTTATCTCCCCCCTTTAGTAAAGGGGGGAAGGGGGGATTTGGAAATCCCCCTATATCCCCCTTTTTCAAAGGGGGGAAAGTGGAAGGGATTTTCAAAAAGGGGGGTTTAGGAGGGTTAGAGATTCTTCGCTGCCCATTCGCATTTGGCTCAGGGCTTCGGCTCCCTCAGACGCCGTCCTGAGAGGAGCGAAGGAATGACAGATGCAGGGTGACACTTCGTGTCAGATTCTTCGCTTCGCTCAGAATGACAATAAGTGTAAGTGCTAGAACGATTTTTGCAGAGGTCTCACACCAGAAGGTGTTTCCATTGACTTTTTCCTTCAGGAATAGGAGAATTACGCAAGTTAGCAAATATTTTTGTGGGGCAGTTTTAGAAGAGGAAAAGGACATGAAACCCACCTCTAGCAAGGTCTCAATCTTACTGCTGTTTTCCCTATTGCTTTTCACAATTAGTGCCCCACCCTCTTATGCCCAGTGGGCCGCCACGTATGGGGGAGGTGTGGCCCGTTCCATCCAGCAGACCAGTGACGGGGGGTACATAGTGGCTGGGGACACCTATTCCTTCGGTGCTGGACTAAGTGATTTCTGGGTATTGAAGCTTGATGCTGGGGGCAACGTGGAGTGGCAGAAGACCTACGGGGGTTCTGACGGTGAGTTTGCCAATTCTATCCAGCAGACCTCAGATGGTGGGTACATAGTGGCAGGGTATACCAGATCCTTCGGTGCCGGGTCTTGGGATATCTGGGTATTGAAGCTTGACGCAAGTGGCAATGTGGAGTGGCAGAAGACTTACGGGGGTACTAATTATGACAATGCCTATTCCATCCAGCAGACCAGAGATGGTGGGTACATAGTGGCAGGGTATACCACTTCCTTCGGTGCTGGGGATTATGATTTCTGGATATTGAAGCTTGACTCTGGGGGCAACGTGGAGTGGCAGAAGACCTACGGGGGTTCCAGACAGGACGATGCCTATTCCATCCAACAGACCAGCGATAAGGGGTACATAGTGGCGGGGACTACGAGCTCCTTCGGAGCCAGTGATTTCTGGGTATTGAAGCTTGATGCTGGGGGCAACGTGGAGTGGCAGAAGACCTACGGGGGTTCTGACGGTGAGTTTGCCAATTCCATCCAGCAGACCAGAGATGGTGGGTACATAGTGGCTGGGTATACCAGATCCTTCGGTGCCGGGTCTTGGGATATCTGGGTATTGAAGCTTGACGCAAGTGGCAATGTGGAGTGGCAGAAGACTTACGGGGGTACTGGCGAGGGCGAAGACACGACCCAGTCCATCCAGCAGACCAGTGATGGCGGCTACATAGTGCCAGGGCGTACCAGCTCCTTCGGTGCCGGGCTTGAAGCGGATTTCTTGGTATTTAAGCTTGATGCTAATGGCAATGTGGAGTGGCAGAAAACATACGGGGAAGGGCCCGATGACCGGGCCTATTCCATCCAGCAGACCAGTGACGGGGGATACATAGTGGCAGGTCGGACAGCATCCTTCGGTGCTGGTGATGGCTCCTTGGTATTGAAGCTCAAGCCAGAAGGGTCCATAAACCCCTCTTGCAATTTTATAAGGAATGCCAGCATTTATGGAATTAATAGTAATGCTACTGTTCAGGGCACCGGTGCCATCGTAAGTGATAGCACAGCAACCCCGCAAGATACCCTTGCAACGGTTCAGGATACAAACGTTCAGGCAAACTTTATCTGCCCTGTGGAGAATTGTACTAACGGCGTAGATGATGACGAAGACGGACTGGTGGATTGCGATGACCCCTACTGTAAAAAGGATAAAGATGGTGATGGTTACTTCGCACCTCCCTGCGGGGACTGTGACGACAACAACCCCTCCATTTACCCGGGCGCTAACGAACTCTGCAAGGATGGGAAGGACAATGACTGTGATGGGCTGGTGGACTGTAACGACCCTGACTGTAAGATTGATAAGGATAAGGACGGCTACCTTGCACCCCCTTGCGGGAAGGACTGCAATGATTCTAACCCTGCCATTAACCCCGGGGCTACTGAGCTATG
>JBMFFR010000007.1:0-141967 GCA_051388875.1 Candidatus Brocadiia bacterium JP1 | reverse complement strand
ACGTGGAGGGGACGGAAGAGGAGCTGGACGAGAGTAATAACCTGGCGGTGGAGCTGATTCCGTAGGCAAGTCAGGAGGTTCTGAAACCAGTTCAGGGGGACAGGCAGCCCGAAACCAGTTTGGGGTGACAAACCAGCATCTTTTAGTCATGCAGCACCTTGAATCAAGCGGGGGCGTAGGCGATACGCCCCTGCTCCAGACCCTTCCCCTTCGTTTCACTCAGGGTCAGGGTGACAGAGGGTTCTGAAAACAAGTGCAGGGTGACATTAACGGTGTGGGGTGTCATGCTGTATTTATTTCAGTATCCGCTAAATTATAGACTTAGGAGATCCTGCAACCAGTTCAGGGTGATAGACGGCCCTGAAACCAGCCTGTCCTGGCGGCAGGCCGGGGTTCGGGGTAACACCCTGTGTCAGATTCTTCGCTTCAGCTCAGAATGACAGATGCCGGGTAACAGAGGGCTTTGAAAAAGTTCGGGGTGACACAGGGCGTCAGATTCTTCGCTGCGCTCAGAATGACAGGTAAATGAATCTCTAGTCCCCCTAAATCCCCCTTTAGAAAAGGGGGACCGAGGGGGATTTTCTCGGGCTGGTTCAATCTTTAAAATTGAACTAGCAGAGGAGGGGGAAGAGAGGAACGGCTTTTTCAAAAAGGGGGACTAAGGGGGGATTTTTTTTGCTTCCCCTTCGCCTTTGGCTCAGGGCTTCGGCTCACTCAGACGCTGTCCTGAGCGGAGCGAAGGAATGACAAACAATGCCACAAATACTTTTGTAGAGGGCTCTTAAGAAATCTTGGGCAGGTCTAAAGACCTGCCCCTACAACTATCTTTTCTGAGATAGCCATGTCCACATTCGGGCGGACTAGCAATGACATTGGGAGAAGAAAAGGCACACACCCCCGCCCCCTCTTATAGAGGGTAGGGGAAAAAGACATTCCCCCTCACCTCAGTCCTCTCCCCGATGGGGAGAGGAGGTGGGGACGTGGGGAGGGTGAAAAGGAAGTAGGGGCGACCCGGCGGGTCGCCCCTACCGGAAACTTCCCCCTTAAGCAAACACCAAAAAAATTTCCCCCCTTTTGTAAACACCTCCAAAAACTTCCTCCCTTTTCCTAAAGGGGGAAAAGGCAGCCCCCTCACCTCAGTCCTCTCCCCGGTGGGGAGAGGAGGTAGGGCGGTAGGGAGGGGTGGGTTGTGTGGCCTACCCTAAAGGTGGAAAGCCTGATTGATAGTGCGGTGCGGGGTGAATTTCTGTACAAAGTTCAGGAAATTAACTTTGAAAAAAATAATTTTATTTGTTATGATTTCTCCCACTTTTTGGATGCGTATAGGCCGACTGGTTCTTCACTATAGAGGAGCGAGGAGTGAAAGTTAAAAACTGTATGACAACCGAAGTTTGTGTCCTTAAGCCAGAAGACGGGGTTAAAAAGGCTGCATCTTTGTTTATCGGCAAGAAGTTTGGGGCTGCACCGGTGGTGGATGAAAAAGGGGGACTGGTAGGGATTATTTCTATTATTGATATTCTCAACACCTTTGCCCCGGATTTTCTGCCTCTATTAAGGGATATTAGCTTTATCAAGGACTATGGGGCATTGGATATTAAGACTAAGAATGTACAGGAATTAGAGAAGGTAAAGGTTGGTGACATAATGACCAAGGAGGTTATCACTGTGGAGGAGGATAGTGACTTAATGCTGGCCGTTGCCCTTATGCGGAAAAACGGCTTCAGGCATCTTCCCGTGGTTAAGGGGGGCAAGGTAATAGGTGTTGTGTCACAGACAGATGTATGCAGGAGGTTTTTAGAGGTTTGGGAAGGCAAGTTAAAGGGTGAAAACTCTTAGTCATGCTCCCCAAATATTTTTATTGATAGTCTTTCTGTTCCTTGCCAGCCCGCTTTATGGGGAAACGGAGGTATATTTTTCCCAAGAGACGGATATTTTATCTCTCCTGCACCAGCAAATAAACCGAACAAACACCACCCTGTATGCTGCCATTTCCTCAATAGATTTGGGGGAAATAGTTCAGGCTATGGCGGAGGCTAGAAAAAGGGGTGTGAAGGTGCGGCTGATTCTAGACGAGGGGTACGCTAGAGGGAGTCAGCCCCTGGTGAATTTTATGTTGCTGGAAGGTATAGAGGTGAGACTGCTTCAGGGGGAGGCAGGGGGGCGAATGAACAACAATTTTGCTATATTTGACGGAACGAAACTCCTTACGGGTTCTTATAGTTGGACGGAGCGTTCTAACAGCTTTAACCTGGAAGATGTACTCCTTATAGATGAGCCTTCTATAGTTCAAGCCTATAGCGAAGAGTTTGAGGGCCTCGTCGGGCTATCAAAGTTGATAGCTAAGGGGCGTTCCTTAAAACCTTTGCCGACGAAGGTACCCCCCCGGAGAGAGGTAGAATCTGGGCCGTTTCTTGATATCTCCTTTAAGGATATGGAAAGTGTCTTAGGCAAAGAGAGCAAGTTGAGCAGGGATGAGAAAAAGAGGGCCTGGGAAGAGAACTATCTTGGCAGATATATAGAATGGCAGGGTACGGTGGTGTACAAAGGGATTGGCCGTATGGACTGGAACAGGATAGGCATAAGCCATACTCAGGGGGATAAGGCAGATGTGGAGGTTTCTTTTAATTGGGGCAACATGAATTCTGTTCTCAACTTAAAAGAGGGGGATTTAATAATCTATTCTGCCAGGTTTTGGAAGAGGAAGGGGCTAGGCTCTCCCTATCGTTTGGATGATGGTGAGATTATAAGAAGCGAAAGAAAAAGATAGGGTTCGGGAACTGGATTTGCCCCAATCCCCGAACCCTTTTATGAAGTTCTAGGCGGAAATTCTTACCAAACGCTAGAAGGTTTCTGGAAGAGTTCTAGAACTACAAACCTGTTGCTACCCTTCAGCGTAACATCCTGGCACTTTTGACCGCTCATTCCACCCCACTCACCCTTGGCACAAACGGTGTAATCGCCAGGGGGAAGAGTGAACACACAACTGCCGTTATTCCCCGTGGTGTCTTCCCTATCCCCTATTGTTACAGAAGCCCCTTGTATGGGAGCATTGCCTAAGGCTATGACGATGACCTGAACTGTTACGGACTCCTCTGCTTTAACTACTGGAGCAGCTACTGCGAATAATAAAGCTAAACAGGATGCTAATACAACAAATTTTTTCATCTTTACCCATTCTCCTTTCTAAAAACCTCTCCTCCCTTTATCCACAAATTGTACTTCACCCCTTTTGGGGTGTATTACGTACTGAAAAAGAATTTTCTATCTAACCACAGGCCAATATATAATACGAAGATAAGTCTTTTTGTCAACTAAAAATTATTATAATTGAAAGGGTTTTTAAAAAAATCTTTACTAGAGTCTTGATTATCGGCAGGTATATTTTAAGGTTAAGCAGTTATCTTAATAGAAGGCAAGGGATGTTTAAATTTTCATGAGGAGTTAGGTCATTTAGGTTGACATTTATGTGTATCTTTATATAATACAGGCTGGGGTAAGGAAAACACAAGTGTATTTAAAGGAGTGATTTATGCAGAAGGGGTTTGAAGGCCGGCGAAAACCCAGGGCTGTACCGATAAGGCTAATTATAATTGGCTCTGTGATAGGTGTTTTTTTACTTGCAGCTGGCATACTAGTCCTTCGCAGGCCAAATGCCTTTTACTATAATGTGCGGGCAGACCAGGTAGCTGTTAAGATAAATAATCTTTTAGGAAGTGCCCAAACGATAGATAGGGCTGGTGCGATCATTTATGTGCCATTTTTGCAGGAAGTCTACGTACTTGATAAAACCGAGCAAATACTACTAATGAGCTCTGTTAACATCACCCCTAATCAACCCGAGGGGAATCCGCTTATGGTAAAGACAATAGATGGTGGTGATGTATATCTTGATATGACAGTACATTACCGTGTTATTCCTTCAATGGCAGACTTTATTATACAAGATTCGGGGTTTGGTATTGCCTTTAAGGAAAAGTGGATGTACGATTATGCAAGGGCTATATGTCGCTATAATTTTGGGGAGCTGAGAATAGATGACTTCCCCTTTGCGGCTAGGCGTGCTGAAAAGGCCAACCAGGCAAGAGAAGAGCTTAATAAGCACCTTAAGCCCCGCGGTATAGAGGTGTTAGCAGTAAACGTGCAAGATTACCGCTACTATAGGGAGTTTGCAGAGAAGATTCACGAAAGAAGGTTAGCAGACAAAGAGGTGCAAGAGCAGATTGCCAGGGCATCGGCGGCACTGGAGAATCAGAGGCGGGTTATCATTGAAGAGACCAGGAAGATGGATGTAGAAGTGGCGAGGTTCCGTGGAGAGCTTCAAAAGAGGGAGATAGATGCCGAAGGAAAGGCCGAGAGTATAAGGCACGATGCGGATGCATACTATGAAAGAGTAAGGATAGAAGCCGATGCTGAGTATGAAAGGCTATTCCAGCGTGCGAAGGCGGTACTTGCAATGAAGAAGGCAGAAGCGGAAGGTATTATGCAATTAAAGCTTGCCCTAGAAGGAGAGGGTGGTAGGAACCTCGTGAAGATGGAATATGCAAGGAGACTCAGGGAGGCGAGGATTCTTGGTACGCCTGTATTGCGACCAGGTGCGGAGTTTCCATACATGAGGATGGAAAGGGAGCCTGTGATTCCTCCACCAGGAGCTGTAGTAAAATGAGCGCTAACGCAAAATATTATATACTTTTAGGCATGTTGGGTTTTTCCTTCCTGTTCCTCGCGGTGATAGCCCCTTTTTGCATTAGGAGGATTGCTTTAGACCAAATAGGGGTGAGGGTTAAGGTGTGGAGCGTTCAACGGGGTGTTGTGCCAAAGGATGCCTTTGTGGGATGGCATCGTGGTATTCCAAAGGTTGACGAGTGGGATGTCTATGACGGTACTGTGCAGACAGAAGCTAGGACTATTGAGCCGGTTGCTGGTACTAAGGAAGGAGACCCTGTAAAGTTAAGGACTGCGGATGACTACGATGTGACCTTAGAAATAATCGTAAAATATAAACTCTTAAGGGGTTCGGTATTTAAACTTCGTAAGGAAATAGGTCCTGGGGATTACTATAGGCGTATTGTGAAACAAGAGGCTTATGATGCTGGACGTACTGCTTTTGGTAAAATGACTGAGTTGGACCTATATAATCCATATGAAAGGCGTAGGAGGGCTGAAGACTGTAATGAACTCCTGACGCAGAAGATGAAAGCTAGGCATATAGAGGTTGTAGATGTGCTTCTCCTTAACCTGAGCTTTGACCCCAAGCTGGACAGAAGGATTAAGAACCTTAAGGTGGCAGAACTAGACGGTCTTGCTAGTATTTCTAAGGCTAAGGCGGCTGACCAGCGTGGTATTACTCAGACCATAGACGCTACAACTGAGGCATTTGTGGAAAAGATTTCTGGTGACAAGACGGCAAAATTGGCCATTCTAGAGGCCATTACCAGGCAAAGGATAACAGAAATCCTGGCAGCTGCCGATAAGTACATGGTAGAGAAGAGGGCCCTAGCAGACCGATACAAAGAAGAGAGGATTGCTGCTGGTCAGTTACTAGTCAGGTTGGCAGAGGCAGAAGGTGAGAGACTACGCCGTATAGCGATGATAGGTGTAGGGGGTGACCTCTTGGTAGCTATGGAAGCAGCTAGAAATATTAATTTTGGGGAAGTAACTATGTCTACTCAGGATGTAAACTTCTTAAATATTGAGAATATGATAAACACGTTTGGAGCCCCCGAGCAAAAATAACCTTTCATAGCTAGTAAGTTCCTTTAAATTTGATCGTGTATTTACTTATCTTAGTAGGTTCTACCCCTGTGACAATTTCTTTAAAAAATTTAATGTCGTTACTCCCGAATCCCTTTACAGTAAAGTCCTGATTTGTGATGGGGCTGTTCTCAAGGTCAAAAACTCTAATAGTAAAAGTAGCCAGTCCATAGTTTGTTTCAGATAAATTCTTAAGTTCCCCCTTAATTTCAGCAGAAGAACCAAAGGGATTAAACTGGACATTTCTTAAATAAAAGCCCCCACCGATAGCCTCGTAGCCTTCCTCTTCAGGTGTTTTGGGCTTAACTTCTTCTTGGGCAGCAGCCTCAGCCACCTCTTTTGGCACTAGCTCTGGTGGCGGAACAATGCCAGTCCCTTTTTCTAGATTTTCTACCCTCACCAATAGTCTAGAAAGCGAATCTAGCTGTTCTTGTGAAGTTGCCAGGAATGTGTCTAAGGCTGATAGCTTCTCTACTATAGTAGTTTGCAGTATTTCCGTATTTTTCTGTTGTAGCTCTAATCCGGTGGAGAGTTTCTTGATAGCCTCCTGGTTCTGAGTAATATCTTTTTTGATAGGGTCTAAAGGCCTCATATATTCCTGATACCTCTTTTCCAGCACGGCCGTTACAACCTCTTGGTCTTCTATTTTTTTACCCAGATCCGAAACACCTTTTTTGAGTACATCCAAGGTCTTACCAAACTGTACCATTGGATTCTCCCCTCCCCCTAAGGTGGTCTCTATCTTATTGATACGGACAGTCATGTCGGTAAGTTCTGTCCGTAAAGAATTTATATTTTTATTTATTTCTGATAAGCGGTCCATTACTGCCCCACCTAATCCCCCTTGCAAACCCTTTTCTACCTCGGCTATCCTTCCCTTTAATGCCTCTACGGATTGCATCCAATCAGAAAGGCTTTTTTCAAAAGTAGAAAAGCTCTTCATAACATCTTCACTTTTTTGACCAGTGAAGAGCACAAAGGATAGTAAAGCCACCAGTATAGTATGAGACTTCTTCATGTCTTTCCTACTTGAATATACATCTTCTATGCTATTTGTCAACCGTCTGGGGTAGGATGTATATTTTCAACAAACTGTGGGAAAAAAGATAAGGGTTGTGGCCTTATTTATTAATCACTCACAAGTAACGCAACAGGGAAGTGACCGAGAAGTATTGCTATTGGAAGGGTTCTTTCAGATGTAATCATTTGAGTAGTTATTGCATCTCTCCATAAGGAGGGTGCGTCCTCGGGGAGGACAATGTAAGTGTCGTTCCATATATGTTCGCCGATAGGGAGTTCACCTTCTTTTATGAGGCTAGTTAAAAACCTTGGGGCTATGCTTATAGCCCAGGAGTTGGTACTTTTTCTTGCAAAGGCTACAACATGTTCTTTGAATTTTCCCCCCACTTCAAGAGGGATGTAAGCCCCATTAGTGAACATCTCTGTTTTCTCGTTCCTTGCTTTTAGCGCCCTGTATATTAAGAAAAGCTTAATCCTTCCGTCTTCTTTGTTTAAAAGAAGTTCTTTGATTAATTGTGCTATGTCTTCTTTTTCTTTGGGTAGAATTGCTTGTAAAAAACTCATCCTCTTTTCAAAGTCGACAGGGCGACGGTTATCAGGGTCTACCAGGTTCAGATCCCAGAGATCAGTACCTTGATAAAAATCGGGTACGCCGGGGCAGGTTAATTTGATTAATGTCTGAGCAAGAGAGTTGAATATTCCGTAGTGAGCTACTTTCCTTTGAAATGGAAGAAATTCCTTCAGGAATAGGTTCTGTTCAGAGTATTTGAGGGTTTCTTCGGTAAACAAAAGAAAGGCGTCTTCATAGTCTATATCTGGCTTTAGCCATGCAGTATGAACCTTTGCCTCTCTTACGGCTTTGATTAAGTAAGCTTTTATTCTTTCAATAAATGCGGGGTGTTCTTCCTGGTAAAAGGGCAGCGCACCAACGAGTGTCTGATAGAAGAAGTATTCATCGTTACTGTCTGGAACATTTTTGCCTCTTACACGCCGCTTCTTTTTCTTATTTATAATGTGCCATTTTTTGATATTGTTTTCCCATTCTTCTGGTATTTCAGAGAGGACATTTATTCTGGCACGTATGTCTTCACCCCTCTTCGTATCATGAGTTGAGGTGGCATTCATTGAGTGTGGCCAGAGGTTGTGCCTTTTTGTGTTGAAATTGTGAAACTCTTTTAAAGAAATCCCAAATTTATCTAGGCTTGCCCCTACTTCATTCAGTGATAAAAGTTTATTATATATATATAGGACAGTATCTTCAAAGCCTTTCGCCATGAGGGGCCCTGTAAGTTGTTGAAATCTCATAACGAAATGGACCCTTTCCTTTTTTTCTTCTTCTGTGATATGTTCTTTAAATTCAAGGAGCAGGAACTTCTCAATAAAACTTAATTCATACAAGAGGTCCGGGTATCGGTCTTTTGCTTTTCTTATAGACTCCTTTATATACAAACAGTCAGTTTCACTAAAAACTTCTTGACTAATATAGGTGCGATACACCGGGAAGAGTACTAGAACTTCCACCAAGGCCCTTCGCAGCCCATAGAGTGTGATATCGCTACCGTATCTGTCACGGCTAGAGATACTTTTTAACAAATGGGCAAGATTGTCTATGTCTCCGGCCATGTGTTTACCTATTAGTAACCTTTTTTTCTCATATACTAAATCCATATAGGAGGTTCCAATACCAGTAAACTTAGAATATATTTTGTTAAATTTTGTTTCATTCTTCCTTTCGCAGAAGATTCCGTTTACGTAATTCAGGAAGTCGTAACCGGTTGTTCCCTGCACTTCCCAGAAAGCGGGTAATTCCTCTTCAAGTTCAAGTATTTTTTCTACAATTATGTAAATTTCTCCTCCATGTGTGCTTAAATTTTTTAGATAGTTTGTAGGGTCGTAAAGGCCATCAACGTGGTCTATTCTTAGTCCAGTAAATTTTCCCTCCTTTATGAGCTCTAGGATTAGTGAATGGGCATAATCAAAGACGGAATCTTTTTCCATTCTTAAGGAAATAAGTCCGTTGATGTTGAAAAATCTCCGGTAGTTTATTTCCTGTGTGGCTACTTTCCAAAAGGATAGTCTAAATAATTGCTCTGAAAGCAGGTTATCTAATAAATTGTAACTATCAGAATGTCCCTTCTCACCATTAAATAGCCACATATTTTCTATAATAAAACTTTTTATATCAGGGTTTTTGGTATAAAGTTCCCAGAGCATTCTCTTTACGAATGTTATCTGATTATACCTTTCGTTAGTTTCTTCTTTGGATGTGGGTAAATTTTTTAGAGAGTACAGGATACCCAGGAGTTTGATATAATCGGGGTGATCTTCGCCAAGCCTTTTTTTTAAGGTACCAAGCTTGTAAGTGAGGATGCTTGTATAGGACTCTATTTTTAGCGGGAATTTCAAGTCATAATAATTAATGGTGAACCCATTACTGTCGTATTGTAAGGTGATTTCACCTTCCTCTAATGATTCTCCATAAAGGCGTCCCAAAAAGGGTGCTAGCACCCTTTCTCTTATGCTTTCGTAAGGATGTTCCCAGTCTGTATCAAAAAAATCAAGGTATTCTGAACTTTGACCGTTTTCTAAGACGTCCATTAATAGAGCGTTTTCGCCATCATAGGCCATATGGTTTGGTACTATATCCTGAAGCCATCCCATACTGTAGCACTTCACTTCTCCACAGAGTTCCTCAAAATCCTGTACTGTTCCGAGTTCAGGGTTTAGTTGAGTAGGGTCAACGATGTCATAACCATGGAGACTTTCTTTTTTGGCCTTAAAAATAGGCGAGGCGTAAATGTCTGAAATGCCGAGGTTGTTTAGGTAAGCTATTGTTTTTTGGGCATCTTTGAATCCAAATGATTGGTTGAACTGGAGGCGGTATGTGGCTAATGGTATCCTCATCATGTAACCCGTATACACATGTAATCGCCTAGCTTATGAAAGCCTTCTAACCACTTACGTGCAAATTCTTCTCCATTTTCTGCCCTGTCCTTCATCGCACCGTAGAGATTTTTTGTGATGGTGTAGTATGTATTTTGCGCCTCCCAGAGTTCTAGTTTTATAGGTAGAGAGGTTAATAACTGAAGGACAGTTTCAATCTTGTCAAAAAGTGTTAAATCCTCTGGTTGCTGACTCAGCTTTTCCATAAGGGGATTAATACAGGACTCTGAGGCAAATCTAATCGTAGCAGTGTCAATAGTAATAGACCACTTTTTAATCTCGTTCATCAGGTTTCTAAGCTTTTCCAAGTTTATATCTTCTGGCACAAGAATTCTTTTGAGATCTTGGTTTAATACATATTCAGCAACTATGTAAAGGGGCTTAGGAAGGGGGATTCCTAGATTTTGCAAGAAGTTCATCAGATTGTAGTTGTTTTCGTATATCTCCCGATAAGAACCCTCAATACTTTCATAAGTGGATTGAAGTATCTGATTTAGAATGTTTCTTTGCTCATCTCTAAAGAGGTGCCACAAAGAATAGTTATGGACACCAAAGTGTTTGTCCATGAGTCTTATTAGTTCTGGGACATCGGCTTTATCAAATGTGGCTTTTATCTCAATCTGCATTGTGGAGAATGCTTCCTCTCCGAGGAACTGCCTAACTCCTCCATTTAGAGTGTGATCTCCGAGAAATAGTACCGCAAAGCTAATAATCTGCTCTTCACAGGTGATGTCTGAAGTGATAGTTGCCTTTCCTAAGGCAAGCCTTAACTTTCCTGCCTCTAATTTTTCATATATTTCGCTCTTTGCAGTGTAGCAAAATATCCTTACATGCTCAGGATACTTTTCAAAAATGGAGGATATGCCGTAGTGAGCCCCCACCCTTATATGGTCTACTCTACTTGGTTTTACGAACATTTCGTACGGTTTTGTGCCATCTCCAAATACATTGCTCGGTGCCTTAGCCAGGGTTTTTAAATATTCTGATTCAAGCGATAAACCCTTTACTTCTTCTAAATACCTCATTGCATTTGCGGCATATTGCATTACCTGAACACTTTCTATACCGGAGATCTCATCAAAAAACCATCCGCAACTGGTGTACATCAATAGGGTGTTTCTCTGCACCTCAAGGAGTTTCAGTGTCCTTACCTTTTCATCCGTTGAGAGTTCTTTGACAGCATATTTCCCGAAGAATGCTTCCATATTCTCTTTGGATCTGTCTAGCACCACATCTATGTAGTCATTCCTTGCGGACCACGGGTCCTTAAGATACTTTGATGCCTCCTCTTCATAAAGAGGGACGAGCTTGTCTCTGAGTCCGTCCATTGCCTCTCTTAGGGGTTGTCTCCACGCCTGGGTCCACCCCGGGTGCATACCTGAGTGACATCCGCAGTTGTTCTTCCACCTTTCTATACCATGGATACAACTCCACGAAGAGTTTTCAACTATAGTGACTTCATGGGTTGGTGGGTGTTTTGCCAGATATTCACCGTAGTTGGTTAACTTTGCCGTGTTGTTAGTCTCAATGAAGTAAAGGCAATAGGCAAGGGCCATGTCCCCACGGTGGTGGTGATGTCCAAAGGTTTCACCATCTGTTGCAATGTGTACTATCTGAGGCCAGTCTCTTTGGTCGTTAAACGCTCCCTGCAATCTCTTTGCGAATTCTTCTCCATTGTTTAGGAGGCCTCCAAAGGCAACGTCATGGGAAATGACTCCATCGTAGAAAAACAGGCTTATAGTCTTCCCTGATGGTAGGGTACATAGGTAAGGCATTGAGGGGTCAATCTTGCCCCCGCTTATGTCCTTCCATTCCTTAGCGTTTAGCTTTCTTACATTTTTGGCCTGATAGGGGGCAAGTATGCTGAATTTAATCCCCAGGTCTGCCAGCACCTCAAGAGTTTCAAGGTCAACAGCTGTCTCGGGGAGCCACATTCCTTCTGGAAATCTCCCAAATCTCTTTTGGAAGTCTTTTATACCCCATATTACCTGCGTGTATTTATCTCTCTTGTTTGCCAGTGGCATAATCATGTGGTTGTATACTTGAGCTAAGGCCGAGCCATGGCCCGAGAACCTCTCCACGCTTAGCTTGTCTGCTTCAAGGACTGCGTTATAAACGACTGACCTGTGTTTTTCTAACCAGCAAAGGAGGGTGGGACCAAAGTTGAAACTCATTTTTGAGTAATTATTGATTATATACATAACACATCCGTGTGAGTCTAGAATGTGGGAGGCCGTATTGGGGGAGTAGCACTCAGCAGTTATCCTCTCATTCCAGTCATGATATGGATAGGCCGAGTCCTGGAGTTCAACTTCCTCAAGCCAGGGGTTTTCCCGTGGTGGTTGATAAAAGTGCCCATGAATGCAGATGAATCTGTCCATTACGAAGTGCCCTCCTTTTCATAAGTGGCGAAACTACAAGCCCTTATTGTTGTTTTCTCGCCGGGCCCTGTGCTTTCTGGTAGTAAGCTGCCCGGACCGTCCCATACCTTTTCAGAAGAATCCAGTATCTTCCTCCATCTTCCTTCATCGGAAGGGATACTGAGAGTTACATCCTTTTTGTTGAAATTGAATATGCAAAGTATGTTATTATCAGCCTTCCATCTCCGCATGTATACTGTCTTTTCTTCTTCAAGCCCGAACACATGGAGGTCATCCTTATCAAGGTTTGAAATGGCCGGAACATGCCGCCTCAGGTTTATTAGCTTCTTATAGAATTCTAGAATAACCCTGTGTCTTCCTTCTCTCCTTTTCTCCCACAGTATTTTTGACCGTATAAAAGTATTAATGTCATGGGGGTCTGGTGGTTCCCCTCCCCATGAGAAGGCCCTGAACTCCTCTCTCCTGCCATTTCGCACAGCCTCAACAAGTGAGGGGTCTGAGTGGTGGATAAAGTAAATGAATGGAGAGTCCTCTCCGTACTCCTCCCCCATAAAGATAAGGGGCACATAGGGGGACAGGAAGACAACGCCTGCTGCTAATTTAAGTGATTCAAATGAGATGAGGCTAGATAGCCTTTCGCCGAGCATTCTGTTACCCACCTGGTCGTGATTTTGAGAAAATACAACGAATTGGTGGGCTGGCCTGTCTTTTGAGGAATTTCCGTGAGGTCGCCTTCGGTATTTAGAATACTGTCTGGAATAGACGAAGCCCTCTTTTATGGATTTTACTAAATGGCTTATTTTGCCAAAGTCTGCATAATATCCCTGATCTTCTTCTGTGAGGAGGGTGTGCAGGCTGTGGTGAAAATCATCGCACCACTGTGCATCTAGTCCAAATCCCCCCAATTCCATTGGCTTTATAGCCCTTGAATCGTTTAAATCGCTTTCTGGTATTAAAAGAAATCTTCTCCCTTCTTTCTGAGAAAAAATTTGCACCTTTTCTGCAAGTTCCTGTAAGAAGGGCACTGCGCTCATATCCAATATGGCATGGATAGCATCAAGCCGAAGGGCGTCTATGTGATAATTAGTAAACCAGTGTAATGTATTCTCTATGAAAAAGTTTCGTACTTCGTCGTTGTAGGCATCATCAAAATTTATAGCGTTACCCCAGGGGGTCTTATATTTGTCGTTAAAGTACGGTCCATAGTCCCATAGGTAATTCCCCTCTGGACCGAGGTGATTATAGACCACGTCAAGTATAACAGCTATTCCCTTTTTGTGACACTCGTTCACTAGAGTTTTAAGTCCTTCAGGTCCACCATAGGAATTCTGGACAGCAAATGGATAAACCCCGTCATATCCCCAGTTTCTTTCGCCGGGGAACTGGGCAACTGGCATTAACTCCAGGGTATTTATGCCGATTTTTTTTAGTTCGTCAAGTCGTTGAATTATAGCTTCAAAGGTCCCTTGCGGTGTAAACGTTCCAACGTGGAGTTCATAAATTATCATCTCGGGAAGTGATACACCTCGCCAAAGGATGTCTTCCCATTTAAAGGAATTATGGTCTATTACCTGGGAGGCTCCATGTACCCCTTTGGGCTGGAATTGGGACGCGGGGTCTGGCCTATCCCTGTCCCTTTCTAGCCTGTAAAAATAAAGTGTGCCCTCTGGGATGTTCTCAGCGACCACACTCCAGTACCCCTTGCTGTTCTTCTTCATGGGAATGATTTTTTCCTGTGGGGAGACAATTTTTAACTCTACTGAGTTTAAAAAGGGGGCCCATAGTGAGAATTCACACTTTTGGTGACCAGCAAAATACGCCCCGATCCTCACCTTAATGCCCTCCCTTTCTTAGTGAAGAGAATGAATATTGGTAAGTTATAAGGGACACTGAGGATTAATATAATTACTTTAGCAGGACTTCTAAGGGTCCACAGTGGAATGTTCCCTGTAAGAGTGTTTCGTTATGCTCACGGTGCAATCTCATTGTACTTGATGTAACTGCCACTTAAACAGAAAACAAAGGGGGAAAAACAATTACCATAATTCTGTAAAATATGGTAGCGGCAAAAATACGTCACAACACCTACAAAGACCTTCTTCATATAGAACCCTTTAAACCATTTCCAACAGATATTCCACTCCTTTAATTGGGATAATGACCCAGTCGGGGCGATTATTTAGTTCGTATCCGAGTTCATAAATTGCTTTTTCTAAAAGGAAAGCCCGGAGCATTATGCTAAAGTCTTCTCTATCCTTCGGGATAAAAGGAACATCTCCCATCACATTGAGGTACGACTTCAGAAATACACCGGCGACATATCTATACCAGAGTTCTGCCCAGGGTTCAAGCTTAGGGATGTCTTCCGTTCTGAAAGGGACATGTTTGTATAATGAGAAATAGGCGGCATAGTGAAAGGACCGTATCATCCCTGCTAGGTCGGTTAAGGGTGATTTCTTTAACCTCCTTTCACTTAAAGCCCTTTCAGGTTCTCCCTCAAAGTCAATGATAACGAAATCGTTCCCGGTGTAGAGCACCTGTCCTAAGTGATAATCTCCATGGATTCTAAATTTCATTGCAGATAGTTTCTTTTTTAGTAGGAGCCTGAACCGTTCCATTATCTCATTTTCACGGTTGAGAAGTGCTTCGGATCTCTGCTTTAAGGTTTCGTGTTGTAGAATCTTAATGTTATGCCTCAGAGTCCCAAGAACTCTTTTAGAGAGACTTTGCATGGATTGACAAAGTGACCTTTGATAAAGTATTGAAAAAGTCTCTGGGGCAAAGTGTGGGTCTTCTACATTAGAAAAAAATGCCAGGTGGAGCTCGGCAGTTCTTTTCCCCAAAAGGGTTGCCATCTCTATATAAACACCCCCTATCAATTCTTGAAGGATTGGGGGTATATCCTGAAAAGCAATATCTAGGAGTGATGCAGGGGCCTTTGGAATTTCTTTGATTTCATCACTTTTTGTAAGTACTCTTTCAAAATAGCTTCCCAGAGAATCAAGGGTAAATGTCCAGGCATCTCCCAGATTAGAAACAAAGCCTTGAAGAAGGCCGACGACAACAGGTTCAGAACCGTGTCTTCTATACTCTATGGCCCCTGCGAAGGGTGGTACATTGGGGAACGCCACCTTATCTGTAAGGTACCTTCCGATTTCCAGATCTGGATTTATTCCTTCGTCAAGGCGCCTGAAGAGCTTAAATATAAGTTCATTACCATAAAGTAGGGATGTGTTACTTTGTTCCGCCTTAAGCACATGTGGAGTGTCTAAAGGAAGGGTTTTTTCCTTGTATAGGTTTCTAAAATATTTTCCGGGATAAGCGATGAGATGGCCT
This sequence comes from Candidatus Brocadiia bacterium JP1, assembly GCA_051388875.1. Taxonomy (GTDB): domain Bacteria; phylum Planctomycetota; class Brocadiia; order Brocadiales; family Bathyanammoxibiaceae; genus JBMFFR01. The sequence goes on along the minus strand of JBMFFR010000007.1, from coordinate 126,536 downwards.
TTTCGTCCTTTAATGCTAAGCCTTCTAGCAAGAGATAGCAGTAGATTTTTCTGAAACTCTTCGTCATATACTCCGTCGTAGACAATACCCTCTGTACCTCCACTGTTAAGGCGCGTGATAACAGCTTGAGGATTTTCTTGAAGGATTTTTTGTGCCTTATCACCTGTGCAAAAAGATATAGGAATCAAGTATGTGTCGGAAAGACCTTCGGTGTATTGAACCTCAACAAAGAGTAGCCATGTAACGGAAGAGTTCTTTCCTATAGGGATTGCTTCAAAGATTTTAATCCCTCGTACTTTTCTTGCCTTACCTCCAAACCATCTGCATTCTCTTAAATATAGAGGTAAAATTTCTCTTTCAAACTTCTCTTTTGTTTTGCCTTCAAGGACCATTTCCCATTTACCGTCCACGCTTAGTTCTGAAATGGCCTGCCTTTTTTCTATTCTTATGATTTCCTCTTCTTTGTGCAGCAAGAACCAATAATGGTCGTAGGCGCTAAGGGTAAGAACGTAGGGAGAATCCTTTATTACTGGGAATCTGTTTTTACCGAATATCTCTTCTGGGACACACCCTGAAAACCTTGAGAGATTAAGCTCTACTACCTGAGAGAACCGTGAAAGGTTTACTACAACAAGGACAACCTCCTCTTTGTGTTGACGAATAAAAGAGAGTATCTTTGGGTTTTCTGAGGGCAAGATCTCTGTTTTTCCTCTCCCAAAGGCCTTAAAGTTCTTTCTCATTGAAATGACTCTTTTGTGCCACCAGAGTAGGGACGATTGATTGCGCTCTTGATTTTCTACATTAATTGACTCGTAATGATACTCAGGGTCAATAATGATTGGCAGGTAAAGCTTTTGGGGGTTCACTCTGGAAAACCCAGCATTCTTGTCTGAGTTCCACTGCATGGGGGTTCTTACACCATTTCTATCACCTAAGTAATAGTTGTCGCCCATTCCAATTTCGTCCCCGTAATATATAATAGGGGTTCCTGGTAAGGAAAAGAGGAGTTCTATCATAAGCTCTATTTTTCCTCTGTGGTTTCCTAGGAGTGGTGCTAGCCGTCTGCGGATTCCGAGGTTTATTCGGGCGCTTGGGTCCCTTGCATAAACCCTGTACATATAGTCTCTCTCTTCGTCTGTAACCATTTCAAGGGTGAGTTCATCATGATTTCTCAAAAAAAGCGCCCACTGGCAATTTTCCGGAATAGCCGGCGTCTGTTCAAGAATGTCAATAACCGGGAATCTGTCTTCCATCCAGATTGCCATAAATATTCTTGGCATCAATGGGAAATGGAAGGCCATGTGGCATGTATCCCCGTTCCCAAAATAAGCTGCTGCATCCTCTGGCCACTGATTGGCTTCTGCTAGTAGCATCTTGTCCTTATATTTGCTGTCAACGTAAGCCCTCAATTTCCTTAAGAATTCATAAGTTTCTGACAGATTCTCACAATTTGTCCCCTCCCTTTCAAAGAGATAAGGCACGGCATCAAGTCGCATTCCATCAACACCCATATCCATCCAGTAATCAATCACTTTCAATACTTCTTTTTGAACTTGTGGGTTGTCGTAGTTTAAATCTGGTTGGTGGGAATAAAAACGATGCCAGTAATAAGCCCTTGTCACGGGGTCCCAAGCCCAGTTTGAAGCCTCAAAATCTTTGAATATTATTCTTGCGTCTTTGTATTTTTCGGGTGTTTCAGACCAAACGTAGTAATTTCTCAGCACAGAATCAGCTCTTTCCCTTCGTGCCCTGCTAAACCATTTATGCTGGTCTGATGTATGGTTCAAGACAAGTTCTGTGATAACTCTTAAGCCTCTTCTATGGGCTTCCCTTAGAAACTCCTTGAAGTCTTTTAAGGTTCCATAATTGGGATGAATATCAAAAAAGTTGGCTATATCATATCCGTCATCCTTCAGCGGAGAAGGATAAAACGGAAGGAGCCAGATTGCCGTTATACCGAGCCCTTCTAGATAGTCCAGTTTCTCGGTAAGTCCCCTGAAATCTCCGATTCCATCTCCATTAGAGTCGTAAAATGCCTTTACGTGAAGTTCGTAAATTATGGCATCCTTATACCACAGGGGTTCTTCGTCAAATTGTGGTTTTCTATTTGGCACAATAGCACCTTACATAAAATAGTCAAAATCTGCTTCTCTTTTTAACCTCTTTCTGACCCTAAAAATATGGGCGGGCACTGCTTGGGGGTTGAGTTCAACATAGTTTCGTTCCCCGTGCCAGATGTATTGATTATCGGCTAGAAGGTCGTGAACTAAGTAGGGTTGGGAGGGGTCTATCCTGAGTTCCCTGATGGGTACGCTTACCCACCCAGACTGGGTGTGAACAGGGTCAAGGGTTACCACAATGATTATTATATTTGATAAGTCTTCAGTTACCTTTCCATAACAGAGTAGATGCTCATTATCTACTGGGTAAAATTTCAGGTTCCAAAAAGTCTGGAGTGCTGGATTTTCCTTCCGTATTTTATTTACCTTTGTTATGAGGTCTTTTAAATTTCCGGGTTTGTTCCAGTCCCAGTTTTTTGATTCATATTTTTCTGATTGTTCATACTCTATCGTTCCAGGTATCGCTTCGTTAACACAAAGCTCAAAGGCCGGTCCATAGATACCGTAACTAGAAGAGAGCGTCGCCGCAAGGACTAGTCTTGTAATAAATGCAGGTGTTCCACCGTATTGTAAGTGTTCAGGCAGTATGTCAGGCGTGTTTGGCCAAAAGTTTGGTCTGAAGTACTCCATTACTTCTGTTTGGGTAAGTTCAGTAAGATACTCTGTAAACTCTAACTTAGTATTTCTCCATGTGAAGTAGGTGTAAGACTGTGTGAATCCTACTTTGGCAAGATAGTACATAACCTTAGGCCTAGTGAATGCCTCGGAAAGGAAGATTACATCTGGATAATCTTTCTTTACTTCTTGGATAAGCCATTGCCAGAACGGAAGGGGCTTTGTATGTGGGTTGTCTACCCTAAATATGTGAACCCCTTTTCCGATCCAAAAGAGTACTATGCTTTTGAGTTCCACCCAGAGCTCTTGCCAGTGCGCCGTTTCAAAGTTTAGAGGAAGGACGTCTTGATATTTTTTGGGTGGGTTTTCCGCATATTGTACTGTCCCGTCGGGACGCCATTTAAACCATTCTGGGTGCTCCTTGACATAAGGGTGGTCTGGGGAGCACTGAAAGGCTAAATCCAATGCTACTTCAATCCCAAAATTTTTTGCCTTGCTTACCAGTTGTTCAAAGTCCTCCATGGTTCCAAGTTGAGGATGGACGGCCTTATGCCCTCCCTCTTCTGAGCCCAAAGCCCAAGGGCTTCCTACATCCTCGGGATCAGCCTGTAGTGAATTATTCTTTCCTTTGCGCTTAGTCTTTCCAATCGGATGAATAGGAGGAAAATAAAGTATATCAAAGCCCATTCCGGCTATCTCAGCAAGAATGGCCTCACAATCTTTAAAGGTAGCATGCTTATCTACTTTGCCTGGACAAGACCTCGGGAAAAGTTCGTACCAAGTACTAAAAAGGGCTTTCTTCCTATCTACTATAACAGAAAGTTCCTTTCCATAGCTTGTGGCAAAGTTTCTATCCGGATACCTATCCATTAGTTCACTTAGTTCTTCCCCTAGCACGGCAGTAACTACTTTCTTGATATCTGCTTCCTGTTTTATAAATTTGACATACTCTAGAAGTTTGTTTTTGTCTCCGTTTTTGGCCCTTGCCGCTGCCTCTTCAATATACTTAACAGCAATAAGTATATCCACCATGACGTCTTGCCCAGCACCCAATTTCTTTTTAAGATCCTCGTGCCAGCTCTTAAAGTGGTCAACCCACCCCTCAAGGGTATAATGATAAACCCCCACTTCTTCTACAACAAACTCCCCTTTCCATCTGTCATTCCTGATATGTTTAACTGGCACTTCTTTCCATTCGCTCTCGTTTGTCTTTCTATACTTTAGTATCGCTGAAATGACACTATGCCCATCTGCAAAAATGTCTGCAAAGACTACCGCCGTTTCCCCAACAACCCTTTTTATGGCAAAGTGCCCACCGTTAACCTCAGGCTGTACATTTTCTATAATAACCCTTTTCTGTTTCTTGTCATTCATAAGTTCTATATTTTAATGCACCAGAAGGGGCGTTTGCAAGTTACATACTCCCTTCTCAGTGGTATTATCAGGAAATAGTATGGGGAACGTTTTTGGTTGATAAGTGTTCCGTGAAGACAGCTACTGGACTCTCAAAATGGTCTAAGCCATTTCATGCCCTCCACTTTTGGGGCTATCAGTGTGCTTGGGTATTTTCAGTGTATGTCAAATCTATTTGATAATCATTTAAAAATACATTATCATATTTTTATGTCATTGGAAGAGGTCAAACGTGAGATTGCAAAGTGTGCTAAGTGTGGGAAGTGTCGTTCCGTCTGTCCCGTATTTATAGAGACGGGCGACGAGACCCGTGTAGCCAGGGGGAGGATAACCCTTGCTGAGGCAATTTTTCAGGGTGAAATTTTCTATTCAAAGGAGCTCAGAGACTATATTTATTCCTGTAAAAAATGCCTCCGTTGCCAGGCTCTTTGCCCCTCTGGTGTAGACTTTAGCCTAATAGTAGATGCTCTGCTGGAAGGTATAGAAAAGAATATGGGCATCCCTCTTTTTGCTAAGTTTGTGTTGAGATACCTGCTCCCACGAAGAAGACTCTTTGACTGGGCAATACATATGGCCTCCTGGGGCCAAAAAATCATCCCTGGCGAGAAGAAAGGCAACCTGAGACACTTGCCGCTATTCTTTATGGGTAAGCGCTGGGTACCACACCTTACCCAGAGAACTGCCATTGATCGTTTTTCTGAAACCAAGAGGATTCCCAATGCCCAGATGCGGGTCGGATTCTTTGCGGGTTGCCTGATAAATTATGTCTATCCTAATATTGCAGAGTCCCTTATTGATGTCTTGAATAAACTTCAAATAGAGGTGGTAGTACCTCCTTCTCAGGTATGTTGTGGTATTCCTGCCCGTTCATTTGGAGATACCACCGCAGCGAGGATCCTTGCCGAAAAGAACAGAGAAGTCTTTGAGGCAGAAAAACTTGATGCTATTGTTACAGCTTGTAGCACTTGCCTTCTTACCATAAAAAAAGAATACTTGAGACTTCTCGGGGATTCTTGGAGGCCCATGACGGAGAAGATGTACGATATTTCAGTATTCTTGGAAAAATTTACCGAATATCATCCGAGACCCTTAGATGCAAGGGTGACCTATCATGACCCTTGCCATCTGAAGTGGGGTCTTAACACCACGAAGGAGCCCAGGGCAGTTCTTGAGCGTTGTGCTGAGCTAAAAGAGATGGAGTATGCAGACAGGTGTTGCGGGGGTGGAGGTATATTTAGCATAATATATAGAGATTTGTCCCTGAAAATTGGTGAGCATAAGATAAATTCTGTGAAGAAGTCAGGTGCCCCTATAGTAGCTACCAGTTGTCCTGGCTGTGTCCTTCAGATAGCAGACCTTGCCGCCAGAAATAACCTCAACTTGGAGACTGTCCACGTGGTAGAATTACTTTCAAGGACTCTTAATAATGACTCCGAAGTACCTACCGTTAGCACATTAGTGAAGACATCAGTTACCCAGCGATAAAGAAATGTTTGGATGGTAAGAATGCAAGAAAAGCATGTAATCTCTACCCTTAAAGCTCCACAGGCCATAGGCCCTTACTCACAGGCTATACGCCTTGGCTCATTCCTGTTTGTTTCGGGTCAAATACCACTTGACCCAGTAACAGGCCAGCTCATTGGTGGGGGTATTGAGAGCCAGGCCAGACAGGCCTTGGAGAACCTGAAGGCCATAGTAGAGGCATCCGGCTCCTCCATTAATAAAGTGGTAAAAACCACCATTTACATGACTAAGATAGAGGATTACGGCGACATAAACAAGGTTTACAGTGAATATTTTAATTCGTCAGAAGGCAGACCTGCCCGTTCTGTTGTTGCAGTAAATGGGTTACCAAAAGATGCATCTCTAGAGATTGAGGCTATAGCTTTCTTGGGGGAGTCATGACCCGGATACTAGTTACAGGTGGTACTGGTTTTGTAGGAAGAAACATAGTTGAAGAGTTGTTTAAAGAAGGTTGCGAGGTGAGGTGTCTTGCCAGGAAGACCTCCAATCGCCAAGTGCTGGGGGGTATGCCGGTAGAGTTTTATGAGGGGGATATTAACGACGCTCGTAGCCTGGAAGGTGCTACTGAAGGTATAGATGTTGTGATACACCTGGTGGGGATTATCAGGGAGATCCCACCCCATGTTACTTTTGAGAAAATCCATGCTGAGGGCGCCTCCAATGTAGTGGCTGCAAGCGTCAGAGCTGGGGTAAAAAAGTTTGTGCACATGAGTGCCATGGGTACGAGGCCAGATGCACCCAGTCGGTATCACACTACTAAGTGGCAGGGTGAACAGGCCGTAAAATCTAGTGGGTTGCCTTACGTCATCTTTCGGCCCTCTATTATTTGTGGCAAAGACGACGAATTTGTCAATATGTTTGCAGAGCTAATCCGTAAGAGCTGGCCACTACCCTTCTTAAGTGTAATAGGCTCTGGACAAGTCAGGATGCAGCCTATCTACGTTAAGGACGTGGCTTATTGTTTCGTAAAGGCTGCACTTAACCCGGAGATAGTTAACCAGACATATGAATTGGGTGGCCCCGAGCAACTTACCCTTGATGAAATACTTGATACTATTATGCGGGTGATTGGGGCCAATAGGATGAAACTCCACTTGCCGATGGCACTAGGCCGGTGTATGGCATTTATGATGGAAAAGACTTCCTCTAAGCCCATGCTGACACGAGAACAACTTATTATGCTCCAGAGTGATAATGTAGGTGATATAGTACCCATGAAAAGGGATTTTGGCCTGGAACTAAGGAAATTTGAGGACGCAATAAAGACTTATTTAAAATAATGCTAGGTACATTTAATGTTCGCATTACATGTTTGATGAAGAGGAACAGATATTAATAGAGACGGGAACACCTGAGAACAGTAGGGGGCCACTGTATATTAGAGTGGTGTTACCTATCGTGGTGGAGCCTAAAATAGTATGGCAAGTACTTACTGATTATGAACACCTGCCGGAGTTTGTGCCCCATATGGTAACATGCCGGGTGTTAGAACGCGAAGGGAATAAAGTTATTATGAAACAGGTTTTCAGACATCTTTTCATATCTATGGGAATGTTACTTTCGGTAAAGGAGGATGCCCCACGGAAAATATCTTTTAAGCGATTGAGAGGTAATTTGAAGGCGTACGATGGGTGCTGGTGTTTGAAACCTCTTAACCCAGAAGGTACGCTCTTAACCCTTGAAATGGCCTTCCAGCCTGGCTTTCCTGTTCCCAGGGCCCTAGTATCGTGGGCACTAAAAAGGGAGTTGCCAAAGGGGCTTCTTATCCTCAAGAAAAGGGCTATGTGGGCAGCGGGCAAGGTTATGACTTCTGAAGGCGAGGGATAAGTGTTTCAAGGATAAGAAAACCCCTCATGCAGTATGAAATAGTCATAGGGCTAGAGACCCATGCGGAACTACTAACAGAGACGAAACTCTTCTGCGGCTGTCTTAACAGGTTTGGTTCACCACCTAATTCACTGGTATGCCCTGTCTGTTTAGGACTTCCTGGGGTTCTACCTGTAATGAGCAAGAAAGGGTTTGAAATGGCTCTAAAGGCCGCCCTTGCCTTAAATTGTAAGATAAATCAATTCACAGCCTTTGATAGAAAAAATTATTACTATCCAGACCTGCCTAAGAACTATCAGATATCCCAGAACTATATAAACCTAGGGGTGGATGGTTATCTGGAGATAAAGCACGATGGCGAAAAAAAGAGGATACGAATTCACAACGTCCATTTAGAAGAGGAGGCAGGTAAACTTATGCATCCGGAAGAATCCGGGGATGACTATAGCCTTGTAGACTTTAACCGTGCAGGGGTTCCACTGTTAGAGATAGTTACTTACCCGGATATGCGAAGCCTTGAGGAGGTAGAGGCTTATATGAACACATTGAGGACTCTGCTCCTTTACCTTGAGGTTTCTGACTGTAAGATGCAGGAGGGCTCTTTGAGATTTGAGGCCAGTGTATCCCTTAAGCGTCAGGGTCAAGAGGCCCTGGGTAATAGGGTAGAAATAAAGAATGTTAACTCTATGAAGGCAGTGCTAAAGGCGTTAGAGTATGAGATAAAGAGACAAAGAGAGGTGATGGAAGGGGATGGTGTAGTGACCAGAGAGACTAGACTCTGGGACGACCTCCGTGGGAGGACTGAGAGGATGCGCACCAAAGAAGAAGCTCAAGACTATCGCTATTTTCCGGAGCCTGATTTGCTTCCAGTGGTGATAGACAATAGATGGCTGGGAGAGTTAACGGCTACGCTTCCTGAGCTACCACTTTCAAGGAAAGAGCGATTTGTGGCCCAGTACGGTCTTTCTGAGTATGATGCAGGGGTGCTCACCGAGAATAAATCCCTGGCAGATTACTTTGAAGGATGTGTTGTGCAATATAAATCTCCCAAGGTGATTTGTAACTGGGTAATAAATGATGTCTTAAGAGAGCTAAATGAGAGGCGGCTTGAGATAAGAAACTTTCCAGTTAGCTCCGAGATGTTGGTGGAGTTGACAAAGTTGGTAGAAGAAGGGGACATAAGCATGCCTACTGCCAGAGGCGTTTTTGTGGAGATGGTGGAAACAGGAAAGAAGGCCCCTCAGATTGTCCAGGAGAGGGGCCTTCTTCAGATAAGTGACAGGGTTCAGCTGGAGAACATCGTCCAAGAAGTGCTGACGGAAAATCCTTCTGCATTGGCCGATTACAAAAAGGGTAAAAAAACTTCCCTTACTTTCCTTGTTGGTCAAATAATGCGCAAAACCAAGGGGAAGGCCAATCCCCAGCTTATTAATGAACTTTTAAAGCTTAAGTTAGAAGCCAGTCAATGACCCCCTTTTCACTCCCAGTGCCCTGGGTGAGAAATGTTAAGAGTAGCCTATTATAAATCTTTTGAACTGACTGTCTTTCTGCCGTTGGCATTGGCCCGTTCAATAGCACTATCTAGAAGGCAGTATACCTTACAGCTTAGCTCTGGAACTAATTCCCCGGCTGTAAGAAAACCTTTTGACTTGATATAATCACGTACTTTGCTGGCCACTACCAGAATTTCTTGCTCTTTTTTTGCTGCCATTTATGCCTCCTTTTTCTGGGATATAAAAGGGATATAGAAGTGGTGAAGATAATAACATAAGGGTAGTAAATGTCAACTATTTTTGAAGAAAAAACTATGCAAGAAATTCATAGAAAGACGATTATTTCAAGGACAAAAAGGATAGTGGTCAAGGTGGGCACCGGGGTGATTACTACACGCGAAGGATTCCTGGATATGCAGCAGGTGGGCAATCTCTCCAGGCAACTAGTGGAACTTAGAGACAGAGATTACCAGGTAGTCCTGGTAAGTTCAGGGGCCGTAGGGGCAGGCATGGGAGAGTTAGAGCTAAAAAAGAGACCCACCACCCTGCCTGAACTACAGGCCACTGCTGCCGTTGGACAGAGCAAGCTAATTGCGGCCTACAACAACTCCTTTAAAATACACGACTACCACGCTGCACAGGTACTCCTTACCAGAGAAGACCTGGAAGACCGCCAGCGCTACCTCAACACTTTCAATACAATTACTACACTTTTGAGAATGAGCGTTATACCCGTAATCAATGAGAACGACACAGTATCAATAGAAGAAATTGCCTTCACTGACAACGATGCACTTGCCGCCCTGGTCACAAACCTCCTCAAGGCAGAGCTGTTAATCATCCTTTCCTCCGTAGATGGGCTTTATAAAGACCTTAAGAGTAAGGAGGTGGTAGGCTTAGTAAAGGAGGTGACTCAAGAAGTGGAGAATCTTGCCTTTAGTGACAAGACCAATTTAGGGGTCGGGGGTATGCAGAGTAAGCTCAACGCAGCTAAGGTAGCCACTAGCTCAGGGGAGGCAGTGATTCTAGCTAATGGCAGAACGCCCAATATCCTTTTAAAGATTATGCAAGGGGAAGCGGTAGGAACCCTTTTCCTGCCCTGTTCTAAGAGACTGGAAAGCCGTAAACGCTGGATAGGCTTTGCCCTCCGCCCCAAAGGGCGTATTTATGTGGATAACGGGGCCTCTGAGGCTATCTCACGCAAGGGCAAGAGTCTCTTGCCATCTGGTATCACTCACGTAGAGGGAGATTTTAAAAAAGGGGACGTAATATCCCTCCTTTGTGACGGAAAAGAATTTGCCAGGGGCCTTTCTAACTATTCTTCAGAAGAACTGGGGAAAATAAAGGGGCAGCCAAGTTCCCATATAGTCAGGCTCCTGGGCGCTAAGCCCTATGACGAAGTAATCCACAGGGACAACATGGTTTTGCTATAAGAGGTCTTATCAGAATCTGACCGATAGTATCAATATACCAAGAAGATATTTGTCCCCACACTTTTACTTCTTAAATCTAAAAGCACTATAAAGCTGGCCTAGTTCTTTTGAATTCAGTAAATAAGCCGTCCCTGAGAATCCTGTAATCCCCGCTGCGATTGGTAAAAACAGCCTTTCGGCCCTGACCAGTAGTGTATCACTGGTATCGGGGATTATGTATAACACCACAAAACAGATCAGGGCCATAATGCTAGTAGCTATTAGGGTTTTCCCACAGGAGGCGATTATGTGCTCCAGTATTTTTAATCCGAATCTGCGATGAAGTACATGGATAAGTAAACCTACCTGGAGTATTGCGCATATAGAGGTAGAGAGAGCCAGTCCCCCTTCCCGCAGAAACCATATAAGTATAAAATTTAGCACTAGGTTTAATCCCACCATACCCACCCCCACCTTTGCCGGGGTCAGAGGGTCTTTCATAGACTGGAAGGCCCTTACCAATATGTGCATAACGCAAAAGGCCCAAAGTCCAACGGAATAAAAGCTTATCACGCTGGCAGTGCGCTGAGAAGACTCCATGGTAAAGGCTTGCCGCTGGAAGAACAACTCAGACATAGGTCCACCCAGTATCGCTAGCCCTGCGGCTGCGGGGATTCCCACAAATAGCACCAGGCAAAGGGCCTCTTGTAAGGTCCTGGAAAAGCCTTCCCAATCCCCTCGTACCGAGAGTGCGGAAAGCGTTGGGAAAACGGCCGTCGCCATGGCTATGCCTATTAGGGCCAGGGGGAATTCCATTAGCCTATCCCCATAGTAGAGAACGGAGGCCGCACCACTCTTCATGGGAAAATGCACCGTTTTGCCTAGAAATTCAAAAGTGGTAGGTCCGTCTGGGGAGCTTGCAAAGCCGATTGCAATAAGGCTATCAACGATTATATTGACCTGTACTACGGCCAGGCCAAAGACTACCGGGCCCATGTTTGTGACTATCTCTCTTAGCCCTGGGTGGGCGAGTTCCATGATGGGGCGAATCTCGCCCCCGGTATTACGGACTATTAGCCACTGCGAACCCAACTGTAGGAACCCTGCCACCAGTACTGAAACTGCCACAAGATAGATGCCTTCTTCAGGGGTCATGCCCAGGCTGCGGACTGCCAGTAGCACAGAGCCTATCCAGCATAGGTTCAATATGACTGGAGAAAAGGCGGGCATAAAAAAGTGCCTAAGACAGTTTAGTATGGCCGACACCAGGGCAGCCAGGCAGATGAGAAGGCTGTAGGGAAACATTATGGCAAGCAACTCTAAGGTTTTTTCCCATTTAGTGTTAAGTGAAGCCCATTTGAGGATGACAAGGAGTGAGACTTCCACTATAAGAGCTATCAAGGTTAAGAGCAAGACAAGAAAGGTAGCCACCACGCTAACCAGCCTCCACGCCTCTACATGGCCCTTCTTTTCCAGGTACTCTGTGAATATGGGGATGAAGGCAGCCGTTAAGGCCCCCTCGCCGAAGAGGCGTCTGAAGAGGTTGGGTATACGAAAGGCCACAGCAAAGGCATCCCATACAACCCCTGTGCCAAAGATGCTGGCGCACAAGATGTCACGAAGGAGCCCCAGGATGCGACTAAGAAGTGTACAAAGGCTGATTGTTCTAGCTGAGCGTGTAAGTGAATGTTTATTCACTTGGAATAGGTGCGCTAACTGTCTGCCGCAATTGGACTCGGCCCCCTCAGCCTGGAACTGAGAAGGTAGGCAGCATTCAGGACATCCTCTTGATTTATTACTGCCGAGCAAGCAGCCACCCTTGCGGTATCCGCCACTATAATTTTATCTAGATTAGCTAGGTTAATGCCACCTATTGCAAAATAGGGTATTGGAAAGTTCTTGAGGAGTCTTAAGATTTCCGTACCTATCGGAGATTCGTCTGTCTTGATAGGCTTTGTAGAGGTAGGAAAGATAGGGCCAATACCTAAGTAATTTGCCCCCTGCTTGAAGGCCAATCTGGCCTGCTCTAAGTTATGCGTTGATAATCCGATAAGCATATCCTTTCCTACTAAGGCGCTGGCTTCAGCAATGGGCGTATCTTCCTGCCCGAGGTGGAGTCCATCCGCCCCGGACTCACAGGCAATACGAGGGCGGTCATTAACGATAAATAATCGCCCCATTCTTGTTGTTAGTTCCCTCAATTTTATAGCTAATTGAAGGAAATCTTTATCAGGCATTTCCTTTTCTCTGAGTTGTATTATATCGGCACCACCTTCAAGGGCCAAACGGGCAGTTTCCATTACTGGCCTTTTGCAGAGGTGGCTGGTGAGTATTACGTATAATCTTGCCCGTGCCAGTACGGATAGGGCTAAAGCCTTGTTTTGGGGTGTTTTCAAGGAGAACAGGCCAGAAGGTCTGTTCATACGCACACTTTTCAACATAAATCACAACTTAAACCAAAATTCTTTTATTTTCAAGGGCTTTCCTTTGGTGACGGCTTAACTATAGCCCCTTTAGACTTGGCATACTCAAGGTCTTGCTGGGAAAGACCTTCTACGTATTCAAATACTGCATTATGTAAATGCAATTCCTCTAATTCCCTGAAGCCTATCACTCCATATAGTTTTGTTTTTTCCAACCTAGCACCAGATAGTATGGCAAATGTCAAATCAGCACCCGATAAGTCGGCATTATACAAGTCGGCACCCAAGAGGTCGGCCCATTTTAAATTAGCACCCGATAGGGTGGCATTCTTCAAATTAGCAGATGATAGGTCGGCACGCTCCAGATAGGCTATGGCCAGATTGACCTTCTCCAGTTTAGCACCCGACAGGTCAGCCAACCGCAACCTGGCGTCACATAGGTTAGCACTGGTTAAATCAGCGCCCGATAATTGAGCCATATACAGGTCGGTGTCGGATAAATCTATTGAGCCAAGGTTGAGGCGTTTATACTTTCCCGGAAGGCGCAGTAGGTCGGCAAAGGCATCTCTACCATTCTTGTGAGCTAATATTGCCTGATACTTTGAAGACCTTATATCTTTAAGCTCATTCGTGAGCTCTTCAATCTTGTCGTCATCCAGTTCCACTTTAAGAAATTTTAGGGTCTCTGTTATTTTTATTTTGATTTCCTCATCTAATTTCTCTTCATCCTCTAAGAACATAGCAAGGGGAAGCCTTCTACACACTGTTGTGGTGTTCTCATCTTTACCTTTTAATAAAGGCTTCATTATCTCGGTCTTTAACCGTGTTAGCTCCTCTGCAAGGGGTTTTACAGCTTTCTCCCTCAGTTGTCTAAGGGAGGATGCTGCGGCAGAGGTACAGACTGTGTCCTCCTTGAGGTTCCCCTCTCCATCCTTCTCGGTACTGCCGAGACCAGCAAGAAGTATAGGGATAGCTTCCTTAGGATAATCTGCCAGGGCACGGTAAGCGATCTGGCGGGTGACATGGTTTGTACTCGCCAAATCCCTTTTTAAGTAAGTTATGATTTCCAGTTTTCGTCTCTGGTTTTCGTTGTAAAGGGTCACAGTAGCACCAATGATAAGTCCCACCAGGGTAATAGCTGAAGCTATAATGGGGATAAAACGCACAATATTCTGCTTCTCAAGCGTTTCTTTTGTGTACTTGGATTTTTCAGCCATTTGCTTGTGAATATTGCCCTTTGGGGGCATAGGCTAAGGTTGGTTTCTGCGACTTTATACTGAAAAAGTATACCACCTCTGGGACTTATTTTCAAATAGAGCTATTTACGAACCTTGGACGACCATCTGGGTATGCCGGGTTAGGAGTGCTTCAATGGATTAGAAAGGATGGCCGAATCAGAGGAATTTATTTCTTAAACTTATAGGCTATAAAGGAGAAGCCGAGGGTAACAAAGGAACTTGCGGCAGCGGTGGGGCCGTACGGAAGGTCAAGGAAGTAGGAAATAAGGAAGCCAAGAGTGGCAGTGCATACCCCCTGGATGCAGGAAATAATAAACACGTTCCTTAGCCTTTGGGCAAAGATTAAGCCATTAAGGGCAGGCAGTATTATACAGGAGGTTATCATCATATTTCCTGCAATCATAATCCCTATTGCTATGGCAGCTCCTATGCTGAAGTATAAGAGTATGTCCCATAAGGCAGAATTCACCCCTTGTGCCTTTGCCATGTCATAGTCAAAGGAGACGAACAGGAATTCTTTGTAGAATAGCAGATGCAGTGTTATTATTGTTATCACAACTCCTAATGCCGTATATACTTGCATTGGGGATATGGTCAGTATATCTCCAAAGACTATATGCTCTACCTCATGGATTCCCAGTGGGCTTTTTGCCATCATTAGTGCAGTTACGGCCCAGGCAGTTACAAAACACAGCCCAACTATACCCTCCTGCGAAAGTCTTTTGCCCACAAGCTTTTGTGACATAAATAACATGCCGAGGAGTGTAAATAGAATAGAAAAGATTGTGGGGGGGAGGTGCAGCAAAAAAGCAAAGGCTACACCCATTGAGGAAATCTGCGCAATTGCAACCCCTACGAAGATTATCCTTTTAAGGACAATATATACCCCCAAGTAGGAACATATAAAGGAGACCAAGACAATCCCCGCCAGTGCGTAGCGGAAGAGACTGAGGGTTGCCACAAAATGTTCCATTAGTCTTATCCTAGTATGGCTTTCTTGCCCCCGATGTCGTAAATCTTTACATTCATTGAGTAAATTCTTTGTAGATTTTCCTCTGTAAAGATGTCTCCGACCCTCCCCACGTGCAGCCTGCCATTCTCAATTATGGCGAGCTTTTCTACATAGTTGACCATAGTTGCAAGAAGGTGGCTCACCATTACTATGGTCAAGTTCCGTTCTGTATGTAGGCTCTTTAGGAGTTCCATAATTTCTTGTTCACCTGCGATGTCAAGGTTATCGCATGGCTCATCCAGGACCAGCATAAAAGGTTGAGCGGCCAGGGCCCTTGCTATAAGTACCCTTTGTTTCTGTCCGCCCGATAGGTCCCTGAAGGCCCTTCGCACATGCCCTTCCATATTTACTTGTGCAATAGAGTCGTGGACAATGGCGAAGTCTTCTTGCGAGGGCTTCTTTGCCGGACCTATCCCGGCAAACCTTCCCATCATTACTACATCCATTACGGTAAGGGGAAATATTTCATCTAAGAATTCTCTTTGGGGCACATAACCTAAGGGTTTTTTCCCCTTGCGGAGTTCTCCGCTGAAGTAAACACCTCCACTGATGGGCCTTAACATTTTTAAAAGGGTCTTAAGAAGCGTAGTTTTTCCTGAGCCATTAGGCCCGGCAATTCCCATGAAATCGCCCCTCTCAACGGTTAGATTAACGTGGTCCACAACAACCTTCTTACCATACCCTAGTGAGGCATCACGGAATTCTATTAATCTATTATTTTCCATCGCAAATTAACAAAACCAAATTACGTTTTAGATTCATTAAATTTGGGGTTTTATCCCCATTTCTTGAAAAGCACTGATAAGGCTATTAATCAGAAAGTCAAAGAGACTAAAGTAATCGTTTATCCCTTCAGCCCCTAACACAGAGGGGGTAAGAACCAGTAGTTTTGCCCCGGTCTTATCAGCCACAAACTTAGAGATTTTAGTCTCATAAAAAGGTTCTTGTATGACTACCTTAACACCTTCACTCTTCATCTTATCTATTAGTGAAGCCAAATGGCTCGGGGAGGGGGGAATGCCTGGTTTAGGTTCTACATATCCTGCCGCTACCAGCCCGAACTTTTTTAGAAAATTAGGCCAGCTATTGTGATAAGTTACCACCTTGGTATCCCGATAGGGCTTCATTTTCTCAAGCCATTGTGGGAGGAGCGCATTTATTTTTAAATCAAACTCTGCCTTCCTTTGCTCAAAGTAGGTAGAATCCTCTGGGGCAAGCCTCTCTAGTGCTTGTAAGATGTTGTGAGCGATAATCTTACCATTTTCAGGGTCAAGCCAGTAATGGGGGTTGCCATAGATGTGGATATCGCCAAGCTCACGGGTTATTTTAGTCTGAGGTATTTCAAGTATTTCGGCGTCAACAGAGGCGTCAACATAACCAGGGCCACCAGCCAGTATCTTTGAATTCCTGGCACCCTCTGCGATGATAGGGGCCCAGAGTTCCAAATCAAGACCTATCTTTACAAACATATCGGCCTTGTGCAGTTTTATCATATAGCTTGGCTTAATGTCCACGTAGTGAGGGTTTTGATAGCCCTGGATTATACTCTCCACTTCTACCTTGTCTCCCCCTATAAGACTTGCAATAGAGGCAAGGTCGGTAGAAGTTGTAATTATTCTAATCTTAGCCTCCGTTTGGCTGGGCAGAAGCAGAAGAAGGCTTAGAATTGCTAGAAAGAAAATACCCTTAAATTTTTCAGTCATGGGAAATTCCCCTTCCAATTAAAACAATTTTAGGTTCTAGAGAATAAAGTTCCTAGAGCCACTGTCAATTATAACGCTAATTCCATCTTTTTCCATTTTATCTGTCAGGTCACGAAACACATGCCCTAAAAGGGATGAGGCCTATGGACACCTATGCTAAAGGTGGCCTGTAGCATAAGTGCATCGTCGCTGCTAAAGCTGGGATTCACTGAATCCAGTCTCCTCTGGGTATGGGTGTACTGGATTCGCCATCTAGCAAAGTCGCTTTGCCAGAAGGTCCAATAGGGGCTTATCGCCCATTCAAAGTCCTTGTTGTTATATAGAGCCTGAGCATAGTCAAGCCTTAAACCCAGATAGTTTCGCCTGGTCAACTGATACTCCCAAAAGGTAAATGCCCCCCAGCTATCCTGGTTGTCCCTAGTACCAAAGATCTTATCCATATCAAGACCTTCTGCACCATGGTTTTCTTCGTTATGCTCTCCAACAAAATCATCTATATCATCCAATTGGGTAAAGTAGACCTCGGATTGCCAGAGGAAACTCTTATAGGGTTTTGCCCTGTGGGTTATAGGTTTCCAGCGATAGGTGAGGTCAAGGCCTACCATATTAGCATGAACCTGGCTATCACCTGCTTCTTCCCCTTCGTGTCCATGGAAGCGGGTCTTTAGGTTGCCTGTTAACCCGGTTAACCCAATTTCAAGAGAAGAATTTGGGGTAAGGTCAAAGAAATTTTTAAGATGTGCCACATAATAAAACTCATTCATGCCCCTTGTTGTCAGTACCTCGCCAGTAAGCTCTATATATTTATCCCACGGATTTGGGATGAGCCAGCTCATGGAAAAACCGGGGTCGCGAAGACCTTCCTCTCCAAGTAAATTCCTTATTACAAGAGGATAATCTACCTGTAAGATTTCTGGTCTATGGGTACGGCTAACCTTACCAAATGCAGGTTTAAACTGACCAATCTTAGCCTGAAGTCCTTTGGGAAGGGTTAGTAAGGTCATGAATGCTTCTTCTAGCTCTATCTCCCCCTCATGGATTCCTAAGAAAAAATCAGCCCTGGCATAGGGGTCTATTGCAGATTGGAGACCAAGCTCAACTTCCCTCATTGCAAACCTATCGGCGAATTCCCTATCCTCAAATCTCATCTCCTCCCAACTAAACTCCCCTCTTCCTCTGCCGGGGTGGAAAAACTGGCCCGTAAAGTCGCCAATTACACTGATGTCAGGATTATAGGTCTGCAAAATGCCCGGCCGCACCCTCCAGGGAAATCCTTCCTGCTGGGTTTTTTCTGGTGTGGGTGGAGAGACCTGGGTGGTGGGGAGCGCCGGTTGTGCCTTATCACCCATAAGTGCCTTTAGTTCTTCCTCTAGTTTGGCCTTTTCTTCTTCAGTCATAGCTACTTTACGGATATAGGGGTGAGTATCTGGTTCAGGATTTTCTAGTCTAATGAGCCTTTCTTCCATCCGGCGAAGTTTTTTTTCATAATCCATTTTCATCTTCAACATCTCAGACCTGAGCCGAAGCACCTCTTCCTCCACATCCTGCTCCTCAGCAAAAAGTGTGGCAGCACCCCCAGGTAGTAGTAGTACTGTAATTAGCAAAGATAAGTGTAATAATTTGCTCATGGCTTTTTCTCCTTGCTTAGACCACGATAAACAGGTAGGACTTGTAAAGGTTTACCTTAACCACCTTAAGCCAACCTTGCCATTTATAACTATAATAATGCCTGAAAGCAATCTTAATCTATTTGGAGCGTACCACCCTTTTGGCAAGTAGCTTCCAGGGGCTTTCCCACGAAGTTTGTGTGGTAAAAATGTGCTAGATGATAGGGGAATTAAGCGGGTGGGGCACGGGAAAGCCCTATTGCCAGGAATAGGATTTGGGGGGGATCTTTGGGAAAAATAACACAAACTCCTCCAGAAGTGAAGGCAAAGCTTGTATCCTTTTCAAGTAGGCCTTGGGGTGAATACTTCAGCCATTGGCAGAGGAGACAATCCCTATAATCATAAGAATTGACTTGGGGCTCTACACAGCCGATAGCCCATTCGGGACTGCATGAATGCGCTAATAGCTTATAATTATGTGACTCACAGCAAAGACCGTGTAACCCCTCAGCCCCTATTGCAAGGATAAGATGGGTTATAAGGAGTAAAGAAGAAATACACCTGAAACTGAAGGAATCTTTGCCAAGCATCATTTTAAGTAGCTAAGTTATGTCTTTAAGAGCGTTTGCTTCTTAAAAAAGACAAGATAGCAAGGCCATTGGTGGCTGTCAAGATGATTTCCAGTTGTCAGCAGGTTACTTCTATCCTGGTAAAGTACAAATCTACACCTTCTTTTGGATATTTTTCCTGTGGGATAGTCTTAAGGTAGGATACGATAGTGTTACGAAGATTTTCCTGTGCTTCCTCGGGGGTTACCCCTTTTGCAAATATTTCTGTTTCCAGGCAGTGGGCCAAATAGCCGTCGCCATCTTTTCTGATAAGGACAGTGAACTGGCGTAACATGGCTTTGTTTCCTTTTTATCCTCTTAATTAAATTTTATCACCAGTAGTGGTTTGATGATAGGTAATTTTTTGTTCTGGTGGGCTAGATAAATTCTTCAAGTAGCTTTTTAAATCTGTTGTAATCTGGTGTTTCTGGTTGAGACTTTACCAGGGGTGCTTCCCTTATGGCGTGTACCTGTTCTTCCATAATAGGTCTGGTGGGGTTAGTATAGATGACACCGATAGGAATCTTGTTACCCCATTCCTGTGCCTTCTGGAAGGCTGCTATACGGTCTGATGGGTTGTAATCGGGGAGGTCATCAAGTTTATATACCCTTTCCTTATACCAGGAAACTGTGTTAACTCTGTTGAAACTGGGGCAAGGCTGGAGGACATCCACCAGGGCAAAGCCTTTATGAAGCACTGCCTTTTTGATAAGTTCCACAAGGTGGTTTTTCTCCCCAGCAAAACCCCTGGCTACAAAACTGGCATCCATTGCCACAGCAACAACGATGGGATTAAATGAGGCAAGGATTACACCCTCTGGCTGCACCTTGGTTGAAAAACCTTTATCACTGGTGGGAGAGGCCTGCCCCTTTGTCAGGGCGTATACCTGGTTGTTATGGACGATGATGGTTATATTTATATTCCTGCGAATGGCATGGAGGAGATGATTTCCACCCTCTCCATAACAATCGCCATCCCCGGCGATGGCGACTACTGTTAATTCATGGTTTGCCAGCTTTATTCCGGTGACTGTGGGCAAGGTGCGGCCATGAAGGGTGTTAAATGCGTTACATTTCATGTAATGGGGTAACTTGCCTGCCTGGCCGATGCCGGAGACGAGTAGCACCTCATGGGGTTCTTTCCCCAGACCCACCATGGCCTCCTGCACCGCTCTCAGTACCATAAAATTTCCGCATCCAGGGCACCAGGCTGTTTGCCCACCTGCATAGTCATTCAATGTAACCATGTGTTTGTTTGACTCCTTATCAGTAACTAGAGGTAAGAGGCGAGAGTATTTCTCTTAAGCTCTGGGTTTTAACTACCTGTTGTTGCATCAACGATATACTCTGGACTAAAAGGAAGTCCATCAAACTTGAGTATCTTTTCCGTAACGGTCTTACCAGTCTCTCTGCGTATGAGCCTTGCGAGTTGGCCAGTAGCATTATTTTCAATAACGTAACACGCCTTAGCAGATTCCAGGGCCTGTGCCACAGAACTTGACGGAAAAGGCCAGATTTCATTTATATGCAAACCGGCTGCTTTTTGGCCCCGGGACTGTAGTATATCCACTGCTTCTCTAATTGCGCCATAAGTGGAACCCCAGCCTATGAGTAAAACTTCTGGGTTATTAATTGAACCATGAAGTTTGGGTGGAGAAATCTCCTGGGCTAGACCTATGATTTTTCGCATCCGCTTAAGCATCATTTTTGTTCGGAGTTCAGTGTCCTCGGTGAGGTGTCCTTCTTCATCGTGTTCGTCGCTGTCGGTAACAACGGTTATGCCGGGATAGCCAGGTAGGGCCCTGGGGGAGATACCGGAATCTGTGAAAGCGTGTCGTTTATAACCGACTAGCTTTTCCCTTTCCTCTGACTGGATGAGTTGGCCTCTGTCTATCATAACATGGGATATATCCAAATTATCTATTGTCCAGTGGGAGTCTGCCAGGTGTTGGTCGCTTATGACCAGGGTTGGGGTCTGGTATTTTTCTGCTAGATTGAAAGCCTTTGTCATTGCGAAGAATGCTTCCTCGGGGGTACCTGGGGTTAATACTGCTCTGGGGAATTCACCGTGGGAGGCGTGTAGCACAAATTCTAAATCGGATTGTTCGGTTCTAGTGGGTAGTCCTATGGCAGGCCCTGGTCTTTGGGCCTCTATCACCACTATAGGTGTCTCTGTTATTCCTGCTAGACCTAACCCTTCTACCATGAGACAGAATCCGCCGCCAGAGGTGGCCGTCATGGCCCGTACCCCTGCAAAAGAGGCACCTATGGCCATAGTAATGGCCGCAATCTCATCTTCTGCCTGTTCTACAATCATGCCCCAGTCCTTAGCTTTTCCAGCCAAATAGGTCAGCACGCCGGTGGAGGGGGTCATGGGATAGGCGCTCATAAATTTGCAGCCTGCGGCCAGTGCCCCTAACGCCAGTGCCTCATTGCCAGTGATAAGCATCCTGCGTTTGTTAGCCAGTGGCCCGAACTTCCAGGGAAATTGGGAAGAGCCATTTTTCTTAGTGTAGTCATATCCCGCCCGAGCAGCCTTTATGTTGTCTTCTGCGAGTGTGTTTTTTCCCCCGAAAGTATCCATAAGAACCTCAGCCAGTGGCTCAAAATCATATCCCATGAGACCGAGGACAGCACCCGCCGCTACCGAGTTACTGTATAACCTATTACCGCTCTCCAGGGCGAATCTCTCCAAAGGGGTACTTAATAGATTGGGATAGGTATCTAGTTTGATTTTTTCTCCATCATAGATGACTACCCCCCCGTCCTGGAGTTCCCCTTTATGAAGGTCTACTGTTTCTTTGTTCAGCGCAATTAATACGTTTATGCCTCTGGTCATAGCAAAGACAGGAGATTCTCTTACCCTTAGTACGGAGAGGTTATGCCCACCGCGGATACGGGACTGGTAGTCCTGAACGGAGAAGACATGCCAGCCTCCCCGTGCGAAGACGCGTGCAAGGGTATGGCTGATGGTCTGCATCCCCTGGCCCGCCTCACCACCTATTTTTATCTTGAAGTCTAACACACGCACCCTTCTTTCGTCATATATGAATCAAAGTCTTATTCTAGCCCTTGAATTAAAGAACTGTCAACAACTAAACTTCCCAATGACAGTAGAAGCCAACCTTCCTTGACAATTTTCCCTGCTATGATAGTATCAGAGATGTCAACCATTCCCCCGTTTATGTATTGAGAACTCTGAAAAAGTTAGAGATGTCATTCCTTCGCTCCGCTCAGGACGGCGTCTGAGGAGCCGAAGGTGACGAAGAGTCTCGGCTAAACTATTAGATTCTTCGCTTCGCTCAGAATGACAGGTAGTGTTGTTAATACTTTTTCAGAGCTCTCGTATTATGGATTATATTGAATGAGAGAGACATTACTTGAACTAAAAGGGAAGGCGTTGGAGGAGCTTAGAGGGCTTCGCTCTATGGAAGAGTTAGAACACTTCAGGGTGAAATACCTCGGCAGAAAAGGTGTCTTGAGTGAGTATCTCTCAAAATTACCTGCACTCACTCCCGAAGAAAGGCCCGCACTGGGGAAGCTGCTTAACGAAATCAAGGCAGAAATAACAAAAAGCTTTGAAGAAACCAAAAATAGCTTGTCTGGTCCCAGGGTGAAGGCTCCAGAGGTAGATGTCTCCTTACCTGGTTATGCGCCTAACGTTGGGAGGCGGCACCCCCTGATTCAAACCATAGAGGAGATAAAGGAAATCTTTAGCCGTATGGGCTTCCAGGTAGTTTCCGGGCGTGAGGTGGAACTGGAATACTATAATTTTGAGGCCCTGAACATACCACCAGACCATCCTTCCCGGGATGATTTTGACACTTTTTATATTACTGATGGTGTCCTTCTAAGGAGTCAGACCTCTACTGTACAGATTAGGGTGATGCAAGGACGAAAGCCACCCATAAGGATAATTGCGCCTGGGAAGGTGTTCAGGCCAGATACAGTGGATGCCAGGCACTCCTTTATGTTTCATCAAATAGAGGGGCTGATGGTGGATGAAGGGGTAAATTTTGGGCACCTTAAAGGGGTGCTCAACCTCTTTGCGCAGGCATACTTTGGCCCGGATACCAAGATGAGATTCAGGCCCTCTTTCTTCCCTTTTACAGAGCCTAGTGCAGAGGTAGAGATTTCTTGTTCCTTCTGTAAGGGGCTGACTAAGAGTAGCGAATCTGCCGAAGGCTCAGGGTGTAGTGTGTGTGGTGGCAGTGGGTGGCTTGAGATACTGGGGGCTGGTATGGTTCACCCAAATGTATTTCGGGCAGTGGGTTACGACCCAGAGAAATACACGGGTTTTGCCTTTGGTATGGGGGTGGAGAGGATAGCAATGCTTAAGTACGGTATTGACGACATCAGGCTCTTCTTTGAAAATGATGTGAGGTTTTTGTCACAATTCTAATGGCCCTCTATAGTCCATTCTGATTAGACTACGACTTATAAGCTGCACTTGCTCTTCAACAAAACCGAGCACAGATAACCATAACTAATTATGAAGATAACCTACAACTGGTTAAAGGAGTATTGTGACTTTAATTTTACTGTGAAGGAATTGGCAGAGTTACTTACGTCTGCTGGCTTGGTGGTGGCAGGCGTGCGGGCAACCCCTGATGGAGACCATGTCTTAGAGATAGAGGTTACCTCTAATCGCCCCGATTGCTTGGGGGTGATAGGTATTGCTAGAGAAGTGACGGCTGTTAGTCGTTGTCCGCTTAAATTGCCTTCGGTCAAATATACCCCGGGGAGGGTTACCACTGAGGTAAAGGTAAGTGTTGAAGAGCCAGAGCTATGCCCCAGGTATACGGCGAGTGTAGTTAGTGGGGTGAAGATTGGGCCGTCTCCAAGCTGGCTTCAAAAGAGGCTTGAGGCAGTGGGATTACGGCCTATTAATAACGTGGTGGATATTACTAACTACGTCCTTCTTGAGTGGAGCCAGCCCCTTCACGCCTTTGACCTGGATAGACTCCAGGGTAAAGAAGTAGTAGTGAGGCGTGCCCTGGCAGGAGAGAGAATAGAGACAATTGATGGTGCGAAGTGTGACCTCAACCCTGAAGTGCTAGTAATTGCTGACGCTACAAGACCAATAGCTCTGGCTGGGGTGATGGGGGGTAAGGACACAGAAGTACACGAGGGGACAAGAAATATTCTATTAGAATCGGCAAAGTTTAAACCTGCTATTGTGAGAAGGACTGCTAAGAGGTTTGGCTTGAAGACAGAGTCAAGCTACCGTTTTGAGAGGGGAGTGGATATAGAAGGGATAGAATTTGCTTCCAGGCGGGCAACATCTCTTATACTTCAGCTAGCTGGGGGAGAAGTAAGCATGGATTTTGTGAATTTGGGGGCAAAGGAAGACAAGAAGGTGGTAACCCTCAGGCTGGAGCGCATAAGTAAAGTCCTTGGTATCCGGTTAGATATACAGACAGTAAGGGATGTCCTTTCAAGGTTAGGTTTTGGAATAAGGGAGGAGAAAAAGGATTTTCTAGAGGTAGTTGTGCCTGGTTTTCGTGGAGATGTAACGCAGGAGATAGACCTGATTGAAGAAATAGCAAGGGTTTATGGCTATAACAACATTCCCACCGATATAAGCCTTCCTATACAGGTTTATACTAAGGGTAAAATGGAGCAGGTAGAAGAGCGAGTCAGGGGACTGTTAGAGGGCTGGGGGTTCTTTGAGGTGCTTACCTATAGTATTGTAGAGGACAACAACTTTCAGCGCGGTGGATTATTTGCTGCGAAGGAATATATCCAGATAAGAAATCCGTTAAGGAAGGGAGAGGAGTGTCTAAGGCAAACTCTCTTGGGCAATCTACTACGCGCCAAAAAGCACAATCAGGATTACGGCACCCATAAGGTGAAACTCTATGAGATTTCTAAGGTCTATTTACCAGCAGAAGGGGAGAAACTTCCCGTTGAAAAAGCCTGTCTAGGACTGCTTTTTGAACAAGAGGGGCAACAAAATGCTTTCTATACAGTGAAGGGCATTCTGGAGGTACTACTTTCCTCTTTGGGCATAAATGGAAAGTTGTGTTGGGAGCGGCGAGAGAATCCTTTTTTTAATAGTGAAATGTCTTGCGTGGCTAAGCTGGACAAGAATACCCTAGCTGTCTTAGGAGAGGTGGATGCAAGTATTGTAAAAATTTACGATCTAAGGAGTGTGTCCTGTCTTGCTGAAATAGATTTTGACCTTTTGGTTGAAAGGGTGGATTTAACCAGTGCCTTCCAAAGGCTACCTCTATATCCTCCGATAGATAGAGATATAGCTGTTGTGGTAGATGAAGGTGTAAGCTGGGCAGAGATAGAGTCCTGTGTAGAAGGGGCAGGGGTAGAATTTTTAGATAGGGTAGAATTCTTTGACCTATACCGTGGCAAACAAGTTCCCCCTGGTAAAAAGAGCATAGCCTTCCGAATTTACTTTCGCGCCCCAGACCGTACGTTAAGAAAGGAAGAAGCAGATCAGGCTCAGCAGCTTATAATTGAAAGGTTGAGCAAATATTTGGGGGTCGTTTTAAGACATTAATATAGACCTTTATCTCTAAGGAAATAATTGCGTGGTGTTCTATTTAAGTTTTCTTGGGGATTTTTTTTGTACTTTATGAGTAGCAGGAGATTTTGGTAAGAAGAACATTTTTTGCCCTCGCGGGTCTATCCAATCACCCATACAGAATTCATCAAAACGGAATTTAGAGCCTTTAAGGTACTCTTCAATCAATTCAATCGAAACCCAGCGGCGTCCTAGACGCTCACATACTTCACCCGTGACGTTACTCCCGGCGAACGGATCAATCACCAAATCTCCGGAGTCTGTCAGGAATTTGATAAAAAACTCTGGTAGCCCGTATGGGTATCGTGCTGGATTAGGGGTGAGTCCCGCTTGTTTGCACGCGCGCAGGTATCGGCTATTACTTTCAGTATTTGCCATCTCTAACAGATTTGGTGGAATGGCACCGTCGTTGTTTTTCCCAAATTTGTTTGAGATGTCGTGACCGCTAGGGCGTAATTTAGCCTTATACCCGCGCTGAAGAAGTTCTTGCATGCTTTCGGAATAGGGGCGCAAGACCTTGCGGTTGTCAGCTTTAGGATGGGGGTCTTTGGAGAGCCACCAAACACAATTAACTGCATCTTTCACTCTTTCGCGCCTGACTGTAACCCACTCGGCTGGGCTTGGAAGCCTTGCAGGGTTATACCAAAAGAATTCCTGAGCGAGATAGAACTTATACCCCGGAATTCTACAAATTTCCAATAGTAATTCATACTGGTAGAGGCTTTTTGTGTGTTGGCCCGGATTCCAACTGCCGCCTATGTCAATGACAAGACTACCACATGGCTTAAGGACGCGGTGGAATAAGTGTGCAAAGTCCATAAACCAGACAACATATTTATTTGCCTCCACGTTACCGTACTGTTTTTTACGCCTGAGTGCAAAAGGAGGGGAGGTCATAATAAGGTCTACTTTGGCATCGAAGACCCCACTAGAGAGAATTTCTTTGGAATCGCCGAGGTAAGTCACGCCATACTTGGTAGTGTAATATGGAGTTAATGTGGTTACCATATCATTTGCTAAGGCCTAATTTTTAACTTGTATTACCTTTTAGCCGCTCTATTCAACTCATTTCATACCCATGCGCAGGAGTCATTTCCAAGGACTTTTCAATTTCACCTGTGATGATGAGAATTTATTCTCAAATGACCAAGCTCCTTCTCATTATTTAATAGTTGGGTAATCTTTTGTGTTTATGCGTAATTAAGAATTACCAGATTATTGGGTCTTACTTTCTGGTACCTTCTCTAATGTGCTTAAAGTGAGCATCCTATTTTCCACAAAACTATACCAGGTATTTTGCTGGGAGAAGGGAAGGTTCTTGTAGCCTTCCAGTTCTGCGCCCATTGAAAAGATGGTTAGTCCACCTAAATGGACTTTCCTTTCAGGCAGGTCTTGATGTCTTTCTTTTATCACAATCCTTCGCATAGCTTTTTGTAATTCCTTAACGTTTGAGGTGACAGCAGGATTGTCTTTGAACCTTAATCTCAGGGCATTGAGAAAGCTCCCTAGGTCGTAGTGCATGCTATAGGGGATGTAACGTCCAGAAATATGGGCGCTGACAGTAAATGAGTCTGTGAGTATGTCTATCTCCTTAAATTTTTTTTCATCCTGGGGTGGGTCACTCAAAGCAGTTTTTAAACACTGGGCCAATTCCCCCAAGGGTTGCAACATGCCAGAGAAGGCTTCCATATCTATAACGGCAATGGTCATTATGTTTGCTAGCTTAGAGGGAAGGTAGGTGGTGGTGTCTATGTAAGCATCGGCTATGTAGGAGGCGATCTTCGGTATAGGCTGAGAGGGTTCTTCTAAGAAAGCAGCTAAGACGTCTCCGTAAGGCCAGCCATCCAGGGCCTCCTCATTCTCAGAAGCAATAACGTAACGGGCATAATCTTTGATAGAAAACAGCACCTCCAGCATACCCATGTAACACGCATCCATACCTAAAATATCAATTTTGTCCTTACCGTTGACCCTTTTTATCGCTTTTACTACGTTACCAAGGGCCTCTTCTAGTTCTGGGAGAGTCAGGATATCTATCTGGCCATAGCCGTTATTAAAATCGTGCAACAAGCCCATCCATCCCTCTCCGTATCCACCGAGCAACAGGAGGTAGTTCTGGGCAGGCAGGCTCTCCACTGCCCATTTAGAAAATTCAACCAAGGTCTGCGAGTCACCGGTATTTAGCTCTTTGTTCTTCCAGGAGGGATTTATGTCCTCTATAGGTAATTCAAGCAGGTAGCCTTTCCTGACCTCGTACAGGTGCCCCCCCTTATCCGTTTTGTCTACAAGAACCACTGTACGGACATCGTATCTCCAACCTGCTTGTTTGAGTTCTTCCAGGTTCTGCTGGGTGAACCAATCTAAAAAGTTATCCCCAGCAAAATAGAGGATACAGGTCCATTTGGGAAGGGTTTTTAGCTCTTGTCCAATTGTTTCTTTCTGGCAAAGAATACAAAAGCAAAGGAATAAGCTGGTTACCCACTTAAGAAGGGGCATGTTTTTACCTTAAAGGAGAGCAGAAATTCTACTGGTCTTTCCCAGGGGACGCACTGCATACTCTCACGTATTAGTCAAGACCCTTTAGCTCAATAGTCTTAACCTCTCCAAACTCGCTAAGAGGTCTATCAAACTTTTCTTTATTTCCAACGACTACAAATGTAATCTTATCTGGTTGGAGATATTTCTTGGCCACTCTTAATATATCTTCCGCCGTTACAGCTTTTACTTTCTCTACATAAGTATCAAGGTAATCCGGAGGCAGTCCTTCGTATTCTATATTTATCATATGCGATACGATTGCCGAACTGGAGGTGAAAAGAAAGACGAATTGATTAGCAAAGGTGTCTTTAGCAACGACCAATTCATCTTCATCAACTGGGTTTTCTTTTATCTTTTCAATTTCTTCTAGTATTAGAGATATGGCACGAGAAGTAGATTCGGACTTAGTCTGACAATTTACAAAGAAAAAGCCCTTATCTTTTGGGGTGTGGAAGGCACTGTAAACGCTGTAAGCCAACCCTTCTTCACTCCTCACCTTCCCGGGGATTCTTGAGGCAAAACTTCCCCCGCCTAATATAAAGTTTAAAAGCATAGCGGGAAAATAATCCGGGTTGGTCCTCTCTATTGCTACATGACCTAAGATGATATTTGACTGGTCTATATCTTTGTATATGTAATTAATAGACTTATGGAACTTGTCACTTACAGGTGGAACGGATGGAAAAGAAATCTCGGTTCTTGGCCAATCTTTAAAGAGATTTTCTAGTTTATTGACTATTTCCTCTGTATCAAAATCTCCAGCTACGCCCATAAGGATGTTATTAGGATGAAAGTATTTTTTGTGGAATTCTATCATGTCTTCTCTGGTTATTCTGGCAAGAGTATCTGGGTACCCTTCTACCTTTCTACTGTAGGGGTGTGGCTCGTAGAGGAGCCTCCTGAACTCTCTGAAGAGGATGCCGGCGGGGCTATCGTTTTCTCTCCTAAAGGCCTCCAGGGCTTCTTCCTTTCTCTTGTTAATCTTATCCTCTGGAAAGGCTGGGTTTCTTAACACATCTGCAAAGATTTCCAGCACCTTATCCAGGTCCTTTTTTAATACAGAAAGGCCAGCAGAGCCTGCTTCCCTTCCTATAGCGGTTTCTACCGAGGCGGCCAAGTATTCTAGCTCTTCGTTAATCTTTTCTACGCTACAGGTATAGGTTCCTCCAGACCTCATAACATGTCCTACTAAAGAGGCCAGCCCTGCCTTTTCTTGGGGTTCGTAAATGGAACCAGTTCTGATAGTAGCAGAAATACTTATAACGGGTAGATCGTGGTCCTCTAGCAGGTACAAGACCATGCCATTGGATAGTAACCTCCGTTGGGCTTTCGGGGGAGTGAACTCAAGTGATGGAAATTCTAATTTTGACACAAGGTGTGCCCCTGGTGATTGAGGTTTTACCAGAGGTGCTTCTTCCGCAGGTCTACCGTGCTCGGCGTATAGTGGTTGAGTTATGAAATATATAAGTACAAAGAAAAGTAGTTTATAGTTTACCGCAGTCGATCGGCTCAAGATGCCATTAATATGCCTCATTCTTTTACCTCACCCTTGCTAGCAGATGATGGTTCTATTTTAACTAGAGTTGCCACCGTTCGGTTTGTCTTTGTAAAGTATTTCTTGGCCACACGCATAACATCTTCTGCTGTAACTGCTTGTATTTTTTCTAGAGCAACGTTTATATATTGCCAGCCTGCGACAGCCTCGTAAAAGCTAATTTCATCTGCAAGGCCACTGTTGGATTCGAGTCCATGGATAAAGTCTGCCTCTAGTTGGTTCTTTATCTTTTCCAATTCCCACTGCGAAGGGGGCTCTTTCTTTAATTTTTCCAATTCTTCATAAACAGCCTGTTCTACCTCCTCAGCGGTATGGGGGTGCCTTGGGGTAACAAAAATTAGGAATAGGTCTGGGTATTTTGAGCCACCTGCGTAGGCCCTTGCCATAACGGCTAGCCTTTTATCTTCGATCAAGCTCTTATAGAGTCTGGCTGTACGGCCTGCAGCTAGAAGAGACTGAATGACGTCAAGGGCGTACTGGTCTGGATGCGTAGCCTCGGGCTTATGATAGGCTATTGCAACGTTCGGATTTGCTTCGTACTCTACATACACCCTTCTTTCACCCCTTTGTTCTGGCTCCACCGTTTCCACCTCTGGTATGGGGGGTTGAGATGGGATGTCGCTAAAATATTTCTCTACCAATTTTACAAATTCCTCCGTTTTAAAGTCCCCCACGGCTACTATCACGGCATTATTCGCTGCATAATATCTCGTAAAGTATTCCTTAGTCTCTTCTTTCGTGAGTCCTTTAATGTCAGACATCCAGCCTATTACGGGCCATCCATAGGGATGGGCAGTGAAAGCGGTTGCCTTGAGTTGTTCAAACAATAAACCAAAGGGGCTGTTATCTGTCCGCAGCCTCCTCTCTTCCATAACCACATCTCTTTCGGAGTAAAATTCTCGTAGGACCATGTTCCTCATTCTGTCGGACTCAATGAGGGCCCAGAGTTCTAACTTGTTAGATGGAAGGTTGCAGTAGTAGAAGGTAGCATCTTCCCCGGTAGAGGCATTTACCCCGGTAGCCCCATGGCTCATATATATTGACCACAATTCATCTTTAACCACTGCGTCTTTTAGCTGCTTTCTCACCTCTTCCAGTTGGCTTTCAAAAGTTTTCAGTTTTTCTGTGTCAGCAGCCTTTCCCTTGTGTCTTTCCTCCTCTATTGCTATCACCAGGTCATCTTCTTTCATCAACAGGGGCTTTTCTATATTCCAGTCCTTAGTCCCAAAAAGCGTTGTTCCTTTGAACATCATATGCTCAAAAAGATGGGATACGCCGGTGATGCCCGGGCGTTCGTTAACAGAGCCTACCTTATAGACTGTCCTAAGAGAGACCGTGGGTGATTTATGTCTCTCTAATGTCAATATTTTTAATCCATTTTTCAGCACATGTTCCTCAACATCCAGCTTAAGCTCAGGGGCTGAAAAAAGTTGTGATGGTGGGGTTATAACGCTAAGTACCAGTATCCAGAATAAAAACCTGGCAAAGGCGTACGAGAGTTTTGTTTGAAATTTGGTGTGTATAGCTTTATGTGTTTTCGTGTACATGGCGAATACCTTAATGTTTTTTCTTAAGTGCGATACTTGGCGTTAATGGTTATGTACTCCTCAGACAGATCACAAGTCCACACTTCTGCCTTGGCCTTACCTAGTCCGAGGCTAAGCCTTAGTTCTAGCTCCTCCCCTTGCATATAGACTTGGAGTTCGTTGGGTGGGCTTTTTACTGACCTTTCCCCTTCGAAAACTAACCAATTGCCAATATATAATCTAAGTCTTTTTTCGTCAAGTGGCATACTAGTGGCGCCTGCTGCCGATACTATCCTACCCCAATTGGGGTCTCCCCCATTTATCGCTGTCTTTACCAGTGGTGAGTTTGCAATGGCCCTGGCAATAGTATCTGCCTCTTTCTCTTTTTTTGCCTCATTGACAAGGACCCTTACAAATTTTGTGGCCCCTTCTCCGTCTTTGACAATAGCCCTCGCTAATTCCTGACAGACATACTCTAGGCCCTCCTGAAAAATAGTCAGGTCTTCACCCTTTAGGTGTGATTCCACACCAGTACCATTAGCAAGTAGTACTACCATGTCGTTGGTACTCATATGTCCATCAATAGTGATTCTGTTGAAGGAGCGGCTTGCTGCATTTTGTAAACACTCGTACGCTTGTTTCTTGGTAAGCATGGCATCTGTGGTAATAAAGGCTAGCATTGTGGCCATGTTAGGGGATATCATTCCTGCTCCTTTGGCTGCCCCTCCAATAGTGATACTTTTATCTTTGAGGTTTACTTTAATTGCCAGTTCTTTTGGCTTAGTGTCAGTAGTCATAATCGCCTTGGCAAAAGAAGAGCCGTGTTGGGCGTTTCTTCCCGCCTCTTTTGCGGCCGCTTTTATCCCCCTAATGACATTTTCCATAGGTAGGGGTTGGCCGATGATACCTGTGGAGGCCACAAGGACTTCACCAGGTGAGAGACCAAGTTCTCTGGCCGTGGCCTCTGCCATTGCCATTGCGTTAATATAGCCTTGGCTACCTGTGCAGGCATTAGCGTTACCACTATTTACAACCACTGCCTTGATTGGGCCTTTCTTGATGGTCTCTCTGCTTAGTTTTATGGGGGCTGCCACTATCTGGTTGGTGGTAAACATCGCAGCAGCATGGGTGGGTCTTTCTGTTATCAAGAGGGCTAAGTCGTAATTAGCCTTTTTTTCAGTATGAACTGATTTTATCCCACAGGCGCTGGCCCCGGCCCGAAAACCTCTAGGGGCTACCACTCCACCGGAAATTTCTTCATATTTAGCCATGAGAGTAATAGAATATGTAGCCAAGGGTTTTATAGACAAGTCTTGCTGCAAGATAATCCGGGGTAATATTGTTAGGGTCTGGGCTTAACTCTGTTACGTCCAAGCCTATAATCTTTCTTTTTTCT
Organism: Candidatus Brocadiia bacterium JP1; assembly: GCA_051388875.1. GTDB lineage: Bacteria > Planctomycetota > Brocadiia > Brocadiales > Bathyanammoxibiaceae > JBMFFR01. The sequence continues at coordinate 93,985 of JBMFFR010000007.1, read as the reverse complement.
GCCACCCTGCGTAGGAATCTGAGACACTCCTTCCAACTTAGCCCACCGGGTTCGGGTGTGCCTACCGATGGGACGAAAGAGGGGTCAAGTCCGTCTAAATCTATCGTCACATATACTACCTCAGATAGCCCTTCTATCACCTCTTCTGGCCAATCTCCCCAACGGTCTAGGATTTTTTGATAAAAGGGTTTCATCCCCTTTTCCCTTACAAAGTCTAGTTCTTCCTGACAGTAGCTTCTTATACCTACCTGTGCAATTTTGCAGAATTCACAAATGCGTCGCATAACGCAGGCGTGGTTATACTTACTACCAGCGTAACTATCCCTCAGGTCAAGATGGGCATCTATCTGGAGCACACAAAGCTCGGGGAATCGTTCCTTGTGGGCCTTTACAGCGCCAATGCTTATTGTATGTTCTCCACCTAGTGTTACAAGAAATTTGCCTTCTTGTAATACCTTCTTAGCCATGCGATAGACTTTTTCCACCGTACGCTCTGGGCCTTCACTATCTGGCATCAGTTCTGGCAGGGTGTGGATGCCTTGTGGTGTAACGTCTATCAGCAGCTCATCGTCTAGGAACTCCAAATTTCTAGAGGCATGGATGATAGCCCTAGGGCCTTCCTTTGCCCCCCCTTTATGTGTACAGGTAGAATCATAAGGAACCGGCAGGATTGCGATCCTGCTTTTTTCCCAGCTACTGTATCGTTCTGGGAGGGCACCGAAGTTATACGGGAGGTAATCTATCTCTTCCATAGTCAAGCCTTTCTGGGCGGTGAGCCTGTCCTTAAGGTACGAATACAGCAGCAGCAATTACCGTGGTCCAGAGGCCATTTTTATCCCCTTCGGCCGTCTGAGTAGTATTTGTGGTCTTTACTATCTTACCACTCATGTGGTATATCTTTTTCCTTTCATCATAGTCTTTGGCTGGGTCAAATTCAATCCCAATGGTGCTGGCTAGCATAGTAGCAGCAAGGTCTTCGGCATATTTACCTGACCTTTCCTCCGTTTGACCAAAAGAGTGGTGCTCACTCAGGTAACCGTGTCTCTTACGATCCGAGGGCACTGCTAACCCTATGGATGCACCTATTAGTCGATTGGGTTCGTTAGTAGCATTTTCACTCAGTACAACAAAGACTACCTGGCCGGGCTTTAACAAAGGATTACCCATCTTTTTGGTTATTATCTTACAGCCAGGTGGAAAGATACTAGATACCCTTACTAGATTACAATGGGCAATGCCTGCCATTCTAAGTGCAATCTCAAAGGATTGTAATTTTTCGCTGGCCCTTCCAACACCTTTCGTAAAAAAGACTTTTGTAGGTACAAACAACTCTTCTCACCCCTTTTGGAAAAATTGAATAAGTTAATTAAGGAAGGTAGAAATTATTATAAAAAACTAGCAAAAATCAAACACATTTACACACATTCAACAACTTATTTCTTTAGAATAGCACCATGGCTTTAAAGTATTTTTAAACATTATAAATTATAAACAATTTTTCCATCAAGTATAGTCATAATTACTGTAGTATCTTTAATGTTTTCAGTGAGGCAAGAGGTAGGGTCTTGAGATAAAACTGTTATGTCCGCCAACTTTCCCGGCAGAAGGCTCCCCTTGAAATCTTCCTCAAAAGAGGCAAAAGCCCCGGCTATTGTATAACACTTAATGGCCTCAATGGGACTGATGCGACTGCTTTCCACAGGATGATTAACTGCCGCATGGATGCCATAGATTGGCCCTGGGGGTATGCCATCTGAACCAAATACGAGTGGGATAGACGCGCTGATGAATTCGGCCATTGGGTTCATCCTCATCCATCTTCTTAGCCCAAGCCTCTTTTTGTAAAGTCCGTCAGGTAGGCCCCACACAGATATGAAGTTGGGCTGGGCCGATACGACTAGCCTTAACTTTTTTATCCTTTCCATGGCCCCTTTTGAAACGAGCTCACAATGCTCTATGCGATGCCTATGTTTCTCTGCGGGATACATTTCAAGTACCTCTTCCATAGCCTCAAGCAAAAAGACTATTGCACAGTCACCAATAGCGTGGATGGATAATTGTCTGCCAGCCCTATGAAATAGCCCTAGTGTATCCTTTAGTGCTTGCTTTTCCCAGTAAAGCTCACCATGACACTTTGGTTCATCAAGGTAGGGTTCTTGTAAGGCTGCACTATGCGCCCCAATGGAGCCATCAATAAAGAATTTTACTGCCCCTGGCTTTATTAGCGGGGGCAATTCTTGCACTGGTTTAGTCGTAAGTCCCTTCTCCCAGACGGGACAGAAGTAGACTCTGAGGAGCAACTTCCCTCCCTCAGCAAATTTCTTTATGAGAGAGAAGTTAGTGCTAATCTGATGAATAGAAGTAATTCCCAGGGCAAGTAGTTCCTTCTGTACGGCCTCCATTGCCCCTAGTAACTCTTCTTCCCTAAACTCAAGACAGGTCTCTATCTTACTTTTGACTTTTCCTCCCACAAGAGCACTGAAACCTGTCACTTTGTTTAACAATTCGCTTTCGCCTTCAGTTAATTTCGCCCTCTCAAGGGCCAGGCTATTAACAAGGGCTTGGTGGAGGCATATACGCTTTAGAAATACTGGATTCTTGGGGCAGGCGGAGTCTAGCTCCAAAAGGGTTGGGTATCTCCCCTCGTGCCATTGGCTATCATCCCAACGGTAACCGATTAACCACTGGCCTTCTTGGAGCGTGCTACTCTCTTTTTTAAGGAGCTCAAGCAACTCCTTTATGGACTTGCATCCCCACAAATCTACCCCAGACCGCCCACGGGCCAGCTCCAAAAGATGTATATGGCTGTCTATAAAACCTGGTGCTACCGTACAGCCTTTCAGGTCTATTACTTCTCTATCCTTGAGGAGTTCGGGTGTTATTCCCTTTTGGTTGCCCACGTAAAGTATCGTGTTTCCATCAGTTACAACTACCTCTGCAAAAGGGTTGGCTTCTTCCAGCGTTAAAACCTTTGCGTTGGTTAATACAAGGCCCTTCTTTTTGGCAGTGTAGTTACTCTCCACCTTTTTGGCTAACCTCCACCAGCCTTTCCAGTGACCGCCTTGCCTTGCCCGAGTTCAACGACTCAGTTGCCAAGAAGAGACCCTCCTTTAAATCTTTAGCGCACCCACCTACTATTATTGCGGCCGCCGAGTTAAGTAACACAATATCCCTTTGGGAGCGAGTAGCTTTTCCCTCTAACAAATTTCTTATAACATATGCGCTCTCCTCAATGCTTTTGATTTCTAGCTCTTGCAAGCTTGCCCTAGTTATACCCACATCCTCAGGTAGTATGTAAGAAGTTTTTATATTACCATGGTTTAATTCTGTGATTTTGGTGCTCTCGGTGGTGGTGAGTTCGTCAAGGCCATCAAGACCGCTGACTACCATTGCCCTCTCGGTACCCAGATTACTTAGTACCTTGGCTAGGCTCTCTGTTAGTGTATGGGAGAACACACCGATAAGTTGGCGGCTTTTTGGGACTGGGTTTGCAAGAGGTCCAAGCAGATTAAAGGCCGTTTTTATGCCTAGTTCTCTTCGTGGTGCTGCTACAAAGCGCATGGACTTGTGGAATAGGGGGGCAAACAGGAAGCCTATTCCGGCCTCCTTGATACAGTGTATGACAGTAGCTGGACTTGCCTCAACATTAACACCTAAGAGCCGAAGGACATCAGCGCTACCAGAAAGACTTGTAGATGATTTGTTTCCATGTTTGGCTACCTTTAGCCCTGTTCCCGCCACCACAAAGGCCACTGCGGTAGAAATGTTAAAAGTGTTTTTGCCATCCCCGCCGGTACCGCATGTATCTATTACCGTCTCTTCTATGGCTAGCGGGGTAACCCTAGCCCGCATCACCCTGAGCAACCCGGTGAGTTCCTCTACCGTTTCCCCTTTCATTCTCAGAGCGGTTAAGAAGGAGGCGATTTGGGCAGGTGTGGCCATACCCTCCATTATCTCCTCCATGCACCGGGAGGCCTCCAATTCCAAGAGGTCTTGCCTTTCTATCAGTTTAGCTATAGCCTCCCTAATCATTCCTTATTTCCTCAGGTCTTACTACGCTAGTCCATTTTGGCATACTACTTCTGAATGACCTCCTCCAGCCTCTTAAGTATCGCACTTGTCTCAGTTAAAAGGGTCTCATTTTCTTCAAAAGAGGCGTCACCCTTTATTGCGGCCTGTTGCACCTTAGGGTTAAAGGAGAGATAGCCCAATAATGGTATATCTTTTAGTCCCTTTTTTAAAAATTCGGCTTGTTCAGGTGCTGCGAGCTTATTGCCGACTGCAAAGACTCTATGCATGCCTATATCTGAAGCCAGTCGCCTAATTTTTTGGGCTGTTTCTAGGCTGGGAAGAGATGGTTCAACTACAATTATCAGGGCATCTACTGCTTTGACCGTAGCCCTGCCCAGGGGTTCTACCCCTGCCTCCATATCTACCACCGCCACTTCATCCCTCTGGAGTATAATATGGTTGAGGAGATTTCTTAGGAACACGTTTTCAGGGCAGGCGCAGCCTCCACCACCTTTTTGTATTGCACCCAGGATGAGTAACTTTACACCGTTTCTTTCCACCCAGTATTTTTCGGGAATGTCTGCCACATAAGGATTGAGCTTAAAGAATACTCCATAGCCCTCGGCCGTGACCCCGGCCCGCTCCTTTATCAGCTCCCGCATCTCACCGACTGGCACAAGCCCCTCAGGTAATTTTATACCAAGGGATAGGGCAAGATTAGGGCTGGGGTCTGCATCTATGGCTAGTACCTTCCTATTTTTCTGAGCCAATTGCCAGGCTAAGGCGGCCGTCAGGGTTGTTTTGCCTACTCCTCCCTTTCCAGTTATAGCTATCTTCAAGTGGCCTCCCTTCTAAATATTAAAACTGATAGTCTATATGCAAAAATAGCACGCTTTTGGATTTATATTTTAATTATACGATACTTCAGCAAGATTACCAATTGAGTAGCTAAACAATTTTTCGCTTTTGGCAGTAAAATCCTGAACTTTAGGTATAAGTTTGAAGACTGTAAAAACAGTTACCTTGATTCTAAATTTGGCAAGAATTTATAGTAGAGGGTGAATATTTGTCAGAACTTACGGATGAAGCTTAGTGGCATACACTAGGATAACACCAAATTATTTTATATAATAAGAGTGTTCTGGTAAAGGATAAACACATGGTTACTTTATTCTTGGTTTTTGCCTTTTTTGTGGCGGCCATAGCAACGGTACTAGGCTTCGGTTCAGCAACGTTACTGACACCTGTGGCGGCCTATTTTTTAGATATAAAGCAGGCCATTGTGCTGGTGGCCTTCTTTCACTTCTTCTCTAATCTCTCAAGGGTAAGTATATTCAAAAGAGATATATCCTGGAGGCTTATACCTCTTTACGGTATCCCAATGATAGCTACCTGCTTTATAGGGGCTTGGATGGTAGTGTATCTGCCGTCGGAGACCCTCAAATCTTTCTTTGGGTTGTTTCTTATAGGTTTTTCGGTGTCTTCCTTACTTAGTCCTAAGGTTACACTCCAGCCTAAGGATTGGGTAGCAGTGGTTGGGGGAACGTGTACTGGATTTATCTCAGGGCTACTAGGTGTAGGAGGTGCTCCACGTACAATGTTTCTTCAAGCTTTTAACCTGAATAGAGACACCTATATTGCAACCAATGCATCTCTGGCCTTAATGGCTGATCTTACCCGAATACCTACTTATCTTGCTATGGGCGTAATAAATCCTCATAGTCAGGAAATTATGCTAATCCCTCTCTTAATAATAGTTGCATATAGTGGCACACTGTTAGGACGCCATATTGCCAAAAATATCCCACAGGAGGCTTTCAGAAAGGTTATTCTGGTGGCCCTCATCTTTACCGGGGTGGATTTTCTTTTGAGGAGTGACTAGACTTTACCCATAAGGCCCCTCTAATAGAATTTGCTGAGACTCACGCTAACTCTAGATGGTCAGTGGCTCTAAAGACTAAAATGAATTTGATAAAAATTTTCCCCTCCAGTACTCTAGGGTAAAAGCAAACTATGGAATGGCTTCTGAGGCATAGAACAAACTTAATGCTCTTTCTTGCTACGGCCTATACGACTTACTATGTAAATGGCCCCTGGTACTCACTCACTATAATGACAATTCTTTTTTCTCATGAGATGGGCCATTTTGTAATGTGTAGGAAGTATCATGTAGAGTCAACCCTGCCCTTTTTTATCCCAGTTCCCTTTCCACCATTCGGTACGTTTGGTGCAGTCATAAAGATGAAAGGGCTTATCCCGAACAAACGTGCCCTATTTGACATAGGGGTGGCAGGACCATTAGCAGGGCTTGTATTTGCAATACCTGCTGTAATAATTGGTCTAAGTTTATCCGAGGTAAAGGTTGTAACGCAGACCGAGGCCACTCATTATCTTGGCCTAGGAGAGCCACTCCTCTTTACGTTTTTGGCGAGGCTCGTGATTGGAGAGGTTCCTGAAGGATTGGACATCTTTTTACATCCAGTAGCTTTTGCGGGGTGGGCCGGGCTTTTTGTTACGGCCCTGAATTTGCTCCCATTAGGCCAGCTGGATGGTGGCCACATTATTTATGCCCTTATGGGTAGAAAGAGTGAATTGGTCTATAGAGTAGGGGTCCTTGCCTTTTGTGCTATCGCTATTTTTTATTACCCGGGTTGGATACTTTTTGCTATGCTCCTTTTGCTTTTTGGTTTTTACCATCCGGCACCCATAGATGAGTATACTCATCTTAACCGCACCAGAAAACTCCTGGGAATATTTATGTTTGTCCTTTTTTTTATATGTTTCACGCCTGTACCTCTAAAAATAGAGATGCCTTAGAATCTATGGTTGGGTTGTTAGTTACCATTATATAAATCCCTGATAAACTGAGGGTGTAATGCGAAAATGAATCCTGCGGGTAAAAAGCGACGTATAGTTGTAGCAATGAGTGGTGGTGTGGACTCCAGCGTAGTAGCCTATTTGGTGAAGGAGGCTGGTTATGAGACTATCGGGCTTTTTATGCGTATGGGAAATCCGTACGGTCTTTCCATCGGGGAGAGAGCTAGGAGCTGTTGTAGCCTAGCCGATGCAGAGGATGCCAGAAGGGTTACTGAGCAAATGGATATACCCTTTTATGTTCTGGACTTCCAGAAAGACTTTGAGTATCTAATAGACTACTTTTGTCAGGAATATTCAATGGGCCGCACACCAAACCCATGTATTATATGCAATCAAAAACTAAAGTTCGGCAGGCTGCTTCATTTTGCCATGGAACTCGGGGCAAACTTCCTGGCTACCGGGCATTATGCCCGCATTGAACAGCATAGGGGACGCTTTATATTGAAGAAAGGGCTGGACTTAAGGAAAGACCAGTCGTATGCTTTGTTTTCCCTATCTCAAGAACAGCTTGCTCACGTCCTTTTCCCTCTTGGGAAAATGACAAAAGGGGAGGTAAGAAAAAGGGCTCACCAACTTGGTCTAAAGACAAGAGACAAACCTGAGAGCCAGGAAGTATGCTTCGTCTCACAAGATGGCTACAGTGAACTTATAAAGGCAAGGATGGGTGTAACAAAGGGTGGTCTTATAAAAGATACTCACAATAGAATTTTGGGAAGACATCCTGGTATTGAATTTTATACCATAGGCCAACGTAAAGGCTTGGGCTTGGCTATGGGCATACCCTACTATGTGATTGATATAGACCCTGAGGAATCCACTGTTATAGTGGGCACTCTAGATGAGCTATTAGAGAAAGAATTTTTAGTTAATGGTCTCAATTGGGTAGCGGTGGATGATCTGAAAGAGGAAAAACAAGTAGAAGTTAAGATAAGATATACGCACCCTGCTGTGCCTGCTGTACTTTATCCGGAAGAAGGAGGTAGGGTGAAGGTGGTCTTTAACGAACCCCAAAGGGCTATTACTCCAGGTCAAGCCGCAGTATTTTATCAAGGAGATATTGTTTTAGGGGGGGGGTGGATAGACAGGGTGCTGCTTCTTACTAGCGTAAACAATAGACATTGAGCTAACCTATTGCTCTCAAGACTTTTCCGAAAGAAGGCAATCCCAGAACTCCTCAGTCAGAGTGAGGCGTCTCCGCATCGTCTGAAGAAGGCACTCGGGCTTGTAGATTTAATTATCTTTGGCATAGGTTCCACTATTGGGGCTGGTATATTCGTACTGAGCGGTATAGCTGCTCATGACCATGCTGGGCCAGGTGTAACCCTGTCCTTTGCCTTTTCAAGTATAGCCTGTGCCTTGGCTGCCCTTTGTTATGCAGAATTCGCCACCATAATACCCCTTTCAGGAAGTGTATACACTTACTCCTATGCAGTTGTGGGAGAACTAATGGCGTGGATTATAGGATGGGATCTAATTTTAGAGTATGGTGTGGGTGCAGGTGCAGTAGCAATAGGGTGGTCTGGATATTTGCGCAATTTCTTGCATGGCTTTGGCATTGATTTACCCGCTTGGTTTTCTTGTGCTGTAACTACCGGAACAGGGGGTATAGTTAATTTCCCTGCTGTGCTAATTATCCTTTTGGTCACAGGTATATTGGTGATAGGTATTAAAGAATCCTCTGTATTTAATATGATAATGGTAGGAATAAAGTTGTCTATAATCCTCTTGCTAGTTTGCGTTGGGAGCTTTTGGGTTCAGCCAGAAAATTGGGATCCGATTGCACCCCTGGGATGGAATGGTGTATTGACAGGTGCCTCTCTAGTCTTTTTTGCCTACATAGGGTTTGACGGCTTAACTACTATTGCTGAGGAGACGCACAATCCGAGTAGAAACCTTCCTATAGGTCTGCTTGGGTCTCTCGGAATATGCACCGCTGTTTATATTGGTGTAGCCTTGGTGCTAACAGGAATGGTGTATTATGAAAATATAGACGTCAACGCCCCTCTTGCTCATGCATCCCAGATAACCGGATTGAAATGGTTGGGACCAGTAATAGCCGGGGGGTGTGTGGTGAGTCTTAGCAGCGTACTACTTGGTCTACTGCTAGGTCAATCCAGGATATTTTTTGCCATGTCTAGGGATGGGCTACTGCCGGGTGTTTTTTCAAGTGTGCATAGCCGTTTTAAGACACCTTGGATTTCTAGCCTTATCGTGGGTGGGGCAGTAGCCGTTGCCGCAGGACTACTACCGATTGAGACCGTAGCCCACCTTACTAATATAGGAACTATCTTTGCCTTCATGCTCGTGAGTATAAGTGTAATAATATTAAGATATAGAAGGCCAGACCTGCACCGACCCTTTAAGTGCCCCGGGTTCCCATTCGTGCCTATATTGAGCGTAATCTTCTGTGGCTTCCTTCTCATAGGGTTACCACCAGAGGCATGGATACGGTTCGGAATATGGATTGTTATAGGGGTTGTTGTGTATTTTACTTATAGCTTTAGGAGGAAATCCTTACCGTTACAACCTTGACACATTAACACATCCCAAGATAACACCCTATTTCTTGACTTTTTTATAATAACGTGGTAGGCTGCCGTCAAATTTTCAGAGGGAAAAAAATGGCTATTAGAGTTTTGGTAATTTGTTTATGCTTGTTGTTGGTTAATTTTCCTGGTTCCCCTGAAGTACTCGCCGGAGGAACACCTAAGAGGTTTAACTATATAGGCGTGGACCTATGCCTGTTGTGCCATAAGGCTGAACAATTAGGTAACCAGTACGCTGTCTGGAGCAACACACTACATTCTAAAGCCTTCTATACACTACAAACCCCTGAGGCAGAAGAAGTGGCTGCACGGCAAGGTATAAAAAACCCACAATGTAGCCCTGAGTGCTTACACTGTCACTCTACTGCCTTTGCATTTTCAAAGGAAAAGATGGCTAAAGACCTGAGAGTTGAAGATGGGGTGCAGTGTGAATCGTGCCATGGCCCCGGGGAAGAGTACATGTTTACGGAAGTTATGGAGGACCTGAAAGAGGCCAAAGCTAAGGGGCTTATTATTCCCACAGAGGAAACATGCCGTAAGTGTCACAACCCTGAGAGCCCCACCTAGAACCCTCAAAGAGACTCCACTCCCGAAGGCGGTAAGGTAGGCTTCTATTTCCCATTACGCTGGGAGATGATAAAACACCACAAACCACTGAAAAAGTGATACTGATGAAGGTGGTAGTATCTTTATTGCTGATTATGAGTGTCGGGATTGCTTCTTGTGGGGTTTATCAAAAGGCCTCAGTGGTTCCTCCCCTGGTTATACCTGGGGCAGAATATGTGGAAGTAAGAAGATGTGAGCCCTGTCACAGAAAAGAGGCTGAGTTTTTCGAAAACACTACCCATGCCCGCATTGATATTAAAGACCTAGAGAAAGGGGGGATGGCTTGCGGTATATGCCATGGACCCGGCAGTCTTCATGTAGGAAAACCATACGACCCCAATCTCATCTTTAGCCCCAAAAAAAACCCAGAAGTTTGTTTCCGCTGTCATCTAAAAGAGAAGGCAGAGTTCCGGCTACAATATCACCATCCCGTACGGGAGGGGAGGCTGAGTTGTGCAGACTGCCACAACCAGATGGGGCAAATGCATGCTAGACCATGGCATGTAACCGCACCATTTGATGTTAACGAGGTTTGCTTCCAATGCCATCCGGAGCAGAGAGGTCCCTTTGTCTTTGAACATGAGGCACTGAGGGATGGCTGCACCATCTGCCATAGGGTGCATGGTTCTGTTAGCGATAAACTCCTTATTGCTAGGGATTCCAATGTGTGCCTACAATGTCATTTTCAGACTCAAATGGACCCAACAAGTTTCTTCATTGGTGATTTTAACCATGCTGCCTTTATCTCCAGGGGGCCATGTTTTAGTGCTGGATGCCATACAGCCGTACACGGTTCAAACTTTGAGGTCCATTTGAGGTACTAAAGGTATATTCATGAAGACAGGCTGGATGCTTATCTTTAAAAGTGTACTGCTAATCTTGGGATTTCTTTTCTTTGAGCTATTGTGCTCCCACTTAGCTGTGGCACAGCAACCTCCCCCTTATTTAGCAACCTCCTATTCAGGCGGTGATATAATGGTTAGTAAGGATGACGAAAAATTCCGTGAGGACTGGCAGCTCAAAGACGATAGCTTTACAGGGGGACTTGAATACTTATTGCTCCGCCATCCTTTTGATAAGGAGTGGTTACTCAAGGCAGACATAAAAACATTACCCGGCCAAAGGGATCATAGTTTACTATTGGAGATAACAAAAAAGAATTTGTTTTATACCCGGCTTAAGTATGAAAGGTTTCCGCACTGGTACGATGACACTGGAGGTGTCTTTAAAGACTTTAATACTCCCTTTTTTGAATTGGGCGTTGGACCCAGCACTGACCGCGAAAATTTCTTACTGGAGCTGGGCCTTATCCTGCCAGATCTACCCGTCATTACCTTTAGCTATGAAAAAAGAAGAAGAGATGGCGAAATATCCTCCCTTACATGGGGGGAAGCCCGTGAGGGAGATATCCGCCGTAAGATAGTCCCCACCGAAAAAGAGGTAGACGATGACGCAGATATTTTTAAGATAGGGGTTAAGCATAAAAACAAGATTGCCAACGTGGAAGCCGAACAACGCTGGGAATTTACTGAAGTAGATACAGTCCGCAGGGAAAATAATTTTATTAATGGACAGCTTAGTGAATCTGTTATTGATAAAAAGCATTTCTCATACGATTCCTCTCAGACCTCGGTAAAAATAGATAAGGCTGTAAGTAAAAAACTACACCTCTTCTTCGGGTATATGTTTAACAGTATAGACACCGACTCTACGATCCTTCTTCGCACCCTGGATCCCACAGGGGCTATCATCGCTGGAGGTTTCCGAAGGAACTGGTTTAACTCAAATTCAGACAATGATGTCAATTACCATCTATGGAACTTCAATATTCTGAGCAGGCCCCTAAAAGACTTGGCAGTACAGGGACACCTCAAACTAAAAAGTGTCCACAGGGATAGTATTGCGAGTTTTAATAATGATACAACAGCCCCCTTTGATAAAAGCCCCGATGAAATGAATAATATTACCGCTAGGTGGAATGACACCATTCTGGGTGAGGGCATTAGGGTTACATATAAGCGCGTGCCATGGCTATCCCCTTACTTTGAGGCAGAATGGCAACAGGGCGATGTAGAAATAAAAGAAAAAGACCTCGGCACAGAGTTCTTTATAAGAGATACAGACGCAGATTTTGACAAGCAGGTATATGCAGTCGGCCTAAACTTTGCCCCATTTAGAAGGTTTAATGGCTCCTTACAGTACCGGAAGGAGATAACCGATAATAACTACGACGATAATATTGATACTACCGATGGGTATTCTGCCTTTATTGATGAACAAGATATTGATGCTGATGTCTTTACCGTAAGGCTAAGTGCCCACCCCATAAGCTCTGTTTCTACCACCTTCCGATACGAATTCCGCCTTCAAGATGTCCATTCAGAGAAGGATAATTTTGATACATTCATTTTAAGAAGAGAAAAGGCCTCTATAGACATACAAACTTTTAGTGGAAGCATTACCTTTACCCCATTTAGTAACCTCTACCTTATGAGCATGGCAATGTATCAGGACTTCCGGACTAAAACGGGAGCTAGAGAGGTTAGTGTCGCCCCAGTCAGGGCTTATGACGCCGATTCTCTCACCCTCGTAAATTCTGTTCTTTTCGCTTTAAATAAAAAAACAGACCTCACCTTAGATTACCAGGTATCCTTCACAAACAACTTTGATAATATCAATACAATCGGGTTACCTTTGGAACACGACTATACGTTACAGAGGCTAGGCCTGGGGGTAAAGTACAAATGTAAGGAAAATATAACCTTATGGGGAAAATATGGCTTTTATGATTACAATGAGTCCCACATTGACAACGTAGATAATTACGTAGGTCACTTTTTGGCAAGTGGTGTAGAAATAAGATGGCGCTAAAGACTTGCTTATCTAAAAGTCTCTAAGAAGTAGAGACCATTGACAGACCCCTGTTGGCTGGCTAAAATCCATTCTGGGCCGAAGTGGCGGAATTGGCAGACGCGCTAGGTTCAGGACCTAGTGGGTGCAAACCCATCAGGGTTCGACTCCCTGCTTCGGCACCACTACTTCCTGAATACAAGAAAATAGTGATAAGGCATGAACGGGTGACTCTCCAACAACTTAAACCCGGCCTCCTCCACTTCTTTTATTACTACATCTTCAGGAACTTTTATCTCTTTTGGTGGGCCTATCGGCGATTCCACCTCCGGACGCCAATCAATGATGACTAACCTTCCATGGGACTTTAGCTCCCTCCGAATACTTTCCAGTAATAATTGAGGTTTTTCTACCTCATGATAAGTGTTAGCCAAAAAGGCAAGGTCCAGAGAGTTTTCCGGAAGGGTTGGGTCTTCAGTTTTTCCAAATACCACCTTAACGTTTTTTAGCCCCAGGGTTTCTACTTTTTTGAAAAGATAATCCACCATAGGTTCCTGAATATCCTCCGCATAGACCAGCCCCTCGGCCCCCACTCTCTGAGCCAAAGGAATAATGAAATAACCCGACCCAGCTCCTATATCTGCTACTACATCCCCCTTTTTTATTCCTAACTTATCTATTACCTTTTCTGCGTCTTGCCATTCTCTATGTCCTTCCAGTACATGTAGCTTCTCTGGTGGAAAGAGCCTCCCGGGCCGCCTCTCTTGGGCAGTAAGGGTTGCCGAGAGAAAAGAGCATAGAATTACTAAAACAAAAAGACCTGAGTACAGCTTTTTCCGCACCTTATACTTCTCCTTTAGTATTGCGCTATTTTATTTTCTGAATATTAGGAAGTAATGATAAGGCATATATGTATGCCTTTCAAATAGCTGAAAGCCGGCATCTTTTGCCTCCTTTATTACAGTGTATTCAGAGACCTTATACTCTTTGGGTGGGCCTACTGGAGCTTCTCTCTCCGGCCGCCAGTCAATAATTACGAGTTTTCCGCTTGATTTTAATATCTGTCTAATGTTTACTAACAATAACTGAGGTTGTCTTATTTGGTGATAAGTGTTGACCAGTAATGCAAGGTCCAGCGTGTTCCTTGGGAGGGTTGTGTCTGTTGGCTTTCCCAGCACTATCTTAACATTAGTAATTCCGAGAGTTTCCACTTTTTTTTCCAGGTAGTCTACCAGGGCCTGTTGAATTTCCTCTGCATACACTAACCCTTCGGGCCCAACCTTTTTTGCTAATGGGATAGTGAAATAGCCAGCTCCAGCCCCTATATCAGCTACCACATAGCCCTCCTGTAGCCTTAATCTATCTAGCACTTCTTCTGGGTCTTGCCATTCCCTATGTTCCTCCAACTCCTGTATCTTCTCAGGAGGAAGTAACCCCTCCTGCTCCTCTTCCTGAGCCAGAAGGATTGATGAGAAAGAAAGGTAGAGTGCCACTAAATAGAACAAGCCTTTGGACAGGTCTAGTTTCACTTTTTTCCCTCCCTCAGTTTTTTGCAAGGAACTCAGTGATATTGAGTGTAAGCCGACCATTCTGGGCGCCTTCTGCGAGCCAACCATTATAGAGCCGCCTACCAGGGGTTGTCGTGGTGCCATCGTCAACCACAGAACTATCGGAAAAGGCTACTATCCTCCCGCTACCTAATTTGGCAGTGGCTAAAAGGATATTCCTCTCTGTTTGGCTGGCATTGCTCATCCACATATACCCTTTTGCAGTAGGGTTAAAATCCTTTAGAATCCTTAAAGTCCCAAATCCATTCAGGCAGACTCTTTTTACCAGCCCAAAAGGGCCTTTAAATATTAAATACTCCTCTTCTTCTATTATCAAAGGAAAATTTGCAGTGCAATGTCCCCCTTTAACCCAGGCATTTGGCTCACCTTTAGTTTGAAAATGAATCCCGGTCACTTTTTCCAGGTGGTTAAAGATACCGGTGGAATCTATGCCATCATTATTCCTATCTGAGTTATAATGGTTAGCAACAAGGAATAACCCTCCCCCTTCGTTGACAAAAGTTATAATGGCCTTGCGCTCTGAAGCACCCAAGTCCCTATTGGGTTCACAAAGAATTAACACTCTAAAACCAGATAAATCCTGCGAGTTATTAAAGTCTCCACATGTTAGGGGCTTGACCGTACTCTCCACCTCATACCTTCCTGTTTTGTAGAGTTCGTAGGCCCAGGAGGAAATACCTCCAGACCAGTCCTTTTCGGATTTGGGGTCTTTTGGCATAGGTATTGGAGTGTCATCGTCAATTATCCAATCAGCATGTTTACCTGCACTCTCGGCATGACCCGCATCAAAAAGCACCCTATACTTTTCCTTTCCAAAGCCCCAGCCAGCATCAAAAAGGGGTAGTATCACTAAAACAATAACGAGTCCTAAACACCGCATGCATACCATACAGAACAGATAACCCCCCTTCTTTTGCTTATCCTTTTCGGGTTTCCAGTGCCCTTACTAAAAGTAATAATTTTAAAGGTTGTGGCAGGAAAGTCCATGTACAACAAAACTAAAATTTTAGCATCAGTACGATTTCGATTCCAACTTTTATAGTTAGGCTTTTAAACCAATGTAAATAACTGACTAAATAACTTAGCAATTAATTTAACATTTAGTATTTGAAATTCAACTTGTGTTGTCGGAAACTTAAAACAATGTCTATCATTTGATTCAACAGCAACCTTAACTAAGAAGATTTGATTCTAACTGCCGCTGATAAAAGATAATTTGGGATAAGGAGGGGCATTATCAGTTGTTTTTCTGGCGGAAAGCATATTTTATGTTATTGTAGTGACAACATATATTCTTTTGCAACATTTATATAGGAACAATCAATTTGTTTGTAGCCAATATGTAATGACAATTATTGGCTGGTATTGACTACATAATTAGGAAGAAACCCCACAGGGATTAATTAAGCTGTTACGTCTGATAATATTTATTATGTTGCAATAGTGGTTTTGCTGTCCCGAAGTGCTGGTTTTTCACTGTTAGTCTGGCCAAAATGTTTCTTATTTTTTGTGGGCTTTGTATGGACTATTTGCATTGAAGCAATACAAAATTTATGCCTTAAAAAACTCTTCGCTTTGTGGATATCAAACTTATGCAGTTGCGTTCTTCCAAAAAAGAGGGCGCGGAGGGGGAATCTTTATAACCTTTGTTTTCTTAGTTTGACTAAAAAAACCCGGCCGGAGGAGGGAATTCTTAGCGACCTCTTGAAACATGACCCTTTTTTAATAAAAGTGAAAATTTAACAGTACATAAAATTAAGTCTGTACCTAAAATTTCACCACGCCACTGATTAGCAAGTACTTAGAAATGAGTATCTTAACAGGGCAGGTTGTTGCCAACTTGATGAAGTGGTGAAAAGGATACTCCGAAATAAAGTCTGTTTGATTATAACTATCTCTTGCAGGAAAAATAGGTCGTTCAAGGACAGAATATTCAGAAATCATAAGGGTCTTTTGTCAGTGTTAAGGTTCTTTGCAGGACAAAAAGCATAATATTGCTTAATGTAGGTAAGGGGGAAAAGATCTTATTAGGCTGATTAGTTTTTAAATACTATTGTAACTTAGCAGGGTGAAAACAAGCGCTGTTTTTTTATAAGAGCAGTTCTTTTGGGGACTTATGTAGCATACATCAAGATATTTTGTTCTTTACCTGGCCTTTAGGCGGGCATAGCCACTCTGGATGTTTCCCCGCTTATCCACCCACTGTAGACCCATATCTATCCTCTCTCCACTCTTTGCGGTGTCAAGTAGTCTTGCCATCTCTTCCAGAGTAGATATTTTGTAGTCTCCCAAACTTACAACTACCATACCGGGCTCTATACCCGCTTCTCCGGCAGGACTTCTAGTCTCTACCCCGGAGATCAGGATGCCCCCCTTAACCCACCCTAGCCCTAACTTTTGGGCAATATCAGTTGTGAGAGTCTGGACCTCTAAGCCTAGCTTTTCCTTTGCGAGTTTTTCCGCGGGTGGTAGTGGAAGTTTCTCAAGTGTAACTTTGAATGACTTTTCCTTGCCCTTTCTCTCTACAGTCAATTTAAGACTATCCCCCACGTTCTTCTTTAGAAGATATTTTTTAAAGGCAAGTATATCTGTTACTTTTCTGTCGTCTAAAGCTATTAGTAGATCCCCTGACAGCAGTCCAGCCTTATAGGCGGGACTTTTCTCTTCCACAGAGTCTACCATAATACCGCCCAACGATTCCTTGACCAGCAAACCTAACCATACTTTATTTATCTCTTGGAAGTCAAACAACTTAACGAGTGCTTCTTTTACTTTATCCACGGGGATGGCAAAGCCTATACCCTGAGCCGTGGCCACGATTGCGGTGTTTAGGCCAATAAGTTCGCCGTCAATGTTGACCAGAGGCCCACCACTATTGCCCGGGTTTATTAAAGCGTCGGTTTGGAGTAGCCCTTCGTATTTAATTTCTCCATAATTACCTGGTACTGTAATTGTACGATTTACGGCGCTGAGCACACCGGTAGTGACAGAATTTTCAAAACCCAAGGGATTACCAAGCGCTATTACTGTTTCACCTATCAATAGGTTCTTTGAGGTACCCAGCCGGACGTATGGCAAGGGCTTATCAGTGTCTACCTTTAGTACGGCAAGGTCTGCATCATGGTCTGAGCTGATTAGTTGTGCCTCATATTGTGAACCATCTGAGAGACTTATTAAAAGTCTAGAGGCTACACTAACAACATGTTCATTGGTAACAATGTACCCATCAGGGTCTATTATTACACCAGAGCCTAGAGGGGTTTCCACCCTTTTCTTCTCATAGGCGCCGAAGAAATTTTCAAAGAATTGTCTGAATAATTCGCTCCGTCCAGAAAAGAAGGGGTCAATATGTCGTTGTAACACAAGGCGCTCTGTGCTGATATTAGCTACGGCAGGGCCAACCCTTTCTACTGCTTCTACCACGGGGGTTCTTCTATCAGCCCCTTCCAACTCTCCTAGGGGAGGAAGTAGAAAAAGTAGGCAGAGTAGGCAAACAGCTAGCAGGACGCTAAGAAGTAGTTGATTTGTGCAGGTATTTCTCAATCTCAGAAAGATATAAAGGATTTATGGGATTATCCGCCCATTGGGGATTTAGATGCTTCTGCAATGGGTTTTTCTTTCATGAGTTTTTCCAATTTATCATGGCTTACTAGAAATATAAAATCAGAATCGCTAGCCTTGACGTAATGCAACCCTTTTTCTGCATGCCTGCCCATTATGAGGGCCTTTTCTCCATGCTCTGTGCCTAAGGTAAGCTTAAAGAGAGGTTTGTCAAGGCCGTACGAGGTCAAGTCCTTAGCAGAATATTGAGCAATATCATCCGCCTTAAGATTTTTTAAGTAATAGAGGACAGATTCTATTTCCCTGGTTGCAACAGATTTTTGCTCCGGTTTTGTCATTTCCCAGGCGTCCCCTTTTCTCTCATAAGCTATTTCTTTGCCCGGGTAGCTTAACGAGACGCTGGTTATCTCTGGGTATTCAAGCTTTACTACCACCTTGGAAGCCAGGTCTGATTCAAAATGTCTAACATCTGTCCAGCTCAATTCAAAGACCAGTTTACCGCCTTGGAGCATTGCGTAAGAATTAACATTTTCGCCCTCGCTTACCTTGTTACCCACCAGGATGGTTTGACTATCCAACTGGGGTTCTTTCTCTTCAATAAAAAGCTCTCCTTCCGTCTTTTCTGGAGTAGAAGGCCCTTTAGCATAAGTGATGGTGGCTTTTATCCTCGGGTTATCAAGTCCGTAGGGCGTGAGCTCTTTTGGTCCCTCCGCTACGTGTTTTTCGGCTTTAAGGAAGGATAGTGACCATATAATATTGTTAATAAGCTCTTCATCAGCCTCAGCCTCCACCGGCTCCTTCAAGAGCCATTTTTCCTCTGCGCCTTCCTTCTTTTCTAATACAAAACGCTTGTCCTTCCTTTCCACTACCAGCCTTTTGCCTTTATCCCTGTTAAACTCTAAGACTAGTTTATCCCTGAAGGCTAGATAACCCCTGGTGGCTGGCTCATAGAGCTTTTCAGTTTTCACAGAGAAGACAGGCTCTTCGCCCGTCCTTTTAATGTAGCAAAGGGCACCCCTTTCATCCTTTTTGCCGATTTGAAGTTTTATAGGCTTGGGGTCGTCCTTTATGGTGATAGTTATGTCAGCTTCTGGTTTGTCCAGTCCATAGGGAGCAAGACTTTCTGGCTTATCGGCCACAAAATTTTGAATCTCTGATTCTTTTATAGTCTCAAGGAAGCCTTTAAAGGTATCTCTATCTGCAAGTACGTTAACAGGTTGGCTAATAAGATAGTCATACTCTTTTGTTTTTTCTATAACGATATTTTGGTCTATGGTTTTTAATTCCACCTTAGAGACGTATAACGGGTCAAACTTGGCTAATTTTTTGTCACGCAGTTCATTGGGGTTCTTCTTAAGAACATTTACATTATTTTCTTTCAAAAAGAATATGGCAGCTTCTTCCTGTCGCTTTGCATAGACCTTGTTATCTTTTGAGTTTCCTACCAGTAAAGTTTGGCTCTGTCCCTTCTCATGAACGGTTGCTACTATTTGTGGGTTTTTTAAGCCAAATTTGTCAAGGTCAACCTCTTCATCGGTGATGAAGTCTTCTTTTGCTACTGTTTGACCTCTCAGGTTGTGAATAACTTGCATTATCTTTTCATTATCACCTTTATCGGCCACTGGACTTTCTAATCTCCAGGATTCTCCTTCCTTAAAGCAGCGGATGTTTGTCCCAGAGGCATAACGAAGCTCAAGCTTCTGTACGGCGTTGGGGTCTATTTCAAACACGTCTTTGCTTCTAAGTTCGTTAAGGGGCTTTGAAAGTTTATCTAATAAGGAGCCTCCCACCATGTACACCTCTTTCCCACTGGCGTGCTTCATATATACTTCATTGCCGCCGACCCTTCTTGCACCCACATGGAACGTGTGCTTATCTGAGTCCGTGGGGCCTGTCCAGTAAGAGGTCTCTATCTGGGGTTTGTCTAGTCCAAAGTCAGCCAAGTTCAGTGGTTTCTCCCCTTCGGGTGTAACCGTCCCAATTTTACTTAAGAATTCCAGTTCGCCAACGATGCCCCTGATCTCGGTAGCATCTGCCCTTATCTGCCTGGGTTTTTCCAGCAGCCACCGCCCCTCGTCAATTTTTTTGACAAGGATAGCCCCGTCTTCTCTTTTTATTTCTATCTGGCTTATTCTGGCTGCTTTGAGGTCTGGGAATACCTTGGCTTGCTGTGCCTCCCATTCCTCAGTAGAAGGCCGCCTCTTTTCATAAAGTTGAATGAAAAGCAGAAGAGCAACAGCGACACCAAGCAGGATTAATGTGGTTTTGGGCCTCATCTCAAACTACCTCCTTCTCCTCCACCACACGTAACCCCCCATAGCTAAACCTAACCCCGGAAGTCCTGCTACTGATATCCAATAAATGAGTTTCATCTGTTTCGGGTCTATTGCCGCGCGCCTTACATCCGGGGGCTTAGCCGAGATGCCTAACTGGGTTTCTTTCTGTCCCAACCAGTTCAGGCTGTTAAGGAAGATGTCTCTATTTCCTGGATGTCCCGCATACTCGTTAGCCGCAAAGTCTACGTCTCCGAAGACTACGATCCTTGGGCTCTGGGGTGGTTTTTCTTCAGGGATGGTGCCGTGGGCCATAGAGGCCTGTGCTGCCGTATCTACGGGTTCAATTGTAACGGCTATAGTTATCGGTCCGGGGATATCCTTATCTGCGTTAAATTCAGGCTTTTCCTTACCCCCAATGGAAGTTTCACCCCAGCTATTATCAGGCCCCATAGCCAAACTTCTGGGATGGAAAGGTCTTTGGGTAGTGGGAGATTTGCTTTCTACTACGCATGCCCCGAAGAAGACACTTGTAAGGGTCTTCATGTTGCTTGTTATTTTATGGTCGGGGTACCTTTCTTCATTTACATATACCTCTGCCACAGTCTGGAGGCCAAAGAAGGGTAGTTGTACTTTGTTGTATACCACTGTGTTAGTCTTCACCTCTACGTTGTACTCCTTAATGAGATCCTCCAGCCCCGTACGTGCGTAAGGACCGAACGCTGGCTCTAAAAGGATTAACAAGTTACCCTTTTTCTCATCAAGATAATTTCTTATAAGCGCTAGCTCCTCAGATGTAAACGCCTTGGTTGGCCCGGCAATAACCAGTACGCGGCAGTCTTGCGGAATTTCTTTCCTCGTTAATAGGTCTAAAGGTATTACCCTATAGTTATCGCGCTTTAAAGCAGTGGCAATCTCCGAGAAACCAGCAGATTCGTAGTCTTCTAGTCCCCTCTCTCCGTGTCCGGTGGTAAAGAAGATTGCGTCTTGTTCTGGTTGTGTAACGTTAAGGATGGCTGCCGTAAAGGCCTCCTCACCGCGGAACTTAAAGGGAAATTTCCTCTCAATAACCTCAGCCTGCCCGACGTGTTTTACACTCTCGCCGCATTCAAATATGACCGAGTTTATTTGTATCTCCTCAGACTTTATCCTCTGCGTAAGTTCCCTCAAGCGGCTTGGGTTACGGATAGGGTCTATATGCACTAATTTTATATTCTTGGAGGCGTAAGAGTATTCCTTGAGTATGTCTCCTATCCTGTCGTAGAAAAGTTCCGCAGGATTGAAGAGGACAGTTATTGTTACCGGTTTGTCCAGTCCTTGCAGTATGCTCTTTGTCTTAGTGGAGAGAGAAAACCTTCCAGTAGAAGTAAGGTCAAAACGGAAGTAATGTCTGGTGTTTAAATAGCTTGCTATTGCAAAGAGGCCGATGGCAATAAGTGTCATAAGTAGCACATTGGCCCCGATAACTGTTTTTTTCCTAAAAAGCTGGTTAAGGTCAAATTTTTTGTTGATTTCCAAAGCCTACTACCTCCACTTACTACTTTCTACTATCCTAACAGTGATAAAAAGGCAAAGAACGGAGATACTCAAGTAGTAGATAACATCTTTTGTATCTACAAGTCCTTTGGTAAATGGCTCCCAGTGGTCGTAAGTACCAATATATTGCAAGACAGGAACATACCAGCCCTCTGTACCGGAGACGGCGTAACCTAAATAAAACAGGATTACAAGAGATACAATACCCAGCACGCCAGCTACAATCTGGTTTTTTGTAAGGGCTGACATGAGCAGACCGACTGAGACAAACATACTACCCATAAGGGCCAGCCCTATATAGCTGGAGATAATAGGGCCTATGTCTGGTTCCCCTACCCACTGAAGAAACACTACATAAAGAAGGGTGGGGGCAAGCATTACTAAATACAGGAATAAGGCTGCCAGGAATTTACCGAAAATCACCTCAAAATCTGTCACGGGAGCTGTCAATAACATCTCTATAGTCCCGGCCTTAACCTCTTCGGCCAGTAACCTCATCGTTATTACTGGCGTGAGGATAGACATTATTACCTGGGTATTAGCCAGGCTGTACATTAAAGTGGCCTGTTGAGTCAGTGATAGTATCTTAGCGAAGAAATAACCCGAAGATAGTAGGAATACCGCTATTACGATATAAGCTATTGGGGAGTAGAAATAAGAAATCATCTCCCTTTTGAATATTGTGACTGAATTTGTCATCCCGGAAACCCTCTATCCCTTTATCTTACTAAAGAGGCCGGAAACCCTTTCCTTTAAGCCACCCCTGGCTTCCGATTCTTCCACTGTCAATTCCTCTGCCTCTCTCTCTTTGGTAGTGATATGGTGGAAGACCTCTTCCAGGGTTACTGCCTCTTTTTTCATTTCTAAAAGTACCCATCCGTTGTCCACAAAGGTCCTAAAGATTTCTTCTCTGGCATCTTTGGTTTTATCTATTTCAAGACTGAAGTAATGGCTTTCTTGCCCGTTATCTTGCCCCCTGACGCTAAACACCCCTGACACACTTTCCAGGCATGTCTTAATAGGTTCAAAGGGCCCTTTGGCCTCCAGGTGAAGTGTAGCACCACCCCTGAGTTTGGAGGTAAGGTTAGAAGGGGTATCCATAGCCACCAATTTCCCCTTGTTTATAATGATTACCCTGCCGCATATCATTTCAACTTCTGGTAATATGTGGGTGGAAAGCAGGATGGTGTGATGTTCTCCTAGTTCTTTTATTAACGTCCTTACCTGGCGTATTTGGTTGGGGTCAAGCCCAATTGTAGGCTCATCCAGAATAAGAATCTTGGGGTCATGCACCAGGGCATCGGCCAATCCTACCCTCTGCCGATAGCCCTTAGAAAGTGTACCAACAATTTGGTTCTGTACGTCTACCACACCACACTTCTCCAGGGCTTCCTGAATCTTGGCCCTTCGCTCTTTTCTTGTTACACCCTTCAGCTGGGCCCTGAACATCAGGTATTCATTGACCCTCATCTCATGATAAAGCGGGACGTTTTCTGGGAGGTAGCCTATTTGTTTCCTTACCATTAGAGAATCGGTGAAGACGTCATAATTGGCTACCCGTACGTTTCCAGATGTGGCAGGAATGAAGCCAGTAATTATACGCATGGTAGTGGTTTTCCCTGCCCCGTTAGGGCCTAGGAAACCCAGAATCTCCCCTTCATGCACTTCAAAGGATATGTCATCTACGGCTAGTTTATCGCCGTACCGTTTGCTAAGATGTTCTACCTGAATCATGTAATTCCTAACTCCTATTCCTACATAGTCTTATGTAGATGTTTTTTTAGCAGGCTTTTCCTCTGCTAGAAGATCCTTTGCCTCCCCAGTAATCTGGAGCCTGCCTTTAATATACTCCGCAAAGGCAGCGCCTATTGGATCCGCTGGTTCGTGTCTTATAGAGGAAAATCCTTTAACCACCTGCCTAACCCGTTTTATTAAAATAGTACTAAAACGGTAATGTCCCCCAGCTTGTCTGGCTAATCGTTCAATAAGCTTATAGTTATTTTCCATAGAGTCTTTTTGCCTCAGATTTGCCTCAGAACTGAAATACTGAATATACCATTTCAAAAAAGTTTGTCAAGTCACGCATTCTACCAGATTCAACAAGATTGTAAAATAACTTTAACACACTCACTTTTTCATGCATTGTATTATTCCTCCCCTGCTTTTATATTATATATATAAAAATCTGCAAAGGTTCGGTATTGACATAAGAAACGTGAAGTTGTAATTTAATTTTAATGTCTGCTGAAAAACCACACAAAGAATTAAATTCCAGGAGGGAGTTTTTAAAAAGGGGGGCATTAACTTTAGGAGCCCTATGTTTTGGTTGCCAGGAGGCCTTTGCTACTATGGAGTCGGCAGAGGGCCTGATAACAGAACAGTTTGAGGGTGAATTTCCCCTTAAGGAGGCAATGTACTATAAGAAATTGGAAACCCATAGGGTGGAGTGTAAACTTTGCCCGAGGGAGTGTAAGATTGCTGACTTAGAGAGGGGGTACTGTGGCGTAAGGGAAAACAGGGGCGGCACTTACTACACACTTGTACACTCAAGGATTTGTGCCCTCCATACTGATCCGATAGAGAAAAAGCCCTTTTTCCATTACTTTCCCGGCACGCCTGCCATTTCAGTGGCTACACCTGGCTGCAATATAGAATGTAAGTTCTGCCAAAATTGGCAGATATCTCAATTCAGACCGGAGCAGATAGATTGTGTAAAGTTATCCCCAGAAGATCTCGTAAAGAAGGCTAAGCTTAGTGGCTCCGCCACAATTGCTTACACCTATTCAGAACCCGTAGTTTTTTATGAGTTTATGTACGATAGTGCAAGGGCAGCTAAGAAAGAGGGTATCACCAGCGTGGTTGTCTCCAATGGATATATAAACGAGGAGCCATTGGTAGAGTTATGTAAGTACGTAGACGCCGTGAAAATAGATCTAAAGGCTTTTACTGATAAGTTTTATAAAGAAACTTGTAGCGGTGAGTTGAAACCTGTACTTGAGACGCTGAAAACCCTGAAGAGGCTGGATAAATGGTTTGAGATTGTGGTGCTAATTGTGCCTACACTGAACGATAACGAGGATGATACAAAGAAGATGTGCGCCTGGGTACTTAAAGAGCTAGGCCCCCAGGTGCCTATCCATTTCACCCGTTTCCATCCCACTTACAAGATAAAGAACCTGCCGCCTACCCCGGTAGCCATCCTGGAAAGGGCCAGGCAAATTGCCTTGGATACAGGGCTTCACTTCCCTTATGTAGGGAATGTACCTGGCCATCACGGGGAAAATACCTACTGTCCCGATTGTAAGGAACTCCTTATAAAAAGGGTAGGTTTCACGATAACCAGAAACACCCTTCAGGATGGAAAATGCCATCACTGTCAGCACCCTATACCTGGGGTCTGGGGTGTTAACGTTTAACCTTTCCTACCGGGTTTGACTGTACTACCTGCAAAAGGAGCAATATAAGGCTTAATCCATTAATAGCTCCTATTACCCAGCAGGTGCCATTCACCCCTAAAACTGGCAGCATTACAATTCCAGTTAAGAGGGCCCCTAAAAAGGCACCGGCATGGTCGGCACTATCAAGGATTCCAGCGGTAAACCCCATTTCTGCCTTTTCTTCCAAGTATAGCTTGCTAGCGATGGGGAACTCCATCCCGGTCAGAAGGCCAGGTACTACCACCAGAAGCATGAATAGCACCTCAGAGCCAGGCATCCCCACTGGAAACCATTTCAGTAGGGGTATCAAGAGGAGTGCATAGGCTAGTACCCCGATTAATATATACAAGAGTGTGGAGGGCCAGTTGTGTTTTCCCCTTGTGAGCAAGATATTGCTTAACTGGCCTCCCAGAGCCAGGCCCATCATGAAGAGGGCTACTATTAAGCCAATCCTTTCGTAGATATAACCATATAGATTCTGGAAGAAGAATATTAGGGTAATTTCTAAGGCAATCCCAGCAAAGCCTGTTGTGGCAATCGCCAGTAGGTAGTTGAAGCGCCTCCTATGCCCTGCGGAGAGTGAGAATGCCTTTACTATAAGGAGTCTTATCGCCAGAAAGAAGCCAAATATTGCAAAAAAGTGCCAGAGTCTAATTCCTGACATTGCACGAAGTAAGGGTTGTAGCCGTCCCCCAGCGAATTGTTCCCATAAAAGGAGATTAAAGAAATAAGTTACAGGTTTTGAATCCGTATTCAGAGGTAAGTCCTTTCTACTGCGGAGTCGTCTTTCTATGAAACGGACCTGCTCGGGTTGGAGGTAGGTGAGTAGGTGGTGTTCCGAAAAGTAGTCTGTCTGAATGCCCCTAGCCTTATATCTAGAAGTCAAGGTAGGTATATCTGTTGTAACAGTATCAGGTGCTGAACTTGCGAAGTAATAGTTAGTCTGTCCAGGGGTGACTGCCACATAGGGAAATACTTCTGTCAAGGTTTGGTATATGGAACCGATGTAATTGCCCACTACCTCTCCAATGTATGCCACCGCTGAGCTGATTGATGTAACAAGCACCCCCTGGGGTTCAAGCAACTCCTTTGTTTCTCTAAAAAACTCAAGGGTATAGAATCTATTTAATGAGGCAGTAGAGGGGTCCGGCATGTTGATAAGTACTATATCGTACTTATACTTTCCTTGTGCTTGTTTGGCAAAATATCGCCCGTCCATGTGGAAGATCTTTACCCTTGCGTCCTCCAGTGCCTCGCCTTCTTCTTGAGGAAGATATGCCATGGTAATGTCAAGGAGTTTAGGATCTAGCTCTACGTAGTGTACTTCCTCAAGAGGATATTTAAGCGTTTCGCTTAAAAGCCCCCCTATTCCCCCTCCAATTAGTAAGACCTTTTTTGGGTTGGGGTGTTGCAACAATACCAGATGTGCTATTGGTCCATATTCATATGGGTTTGGGAAGGAGAACATATATTGCCCGCTGCCATAGACGCTATATTGTCCCGCCTCTTTACCTACCACAATGTTCTGATATCTGGTGTCTCTTGAGACTAACAGTTCAATGCTTGGATTTAAAGATTGCCATCTCTTACGGACAAAGAAATCCTCTACGTCCTGCATGTCCTTTGTAGCAAGGAGCCATGAAGTAAACAAAAGAAGCACGGCTGAAAACACAAACAGTATCTTTCTTGCATTCGGTAGTCGCCCAGAGCTGTGTCCCTTATTTCCTTCGGACTCTTTGTGGTGTAGGGTTACGGTAGCTAAGCCTTGGTGGCCTGCTTTCAGAAAAAAGGAAAGAAGTAGCAGGTTTGTCAGGACGGCACAGTCAAGGAACCCCATCGCATAGAAGGAAGATGCACGTGGAGCTAACACAAAAGTAAAGACCACCCCTCCAATTAGGCTACCCAGGGATTCAAGGATATACACAACCCCTATGTCCGTTGCGGGACTTTCGGTGAAACCCTTAAAAACTCTGGCAGAGTAAGGGAATATAAACCCTATTACAAAACTGGTGGGCATGATTATGAGGGGAGAAGCTAAAAGAAGGGCCAAGATGGATACATGTTGCCCGGTAGGCACATGAATTACAAAGCGTAGTAACCTGATGGCTATTACCTGCCCTGGCAGTGTCATACATAGGGCTAGTATGAGGAAAAGAAAGAGGTTTTGTGGAGTACGACACCCTTCTATGAATTTTGTCCCTAGACCCGCCCCCAGAGCCACCCCAAAAAGCCACGCCCCCAGGATTACTCCTATGCATAGTTCATTGCCATAAAAGACCACCAAAAGTTCCCTTACCAGTATTACCTGAGCTATGGTGGCCTGTACACCTATGAGTACTACCGCTACCAGTAACAAAAGTCTGCCATTTGAAAGAGACATTAGATTAGCTTCAGTGTATTAAGCAAATTCAATGCAACGCAGGATGGTTGAATCTGAATCTACAAGGATAGAAGCCCCCTTAAGACAAAAGGAGATTCTCTTATTAACGTTGCTCTACAGGGATTCTAGGGCCTCGCCCTTCCTCTACGGCACGCGGCGAGGGCCAATCCATACTCCTTTCCCTTAAATCTCCTGGCCTTTCCTCTGGCCCAAAGGCGCACCCTGACAATGACAAGATTATCAATATAATCAAAATCTTTTTCATCGTAATATTTATCCCTGACTTAAAAATACCAAATACTCTTTGCTTGTTCAATAAAAACTATTCTTATAAATTAGCACTTATGCCTACTCTTTATCCACTGCCCACTTTCCCTTGTAAGGTAATGCCTTTTTGATAGAATACTTCTGATGTTTTTAAATTCCTGATTTCTAAAAAGATAACGCTTTGAATAAAGTTTTAAGATTCCTATTCCTTCTCCTTATTTATCTCTCTTTTGGGTTAAAGCCAGTAGAAGGTAGTTATAAACTCATAGAGCACGACTTACAGATTGAGTTAGACCCTCATGGTCACAGTTTCAGTGCTATTGATATCCTTACATTAGATGCCGACGAAGAAACAGTATTTCTATCCTTCAACACAAAATTTCAGATACATTTTGTTAAGATTGGCCCTCGGGTGGCGGGAACACCCCCATCGGAGGTAATACCAGCACGCCCCAGCATGGCGGGTAAAGAGGGTATAGAGGTCTCCATCCCCCCCACCCTACGCGGTAAAAAGATTGTACTTGTAATTGCTTATTCCGGAGTACTTTATGAGCCTTTGGACCCCTTCTCTGAGCCTTCAGCTACCATTACGCCTGAGTTCATGTATCTATCTCCTAGGGCCCGTTGGTACCCAGACCTTGTTGGGAGCCTTGGGGTCTTTAAGATAACGGCTGTCCTGCCAAAAGGCTACGAGGTGATCACCCATGGAAGTCTTCGTGAACGCAAGGAAGTAGAATATGATGACGCCATGAAAGGGACGGAAAAGGAGGCGCGTAACTGCTTTGTCTGGGAGGCAGACTATCCTGCTGATAACTGTTACCTTATAGCAGCCCCCTATAGAATAAACCACCTAAGGCATGGGGATATTGACCTTTACACCTACTTTTTCCCTGAAGAGCAAGGACTAGCGGAGAGCTATCTTGAGTCCTGCAAGAAGTATCTGGACATGTACCAGAAACTTATTGGCCAGTATCCATTTAGTAAATTTGCTGTTGTAGAAAACTTCTTCCCCACGGGTTATGGTATGCCGTCTTATACCCTTCTAGGCAGACAGGTCTTGACGATGCCTTTCATTGTGCACATATCCTTAGGGCATGAAATACTCCACAATTGGTGGGGAAACAGTGTTATCCCTGACCCCGAGTACGGAAGTTGGTGTGAGGGGCTAACTTCTTATTTGGCTGATTATTACTACAAGGAACTCATTGGGCCAGTGCCTGCGATGGAATACCGTAGAGATCTTTTAAGAGGCTACGCAAATTACATAACAGAGGAGAACGATTTCGCCTTGGAGAGTTTTGGGGGTATCTCAGCACCCAGGACAGAGAAGGCCACAAGGTCTATACTCTATGGTAAGGCCGCTATGATTTTTCATATGCTGCGAAAGAGGTTGGGGGACGAACACTTCTTTCAGGCACTCAGGAATCTCTATGTAGAAAAAAAGTGGCAATTAACTACGTGGGAGGATGTTAGGGTGGTGTTTGAGCACCAATCTGGTAATGTGTTAGATTGGTATTTTAAACAATGGGTATCCCAGAAAGGGGCACCTTTAATAGAATTGGGTGAAGTACGCCTCACGAAAGAAAATGGAACCTTTCAGATGTCATTCCAAATAAAACAGGGTGTACCTGCTTACCGTCTCAGTGTGCCGGTAGCCCTCTCCAATCAGGAAGGTGTCCAGATTTCTTCAGTGGAACTAGATTCCCCATCCAAGACATTTTCTATACCGAGCCCCTCCAGGCCAGTAAAATTAGCCGTTGACCCCGAGCTTGACCTCTTTCGTAAGCTTCACCCTTTGGAGCTTCCGCCAACTCTGGATAAAGCTTTAGGTGACCCAACTTTATTGATTGTTAAACCTTCGGGAGGGAATCAACAACTTTTAAAAGAGTATGCAACCGCCGCGGAAATGTTGATGCCACACGGAGAGATAAAAATTGATAAGGAAATAACGGACTCGGACTTAAATAGAAGCCTTTTTATTTTGGGAGGACCTGATAGCAATCTACTGCTCAAAAAATTTACTAATTTTCTACCTTCAGACTTTGCTCCCTCGGATGACGGCTTTACGTTTCAAGACAAGAAGTACGAGGCAGAAGCCTCATTAGTCTTAAGCTATCATAATCCCTTTTCAAAGGAAAAGACTGTCTGTGTATTCTATTGTCAGGAACCTACTGTCTTGAGGTCAATTGCAAGAAAGATTTTGCATTACGGCAAATTCAGTTATGTTGTTTTTGTGGATGGCACTAGTATTGACAAGGGGATGTCTCCAGAGGAGGCGACCCCCCTTGTGCATTATTTTTGATAGATTAGGAGAACACAAAATGAGAAGGATTTGGTGCTATGTAGTCTTTTGTTTCTTGATGTTAGGCCTCTTACAGTGTTACTGTTCTAAGAACACTGTGTGGAGTCAAGAGGAGGCAAAAGATACAAAATTACTAAAATTAAGGGCCCATTATATGCAGGGACAAAACATGGCCCAGTATGGTATGGATGAGGATGCAATCTCAGAATTCAAGAAATGCCTGGAGTTGGACCCTAACTTTGCGGATGCGCGCTTTGAGCTTGGAAAGGGCTACGCACGACTGGGCAGGTTAAACGAAGCGATCTCTGAATTCAAAAAGATGTTAGAAATAAATCCAAAGCAAGAAGACTTGCATTATGAGCTTGGGCTTGCCTACTACGATAACAACATGTTTGAGGAGGGCCTTTCTCTGTGTAGGGAATACCTCAAAGAATATCCCAATGACGGCAAAATACATTCACTTACAGGGGTATTTTTTATCAAGAAAAAGGCTATTCCAGAGGCTATATCTGAGTTTAAGAAACAAATAGAACTAGACCATAAACCAGAACAAGGGTATGTCAATCTCGGTATGGCCCTGGCAATAATGGAATCCTGGGATGAGGCTATTGATGCTTATAAAAAGGCCCTGGAACTTAATGCCCGCAATGCTAAGGCTCACTATCAATTGGCCGTCGCCTACGAGAAAAAGGGTCTTAAGGAAGAGGCCCAGAAGGAACAGGCTACTTATAAAGAATTAATGGGGAGATAATCATTCCAGTAATTTAGTAACAAGGAAGACCGGGCGATGCGAGTATTACTTTGGCCTCTTTTATAAGTGTTTGATTACCAAACACTTATGACTAATGTATTAGGGGATCGTAGTCGGCTGTACGCGTCAAGACTTCCTGCAAAACGTTAGAACCTACATCAACTCAACTTTACGATCTCCTTTTACGACCTCCCCAATAACACTTACTTCCTCGCCAGCCTCTTCTAGCATCCTTATTATAGAATCTGCGTAATAATTCTTTACTATCATCACCATCCCAATGCCCATATTAAAGACCCTGAACATCTCTTTATCTGCTATTTTCCCCAGGTTCTTAACTAGGGAAAAAACTGGATGGGGTGTCCAATTCTTTTTATCTATTTTTATTGAACAGCCTTCTGGTAAAATTCTGGGTATATTGCCAGGCAGACCCCCGCCTGTGATATGGGCAATGCCCTTCACCACCTTTTTTACCTTGTAATGAGCCAGGACATGTCTGACGGCCCGAACATATATCTTGGTTGGCCTAAGCAACTCATCCCCAAGCGTGCAGCCTAGCTCTTCAACCATCTTAGTTACGGGCCATTTAGCCTCTTCAAAAAAGACCCTCCTTACAAGGGAAAAGCCATTACTGTGTAAACCGCTTGAACGTATACCAATAACCACATCCCCCGGCCTGATATGCTTACCAAGGATAATCTTCTTCTTTTCTACTACCCCTACAACAAAACCAGCCAGGTCATATTCCTCATCGTGGTAAAACCCTGGTAGCTCTGGGGTCTCACCCCCGATAAGGGCGCAACCAGCCTCCTTACAACCTGCCACCATGCCCTTAATTATTTCTTGCAGGCGAGAGGGCACTATCCTACTACTTGCCATATAGTCCAGAAAGAATAACGGCTCTGCACCCATCACTAATATGTCGTTAACACACATAGCCACAAGGTCTATACCAACAGTATCATGTTTGTCCATAAGAAAAGCTACTTTCAGCTTGGTGCCCACGCCATCGGTAGAGGACACAAGCACAGGCTGTTCATACTTATGAAATAGACGGTTATTGTAGTGAAGAGAAAAGAGTCCGCTAAACCCTCCGGGGCATTCTATCACCCTTGGGGTAAAGGTCTTACGCATATCAGCATATATTGCCGTTGTGAACTTCTCTTTGGTGGATATATCTACCCCGGCCTCTTTGTAAGTTGTGGGGGGCATGTTTCAGTGATAACGCATATATGTTATTGGCTGGAAATTTTCAGAAAAATAGAAAGAACTTGTACTAAATCACGATAGTAGATTCTGTTATCTTTTCTTCCCACTCTTTAGAGGTACTGGAGGCCATTCTCTCCGCCTCCTCTACCGGTAGAGGATATTTACCACTAAAACAGGCCTGGCAATAGTTTTTAGGTGCAGATGTGCAACTGAGCATCCCTTCTATACTTAGATAACCCAAACTATCTACACCCAGGAACGTGGTAATCTCCTTCGGGGAACGGCTAGCCGCAATGAGTTCTTCCTTTACCTGGAAATCTATCCCATAATAGCAAGGATAGCGATGGGGTGGACAGCTTATCCTGAAGTGGATTTCTTTTGCCCCTGCCTTTTTCAGCAAACCAAAGCGGCTCTTAGACGTTGTGCCCCGTACGATAGAGTCATCCACAACTACGACTCTTTTACCACGAACTACCTCTGGTATAGCGTTTAATTTAATCAATGCCTTTCTAGAGCGGCTGTCTGCCCCTGGGTGTATAAAGGTTCTACCCACATAATGATTCCTTATAAAACCCCTATCCAGGGGTATACCAGTAGCTACTGAAAAACCC
This sequence comes from Candidatus Brocadiia bacterium JP1, assembly GCA_051388875.1. GTDB lineage: Bacteria > Planctomycetota > Brocadiia > Brocadiales > Bathyanammoxibiaceae > JBMFFR01. The sequence goes on along the minus strand of JBMFFR010000007.1, from coordinate 61,200 downwards.
ATAGCGGCTGAATTACCACCTTCGGGTACCGGAACTACTATGTCAGCCTCAACCGGGCACTCCTCTGCCAGCTTCATACCCAAGGCCTTACGAAAGAGATGGACGTTTAATCCACCCATGGTGCTGTCTGGCCTTGAAAAATATACGAGTTCAAAAACACAGTAAGAAGGCCTCTCTGGGGCAAAACGCTCAGCCCTTAACCCTTCTTTATTGATATACACTATCTCCCCTGGGGCTATTTCTCTCATGTATTCAGCGCCAATCTGGTCCAATGCGCAACTCTCCGAGACCACAGCATAACCTCCGTCTACCTTCCCCAGGCAAAGGGGCCTAAAACCCCCTTGATCCCTTACGGCTATCATTTCCTTTGGAGTAAGAATAAGGAGGGAAAAAGACCCCGTAAGGTCTTTAAAAACGCTAGCGAGGTTTGGGTGGTATTCTGGCCTGGCCATCTTATGCAAGATTATCTCCGTGTCACACGTAGTCTGGAAGAGAGCGCCTTGCGCCTCTAGAAGTTTCTTTTGACTAACGGCTTCGGAGAGCTGTCCATTATGCGCAATAGCTATCTGCCCTAGTGAACACTCTCCTACAAGTGGCTGGGCATTAAGGGCATGGCTATGGCCCACAGTAGAATAGCGAACATGGCCAATTGCAGCATGGCTCCTCAACTTCTTCAGAACTTCAGGATTAAAGACCTGACCTACAAGCCCCATGCCTTTATGCCACTGGAGCCCTTTACCAACAACTGAAGCTATCCCGGCGCTTTCCTCACCGCGGTGCTGTAGGGCGTAAAGACCATAGTAGGCCTTTTCTACTGCATCAGGGCATCCGTAAACCCCTATTATGCCGCAACCGTGTTTGAGTTGAGTCATTCTACCATTCCACGTAGGTGCTATTGATGATGGCCTAGCTTTCCTGCCGGGTAAACTGCTTATTGCGAAAAGGTATTAAACCTTTAAAATTATACCATGCCACCCCACCTAGTCAATACGGAAGGTATCCGAAGGCCACCACATAAAAAACACTTAGTGCACTTGTTAATAAACTATAACAAACCCAAAACTCTTCACCTCAAAAATCTATTTGTCCTGGGATGCTTGCTAGAACGGGCGTGGCAGTCCAGTCTATTGTGGAAAAGCCTTGAAGGCAGACCATTATCGTGTTATATTTCTTATGAATAACCTGGGGAAATATAGTTATGTTTAAGTCAATAAAAACCAGGCTCATACTACTTTTTTTACTGCTAGCCTTCCTGCCTTTGCTGGCCCTCAGATTTATCGCCTATCCCTATGCAGTTAAGGCACTTAAAGGAGAAGCCATTAAGAATTTAGAAAACGTAGGGACGAAACAGGCAGAGATTGTTACCTTATGGATGAGAGAGCGCGTAAGGGACGCACGAGTAGCTGCTATGAATCCTCTTATAATTCAGGCTGTACATATTACACCAAAGGATAAAGAATTCCTCCTCCTATCGGCCTTACTTGACACTATTAAGGAAGCTTACGGATACAAGGAGGTGCTTATTTGTGATGCAGAGGGAGGGATAAGGGTCTCTACCTCAGAATACCTGAGAGGAACAAATATCTTTGAAGATGAAGGGTTTCAAAGGACCCTGAGTGGCCAGTTCTTCATTTCTAAGGTTTTTCCCCGCTTTCCAGAACTTGACGCAGGCAGTGGGAGCCTCCCCGAAGAAGAAAAAAGAAAATCTGAAAAAGAGGAAATCCCATGCATGGTCTTTTCTAGCCCCATCACCTCAGGTAACAAGGTCTTGGGTGTCCTAATGTTCCAGATGGAACTAAAAGAGATCAATAATTTGATGAAGAGTATAAAGCTCGGGATGAGTGGCGAGACTTATATTATAGACCGTAAAGGTAACACCCTTACGGAACTAAAACATTGGCTCAAGGACAGTAGTAGTATTGGGAGAAACATAATTAACCCTTTGGAGGGTAAACCTACCTTAGCGGTGCAAGAATGCTTGAACGGCCAGAAAGGCTTCAATAACACCGGCTATCTTAGCTATGCCGGTCTAGAAGTCTTCGGTTTCTGGCAATGGGTACCAGAGTTCAAATTAGGGATAGTGGCAGAGATAAGTAAGGAAGAGTCCCTGGCCGTAGCTTATAAATTGAAAACTGTGGTAAACAGGATCCTCTTAGCTCTAAGCATATCTATTGTCTTTGTAGCATTCTACCTGGGCAAAATAATTTCCGGACCAATCCTCAATCTTACCAAACTCACAAGGAAAATGGCCCATGGAGACCTCTCTCAAAGGGCGGTAATCACCACGGGAGACGAAATCGGCGAGTTGGCCATCTCTTTTAACCTCATGGTCTCTGCTATAGGAGATAAGACCAAGAGATTAGAGGAAACCACCAATTTCCTTAATAGTATCCTATTTGGCTCTACTGAATACTCTATCATGGCGCTAGACCTGGATGGAAGGGTGCAAGCCTTCAATGAAGGGGCAAGAAAGATGTTCGGCTATGAGCCAGAAGAAGTAATTAATAAGTACTTCCTACAGTCCTTCTTCAGTTATGAGGAAAAGGGACGACTTGAGGAGGCCCTCACGGTTACAGAGACAACGGGAAGGTGTGAGATAGACCTTCAAGGTGGGCGTAAATCGGGGGAGCCATTCCCCGCCCATCTTACCCTTACCCTCAGAAAGGGAAATTCCAATCTGGGGACAAGACCTATTGGCTTTGTTGCCATCTCCAGAGATATTACTCGGCAAAAGGCATTAGAGGCAGAGATTCAGCGCTACACCTATACACTTGAAAAAATGGTGGGGGAACGAACGCAAGCCTTAAAAACCACAGAACAACGCTACCGAAACCTCTTTGAGGCCAGCAAAGACGCCGTATTCATATGTGATAGTGACGGCAAGTTCCTGGACATAAATCAGGCCGGTGTAGAGTTATTTGGTTATTTCACCAGAGAGGAGATGCTAAGCCAGGAGTTTATAAATACCTTCTTCTTAAATCCGGAAGAGGGGAAGACGATGCGCCTACTAATGGAGAAAAACGGATTCATAAAAGACTTTGAGGTAGAACTAAGAAAAAGGGATGGTAAAAGACTCACAGCCCTGATGACATGCGACCTTAGAGTAAACGACCAGAAAACAGTTATCGGCTACGAAGGTATTGTACGAGATGTTACTGAAAAGAAAAGACGCGAGAGGGAAAAAGATATAATCACTAACGCAAATAAAATTATTGCCTCAAGCCTTGAATTAAAGGAAGTCTATAAGGCGGTCTGTCATGAATTAGAGAAAATCATAGACTTTGACCGCACAAGCATCACCCTCCTCGTAGGGGGAAATAGTGTTATTGAGTACATTGTATTTACCAAGGGGGTTGACTTTAGCCATCTGTCTGAGGGTACCATCTTCCCACGACAGGGTAGTACAACAGAGGCAGTAATAAACTTGAGAAGGCCCATAATCATTCCAGATACATCACAGGGGGAATTTTCTACTGACGGTACCCTACACTCCGAAGGGATAAGGTCACGCCTTAGTTTCCCACTGGAATATCAAGAGAGGGGCATAGGGGCACTAAATTTTGGTAGCAAGAAGGCAAACAATTTTACCCAGGAACATGCAGACCTCCTCCTGCAAGTGGCTCCACAGTTAGCGATTGCCATTGAGAACTCCAATCTTTTCCAGAGGATTTGTGATTCTGAGAAGAAGTACAGGGACCTCATAGAGAATGCCCCTGAAATGATACACCAGCTTGATGCCAAAGGCCGTTTCCTTGACGTGAACAAGACAGAGCTGGAACGCCTGGGCTACACCCATGAGGAGATGCTAAAGCTTACACTAGAAAATATAGTCCCTGAAGAATATAGGAAGTGCATAAAAAATCATCTCAAAAAAGTTGTAGAAAGTGGGCACAATCGTGCAGAGGCTGCTTTCTTAACAAAGTCAGGCCAGCTGGTACACGTAGAAATGGACACTACCGGCCTGCGAGACCCGATTAGCGGGCGATTCCTTGTTGTAAGGAGTTTTGTGAGGGATATCACAGAAAGAAAAAAGGCAGAGGAAGAATTGCTCCGCTTGGCCCACACTATCAGGAGCATTGGGGAATGCGTTCTTATAGGAGATAAGGAAGGCAAGATATTCTTCGTCAACAGAGCCTTTGAAAAGGTTACTAACTATGAAGCGGGAGAAGTGATTGGCAGAGACATTGGCCTCTTGGGCTCGCCAAATTCCCCCAGAGGATGGAAAAAGGATTTGCTGAAAAGAACCTTCCTCTCTAGAGAGTGGGAGGGGGAGTTACTCTTTAAGAGAAAAAACGAAGAAGAATTCCCAGTGTATCTTTCTACCTCCCTTATCAGGGAGGGAGACAAAAGACCCCTTGCCATGGTGGCAGCCTTCAGGGATATCACGGAACAAAAGAAACTGCAAATGGGACTGCTGCAATCGGAGAAAATGGCTGCAATAGGTCAACTTGCAGCAGGTGTTGCCCATGAAATCCGCAATCCCCTGAACATAATTTCCAGCTCTATTTATTACCTTAAGGAAGTCCTTCCCACTCAACAGCAGAGAGATGATTTAACTGCACAGGATGGAAATATAAAGGATCATCTCAAAATAATCCAGGAAGAAATACGCCGCTGCCAGAGGATTATTACTCAGTTACTTGACTTCTCTCATAAGGCCAAGAGCGAAGTAGATCAGTGCGACCTTAATAAGCTTATAGACGAAACCCTTTCTCTTGTAGGCAAGGAGTTAGAGGTTAACAAAATCAAAGTTGTTAAGGTATTTCACACCTTCCCACCACTGTATTTAAATACAGACGACATAAAGCAGGTACTCTTAAACCTCATCCTCAACGCCAGAGATGCTATGCCCGCTGGTGGTACTTTAAGAATTGTTACTCGCTTTAGTCCGCCCGATGCAGTAGAGTTGGTTGTTAGTGATACAGGACATGGAATACCGCAAAAGGAAATCAGCAAGTTATTCCTGCCCTTTTATACTACAAAGGAGCCGGGTATGGGCACAGGACTCGGTCTTTATGCAGTGCACTCAGCCATTAAGCGGGCGAATGGTTCCATAAAGGTAGATTCCTCTGTCGGGAAAGGCACCACTTTTACTATAATCTTACCTCAACCGTCAACCTTCAGAGGTAAGTATGCTAAGTTCGGAGTAGGTGTGAAAACGTGACCGAAAAGGCCAAAATCCTTATAGTAGATGACGAGGTCAATCTCCTGAAGACACTCAGTGACATATTGACCCGTAATGGCTACGCGGTGGCGGTGGCCAAAAACGGCCCCACAGCCCTTAACCTTATCGGAAACAGTGCCTTTGATGTGGCCCTGCTTGATGTTCGGATGCCCCACATGGACGGGATAGAGCTTCTTCAAAGGATAAAAGCCCAACACCCACAAACAGAAGTAATCATAATGACCGCTTACGGCACCATAGAGACTGCCGTAAGATCAGTGAAGTTAGGGGCCTACGCTTATATCCTCAAACCCCTGGATATAGATGAAGTACTATTAAACCTTAGGAGGATAATCCAAACGAAAGCCCTGGCGGTGGAGGCTAACTTTCTCCAGAACCAGCTTCAACAGCAATACAGTTACGAACACATCATAGGCAAGTCCAGGCAAATACAGGAAGTAGTAGAGACTATAAAGAAGGTTGCCCCTTCGGATTCCACCGTGCTCATAGTTGGCCCCAGCGGTACAGGCAAAGAAATGGTTGCCGATGCCATACACTATTCAAGCCGAAGGTGCTCAAAGCCTTACCTGAAAATTAACTGTGCCGCATTTCCTGAAAATCTGCTTGAAAGTGAACTCTTCGGTTACGAAAAAGGTGCCTTCACAGGGGCTGATAAGCAAAAAAAAGGTAAGTTTGAAGTAGCCAACGCGGGCACACTATTCCTGGACGAAATAGGGGATATGCCCCTGCCCATGCAGGCCAAGCTTCTCAGGGTTTTAGAGAAAGGGGAATTTGAACGTCTCGGCGGTAACGAGGTGATAAAAGTTAACGTACGTTTTATCGCTGCCACCAACCAGAATCTTACCAGAATGCTTCAAGAAAAACAGTTCAGGAGCGACCTCTTTTACCGACTTAACACCGTCATAATAAACCTGCCCCCATTGATGGAAAGGAGGGAGGACATCCCTCCACTTGTAGACCATTTCCTTGAAAAATTCTCCAGAGAAATGAGTAAAAAGAAGCCAGTGGTCAGCCCGGAGGCTATGAAGATGATACTTTCTTACCCATGGCCCGGAAACGTTAGGGAATTGGCCAACGCCATAGAACGCGCTGTGATATTCTGCGAAAAAGGGTTGATAAAACCCGGTGACCTGCCCCCATCCCTGCAAATTAAACTCGTGGAAAATCCGCTAGATTCTTCTCATTCAGAAGATATGAGACTGGAGTGCTTAGAGAGCAGACACATAAGCAATGTCCTTAAACTCACGGGCGGCAACAAAAATGAGGCTGCAAAAAAACTGGGCATCCATAGAGAGACCCTGTATAAGAAGATTAAGAAATTTAACCTGACAGAGTAAAATCCAAATCCCTGAGTGTGACAAATGCTCGCCCCCTTTCACTCGCCTCAAGGAGAATCTTAAACTCATTCCACACAAGGGGGGTTGCCGTAGTAGGAATTTTATAAAGAACCCATTTCAAATAAAGCTTCAGGGTATCTTCACAGAAAGTCTGTTAGATTAGTGTTGCTTTTAATGGGATAATTTGATTTACTGAACAAATTCTAGTAAATTTAGTCAAGTTTTAGCGGTATTTAAGTACTAAAAGTGGAGGTTTGGTTTCAAAATGTTTAAAAAATTAACAATAGCTCTCTGTTTTGCGATTGTCCTTGCCATGGCAAATGTCTCCTTTAATTTGTCCTCAACCAGGCTATTTGCAGGAGAACATGGTCACGAGCGGCACCATCGCTGCAAACACTGTAAACATTTCATATGCCCCGGGGATTGTGGAAAGTGTGAAGAGTGCCTGGCAAGGAAGAAGGCCGGCATCTGTGAAAAATGTGGTCATGAGGAGTGCAAGGGAAAGTGCCAAAAGTGCCCCGACTGCCTGGCTGAAAAGATGGAGGACATTGGCATAAAAAAGGGAGAGCGTAGAATAATACTGCGTGAGAAGCATCTGGACAAAGTGATTGAAAAGTTGGAAATGGGCTTGGAGGAATTGAAGGAGTTAAGGGAAACACTCCGCGAAAGGCGTGCAATTAGAAGGATAGATAAGCCTGAAGCAGAAATTGAGATTGAAATAGAAAAGGGAGAGAAGCCCAAAATAGAGATTGAAATAGAAGAGGAAGAAGAGGAAGAAAAAGTAGAAAAGAAGGAGAAAAAATCAGATTAACCTATACTCAGAGACCTCTGAAAAACTCCGCTCATCTGTCATTCCTTCGTTCCTCTCAGGACGGAGTCTGAGGGAGCGTAGCGACCGAAGAATCTGACACGAAGTGTCACCCTGACCCTGAGTGAAACGAAGGGGAAGGGTCTAGATTCTTCACTTCGTTCAGAATGACCCTTTGGGTCAGATTCTTCGCTTCGCTCAGAATGACTGCATCTGATAAATTGACTTTTGCAGAGGTCTCACTCAATCTAATTTTACAAACTTTGAGGATACAGAATGTCCGTAAGGGATAATCTCTTTCAGCTTTCAAGCCAGGTTCTGGGGAAAGAAAGGGCAAAGTTTCTCTTCAAGGTATACGACCTTGCCGCCTTTGACCTGACGGGAAAACCCATAGGGGCAATAGGGTCAATTGACGTTACCAACCGCTGCAATCTCAGGTGCAGGCACTGCTACTTTTTTGCCCACGACTACGAGGCAGAGCGGGAACTTAGCGACGAGGAATGGCTGCTGAAGTTTGAAGAACTGAAAGGGCAGGGTTTCCCCTTCTACCAGTGCTCCTGGGTGGGTGGTGAACCGCTCCTCAGGAAGGGCCTGATAGAAAAAGGCATGAAGCATTTTAAGTCCAATCTGGTGGCTACTAACGGCATGTTAGAGCTGCCCGATTGGCCAGACGTCAATTTTTATATCTCCGTGGATGGCCCAAGAGATTTGCACGATAACCTCAGGGGGAAAGGCTCCTACGACAGGATACTCTCCAACGCCGTCAGGCCGGATTTGCGCGTATTATTATCCATGGTTATTACCCGCGAGAATTATCACACGCTGGAGTCTTTTGTAGAAGAGTGGCGAGAGAGAGGCGGAGTAAGGGGCTGTCTGTTCCAGTTTTATACTCCGGTAAGGGGATTGGAAAACGATACCCTCTGGACAGGCTGGGAGACCAGGGATAAGGTTATAGACATCCTTCTGCGCCTGAAGGAAAGGCATGGTGACTTTATAGTCCTTCCGCCTGAGGTTTTGGAGTTGATGCGCTCAGAGAAGTGTCAGGAGATAACCCGCAACTGCCTCTTTCGTCAGGTGGCCTTTTGTTTTGACCCCCAGGGCCGTCCCAAAAAACCCTGCATGATGGGCCCCATGGCCGATTGCTCCCGCTGCGGCTGTGTCCTCCCCTTCCACCTCAAGGCCCTTGAGGATAAACACCTCATGCTACGCGAGGTTCTCATGTTTATAAAGAAACTCTTCGGCAAAAGGGTGTTTGGGTAGCTTAGCTAATCCTCTCCCCCGAGCTATAAACGTTGTTAGAAAGACATAAATAGACCCGGCTTCCATTCACCCCCTTAAACTCCACTGCCCTGAATAACCCTCTGCTGATTAAATCGTTACGCTTGCACTCGCCGGTTGCCCCCAGCCACTTGTCTAATTTTTTTATAAAAAATTCATAAAAAATTTACAAAAATTTGCCATGTCACCAACTTTGTGGTATTATTGTATGTTTTTGCATAAGTTCTTACTATTAACTGGTTTATGTAAAATTTATACACAGTGTAGAAGTGGGGAAATTTTAGAAAGATGCCCTTTTTAGGGGGGTGAAGATGTCAAAGTGCAGGGAAAGGAGGAAAGGCCCGAAATTAAGAAACCGAGACCGTTGCAAAACACCCGTTACGTCATTCTGAGAAAGCGAAGCGGTGGAATAATTTTGCCTGAAAGTGTAATATTGCTCGCTTTCACTCAGAATGACAGACGGTATTAGGAGGTGTTTTGTGGATTTCTTTTGGCGTAATTTTAGGAGATAAAAAATGAAGGACTCAAAAACATGTCCGCCTTTTAGTGTGTTGCTGGTTTTTATTTTCCCCATTCTCATGATTTGGAACGCAGTCTCGGCGCCCCAGGCTTACTCCCAAATCACAACTGAAATAGTAGCCTCTGAGGATTCTTACGTCGTTCAGAATAACCCTGCCACGAATTTTGGTACAGAAGATAAACTAAGGGTCAAGAGTTTTTTATAGCAGGCAGACACAGGTCTACAATGTCCTACCGCCAACGCAACAGGAACCAGTACATTTCCTGCCGCAGACCCGGGCAACGCGCATGTCTGCGATGTAGCTACCGGTACCACTACCAGCACTGGGGGAGCGGTTGCCACATTCAGAAGTGACCAACCGGGGGCTCCCGCTGAATATGCTCCGGATACGCAGATATACAGGGACTTCTCCTTTTCGTTCCCTGCAGCGGCCGTTACAATCAAGGGCATTCAGGTCGTTGTAAGCGGGTACCGTCCTAGCAGCTTATCGTCAACCGCAAGATTTGAGGTTCGCCTCTCCAGAGACGGTGGCGCCACATGGACGACATTCAAGAACACAGCAGGACTGGGAACCACGGATGCTGAATATACCTTGGGGACTTCCACCGACCTGTGGGGTCTAACAGGTTGGACACCCACCCATCTTAATAACACTAACTTCCGCTTAGAAATCAGGCCCGGACCAAGTAGCGTCTTACAAACAGGTAGGCAGTGGAGTCTTGACTGTGTGTGCGCGAAGGTCTACTACGAGCAGAATCAAAACGAGAGGACGTTCTGCAAGTATGACCTGTCCTCCATCCCGGCTAATGCTACCATCACAGGGGCAAGGTTGAAGCTCACAGTAAAAACCCCTCCTACTGTGTCAAGAAATTACGAGGCCCACTGGGTCAGTAATGACACATGGGCAGAGGGTACTATAAATTGGGGCAACCAGCCCGCTCCTACGTCCCTGCTTGATACAAAGTCAACAGGCACAACAGCAGATACTCAGGTAATATGGGATGACGTGGCGATAAAAACCAGGGTTAATTTAGAACGATTTGGCGTAAACCCTGAAGACAACGACTTACTCTCCGTGATGACTAAAGACGCAGCAGAAAACTCAGCCACAGCTTATGCGACCGAATTCTATAGTAGGGAGCATGCATCCCATCTGGCCTTTGAGGAGAGACCGGTCCTGGAAGTAACCTATACCGCGCCCGAGGTCTGCTTCGGCGATGTTGACGAAGATGGAGACGGCTTAGTGGATTGCGACGACCCCGACTGTGTAGGACATGCGGCTTGCGCACCAACAGCAGAAATCTGCGATAATGGCATTGATGACGATGGCGACGGCAAGATAGATTGCTGCGATGAGGACTGTCAGCCCTGTGAGATTTGCGGCAATGGTGTGGATGATGACTGCGACGGTGATGCTGATTGTGCCGATTCGGATTGTGCTGATTTGGATCCTCTTCAACTAACCCGTTTCATACAGGAGGGACCACTTGAGGTTCCAGTAGGGACTTACCAGTGCTGGACAATAGTCTTTAAGGTCAGGGCTAATGAAGGGATGACGGAGGTCAAGACTCAAGGAGGGTTTGGCGCCCACTACATGGTGAGTGTCCCAGTTGTTACCGCTGGGAATGTGGCGCTGCACACAAAAGCTAAAAGTACGGTCTTTATTTGGACTATCGCTGGAATGGAGGAGTGCGACGAGGAAACGCTGACTGTTGAGGTGTGCACCGGGCTGAACCCGCAAAAGAAACAAGAATTCACCTCGCCCGGCATAAAGTTCCTTACAGGTCAATGGTCCAGTGTGGGCACCAGGTTTGTAGATTTGGATGGCGACGGCTACAACGATGTGTTTAAGACGCCTTATACGGATAGGCTGGAGGTAACTGCCACACCGTAACAGGTTGGATTGTAGCAGTCATAGATTTACGCCGTTTTCTATATAGGGGGGTCTTATTGATAAGGCCCCCCTTTTTTCTTCCCACTGCTGACGGCCTCTGCTCGCTCACTCTTAAGAGCATGCAGGGACAGACCTTCAGAGCCTGCCCTGAGCAAAGCGAAGGGTCTATCCGAAAAGACTTATCCCCCTTTTGGGAAAGGGGGATAAAGGGGGATTTTCAAATTACTCCCTCACTACACGGAGGCGCACAGCTTTTTCATGTTATCAAATCCCTCCCTCACCTTAATCCTCTCCCCGGTGGGGAGAGGAACGGGTAAGAGGTAGAAAGTGGCTGGTGGCTTCTGTTAATCCCCCCTTGAAGGGGGGGAGTAGAGCACATGGTTGACAATCCTTCACTTCTTCTGTTAGCATTTTTGTATGCTCACATTTAATACCTGTCCTAGGGATTGTTACGATACCTGCTCTATAATTACCACTACCGAGGGGGCGGACCAGTCTAGTAAAGCGGTTAAGCTGCAAGGTAATCCCAGGCATCCAATAACGCATGGCTTCCTGTGCTGGAAGATTCAGAATGCCCTGAAGTTTGTATACTCACCGCAAAGGCTTCTTTATCCCCTTAAGAGGGTGGGCAAGAAGGGGGTGGCAGGGACTCTCCCGACGGATAGCAATTTTAAGAGGATATCCTGGGAGGAGGCATACAAAGAAATTGCCCGGCGAATCGGTGGGATACTGGATAAGCATGGCCCGGAAGTCATCCTGCCCTTTGATTACTTCGGACATATGGGTTTACTTAACAAGCAGTTCTCTCAGCGTCTCTTTAGCGCCCTCGGCACCAGCAAATGTTCCCCCACTGTCTGTTCCCTAGCAGGCAGGACTGCCCTCCAATATGTTTACGGGGGTTACTGGGGCATAGACCCGGAAGAGATACATAACGCCAGGCTCATAATATTCTGGGGGCTGAATGGCCCCTGGAGCAACGTCCATGGCTATAACCTTGCCAAACAGGCTGTCCGTAAAGGAGCAAGATTCTACTTGATTGACCCCATGAAGACCTGCGAGCTTGGCAAGCACCTGCCCATCAGGCCCAATACGGATGGGGTGCTGGCTCTGGGCATTGCTAATCATCTTATATCCAATGGACTTTATGAGCGTGCCCATGTAGATAAGTATGCCTCCGGGTTTGAAAAATTTATTGAGGTAGTAAAAGAGTTTGATCTTGAAAGGGTCTCCAGGATTACAGAACTTCCCAGGGAAGACATAATAGAACTGGCTGAGGATTTGTATCGGCTCAGGCCTAACTTTATACACCTCGGCTTCGGCATACAGAAACACCTCTACGGTGGGGAGGCAGTGAGGACTATCGCACTCCTGCCGCCACTTGTGGGTGGGTTAAGGGTACATTACAGTAACACGGATAGGGAGCTAGACTTTGGTTTCCTTCAAGGTGCCCAGTTTATTGGAAAGGGAAACTATCCTGCAAGCAAAAAGATTTATAACATGGCACAACTGGGAAGGGTGCTGGAGACCGGCGAGGTGAAGTGTTTGTTTGTATTTAATACCAACCCGGTAGTGAATCTCCCCAACCAGAATCTGGTTAGAAAAGGATTGGAGAGGGAAGACCTTTTTACAGTAGTGCATGACCTCTTCCTGAACGATACTGCCAGCTACGCCGATATAATACTGCCCGCTACAAGCTTCCTGGAGTCCTTTGACGTCCACGTATGTTATTATCATAACTATATGTCAATAAACCAGAAGGCAATAGAGCCCATTGGTGAGGCAAAACCCAATTACCAGGTCTTCAGAGAGCTTAGCGGAGCCCTGGGTATGAAATCAGAGGAGGTGTTCCCACCTGAACGTGAGGTAGTAAAAGAATTCCTTTCAAGGAGTAAGGCCGTGGATTTCAGCCTGGAAGACCTGGAGCGAGGGGGTTTCTTGAAGATGAGAGTCAGGCCCCAGGACGTCTTCCCCACACCTTCAGGCAAGATAGAGTTCTATTCCCAACTGGCAGAAAAGGCAAAATTACCCCCTCTACCAGGCTACTACGAAGAAGATAGAAATGGCTATCCACTACAGCTACTAACAGTTAACCTTATGCATATCACACGCTCTCAATTTCATAACGTGTGGCAAAAGGAGGTAGAGCCGATAGTATTGCTTAATGAGGAAGATGCCAAAGAGCGTGGGATAGAAGACGCAAAGCCCGTGAGGTTAAAAAACGGCCTGGACACGCTGACCATGAAGGCTAAGCTCACCAGGGACATAAAGCGAGGTGTGGTACTGGCTTATGGGGGTTTATGGCCCAAACTCTCCGGGGGAAAAGGGGTAAACGCCTTAATCTCTGACCAGGTTCAGGCCTTCGGTGGCAACGCTGCGTATAATTCAACTTATGTCCAGGTAGAAAAGCTGGCGGACTAAAAATTAGTTATTGTATGGTTGCCTAAATAGACCAACTTTACACCGAAATCAGGTATTTTTCGTTGACAAAATAGCATTTTCATAATAACTTATATAGGTATTTTAGCGACTTAATTAACTTAATCTTATTCTCATGGGAAAACTGCGTAGGAGGCAAACTGGTGGACCCGATTGCAAAAAACTTTGTCCGCGCTAGCTTGATTTATTTTTTTATTGGGGTGAGCTTAGGATTGCTTCAGATGTTTGATGTTGAGGGAGAGGAGTTGTTAAGGTTTGCTCATGTGCATTTTAATTTACTGGGGTGGATGTCTATGATGATTTATGGTGTAGGGTACCATATCCTTCCCAGGTTTAGTGGTAATCCAGTGGCCTATCCTGGACTGATGAAGTGGCACTTCTGGATGGCCAACATTGGATTAATCGGGATGTGCGGTCTATGGGGATATGCTGACCTACTGACCAAGTTCTTTGCCGCCTTACAGGTGGCAGGAGTTGGGATGTTTGTTGCCAATATTATGGCCAGTATAGGGGCAGCCCCTGCCGAGGGTTAATATTTAGGAGGTAGCAAAAGCGTTATGACAGATCAGAGACCCAAAATCACCAAGAAATCAAGTATTGGAGATGTAATTAAAAATTACCCTGAGACTGAAGAAGTGTTAAAAAAATATTTCGGCTCAGGTTGCTTTACCTGTCCTGGTTCTAAAATGGAAGATATTGCCTTCGGTGCTATGATGCATAACATGGACCCTGAAATAATAGTGAAGGAACTCAATGACGCAGTAGCAAAAAAGAAGGAGTAAATTTAAGCCTGACAAATTCTCCATTTTAGACGGATTAGATAAAAGAGTATTTTGTGGCTTAAAATTTTTGAAGGAGAATGAAAATGCCAAAAATAGACATGGAACAAGTAAAAAAAGTTTTAACTGAGATAAGACCCGCCTTACAGGCAGACGGCGGCGATATAGAGCTTGTAGGGATAAATGGCGGGGTAGTGAAAGTCAGGCTCAAAGGTGCTTGCGGTACGTGTCCCAGCTCCCTTATAACCTTGAAAATGGGGGTTGAGGCAAGGCTGAAAGAGGAAATCCCTGACGTAGAGTGTGTGGAGGCCGTTTAACCACAGAAACAAAAAAATTAAAGAGCTTGCCTGACCCCATGAACATGGCCAGGCAAGCTTTTGAATTGAATTGATAAGAAAGGAGTAAATACTGTGAGTTTAGTATTAGGGCCCATTCATCACTGGATGCATAAAAAGATAAGAATCTCTGAGGCCAGAGAAAAGGCTATTGTAGAGGCACTTAAGAAAAAATACGGTAAAGAGGCTGACACAATCCTCCAGGATGTGTACAAAAAGTATCCACCCTCCCAGACTGAGGGCCAAGCCCTTGAGGAATTGCTGGAGGATAAACCTATTCATGCTGGGATTCAGGGGCTAATAGATGATGTGGAGACCAGGGAGGCAGCCGTAGTTGCGGCCTTTTATGCAAAGTATGGCGAGGCAGCTAAGGAAGAGGCTAGTAAGGCGGCTTACGAGCATGGCCTCACGTGTGCCAAGCAGGTTGTGAAGGAGAAAAACCTCGGGCAGAACGGGGTTAACCCGGGAAGGGCCTTTGAACTCCTGTTGGATAATTTTTGCGACGGGATGCCTTGTGACCGCGGTGCACAGGTGCTAGATGAAGATAACAAGCATATAGTCTGGGATCACACGGCCTGTGTCCATAGCCGATACTGGGAGGTTACACAAGCACCGCCTAAAGCCATGTGCGAGATTATAACCGCCTGGATTAGTGGCTTTGGGAAAGGGCTAAACCCTGCCATTTCATACGAGAGGAACAAGAGCATCGCCTTTGGTGATGACTGCTGTATAAGTACTTATAAAGTGGGCTAGTCTGGTTTAGTGGATTAGCCCACCCCCTTTCTACTGCTTCCACCTCCGCCTGAGTCACCTTAGGCAAAAACGGCGTAAACATGAATACTGAACGCTATCTACGGCAGATACTCTTCCAGCCAATAGGACAAGAGGGGCAAGAGCGTCTGACCTCAAGTTTTGTTGTGATTGTAGGATGCGGGGCCATTGGTAGCACCACGGCCGGCCTGCTGGCCCGTGCCGGAGTGGGGCGTCTCAGAATAATTGATAGAGACGTACTGGATGAGAGCAACCTACAAAGGCAGGAACTCTTTGATGAAGAAGACCTGAAAGAAGGATTGCCTAAGGCCCTCGCTGCCACCAGAAAACTCCAGCGTATAAATTCTAGCATCTCCGTAGAAGGTTTAGTAACCAACCTCAATCCAGTTAATGCTGAAACCCTTCTCAAAGATGCTCAACTTATTCTGGATGGTACTGATAACTTTGAGACGCGCCTGTTGCTCAATGATTATGCCGTAAAGACCCGGACCCCCTGGATATATGCCGCATGCCTTGCCAGTGAAGCCATGCTTATGAACATCATTCCAGGGAAGACCGCCTGCCTTCGTTGCATGTTGGACTCGGCTCCTCTCCCAGGTAGCATGCCCACCTGCGAAACTGCCGGGATTATAGCCCCTGCCGCCAAACTGATAGCCTCTTTACAGGCCACCGAGGCACTGAAAATCCTTACCTGTCACTATGAGTCTCTGTTACCGGAGCTAATAAAGATAGACTTATGGAAAGGGACTTTTAAGAAAGTTAACATGGCATCTGCCCTCTCCAATACCTGTCCTACGTGCCAGAAAGGGGAATATACATTCCTTAATGCAAGGGGTTTCAGTTTAGCCACTACCCTTTGTGGGTCTAAAGCAGTACAAATTACCCCGCCCAATGGTGCCAGAATAGACCTCTCAGCTTTATCCCGGCGTCTTCAATCTGCGTTGGGCGCTGGCCGTGTCAGTCAGACCCCTCACCTCCTCATGTTTGAGATTAAGGGGCACGAGGTGATTGTATTCCCGGACGGCCGTACCCTCATTTTTGGTACACAGGATACCTCACTTGCGCAAACGCTATATTCTCAGTACATTGGCATATAATGATATATCTTGATAACGCTGCCACCAGTTTCCCCAAGCCTCCACAAGTTTACCAAGAGATGGAGTCATTTTTCAGAGAACGCGCCGCTAATCCAGGCCGTGCTGGCTACCGACTCTCCCTTGAGGCTGAAAGAGAAATAGAAACTACCAGAAAGGCACTGGCAAGCCTCTTTGGTGCAAAGGAACCCCACCGTATTATATTTACCCTTAATGCCACCGATGCCATCAATATGGCCATAAAGGGACTACTCAATCCCGGTGACCATGCAATCACCACGTCCATTGAGCATAACAGCATTAATCGCCCGCTACACTCACTGGAAAGACAAGGCATTATTACCTTAAGCAGTGTTAATCCCTCTCCAGAGGGCTTCATAGACCCTGATGAAGTAGAGAAGGCTATTACAGGCAAGACAAGGCTTATCGCAACTGTGCATGCATCTAACGTCTTAGGCACGGTTCAACCTGTCAGGGACATTGGACACCTGGCCAGGGGAAAGGGTTTATTTCTTTTGATAGACGCTGCACAATCGGCAGGGTTAGTGCCTATAGATGTAGAAGAGGAAGGCATAGACCTACTGGCCTTTACAGGTCATAAGGCCCTCTTTGGCCCACCTGGCACAGGTGGCCTCTATGTAGGGGAAAGGGTAAGGCTAAGGCCCTGGAGGGAGGGGGGCACCGGCGTTGACTCTCAAAACCCATTACATCCGCAGGATATGCCCTTTCTGCTGGAGGGTGGGACGCCCAATTTTGTGGGGCTGGTAGGGTTAAAGGCAGGAGTAGAGTTTGTGCTACGAACTGGTGTGGATAAGATGAGAAATTACGGCCTTTCCCTTGTGTCCCAACTTCGGCAACCCCTGGAAGGGGACGAAAGGTTCATCCTCTACTGCCAGCCAAGTAAAACATACAAGTCTACCACTGCACATTCGCCAATCTTATCCCTTAATATAAAGGGTGTGGAGCCTCAGGTAGTTGGTATGATACTGGATGAATCCTTTGGTATAGCAGTGCGCTCTGGACTTCACTGCTCACCCGGCGCACACAAGGCGATAGGCTCATTTCCAAAGGGTACAGTTAGGATAAGCCCTGGGTTCTTTAACACAGTTGATGATATTGCACAGTTAACCTCGTCATTGAAAGAGATCACCAATTCCGCAAAGGTAGCCACCTAGTTTGCTAAGGTTAGCACAGCATGACAGAAGGGGATAACTATGATAATCCTGGACGGGGAATCTCTGACAATTGAAAGCCTGGCTGTAGTAGCCAGACAAGGTTTGCAAGTACAACTCCCCCCTGATGTTATTGATAAACTTAATAAAGTTAGGATACTCATCCAGGATGCCGTTTCTGAACAGCGTATTATATACGGTGTCACTACCGGATTTGGTGCGTTAAGCACAGTAATTCTATCAAAAGAGCAGACAAAAGACTTGCAAAGGAACATACTCCTGAGTCACTCCGCCGGGGTAGCAGAGCCTTTTGACCTTGAGACCACCAGGGCCATAATGACTCTCAGAGCGCACAGCCTGGCTAAGGGCTATTCAGGGATTAGACCCCAAACGCTTCAAGTGTTGATAGATATGATTAATAAGGGCGTATATCCAGTTATACCCCAAAGAGGTTCAGTCGGGGCTAGTGGTGACCTGGCTCCCTTGGCTCACATGGGATTGGTATTAATAGGGGAAGGAAGTGCCTTTTATAATGGGGAGTATCTGCCGGGTAAGGAGGCCATGAGGCGTGCTGGCCTGCCTATCCTTCAGCTAGAGGAGGCTGAGGGGCTCGCAATTATAAACGGGACGCAGGTAATGACGGCCGTAGGGGCACTGGTGGCTCATGATGCCACACTGCTGATGAAGGCCGCTGACATTGTAGCCAGTATTAGCCTTGAGGTCCTCATGGGTTCTAACATGCAATTAACTCCAAGGATTCACACCATAAGGCCTCATCCAGGTCAATCTCTAACAGCCGAGAACCTCCGCAAACTCACCGCTGATAGCGCTATCATTTCCTCCCATAAAGATTGTACCAGGGTGCAAGATGCTTACAGTATTCGCTGCGTTCCACAAGTCCATGGCGCCTCAAGGGATTCCCTTGAATATGCAAGAGGTGTAATCACTACCGAAATGAATTCCGCTACGGATAACCCTTTATTCTTTGCAGACACAGGCGAAATACTTACCGGAGGGAACTTCCATGGACAACCAGTAGCACTGGCAATGGACTTCCTTTCAATGGGGTTGTCGGAGTTGGCTAATATATCTGAAAGAAGGGTAGAACGTCTGGTGAATCCACATCTTAGCGGCCTACCTGCCTTTTTGATAAAAGACCCCGGCCTTAACTCAGGCCTAATGCTGGCCCAATATACAGCCGCCGCCCTCGTCTCTGAAAATAAGAGTCTTTGCCACCCCGCCTGCATAGATTCCATACCCACCTCAGCCAATAAAGAAGACCATGTCAGTATGGGCACTATCTCCGCAAGGAAATGCAAAGAAGTCCTCCAAAACGCACAATATGTAATCGCAATAGAACTCCTCTGTGCAGCCCAGGCCATGGATTTATTTACCAACCTTAAGCCAGGTGGCGGCACCCTGGAAGCATATAACTTCATACGTCAACACGTCTCCCATATGGAAGTAGATAGAATCATCTCAAAAGATATAGAGACTATTTATGCCCTTGTAAAAGACGGTAGTTTGGTAAAATATGTGGAAGAAAAAATCGGGAGGCTTCATTAGAGAGGAGAGCTATGTACTTCATAATCTTATCCCTTGCAGTCGTATTGCTACCACTCGCACCAAACGCTGTCCAGGCAGCAGAATACCGCCTTGTCGGTACCTTCCCTGTGGATGTGGAAGAACCCTCAGGTCTCACCTATGATCCCCTGAATGATACCCTTTGGACGGTACAGGACGGTGGGGGAGGCGTATTTGAGCTAGACAAGAAGGGGAACGTTTTAACTAAACTCCCCATAACGTCTCATGACCTGGAAGGTATTGCTTACAAGCCCGATACCAACACCTTCCTTTTGGCTGAGGAGCGCAAGCGCGAAGTGGTAGAAATAGATAGACAGGGTAACGTTATAAGTACCCTTAAAGTACCTATAGAGTGGCACTACTGGACTTATAACTACGGGATTGAAGGGGTAGCCTATGACCCTAAGACAGAAAGCATCCTGGTAGCTAACGAAAAGAAGCCTGCAAGGGTAATGGAGCTTAAGGGGGAAAACCGTATTTCAATGGCTTTTGATGTCGTTCAGGCAACTGACATATCGGGACTTTATTATGATACCGCTAATGAAAGACTGTTTGTGCTAAGTGAGGAATCAAAGGTTATTCTGGAATTCACCAGGAAGGGTGAATTCCTGAGCACGTTTTCCATCAAGCAGGTACCTAAACCCGAAGGTATTACAAAGGACAACAAGGGCTATATTTTCGTCATGTGTGAGGAAACAAGCACTCTGTATGTCTTTGCACCTGAAGTAATCCCGACGTCTATACAGTAAAGGCTGGCTTTGTTTGCCCGGCAGCCTTCTTCAGCATAGGCCAGCCCAGGGTTTCTCTAAGTTTCAGATAACCCACGGCGCAGGCCTTGGCGAGGTTCCTTACCCTTTCAATGTAACGTACCCGTTGAGTTACACCAATCGCCTTTCGGGCATCCAGGACGTTAAAGGTGTGCGAGCATTTGAGCACGTAATCATAGGCCGGAAGCACCAGCCCTCTTTCCAGCAGCCTCTTTGCCTCAACTTCGTACATATCAAAGAGTTTAAAGTGCATAGAAACGTCTGCCTCCTGGAAATTATAGGTAGAGAATTCTACCTCATCTCTGTGGTGTACGTCACCGTAAGTGAGGCTATCTGACCAGACCAAATCATAAACAGAATCCTTCTTCTGGATGAACATCGCAATCCTTTCCAGCCCGTAGGTGAGTTCCAGACATACTACGTCAAGCTCTATACCACCCACCTGCTGGAAGTAAGTGAACTGAGTAATCTCAAGCCCGTCAATCCATACCTCCCAGCCCAGTCCAGTAGCACCCAGGGTAGGAGACTCCCAGTCGTCCTCAACAAAGCGCACGTCGTGCCCCACCAGGTCAATGCCTAGTTCCTTAAGGCTATCCAGGTAAACCTGCTGCGAATCATCCGGGGCAGGCTTTAGTATGACTTGGAACTGGTAATAGTGTTGGAGGCGGTTAGGGTTATCCCCGTAACGACCATCGGTAGGCCTCCTTGAGGGTTCTACGTAGGCAGTCCTCCAGGGCTCCAGGCCAAGGGCCTTAAGGAAGGTTGCCGGGTTAAAGGTCCCAGCCCCCACCTCAATATCATAGGGCTGCATAACAACACACCCCTTCTTTGCCCAGTAGTTCTGTAACCTGAGGATGATTTCCTGAAAAGTAAGAAAGGTTTCTTTTATCATAAATATTTCAACATGTCATCACTTTGATTTCACGCTGAGCATAGCGAAGGGTCTAGTGTCTCCGAGATTATTCGCTTCGCTCAGAATGACCCTTGTCCGAGACAAGCTCGCACGCTATATCAATTGATAATTAATGATGGTGGTGATGATGATGTTTTTCAAACGGCCGGGCACACTCCTGCGCTTGCCCCTTTATCAACTCTACCGTGTGGGGTATAACTTCAAGGACCACCCTGAGACACTCCTCCACCCCCTTGGGACTCCCCGGCAGATTGACGATAAGGCACTTACCTGCAACGCCCGCCGTTGCCCTTGAACCCATTGCCCTGGGGGTGTGCTTAAGACCCTCCAGCCTCATGGCCTCACCGTAACCAGGCAGTTCCTTCTCAATAACCTCACGCGTAGCCTCGGGGGTAACGTCTCTGGGTGCAACGCCTGTGCCCCCGGTGGTAAGAATCAAATCCACTTTGTCTTTCCACTCCCTTAGTTTCTTCACTATAAGCGCCCTCTCATCCGGTACTATATCGTAGAGGGGGTCTTCCACATTTATCTCTTTGAGGATGTCCCTTATTACCTGCCCACTTTTATCCTCCCGTTCCCCACGGGAGCCTTTATCACTTATTGTAAGTATCGCTGCTTTTATCACTTACTACTCCCCCTTCTTAAGCTCATCTATGCTAAAAGACTTTTTATTTTGTGTGGAGGCCTGGCTTGAAATTATTTCTATATCATCACCCACACATACAACGCCCCCTTTAAGCACCCTTGCAAATATGCCTTCCCTGGGCATAATGCAATCACCCGCCTGGTAATATATGGCACAGCGGTCGTGGCATTCCTTACCAATCTGCGTAAGTTCCAGCAAAACCTCTTTTCCTATCCTTATTCTGACCCCCGGGCTCAAATCTTTGAGATTCAAGCCCTCTGTAACAATATTTTCTCCAAAGTCTCCCATATCTATATCCAGCCCCTTGGCCCGCATGATATCTGCACTCTCAAGGGCTAGAAGGCTAACCTGGCGATGACCCGGCCCAGCGTGGGCATCTCTCTCTATACCGTAGTCCTCTACAAGGTGGGCCTGCCCAATATCCTTCTTCTGGGTACCCTTCCTCTCGCTTATACAAACTGCAACAACTTTACCAGCCTTTATCATGTTTTATACAAATTTTATCCTAACATGAATGACATGAAGGGTCAAGTAATTCGGTTTTTATAAGCTTTGGACGAGGATGCGAACACTATAAAGGCTGTTTAAATACAAATGCTAAGAACCCCATTAGGAAGAGGGTGCACCCCTGGAGCTAAAAAGGAATGCCTTTTTCTGTCACAACCCTCTGAATAGAGGGTACAGTCTAGTGGCCTACCAGTCCTGTTCTACGCTATTCGCTATGGCATACAATATTAGGCGAAACGGTGGTATTCGTCACTGTTGGTGCAGGGGTTGCTACGGTTGCTGAACTATTCGCCGCAGTGATAGAAGTATCTGCAACTACTGGAATACTATCCACCGCAGAAACGTTGGTATCCTCTACGAAGCCACAGGCAGAGTTTACAGACCCGTCTGGCTTGATTTTCCATACCCAGGAGTCTCTAACACCCCCACCAAATGTAGGTCCGCCCGCTATATACCCACCATCACTGGTTTGCTGGACGAAACGGCCCTTATTATTTCCGACTTCCCCATAGGTCTTCTGCCACTGGATATTTCCATCGCCATCCAGCTTCAGTACCCATAAGTCCTCATCAGGGCCGAAGGACTCGGCATTTCCAAGCACTATGTACCCACCATCACTGGTCTGCTGAATGTGACGGCCGGCGTCCCACTTAGCACCCCCAAAGGTCTTTTGCCACTCCACGTTGCCGTCTGCATCCAGTTTCAATACCCAGGCGTCTCCGCCTCCAACACCGAAGGAAAAGGTCCACCCAACCACTACGTATCCACCCTCAGTGGTCTGCTGGACAATTCGTAAACGGTCTAACTCGGACCCACCGTACGTCTTCTGCCACTGGACGTTTCCACTGGAATCCAGCTTCCACACCCAGCCTAATCGCTTTCCGCCAAAAGAATCCGTCCAACCTGCCGCTATATACCCACCATCACTGGTCTGCTGGACGGAAACGGCCCTATCATCATTAGCCCCCCCATAGGTCTTCTGCCACTGGATGTTTCCGGTGGAATCCAGCTTTAATATCCAGGCGTCCTCACCTCCAGCACCAAAGGATAAGGTCTCCCCTGACACTATATACCCACCATCACTGGTCTGCCGGATGCAGCGGGGCCTCTCTTCACCGGCTCCCCCATAGGTCTTCTGCCACTGGATGTTTCCATTGGAATTTAGCTTCAATACCCACAGGTCTGATTTCCCAGCAGCACCAAAGGACCATGTCCCCGCAGCCGCTATGTACCCGCCATCACTGGTTTGCGATATGAAATAGACAAAATCATAACGAGGTCCACCATAGGTCTTTTGCCACAAGATATTTCCACTAGGTCCCAATCTTAATATCCATATGTCTTCAATTCCAGCACCAAAGGACTCTGTAGACCCGCCCACTACGCAACCCCCGTCGTCAGTTCCTTGAACAGTGAAGAGTATATCACTTTCAGATCCCCCGTAACTGGCACCCCAGGCTTCCGGTGTTGCAAAGCATTGAAAATTAGCCACAACACCGGTATTTGCAACTGTTAACGCAGGGGTCCCTACGCTTGCCGAACTGTTCGTCGCACTTGTAGCAGTGTTGGCAACCGAGGCATTACTATTCACCCCAGCAATACCAGTATCATTTATAAAGTCGCAGGCTGGGTCTATAGACCCATCAGACTTGATTTTCAATACCATAAAGTCACGTTTTCCACCACTGCGCTGTCTATCCCCAGCAATCATATACCCACCATCACTGGTTTGCTGGATGGATTTGGCCAAATCCACCCCGGCCGTCCCATAGGTCTTCTGCCATTGTACATCTCCACTACTATCCAGCTTAAATACCCAGGTGTCTATGCCAGGTCCGAAGGATTGTGTAGCCCCGCATACCACATAACCCCCACTAATCTGCTGGATAGACCATGCCTCGTCCAAACCGGCCCCACCGTAGGTCTTCTGCCACTCCACGTTTCCACTGGAATCCAGCTTCAATACCCAGGCGTCCTCATCTCCCGCACCAAAGGATTTGGTTTCTCCAGACACTATATACCCACCATCACCGGTCTGTTGTACGCAACGGGCCCTATCTTCACCTACTCCCCCGTAGGTCTTCTGCCACTCCACATTTCCACTAGAATCCAACTTCAATACCCAGAAGTCTTTTGCTCCAGCGCCAAAGGATTTGGTATCCCCAGCTACGATATACCCACCATCGCTGGTCTGTTGGATGAACTTGGCTATATCCCAATTGCCGCCCCCATAGGTCTTTTGCCACAGGATATTTCCAGCGTCATCCAGCTTCAATACCCACGCATCCACTTTCCCAGTACTGGACCATGTCCTCCCAGCTACGACGTAGCCACCACTGATTTGCTGGATAGCGAGGGCCTGGTCCACACTGCCCCTTCCGTAGGTCTTTTGCCACTGGATAGTTCCACTGGAATTCAGTTTTAATACCAGAAAGTCTGAATTTCCTGCACCAAAGGATTTGGTCTCTCCTGCCACTATGTACCCGCCATCGCTGGTTTGCGATATGGCGTAGGCAAAATCAAACCCGGCTCCCCCGTAGGTCTTCTGCCACTCTACGTTTCCACTGGAATCCAGCTTCAACACCCAGAGGTCTGAACTTCCAGCACCGAAGGACTCTGTACGCCCAGCCACAATGCACCCACCATCACTGGTCAGCTGGCTGGAAGAGGCCCAATCAATCTCAGCTCCCCCAAATGTGCCAGCCCAGTACTGGGCGTAGGAGGGACGAGCATGAAAAACAAGGATAATGGACAGTAAACAGAACGCAGAATACAGGTAACGCCACGGGCTTATTTGCCTGGCCTGGGGCTTCACTTTGCTTCCCTCCTTTAAAAAGAGAATTCCCTCCTATACGAAAATACCCGATTAGACTTAAATTTTAATTAATTTGTAAAGGAAATCAAGAAATATTGTTGTTTTAAATGAAAATTCACAAGTAATGTGATAAAAGTTACTATTGGCAAGCCGCCATCGGTGAGTATCATTTACTTTCAGGTATTATTTCCCAGCACTTAAAATTTACTATGAGCAATATTGTTTTTTGTTTTATAATGTTGTTGCAACTTGTGGCAACATGAGCAAAAAAATGGTCTTTTACGCCCCTGGTATTAAACGCTACGAGACAGAAGAATTGTCTCAAAAGACGCCCTCTTGTTTTTTGCCTTTTAGCGTAACTGGTACTCTATGCTCACTAGGATGTGACCACTGCAAGGGGGAACTCTTGCGTTTTATGAGACCCACCTTGACCCATGAGGAACTGATTAAGAAGTGCCAGGAGAAGCTTAATGAAGGTCTGAAGGGAGTACTTGTATCCGGGGGTTGTGATGGGAAAGGTCGTGTACCCCTGGAAGGATTTTTTGAGGCTATGAGCTACGTAAGAAAGGAACTAGGGCTAAAGGTTTTTGTACACTCTGGTCTGGTGGATGAGCAGCAGGCTCTCGGGCTATATCAGGCACAGGTAGATGCCGTTCTGCTGGACGTAATTGGGAGTAACCGAACCATTAGAGAGGTCTATCACTTGGATGCCACAACCGAAGACTACGAAGCTTCCCTTTATAACCTCTCCAGGTTTAGCATACCCATTATGCCCCATATAGTATTAGGGCTCCACTACGGGAAGGTAGAGGGAGAACAAATGGCGCTGGATATGGTATCCAGGTATAACCTGAAGGCACTTGTCATTGTCATTCTTACCCCCTTGCTGGGGACTCCCATGGAGGGTGTGAGGCCCCCTGGTCTAAGCGAAGTTAAAGACTTTTTCGTCAAAGCAAGGAAAAGGTTACCACAGACTCCAGTTATTCTGGGTTGTGCCAGGCCCATGGGGGAGTATAAACAGGAGGTGGATAGACTGGCGGTGGAGGCTGGCCTGGATGGGATCGCCTTCCCTGCCGAAGGGATGGTGTCCTTTGCAGAAGGAAGGGGTAAGGAAGTGTCTTTCATAGAAAGTTGTTGCGGTTTTAATATCTGAGGTTGGGACATTAGTTCCTGTAACATAGTAACTCTTTTGCTGTAAATATATTAGATGCTTAAGAATCAAAAAACTATTCGTGTAGGAACGCTTGTCCTGAGCGCAGTTTAATATACATTAACACAGTTGTAAGTTCTTTGTAATTCTATAGTTGCAAGTATTGAGAAACCAATGGCTTACTGAGGAGGAAAAAGGCTTGGAAAAGACCCTCCAGAGTGAACTTATCTACGGTGGTAGGAGACTCCACCTTTACCGCGATGAGGTGGAGTTACCCAGTGGAAAGAAGACTTACCGAGAGGTGGTAGGGCATCCCGGTTCTGTAGCGGTAGTCCCAATCGTTAGGGAAGGGGAAGTCTTATTAATCAGGCAATATCGTTATGCCATAAAGACCACGATTTATGAGATACCAGCAGGCACACTGGAAAAGGGGGAAACCCCCGAGCAGTGCGCTATACGGGAAATGGTAGAGGAAACAGGCTATTTACCAAGAAAGCTAGAAAGACTAGGCCAATTTTACCCTTCTCCCGGTGTAATGAACGAAATCATGCACATTTACAAGGCCACCCATCTAGTTAAAAAAACGCCAGACCCACTCATGCACAAGTATGAAGAAAGCATTGAACAAGTAACGACTCTTCATCTGGGCAAGGCAATGGAGATGATAAGGAAAGGGGAGATTGTGGACGGCAAGACTATTTGTGGCCTTCTTTGGGTGGTATTTGGTACACCTACTGTGGAGCGTTACTAGTACTGTTCTCTTATCAAGAGATTGTTTCTTTGGAAAATCCCGGGACAGAGGCTACTTATTCCGCTCTACCACGTAGTCTGCCAGGCCGATAAGGGAAGTCTTGCACTCGGAGTCTGGTAGTATGGCAATCTCTTCCTTTGCCTCATCCACGTACTGGCGGGCCTTGTTCAGGGAGTATTCCACCGCCTCATGCTCAGAGAAGAGTTCCAGTACGCTTGTCCTATTTTGTTGGGTGGTAAAGTTTTGGAAGATCCACGTGCAGGTGCTCTTTCGGCTGGCCTCTGGCAGGTTACTAACCAGTTTTATTAATGGAAGGGTTAGTTTTCCCTTTTTTATGTCCGTGGAGAGCGACTTACCCATCTCATCTTCAGTACCGATAATATCCAGGCAATCATCAATAATCTGAAAGGCAAGCCCCACCTTTAATCCATAGCGGGAAAGGGCTTCTTGAATCTTTCGGTTGGCGCCGGCAAACATGGCTCCAAGACGACAACTGGTAGCGCAAAGACTAGCCGTCTTGCGGGCTATTATATCTATGTAATCTTCTTCAGAAATGCTCAGGTCGTAACGACGCTGTAACTGTAAGAGTTCCCCTTCGCACATAACGTTTACCGTCTGGGACATTATGTAAGTAGAGAGCTGGGAATCCATAGAGGCCAGGATGGTGAAACCCCTTGACCAGATATAGTCCCCGAGTAGTATGGATATCTCTCTGCCCCATAAGGAGTTAACGCTTGGCACATGACGTCTCATAGTGGCCTCATCAATTACATCATCGTGGATTAACGTAGCTATATGGACTAATTCAACCACTACTGAGAGGTCCAGGTGTTGCGGAACCAGTTTGCCACAACCCTGCGCAGAAAGGAGAAGTAAGGCAGGCCTGAACCTCTTCCCCTTGAAGCGACTTACATGAAGTATAATTTCCGCTATCTTTTCGTTCTTTGTAGATAGGTCTGTAGTAAGCCGCTCCTCTACCTCTAACATGGGAGACAGTACGGGTTTAAGAATATCTAATATATCCATTAACGTATCCTTTGTATTGTGACTTTGGCATAAAAGAAGTGAAAATGATAGCAAGATGCATATAAAATGTCAATTTCCTGTTGAATTTTGAACAAAAATTAACAAATTTGAACTTCTTTTGCGGGGTCAATGAGAACAACTATGTAAATAACAGAGAGAGCATTGGCCGACAAAAGAATCGGCAAAGTTTATCATAAAACCTTTCAAGACTCAATTGTAAAGGAGGTAATGCATCGGAGGGACGTTAAGATATTGCTTTATATAATAGGTTAATTGGTAGGACACTTATGGAGAAATGAGCCTTAAGTCTTCGGATTTTCAGACAGGGTAAGGCCCACCACTTGTTTTTTATCACTTTTTTTCTCTTTTTTTACACCAAGCAGTTCCACCACTTCTTCCCCGTCCAATAATTCCCTTTCTTCCAGTCTTTGCGCAAGAATTTCAAGCTTATCCCTGTTATCTGTAAGTAGTTTGTACGCCTTATCGTAACACTCTCTAACAACCCTGGAGACTTCCTCATCTATCATTATGGCGGTCTTTTCACTGTACTCCTTCTCTTGCACTAAGTCATGGCCCAGGAAGATGTTACCAGACTGTCTTCCGAATGTAAGGGGTCCCAGCTTTGGACTCATACCAAACCTGCATACGTAATCCCGGGCGAGCCTGGTAACCTTTTCCAGGTCATTATGGGCCCCGGTGGACATCTCCCCAAATGCTAGAGATTCGGCTGCCCTGCCTCCTAAAAGTACGCACAGGGTGTCCAGTATCTCAGACTCAGTGGTTAAGTACCTGTCCTCAGTTGGGAGCTGTAAGGTGTAACCCAATGCGGCAGTACCTCTTGGGATAATAGAGACCTTATGTACGGGGTCGGCATTAGGCAGTAAGGCTGCGATAAGTGCATGGCCTGACTCATGATAGGCCACAGTCTTTTTCTCCGTTTCGCTCATAACACGGGTCTTTCTCTCAGGGCCAGCAATTACCCTGTCAATTGCATCCTCAAATTCTGGCATCCCTACGGCTTCTTTATCGCGCCTTGCCGCCAGCAAGGCGGCCTCGTTCACTACATTTGCGAGGTCTGCCCCAGAAAAACCAGGCGTACGTTTGGCAATCACGTTAAGGTCAACGTCGTCAAAGAGTTTAACATTTCTGATATGGACCTTTAAAATGGCCTCCCTGCCCAAGAGGTCTGGCCTATCCACGGTAATCTGACGGTCAAACCGCCCTGGCCTTAGAAGCGCTGCGTCCAATACGTCTGGACGGTTCGTAGCGGCCATAATAATTACACCCTTCTTGGAGGAGAAGCCGTCCATCTCTGCAAGGAGCTGGTTAAGGGTCTGCTCCCTTTCATCATGACCACCACCCAGGCCAGTTCCCCTCTGCCGCCCGACGCTATCTATTTCATCTATAAATACTATGCAAGGGGCCTTTTCCTTGGCCTGTTCAAACATGTCCCTTACCCTTGCGGCCCCCATTCCCACAAACATCTCCACAAAGTCTGAGCCACTTATGGAGAAGAAGGGTACGCCGGCCTCACCAGCCACTGCCTTTGCCAGTAGGGTCTTTCCAGTTCCGGGGGCACCGATAAGTAAAACCCCTTTGGGTATCTTCCCTCCCAGTCTTTGGAAGCGGTCAGGGTTGCTGAGGAAGTCAATAATTTCCTTAAGTTCCTCCTTTGCCTCGTCACAGCCGGCTACATCGGCAAAAGTAATCTTTTCTGCGTCACTCTCCGCATAGAGTTTTACCTTTGCCTTGCCAAAGGACATGAAAGGCGCCCCTACCCCACCTATCCGCCTGAAGAGGAAGAACCACGCCACTGCCATCATGGCAAATGGGAAGAACCACCACATTAAGAAGGTCTTTAAAAAGTTATTTTCTGTTTCCCCCTTAAAATTTATATGCCGTTCCTCTAGTTCCTCTATCAACTTAGTGTCTTGTACAGAAACGGTAACAAAAGCTACCTCCTCAAAACCCACCCCCTCAGAGGCAGGTCTACGGTAGTGCCCTTTGATTAAATTAGGCCCCACCGTAATATCCACAATATTCCCGCTCCTTAATTGCTCCTTGAATTGGGTATACGAGATTTCTTCAGCTTTTGGTGAGACCAGAATTTGCAGGGCGTACATTACCAACAAAAAGAGGAAGAGGTAGCCTATGGAAAAGGTGGTTTTGTTTGGTTTTAATTTCTTCTGATTCTTTTTCTCCATCATTTTGTAATATTTTTAGCTAGAATCCATAAGCTTGTGAACACTTTATCATGGTTTACCAAAAGCTATTATATGAAAAGGCAAAGGGTATGTCAAAACAATAAGGTCTGAACTTCGTTTACGGGTAGGAATATTATACAACGCCACGCACTATTACTTTGAAACCTCTACAAAAATTACTGTTCTGTCACCCCGAACCCAGGCCTGCCGCCGAGACAGGCTAGTTTTCAGAGCCGCTTGAACCCTGCACTGGTTTTCAAAGCCGTCTGTCACCCTGACCCTGAGTGAAACGAAGGGGAAGGGTCTAGAGTAGGGGCGTATCGCCACATGCCCTCAGTTGAGTCAGAATGTAGAATGTAGGGACAGACCTGAAGGTCTGTCCCTACATTCTTTAATCCTGTGCGTCATTCTGAGCGGAGTGGGGAGGGCGACCCGGCGGGTCGCCCCTACCGGAAACTTCCCCCCCTTCAGCAAAAACCTTTGCACGATGTGGAGGGGGAAAAGGCAGGGCCCCCTCTCCTCAGTCCTCTCCCCCGGTGGGGAGAGGAGGTAGGGGGCGGTGTGGGGTGAGGAGGTGGGAGAGGTGGGAAGGGAATGGGGGCGGTAAGGGTTTGCATGTGGTCTCTTTTGTAGAGGGGGGATTTGGAAATCCCCCTTTATCCCCCTTTTTCAAAGGGGGAAAAGAGGAATGGCTTTTCAAAAGGAGGAAGAGAGGAATGGCTTTTTAAAGGGGGGAAAGTGGAATGACTTTTTCAAAGGGGGGATTTAGGAGGGTTAGAGATTCTTCGGTCGCTACGCTCCCACAGACGCCGTCCTGAGCGAAGCGAAGGAATGACAGGTGAGTGTTGTAAGGCGTGCCGAGGAAGGGGGTGTGGGGAGGGGCGTGTTGTGTGGCTAACCTATGCGTATCTTAATGGACAGACCCTTCTCCACCTCAGGCGGATCATGGCAGGCTCTGAAGGTCTGTCCCTACATTCTGACTCAACTGAGGGCGTATGGCGATACGCCCCTGCTCCAGACCCTTCCCCTTCGTTTCACTCAGGGTCAGGGTGACACTCTGTGCCAGATTCTTCGCTGCCCCTTCGCCTTTGGCTCAGGGCTTCGGCTCACTCAGACTCGTCCTGAGCGGAGCGAAGGAATGACAGCTGCAGGGTGACATTAACGGTGTGGGAGGTCGTGCTGTATTTATTTCAGTATCCATTAAATTATAGATTTAGGAGACCCTGCGACCAGTTCAGGGTGACAGACGGCCCCGAAGCAAACCTGTCCTGGCGACAGGGCATGGTTCGGGGTGACTTTTGGCACTCAGGCAACAGCCGCTATATTATTACAAATTGCGTCCCTCTGTCCTTGACATATTAACAAATGCTTTGATAGAATTAGTTTATTATTTTAACTTCAAACCAGTCGGATAGCCCATTTAAATATTCATAGGCCCTAGATTTTAAAAAGCTAAAAAAATGTTACGCTATAATGACCGCAGGCGGAGTTTGGAGCAGGATGACTATACATTTGAGCTCCAGGATGTAAAAGAGCCTAATCTCTTTAGAGATATGTTTTCTTACGGGCACGTTCCCAAGGTGCCTTTTAACTATCGTCTAAGCCCGATGGATCCCCCTGAAAACATATGGATAACAGATACCACCTTCAGGGATGGGCAGCAGGCAAGACCTCCTTTTAGTGTAAATCAGATTGTAGACCTTTACGACCTTTTGCATCAGCTGGGGGGAAAACATGGTTTGATAAGGCAGTGTGAGTTTTTCCTCTATACAGATAAGGATAAAGAGGCTGTGGTCAAGTGTTTAGAGAGGGGGTACAGGTATCCGGAGGTTACCGGCTGGATAAGGGCTAACAAGAAGGACTTTAAGTTGGTGAAAGATATGGGCCTAAAGGAGACGGGCATCTTGACCAGTGCGTCGGATTACCATATATTTCTCAAACTGGGTAAGACGCGCAGGCAGGCCCTGGACGAATATCTTGATATTGTAAAGGCGGCGCTGGAGGAGGGTATTATACCCCGCTGTCATTTTGAAGACATTACCAGGGCGGATTTTTACGGGTTTGTGGTGCCGTTTGCTCAGGAGTTAATGAAGCTTTCATCTCAAAGCGGAATACCCATAAAGATACGTTGTTGTGACACCATGGGTTACGGTGTAAATTATCCTGGAGCAATGTTACCCAGGAGTGTGCCGGGTATTATATATGGGCTCTGTCATTTTGCAAAGGTGCCCTCAGAAAACCTGGAGTGGCATGGGCATAATGACTTTTATATGGCGGTAGCCAATGCGACTACTAGCTGGCTTTATGGTTGCAGTGGTGCCAATGGTACGCTGCTGGGTATTGGGGAACGCACCGGGAACACGCCCATAGAGGCCCTTGTATTTGAATACATGGCCATGCGGGGAGATGACACCATAGACACTACCATTATCGCCGATATAGCTAATTACTTCAGGAAGGAACTGGGCCACGATATTCCACCCAATCAACCCTTTGTTGGTTCAAACTTTAACGTTACTATGGCAGGGATACATCTGGATGGGCTACTTAAGAATGAGGAGATATACAATATCTTTGATACGAGGAAACTTCTCAAGATGCCTCCAGGAGTGGCGGTCAATGATAAGTCTGGTGTAGCAGGTATTCTCCACTGGATAAAGGTTAATCTTGATGTTAAGAAAGATGACCTGACGAAGTCTCATCCTGGCATTATAAAGATAAAAGACTGGGTAATGGAGCAGTATGCCAAAGGCAGGATAACCGTCATATCGGATAGAGAGATGAGGGAACAGGTGCGCAAAAACCTCCCAGAACTCTTAGAACACTCCCAGGAGGCTGCTGAGAGCCTTGAGACTGCATGAATACCAGGCTAAGGAAATTTTACGGCATTACGATACCCATATTCCATTTGGTATTACTATTTTTGAGCCCGAAGGGGCGGCAGAAGCATTCCGTAAGCTAGGTAAACCTGAGGCTATCTTAAAAGTCCAAATCCTTGCTGGGGGTAGGGGGAAGGCGGGGGGCATAAGGACAGTTCATAACCCAAGAGAGGCGGCAGAATTAGCAAAAAGATTTCTGGGCTCACGGGTTGTAACACACCAGACCACCCCTGAGGGAGAAGAGGTAAAGGCTGTGCTCCTTCAAGAAGTCGTGCCGATTGAGAGGGAGATGTACCTGGCCTTTTTGCTGAGTAGGAAGGATGCCTGCCCTTTGCTTATAGGGTGCAGAGAAGGGGGGGTGGAGATAGAAGAACTCGCCAGAAGTTCACTAGAAAAGATTTTAAGGCTAACCTGGGATAGTACACAGGGGTTACTCCCGTTCCAGGCGAGAAGGATGGCCTGTTTCCTGGGCCTTAGCGGCCCGCACCTTAAAGAGGCAACAAGCTTAATGTTGAACCTTTCAAGGGCATTTATAGAAAAAGACCTTACCCTGTTAGAAATTAACCCGTTGGCGCTCACTACGGATGGGTCTTTGTCTATGGTGGACGTAAAGGCCAATTTTGATGATAACGGCTTCTTCCGCCAGTCAGAGATAGCAGCCTTTAGGCCAAAAGCGGAGGAATCACTAGAAGCGTTAGCATCTAGTTTTGGACTGAGTTACGTGGGGTTGGAGGGGGACATAGGCTGCCTTGTGAATGGGGCTGGATTAGCTATGGCCACCAATGATATTATAAGAGTTTGTGGGGGTAGACCGGCTAACTTCCTTGACGTGGGTGGAGATGCCTCCAGTGAAAGGGTAAGCCAGGCTTTTGCCCTCCTTTTGCAAGACCCTCGTTTGAGGGCTGTATTCGTCAATATATTTGGAGGTATTACCCGTTGTGATACAATTGCAGAGGCGATTATTAAGGTACTAAGAGAGGGGCGGCCTCGGATACCGATGATAGTGCGGATGGAGGGGACCAATGCCTTGGAGGCCAGGGGGATGCTAGAAAGCTCGGGATTCCGGTTCCTTTTTTCAAGGGAAATGAAAGAGGCAACCTTAATGGCTATAGAGGCTACAAAAACAAGTTAATAGAGGACAGAACAATGAAAAAGACAGCTATCAAATTGGCCAATTTGGTTTTAATATCCCTTTTTGTAATCTCTCTAACAGAAAGGACAGTAAAGGCCCAGGTGCACGATTATATGTATGATTATGAGAGGATTAGTCGTGCTGTGGTCTCTATGGTGTATGCGGTAGAGAGCTTTTTGTCGGATAATATGGATGTGATAAACACACACAAGGCCATGCTTGGCAAACCAGTACCTGTGGGGCAGCCTTATAATTACAAAGGGATTAATCCAGAGGGTGGTGCCGCTAAAATAGGGAAAGAACTTACGGCAAGGACGGGCATAACAGTCAAGTTCCCTTCCCTGGGCAAGGGCAAACTTGGTATTAGAAATAAAGAGAATACACCCGATGAATGGGAAACAGCACAGTTGAAGAAGTTTACGGCTATCCGTTACCCCAAAGGAGTGGGTTTTGGAGAGGTTGAGAAGCTAAAAGGGGCTTACGACATAATATACCGCTACATATATCCCCTTTATGTAGAATCATCGTGCTTGAAGTGCCATGGGGACCCAGCCACAAGTGCTTCAAAGGATGGAAAAGACATGACAGGACACACGATGGAAGGATACGCGGTAGGGGAACTCATTGGTGCAATTAGTATAACATGCCCAATAGAGGCAGAACCTGTGAAAGGGCCGGAGGCATTAATTTACGATTACAACAAGATGGCTAAGGTGATTATTGACCTTTTACAAATTCCTGGCTATTTTATGGCAAAGAATTTGGATGTTATTAACACCTTTGGAGCTACCGTAGGTAAACCTGTACCGACGAATGAGCCCTACAGCTATAAAGGTATCAACCCCGTTGCCTTTGCTAAATTGGTTACGGCAGAGCTCACAGCTGGTACCGGCATAAAGGTTAGGTTTGTATCTGAAGGGAAAGGCCCCTACGGCCCACGAAATCCAAGAGATGGTATGCCTGACCCGTGGGAAACCATTCAACTCTGGAAATTTGTTGAGGAAAGCCCTGATACACCAGAGGGCTACGGGGAAGTGATAAAAATACCAGCGGCGGGGCTAACCGTCTATCGCTATTTTCATCCCCTTTACATAAATGAGCTTTGTATGAAGTGCCATGGAGACCCAGCTACAAGTCCGACTAAAGATGGTAGGGATATAACCGGTACTGACATGGAGGGTTATGCACTGGGAGAACTCCGAGGGGGAATCAGTATAACTTTCCCCATCAGATAGTCCATTTTTAGGTGTTCTGGGATGCTTATAGACGGTAATACAAAAGTCCTCTGCCAGGGGATAACGGGTACGGCAGGAAGTTTTCATGCCCGTTCAATGAAGAGTTACGGCACGAAAATAGTGGCAGGGGTAACGCCAGGAAAGGGTGGATTAGTTCACGAAGGGACACCCGTCTTTGATACTGTAGCAGAGGCCGTAGAAAAGACCGGGGCGGAAGCCAGCGTAATATTCGTCCCGGCCCCATCTGCACCAGATGCAATAATGGAAGCAGGTGAGGCTGGTCTCCACCTTATAGTATGCATCACAGAGGGTATTCCATTTCACGATATGATTAAAGTGAAGGGATACGTTACTCGGAAGGGGGTGCGTCTAATAGGCCCTAATTGTCCGGGGATAATAGTACCGGGGGAGTCAAAGATAGGGATAATGCCTGGCTACATTCATACGCCCGGCTCGGTGGGGGTGGTCTCCCGCAGCGGCACCCTCACTTATGAGGTGGTTTGGCAGCTCACTCAGCAGGGTCTGGGACAGTCCACTTGCATCGGAATAGGGGGTGACCCTATTCTTGGTATGAGCTTTGTGGACGTACTGAAACTATTTGAAGAGGATAGTTACACTAAGGCTATAGTCCTTATAGGTGAGATAGGTGGTAGTATGGAAGAGGAGGCTGCCAGGTATATAAAGATGCATGTGAAAAAGCCGGTCATCAGTTTTATCGCCGGGCGTATGGCCCCTCCTGGAAAGCGCATGGGCCATGCCGGGGCAATAATAGAAGGGGGTATGGGTACTTGGCAAAGCAAGGTGGAATCCTTGCAAAAGGCAGGTGTTCATATAGTTGATAACCCGGCAGAGGTAGGGCAAAAAGTGGGGAGTTTACTTAGAGAAACTGGCCTTATAAAAGTTTAAATAATCAATTATAATTTTAATATGCCTAAGAAGAAGGGTGAAGTTGCTATAAATCATAGTTTGTGTAAAAGATGCAACATCTGTCCACAGTTCTGTCCCACCAAGAACCTAGAAATAGTCGGGGGTAAGCTGGTCTCGTACGATAGATGTATCGCCTGTTTTAATTGCGAACGTTATTGCCCAGATCTGGCTATAGAAGTGGTTAAGATATACCACGAGGATGTTGCTGAAAAGGTGTAAAGGGGGCTTTTAATTAGATGTCAAAGATACTGCTCCAGGGTAATCAAGCCATAGTACAGGCGGCTGAAAGGGCTGGCATGGGTTTATTTGCAGGCTATCCAATCACCCCTGCCTCTGAAATACTACACGAGCTCGTAGTAAGGAGACATATTAAGGTAATGCAAATGGAGGATGAGATAGCTTCTATAAGTGCCTGTATAGGGGCCTCTCTTGCGGGCCTTAAGGTTATGACGGCCACAAGTGGACCAGGCTTTTCCCTAATGCAGGAGAGTATCGGCCTTGCCCATATGATGGAAGTTCCAATGGTGATAGTAAATGTACAAAGGGTAGGTCCCAGTACAGGTATGCCAACCTTTCCGGCTCAAGGGGATATTATCCAGACAATACATGGAAGCCATGGGGACTACTTTCCTATAGTTTTTTATCCGAACTCAGTGGAGGAACTCTACCACCATACTTTTAGCGCCTTTAATGCCGCTGAGGAGTCTCTCAGTCCTGTAATTCTTCTCAGCGATGGATACATTAGCCACCTCTACGAAACCGTAGAGCTTAAAAATTATCCTATAGTACAGAGAAGCCAATTACCCCTCGGGATGGGTAATCGTCACTTTACAGGCCTCACCCACCGGGACTCCCACCCCGTAACGTCAAGCCCCGAGGTGCACAGGGCCCTCATTGCCCACTTTGAAAAAAAATGTATGGAGACATGCAAAAATTACAACTTCTATGAATATATTAAAAACGATACAGCCGATACCTTGCTGATAGCTTTTGGCGCCTTATCCAGGGCTATCTATTCGTTTAAAGAGGAATATGCTATTTTCAGGCCTATCAGGCTATTCCCAATGGTTGAGGAACTAAGAGATATTGCATCCAACTATGAATATGTCGTAACATTAGAAATGAACACAGGACAGTATTGCTATGAGATAGAAAGATTTATTCATAGGGAAGTGGAGCTTATTGCCCTGCCCGGTGGCAAGATTGATATTAAAGAGATAGGTGATAAACTCCAGGAACTGAAGCAAAAATCGTTACAATAGATATTTTTGGATTATACTAAAGGAAGTTATGTATGGAAGATACAACACGTTTTAAACGTTACCTGAAGGAAGAACTTCTACCCACCCCTTGGTGCCCTGGCTGTGGGAATGGGCAGATATTAAAATCTGTGGCCCAAGCCTTTGATGAAGTCAATTTTGACAAACACCGAGTTGTGATTGTCTCTGGGATAGGCTGTGCGGGCAGGAGTGCGGGGTTTTTTGATTTAGACTCTGTACATACAGCCCATGGTAGGGCTATCCCGGTTGCTGAGGGGATAAAGGTAGCCAATGAAAACCTGAAAGTGGTTGTGTTAAGCGGGGACGGGGACCTCCTGGGTATAGGTGGAAACCATCTCCTCCATGCAGCACGGCGTAACGTACCCATTACCGTAGTCTGCTATTCTAATGAGATATATGGTATGACAGGTGGTCAGGCTTCTCCCACAACCAAGGTAAACACCAAAACGCTAACCACCCCCGAAGGTAACAGGGATCTTCCAGTCAATATTCAAGCTATTATAAAGGCCCACAATTGCTTTTATGCAAGGAGTTCTACTTTCCATCTAGCTCACCTAAAGAAAAGTATCAGTGAGGCCCTTAAGTATGAGGGACTGGCCTTCGTAGACGTCATTACCCAGTGCATAGTGAATAACGGCCGCCGCATAGGCTTCAAAGACGCTTTTGAAATGCTTACGTACTATAAGAATAATTACAAGGTAAATGATGATACTGAATTATTAAAAGATAACGAAATAGGAATAACGAAGTGGACTTCAGTGTAGAGAAACTAAACGAAAAGGATATAGAAGCCACCTTGGAGCTTTTTTATAAAAGCATTGACGAAATCCAGTTGGGCCGCCCTCCAGAAGATATCAAACACTTTAAGGAGGGGTACACACCTGCCAAGGTTTGTAACAGGCTGGCCAGTGAAAATTGTGCCTACTTTGTAGCCAAATTTATGGATAAGGTCATAGGCTACGTCTTCGCATG
This sequence comes from Candidatus Brocadiia bacterium JP1, assembly GCA_051388875.1. GTDB lineage: Bacteria > Planctomycetota > Brocadiia > Brocadiales > Bathyanammoxibiaceae > JBMFFR01. The sequence continues at coordinate 22,803 of JBMFFR010000007.1, read as the reverse complement.
GATAACTGAAGGCGTGGGTGATATTCACTGGTTCGCTATTGATAAGGGCCATCGCCGTAAAGGCTTTGGTTATAAGCTACTAGAAAGGACCACCCAAGAGTTCCAGCGGAAAGGATGCCGTGAGAGCAGGATGTTCATTTATCCCAGGGACACGGCTGCTTACAGGCTGCTTGAACGCCTTGGTTTCTTCCAGAGGGCCTATATAGAGGAAAAGTTCTTTGGCATAGACCTGATACTTATGGTAAAAACTATAGCCAAACCTCTCAAGCCCGTTGTAAAAAAGATAATCCTTGCAGGAGAGGCAGGCCAGGGGATTAAATTAATGGCCCATGCACTGGCTAACATTCTGGCAAAAATGGGTAAGGAAGTCACCATGAACGTCCTGTATGATGCTACTGTAAGGGGGGGCGAGATTACTGCAGAACTCATATTTTCTGACAATAGGATAGAAAGCCCATTTTTTGAAAAGGCAGATCTTTGCATGGAGTTGGCTAAAACGGCAAAGAGGGCCTTTACCGCTGAAAGGTATATCTTGGAGGCCTCCATCCCAGAGGGGGTGGCAGAAGAGAGGATACCATTTGAGAAAGATGCTATTGAAAAATTCGGTAGCCCTATCTTTATTAACATGATTGCCTTAGGCAGACTTCTAAGACATATAGGCATTCCCGTGGATAAGGTGGATTTTCGCTCCGTTCTACCCGCAAAATTTTTAGAAGAAAACGTAAGAGCAGTAAAGTACGGGTATACTTATCAAGATTGATGAGGCCTATTCGGCTCAAACGTTAATTGTTAATAAAGCTTATGCGCCAGATAGAGGCCAGCTTAATCACCCAAACCGTAGAAAAACTCTGCATGGAGGCGAACTATTTCCTTGGTCAAGATGTTATTGATGCCTTGGAAATGTTTCTTAAGGTGGAAGACTCACCAGTAGGCCAGAGGATACTTAAGGATATACTTGAGAATGCCATAATAGGCCGAGAGGAGCTAGCCCCTATCTGCCAGGACACAGGGTTTACCATTGTATTCGCAGAGATAGGACAAGATGTGGAGATTGTAGGGGGTAACCTGAACGAGGCCATAACGGAGGGTGTAAGTCATGGATATACTAAGGGTTATCTCAGGGCCTCAATGGTGGGTGACCCCTTGATGCGAATAAATACAAAGGATAATACCCCTCCTATAATCCATGTAGAAATAGTACATGGGGAGCAAGTTAAACTTACTATAATGTGTAAGGGTTCCGGATGCGAGAACATGAGCCGTTTCGCTATGCTCACCCCAGCCCAGGGGAAGAAAGGTATTATGGATTTTGTGGTAGAAACGGTGTTAATAGGCGGGGGTCGGCCATGCCCTCCCCTCCTTGTAGGGGTAGGACTGGGAGGGACATTTGAACACTCTATCTATCTTGCCAAGAAAAGTCTCCTCAGGCCGGTAAGCTCTCACCACCCGGAACCCCACATCAAAGAACTAGAGGAAGAACTCTTGGAAAAGATAAACAACACAGGTGTGGGCCCACAGGCATGGGGAGGGAGAACTACAGCCTATGCTGTTCATATAGAGACCTACCCTTGCCACATCACCAGTCTACCAGTGGCAGTTAATATTGAATGTCATTCACACAGGGTTAAAACTGTAACACTCTAAGGAAACTGATTATGCCTGAAGAAATACTCCGAATACGTGCACCCCTGGACGAAAAAACGATCCTAACCCTTAGAGTGGGCCAGCAGGTAGTTATTGACGGGATCTTCTACACTGCTAGAGATGCCAGCCATAAGCGGCTGATAGAACTCATTGAACAAGGAAAGCCCTTACCATTTGACTTACAAGGGCAGGTCATTTACTATGTAGGTCCAACTCCTGCAAGGCCAGGCAAGGTCATAGGCTCTGCCGGGCCTACCACAAGCTCGCGCATGGATCCCTTCATGGAACCACTTTACCAGAGGGGCCTAAAGGGTACCATTGGCAAAGGAAACAGGTCTCAAGAAGTAATTGATTTGATAAAAAAATACAAGGCTGTGCATTTCTCTAATATTGGAGGTGCAGCTGCACTTATTGCAAAGAGTATAAAGAAATGCGACCTGGTTGCTTTTGAAGACCTAGGTACAGAGGCCGTGTATCGTTTTGAAGTCAAGGACTTCTATGCTATCGTGGCGTATGATGCATTTGGCAATGACCTTTACAAAGAAGCCATCAAAAGGTACAGTCGCCAAACATAGTGTCTTTCATACTGTACATGGGAGAATCGTAAGAAATGGCAAAGAGGATAAAACTTCTTTATATAGTATTGGATGGTCTTTCTGACGGTCCTTATCGTTTGAAAGACCTTGGGGACAAAACACCATTGGAGGCTGCTTACAAGCCCAATATAGACCTACTGGCCAGGGAGGGCTGTACTGGAATAATGCATCCCGTTGCTCCCGGGATAGCCCCAGAATCCGATGTGGCTGTTATAAGCATACTGGGATACGACCCTTATCGCTACTATACTGGCCGAGGACCGCTTGAATCCTTCGCCGCTGGCCTAGCGATGCGACCGGGAGACCTTGCCTGGCGTGCCAACTTTGCTACTAAAGGTATGGGCAGAGAAATCATAGACAGGCGTGTAGGCAGAAACCTCTCCACCGAAGAGGCGGCACAACTTTGCCAGGAATTAAACTCCCAGTTAGAGTTAAAATCTATTCCAGGATCTTCCTTTGAGATAAGACACACAATCGGTCATAGGGCCTGTGTGGTTATCCGCTCAGAGACAGGTCTACTCTCAGGGGAGATTACCAATACTGACCCCGCCTATGTGAGAGATGGGCCAGTGAGCATTCCGCAGGAAGAAGGCTTTGAAAACTTATTTCAGTATGCCGGGCCTTTAGAAGATTGCAAAGACCTTAAGGCTGCTACAATGGCAGCCCTTCTGACTAATGAGTTTATACTAAAAAGTTGCGAAATTCTGGAACAATCCACTGTTAATAAAAAACGCCAGGAAAAGGGCATGCCCCTGGCTAATCTCTTGCTTCTAAGGGATGCTGGAGATAAACTCCCCAAATTCCCTGACATGAAAAAGAAGTTTGGCCTGAGGATGGCATGTATGGCAGATATGCCGGTGGAAAAGGGCATAGCTGCCCTTACAGGTATGGAGACGGTAGAGCTACCACCCCCCTCTTCAGAGCTTAAGAGTGATTATATATTAAGGACTGAAAAAACCCTGGACGCCTTAAGAAATTTTGACGGACTTTACATTCATATTAAAGGTCCGGATGTGCCGGGGCATGATGGTGACGGTAAGCAAAAGAAGACGGTCATTGAGGCCATAGACCAGTATTTTATTGGCCCGTTACTAGAAAAAATAGATTTAAAAGAGACCCTTGTTGTCATCACAGCAGACCACACTACCCCTTGCCAGCTTAAATCTCACTCCCACGACCCTGTACCGCTGGTAATGTGCGGTGGAGCCATAAAATCGGACCCAGTCCAAGATTTCTCTGAAGAATCTTGTAAACTGGGAAGCCTGGGGGAGCTCAAGGGGACGCAGTTAATGCCTCTTATTCTGAAGTACCTTAAGGCTTAAGCCATGATCAGTCTAAAAGATAAAGACATCATCTCTGTAAGGGATTTTTCAAAAGAAGAAATCCTTTACGTCCTGGATATAGCTATGGAAATGGAGCGCAGCAGCTATCCAGAACTCCTTAAAGGAAAGGTGATGGCCACACTATTTTTTGAGCCTTCAACACGGACCCGTATGAGCTTTGAATCTGCAATGAAACTCCTTGGCGGAGAAGTGATAGGTTTTGCTGAACCTGGGGCGACTTCCCTTGCTAAGGGGGAGTCCTTCAAGGACGCAGTAAAAATTATAGAAGGATACTCAGATATAATTGTCCTCAGGCACTTCCTGGAAGGTGCACCACGGCTTGCAGCCGATACCCTAACTATCCCCATCATTAATGCCGGCGATGGTGCCAATCAACACCCCACACAGACATTTCTGGATCTTTATACAATACTCAGGACTAAAGGTGCCCTGGATGGACTAGCCGTGGGGTTCCTCGGCGATCTGAAATACGGGCGAACAGTCCATTCCTTAGCTTACGCGCTAACTCATTTTGCCTGCCAGATGTTCTTTGTTTCCCCTCCTTCCCTAAAGATGCCCACAGACCATCTTGATGAACTAAAAGAAAGAGGGGTCAAATATGTAGAGTATAACTCACTCGGAGAGATTAGTCATAAATTGGACGTTTTGTATTGTACTCGCATACAACAGGAGCGTTTTGCGGACCCGGTAGAATATGAAAAGATCAAAGGCTCGTATAGATTGAGCAAAACCGTTGTTGAGGGTCTAAAAATAAAACCTGATTTGAAGATACTTCATCCCCTTCCCAGGGTAGATGAGATGGATGAGAGTTTGGATGAGACCCCCTACGCCGTCTATTTTCAGCAGGCCAGAGGTGGCATCCCGGTAAGAAAGGCCCTGCTGGCCACTGTGCTTGGTGCAATATAGGCAGTTTGTTTTTGCTAAGTCCTTGCAATATATATGGTTATGTAAAATACAAATGTTTAAGAATTCCCACTCTAGTAAAGGGGACGGATGATTTGAAAATTTATATTTGTCCCCCTTTTTCAGAATGAGAAGAAGTAAATGTAAAAATTCGTGAAGTAACTTTATAGAGGTCAAAAAGTGAAACAACTACAAGTCTCAGCTATAGAATACGGTACTGTCATAGACCACATTGATAGTAAGAGTACCTTCAAAGTGGCCTCTATTCTAAACCTACAGGACGAAAGCAAACTAGTGCTTGTGGGGATGAACCTATTCAGCAGTAAGTTGGGCAAGAAAGGCATTATAAAGATAGAGGGCAAGATCCTCACCCAGGAAGAGGTAAACAAGATAGCTCTCATTGCGCCAAACGCCACGCTAAATATTATCAAAGATTTTGAGGTAGTTGAAAAAAGAGAGGTAACCTTACCCGAGGAACTTATAGGTATTGTAAAATGCTTTAATCCTAACTGTATCTCCAATCACGAGCGCACCCCACCCAGGATTAAAGTAATAAAGAAGGCCCCCATCCGTCTCTGTTGTCACTACTGTGAGAGGACTATGCAGGGAAAAGACATAGAATTACTATAAAGCCTAACTCAGAAGCCAAGAGTCTCCTGTAACCTTTTCAATGCCTGATACTTCTCACCACTTTCAACCCCGCTCTTCTTAATCCCCTTTTCTAGGATTGAGATGGTCTTGTCATAAACGGAACGGTCCACTGGATATGGGTAACCATCCTTGCCCCCGTGGGCAAAGCTATACCGGGCCGGGTCACGGAATGAGACCTTTGCCCCGTAGATTAACTCCGATACCAGCGCAATGGCCCTTATTGTCTTAGAGCCAACACCTTCCAGAGAAAGTAGCTCTTCAAAATTTTTGGGATTGCTCTCATGGGCATGGATTAGTATCTTTTTCAGACGTCTTCCGTCAAAATCCGATGGATAAATGGGGTGATGGTTGGGCATCTCAAGGATAGATCCTACACCGGAACTATCTAAAGCAAAAAGACTGGGCGTATCTTCCTTACCCATGGGTGTGAAAAATTTCCTGGAGAAATATTCAAAATCCTTTAGCAGGGTATTTATATCCAGAACTAGCTGGGTGCTCATAACCCTGGCCTCTTTACTGTCTTTTGAGATCAAATCCAGTACTTTCGTAGCTGGGGCCTCCGCACAAATGGCACTATGGGGTTCCTCTACAAAGTCATGTATGTGGGAGGAAAGCCAGTGATAACGCCTGGCCATCCGATTCTCTGTATTCATCCCCTGTTGAACTACTGTCCAGCCACCCCTGTTAGTAAAGGCAAACACATGATGATAGATTTGGTAACCGTCTTGTACTGCCGCACTATCCACCTTTGCACTCATTCTGCTCGCATAGATGAAGCTGCTCACCATGCTTTCGCTAAAGGAGAGCTTTTCACACCAGCTCTTAATCTCTTCCGGGGTTTTACGTGAGGTCTTACCTTTTCCACCACAAACAAATATACCTAGTTCGGATTCAAGCCCCCTTAATCCTTCCTTTACTGCCTCAAGGGTGGTAGTGGTCAGGCCGCTGGAATGCCAGTCAAAACCCAATACACAGCCGAAGGACTGAAACCAAAAGGGGTCGGAGAGCCTACGTATGAATTCCTCCCCACCATATTCCTCAACAATTACTGTAGTGATACCCCTTGCCAGTTTTTTCATCCTCTGGAAAAGCCAGGCAGGGGCCTCCCCGTAGTGTAGGGGCAAGTTTGCAATACCAGTTTTCATTTCTGAATTCGTAAATTGACCCAGGACTAAAGTATGACTGCTGTGTAAGTTTTTTTTGCCAGAAAGGTGTTTATTCTTCTTTTCCCCTTTTGGCAAAGAGAAATCAAGGAGATTTTCAAATCCCCCTTCCCTCTTTAATAAAAGGGGTGGAATTAAAGTCCAGTTAAACCTTTTAATTTTTAGATCTTATACTCCCAGTCCCTTTATCCTGTGGCCGAACTTGGCAAGGATTTCCTTTTCCTTCAGATGCATCTTCCTTGCATCTTTTTCTTTTACGTCATTATAACCCATAATGTGCAGAAGCCCGTGCAGGGTGTAGAGCATTACCTCACCTTCCACATCGCTATCCAATTCTTCTGCCTTTTTTATCGCCACTGGGATACATACCACTATCTCACCCACTATTTTGCCACTTCTATCCTCATAAGGGAAGGAAAGCACATCGGTCGGCCCCTCTTTGTCCAGGAAGGTTTTATGGAGCCTGGCCATTTCTTCCTCATCTACGTAGACAATACTCAACTCCGCCCCCTTTGTCCCTAATGCCTCCTCCATCAGAGCCCTTATTCTGGCCCTATTGATAGTGTAAAGAGTTTGGCGGTTGATGATGGAAATATCAGTCTTTCGCACCATAGGCATCAACGATTTCCTGAACTAGCCTATGACGGACTATATCCTTCTTGGTGAGATAAATAAAGGATACCCCTTTGATGTTTTTAAGTCTTGATTGTACGTCTATAAGGCCAGATGGTTCCCCTGGGGGAAGGTCCACTTGCGTAATATCCCCGGTTACCACCACCTTCCCTTTTTCACCAAGCCTTGTAAGGAAGGTCTTCATCTGGCGGATTGTACAGTTCTGGGCCTCGTCTAGTATGATAAAAGCATCGTTAAGGGTCCTACCCCTCATATAGGCAAGCGGGAGAATCTCAATAATATCATTCTCAATATACTTTCTCACCTGCACCATCTCCATCATGTCCTCCAGGGCATCGTAGAGTGGTCTCAAGTAAGGGTTCACTTTTGCCTGTATGTCCCCTGGTAGATAGCCCAGCTTTTCTCCAGCCTCTATGGCAGGCCGAGCAAGCACTATCTTTCTTAGCTCTCCAGTCTTCAGGGCCGATAGCGCCATGGCTACTGCCAGATAGGTCTTTCCAGTACCGGCCGGGCCGATACAAAAAACGAGGTCATTCTGCATAATTGCCTCTACATACTTATTTTGCCCCTCGGTCCTGGGTCTGACGGTAACCCCTTTTATGAATATATGGTGCTCTTGGTATGGGGTTTCTTGACCTCTTTCCGTGGAGACTATAACATTTTCAACTTCCTTGGCACTTAGGGTGCCACTCTTATCCACTATAGTTACCAACTTCTGCACTATTTCCTCTGCCTTATTAACCTGGGATTCATCCCCTTCCAATTTTATAAGGCTATTCCTGGCTGTGATGTGAATCCCCAGTGCTTGACGTATCAACCTGAGATGTTTATCGTGGCTACCAAAGAGGATGTCGGTTTCCCTCAAATCCCCCAAATCAATTGTCTTTTGTACCTTCACTTCTCCTTTATTGTACGCCTACCATTTTCAGTAGGACCAAAGAATAATAACCCATAGGTAAAGAAAACAATACACAATCTATTATATCAAGGGCTCCCCCAAAAGTAGGTATTAAGTTCCCGGAATCTTTAACCCCGGCATCCCTCTTTAGCATAGATTCAAAAAGGTCTCCTGATATAGAGCCCACGCCTATAAGCAGTGCGAAAGGGGCAGCCCAATGCATGGGTAGAAAGCCCCATTGAGCTACAAAGCATTGCCCAACCCCGATAATAACGCATGACAATAGCCCCAGGATTGCCCCTTCCACTGTTTTGTTCGGACTGATGTCAGGGCAAAGTTTATGCTTACCAAAATGTTTTCCGCCAAAGTAGGCCCCGATGTCGGTTACCTTTGTCATAAGGATTATCCCTATGAGGGTGGCTAAACCCCTCTTCCCCGGAAAATGTCTCAACGCCATCACAAAAGACAGAGGGAAGAAGACATAGAGTATACCAAAAAACGTGACTGCGATATTGCCTATAGCACCTGCAAGCCCCAGAGTAAAGCCATGCAAGATGAATAGCCAGAGAAGGATACCAAATAGCCCCAACGGGTCCAAATAAAATGCCCCGGTGGACCTTACTTTCCACCAGGCATATAGAAAAATTACCATACCCCAAGCAATACCCGATAATCTCAAAGGGTTTAGCCCTTTCTTACTCACCATTTCATAGAATTCAAGTAGGGCTGCCGTGCCTATTAAGAGCCCCAGGAGGCCTAGCCCCAAGTCCGAATCGTAAACTATATCAAAACCTATAATAGCAAAAAAGGAGACTAGTAGCGTAGTTCCCCAAACCACCCTGGTCTGGTTATGCGTCATCGTATAAGCCCCCCATAGCGTCTCTCTCTACTGGCATAGTCATTTATCGCCTGCTCAAGTTGTTCCTTGTGAAAATCAGGCCAACACACAGGGGTAACCCATAGCTCGGTATAAGATATCTCCCATAGTAGGAAATTGCTTACACGCATCTCCCCTCCAGTTCGTATGAGGAGGTCCGGGTCTCTCATGCCCACAGTGTACATGTGTTCCTTAAAGATTTCCTCACTTATATCCTCCGGGCTGAGTTCTCCCGTCTTTACCCTCTGTGCTAATTTTCTGGCTGCGTCAATAATTTCCGCCCTCCCCCCATAATTCAGGGCAAGACAGAGAACCATCCCAGTGTTGTTCTTGCTTAACTCAATCTCCGTGGCAATCTCTTTTTGAACAGCCTCAGGAAGGGCTTCTATTCTGCCAATAACGGTGAAGCGTATGTTATTGTCCATAATGGTTTTTCTTTCTTTGACAAGGTAATCCTTAAGAAGCCACATGAGGAAGTTGGTCTCAATCCTAGGGCGAGACCAGTTTTCACTGGAAAAGGCATAGAGGGTAAGTTGTTCTACGTGCTTTCTGGCACACTCCTCAGTAATTTCCCTGACAGATTTTGCCCCTTCCATGTGGCCCCTCATCCTGCTCAGACCACGTTTCTTAGCCCAACGGCCATTACCATCCATTATGATAGCAATGTGCCTAGGCAGCCCGTTCTTTTCATCCATTTATTTCTTGTTCTATATGTTAGCTCCCGTTGCCACCCTGCCAGGAATCCTGATAAATTGCCTTCTGTCTGGCCCAACGGAAACCATTGTTATCTTCAAGTCAAGTAGCTCTTCCAGAAACTGAATATAATTTTTTGCCTCTCTCGGTAGTTCATGAAAATCAGTGCAGGAAGTTGTGTCCTTCTGCCAGCCTGGTCTTTCCACATAGACTGGCTCACAGTGAGGTAAAAGGGCCAGGTCAGGGGGGAACCTTTCAGACCGCTTACCATTATACTTGTAGCCCACACAAATCTTCAGGGTGGGCTGCTCATCAAGCACATCTAACTTTGTAAGAATAACCTCGTCCACCCCATTAATCATGGCAGCATGCCGCACCGCCACAGCATCAAACCAACCGCAGCGCCTCGGCCGCCCGGTAGTAGCACCATACTCCCTACCTTTCGTCCTTAGATGCTCCCCCAGCTCACCACCTGTTTCCGTAGGGAACGGACCTCCACCCACTCTTGTAGTATAGGCCTTCATGACACCATAAACCACGTGGATTTGCTTCGGAGAAACACCAGCCCCTGAGGCCACACCACAGGACGTTGCATTAGAAGAAGTAATAAAAGGATAGGTCCCAAAGTCCACGTCCAAAAGGCTGCCCTGTGCCCCTTCAAATAGTATACGTCTTGACTTTTGTATCGCCTCATTTATATATGCCACTGTATCACAGATGTACGGTTCCAGTTTGCTTGCATAGGTGCTGTACTCTTCGTATATTTCTCTCCAGTCCAGTGGCGCCTTGTTGTAAAGACCCTGAAGCAGGCGATTTTTTTCTTCTACGTTTTTTTGTATCTGATGCTTCAGGTGTTCCGGGTGGTGGAGTTCTATCACTCTTATACCAGCCCTGGCCATCTTATCAGCATAACAAGGGCCTATGCCTTTCCCAGTGGTGCCTATTTTATCCTGGCCCTTTTCTGATTCTGAAAGGGAATCTAAGAGTTTGTGGTAAGGGAATACCAGGTGGGCTCTGTCACTAACAAAGAGGTTGCTCTCTACGGAAATATTTTTTTTCTTGAGTTCTTCCACCTCTTCAAGGAACAGCGCAGGGTCCAGCACTACCCCGTTACCGATTACGCACTTTTTTCCTGGGCGGAGAATCCCGGAAGGAATAAGGTGAAGAACAAACTTTTCACCGTCAATAATTACTGTGTGGCCTGCGTTTCCACCCCCCTGGTATCTGACTATAATATCATACTCTTCAGTGAGGATGTCTATTACCTTACCCTTACCTTCGTCCCCCCACTGCAGGCCCACTACACAGGCGTTAGACATAAAGCAATCTTATTGGAAACCTGAAATTCCTCTATAAGGTCCCTAAAAGTATTATCCCAAAATTATAGACTACCATCATGTTGTTGTCAAATAATAAAGGATTAGCTTAGTCTTGAGCAAAAGTTTTGTTCTATGCAAATTTTGCAAACTATTGCACAAGCAATATTCCAACCGCACCAACGCTATCTTTATAGTTCCCTGAGTTCCACCTCTCCCAGCCTCTTGACCTGTTCCAACACTTCGGCAGCCTTGCCTACAAGGACAATTACCATGTTGTCCATATTTATGAACCTCTTTGCGAATTGATTTATTTCCTCCAGGCTTATCTCTTCAATGCGCTTGGTGTACGTTAGGAGATAATCCTCTGGCAGGTCATAGAGCTCCAGTTCCAGGAGTTGAGAGGCGATTTGTGAGGGTGTCTCAAGCGCTAGAGGAAAACTGCCGATGTGGTAGGCTTTCGCGAGTCCAAGCTCTTCCTGGGTTACTCCTTCTTTCTGCACCTTTGCAAGCTCCTCAAACAGCAACTCTAGGGTCTCCAGCGTTGTCTCGTTTTTAGTATACGTCCTAATAAAGAAAGGGCCTGGTTTTTTTCTGGCGTAAAATTTGCCCTTAACCCCGTAAGTTAATCCCCTTTTGGCCCTGAGCTCTGTGTATAGCCTGGAGGCCGGACCCGCGGTCAAAATATGGTTTACGAGTAAGAGTGAAAAGAAAGCCGGGTCTTTTCTCTCAATGCCCAGAAAACCTATGCAAATCTCTGTTTGCGTCAGGTCTGGCTTATTAACAAAGTAGATTTTACGACTAACTTTTCCCGGAGGAGGGAATGGTCGGGACGTAAATTCCCCAGCTTTCCACCCGTTAAAACAACTCTCCACTTCTTTCCACAAGTTGCTGGGCACAATGTCCCCAACCACCACAAGCACAGAATTATTGGGAAGATAATATCTTCTGTGGAATTCTGGCAAGTCAGACCTTGTGATAACGCTCAATCCCTCCAGGGTGCCAATGGGAGGGTGGCCATAGGGATGGTTACCGAAGAGTATTTCATTAAGGTGCCGTTCAGCAATTTTTTTACGGTCATCATTCTCACTAAGAATAGACGCCTTAAGTTTCTCCCTCTGCCTTGCTAGTTCCTCTTCGGGGAAGGAGGAAGAAAGGACGACTTCTGACAGCAAGCCCAAAATAGTCCGAAGGTCTTTGCTCAGTGAAGTAGCCGATATAGTCGTACAATCGTACCCACACTGTTCCTCCAAACTACCCCCCACGAATTCTATCTCCTCTGAGAGTTCCTCGGCAGTCCTGGTGGTAGTGCCACCCAGTAGCAGTGAGGAGGTGAGGTTTGCCAGGCCGGGCCTATCCGCTGGGTCCAGTGTGGAGCCGGCTTGCACCATCAGTTCTATTGCCACCATGGGGAGTTCATGATGCTCCACTATGATAACCCTTAAACCATTTGGCAGTGTCCGCTTCTCATAATTTAAGGTGGAGCCATCCCCAGCAAATGCAGCCGAGGTCAGAAATAGTAGATAAAGTATTAACCACATCTCTAAGGTCTCTCAGCCCACGCCTCTGGTAAAAGCCTCACCACAACACGGTTCTTGCGGCTGAAATACTTCTTAGCCACTTTCTGAAGGTCTCCAGCATTAATGCAACGGTAACTTTCAAGGGTCTTCAGGAAGAATAGAGGGTCTCCACTACTAACCATGTTAAAGCCCATGCGTATCCCACGGATAAAATTGGTCTGTATACCAAAAACTAGGTCTGCTTCTTTTTGATTCCTGGCTTTTTGTAATTCCTTGTCAGAGACCCACTCCTCTTGTAGTTTCTGGAGTTCTGTATATATGATAGACTCTACCTCCTCAGGGGTATGACCCTCCTGTATACTTTTAACTGTAATTGTGAATAACCCCGAGTCTTTCATCTTATCCACATCTATAGAGCAGGATAAGGCTATTCTGTCCCTGATGAGCCTTTTGTATAACCTGGAGCTTCGGCCCTCCCCAAGTATGCTGGAAAGTAGTTCCAGTGCTGGGATGTCAGAATGGATGGCGGCCGGGGAGTGATATGCCACAACTAACCACGGAAATTGTGTGGAGACGTAACAGTTGGCCTGTCTTTCCCCTCTAGGCGCAACCTCAGGTGTAATGGTGCTAGTGGGTCTCTCGTTAGAGGGGATTGGGCCAAAGTGTTTCTCTATGACCTTTATGGTCTCCTCTGGATTTAAATCCCCCAGGATAAGTATGGTTGCATTATTGGGTGCGTAGTAATTACTAAAAAATGCCTTGCAGTCCTCCAAATCTATAGCGTCAAGGTCGCTCATCCATCCATTAACCGGCCAATGATAAGAATGTAGCGAAAAGGCAACGGCGTATAGTTCTTCTTCAAGAGTACCAAATAAGGAGTTATCTACCCTTAATCGCCGCTCTTCTTTTACTACTTCCCTCTCAGAGGCAAGGGTCTCAGGAATAAGCCTGAGGCTTGCCATCCTATCGGCCTCTAGCTCTGCCGCCAGTTCCAGCTTAGTGCTGGGGAGATTTTCAAAGTAGGCCGTGCAATCCTTTGTGGTGAAGGCATTATCGTTACCACCGTTAAGAGTTATAATGCGACTGTGCTCCTCTGGACCGAAACGCGCCGAACCCTTAAACATCATGTGCTCAAACATGTGAGAAATGCCAGTTATACCGGGCCGCTCATCCCTTGAACCTACGTTGTACCAGACTTGAAAACTTATTACCGGAGCCGAGTGGTCCTCATGCATTAGCAGGGTCAGCCCATTCTTCAGGTGATACTCTTTGACGTCCAATTTAATGACTGATGGTGTAACAGGCTCTTTCCAATCCTCGGATTTGTCCTGTTCACCCCAACACTGACTTGCCAATAAAAATGGAAGGATGAAAATGAAAAAGGTTCTGTAAAGTCTTACCATGTTATAACCTTATCTGATTCAAAGATTAACCTCAGCATCCCCTGGTAATCTACCAGAGGATAGGAAACCGTTACCCCTCTAGCCTCCACGTCATCCTTTAACGCAAAGGCCTCCAGCCCCCCCAGTGCATCGGCTTGGGTCAATACACCATCATGAATGAAGAGCATAGCCACTTTTTGCGCCCCACCCGTTAAGGATTGGGCGCGGGCAGTGGCGAGGGCTAATTCATGACTCTTGTCTTTTATAATGTGTAGTATCTTCATTATGGCCAACCAGTGTTAGGTTAATTATTGCCAGGGGATTACCCTGTCGGCCTCGGAAAGGATTTTAATAATCTCTGCACGACTCATGACCTCCATCTTCATTGAAGGCCCTTTTATTCCCCTTTCTTCCATAGATTCCTTCTCTGCTATTAAACGATGGCTAAGCTGCCTTAGGGTCTCCAGGTGTTTCTTCACAATACCGGATTGTATCTTCTCAGGGATAATATCTCCTACAAGGTAGGCTCCATCCCTTACAAAAATCACCGTTACCTTGTTGTATTCTTCAAGGGTAAGGCCCACGGACATCCTTAGCCCCTCAGAGTTTCTGAGCGTATTAAAGGGGGACTTATGGACTAGTACAACAACCTGATTCATGCCCTTAATTAAAAGAAAGGAATTTGTCCGCCTCTTTTGTGAGCAAGGCAAGGTCGTACTGACTACCCCAAACAGCAAAAGGCTTTTTTTCTACCTTTCGTTCCAGGCAGTTCTGGGCGCAAACGGCCACCTTTACACCCTTCTTTGCAAGCTCCTCCAGGCGTGGGTCATTCAAATGATATACCCCGTCGCACATGAGAAACATCTCCACCTGCTTCCCAGCGGCCAGAGCCGTCTCAGCCAGCCTTATTACCGTATGGGTGTTCTCGCTCTCAGGGCTTGTCGTAAGCAATATACCTAACTTTTCGTTCATATGAACTTAGGACAGTAAAACATTAAATTATCCGAAATCTCTGAAAAAGTTATGCATCACCATCCGTCATTCTGAGCGAAGCGAAGAATCTGGACCTTTAAGAGATTCTTCGGTCGCTTTGCTCTCTCAGAATGACACGGAAAGGATTTTTCAGAGGTCTCTCTCCTTAAGATTTCAGCACTTCTTCCACATTTTATAGAATATTCCCATTGAGGTCTAGTATTTCCTTCAGGAATAATTCTCGCTTTATCCTGCGGACATCCTGTTCCGTAGGCTGGAATGGGAAGTCTCTGAAGGATTCCCCCGGGCGGTAGCTTCCAAATGGGCGGTTACAGGCAATATCACCGTTATGGTCAGGACACCCACCCGTAAGAAAGGGTCTGCCACTACCTATTACCTTAAAAAGCGCATCCTTTTCAGCCTTTAACGATACCAGTTTTCCCTTACTATCAAAACCTAAAGATCCAGAAGTTATCATGCCCCTTTCCACCAGATAACAGATTAGTTGCGCCCTTCTAAATCTTTTGAGCGAGGGCTTTTGCGCCCTTGCCATTGAAGAGAGCGATTCGGGGTAAAAGGAAAAGAGGTGTATCATAGCCCCAAGGGATTTCAGGTAAAAAAACATACCAAAAAGCTCTTTATCCGTCTCCCCTACACCCACGATTATATGGCAGCTTACCTTTCCTGGACCAAAGGTCTCGCAGGCTTGCCTGAGGGTGTCCATATAAACCTCCCAGTATAAAGGGCCTTTTACACCTTTCCCCCTTGTCTTATGGAAAACTCGTTCTGAAGCCGCATCTAGCCCAATTCCCAGTGTATCCACACCGAGTGCCATTAACCGTTCTATTTCTGCCCTTCCAAAAATACCAGGAGTAATCAGCACAGAAAGTGGGATGTCCGTCAAACCCGCTGTAGGGGACGTTTTAATTGCCTCTAAAATCTCCGTTGCGATGGTGAAGGTATCTTCTACTGCCCTGGAGTGGAACACCGTTGAAATGCAGACACGACGTATGCCCTCCCTGTACTTTGTTATCCTCTGTACGACCTCACCAGTCTCCAGTATTGGCCATTCCACCCTGATGAAAGAGTCCTCTCCCAGGGGTCTGGTACGGGCCAGCCCGCAGTAAGCACAGCTGGCCTTACAGTCATCTGAATAGCTGAGTAGCAGGTTTATGCAGTAAAGCTTTGCATCTCTGAAAAATCTGCCTGAGACAAACCTCAGTGCCATCGCCGTAGCCAGGCTAAGCTTAACGTAAACAGGACTCTGCACAAGTATCTCCCATATATTCACCCACACTACCCTCTTGACCAAATATCCACAGGGGGTTTTTATATTTGGCCCTTTCTAGAAGCTCAATCCCTTGCAATTCAATCGGGCTTAAGGAACTGTTTATTAACCCCACTGAAAAAGCTTCCTTACACCCTTCCTTGACTGCCTCTCTGACTTCACTGGTGCTAACAGTGCGTCCTGATTCTCTTGAGATGGTGGTAAGCAGGGTCTTTTTTGACTGAGGAATTCTGAGCACCCTGAGCATTACCTCCTCATTCAAATCAGCCAATATACTGGCATGAAACAGCCCTGTTTCACCAATAGTAGCGAAGGCCAGCCCTGCTATCTTCTTGCCCCTCACAAGCAGGTCGTTCTTTGGTCTAAATTCAGCACTGATACCCAATCTTCGTAGTCCGAGAATGATACCCCTTGAGTACATCTCAAAAATCAGCGTAAGCTTAAGGAAGGAAAAATCCGCTGGCAGAGGCAAGGCCATGGCTACTCCTAGTTGTCCCTCCCCCATAATGATGGCCCCTCCACCGGTTGGTCTTCTATTAACTTTTGTATCGTTAGTTGCACAGTACTGTAGGTCTATCTCAGCATAAGCATCCTGATACTTACCCACCAGTGCGCACCTCTCCCCATAGGTGTACAGCCTTATAGTATGAGAAAAACCGGCGGTGTTGGCATCTCTGGCCGCCGTAAGCGGTAGGTTTCTGGCGAGGTATTCATCCGTGGCCAGACCAAAACTGGCAGTACAGCCATCGTCTTCCAGGTAACCCCACTTATCAACTGAGGTGCATAACTTCATTAGACGGTCTAACCACTAGCTTTGAGCCATTTGTTTTTTAAAATGTCTGCGAAGATGCTGGGCAAGCTTGCTAGAAGCTCTATATTCTCCCTCGGTTTTAGTATCAATTGAAATATCCTTGATATGCTTAACACCCGTGCGATGCATCACTTCAGCCAGCATTTCTACGGCGCGTGTGCCATAGCCCTTTCTTCTACTTGTGGAATGAATCCACCAGGCAGGTTCGGCCGCAGTTAGCGGACCCGTCCAATCAATAAGTCCAACCGGCTTGCCTTCATCTTCATCAAAGATAACGTAGAGATTATGATGGCTAAGCCTGTCCCATCTGTTAAACGAAGGAAGCTTGACTCTTCCCTTTTTAAGCTCCTCTTCCCACTTGAGCTCATGTATCATTGCACTAAGTTGTGTATTTTTTCTGACCTCTTTTGCCGGAAGCAATCGCAGGTTAGTCTTCATTTGGTTTTCAGCGAGACTAGATTTCCATTTATCAATTCTTGATTCACACCAAGTTATTTAAGACACATGCGCAAATGAATGGCAAGTTTACCAGAGGCTGTGTCTTCTCCTGGCACGGCGCTGATAATGGCCTTAAAGTCCTTAATTCCTTTGCGGGCCATCACTTCAGCCAGCAGTTCAACGGCGCGTGTGCCATATCCCTTTCTTCTGTTTTTGGGGTGTATCCACCAACTTGTGTCTACCCTATGGTGTGGCCCTTTCCATCCAATCAAGCCAACAGGTTTATCCTCATTTTGGTCAAATATGGCGTAAAAATTCTCTGCCAGCGTGTACTCCCATATGGAGGGTAATGAATGATGGTCCTCACCCTGTCTTGACTCAGCTATCATATCACTAACCTTTGCACGAAGCTGAGCATCTCTGCTAACCTCCCTCTTCCTGATTAATCGTATGTTAGGTTTTACCGTGCTAGGATGTAAACTCATAGTACTCAAGTCCAAACGCCTCTGCCACTGCTCTATTGGTAATCTTTCCCTTTACTATGTTGAGTCCATTTTTTATTGCTGGGTTTTCCCTGGCTGCCCTTTCGTAACCCTTTTCAGCTATCTCCAATACGTAAGAAAGGCTGGCGTTTGTCAGGGCATAAGTAGAGGTTCGTCCAACAGCCCCCGGCATATTCGTAACGCAATAATGAACTACCTCATCCACCTTGTAGATTGGGCTACTATGGGTAGTAGGGCGGCTGGTTTCTAAACAGCCCCCCTGGTCAATGGACACGTCCACCGCCACCGCTCCTGGCTTCATGGTGCTTATCATATCCCTTTTAATGAGCACGGGGGTCCTCGCCCCTTCTATCAGCACAGCCCCTATAAGGAGCTCTGCCTCCTTAAGTTTTTCCCTTATGGTTTGGGCGTTAGACATAAGTGTAGTAACGTTCTTTGGCATAATATCATCCAGGTAACGTAACCGGTCCAGGTTTATATCCATGATGGTTACCCTGGCACCTAGTCCGGCAGCCACCTTGGCAGCATTAGTACCTACCACACCACCACCGATAATCACTATCTCCGCAGGAGTCACACCCGGTACACCACCCAGTAAGATTCCCCTGCCTTCCATGGGCTTCTCCAGATATTTTGCCCCTTCCTGGATAGACATCCTCCCCGCCACCTCACTCATCGGCGTAAGCAGGGGATGCCCCCCCTTCTCGTCCCTTATAGTCTCATAGGCTAAGGCTACGACTTTGGAAGAGATTATAGCCTCTGTGAGGGCACTTGAGGCTGCAAAATGAAAGAAGGTAAAGATTATCTGTCCCATCCGCAGGTACGGGTACTCTTCCGGTAAAGGCTCTTTTACCTTCACCACCATATCCGCCTTATTATAAATTTCAGCCATACTATCCACTAATTCTGCCCCAGCCTTTACGTATTCCTCATCTGAAATACCGCTTCCCGAACCTGCGCCCCTTTCTATGAGCACCTGGTGCCCACGTTTAACCAGTTCCTCTGCACCCACTGGCACAAGGGCCACGCGGTACTCGTCTTCCTTTAGCTCTTTAGGAATGCCTACTATCATCTTATTCCACTGCCTTTATTAGAATTGGCTTCTGGACAGGGCTAAAGCCCTGTCCCTACATCTAACATATCAAACATAATGTAGGGACAGACCTTCAGGTCTGTCCTTCTTCAGTCTGTCCATCCTCCTCAAGCTGATTACAATCAAACACATCAGACCCCAAGAATGGATAATCTTTGATGCGGGCTACTATTCCTTTACGGACCGGGTTTTGGAAAATATATAGAGCAGTTTCCTTAATATCTTCCTCTTTTCTCAAAATATGGTCATAATAACTTCTTTGCCATAGCACGTTGTTAGAAGTCTTTTTAAAGCAAAAGGAGCTTTTCTGTTTGAAAATTCTCATTAACTCTTTTAAAGAAGAAGCTCTATCCCCAGAAAGCAGCAGGTGTAAATGGTCGGGCATGAAACAGTAAGATAATATTCTGAACTCTTCTTTCTGTGCAACTTCTCGTAAGGTATTCAGTGTGGAGTTGACGATATTCTTATTTCTAAAGTAAGGTTGATTTTGGTATGTACAGCATGTAATAAAGTAACAGTAATTGCCCTCGTAATCAAAGGCTTTCAATCTTGGAGAAGACTTCCCGGGTTTAGATGATTTGGTTGTTTTGCCTGTCAGCATTTTCCTTTGCTCAAACTACTTTGGACAGGGCTAAAGCCCTGTCCCTATGCTCAAACGATGAAAACGTAGGGACAAACCTTCTGGTCTACCCAATTTCTCCTACAAAAGTTCCTTATAAAAACTCTTACCATAAGCCAAAGGGGGTAGGGATAGGGCCTCTGCCATTGTGGCCCCCAGGTCAGCGAAACTATCCCGCGTACCTAGCGCCTTGGGCTCGCCTAAACCAGGGCCATATATTAACAGGGGTACGTATTCCCTGGAGTGGTCAGTACTGGGCGTAGTAGGGTCACAACCGTGGTCGGCAGTTATGGCCAGCAAGTCTCCTTTTTTAATATTTTCAAGGATTTCGGGTAATCGGCGGTCAAAAGCTTCAAGACATTGGGCATAGCCCGCTGGGTCGTTTCTATGCCCATACTGCATATCAAAATCTATCAGATTCACAAAGATTATACCCTGCCTATCTTTTTTGAGCCAGGAGACAGTCTCTCCTATCCCTTCCTCATTGTTTGCCGTAGGGATTTCTACGGTCAGACCTCTATGGGCAAATATATCCCCTACCTTACCAATAGCCACCACGGTTAGCCCTGCCTCTTTTGCAATATCAAGCAGGGTAGGTTTTGGTGGTAGCTGCGAAAAGTCTTTCCGCCTTTCTGTCCTTACGAATTTGTCCCCATTTACTACGAATGGCCTTGCAATTACCCTGGCAACGTTATGCTGGCCACGCAGTAAGTCTCTTGCAACACGGCACATACGATAGAGTTCCTCTGGAGGGATTACTCTTTCACAGGCGGCAATCTGAAATACACTATCGGCTGATGTATATACGATGGGGTGACCTGTTTTAATATGTTCCGGGCCGAGTTCTTTAATGATTTCGGTTCCTGAGGACGGTTTATTTCCCAGAATAGGCATTCCAATTGCCTTAACGAATTTTTTAATCAAATCCTGAGGGAATCCATGGGGATATGTGGGAAAAGGCTTCAGGGTAACGACACCTGCAATTTCCCAGTGCCCTGTGGTAGTGTCTTTTCCGGCAGAGGTCTCTGCCATCTTGCCATAAAAGGCCCTTGCTGGAAGGTCATCCCTTAAACCGGGGACGGGTTGAATCTTACCAAGTCCGAGGCTTTCAAGATTTGGCAAATTGAGTCTGCCCAAAACTTTAGCCGTATTCGCAAGGGTATTACTCCCCTGGTCGCCAAATTTTTCCGCATCTGGTAGTTCCCCTATGCCCAGACCGTCCAGTACTATAATAATTCCCCGCTTTTTCTTCGGCATTACTTGTGCGAAAGAGGACTATGCTTTCAAAAGGCACGCTAAGGGATTAGCTTACAACTGGCAATAATCTCGGGACCGGTGCTGGTACCTATTCTATTGGCCCCTGCCTCGGCCATGGAAATGGCTGTTTGGCAATCCCTAATTCCACCGGCAGCTTTAACCCCTATCAGGCTGGGTAAATGACGCCTGAGCAAACGCACATCTTCCACTGTGGCCCCGCCTTCAGCTAATCCCGTTGAGGTCTTTGCAAAGTGGGCACCCGCTTCAGCCAGAATTTCACATGCCCTTAGTTTTTCGGCCTCCGTCAGATAACAGGCTTCAATTATGACCTTCACCGTAGCACCATTGGCTGCACGTACTACCCCCTCAATGTCTTTCTTTACCAAAGAGTAATCACCCGATTTCATTGCAGCAATGTTCATGACCATGTCAATATCTTTTGCACCTTCCCTGATGGCCAGGGCAGCCTCCACCACCTTTACCTCAGGCTCCTGGTATCCTAATGGGAAGCCCACAACCGTACCCACTTTCACCCCGGTATCTTTAAGGCACCGAACGGCTAATGGTACATAAATGGGTGGAACGCAGGCAGAACAAAAACTATAAGTCCTGGCTTCCTCACACAACGTTATTATATCCTGCTCGGTAGCAGTGGGCCTGATTAAGGTGTGGTCAATCATGCCAGCTAGTTCTTGGGGTGAAATTTTCATGGGATGTCTTGTCAAAGGTACGATTGGCTAAAAGAGGATGACACGCTTAAGGAACTCCAGCCCAAAGAATACGGCTATAGGAGAGACATCTATATGACCCAGCGGGGGGATTACCCTCCTTACAGGCTCAAGTACTGGGTCCGTAGCCTTACAAAGAAATTGAGCCGCAGGATGTTCTTGCTCGTGGGGCAACCATGTCAGGAAAATCCTGACAAACAAAACAAGTTCGTAAAGGCTTATAAGCCCGTGAAGTGGTCCACCCGTCATTGATTTTTTTCTATACTATATTGAATTAATCCTTTTCATATATTACATGAAAATGCCAGCCATTCTCATGGACGTCCGTCATTATGTGGAAAACATGAAGTCCCTGTACATTAATGAAATCTATGACCTCCTCCGGGGTGGTCATCACCGGGGAAAGCCTCCACACGACGTGTGGTTTTGCTTCTACACGAGGGACTATAGATATATCTTTATTTGTAGTAATAATTGCATAACTCAACAAGTATAAGCCTAGAATAAAGGCCCCTGCAACAAGTCTCCAGAATTTATCCCGAAAAATATTTGTCATTAGGGGACATCCTTTCCTTCTGCTGACATAATTTTTTAAAAATACCTTACCACTTTGCAAAAATCAAGTTAGTTTTCTGTGGATTCTTGATGAAAGTTTGGGAATCTTGAATAATTTCAATAGAAAAAATTACAAAAGTTCACCGCAGGAGGAATGGAATTGAAATCCCTCTTTTAATTTTCATTTCTTAATGTTCTTAATGAAAAAATTTGTGAGGAAAGGAAGGCCAATGCATTTCTATTAAGTGTAAAAAACCTTGCACTAGCTAAACTTTTATTATGTATCGGCATTTGTGTCCCAAATTCCGTTTTCCAAACTGCATGTTTTAGTTTATTATATAGTTGTAGAGATTATTTATATTGTGCAAGGTGCTTTTAGGCTAATAGAGGCATTGAGAAGGTAAAAATGTATTATAAAGATAATAAATTTATTAAATACAAATACATTGAAGTTTTTCTATTGACTTTTTTCTTTTACAATTATATAGTTTGTCAATATAAATGGTACTTTCAATAGCTAGAAAACTTGCACATCTTAGGGCAGAAAAGAATTGGAATCGTTCTGAGGCCGCCAGAAGGGCAAATATCCCTATTTCTACCTATCAGGCCTTTGAGAAGTTAAACCGCAAGCCCAAAGGGGAAGTGGCTATGCGATTATCCAGGGTCTTTGGTGTTACACTGGATTACCTTTTGGACGATAACAGGGGCTATCCACCAGGCCCACTGGACCGTATCACAGCGGATCATCCCAAAAAAATTACACGAACCCTTGTTGGGGAGATAGATATTTCCATTCTTCCAGAAAATTTCCGAAAGTACTTTGAGGGTAATCCCGATAAATTACAAGGCCTCACCCAAAAAGATATAGAAGAACTAGCCACAATAAGGGGCTATGGGGGTATACCACTAGATCCAGCTTA
>JBMFFR010000006.1:0-163606 GCA_051388875.1 Candidatus Brocadiia bacterium JP1 | reverse complement strand
GAGACAGAAAGTATTCAATATAATATTTCAAAAAAGGGGTGCAACATGCTTGCGCTAATGAGTTTGTTAATAAGTCTAACAGTTTTGTCTCTTGCGCAGGTCTGTTCTGCGGCACCCGGAGACCTCTTATGGGCGGACTACTATGATAGGAGGGGAAGCGGGTCTGATTGGGTAAGGGGGTTAGCTGTAAGTCCTGACGGGACCAAGCTCTTTGCAGTAGGTAGGACCACTGATTGGCGCTA
Organism: Candidatus Brocadiia bacterium JP1; assembly: GCA_051388875.1. Classification (GTDB taxonomy): domain Bacteria; phylum Planctomycetota; class Brocadiia; order Brocadiales; family Bathyanammoxibiaceae; genus JBMFFR01. The sequence continues at coordinate 163,364 of JBMFFR010000006.1, read as the reverse complement.
TTCCGGTGCATCTTCAATAAGGGTATACGACACCTCTACCGGCGCGCTGCTATGGGCGGACTACTATGATAGGGAACCACTCAAGCTGGCTGACTGGGCAAAGGCGGTAGTGGTAAGCCCTGACGGAGCCAAGGTCTTTGTGGCATGTAATGACACAACTACGGCGGGCAATCTTGCCTTCTCGGTGAGGACGTATGATACCTCTACCGGCACACTGCTATGGGAGGATTACTACGATAGGGAAGGCAACCTGACTGATGATGAGACCAATGAGATAGCCATAAGCGGTGATGGGACCAAGGTCGTTGTGGTAGGCAGGACCAGGACTTCAGTGGGTTTCCGTGATTTTACGGTGCGTACTTACGATGCCTCTACCGGTGCGCTGCAATGGGCGGACTATGTTGACCCGGGAAATCTGGGTGATTGGGCAAAAGGGGTGGCCGTGAATGAGGACGGAAGCAAGGTATTTGTGGCAGGTGAGACCAGAACCGAGGCAGGTGGTGATGCCTTTACAGTGAAGGCATACAACTCCTCTGACGGCACAGTGGTATGGGAGGACTACTATAACAGGGATGGCAAAGGGGTTGATTGGGCAATGGGGGTGGCTGTAAGTGGTGAAAGGGTCTTTGCGTCAGGAGCATCAATGGGGGCAGGTAACCTTGCATTTACAGTGAGGGCCTACAACGGCTCTACCGGCACACTGCTATGGCAGGATAACTATGATAGAGAGGCCAAGAAGGGTGACTGGGCAAAAATGGTGTGTGTCAGTAAGGACGGGACCAAGATATTTGTAGCAGGTACTTGCAGAACTGCTGCGGGTGAGCGCGACTTTACAGTGATAGCATACGACTGCGCCACCGGCACACGGCTATGGGTGGACAACTTTGACAGGGAGGCCAACCTGGACGATAGGGCAAGGGCCGTGGTTGCAAATGGTAGTAGCGTCTTTGCGGTAGGTTTTACCGAAACTGCCGCAGGTGGCAAGGCATTCACGGTGAGGGCGTATGACGCCGCTACCGGCGCGCTGCAATGGGCGGATTACTACGATAGAGAAGGTACCCGATACGATAGGGCATTTGCTGTGGCAGTAAGTCCTGATGGTACCAAGGTCTTTGCCGGGGGTGTGACCGCAACAGGTGTGGGTGGTGAAGCCTTCACAGTGAGGGCGTACTCCACACAATAACGGTAGGCTCGGGTACGCAGATTGGTCTCAGGGATTTTCCCCCTGGCGAACAGCCTCTAACCCCCCTCTTAATAAAGGGGAAAAGAGTTACCTTCATACCTTTTTACTCCTCTTTTTAAAGTGAGCAAGGCAGGCGTGATACAACACACGCTACCTAAGCGTGATGACACACCGCCAAACTGTTCTTTCTAGGAAAAAAAGACATTCCCCCCCTCACTTTGGTCCTTTCCCCGATGGGGAGAGGAGGGGCGGTGTGGGATGAGGAGGTGGGAGAGGGGGGAAGGGGCGTGTTGTGTGGCTAACCTATGCGTATCTTAATGGACAGACCTGAAGGTCTGTCCCTACATTCTGACTCAACTGAGGGCGTGTGGCGATAGGCCCCTGCTCCAGGCCCTTCCCCTTCGTTTCACTCGGGGTCAGGGTGACAGAGGGTCCTGAAAACAAGTGCAGGGTGACACTTCGTGTCAGATTCTTCGCTTCGCTCAGAATGACAGCATGTAGGACAGATATGAAGGTATGTCCCTAGATTCTTAATGGTATGCACTCTCTTTTTCTATAAGATGCACACACCCCTATATCCCCTCTTTCTAGAGGGGAAAAAGACATTTCCCCCTCACCTCGGTCCTCTCCCCGATGGGGAGAGGAGGACGGGCAATTCCACTCACCTCAGCCGTAGGGGCGGGTCTTTAGACCTGGCCTAAATATACGAGGTTAACCCACCCTCCCCCTGCCCCCTCCCATCAAGGGAGGGGGGAATCAGGGGTAAAGGGAGGGGGAAGAGAGTTAGAGATACTCGCTGACTTTTTCGGAGGGCAAAAGTTACCTGAAGGTAATTACTTAGAAAATATTGGGCAGGTCTAAAGACCTGCCCCTACATTGCTTGAGGACACACCCCCCCTGGTCCCCCCCTCTTTCTAGAGGGAAAAAGACATCCCCCCCTCACCTCGGTCCTCTCCCCGGTGGGGAGAGGAAGAAGGGTAATTCCACTCACCTCAGCCGTAGGGGCGGGTCTTTAGACCCGCCCAAGATTTCTAATAGTTCTCCAATGGACAGACCCTTCTCCGCCTCAGGCGGCTCAGGGCAGGCTCTGAAGGTATGTCCCCACATTCTTACTTAATGGGCTACCTTTTCTTTCTCTATAAAAATACACATCCCTATATCCCCTCTTTTTAGAGGGGAGACTTAGCTTCCCCTTTTTCAAAGGAGGAAGAGAGTAATAAACAGCTCAGCCTTAAGCGGATAATCTAATGCTCTCCCTCTTTTTAGAGGGGGAGGGGGAAAAGGCAGTCCCCCTCCCCTCAGTCCTCTCCCACGTGGGGAGAGGAAGGGGGGGGGGTGGGGTGAGGAGGGGCGTGTTGTGTGGCTAACCTATGCGTATCTTAATGGACAGACCTAAAGGTCTGTCCCTACATTCTTTAATCCTGTGCGTCATTCTGAGCGGAGTGGGGAGGGCGACCCGGCGGGTCGCCCCTACCGGAAAGTTCCCCCTTTCAGCAAACACCCCAAGAAATTCCCCCTTTTGTAAACACTCCAAAAATCCCCCCTTTCCTAAAGGGGGGTAGGGGGGTTGGGAAATCCCCCTCTGTTCCCTACCCACATCAAAGAGGTTTAGATGTACTTTACGTTCACCCTCCCCCTGCCCCCTCCCCTCAAGGGAGGGGAAGAATTAACTACGGTTGGAGCAGGCGAGTCACCCCCACCCTACCCTTCTCCTTGAGGGAGAGGGAAAACAGGAGGCATTCGTAGAGTTTTTCAGGGCTCTCAATGTTGTGATAGTCAGGGCTAGTATTGCAAACGAATACATAGACTTTTATATGGGATTTTTTTGGGGCAACTTGTTCAGGAGGTTCTTTTGTTTTTAATGTGCGGTAGGGTTCCTTATCATAAGGGTGTACCAAACTGCCACTTGAGCTACTGAGAGGCTGTCCGGATGCTAATCTCGGTAAAAAAAGTGCACTCCCCCATAAGTTATTTTTTTTCAAATACTTATTGACAAAAAAAGGAAGTTGTTGTAATATTCTGCCGATTTTATGGTGTGGGGAGTAGAACATGCTAAATAATTTAAAAAGGAGGGAGGCCATGAAGCAGAAATGCTTGGCTCTGGTGGTGGGTTTGGTGTTTTGCTTTGGAGTGGTAAAGGCAAGCCTGGTAAGCGCAGAAGAACTTACAAAGGAAGAGATTGCTACGCTGAAGGAGATCCTCAAGACTAAAGATATATCGCCAGAGGGTGAACTCACCCCGGAGGAACTTTCTACAATAAAAGAACTCGTTAAGGAGCGTCTGACCGGGGCGGGGGAAGAAGCTGTGCCAGTAGAACCAACTGCACCCCATGTGGCAAGGGTCCAGCCTCTTACTGATGATGAGGTTACTGGCATCAGGGACTTCATGACCCAGTTTAAAGGAATAAAATTTGATGGTTTCGTAGAGAGTTTTTACCAATATAACACAGTGGACCCGGGTAATGGTGATATTGGTACCAGTGGCAGGAGGGGTTCAACGCCTACCTATTTCAGGCCCAACTTTTTTGAAGTAAGGAGCTTTGATAGGGAGGATAACTCCTTTACACTGAACAACATTGAACTTCACCTGTACAAGGAGCCTACAGAGGACTCCCCGATAGGTTTCAGAGCAACCACGCTGTATGGGGAACAGGCGCAGCGAATTACGTTTGTGCCCACGGATGGCCGCGTAGATGACGATGACTTTACAGTGGCCGAGGGTTACACATGGTGGAGGATACCTGTCGGTAAAGGGGTAGACTTCAAGTTCGGTAAGTTTGCCACCTGGATTGGTTACGAAGTCTGGGAGGCCCATTGGAACCCCAACTGGTCTCGTTCCTTGCTATACAATAATGCAATCCCGTTCACCAACACCGGGCTTAGCCTGGGCTATCCCGTCACGGACAACCTGTATTTTACCTTCTTCTTTGTGAACGGATGGGATACCTTTGTGGATAATAACAAGGGCAAGACCTTCGGTACCCAGATTAAGTACAACATCCCTGATATGCCCATCCTGCACAATGCCTTTGTGGTTTTGAATACCAGCCATGGCCCAGAGCAGAGTGGGAAGGGTTATACAGTAACGCACGTTGAGAATATTCCAGTTTTCACTCCTGTTTTTAACCTGGCCGATCCGGACCTCCCATTTCTTGCTTTGAGCGGTCTGGGCATTGGCTTCTTTGATGCTGATTTCACCACAGTCACCAGTACTGGTGGAGAGGGTAACTGGAGGCACTTCTTTGACTTTATTCTTCAGTTTGAGCCCACCGAGTGGCTGAGGCTAAATACTAACGTGGACTTTGGAACTGAGCAGTTTGAGAGGGGATTTGCTGGAGGTTTTGGGCCTACTATTTTTGTTGGTGACGGCAGGCTTAATCGTAAGTGGTGGGGTGTCTCTCAGGTGGTGCACCTCTTCCCCCAGAGGCGCATAAATGTGGCCTTCCGTGGCGAATACTTCTGGGATAAGGATGCGGCAAGGAACGTGGTTTTTGTTCCTCTGAGTCGTCCCAGTGCCGATGCACAGGCAGGTGTGTCGCTTGCAGAGTTTACCGCCACACTTAATATCAAGGTCAGGGAGAAACTCTGGATAAGGCCGGAGGTGAGGTACGACAAGATAGTGAGCGCTCCTGGCCCTACCAGCGCCGAACTGTTTGATAATCACAACAAGAACATTAGTTTTGCTACTGCCTTTACGTACGAGTTCTAATTCCCCCACATTACAGGTGTATTACTACAAAGGGGAAGGACTGATATGTCCTTCCCCTTTGTGTTTTTCAGGTGTTAGCACCGGGAAAAGCCAGCTTTTTTTGATATCTTTTAGCCTGTTTTTCTTGTTAAAGGATAGTCCTTCCGCTCGTATCTCACCAAATGAGACCTCTGTAAAACCCATGAATGTTATTCTGAGCCACCGAAGTGGGGAAGAAGTTCGTCTCAGAGGAATAATCCGTCCTGCGAATACCAGCGAAAATACCACCGTATAATAAGGAGGATGAACAATGATTAAGCTGAAAAGATTTTTATTGTTGGCACAATTGTTATTCCTCTTACTGATTAATTTATATTATTGGCAGGTAGTTTATGCTAGAGAGACGGGTACGGCATTTCAGGAAGAGATGGCAGGATTACTGGGAGAAGCGGTGAGTTCGGATGATTCCGGAGACGTTCACCACCTGGGTGGGCTTGCCGCTTACTACACAGGACCGGAGGAGTTTTTTCCGGGGAAGGGGAAGTATGGGGCTCTTTACAAATTTATGCCAATCATACGTTGGTATGACCCGGAGTATTACTACAACCAGTCTGACTTTCGTCCCGGGAGCACAGTTGAGGGGGAGTTTAACAACGAGCAGTGCGTTCTTTGCCACAAGGTAGAGACGCCCGGTGTGGTAGCCCAGTGGAAAAAGAGCAAGCATGGCAATCCAGCAGAGGGTAAAGAGGCAGTGGGGTGTGAGAAGTGTCACGGTAACAATCACAAGAGCCTGAAGATGCCCACATATAACACGTGTGGGGAGTGTCATCCGAAGCAGATGGCGGGTCAAAGGGCTGGTGGCAGGGGTTCCCACGCCCAGGCCTATCATGTGGATTTGATTGATGGGGGTTGCATGATAGAGAAGCCTGCCGAGGAGGGCTATACTTGTATGGGCTGTCATAGTGTTGAAACCCGTTGTGATGGTTGTCATACGCGGCATGAATTCTCTGCGGCGGAGGCCCGCAGGTCCAGCAGTTGCAGTGTGTGCCACTCTGGGCCTGAGCAGTACGAGTATGAGATGTATATGCAGTCCTATCACGGCATTCTATACCAGACAGAGGGGGGGCAATGGGATTGGACCAAACCCCTTACAGCCGAAAATTACAAGGTCCCCACCTGTGCTTATTGTCACATGCCGCAGGGGGAGCACAATGAGACAAAGCTTTCAACGGTTTATACTTACATGGGTTCATCTCTTGTGGACAGGGGTGCGTCCAGATATAAAGAGGTAAGGGAGGCCTGGGTACGGACTTGCCAGGGCTGCCATTCCCCACGCTTTGCCAGGGACCACCTTGAGGCCATGGATGAGGGCACAAAGCTTAGCTTTGCCAAATACAGAGAGGCTATGGCTATACTTATTGATTTGTATAAGGATGGACTTATTGACCCTATGCCTAAGGATTTAGCTCCTGACTGGCAGGGACATTTTACGTTTAGTCTGCTTCCGGGTAAAGGGGAGGTGAGAAAATACAACATCTCGGAGATAGAGAGACTCACTTACGAGATGCTGGTGGATATTATCTGTGGTATCTATAAGGCCAAGGCCCATTCAGCGTGGTACAGTCCTATATATGGCTTATGGGAGTGGGCTCAGGACCGCTGGCTAGTGCAGATAAAGAATGAGGCCTCTAACCTGAGACGTCTGGCAGAGATAGAGAAAAAGCTGGGTATCCAGCACAGCGCTTATGACTTTTGGAAACATGGGGAATACACGGACATGCTCCTGGGGTGGAAGAGGGTTGAGGGGAGTGCCGTGGCTGAGTAAGCGTGCCCCGGTGTAGGTTGGGTGTCCAGAAGCGTTTTATTTGCGGTGGGAAGGGGCGCCTTGTTATCTAGCTAAGCTGAGTATTGGTTAGGTTCAGGCAATACGCTGAGAAATTTTTTGTGGAATCCAGTTTGCTTTGGGTCCACCTCCGAAGGCGGTTTTTTATTTTTATGTGAGGCACAGAATTTTTACGTATTGACGTATATATCAAATTCTAGTACATTTTGTTTTTAGGGTTTTAAGAAGGAGATAGGGTGTGATAGAAGGTTCTTCCAGCTTTCTTCTAGAAAGACAGCTTTCAATTGTATTGGAAAATCGTCCCGGTTCCCTGGCAGAGGTGTGTAGCTATCTGGCAGAGAAGGGGATTAATATCTTGGCCTTTTCTATATCGGATATGATTGATACTGGTGAGCTGCGACTGGTAGTAAACAATCTAAATAAGGCAAAGGCTATTCTGGAGAAGGAGGGCTACGATGCTCTAGAGTCAGAGGTATTGCTAGTGGAGATGCCAAATGAGCCTGGGGTGATGGCGGAAATATCCAGGCGGCTGGCCAAGGGTAAGGTGAATATAGAGTATGCCTATTGTAGCGCCTCTAGAAACGGGGATAAGGTCTTAGGTGTTTTAAAGGTGTCCGATACAGTTAAAGCCATGGAGTTACTAGTTGGATTGTAAGAAATGAGGTATGTATTGAAAAAGACGATTATATTAATGTTGTTTACTTTTTTGTGGTCTACCAATATATGGGCTTCGCAGACTATGTTGGAATGGGAGACCCCGAGGAATGTCGCTTACCAGGATATGAATTACGTCGTCTGGTTTTATGAGATACAGAATAATACAGAGGAATCTATTGAGGTACCGGTGGAGATTTTTCTTGCCACGGACACGGGGGGCAAGTATTTAGACCGATACCAGCCAGGTGTGGAGAAATTGCTTGTGGGGGAGCAAGCCGATTATCGCCATTCAATGAACATAGCGGGTCAATTTGCACCCCACGAGAAAAGAAAGGCTATTGCTTATTTTGAGGAGGTGGATAAGAATGCCAGGGAGATTTACATCTATGTGACTGGTTTATCTCACTTCTCCTTCTGGCGCTGGAGACTTATAGATTACTCCTACCGGATTGTGTATGCAAGGGCGGGGGATAGCTGGAAGTTGGTGGAGCATGGGTTCAGCAAGGACACGACGCATAGGGACTATCCACTAGCGACGGATACACCACCCACTGGTGCCCCGCGGCAAAGTTACACCCAGTCACTTATGCCACAAGATGCCTTTATCTATAAGGCACCAGAGGGCCCAGATGGGCAGAGGCGGAAGGATGTAGAGGACTTTATAGCTGTATGGGATGCTATATTTACTGCCGAAAAGTTAAGGACTTCAAGAAAGGCTATGGAGTTATGGGAGGCCGTCACGAGCCGTACAGAATACATGGAATTGGACATGGAATCACCTGAGAGGGTATATACCTGGGAGGAGGTCTGGGAGTGGAACAAAAATATCTTGGAAAAAAACCATGCCCTTATCGTCTCTGAGCCGTTCCTTGAGCCGAGTGAGGCGCTCTGGCAGACCACTAAGGTGGACGGATATAAAGAGTTAAAAGATGGCGTGTTGTTAGTCTACACCCGCTACGTCAGGTATTATAAAAAGAAATATCACTATGGCCTCGCCATATTCAAAATAGAGAATACAACCCCTTATACCAGGATTCCGAAATGGAACCAGTATCCTTACGTCTCCAAGTGGAAGATAGTGGACTACCGGTGGAAGCACATCACCAAGCCCAACTGGAACCAGGAGGTCTTTGCTGGTTATCCCAAAGTAACCTGGTGAGAACAGGTATGGAATAAATTTTTACTTTTATTGTGGGTTCTGGTCAGTTCGTTTTATATTAAGCTCTCGTAACTTCTGTTGCAGGCCCTGTCTGTGCATACCCAGGGCCTCTGCCGTCTTGGTGATATTCCCCTTGTGAATCTTGAGATTATGGAGGATGTACTCTTTTTCAAAAGACTCCACCACCTTTCGTTTTGCCTCTCTGAAAGGGAGTGAAGGGTCCAGATTAACAGGCGGGAGGCCTGGGGTCTCGGTGGTTTTCAAGTCGTCTGGTAAGTCTTCCTGGCTAATAGTGGTGCCCTCGGCAAGAACAACAGCCCTTTCCAGGGTATTAGCTAACTGCCGCACATTACCGGGCCAATCATAGGCTAGCAAAAGTTTCATCACCTCCCTTGAAACCTCTTTTACCGCTTTGTTGTGTTTCTTTGAAAAGAGCCTCAAGAAATATTGGACCAGTAGGGGTATATCTTCCTTCCGCCTACGCAGAGGTGGCAGTTCTATTTCCACCACCTTTAGCCGGTAGTACAGATCCTCACGGAATCGGCCCTTTTCTATTTCAGAAGGGAGATGTTTGTTTGTGGCACTAATTAGCCGTACGTCTACGCTAATGGTTTCACTGCTTCCGAGCCGTTCAAACCTTTGTTCCTCTATTGCCCTGAGGAGCTTGGCCTGGGTGTTGGGGCTCATATCGCCAATCTCATCCAGGAAGAGTGTACCTCCTGTGGCCATTTCAAATTTGCCGATTCGTTTTTCTGTGGCACCGGTGAATGCCCCTCGCTCATGGCCAAAGAGTTCACTCTCTATGAGGGTCTCTGGTAGGGCAGCGCAGTTCATAACCACAAAGGGTTTATTTGTCCTTGGGCTTCTCTTTTGAATTTCTCTGGCCACTAACTCTTTACCGCTGCCGCTTTCCCCCTGGAGTAGCACGGTTACCTCGGTAGGGGCCACTTTCTCAAGCTTTGCAAAGACCTCCCTCATGACATGGCTATTGCCCACTATTTCCCCCCACCCCTCTAATTCGGATAGGCTTTCCAGGCGAGAACGTAGTTTTCGGTTTTCATCTTGGAGGGATAGCTTTTCAAGGGCATTCCTTGCGATGAGCCTTAGTTCCTCTATGTCAAAGGGCTTTGCTATGTAATCGTAGGCCCCTTTTTTCATAGCCTCTACGGCTATTTTTTCCGAACCATAGGCTGTTATCACCACCACCAGAGGTGGGCAGCCCACATCCCTTACCTTTTCTAGCACTTCCAGGCCATTCATTTCTGGCATATTTATATCAAGGAAGACTAAATCTGGTAGGTAGGTCGTTATCAGTTCCAGGGCCTCCTGTCCATTAGAAGCCTCAAACAAAGTGTAACCATCCCTTTCCAGGGCCTTCTTCATGCCAAAGCGGGCCCCCTTTTCGTCATCAGCAATTAGAATGGTAGAGGTCGTCATATCGGCTCACTTCCCACAGTGTGTACAGGTTTATTATCCTTAATAAGACTATTTAGACTGGGGTTAGTGGCTGGCGAAGTAGTATTGTTATTTGCAATGCTTAGCATGTTACTATCTAACTCTTCCACTGGAATACTAAGTATAAAGCTGGTACCCTCCGGGCCTGTCTTAAACTCTATATCGCCATCCATTTCTTCTAACCTCTTTTTGACAATTGTCAGGCCAAGACCTGTTCCCGACTGCTTTGTGGTATAAAAGGGTTCAAAGACCTTATCCACAATGTCATTTGGTATCCCAGGCCCGCTATCGGTGATTGTTATTGTGATATTTTTAAAGTTCTCTCTTTTGGCTACCAGGGAGAGGTTACCACCCTTAGGCATGGCCTGCATGGCGTTATTGATTAGGTTAAAGACTATCTCCCTAAGTGCCCCATCTTCTGCCCTCACAGGGGGCAAGTCTTCAGGTATTTTAGAGGAGATTATGATTCCATTTCTTTTGGCCTCATGCCCCAGGACAAGCAGCACTCCTTCTATCACTTCGGTGAGTTTATAGCTGGATTTATTTTGACCTTCAGTGCTGGTGATGCCAATACCCGTGGGCCTTGCAAACTGCAGGAGTTGATTTACCACTATGGTGAGCCTATCTATTTCTTCCACAATAATAGAGAGGGCCTCCTGGCTTTTGTCGTCTTCTTTTAGCTCTTCCTTTAGTACCTGCGCAATGGACTTGATGGAGCTCAGGGGATTTTTCACTTCGTGGGCCACACTGGTGGATAGACGGCCAAGACTCAAGAGCTTTTCACTCTCCATTATTTTTCTCTGGAGGTGGAGTTTTTCGTCAATGAGCCTGGCCTTACCCAGTGCGGAGGCAATCTGATTAGCAATAAGCAGTAGTTGTTCCAAATTGTCAGAAGGCAAGGGTACACCCTGGATGGTTCTGCCCAAACATAGAAGCCCTATCAGTCCCCTTTCTTCAAATATTGGGAAGATGTAATGAAAGTCCAAATCTTTCATCTCTTTTATAATGGCAAGGTCTTTCGTCTCATGACGGTCAAGGGCGCTCAATTCCCATGTAGAGAAGTATTCACAAACCTTTTCCAGATTGGCAATAGTTAGGTGCTTTCTATAGTCATCTCCAACTATCCTAATTTCTTCCAATTGCTTATCGCTACTGCTGTCTCTAAAGAGCAGCAGGCTAACTTTTTTGGCCCCGGTCGCCCGCTTAATGGTTCCCACGATGTATTCAAGCAGTCTGGAAAGATTTACCAGTGAATCTTCCCCTATGGCGTGAGAAAGGTCATTGAGGAGATATTCGCTATCAGCCACTCGCCTGAAGAGTAGCGTTCTCATGAGGTCCTGGAGTTTCTCTTTAAGGGTTGGAAACCAATATAGCAGGGCTATAACCATAGCCGCTTCGCTGACCCTTGGATTGGCGGCATAATGTCTCTCTAAGTAGCCGGAAAATTGCTTAATACCAAAATAATAAAGACATATAAGTATAAGGGTTAGAAAGGAATAGAAGACGCTCCTTCTAAGGACGAACTCCATGTAGTTGAAACGGTACACAAAATAAGAAAAGATTATGCTGGGAAATATGCTGGAGAGCATAGCGGCCAGGACCAAGTAATTGCCCATGTAATAATAGGAGATGTCCTTAAGGAGAAAGGTAAACCCTATGAAGCCGGCCACAAAAACCAGCACCCAGGAAATATAGAGATGGAACTTACGGTCCTCTGCATCCTCGGCTGTACGGGAGACTTTCTGGCATATTAGTACGGTAACCCCCAGGGCCATGATTAGCCATGCTATAAATAGTTTCACAAATGGCTCTACGCTGGCGAAGAGATACTCCTCCTTGGAAAAGATAATTGTTCGGATAGCTATTGAGAAGGGTAGTACCGGCAGGTAGACAGCAGAGGTTATTAAGCGGAGTAAACCTCTGGATATATCCCAGCCCCTTTCTGTCATATAAAGGATGGAGGTGTGCAGAAGCAGGCTGGGTATGAAGCCGATGCCTACGTAGGCTATAGCGCCGGCTATAAAGTTTATCGAGGGGATATTTCTATCTAAAAGTATCAGACTAAAGACGGATATGGCGTTGCCGACATGCCACATCGCGACGGCAACGACTAGGAATAGAAAAGCCTTCTCGCTGGGCGTCTTATCTTTGCGCTGATATATCAGACCCAGTAGCACCCCGTGCAATACGCTACCCACCAAAAAACCTGTTAATGAGACAAGGTCGTATAAAGGCATGATGTGTGTCCTTGAAGCTGTGTAAAGGGAAATGATAGTGCTTATAAAGGGTACTGTCAATAGGGAAGGTTTATTTCTGAGGGGGGATTTGGGGGTGTTTTTTTCTTATTTGGTGGAATTTTGTTGAATCGTGTTGTATCTGGATATTTACATTTGGAGGAACTTGGGTTAAACTTGAAGGAGCGGGCGGCTGCGGAGTTAGTTTCCTCTTACAAAAAGTTTTGACAAAATGAGCAAAAAGATTTATCTTAAATTTTTAGATTACAACACTTATGCCTGAAAGTTATATCAAATTAAAAGAAGTCCTTAACAGTCTAAGAAGGGAATTCCTCAAGGTACGTCTGCTCGCTGGATTTGTTTTACTGCTCGCCCTTTCCTTCGTCATGTTGCTGGCAGGGGTTAGTCTGGCAAAGTGGATTGTGGCGGTGCCGGTGGGGCGTGAGGTGTACCTGTTGCTCTGGGCGGTAGCCCTGCTTTATTGCGCGTATCGTTATATATACTTACCACTGAGGCCGTTTCTTTCTTTTGCCTCCGGGCAGGTTATGTCTGAAGATAACCTGGCCCTTTTTGTGGAGGGTAAGCGGCCGGATTTGAAGGAGTCCCTTATAAACTCCGTCCAGCTCGGACGCGACCTCTTAAATCCAGAGAAGGCCAGATTTTTCTCGGAAGACTTTGTAACCGAACTTATTGCAGATACAGTAAAGAGGCTTGAGGGGTTTAACCCCAGGGAGATTGTTTCAAGGCAGTCTCTATGGAGTAGCCTTAAGGGGCTCATTCTCGTCTCAGGTGTGCTTTGTCTGTACCTGGCCATTAAGCCGGGCTATTTCCAGGACGGGCTTCAGAGTTTGCGACAGGGCTATTCAATTACCTTAGCTGCACCTGGCCCGCCGATTATCGGAGATTTTGTCCTCACTTACAGGTATCCCATGTATACTGGTTTAGAGCCCAGGGTGGTTTCAGGTGCAAGTGGGGACCTTAGAGCGCTCAAAGGTAGCCAGGTAGAGATAGTAGCCAGGAGTGATAAGCCTATTTCCTCAGCCAGCCTATTGGTTAATGGTGTATCAAGGGTACCGGTTAAGGTGGACGGCAATGTCCTCAAGGGTAGCCTCGTGTTACTGGAGAGTGGGGGTTATTGTTTTGAGTCCGTATTACCATCGCAGAAAGAGCCAATTCAGCCCCTGGTGGAGGCGGCCACCCACAGCATAACCATAGAAGAGGATGGATACCCCACCGTACTCCTTCAGGCACCGCAGGAGACCAAGGTAGTGGCAGAGAAAGACAGTGTGAAAATTCAGTATCAGGCGGGCGATGATTTTGGGCTGAAAGAGATTAGGCTGGTCTTGGAGGGTAAGGGAATAACCAAAAGCATTGAGAAATTAGAGGCTGATGGGACGACTGCTGGCGTTACTGCACGTAATAAGACGGCGCACGGTGGCTCCTATGATTGGGACCTGGCGGAGCTGAGGCTGCGTCCCGGTGAAAAGCTAGCCTATCATTTAGAAGCCCTGGATAACGATACTGTCAGTGGCCCCAAGGTGGGTCGTTCAAAGACCCATTATTTAGAGATTTACAGTGCCGAGAAAAGGCACTATGAGTTAATTTCCCTCCAGGATGTTCTTTTTAAGGAGATGGTGCAACTGTTGGCAGAAGAACTGGTAAAGACTCCTAGAGTGGCCCCCTCCAGAGAGGAGCTCCTTCTACAGCAGGAGGTGTTGAGACAGAAGACCCTTGGAGTGCTTAGCCTCTTCCAGAAGGTGCTGATGGATATGGAGGAGGATTCACTGGCCAATTACGCCGTATATTATAGCTTACAGAATATGCAGACAAGGCTTTCAGAGCTATTGGAGGAAAAAGGCGGTAAGGTAACTGCTGTCAGGAAGAGTTTTACCGATATTTTTATAGGGGCCCTGCAAGCCCATCAGGAAAGAGAAATTGAGGAGCTGGAGGGCGATATACTGTTCCTTGTGGAACTCCTTCGGAAGGAGAAGCTGGATGATTTTATGGGCATGGATAGGCGCGTAGAGGATTCTCAGCGAACTCTAACTCAGTTGCTTGAGGATCTGCGACAGGGGAAGGAAGGGGCTGAGGACGGCGCCTTGAAGGAGTTGGAGAGGCTGGAGGAGTTAATCAGTGAGATGATGCAAAAGCTCTCTCAGATGTCCAGCCACTGGATGGAAGAGTTTATCAACATGGATGCTTTGAAGAATCTGGCAGACGTGGAGCTGGCGAAAGAACTGGAAGAGATGAGAAAGGCCATGGAGAGTGGGGACCTCAGCAGTGCCCTTGAATCAGCCCTCAAGGCGCTTGAGTCCCTTGAAAAGATGTTACAGCAAATGGGTCAGAGTGCCCAGCAATACGTGGATTCTGCCTATTCTGAGGCTTTGCAGAAGATGCAAAATCTGGATAAGAGACTCAAAGAGCTAGAGGAGAGGGAGAGAAGCCTTGCCCAGACTACTGAAAACCTGAAGAAAGATATACAGTCAAGGGCCCAGGAGAAGCTGGAAGGAGGTCTGGAGGACTTTTTCCAGAGACAGGAAAAGAGGATGGAGAGGTTGCAGGAAGAGTTAGCCCAGTTAGAGTCTCATTTTGATAGCCACCCTGAACTAAAGGACTATTCTACACTTGAAAAGGAGGTCTCGCAGAAACTCAGGGAAAGAGGGCAAAGGGGACCCTGGCCCTTTATGCCTCCGGGTATGCAGCCCCTTGACCGTGAGGAACTGGAAGAACTTAGCGAGAAGATGGCCAAGCTGAATAAGGCGAAAAGGAAAGACCCATTACTGGACACTTACAACGCCCTGTCCAAGGCACTGCCACAGCTAAAGGAAAAACTCTCGCAGCAGGAAGAGGTGCTTAAAGGACAAGACATTAAGGAGTCACTGGAGTTGTCTAGAGAAGGGCTCAGGGACCTGAGATACTGGGATTCGGAGATGGAGCGGTCCTCGGCAATGGGATTCCCCAACAGGGAGGCGGAGGAATTTAATGAGGAGACCACTGAGCACCTTGCTTCTTCAAAAAAGCTGCAAGAGGAGATAGTAAAGGAGTTAGAGTCCTTAGCCAGTGCTTTTGAGGAGCGAAGTAAAGCCCTTACCCAGGAGGAAAGTGAGTCATTTGCCGAGCTTGCTCAGAGACAGGAGGAATTGGAAAGCCAAGCTAACCATCTTGGCCAATCTATGGAAAACCTCTCCAAGGGTAACCCGCTTATGGGTAAAGAGTCAAATGAGCACATGAAAGGGGCGATAGGCCATATGGATAAAGCCGCAGAGGAGCTCGCCAGGGAGGATGGTTCTCAAGCCCTGACGGAGGAAAGGGAGACGCTTTACGAATTGGCTCAGACAAGGAAGGAATTGGGGAAGTCTATGGAGAGGCTGTCCAAGGGGATGATGGCCAAGGGCCTGCCGATGCCCAAGTATGTCATGCGTTATAGAGACATGTGGGAAGATGGAGACAGGGGTTTATCACTGGAGGAGGTAAAGATACCAACGCCTGAAGCCTACAAGGTGCCAAAGGAGTTCCGACAGGATATACTGGATGCCATGAAGCAGGGTCTGCCTAAAAAATATCAGGAGCTTAATGAGGACTATTATAGGAAACTAGTGGAATAGTTAGGAATCTGTTCAAATATGAGCGCGAGAAATATAAATAAGGCCCTTTTTTTAGTATTTTTTATGATATTTTGGGGGCTTTCACCTCAGGATGGCGATGAGGGTGCAGGCATTGCCGTCCCATTTTCTTTAAAAGACATCTGGGCTGCTACTGAGGGTAAGACCCCGTATGAACTGTACAGGCAGGGGGATGAACATCTGGCCCACTGGGAGATAGAAGAGGCTGCGGAGGTAGCTAATATACTTACGACCCTGCATGAGGATACCTCCGAGGCCGTGTATCTAACAGCGAAGTTAAAATTTTATCAGGGAGACTATGACGGGGCCATAAAGCTTGTAGAGGGTAACTACAAGGAATATCCAGAGGGGAGGGAATTTCTCGTATTCCTTAGCCGAATATACAAGACGGCCAAGAAGTTTGAGGAGTACACTACCCCGCACTTTCGTATTCGTTACCTGCCTGGCAAGGATGAGGTACTGCTTGATTATGCCCGGGAGGCTTTGGAAAAGGCCTATGAAGAAGTGGGTGGAGACCTTAATTATTTTCCAGACGATAAAGTTTTGGTAGAGATATATCCCAGCCTGGATTCATTCTCAGCCGCAAGCACCTTGACCAAGAAGGAGATAGAGACCTCTGGGGCGGTAGCTATATGCCACTTCAACCGTATTATGATACTTTCGCCAAGGCTTTTGCTGAGGGGTTATCCGTGGATGGACACTCTGGCCCACGAGTACGTGCACTATGTAATAACCCGCAAGACTCGTAACCTTACGCCTATCTGGTTTCATGAGGGGCTGGCAAAGTTTGAGGAGTCCAGGTGGAGGTCCGCATTGGGGAGAGAATTGAGTCCATTGCAGAAACACCTCCTTGCCCAGGCGATGGAAAGGGGTTACTTTATAACGTTTGAAGAAATGCATCCTTCTATAGCGAAGCTAAAGAGCAGGGAGGATGCCGCCCTGGCGTTTGCAGAGGTTCTCTCGTCCATCAGGTATATAGTGGAAAAGGGGGGGTACGCCCTTCTCAATGAAATACTTCAGGGAATAGGAACAGGTAAGAGCGTGGAAGAGGCGCTGGTGGCGGGCCTGGCTATTTATATGCCGAAAAGCAATATTAACTCTTTTGATGATTTTCAAAGGGAATGGATTACCTATCTCCACACCCTGAAGCTGAACAAAATCCCTGGTCTACAGGTTATGGTAACGAAGGTGAGGGAGGGGGAAAAGAAGGAGGATAGCCCGATGGAGATAGAGGCTGAAGAGGTGAGGCGCTTTACCATGCTTGGAGACACACTCAATGCGGAGGGCCGTCCGGATGGCGCACTGTTTGAGTACGAAAAGGCATTTAAACGTTCGGGTTTGGGCTCACCGCAGGTGCTAAACAAATTAGCCACGTCTTACATCTTTTCTGGTCGTCTGGAGGAGGCAGAAAAGCTACTCAACGAGACCAAGGACTATTATCCTGATTACGTCTCTACCTATGTTACCCTGGGCGAATTGCATAAAAGGAAGGGGAACGCAGAGAAGTCCATAGAAAGTTATTTAGAAGCTAGCCATATTAACCCCTTCAATCCTCTGGTCCATGAGCGCCTCGCAACCATATATAAAGAGCTGGGCAAGAGAGAAGAGGCTGTCACCTCGCTGAAGAGGCTCTCTATACTTCTTAGGAAAGAGACTTCCCCTTAATTAGCGCGCTGTTAAAGGCTGTTGCCAGACCCGCAAACCGATTAAGTTACTAGACCCTGAAACCAGTTCTGTGGGGGCATTTTGGCACTCAGGCAACAGCCCCATTAATTTAATTAATTGCTGCTAGGGCGCATACGTCCTTATAGAGAAGGCACTACCACCAGCGCTAGTTTGGGTCTTACCTACGACAAAGATTTGACTATCGTTTGCGGCTACAGCGCAGGCCTCATCCGACAGGCTGCCTTCCTTATCATAGTGTTCTGCTCGGAGTAGTGTCCCGTTAGAGGCGTCATATTCCATCAGGGTGAAGGCAGAGCCACCCGTGGTAGTTTCGGTCTTGCCTACCACAAAGACCTTGGTTCCGTCGGGACTTACGGCTACCCCATTTGCCTCATCAGAGAGGGTTCCTTCCCTATCATAATTGTTGTGCCACAGCACTGTTCCGTCAGAAGCATTGTATGCCCTCACCGCGAAGGCAGTGCCACCTGCGGTAGATTCAGTCTTACCTGCTGCAAAGACTTTGGTTCCGTCCGGGCTTACGGCTATCGCCTTTGCCTCATCCGGCAGGCTGCCTTCCCTATTGTAGTTTTCAACCCATAGGAGTATTCCGTTAGAAGCATTATAAGCCCTCACCGCGAAGGCAGGGCCGCCTACGGTAGTTTCAGTCTTGCCTGACGCAAAGACTTTGGTTCCGTCTGGGCTTATGATTACTGCGTATGCCTCATCTGAGAGGGTATTTTCCATGTTGTAAATGTTCTGCCACAGGAATGTCCCGTTAGAGGCATTAAGTACCCTTACTGTGAAGGCAGGGCCACCTGCGGCAGTTTCCGTCCTGCCTGCCATAAAGAGGCGGTCCCCACTTATGGCGGCTGCGTTAGCCCAATCCGCCAGGTTTCCTTCCCTGTTGTAGTATCGTGCCCATGATAGGGAGCCGGTAGTGGTGTTATATGCCCTAACCGTGAGGGCAGGGCCACCAGCGGTAGTTTCGGTGCGGCCTACCACATAAACCCTTGTACCATCAGTACTTATAACTACGGCATTTGCCTCATCCGTAAGGGCACCTTCCCTGTTATAATGGTTTTGCCATAGCAGGGCTCCGTTAGAAATATTATGCACCCTAACTGAGAAGGCGGGGCCACCTGCGGCTGTCTCAGTACGACCTACCATAAAGATCCTATTATCACTTACGGCTACTGCGTTAGCCCAATCCGCCAGGTTTCCTTCTCTATTGTAGTATCTTGCCCATGACAGCACCCCGGTAGTGGCATTATATACCCTCAGTGCGAGGGCAGAGCCACCTGCGGCTGTCTCTGTACGGCCTACCACGCAGACGCTATTATTACTCACAACCAGCGCCTTTGCCCAATCCTCCAGAGTGCCTTCCGCATCATAGTAATCCTCCCATTGCGGGGTATCAGGTGAAGTAGCAAGTAGCAGCTTTGCCACAAAGGCGTCCTCACCACCATTATAGCTAGTATCATAGGCCCCCGGTGTAGTGGGGAAGCTATTGCCTTTAGCCCATCCAGTCAAATAGACATTGCCTGAGTTGTCCAGGACTATGCCACGGCCTCCATCACCACCGGTCCCCCCGAGGAAGGTGGAATAAAGGAGGTTAGAGCCTGTGGAATCAAGTTTGGAGATGAAGGCATCGTAAGCACCGTTAAGGCTGGTATCAAATGCCCCAGGAGTGGTTGGGAAATTGCCTGAGTTAGTAGAACCTGACACATACGCGTTGTTTGAGGAGTCTACGGCTATGCCCCAGCCAAAATCTGCTTGTGCACCACCAAGGAATGTGGAATATACCAGGCTAGAGCCTGTGGGATTCAGTTTGGTCACAAAGGTATCCCAGGGACCACCGTTATAGCTTGTATCGTATGCTCCCGGGGTGGTGGGGAAGTCAACTGAGTCAGTAATTCCCGATATGTAGGCATTACCGGACGAGTCCAGTATCATGTAACGGGGCCTCTCATGGTCAGTCCCACTCCCTCCAAATACTGAGGAGTAAATGAGGCTTGAGCCAGTAGAGTTAAGCTTGATTACAAAGACATCAAATGTGCCATCCACGGGTGAAACGTATGCCCCCGGGGTAGTAGGGAAGTCGGTGGAATCGGTAGAACCTGTCACATAGGCATTGTCAGAGTTGTCCACGCACAGGTAACGGGCCATATCTTTAAGGCTTCCTCCAACGAAAGTGGAATAGAGGAGGTCTGAGCCTGTGGAATTAAACTTAGTTACAAAGGTATCCGAAGTGCCATTAAAGCTTGTATCATATGCGCCTGGTGTAATTGGGAAGTTGCTTGAATGAGTCCATCCTGTCGCATAGACGTTGTTTGAGGAGTCTATGGCTATGCCTCTGCCATATTCATCCTTACTCCCGCCGAGGAAGGTGGAAAAAATGAGGTTTGAACCAGTGGAATCAAGCTTGGTCACAAAGGCATCAAGATTACCCCCGAAAGTCGTATCATATGCGCCGGGTGTAGTGGGGAAGTCGCTGGACCAGGTATTACCTGTCAGATAGGCATTGCCTGAGCCGTCCACTACTAGACCGCGGGTTCTTTCGTCATCGCTTCCCCCGAGAAAGGTGGAATAAATGAGGTTAGAGCCTGTGGAATCAAACTTGGCAACAAAGGTATCATGAAAACCACTGCTATAGCTTGTATCATATGCCCCGGCGGTGGTGGGGAAGTTACTGGACAAAGTCAGTCCATACACATAGGCATTGCCTGAGGTGTCTATGGCTATGTCAAAGGGCTTGTCATCGTTGCTGCCCCCTAGGAAGGTAGAGTATTCAAGGCCGGGGTCTATGACTAGTGGGTATTCTTTGTTGTAAGAGGCAACCTCAAAGCCGTAGACGTACTTCCCGGATTCCATATTACAAATTATAAATTTACAATCCACCGGCACCCGGTTGCCGTCTATTTCCTGGTAGACGTAGGGTTTTTCATCCTTTACATCCCCCAGGGCAGTATGAATGAGAAGGTTGCCCGCATCGTCTATGCTCAAACCTTCTATCCCTGTATATGCCAATCTTATATTGTTAGGGTCGGCCCCGGGGTGGACTATGAATTCATACTTTACCCCGCTGGGTGCGCCTTTGTATATCAAATCAATTTTCCCCTTCGCAGTCGTTACCAGGGGTGAAACTCCGAAGTAATTTGGTGTCTCGCTATATGATTGTTTCGCTTTGTTTGCAAGGGCAAACAACCTTTCGTTGCTGGGACTGCCGTACAGCCCTGGATATACAATTTCTTGATAAGTGGGGATTTTGGTGTGCCAGCGGGAGGGGTCGTTTCCGATAAAATAATTTGCTTTAGTCTCTAGTTGGTTTGTGGCCTGCGCATGGGTAGGATTGGCGCCAAGGAATTCAAGGCAGTAGGATAAAACTTGTACCTTCTCATCTCTACCCTTATCTTCTCCATCCAAAGTGAGGAAACGATCATAAACTTCCTCATCATCATTATCCTCATTGTGAGAGGATTCCTGGTCCTCCCCTTCTTTAAAGAAGTCAGACGAAGATTCGTTACGATGCGCACGACACTTATCCCCTATTTTTTGAAATACCACGGCTTTATCCGTAAAGTAAACAGACTCATTGCCCTTGAAGTAATACTTTACTTCTTCCGCCATCTGGCCCTGGTTCTCAATAAAGAAGGCGGGAGGTTTACCAAGGTGTTGTGCGACCTCTGTCCTTTTTTCCTCTCCTAACCGTGGCAATTCATGCCCAAAAGTGGAAAGAGGTAGAATTAATAAAGATAATAATACCTGTACGGTTAATGTACGTATTTTCATTATCGCCCCTCTTTTAAAAAAGAAAAGATGTAAAATAAATCTGTACTTGAGTCTAAAAAGCTGCAAACAAGAAAACACCACCTTAGTTTTGTAAAATATTTATAATATTATGAAAAGTCAAGCTTTTTTTAAAAAAAATATTTGGTATTGGCTAAAACGAAATGTCATCTCTTAATCCTTTTAAAATCTAACATGGTAACGAGCCCCTTTCTTAAAGTAAGTTGCGTTTGTTTACTGTGTCGGCCCCCTGGTCAGAGGATACAGTTTAGAGTTGACATTAGGTTTAGGTTGGTGTATTTAAAAAGCTTGGGAAAAGTTGCGTTACTGAGACTATGGGCGAAAACAATCTATTCCTTTCTGTAATTATACCTCTTTATAACGAGGAGGGTAATGCTACAGAGCTTTACGAGAGGTTAAAAAGGGTGCTGGATGGTCTGGGTAAGGAGTATGAGATAATTTTTATTAACGATGGAAGTACAGACTGTACAGGTGAACTATTGAGAGGGTTTTTTGAGAAAGATAAGAGGGTGAGGGTTATTGAGCTGCGGACCAACTTTGGGAAGTCTTCTGCCTTATCGGCTGGGTTTGACCATGCCCGTGGGGATGTAATCCTTTCTATGGATGGAGACCTTCAGGATTGTCCAGAAGAGATACCCATTTTTGTGGAGAAGATAGAGCAGGGCTATGATATAGTAAGTGGATGGCGTCAGCAGAGACACACCCCCTTTTTTACAAAAAGACTGCCCTCTAAAGTAGCTAACTGGATGATTGCAAGGGTGACGGGTGTTGACCTTCACGACTTTGGCAATGCCTATAAGGCTTATAAGAGAGAAGTTATAACGGGTATAAAAATTTACGGCGACCATCATCGTTTTATACCAGCCCTGGCCAAACAATTTGGGGTAAGGATATTGGAGATACCTATTAAGAACGAGCCAAGGCGGTATGGGATTTCTAAATACGGATTGGAAAGGGTCTATCGGGTATTTTTTGACATTATTACGGTTAAATTCTTGTTGAGTTATTCCACTCGTCCGATGCATATACTTGGGCCGATTGGTAGTTTTTTTGGGCTTGTTGGGGTTTTTCTGGGCCTGAGGTTAACTTATTTGAAAATCTTTTATGGGGAGAAACTGGGGACAAAGGTCTCCCTCTCGGTATGCGTGCTGTGCCTGCTCCTGGCCGTTCAGATTATAACCTCTGGACTTCTTGCAGAGCTACTGGTAAGGATATATCATGAATCGCAGGGTAAACCTGTTTACGCTGTAAGGGAAATTTTGGAGCATAGTCCCACATAAGATGTACTTAAACCTGCTTAAACATATTGTTTATAATAATCTTGGCTTGATAACATACCCGTGCATTTGCACCTACCTTATAACCTGGAGGTGCGAGCTCAACTGTTACATGTGCAATATCCCCAGCTTGGAGAATAAAGATGAATTGAGCACCGAGCAGGTTAAAGCCCTCTTCCGTCAGTTTAAGCAGTTGGATGTGTTGAGGATTACTGGTGGTGAGCCTTTTGTAAGGAAAGACCTGGAAGAGGTGGTGAATTATATACTCGCGCACTGCGGACCAAGTACAGTGGTGTTGAATACGAATGGATACCAGTCCCAGAGGATAATAGGATTTGCAGAGGAGATGGCTGCAAGAGGATTTCACTTCAGAATATCGTTAGATGGTGTAGGTGAGCGTCACGATGAGATAAGGGGTGTGGGTGGGGCATTTAACAGGGCACAAGAAACCATGGAGGAGCTGGTAAAATTAAGGAAGGAAAAGGGGTTTTCAGTAGGGGTTAATCTTACTATAACCAGGAGAAACATTGATCAGATAAGACCCTTGCAGGATTTTTGTCGCAAGCTGGGGGTAGACCTACAGTATCAGGTGGCCAGGAGAGACCGCTACCTCTATGAGAATTCGCAGGAGGGGGAACGGGAGATGGAGTTGGATTTGTTTGATTCCTTTACAAGGGAGGAGGTAGAGAGGATAGTGGAGGCCCTTGCAAATGATACAGAGAGCTTTAATTTTAAGGAGGGGCTGGTAAAGAATTTCTTTAACGAGGGGCTGAAGAATCGCCTAGTATACGATAAAAAGAGGCCTGATACCCCTTGTGTGGCCCTTACCAGCCATATTAGAATCCTGCCTGATGGTAAGGTGCCAGTCTGCATACAGAGCAATACTAAAATTGGGGACCTGACTAAAGAGTCCCTGGAAGAATTATGGTTCGGCAAGAAGATAGAGCGTTATCGTAGGATGGTTAAGGAGTGTCCTGGGTGTTGGATGCCTTGCGATGTTATCCCTAGTGCTATATATACTGGCAGTTTATTTAAGGCCCTCCTTTTGAACGGTTAGATTTGCGGCGAAGCACCTCCTCCCTTTAAGAGCAGCTTGTCTATTTGTGTGTTTATTCTTTGATAATATTGCAAAAGATTTTTATATGGCAGAAAAGGAATCAGTACGAAATACAGCGCCAGAGGTGGATTCTATCGGGGTAGTACTTCCTGAGGTGGCCATTGTTGGGAGGCCTAACGTGGGGAAGTCTAGCCTGTTCAATCGCCTGGTAGGCAGGCGCATATCCATTGTTGATCAAACCAGTGGTGTAACAAGGGACAGGGTGTCGGCGGAGGTTAAATATAGTGGCAAGTGGTTTAATCTGGTGGATACTGGTGGCATAGGGCTGACAGATGTGGTGGAGATAAAGCATCTGGTGGAGCATCAGATTGAACTGGCTATTGAAAAGGCTGCGGTAATAATTTTTATTGTGGATGTGCGGGAGGGGCTCCTGCCGCTTGATAACTTTGTGGCAGAAAGGCTTCGCCAGGTGAAAAAACCCGTCCTGATTGTAGCCAACAAAGTGGATAGCCCATCGCTTGAGCCACTTAAGACGGAGTTTTATAAACTGGGTTTTGGTGAACCCCTCTCAGTGTCTGCCCTGCAAGGAGAGGGCAGGGTACATCTCTTAGAGGAGATTACCGCCCTGTTACCGGCGGTAAGGGAACTTCCGCGTGAACCCTATATGAGGCTGGCAGTGGTGGGGCGGCGCAACGTGGGTAAATCTACACTCATAAATACCCTGGCTAAAGAAGAGAGGATGATTGTTAGTGAGATACCCGGCACAACAAGGGATTCTGTGGATGTCCGCTTTGAGTTGGACGGGAAGACTTTTGTAGCTATTGATACCCCTGGGGTCCGAAAAAGGCGAAGTGTGGAGGGGACCCTAGAGTTCTATAGCCTTGAGAGGGCTATGGGTTCAATAAGGCGTGCGGACGTGGTGTTGTTTATGCTGGATGCCAGAGAGGAAGTGTCTCAGCTGGATAAGAAATTGGGGGCCTATATAGTAGAGCAGTGTAAGCCTTGTGTACTGGTGATAAACAAGTGGGACCTGGTAGAGGGGCACGAGCCTGAGGAGTTTGAGGAGTATCTCAGGGCAAAGTTGCCAGGCCTTCCATTTGCTCCTATCTCCTTTATAAGTGCAAAGTACGGGGGTAACGTGGTGGAGACCGTTGCCTTAGCTGAGGAACTTTTTGAACAGGCCAATGTGAGGGTATCTACTTCAGAGCTGAACCGGATTATCAGGGAGGCCATGCAGTCCTCTTCTCCCAAGGGTAAGGCCGGAGTACAGGCCAAGATATATTTTGCCACCCAGGTAGAGGTTGCGCCACCTACCATTGTGCTATTCGTCAATCACCCTGAACTGTTTGATGCCAAATATGAGAGGTATTTGGCCAATAGACTCCGCGATGCCTTGCCTTTCCCAGAAGTGCCGTTAAAGTTCTTTTTCAGGATGAGGAAGTAAACCGCTTTGGGTATTGTGTCCCGCTATCTGGCATCTTCCGCTATTACGGCGTTACGGCTCTCTCCAAATGTAGGGACGGATAATATCTGAAGAGGCATCCACACCACCATTGGAGCCGTTAACAATAGAGTGTACGAGGGTGTACTGCCCCTGGTTGCCTGTGAGTACACCTGTGGGTAACTTACCGGGCTCTGACTGGGCGCCCCGCATTATCCCATCAATCCACCACTCTATCCTGGACCCTGGGTAATGGATTATATCAACATTGTAAATCTTGTTTAGCTCCAGG
Source organism: Candidatus Brocadiia bacterium JP1 (assembly GCA_051388875.1). Classification (GTDB taxonomy): domain Bacteria; phylum Planctomycetota; class Brocadiia; order Brocadiales; family Bathyanammoxibiaceae; genus JBMFFR01. Next base: position 137,984 of record JBMFFR010000006.1, on the reverse strand, counting down.
GTTGTTGCCAAGTTAATGATTCCCGGCTCAGCACCGTAGCTTTCTCCTTTAAGGTTTAAGTTATCAACCCTTATTCCCAAACCTATTCCTGTGAGGGCTCCCTCGGCGTTGGAATTTTTAATCTGTACTCTGGCGGTAACCTCTGGGTCAGAACCTGTCCTGCTGTACCTAAAACTGAGGCAGAGTTTCTTATCCCAGGAGAAAGAACTGTTTGTAGGTCCCACCAGGTAACTCAAGGCGTGGTTGGATGCATAGCCTAGCCCCGTGCTGGCAGGGTTGATACCTGTTAATACAGAGTGTGCGTTAATGTTTTGGTCGGCTTTGCCGCTATTTAAATTAGAGGAGGACCAGTCTGTATTTGTAGGGATATAGGCGAATAATGGATTAGCCAGCAAGGTCTCAAGATTCCGCATCCTTACATCTGCCAGCGCAGTATCGTTATTATTTCTGATATGGAGAGTGCCATCTATTGTTTTGAGGGTGGTGGGCCCTACCGGGGAGGGGTCTAAGTCTGGTACCTGGACTGTGCCGTCACCCCTGATGGCAAATAATGTGTTGCCTGCCGAGTCCTGGGTCTCAAGCAGGTTAGAGTTTTGAGAGGGGTTTGCCTGAACTATTACTTGTTTTTCGTCTGCTGTACCCTTGACGTGGAGTCTGCTGGAGGGCTGGTCTGTCCCAATTCCAAGTTTGTTGTCATCCGTCAGAGTGTATCTTTTACCCCCTGCATCATAAAGAAAGGAAAACACCTTATCGGTGACAGTAGCACCGTAGAGTTTGGAGCTGTTTACCCTTGTATTTATCAGAGCCACAGTCCTGCCAGGCATCCCTATACCGTCAATGATTTCACCTGCAAATTGTCTGATAGCGAGATTGTAGATGAATAATGCTGCGTCTCCGCTCAGTTTTATGGCATTACGTTGATTATTGCTTCCCTGAATACGGCCACCGTCAATACACACCTGCGGTGCAAGTCCTGAAGCAGAACTTTTGATTTCCAATACTAGGGAATCCGGGTGATTGGCTTTGGGGTGGGCCTCTAGGTAAAGGTCTCTAATAATTATCGGCCCAGTCGGCCCATCTATTACAATTGCTTTGCGTACCGCAAGTTCGGCTGCAAAAGGAAATTCAACGTTGACTTTCTCAAGGAAGACCGGAGCCCATTTGGCAGTAGTCCCGTCTCCAAGGTGTATATTCTCCTGTATATTTCGGCTTACATCGCAATCCCTTAGAACAGTGTCCTGGAATCCCCCGGCAAGATGAAGGCCAATGTTATTGCCTCTGGAGGTAACTTTGTTCAGGATGGAAATCCACGGGTAGGCAGCATAAATACCTGTTCCCGGACGTCCCTTGCATCCTTCAACCCATACGTTCTCCATTATGAATTTGGACGTGTCATTTGACGCAGAGACCATATAAATTCCATAGGCGGTAGAGGGGCTACCTTCAATCTTAAAATCGTTTAACTGTACCCGCCTGGTAGATATATTGAGAACAATTCTGACACCTGCCCCTTTAATGACAGACTTGAGCATGCCGTCACCCGATATTTGAGTTTGCTCCTGGGTGATATTCAAGGCGTTAGATATTTTATAAGTTCCAGTAGGGAGATATACGGGGTTACCTGTATTTATTGCGGCCTGGACGGCAGCGGTATCATCAGCAATACCATCACCCACAGCCCCGAAGGTCCTGACATCTGCACGGACGCCGTTTTTAACGAAATCGGCCTTTATCTTATCTTTATTTGCTGCTGTGCAGGAGGAGGTCAATAGAAATAGCAGGCATATCCCTATATTTATTAGCCAGCAGGGCATAAGGGTTCTTTTTCTCATGAATGATTTTCTCCGATTCACAATCCCCCGGATAGAGGGTTGTAAGTTTCTTACAGAGATATGTAAAGGTGTTCACTCAGTAGTTTCTATCAGAGTACCTTAGCAAAATGGAGAATCTTGACCACCACCCCAAAGTAGAGAGATAGCCCCACCAGGTCCATTACAGTAGCCATTAAGGGTGCAGAGGCCACGGCAGGGTCTATCTGGAATCTTCTAAATATTAAGGGTATAAATGCACCCCAGAGGTTTCCTATAAAGGAAATGGCTACTACACTGGCGGCTACGGCCAGGCTTACCCGAATGTCTTGTGCCCAGAGCATTACTCTGGCAATAGCTATAAGACCCAGGGTTATGCCAATCAATACTCCCATGAAGAGTTCCCTCTTAAGGATACTCCACCAGAAGGGGGGTCTAAGGTCCCCAGTGGCGAGACCTCTTATGACCACGGTGGAGGACTGGCTGCTGATATTCCCCCCAACACTTATTACCATGGGTATAAAGTAGGTTAGTACTATCATGGAGCTGAGGGTGCCTTCAAAAAAATGGATTATGTTTCCGGTAAAGGCTTGTATTACCAGTAATATGACTAGCCAAGTAAGCCTTTTTGGTACACTGCTAAGGAAGCTTAATGCAAAGTAGCCCTCTTCCGGCCGTGCCACAGCGGCCATCTTTTGCATATCCACGGTAGCTTCTTCTTCTACCACATCCAGTACGTCATCAACCGTGACAATTCCAACCAGCCGTCTTTCCTGGTCCACTACTGGGACGGCGAGTATATCATATTTTTGAATAATCTTAGCGGCTTGTTCCTGACTATCCGTGGTCTTTACATGTATGACCATCGGGTTCATTAATGCAATTATTTTTTTTGAGGGTGGGGCAAGGATGATATCCCTAAGAGAGCATACGCCTATTAGTCTACGGGTTTTATCCACAACGTAGCAGATGTAGATGGTTTCCTTCGCAAGGCCGGTGCGGCGTATCTGGTCTATGGCCTCCTGAGCAGTCATATCCGGGGTGAGGTCAACGTACTCTGTGGTTATTAGCCTTCCGGCTGAGCCAGGGGGATAATTTAGTATAAGGTCGGTTATCTCTTTTTCTTTATGGGGTAAGAGGGCAAGTAGTCTCTTAACAAGGTCAGCTGGGAGTTCTTCTAGGAATTGAGCCCTGTCGTCTGGACCCATCTCTAGCAGAATATCCTTAACCCGCTGTTCTGTGAATTGTTTGAGTAGAATCTCCTGTTCTTCTGGTTCAAGGAGGGCAAAGACCCCGGCAATCTTTTCTTTGTCAAGCAGCCTAAAGGCGAGCACCCTGTCCGTGTCGGGAAGTTCTCTCAATATGTCTACTATATCGGCCGGGTGAAATCTTCTTAGAAATTCACCAAGCTCCTTTAAGGAGCGGGTCTCAATTAACTCCTTTAACTCTGGCATAAATATCTTGTACCATAACATATTAGCTCCTTTAGGCAGTTCTGATTAATTTCAAGAAGGATAAACGAGGGTTATGCAAAAATCTCTAAAGATAATAATGAGACCTATGCCAAAAATACGGTTCTGTCACCTTGAACTTGTTACGGGGTCTCCAAAGCCTATAATTTATTAGATGTTGAAACGAGTTCAGCATGATATATTGCGTATTTTATGCCTTTTTCAAAGGTCGCAATAATATATTATATATTTAGTATGAAGTAGAGGGTCTTTTCTTTTTCCGTTTTAAGTGGATGAAAATCCACGACTGGTGTAAATATAAGCCGCCTTACTCCCTCCGCAACGGTCCACCTGAAACGGATGCAGAATTCTTCAAAAGGCCTCTTAATACAAGTTGTAAAGACTTTTAAAATCAGGTTCTCTCTACCTTCAGTAGTTTAGCAATACCCACAAGAACCTTGCCCAAGGTAGAGTGTTCCATCACAATTGCCTTGTAATCGCAGACTTCGTCACAACAGAAGCAGCCTATGCACTTCTTTTTATCCACTACTACCCGACCCTCCACTGTACTCATTGCCCCTGCGGGGCAGTTTCTCACGCAGGCATAACAACGGGTACAATTAGGCTCGTACACAGAGGAGGTAACGCTTGTAGCTGAGTCAAAAAATTTAGCAAACAATCCTCCCGGAAGGTACTCCAGGGCAAAATCTTGGGCAGAACTAGAGGGTTTCTTAAAGTCCGGTATTGCAACCTCTGGAATCTCTGCCCCGATTACCCTTATTTCTTTTATTTCCCCTGTGCCTATTTTGCGCTCATGAGCATACTTTATGGTGGGTATTGCCATAGGCTCGTAACCTATAATGTTAGAGGCAACGGCATCTAAAGCTACACCGTCTGTACTTGCTATGACAAGGCCTATTTTTCTTGGCTCTCCCGAGTTAGGGCCATTGCCTTCCATACCTACAATTGCATCCATTACTGTGAGATGGGGTTTGACTTCTTCGTATACGTCTATTAAAGCTTTGGCAAAGGTGCTAGGCTTGGGGGCCTGCACATGGACGTTCTTTTTGCCGTTGGCGGGGATGACCCCAAGCGTATTTTTTAAAGCCCCGGTATATTTGGTGAGACCATGGGTCTTCAATTTGGGAAGGGAGACTATAAGGTCCACTTCCTGTACTATGCTTGCCATCTTGAAGGTTGGCAAAATGGCGCCGTTATCCTTGTTAATTGTGATATGCTTATCCTGGTCAAAATTTATCCATTTGGCCCCGGTTTCATTGGTCACCTCATCTAGTTTTGTGGCCTTAAAGGCCTTATTAGTAGAACCAGTTCTCAAGCTGCCACAAGAGTCCCCTATATACACCTCTGCCCTAGCTTCTTTCTGAAAAAAATCCACCACGGCCCTGACAATTGCGGGGTGAGTATTTACGGCCCGCTCAGGTCCTTGAGATGCAGATAATAGATTTGGTTTTAATAGCACCCTCTTCTTACCATTTCTAAGTAAGTCATGGATGCCATCTACCTTTTCCAGGGAAGACTCAACGGCCTGGTATACCTCTGGAAGGTTATAGTCCTGACAGCGGCTTACAGATACGATGGATTTATTGTTCTGTTCAATTTGTGTCATTTTTATCCCCTTTTATTCTGAAAATTATACAACGAAGAGTACATGTAACTCAAGGGAATTCAACTGTAACTTAAAACGAAAGTTCATGTAATAGAGCAAGCCTTTGTTGAAAGGGGACATTTTTATAAGTATCATTGCCAAAATGACTTTTAGGGGTTTGAAACTATCCTCAAAGTGTGAAAATTCAACATTAATCTTTAAGACCGAAACTGCTAAGGTAGCGTGAGTTCCGAAGGTCTCGCAGAAAATATACTTGATATATTAGAGGGGGTAACTATAATTTTTAATATTTAGGCTTTTGGGAGATTATAACGTTAACGTTGAGTTAATCCTATGAACACAGACCTATCTAATTTTTATCAGGGAAAAAAGATTCTTATTACAGGTTCGGCTGGGACTGTGGGGAAGGAGATGGTCAGGCAACTCCTTTTGCTTAAGCCTGCTGAACTACGGCTAGTGGATAACAACGAGACAGGGATTTTCTTCCTTGCGGAACAATACGGTGGGATTAAAAACATCCACTGTTTTCTTGGTGATATAAGGGACAGGGATAAGCTAAGGGAGCTTTCGGAGTCCGTAGATATAATTATCCATACCGCCGCTTTCAAGCATGTGTTTCTTTCTGAGTATAACCCCTTTGACGTAGTACAGACGAATATCTTGGGGGTTGAGAATATCATTAACGTCGCAATAAATAGTGGTGTCAAATACGTCCTTTTTACGAGCAGTGATAAGGCCGTGAATCCGACAAGCGTCATGGGTACTTCAAAGCTAATGGGGGAGAAGCTCGTAACAGCGGCAAACGCCCTAAGAAACAGTGATGCTACTGTATTTAGTAGTACAAGGTTTGGTAATGTGTTGGGCTCAAAAGGCTCTGTTGTACCGCTATTTTTGCAACAGATTAGGAAGGGTGGCCCTGTTACTATTACGGACAAGCGGATGACACGCTTTGTCATGACCGATGAGGAGGCATCTAGGCTGGTTCTCAAGGCCCTGACACTTTCAAAAGGTGGAGAGGTATTTATAACCAAGATGCCCTCTGTAAGGATTCAAGACCTGGCTGAGGTAATGATAGAGATTATGGCCGCAAAGCATGGTATTGAGCCTTCTAACATAAAGATAGTGGAGATAGGAGCAAAAGCGGGAGAAAAACTGTATGAAGAGTTAATGACTGTGGATGAAATTCAACGTTCATTGGAATTAGGAGATATGTTTGTGACCATACCAGCATTTAAGTCTATATATCATTCAATAAAGTATGAGTACCCAAACATTATCTCTCGGACAGTACTGAAACCCTATGTCTCGGCAAGTGAGAAACCATTAACCAAAGAAGAATTAAGACATTATTTAATTGAAAACAGGGTGTTAGAGAAGGTAGAAAATGAACTTTGAGGGGGTTTAGTATGAGGGTTTTGGTATTGGGTGCAGATGGGTATCTTGGTTGGCCCACATGCATGTATTTTTCAAATAAAGGACATGAGGTTGTGGGGGTGGATAATTATTTTCGCCGCCAGGCCTCAGTAGAGCTTGATTGCGAGGCCCTTACCCCAAATCCCAATCTTACGCAACGGGCGAGAATATGGGAGGAGTTGGGTGGTAAGAAGATACACGTCCACATAGGGGATGTCACTAATTATGGTTTTCTTAAGGGCCTGTTTGAGAAATATAAGCCTGATACAGTTGTACACTATGCAGAACAGCCTTCCGCTCCCTATTCAATGATAGACAGAGATAAAGCAGCCCTTACCGTACAGAATAATCTTATAACTACTCTCAATATTATTTATGCTATTAAAGAGACAAGGGCGGACTGTCACGTTATAAAACTTGGGACTATGGGCGAGTATGGGACGCCAAATATTGATATTGAGGAAGGTTGGATTGAAATAGAACATAAAGGCAGAAAAGATAAGTTCCTTTTCCCGAGGCAGGCAAGCTCTCTTTATCATACCACTAAAATACAAGATACCGACATGCTATGGTTTTATGTAAGGACATGGGGTATCAGGGTGACTGACCTGATGCAGGGTCCTGTTTACGGACTTTCTACTGAGGAGGCGGATACGGACGAGAGGCTGTTGCCAAATTTCCACTACGACGAGATATTTGGTACAGTCTTAAATAGGTTTATCGTACAGGCAGTGGCTGACTATCCCCTCACAGTGTACGGGAAGGGGGGGCAGACGAGGGGGTATCTGAACATAAAGGACACAATGCAATGTATTCATCTCTCAGCAATGCATCCAGCAAAACCGGGCGAGTTGAGGGTCTTTAACCAGATAACGGAAACCTTTTCCGTGAATGAACTGGCTAGCAGGGTAGAGGCCGTGGGGAAAAAACTGGGCCACAATGTAAAAACTAACCATGTTGAAAATCCTCGTAAGGAAAAAGAAGAACATTATTATAATCCTAAGTATACTGGTCTCAAAGAGTTAGGACTAAAATCTCATTATTTGACGGATGAGGTACTGGCGGGGATGTTCAATACGGTAGAAAAGTATAAAAGTCGTATTCAGACCCATAAGATATTCAGGGGTATAAAGTGGTAGCTTTATAAGACAGATTTTTCTGTCAAGTTTTGCTACCCTCCTCTTAAGGCAACAACTGCATGAAATTATATTCCACCCTGATTCCCTATCTTTTGCTTGTGAGTTATTACACGCCACTAATTAACGATTTTGGAACTTTTCATTCTAAGATGATTAACGCTTCCCCTTACGATGGGGTCGCCATACAGTTAACTAGCTGGTACGATGCGAAGCGGTACACAGAAGGAGACTTTAGGCCAGGCGTTGAGGTTGTTAAAAAGGAGTTGGCAAAACACATATGGCCCTGGGTACACTTTAACAGGTTCTATGGGTACACACCAGCAGAGGAGGGGGGACAAACCTTTGCACCCACTTCGGATAACCCTTATTTCAGAGGGATAAAGGGGATGGACGTCTATAACGAGGCCGGGGCGCTTGGGGATTTTCTGGGTTTCTTTACGATAGCCTTACGCATAGCCAGGGAGTTGGGGTCACCCGGTATTGTCATTGACCCTGAGCTTTACAATGACTATAAGCTCAGGGACGTCCGTTATGTTGCTAATAAACTTGGCAAGACGGAAGAAGAAACAAAACAAGCCCTTGAGAACATAGGCGTACATCTGGCCGATATCACAGAGGATGAGTACCCGGACGCGATGCTATGGTTTTTCTATACACGAGTATGGCTAGATAAGGAGTACCGTAGTGAGACTTACATAATCCTTGGTCTGCTTAAGCGGGCTAAGCAGAAAGGCTTGAAGCTGAAGGTTATCTCTGGTGGAGAGTCAGGGTTAGGTTACTGCTATACCTCACTGCAAGACTTGCAAGGCAAAATTGTATGGAGGCGAGAGAGGGTTGCCCCAATTATAGCTGCTTACCCGAATCTCTATGAGGGTGGTGTGATTGCCCCCTGGGATGACCCCGGTATGAAGAGGGGGTGGATGACCGAACGCAAGTGCGGACAAAGTCCATTCAAGAGCGCTCAAGATTTCAAGCCTCTTATTGGACTTTTGCTGCGTTCATATCAATTTGTGTGGATATATTCATGTTGGGCAGCGCAGTACGACCCTTACGACCCCAAAATAGCCACTAACTATAATAAGGCTATTGAAGAGGTCCAAAACGGGCAATAATTAAATAGAATCCTGGTTAACATTTCTGCATTTTAAGTAATAAAACCTCATCGCAATGAAACTTTTTCTTTTTGAGTTCTTCAGGGGATTCGGTTTATAATACTCTTTAATTACCGTGATAATAGATTTTAGTTAAATCCGGGTTATGTAAAGAAAATAACAGTAAACCTATGAATGCTTACATTGCTGAAACTACTACTCCTCTGCTGCGGCTAAATTATTTGAAGCAATACATGCTAAGGAGGGCGAGATTAGGGGAGTATAGTGAAATACTTCAGCATGCCAAGCTACATGATTATCACATTACTTCAGTGGACTACTGGTTTACTAATTTGGACCAATTTCAAGAGAAGAAAGTACTAATATTAAGGCATGATGTTGACCAGATACCTTCTTCTGCCATAGCCATAGCAGAGATAGAAAAAAGATACTCTGTACACGCAACTTTCTATTTTAGATGGAGTACGGCACAAAAACGGGTTATTGATGAGATTAGGGAAATGGGTGGTACAGTAGGTCTTCACTATGAGACCTTGAGCAGGTATGCTCTGATAAATGGCTTAAGTAGACCCGAAGATATTACGCCGCAAGTCATCAAAAAATGTGTAGAAAAGCTAAAGGAAGAGGTTAGTTTGTTTAAATCTCTCTTTGGTGAGATAGATAGTATTGGGCACCATGGGGATCCTGTTTATGAAAAAATAAAGACCTCAAACTTTCGTATAGTGGAAGGAAGAGACCCAAAAAGTTTTGGAGTAAAGTTATTTGCTTCGGATACGGCACTAGTTAAACGAGTTGAACAGTGGATTTCTGATAGGCTAGGCACAGCATCTATTACTGATATAATTAGTGAAGGTTACAGTCCCATACTCTTCAATACCCATCCTCAATATTGGATTGACGGTCTTTGTGAGCTGACGCATAGGGTTTCAAAGAGATTCAAGGCATTTACCTTATCGGTCAACCCAAACCATATAGACCTTATACCCCACACGGATATACCCCAGTGGAGGGAATTACAGCGCAGATTATTCAGTTAGGATATTTTTCGCCATTGTACTTTCTAGTTTTAAGTTAAACAAACCTTATCCTTTGTTATTTTAGTAATTTACGTGTTAAAATTTTGATTGCTTTTAGAAACTATTTCTGCTAGATTCTAAATGCCTAATTGGTGGCAGTAAGTGGCAGAAACGAAAGTGCTAAGGGGGGCACATTATTAAGAAAAGTATATGATGGGTCATCAATAAAGTCCCGACATCCACCGAGATTCAACGAGATTCAACGCGATTCAACCAGATTCAACAACATGCAACACGAAGTAGGAAAAATTTCTGATACACCCGCTGAGTCAGAGACCGCACAGAGTAATCCACCTGCAAAAGCAGCCGGCTTCACTGCAAAATTAATGTTGAAGGGTGCGGGAATTGCATTTGTAGGGCTCGTATGGAATAAAGTACTTATCTCAGTTACTAATGTTGTTCTTGCAAGGAAACTCGGGGTTCATGATTATGGATTATACAACTGGATTTTTTCATTGATGACAGTGGCCGCGGTGCTATTAGCACTGGGCTTTCCTATGAGTTTCTCCAGATATACTCCTATATATCTTAAGAATGGGGAGCACTCGGTCTTAAAGCGCAACATCCTCTTCGCAATATTCTATGTGTTCATTGTTGGAAGCTTAATCTCTGTCCTTGTCCTTTATATGTCTGATACAATTTCACTGAATTTCTTCAAAGAGCCCACCTTCGCCCCTGTCCTTTCAATCTTCATTGTGGGATTGCCCTTTTTAGGGATGAGGTTAGTTGTGGCGGGGGCTTTACAAGGGCTTAAGGCCATTAAGTATTCCACCTATGCAGGCAACATCCTTGGGCCTGCTCTTCGCTTTGTTCTTGTTTTCGCTTTTATATTTTTTTCTGAACTAAACCTCATAAATGTAGCTTATATACACTCGGTAGTTTACTTTTTAACCTTTGTTCTGGGGTTCTATTTCCTTATCAAGGTCTTTCCTTCCGGTTTATTCCCTTTAGAGATAAATCTACCCTCTGGAGATTTCTTTAAGTTTGCATTGTCCTTGTTCCTGGTGAATTTGTTAACTAATTTCCGTCCGCAATTCAATATTGCAATGCTAGGTAACTTTGCCACCCCGACAGAGGTGGGTCTTTATAGTGCTGGATTTTCAATTATACAGGCACTGTTCTTAATCCTCACCAGTTTTAGATACATTGCTCTACCTGTCTTTAGTGAGCTAATGGTGCAGGAAAAGTGGACGGAACTAAGGGGACTGTACAAAAAGATTTCCAATATCATTCTCTATACAAGTTTTCCCCTCTTTATAATACTAATGGCTTTCCCGGGAGATACTCTGTCTACTTTTTTTGGTCCACCCTTTGCCAGTGGTGCCACAGCCTTTCAAATAATGTTGGCGGCATTTATGATTCAAAGTTACGTAGGATTATCCGGTATGGTGATGGTTTCCGCCGGAAAGACTAAACAACATCTGGTTTTTGACATAGTATCATTAGTGGCGCTGATGGTAGCGATTTTTGGCCTCGTTCCTGCCTACGGGCTTGAAGGGGCTGCCGTAGCCCTGGGTATTTCCTCCATAGTGGTTGTTGGCCTGAACTGTTTTTATGTGGGCCATTTCTTTGGTCTAATCCCGTTTACTAATAAGGGGCTTATGTTCATCCTGTACTCATCTGCTTATATTTTGTTGAGTAAAGTCTTATTAAACTGGTTTTCGGTGGGTATTAGCATTCCGGTACTGGTAACGCTACCCGCGCTCCTGATTCTATTAATACATGCAACCAGGTATTTACTGTACGGATGGGAAGATATGGAACTAATGGTCTTTGAAAAGATAAAAAAAGAAATAAGAAATTCCAGTTATTTCAAAAATAAGGGGCAATAAAGCTGTGTTTGAAGAAGTTTATATAGAGCCGACCACGATGTGCAATCTGGAGTGTATGGTATGCAGGAGAGATGTACCCAGATTAAACATGTCGCTGGAGACTTTTAGGGAAATACTTCAGAGATTAAGGGAGTGGGGTAACCCCAAATATCTTGTGTTTTTCTGGCGTGGTGAGTCAACGCTCAATCCACAGCTGCCGGAGATGGTGGCTGAGGCCACAGAATACGGTATTTATACAGAGCTAAGCACCAATGCCACTACCCTGGCGAGGAAAGAATATACAGCTAAATTGTTGAGTAACCTGGACAGGCTGGAATTATGCATAGATGGCTATAATCAGGAGACGATTGAGAGATACAGGAGGGGGATTTCTTATGAGGCTGTTGTAAGGAGCTTGCAAACAGTAGCAAGCGTGGAAAGCAACACCATCAGAGAAATGAGAGTCCTCATGTTCAAGTGGAACGATGGGATGGAAGATTTTTACAGGGAAATGGCAAAGAAGTATGCAATAGACATTTTGTCCTTTGGAGTGCCTGCTATCCCCTCATTTGACCCCTCCAGGAATAAACTGCTTGCGACGGTAGATAAAGGGATAGTTGAGAATTTTATGAGTGGCCAGTCTAAATTTCAGAGATATGAAAAGCTGGAAGAGGATGCCTGGATTCTGAAAAGTGCCCCTGAGTGCAGTTTTAACCCGGGAGCGGTTGCAATTATTGGGGCAGATGGCACCCTTTATCCCTGTGGGATGGATTGGTATGGTCAATTCCCCCTGGGTAATATCCTTTCGGATAGTCTAAAAGATATAACCTCAAGAATTGAGAAGATAAAACCACTTATGGAAAAGAAGAAACTGCCGATATGTGCAGGATATTGTTGCGCTACTGATGAGACGGTAAATTATCCGGAATTAATTAATAGGAAGTTATATAAAAAACTAATAGCTTCCAGTCTATCAAAGTCAAGAAATATAAGCTCGCTCCTTTTTAGACTTAGAAGAGGGGCAAGCTTATTGAAGGGAGTTTACACTTAGGGTTTGACCCAGGACAAGGTATTGGTTCGGAATCAGAGAGGGTAATTAAGAACGGTCTTTGTTATGGAAGGTATAGTAATATACAACCGAAGCATTCCGTCTGAGAAGAACAGGGTAATTTACCAGAGGTTAAAGTCCCTTGCTTCAGAATTCTCAATAACCTTGCTCACAGAGCCGCATTTAACTTATCCTGAAGAAATAAGGAAGAAAGCGAATATTAAGACTCCCCCTATTAATTTTTTAAGCATTCCACTACTGAATAACCAGCTTGGAAAGTTCTTACAACATATTTTCTTTAAAATTTGGGTCCTTACATTTATCCTGGGCTATAAGAGTGAAGGGACTGCCTTTATATATACCTTTGCCCAGCCCCCTGCATATATAATAGGAATGTTAGCCAAGAGCATAAAGGGCCACTTCTGGATATTAGAGGTTATGCATTCGCCCCTATATCACTCTAACCTGGCTAAACAGATGGCAAACTCTCTGGAGAAGTATTATTGGGCCATGTACGGGCCAATAGCTATTGGGCTTGCTAGAATTACTATGCCTTATGCGGATTTGGTACTGGCCACATCGCACACAAATGGGGATGGATGTTCCAGAATTTTAAGGGAAAGATTTGGGGTAAATAGGGAGAGGTTATTACCCATCCAGCAGGGGTCTATTGTAAGTAGGGAAGAGGCTGCGATTGGGCCTGTTAAAAAGAGGGACGAGTATATTGATATGATGTATGTTGGTGAAATTAGTCGCACAAAAGGATTCCTGCTTTTATACAGTTTCAACAAGTTACTACAAAATATACCCAATCTAAGGCTAACTGTTGTGGGGCCAGTGGAGCCAGAATATATTAATCAATTTGGTTCACTGGCAAACGGGAGGATTAGATTTTTAGGCAGGGTGGAACACAGGGAGGCCCTGGATTATGTGTCCGAAGCGGATTTATGTGTCTGCACCCTTGACCCTGAATTTCCTGACAATCATTATGCTCAGCCCGTAAAACTATTGGAATATTTAGCCTATGGAAAGCCTGTGATAGCAACAAATCTAGAGGGGATACGGGGTTTTGTTGAAGACGGGGTCAACGGGTTCTTGTACGAACCCGGGAGCGTAGATTCTTTTGTAAGGAGTGTAACCAAGTTAGCCACAAGCCCTGAAGTGCGTACCAGACTATCGGTAAACGCAAAAGAGAGTATAAAAAAGTATGACTGGGAACTGGTGAATCGTAAGGTCATGGGTGAGATTAGAAGTGCGATTTCCAAAAGGGAAGAACGGTAAGTGAATGGCTAAAATAGGGATTACAGGAGGGCTTGGTTATATTGGTTCAAAGCTTGCCCAAACGTTGATGGGAAAAGGGCACAACGTAAGGATTATTGATATTAAGCAGCCTGCGGCGGGGGAGGACTTCCCGGGGGTAGATGTTGTTAGCGGAGATATTTTGAACGACAGCAACCTGGAGCGTTTTCTTGATGGTTTAGATTTTATCTACCATATGGCCGCTATATCAGACGTAAGAGATTGTAGTAATGATATAAAAAAAAGCCTGGCGTTAAATGTATTATCCACACGTTTAATCATTGAGAAGCTAAGGGGCAGTGCCATAGCAGGGCTATTTTTACCGTCGTCCATTGTGGCTGTGTGTGGAGAGCTTCAATATATTCCGGTGGATGAGAATCACCCCACTAATCCGATTAATGACTATGGAGTGCTAAAAAGGTCAGCCGAGTTATTTTGCCTTGCCTATCACAAATCTTTTAGAGTGCCGATAGTTATCGGCAGGCAATCCACGGTTTATGGTCCGTCTCCTGTCATGAAATACGATTCTGCCGTTCATTCCTTTATTAGGAAGGCACTCAGCGGGGAAAAGATAATCGTATTCGGAGACGGTACACAAAAGAGGAACTTCGTATGTATTGATGATTTAATTGATGGGTATCTAAAAATTCTGGTGAAAGTTCTGGGTGGTGAGAGTATATTAGGGGAGGTGTTCAATCTGGCTGGCAATGACGTTATAACTGTTAATGAGCTGGTGAAGAAGATAAGTTGCATGACCCGTGAGGCAACAAATACGGAGGTGCGTGTAGAGTATAAACCAGCTCCTAACGAGGTAATTGCGAGGGAGTTAAAAATCTCTCTTGAGAAATCAAAAAGATATTTAAATTTTGAGCCAACGTGTGCGATTGACATGGGCTTGGAAAAAACCTTCGCCTTTATTTCTAAACGATTAAAAGAAAAAGAAGTGGTATGGAAATAATTAAAGTCGCTGAGCCTCTTGTGGGTGAAGAGGAGGTGAGTGCTGTCAGAGAGGTGCTACTTTCCGGGGTATACGTATCCTCTAAGAAGGTAGAGGAGTTTGAGCGGAGGTTCGCTGAGTACGTCGGCACCAGGTATGCTGTGGCTGTGTCCAGTGGGACCGCCGCACTCCACATAATTCTAGCGTGCCTGGAGATAGGACCCGGGGATGAGGTAGTAGTCCCAGCGATGACGTTTTTTTCTACTGCCACGGCAGTATTGCATCAGAATGCAGTACCTATATTTGCTGATATAGACGAGAATTATTGCGTGGATCCCGATAGTCTTGAAGCCGTAATAACCAGTCGTACAAGGGCGGTTATACCGGTTCATCTGTTTGGTTACGTTGCTCAAATGAAAAGAATACTGGAGATTGCGGAGGCAAGAGGTATCACTGTTATAGAAGACTGCGCGCAGGCCCATGGGGCCCAATATTATGGCGATAAGGTGGGTTCAATAGGAAAGGTCGGGGCGTTTTCTTTCTTTGCAACAAAGAATATGACTACCGGCGAAGGGGGTATGATTACCACGGATGATGAAGAAGTAGCCTATAAGGCGAAGCTTATAAGGTCTCATGGGATGACCAATCGTGATGAACACGCCATGCTGGGATACAATTACCGTATGACAGAAATGGAAGCTGCCTTGGGGCTAGTACAACTCTCTAAGCTGGACACCTTTAATGAGCTGAGGATAAAGAATTCCCGGTACCTACTAGACAATTTGAAGGATATTGAGTGGATTGAAATCCAAAATCTAGACCCAAATATCAAACATGTCTTTTTTTGGTGTCCAATAAGGATAAACGAGGAGAAACTGGGGAAATCTGTTGAGGACTTAAAGAAGTATCTAAAAAAGAATGGTATTGAATTCAGACATCGCTATAATGAACCATTGTACAGGCAAAAGATGTTGTTGGAGAGGAGGCTCTATCCCAAGCAATGCCCCATCGCTTGTCCTTACTACGGTAAAGAGGTAAACTATGCGGACGTCTACTTAAAGAATGCTGAAAGGTTTGCAGGTAAGATTATAGGGCTTCCTAATCATCCCAAACTGGAAAAGAAGCATCTGGATAGGATTGTGGAGGTGGTAAGGGCATTCAAATAAAATGCGTAAGACCAAGTCTAAGATTGTTATTTTGGGAGCTGGTGCCCAGGCAAAATACGTGTTAGAGACCTTCAGTATAGTGGGGACTTTTGCGGTGGAGGCTATTATTGAGGTGGACGAAGGTAGGGGGCGAGTGGGCAAAAGGATTTATGACATACCTGTCCAGCAATGGCAAGATGACCTGTTAGCTTCTTTGCTGGATAAAGGTGTCAGGGGGGCCATAGTTGTACACGGTAATAACAAGAGAAAAGAACAGGTATATATGAAAGCTAGAGAAATGGGGTTAAGTATGGTAAACGCAGTACATCCAGCCTCAGTGATAGCTAAGACAGCAAGCATGGGAGAGAATATTATCGTAAATGCAGGTGCAATTATTCAGCCATATGCGAGGGTGGGCAATGGAGTGATGGTGCATGCAGGGGCAATTGTGGAGCATGACTGTGTTATTGAAGATTTTGCTAACCTGGCCCCTGGGGTAAAGTTGGCAGGTGAGGTAGTGGTTAAGAAGAGGGCTTACATATTTACAGGGGCATCCGTTATTCCACAAAGGGTGATTGGGGTGGATTCCGTGGTGGGAGCGGGTGCGGTGGTTATTAATGATGTGCCGGATGGTGTCACAGTGGTGGGTAATCCTGCACGTGTTTTGGAGGAGGTATATGGGGAACGGTAGGCTAAGTTTGCCTAGAGATAGGGCGATTGGTAGTCGTCTGGGCGAAGAGGCCTGGGTGTGGGGTCTGGTTGCGGGACTAGCCGTGATATGTGGTTTCTTACCTTTTGTAGGAAGTGTACACCTGGCAATAGTTGTAATTGCCCTCTGTTTAATGGGCATAGTCAGTTACACAAGAGTTATTTCTTTTGATGCGCTCTCTCTAATAGTTGTTGTAGTAATCAGTTTATTTCTATTAAGCAGATACGGCCTGCAATACCAAATCCAGGCAGGGGACATTTTTTTTAAGACTACTTTTTTTATGATGGCTTTCTTTCTTATACTCCTTGCTCTAAAGGCTTTTTTCTTGAGAGTAGTTAATAATGAAGCTCATAATAACGTCAAGGTAGCATCTTTTAAAGTGCTTCTGCTTTTCATCCTGACAGGGATTGCCTCCACTCTCATAAATGCCAAGAGTGCGCAAGGAATTTCTTATTCACTTCTGGCTATGCTGAAATTTCTAACCCCTCTATGCTATGTATATCTTGTGCCCAGATTGCAACTAAAGCCCTCGGATATTCGTATAATGCTGAAGACATTTCTTTTTATTGGTCTGGTGATAGCCTCGCTAGTAATTACAGGCTCTTTTTTCCCCAGGTTTTATGAAAGTATATTTGGCTTAGAGCGGATAGGGTCAGAATTTGAGAGTGAGAGTTTTGCAAGGATAGCATTACCTTTTGGTGGTCCTAATGGTATTGGGGCAGTCTTAATTATGATATTGCCATTATGTTACTTTACATATTTATATGAAAAGAAGAAATTATACATGTGTTTTTTGGGTGTTACGTCGTTTTTATTGATAGCAGCGATACTGGTAACCCTGAATAGATCAAACTTTGGGCTTCTTTTCTGCCTGCTAGTAGGGTTTCTCTTTCATAGGGGCAACTATAGTAAGATTAAAAAATATATCCTACTATTCTTGTTAATGGTGATGGCTGTTGTGCTTTTTATGAAGTTTGACTTTAGTAGGCTATACAAAGGTGTGGAATCACAGGGTAGATTTGATAGTTGGAAGACAGGGATGATAATATTCAAAGATCATCCCATTTTTGGGGTAGCTCCCAATACCATCTATAGAAGAACAGATACTATGCACGTAGCACTTGCGGATTACTCTAAATTGGTGAAAAGCGACCGATTGGCTAGATTTTATATTAAAAGTGAGTATTTAAGAACTTCTTATAAGGGTCATACTACACTATATAATCCTCATAATGTATATGTAATGGTTTTAGTAGAGTATGGTTTAATAGGATTTACGTTATTTTTGTGGATTATTGTTAATGTAGTCAGGGCATTGAGGCGTGGATTGCGGAAAAGTACGTTGGCCATTAAGGAATCTTACGCCTTAAAGGGTATGATGTGGGGATTTGTGGCCTTTATCTTGCTACAAATCCAGGGTGATTATATTACCCTCTCTCACGAGATAGCAACCTTCTTGTGGATTTATGCAGGTGTGGGGATAAAACTCTCGTCGTTTTTACAACAAGGGGTTATGGACGATTATTATTTAGCAAAACAGTCCAGACTTGGTTTATATAAAGCCATGTAAAAAAGGAGTTTTGCAAATATTCTTGTGGTTAAAGAATAATGTGGGTTTTTTTACCAACCACAAGCAATCTATGGCTTGTACTGTTTATTTATAGCTTGACAAAGAATGAAAGTCGTTTTAGCGAATTCTATACCTTCTGAAGGTCTGCCAAAATACTACTACGATACCACATATCCGTGTCTTGGCCTGTTGTATATTGCTGGGACGTTGAAGAGAAATTTTCCAGACCTAGAGATTAAGTACCTGGAAGCAGATTATACCCCTGAGGGTCTTATAGAAATACTTTCTTCTTATAGGCCTGAGATATTTGGTATGTATATCCCAACGGATGCCTCAAGGATGTCTTATCGGTTAATAAATGAGGTAAAAACGAAATTCCCATCTATACATGTTGTAACTGGTGGTCCCCACCCAACTGCTATGCCGGAGGAGGTGTTAAAGGAATCCCTTGCAGATGTGGTTTGTATAGGCGAGGGGGAGAAAACAATGTCGGAGATTGTCCGGCACAGGATGGAAGGAAGTAATGCCTTACATGAAATAGAAGGGATAGCCTATCGGAGAGATGGCACTATAGAGCGCACTAACAGTCGGAAATATATTCCTGATATAGATTCCATCCCTTGGCCTTTGTGGGATTTGATTGATATTCAGCAGTATAAGGGCCGTCAGTTCAGGAAGGCAAAGACCAAGGCGGGAGTACTTGCAACCCGAGGGTGTCCTTTCAACTGTACCTTTTGTTCTAACCCAGTCTGGAAGGTAGATAAGCCCTGGCTGAGGATGCGAAGTCCCAGGGGAGTAGCAGAGGAGATAGAGTATTTATATCAGAAGGGTGCCAGGGATATTTATGTTAGGACAGATGAGCTTAATTGCAATCTTAAATGGGCTATTCAGGTTTGCGAAGAGATAGCAAGGTTGGGCCATAAGGATTTATATTTAAGCGCAAACCTACGGGTAGACAAATTACCCGATGAGTTAGCGAAGGCACTGAAGGAGGCCAATTTCTGGATAGTATTCTTAGGGGTTGAGAGTGCAAACAACAGGGTGCTCAAGGGCATCGGGAAAATGATTACGGTAGAAGATGCAGAGAATGCATTCAAAGCGTTGAGAAAGTTCGGGATATTGGTAAGTGCAAATTTTATGATGTATAACATTTGGGAAGAAAATGGGAAGTTGTGTTATGAAACACCCGAAGAGGTGGATAACACGTATAGATTTGTGAAGCGATGTATTCAGGATAGGTTGATTGATTATATAGCATGGAGTATCACAACACCGTACCCAGGTTCCAGGTTATGGGATTTAAATGAAAAACATCATTTCATGAGGGGAGACCGGTTTAATAAAGGTGCATTACAGGTTACCACTCAATTACCAGGAATATCTGAGAGTCAGATAGTAAGGTCGCGACGGAAATTCCAACTTTTGCAAGCATATCTTGCCCTCCGCAACGGTAATATAGAGTGGAGGCTTTTGGGAAGGATGATTGATAGGATAAAATATTTGTTCTCCTGGACTTAAGACCTACTTTGCTAATTAAGAAAAGGTCTGTTTAGTATCGGATGTAAGGGTCTCTACATAGTAACGCCTACCGAGATTGTATATGTACGATAAAGAGCAGTCTGACTTGAAGAATCAAATAAGGATTTGTTGTTTATGGCCATTTGAACTTCGCTTCAAAAATAACGCAATCTATCAACGAATATTAAACCTGGCTAATCAATACCAAGTTTTTCTCCTGACCAAAAAAGGGGTTATTTTACCGGATGAAATAAAAGCCACTGGTGTATTGCACTACCAGAGCCCTTTTCTATCCCACAGTGATTATTTAGATACTGTTATTTACATCTTGTTTGCTTTTTTAAAAAGTATTAGCCTGAACAGGACAAAAAAATTTCACGTTATATATACCTTTTATGATTTTACTTCTATTATAGGATTCCTTTTGTTACCTTTCCTAAAGGCAAGATGGGTGGTGGATGTTTTAGAGCATCCCGCCATATTTCTTCTTAATCACCTCCAGAGGGAAAACCTCTCTTTTAGTTATTATGTAAGACTTTATTTGTTAAAATCGTTTGTTGCCCTGCAGAGACAGATATTTAGATTTGCCGACATGGTGATTGTAATTGGTAGCGATGTTAGCGAAGGGTTACCCAGGATTATGTCTGATGAATATCATGTCAACCCTCAAAGGATTCTCCCTGTACCCAATGGTGTGGTTTTAGATTACACTCGTGCCAGATGTAGTGACAACACTATACACAGCGACCGCTTCTCTATATTCTACGTTGGGCGCGTAAATAGATTCAGGGGTGTGGATACCCTTTTAGATGCAGTCAAAATACTTACAAATAGAATTCCAAATTTAAAGCTTTTCATTATTGGCAAAACCAGAAGAGAAGAAGAGGCATGGCTAAAAGAGTGTTTAGAAAAGTTGCAGCTTAGTGAATATGTTGAACATTTAGGTGCCTTAGAGCATGAAAAACTCCTAACATTGATGGATGATTCTGATGTATGCGTATGTCCATATAGAAATACCGGCCAGCTAAATATGGCATACCCCGTGAAGATGTTTGAGTATCTAGCGAAGGGTAAACCTATAGTAGCGACTAATTTGTCTGGCATTGCAAAGATAATAAGGCACGGATACAACGGGCTATTAGTAGAGGAGGGAAATCCAGAGCAGATGGCTGAGGCAATATATAATATATATTGCGATGATAACCTACGTAAGTCCTTGTGTGCAAATGCATTAGAGAGTGTTAGGCCCTACGATTGGGCTAATATAAACAACAAGATTCTACAAGAAATTACAAAATTAGTACAGTTTCCACACGAATCTACACATATTCCCGAAACCCCAACGGTGGGCAGCCAGCGCATGGCAAATTAGCGGGTTAAAAAGCTCATAATTTTCTTATTAATTTTTAATTTTAATTGTGCAAAGTTTTTTTCTAAGAGCATTCCCCTCCTGTGCTCCCTTAAATAATCCAACCCGTGAAAAGTCTTGGCCCTTTGCGCTTCATACGGATGTAATGTCCTAAAATGGTCCCTTCCTGACTATTATTACCGACATGTACCCTCGCCCACTTGCTTTCAGCTCAGTAAGATTTCGGGTAAGGTAAGAGCTCCGAATGTAATACCACTCTTTCGTTTTTTTTACCCACACAAGGTACACAAGCCCATCATTGGGTTTTGAATTTATTATATAATGCCTACAAAATTGTATTTTTGGTTAAAGAACTTTCTGGTGAGACCGATGCTGTTCTCATTTTTGAAAAATTTATTATGGTAATATCCTGGCGTCTCCTTCCGGAAGGTATTTATACATTTTGCTAAAGTATTTTTAATAGTTTCATAGTCGCTCTGAATTTGGCGGTCTTGTTCATCTATTCTTCTTATTACTTCAAGTAAAGCATTTTTTTCGTTATCGATGTCCAGTGCATTATGTTTTAGGAAGTCTTTAAAAATATTCAGTATGAAATATTCGCTATGAAATAAGAAATCATACTTGTAAATTTTAGTCTTTTTCTTTTGAACTTGCTTTTCAGCCTGTTTATACTCTGCTTTGTATTCTTTTTTACGGTCTTCAATATATTTTAGCAGTTTCCATGACATTAAAATTTTTTCTGTGAGTATAGGGTCTTTTTTATTGAAAATGTCATCGTAAAACCCTGCTTCATCCTTCATAAAGATTCTTGTTTTCTCGCTTTTGGCCTGGGCTGGTTTATTCAGAAACATTGCCAAGAATGATTGTGCAGCATTTTCATTGTCGATTATCTTGATTTTATAATTGTCGCCCAACTGTTCTTTTTTCTGCTCTTTGGTTGGATATAAGGAATCAATCTCTCCTCTCTTTCTCTCATAATAATATTTGTAAGATTCACGCAACATCTTTTGTATTGTAATCTGGTTTTCATCGTTAGAACATAAGTCTCTTAACTTAATCGCATTTTGTGAGTTAGTGTATAAGGTGACCTTTTCTATAAAATCTCTTTGGGCAGATTCAATTGCTTTGATTAAAACCTCTACGTTGTCCTTTAACACCCCTTTTTGATAAGCGTCATATAAAGCATAGGTTGTTTGAGCGCCATTTATTATTTGAGCCTTTTTTAGATTAATTACTTTTCCTGAAGCAGTCTGATTTATCTCATCACAAACTATTGTTATTCCATTATTAAAATACCAAAAATTTCACTTCCATTTGCGTGCACTGCGGTCTCGTAAATTTGTCTGTTTATGCTTTTCAATTTTAACCCTAAAGAAGACCTAACATTTTGTTGAAATATTCTTTCTCTGTGATCATTATACACTCTAGCAAGTTCCTTGGCCTTACATGTAAATACCCTTGCTTTAATTGGCGTGTCTTTGGTGAGATCATTAGTTAGTACCTCAAAAGATATTTTGTCTGGAGGTTCAGCTCTCCTAATTAGATGTCTGTTTACATAGAAATCAAACAACCAGTTAAAATCATAAAAATCGACCTCTAGTTTGTCGAAGTCTTTTTTGAAATTCTGTATAAACTTTTCATCAGATGGTTTATTCTTTAGAGTCAAAAACAGAATTTTAGTTTTATAATCACCCGTCTTATCGTATTCGTGATACTCAGCAACTAAGTTTTCTAACTCAGGAGTTATCTTTCCCTTATAAGCACCTTTTATAAGGAACCTCACACCCTCTAACGTGGACTTTACATCGTTTTCCGAAAAATTATTTCGCGTTCCAGTAAATTTCTCTACAGTTTTTGCTTGGACAAAAAGTAATTCGTAATTGATTGGGTCTATTAGAATGGCATCCACTCCCTCTGCGTGTTTGTCATATACAATTCGTTCTTTTACCTCGTTAGGATCCAACGATAAACAATTCTCCCCAAACCACACAATTAGGGCATCATGTATTGTGTCTAAGTCGTGCTGTTCTTTTGTATTTGTGAGTGACAAGACAAATCTGTCATAAAAATCTTGTTCGTTCATAATATTGGCCCTCCTTTAAGGTCTTTTATCAGCTTTTTTTCTTATTTGCAAAACCCGCTGACAATTCCTTGATTATACAAATTTTAAGAAATATTCTTCCTGACTATTATTACCGACATGTACCCTCGCCCACTTGCTTTCAGCTCAGTAAGATTTCGGGTGAGGTAAGAGTCTTTAAGGCCAACGTGGGAGGCGAAGAGGGCGTTCTGTGCGAGGTTCATCTCTTCAAGGAGGGTTATCAACTTGTCCAATCTTTTAGCGACCTTCATCAAGACTACAGTATCAAATTCTTTCAGGATGGGACGTAGCTCTTCTACGTTATCTGAGACAGGGACAATTACTATCTTCTCGTCG
This sequence comes from Candidatus Brocadiia bacterium JP1, assembly GCA_051388875.1. GTDB lineage: Bacteria > Planctomycetota > Brocadiia > Brocadiales > Bathyanammoxibiaceae > JBMFFR01. The sequence continues at coordinate 114,515 of JBMFFR010000006.1, read as the reverse complement.
CGCTGGGCAAGGGATAGGTTGGCGAGGCTAGCTGCGGCATTAAAGGAGGTAATACCCGGTACGGTGTGAATCTTTTCTTCTGGAATCATCTCCCTAAGGCGTCTGAGGAGATACACGTAGGTGCTGTAAGTAAGTGGGTCCCCTATGGTCAAGAAGGCCACACTGTTGCCCCTTTCCAGTTCCTCCTTTATAGCTAAGGCTGCCTCTTTCCAGTGGGACTCCAGTTTTGCTTGCTCTTTTATCATGGGGAAGACCTTTTCTATTACCCTCTTACCGTTCAGTAGGGGGCTTACAATTTCCAGCGCCATACTCTCCTCTTTAATGCCTGCCTTGGGTACGAATATTACGTCCACCTCTTTAATTAGGCGGGCTGCCTTAAGGGTGAGGAGTTCGGGGTCGCCAGGGCCCACGCCGATTCCATAGAAATTGCCCAGGTCTTTCATCAGGATAAAATCCCCCCCATTATTCAGTGAGGAAAATCATTACGCTCATTCCCTCTGTTTCCATCTCTTCAAGGGTGGATAGGTCTAGCTCTTGTACGCGTTCGTTTTCCATGGAGAGATTCTCGCATAAATAGACCTTCCTCTTTTCAACGCCCTCCTTGCGTAAGTAATGGCAGAGGAGTCTGAAGCTCATACCCGAGTCGTTGAGGACGGCCACCTTCTCTTTGGTCTTTAAAGCCCCTGCCAGTCTGGTTAGTTCCTCTTTCCTACCATGGAGGCTGATAAAACAGGCATCGTTCCAATTTTTCCCAATGGCAGCAAAAGCCAACTGTATGGAGCTTATTCCAGGGATGACATCGCAATTTTCCTTACCTAGTTTGTTTATTATCAATCGGGCATAGCTAAAGAATCCAGGGTCTCCGCTTACGAGGACCGTAACTCTTTTTCTTGTACTGAGGGAGGCTATTTTAGTTAGCAAAGGGCGATAGTTCTTACCCAGGGGGAGTTTTTCCGCCTTTACCTCAGGGAAGAGGCTAAGGAGCCTGCGGCTGCCCACCAGGACATCGGCTTCCTGGATACACCTTATAGCTTTCAGTGTGATATAACCCATTGAGCCTGGCCCACAACCTACAATAACTACTCTATTCCCAACTCTTTTTGCCACAGCACCGCTCCCCTGGAGAGTCCAGCAATATTGGATTCCATATCAAAGAGTATGACACCTGCTTCTGTTTGTTCATGAAGTAGTGCCAGAATTTTAGTTTCTATCTCATCCGCCACGCTATTTACAAATTCTAACTTATTCCTGGCCCTAAGTTCTTGTAATATTCCCTCTACCGTTGGAGAGGCCTTGGTTACCATCAGGATTTCTTCCTCCAAGCCTCTTTCTCCAAGTATCTTATTGATAATATCCATGGCTGGGGGAGACTTCAAGCTGTGGGTATCAAGGTCGCCTCGTATCAGTTTAGCCAGTTTGCCCGGGTGCCCGGCAAGGATTATTCTTACAAAATTTCTTTTGGCTGCCTCGGTTAGCATGAATCCGAGGAAGTTTCCCATCTGGACAACCTGTTCCTCTTTCAGGTTGAAATGCTTTCGGCAGGCTGTCTCGCCCAGGTTTCCAGGTACAAGTACTATAGTCTTGTAGCCCAATGCCATTGCCACGTCCAGGCAGGCAGTCAGGGAGTCTTTTAATGCCTCGCAGGACATGGGCCTCACTATTCCAGTGGTGCCGATAATGGAGATTCCTCCTAATATGCCCAGTCTAGGGTTAAAGGTCTTTTTCGCTAGCTCTTCTCCGTCTGGCACCGATATGGTAACCTTCGCACCGGTCCACTTTTTTAGCAGTGGAGTGGCTGCGTTGCGTATCATATCTATTGGTACAGGATTAATGGCTGGTAGACCCGGGGGAACTCTCAGGCCTGGCTTAGTAACCCTCCCCACCCCGTGCCCGCCTTCTATGAGTATTTTTTCTTTGTGGGGGGTGACTTGTGCAAAAACCAAACACCCATGCGTTACGTCCACATCGCCACCAGCATCTTTTCTTATAGCGCAGCGTGAGGAGTCTTTTTCCAAAGATTTTTCAAGTATTTCCAGATTGAGCGTTATGCCTGAAGGTGTTAGGAGTTCTATGTTGTTAGGGATTTCTCCCAACAGTAAGCCCTGCACAGCAGCCAGTGTGGCACCTGCTGCACAACTACCAGTAGTGTATCCATACTTCAAGTTATCCATGCTGGGACAATGGAGCCTCAGGTCGTTATGTCGTGCCAGAGGCAGTTATGCTCATGCCACAGGTAGATGTCCGCCTTTGGTGGACCTTAAGCAGATGTGCCTGGGCAAATGTTTGCCTGCGCAAGAGGCATAGTATAGCGTATTTGAAATTATACATTGTGGGCCATTCTTAGCAGGGCATTCACTATAGCGGCTGCCACTGCACTACCGCCCTTTGTGCCGTTATTGGTTATGTGGGGGGTGGAGAGTTTTTGAAGCTCTTGTTTGGATTCAGCCGCTCCCACAAAGCCTACCGGAATACCGATTATCAGGGCTGGCCTGGCCTCCCCTTCTTCTACAAGTTTTATTGTCTCCCTCAAGGCTGTGGGGGCGTTACCTATTGCTATTATCCCACCGGATAGGGTTTGGGCTGACATCCTTATTGCCACCGAGGCGCGGGTCTTACCCTCCTTTTCGGCCTTTTGTCTGACAATAGAACTGCTCACCTTACAAATAACTTTTCCACCAAAGTGAGCCAGCAATTTTTTATCTATCCCAGTTTTTACCATATTTACATCTGTAAATATATTGCTGCCTTTTTTTATAGCATCAAGTCCTGCTGCGACAGCTTCTTGGTGGAACACAAGTGTATCTGCAAAATCTGGGTCACCCGTGGTATGCACCACCCGTTTTATTATTGGCTTAAAAAATGCAGGGAAACGGGTTAGGTCTATTAATCCTTCAATAATTTTAAAGCTTTCTGATTCAATTTCATTTGGACGTAGATTCATCGTTGGCTTTGCATTGTCTCTCTGTAGTGTTTCATTTACCCTTTCCATAACCATCTGGGCTAGCCGCTCATCTATACCGGTGTGTCTGGTGAGTAGGATTTCCACCTGAGGATGCTTTTTCCGCAAGATATCCACCTCATCTGGTATATCCCTTTGTAAATGATTGCCTGGAAAAAGGAGAAAAGGCACAATGACAAGTCTTTGTGCGCCTTGGCTTATCACATGCTCTACTGCCTGGCTAAGGTTAGGCTCTTCAAACTGTAAAAAACAAGGTTCAGCAATATCCCACCTGTTGATGGCCCTTATCCATCGTATGACCCCATGCAGGTCTTCGTTTGCAGCCTTTACTCGGCTGCCATGGGCTATCACTAATACTGCTGTTTTCATACCTTCGCCCTCCTGCTGGAATTTAAGAGGTTAATGGCGAGGGTGGGATTTTGGGCAAAATGTACATGCACGTAAGAGGCAAGGACATTCTCCTTCTGGAGGCCGTCTAGCTGTGGGTGGCTATGTGAAGCTATCACACCTTTATGGAGTTCAAAGGCGAAAAGGGTGGTTTCTGGTAGTTCAACAAGTCTTGACCAGTGGAAGACATGTCCCCTCAACGTATTCCCTTTTTCGCAAAGGAGGTTGTCCTGTAGCGCTCGTGCGGTAATATAACCCAGGGCTTGCCTTTTCTTTTCCATACGGCTAGCTCCTCTAAAAATGCCACACATTTCGTAAGAGTGACCTTCAAAGTCTATTAACCTTTCCATAAGATACATCAATCCTCCACATTCGGCAAAGATGTTTACTCCTCTCTCAACAGCACTCTTTATGGCTTGTTTCATAAGCAGATTCGCCTCTAGTTGAGCAGCGTAAAGTTCCGGAAATCCACCCCCAAAGCAAACTAAGTCAATATCAGGCGGTAGGATGCTATCCCTTAAAGGACTAAAGGGAATAATCTCTGCGCCCAGGAATTTCAGTAAATCAAGATTATCCTGGTAGTAAAAATGGAAGGCTTCATCCATCGCCAGGGCTAATTTACAAGGGAGTGACTTGTTGCTTGCCGCAAAGATTTTATGGGTTGGGCTTGTAATTTCTTTGCCGAGGCTGGCAATTTCCAGCGGACCTTTTTCCCCTATCCAGGTTAATTTCTCCGCTAGATTTTGGTAATAATCGGGTTTCTTAAATTCTTGTGAGGGAACAAGGCCCAGGTGCCTCTGAGGGATACAGAGGTCTGTATTCCTTCTCATATATGCCAGGACAGGCAACCCTGTCGCTTTTTCTATGGGTTCTTTCAGGTATTCCAGATGGGTTTCACTGGCTACATTGTTAAGGATGACGCCAGCAAGCAAGACCTCTGGGTCAAGGAGTTTGTATCCAAGTGTCATGGCGGCGGCACTTTGTCCGAGACCCTTTGCATCTACCACCAGTATAACAGGTACCCCTAGTAACTTGGCCAGATGGGCTGTGCTGCCCTCACCGCTGCAATTAGCGTGTCCGTCAAATAGGCCCATTACCCCTTCTATCACGGATATGTCTGCTTGAGAGGCAGCCCTTGTAAATAGTTCCAGACATGCCTCCGAACCCATCATCCAGGTGTCAAGGTTGCGTGAGGGAATGCCCGTAGCAAGTGTATGATGGCTGGGGTCTATATAATCAGGGCCCACCTTGAACCCTTGCACCATTAAACCCCTTCTGTGGAGGGTGGCCATAAGGGACAGGGTAACAGAGGTCTTGCCCGCACCACTGTGGGTGCCAGCGATTAACAAACTGGGATAAATGGACATCTGCGTTAGACCTCTATGGCAATTCTGACAGCCACTCCCAGGGCAAGGGCTAGAAAAGAGGTGAAGTAGGCGAGCCTTAGCGCCTCTTTAATCTTTTCAGCAGTCATATGCTCTTTGGGTTCACCAAGCAGGGGCTTTTCAGATAAGACCCCACCGTAAGTACTTGGACCTCCTAGTTGGATACCCAATGCCCCTGCGAATGCAGCCTCGGGGATGCCACTATTGGGGCTGGGGTGTTTTCTGCCGTCTCTTATAGCATAAAAGTAAGACTCTTTGTGTTTCAGGCCTGCTAGTGTTGAAGCCAGTGGGATGAGACGTGAGGCGAATCTTGCGGGCACGTAATTGGCCAGGTCATCAAGACGGGCTGCCGACCAACCAAAGTGTAGATACCTATCGTTTTTGTATCCTATCATGGAGTCAAGGGTGTTTATGGCCTTGTAGGCCATGGCCAGTGCAGGCCCACCGATGAAGACATAGAAGAGGGGGGAAAGGATTCCGTCTACTGTGTTTTCTGCCACTGTTTCCACGGTAGCCCTTATTATCTGAGTTTCTTCTAAGTTATGGGTATCTCTTCCGACAATCTCTGAAAGAAGGAGCCTTGCTTTATACAATTCCCCTGCTTCAAGTGCGGTCATTACCTTCTTTGCCTCATCTCGCAAGCATTTAAGTGCCAAAGAAAAGTAAATAAAGGCAACGGAAAGGATGAAATACCAAAAATAGCTCAAACGGTTAAAATAGTCTAAAATCCAAATTACTATAATATAAGTGCTACTTACTACAGTAATTGTAAGAATTATCCCTGCCAATTTTTCTAAGTGTTTTACTCTAGAAGGCTCCCTGCCCAAAGGAATGAGTGCCCTGAGAATATTTTCTCCCCACGCGATGGATTTACCAATAGCCCTTACGGGGTGGGGTAGCCAGTGAGGGTCACCAAAGACCAGGTCAATGCCAAAAGCAATCAGGATTTGATAGGTTAAATGGTCCATAGGAAGAGTGGCGTATGTTTTAATCACTGCCAACGTCTTTAAGCCGCTCAGGCCTTCATTTACAATTTCTTTTGAACATCTTGGAGCTATATCTTTGGATTCTATTCCAAAGATTTGATAATATACCACTAAAAGCATATACTAACAAGGGGGAAGAATACCCAATATTTAGAGTAGACCTACAGTAGCCAAATAGACCTCCAACTAGTATAATAACCCCAATTGTGCTCATGCATTATGTGTCTAATAAGGGCTATTACTTGCTTATAAAAATTGATTTGACTTTTGGCAATTATCTTGTATAATAGCTCGCCTTAAATTCAATAGAAAGGGCTGCTATGGATGGATACTGGTTAGCTATGGTTCTTACTTTCGTAGTCGCAGCCTTGATTGCAGGTCTATTGATATTTTTGACCTCAATTCTAGGGCCCAAGCGGATTACCCCAGTAAAGGCTTTGCCGTTTGAATGCGGGATGGAGCCATCGGGTCCGGCTCGGGTAGCATTCCCAATAAAGTTCTATCTATTAGCAGTGCTATTCCTTGTTTTTGATGTGGAAGTGGTGTTCTTTTATCCTTGGGCGGTGCTTTTTGATGAGTTGGCTTTATTTGGATTCCTTGAGATGATGGTCTTCACTGCCATACTGGTGGTGGGGCTACTATATGCCTGGAAAGAAGGAGCATTGGAATGGCGTTAGAGTCTTCCTTGGGAGAGAGCGTAATACTTACCAAGGTGGATAAGGTGCTTGGATGGGCTAGGAAATACTCCCTCTTCCTTTATCCCTTTGTGACTGCCTGTTGTGGTATGGAATACATGGCTACGGCTGCTAGCCATTATGATATAGACCGTTTTGGGGCAGGATTGCCCAGGTTTTCTCCCCGCCAGGCTGACGTCCTCTTCGTGGTAGGAACCATAAGCCATAAGCAGGCCCCTATACTAAGGAGGGTTTGGGAGCAGATGTGTGAACCTAAGTGGGTAGTAGCCTTTGGTGGCTGCACATGCTCCGGAGGACCCTACGATAACTACGCAACTGTACAGGGGATTGACACTATTGTGCCGGTGGATGTGTATATCCCCGGTTGCCCGCCCAGGCCCGAAACTGTGTTAGATGGTATTATGAAACTGCAAGAAAAGATACAGGGCCAGAAGCAGGAATTCTAATGGGTGAGAGTCTTACCTTACAAAAATTAAGAGAGCGATTTCCCAACTCTGTTTTGGAGACACACTCCTTTAGGGGTGATGATACGGTAGTAATAAAGAGGGTAGATATTGTGGACATCTGCCGATTCCTGAAGGAGTCGCCAGAGCTTTCATATAATTTTCTTATAGACCTGACTGCGGTTGATTATCTACATATGGGCAAGGAGCCGCGCTTTGAAGTGGTGTATCATTTTTACTCGCTAAAGTATAATCACAGGGTAAGGATAAAGGCGCCTGTGCCTGAATCTGATCCCACCATTGACTCCCTTACCCCTTTATGGGCAGTTGCTGATTGGCTGGAAAGGGAGTGCTGGGATATGTTTGGTATAAAATTTAATGGTCACCCTGACTTGCGTAGGATATTGCTTTATGAACAGTTTGAGGGTCATCCATTGCGTAAGGATTACCCTCTGACGAAACGGCAGCCTTTAATAGGGCCTAAGAACTGAGCAAGAGATATATGGAACAGACAGCCACATTCGCCAGAGAATTACATACCAAAGAAATGACGCTCCATATGGGGCCATCTCACCCGGCCATGCACGGTACTATAAGGATGTTCTTGGAGTTGGACGGGGAAACAGTCGTAAGTTCCGATGTAGAAATAGGTTATTTACATAGGGCATTTGAGAAGACCTGTGAAAACCGCAGCTATCATCAAGCCATTATCTATACGGATAGGCTCAACTATGTCTCCCCGCTTATAAATAACTTTGGTTATGCAATGGCTGTGGAAAGGTTATTTGGGGTAGATGTGCCTGAAAGGTCTAAATACATAAGGGTAATTATGAGTGAAATCTGCCGTATCGCCGACCACCTTACAAACATTGCTGCCTCAGCTATGGAATTAGGGGCTATAACGGTCTTCCTCTACATGATAAAGGTCAGGGAGATGCTCTGGAGACTTATAGAAGAAGTAGCAGGTGGTAGAGGGGTGACCCCTAGCTATGTAAGGATTGGTGGGGTGAAGGACGATTTACCGAACGGTTTTAAAGACATGGCATTGGATACCTTCAAGAAGGCACGCGAGGTATTAAAGGAGGTGCATGCCCTTTTGACAAAAAACCGTATATTTGTGGACAGAATGAAGGGTGTTGGGGCCATAACAGCTGAAGAAGCTATATCTTACGGTTTTACTGGTCCATGCCTTCGCTCTACCGGTGTAGCCTATGATGTCCGAAAGGCCCAGCCTTACCTGGTGTACGATAAGATGAGTTTTGATATACCGGTGGGGACGAACGGTGATAACTATGATAGATACTTAGTGCGAATGGAGGAGATAGAGCAAGCAATAAGAATATGTGAGCAGGCCATATTCAATATGCCGCCAGGACCTGTCAAGATAGATGACCCAAGGATTTCCTTCCCGTCCAAGCAAGAGGTTTATGGTAAGATGGAGTCCTTAATAATACACTTTAAACTGTTTATGAATGGACACGGCATAACTCCCCCGAAGGGTGAAGTTTATCAGGCAGTAGAAGGGGCGAATGGTGAGCTAGGTTTTTATGTGGTAAGTGATGGCAGCGGCAGGCCTTACAGGCTCAGGTGCAGGGGTCCGTGTTTTATGATAATGTCGGGTGTATCCAGGATGATTAACGGTGGTATGGTGGCTGATATCGTCCCCACATTTGGCTCTGTAAACATGATTGGTGGCGAGTGCGATAGGTGAGGGTTATGGCGGTAGAGTTTTCAGAAAAGACAAAGGAAAAATTTAAGGCCATTTTGACAAAATATCCGGAAAAGGGCGCGGCCTTATTACCCACTATGTGGCTTGCTCAAAAAGAATTCTCTGCCATTACGCCTGAGGTGGAGGATTATATTGCAAGACTTCTTGGGCTTCCTATAGTCAGGGTGCGTGAAGTCCTCACGTTTTACACGATGTATGCCGCAAAGCCTTTGGGGAAATATCACTTACAGCTCTGTACCAATATCTCATGCACCCTCTTAGGGGCAGAAGATATTCTGGAGCATCTGAAGAAAAAACTGGGAATAGATGTTGGGGAAACCACCCCTGATAGAAAATTTACTTTATCCACTGCGGAATGCCTAGGTTACTGTGGGACTGCCCCAGTTATACAAGTCAATGACGATGTCCATGAGAACCTCACTGTAAAGAAGGTTGACGAGCTTTTGCGTAAGTTAGAGTAATCATGACTGAACTACTATTGAGTAGAAACTTTAAGAAAGAAGGCGCACATACCCTAAGTGTGTATGCTAAGGAAGGGGGGTATGAGAGCCTGAAAAAGGCCCTTACTACAATGAAGCCTGAGCAAGTTATCCAGGAAGTGGATAAATCAGGCATAAAGGGTAGGGGTGGGGCAGGCTTCCCTGTGGGGAAAAAGTGGAGTTTTGTACCTAAAGAGTCCAAGAAGCCTAAATATCTTGTAATTAACGCTGATGAAGGAGAACCCGGCACCTTTAAGGACAGGCACATCATGGAGAATGACCCCCACGCCATAGTAGAAGGGGCAACAATTGCCTGTTATGCGGTGGGGATACACTGGGCAGGTATATACGTGCGTGGAGAATATGTTAAGTCTATCCAGAGGCTAGAGTGTGCCATTGACGAGGCGTATAAGGCTGGTTATCTTGGTAAGAATATATTGGGCACAGGGTTTGACCTTGATGTAGTGGTTCACCGTGGGGCAGGGGCCTACATATGTGGAGAAGAGACGGCATTGCTGGAGTCTTTTGAGGGGAAGAAAGGGCAGCCAAGGAAGAAACCCCCATTCCCAGCAGTGGTAGGTCTTTTTGAAGGGCCTACAGTCATAAATAACATAGAGAGCATAGCCAGTGTTCCACACATCATTAAAAATGGTGGGGAGTGGTTTAACAATCTGGGAATGCCTGGCATAGGTGGTGGGGTGAGGCTCTTTTCTATAAGTGGTCATGTGAAGAAACCGGGGGTGTATGAACTGCCTATGGGCATACCACTGAAAGAGATTATACATACGCATGCTGGCGGCATACGGAACGATAAGAAGCTAAAGGCAGTAATCCCTGGAGGGTCTTCTGCTCCTGTCTTAAAGCCTGAGGAAATTGATGTGCCGATGGAATTTGCCACCCTTGCTAAGGCAGGAAGTATGGCAGGCTCAGGGGCAATAATTGTGATGGATGAAGACACTGATCTAGTTAAAGTATTGAGAGTCCTTCTTAGTTTCTATGCCCATGAGTCCTGTGGCAAATGTACACCGTGTAGAGAGGGTACAGGCTGGATGGCGAAAATAATTAAACGGGTTGAAAAGGGAGAAGGGGAAAGTAAGGACTTAGATACTATACTAAGCATTGCCCAGGGTATAAGGGGTCGTACCCTCTGTCCCTTAGGGGATGCAGCAGTAGGCCCAGCTATTAGCTTTGTTACCAAGTTCAGGCAGGAATTGGAAGATTATATAAAGAGACACTAAAGATGCCTACTCTTACTATAGATGATAAAGAAATTAGCGTAGACCCTGGCACTACAATTTTAGAGGCAGCTAAAAAGCTAGGTATCTTTATTCCTCATTACTGTTATCACCCCAGGCTCACTATAGTAGACGCCTGTAGGATGTGCCTTGTAGAGGTAAAGGGTGCTCCGAAACTGGTTACCTCTTGTTCTAATGCAGTTGCCGATAAAATGGTGGTCTATACTAATACTACAGTGGTGCAAGAGGCAAGAAATGGTATATTAGAGTTTTTTCTTATAAATCATCCCCTTGACTGTCCCATATGCGATAAGGCAGGGGAATGCTTACTTCAAAACTATTATTTTAATTATAGTCGTCAACTAAGCAGGCTAAAAGATGATAAGGTAAAGAAGAACAAAGTAATAGATCTGGGGCCAAAGATAGTTTTGGATTCAGAGAGATGCGTACTTTGTACCAGATGTGTAAGGTTTTGCAGCGAGGTGGTAGGCGAGCAGGTTTTGGGTATTTTCAATAGAGGCGACCATTCAGAAATAGGAATTTATCCTGACAGAAAGCTTGAACATAACTATCAGGGTAACCTGGCGGATATTTGTCCAGTAGGTGCACTGACAGCAAAAGATTTCCGATTCAAGTGTAGGCCATGGTTTCTGTGCCAAGTAAATACTATATGTCCTGGATGTTCCAATGGTTGCAATGCAGTAGTGCATTTTACTACACGTTACTTTAATGGACTAAAAGGGCAGAGGGTTTTCAGGCTTACACCTAGGGAGAATGAAGAGGTCAATAAGATTTGGCTTTGCGATGTGGGCCGGTGGGGATATACCTTTGTGGATAGCGTGGATAGGCTCACTATGCCTGCCTTAAAGAGGGGTGAAGAATACATTAAAACAGATTGGGATACCGCACTAAAAGAGGTGGTAAGCAGGTTAAAAACTGTGGTGGAAAGATACGGCTCTGCGGCTATCGGTGTAATACCTTCACCACACCTGACTAATGAGGATTTATACGCCCTTAAATGTCTTTTTAGTGAAGCGCTCAAGATAGCTAACATTGACTTTAAGGTACCTGGTTTTGACAAGGGTGAAGGGGATAAACTACTGCTGAAGGCGGATAGGCATCCGAATACAAAGGGTGCAGAACTCCTAGGTTTAAGCGGAACAGGCCTCTCAGCAGACGCTATTATAGAAAAAGCAGGTGCTGGAGAGATAAAGTTCCTTTATCTGGCAGGTAGTGACCCTGTGAAGTATCTAGGAGGAAAAGCTGAGGAGTCCCTTTCTAAAGTGGAGTTTTTGGTATTCCATGGCACTAATTTTAACGCCAGTTGTAGACTTGCACATGTAATCCTTCCCGGTACTACTTTCGTTGAAAAGGAGGGCACTTTCACCAACTATGAAGGCCGTGTGCAGAGGATAAATAAGGCGCTTGAGCCTATAGGCGAGGCCCTACCGGACTGGGAGATATTTGCCAGGCTTGGAAAAAAGTTGGGCGTCTACCCTTCATACAAATCATCCGAGGAGATCTTTAAGGATATTACAAGAGAAGTTGCGCCGTTTGCTGGCCTAAGCTATCAAAAGATTGGTTCTCTTGGGGTAAAACTTTCTGCATAAATAAAATGTGCATGGACATAGTCATAGTCGTACTAAAAATTGCCATAGTCTTTGGTTTTGTGTTGAATGTGGCGGCTATCCTTAGCTGGGCTGAAAGGAAGCAGAGTGCGGTAATGCAGGACCGTATAGGCGCCAACCGTGCAGACGTGTTTGGGATTAGGATTTTTGGGTTATTCCATCCTATAGCCGATACCATCAAGATGCTAACCAAAGAGGACTGGATACCGCCGGCAGGGGACGCACTTGTTCATACCTTGGCTCCTTTCCTTGCCCTTTTTACAGCAATGGTGGTGTTTGCCGTGATTCCTTTTGGTGATACGCTCCATATTGCAGGCAAGGATATACCGTTACAGATAGCAGATCTGAACGTAGGAATATTGTTTATTGTGGCTTTTGGAGGACTTGGCTTTTATAGCGTAGTGCTAGCTGGTTGGTCTTCTGAAAACAAATATTCCTTATTGGGTAGCTTGAGAGCGGCTGCGCAGTTAATCTCTTACGAGCTTGCCCTTGGGCTTTCTATTGTGGGGATTGTGATAGCTTATGGTTCGCTAGAGCTTGATGATATAGCGCGGGCACAGGGGCAGTACGTTTTGGGTTTTATCCCTTATTGGGGTATACTGGCCCAACCATTAGGGTTCCTACTATTTTTTACTGCTGCCATAGCAGAGACCAAACGAGTTCCCTTTGACCTACCTGAGAGCGAGTCGGAGATTATAGGCTATTTCACCGAATACAGTGGTATGAAGTTCGGCGCCTTCTGGATGGGTGAGTTTATAGAGGTGGTAGCCGTGGCAGGGGTAGTAACTGCTCTTTATTTTGGAGGCTGGCAGATACCATACGTTAGCGCTCAGGGAATATTTATCCCTGGACTCTTTACTATTCCTTTACCTCATATCTTAGTAGTTCTCATGCAAGTTACAGCTTTTGGGTTGAAGGTGTTTTTCTTCTGCTGGCTCATGTTATTAATTAGGTGGACACTGCCCAGGTTCCGCTACGACCAGCTTATGGCCTTTGGTTGGAAATTTCTAGTACCCCTGTCCATAATTAATATAGTTTTTACTGGATTCGTGAAGTACATTTTTTAAATAGATAGAGAGACAACATGAAGATAGTTGGTCATAAATTAACTACGAAAGAGAGTCTTTATTTCTTTGAAATTGCGAAAGGATTACTGATAACTTCTCGCCATTTCTTCTATAACATGTATTATCATATAGCCCATCTTCTTGGGAAGTATCAAGAGGTTCCTGCCGCCGTAACTATACAGTACCCGGAGGAGAAAATTCCTGTATCAAAAAGATGGAGGGGAGTGCATCGTATAAACACGAGACCTGACGGTTCGCCAAGGTGTGTAGCGTGTATGCTTTGTGAAACTGTTTGTCCTGTCCAGTGTATACATATTGTAGCCGGTGAGCACCCGGATCCTAATATTGAAAAATACCCCGTAAGTTTTGAAATAGATGTAACCAGATGTTGCTGGTGCGGGATGTGTGAGGAGGCCTGTCCAGTGGATGCTATCTATATGGATACAGGGAAACTTCCACAACCAGGTTATAGCCGAGGAGACCTTGTCTATAACAAGGAACAATTGATAAAGGAAACACCTCTTTCAGGCTATCAGCGAAGTCTCAACGCCCCAAGTCAAGGGCCTATGAATGCAAATCCACTGGGACTTTAGATATAAACAATGGAGAAACTCTTTTTCTATTTAGCAGCAACGTTGGCAGTGGTATCTGCGACCTCGGTGGTCGTTCAGAGGAAGGTCATGTATAGCGTCCTTTCTTTGATAGTGACGCTGCTAAGCGTTGCTTGGATGTATGCCATGCTTAGTGCCCCGTTCCTAGCAGTGGTACAGGTGATACTTTACGCTGGGGCGATAATGGTTTTGTTTCTTTTTGTAGTAATGATATTAAAGTATGAAAAGATGGAGATGGGGCGTTTCCGTCCAGGGCTGTTATGGAGTGCAGGTTTATTGGTGGCAATCCTTTTTGTAGTGGAGTTAACTCTTCTGCTAAGTACTAGTAGTAGCTCTGCCCCTGGAGTAGCGACCATACCTCAGGACTTTGGTAGTGTCAAGGCATTAGGGAGTATACTTTACACGCAATATCTTTTGCCAGTAGAACTTACGAGCGTTTTGCTAGTGGTAGCGATAGTCGGAGTAGCCTTACTTTCTTGGCCAAGAAAGTAATTGGTGAGGGTACTAAATGATGAATGTGAATGAATATTTGCTGGTAGGGGCTTTGTTGTTTGGGATAGGTGTAACAGGTTTCTTGACGCGCAGGAACGTTATAGTGTTGCTAATGTGTATAGAGCTTATGATAAATGGAGCAGGGTTATCGTTTGTAGCCTTTAGTCGCCAGATGGGCTCCCTGGAAGGACAAGTTTTTGTACTGTTTGCGATGGTCATAGCTGCGGTAGAAATAGCAGTGGGCCTTTCAATTATCCTTCTTGTATTCAGGAATAGTGCTACATTGGATGTGGATGAGATGGAGGTACTCAAGTGGTAGAAGGACCCGCCGTAAGCTTGTTTAATAAGTTATGGCTTGTACCTGCATTACCGCTAGCTGGGGCTATCTTCAATTGCCTCCTGGGGAACAGGGTAGGCAATTTTATTGTCAGCATTGTGGGTTGTGGAAGTATAGGGCTTTCTGCGGTCCTGTCCCTTATCCTATTCAATACTTTCTTGACACTTCCACCAGAGGGGCGCCATATAGAGTTGGGTCTTTATGACTGGATTTCATCTGGGGATTTTAGAGCGCCTATAAACCTCCTTCTTGACCCTCTGTCTATGGCAATGATTAGTATGGTCTCGGGGGTCAGCTTCCTTATACATGTGTATTCAGTAGGATATATGCGGAAGGATGAAAGTTTTGCCAGATATTTTTTCTATCTTAATTTGTTTGTCTTCTTCATGCTTTTGTTGGTGCTCGCGGGGAATTTATTGGTGCTCTATATAGGCTGGGAAGGCGTGGGGTTATGTTCTTATTTACTAATAAGTTTTTGGTATGAAAAAGAGTCGGCAGCAAAGGCGGGGTTGAAGGCGTTTGTGGTGACTCGTTTTGGGGACTTCTTTTTTGCGCTGGGCATAATGTTGATATTCGTACAATTTAAGAGCATCTATTTTGGAGAGGTACTGCCCAGAGCCCACGAGGTATTAACACCCGCGATGGCCACATGGGTTGCCATACTGATATTTGGTGGTGCCGTGGGCAAATCAGCTCAGGTACCACTGCATACTTGGTTGCCCGATGCTATGGAGGCACCAACACCCGTGAGTGCTTTGATTCACGCTGCTACTATGGTCACCGCCGGGGTTTATTTGGTAGCAAGATGTTATCCTATTTTCCAGGTCTCACCTACTGCCATCACTATAGTAGGAATTGTCGGTTTAGCCACCGCCTTTATTTCAGCAACGATTGCTTTAGTGCATAATGATATAAAGAGGATACTCGCCTATTCAACAGTAAGTCAACTCGGGCACATGTTTCTTGCGTTAGGGGTTGGTGCCCCAGCGGCAGCGATTTTCCATCTCCTCACGCATGCATTTGCTAAGGCCCTTTTATTCCTTGGGTCAGGTGCCGTCATCCAGGCTTTACATGAAGAGATGGATATCCGCAGGATGGGGGCACTTAGAGAACATATCCCAGCCACTTACTGGACCTTCCTGGTGGGTGCCCTTGCGATGGCAGGGATACCGGGACTAGCAGGGTTTTTCAGCAAAGATGCGATACTGCATGCTACATTTACAAATGGAGGGATGTTCCTCTGGTTGATAATGATACTTACCGCCAGCTTTACCGCTTTTTACTGTTTCAGGCTCTTTTTTAATACCTTTTTGGGTGAAAAAAGGTGGGACCCTCATATAGAGCATGTTGAGCATCCTATAAAAGTGATGACTATTCCTTTAGCAATCTTAGCTGGTCTAGCTGCAATAGGGGGTTATATGGGCGTGCCACATGCATTGGGAGGTGCTGATAAAATCAGTTCCTTTTTAGCACCTGTCTTTCCTCCTTTTCACCACACCGATGGTGGGTCTCCCTCAAGTACATTTGAGGTTATTTTAATGACTATATCTTCCATTGCTGCCATTGGCGGAATAGGGTTGGCTTACTACTTCTATGTAATGCCTGGTGGAAGGGAAATCCCGGAGAGGTTACGTCTAAAACTTAGCGGTATATATGACATCCTTTCCAACGGGTGGTACTTTGACAAGATTTACCAGGCAGTTTTCGTAGATCCATTTATGAGGTCGGCGAATTTCTTCTGGCAGGCGGTGGATAATTCAGTGATAGATGTGGCAGTCAGAGGATTTGCCAGCTTAATTCTTAAAAGTGGAGAAGCTATGCCCAGACTCCAGATGGGGTTAGTAAGGTGGTATGCCATCTTTATGGTAATTGGGATTATGCTGATAATGAGCTACTTAATGTTTTAGAGAACTGAAATGGATATAACACACTGGCCAATCCTATCTATATTAGTTTTTTTGCCTGCGGTAGCGGCTGGTCTAATATTTATAATTCCTTGGACAGGTGATTTCTTACCAAGGTCTTTAGCCCTTACAGCAGCTGGTGTAAATCTTGTTTTGTCATTTATGCTTTTTAAGGCCTTTGACCCCTCTTTTGCGGAGATGCAGTTTGTAGAGCATGTGGACTGGATACCTGACTTAGGGGCCAGTTACAGCCTTGGAGTGGATGGCATAAGTCTCTTTATGGTGCTTGTAACCACTTTTATGGTCTTTCTGGCCTTATTGAGTTCTTGGGGAGAGGTAGAAAAGCGAGCTGGCTTATTTTCTGGGTTCCTTCTCCTTATGGAGACAGGGCTGTTGGGGATATTTCTTAGTCTAGACCTTTTACTATTTTACGTCTTCTGGGAAGTTATGCTTATCCCTATGTATTTCCTTATTGGCCTTTGGGGAGGAGAGAACCGCAGGTACGCCACTGTAAAACTCATCATATACACAATGGGCGCCAGTCTGTTAATGCTTGTCGCAATACTTTTCCTTTATTTTCTTCACTATGCTCAGACAGGCAAATATACCTTTGACATTGTGCAGTTGTATGAAACTTCAGTGCCACCGTATGCCGTTCTGCCGATGGGACTTGCCTTCTTTGTAGCCTTTGCGGTGAAGTCCCCTCTTTTACCTTTCCACACATGGCTTCCTGATGCGCATGCCGAGGCACCTGTTTCTGGTGCTGTGGATGTCACTGGGTTATTAATCAAGACAGGAGCTTATGCATTCTTAAGGTTTTTCTTGCCGTTGTTTCCAGATTTTTCCAGCATGTATGCTCCAGTAGTGGTAACAATAGCGCTTATAGCTAACCTTTACGGTGCTTTGTTAGCCACTGCACAAGATGACCTCAAGAGGTTAATTGCTTATTCCAGCGTAAGCCACGTTGGACTTATAATTTTGGGTATATTTGTGCTGAACCTTCAAGGCATAGAAGGGGCAATCCTTATGATGGTGTCCATTGCCCTTTCTAGCGGGGCGCTGTTCATTATTGTCGGAATGCTCCACAAAAGAGGCCGCACTAAGGCTATTTCCCAGCTGGGAGGGGTGTGGAGGGATATGCCACTACTAGCTGGATTCTTTATGTTCTTTACAGTAGCGTCCGTTGGCATCCCAGGGCTTTGCAACTTTGTTGGGGAGTTTCTAATCTTCATAGGGGCATTCAGAGTAAATGTCATTTATGGTGTAGTGGCCACTTTTGTTGTGGTACTAACAGCAGTATATCTACTATGGATGTTTTGGCGGGTGATGCTTGGGCCCACGCCTGAGAGGGCCAAGACATGGTATGACCTTTCACTGAAGGAGACGGTGACTCTTGCCATTCCTGCTGTATTGGTGGTGCTCATTGGAGTCTATCCAAAAGTTCTTTTGAATAGGATAGAGCCTTCAGCGATATCTCTACTGACAAGGGCTGAAAAGAAGCTCGTCCAGATAGAGACGTGTAGACAACAGAAATCTTTTATAGCCAAAAGAGAGGAAGATTAACTAAAAGGGATAGGGGCTGATGGAGATAACCTTTCCAGCCATTAATATAAACAGTGTGATGCCTCAATTCGTGTTGGCCATCTTTGCCATACTGGCCTTGGTTGTGGATGCATTTTCAAAGAATTCCAGAATGGTTTTTATAACCTGCCTGGTGGGTCTGCACTTTGCCCTCATATTAAGTTTTGGGCAGTGGGATAAAGATATTCCTTACGAAAACTCCCTAGTGGCGGTGGACAGCTACACAACTTTCTTTAACGTATTATTTGCAATGATTGCCTTAATTACAGTAGCGCTATCCATTAGTTATGTAGATGCTATGGGAATGGATGCAGGAAAGTATTATCCCATGGTTCTCTTTGCCACGCTGGGGATGATGCTCCTAGTATCAAGCATGGATTTGCTGACGATGTTTCTTAGCTTAGAACTCCTCTCTGTCTCCCTTTATATTTTAGTGGCTTCCCATAGGGATCGATTGGAATCTAATGAAGCAGCAATCAAGTATATCCTTACAGGGGCCTTTGCAAGTGGTTTTCTTTTGTTTGGTACTGCCCTTGTCTACGGGGCTACTGGTACTATAAATTTTGGAAAGATTGAGTCAGTCCTTGGTGGAACAACAGATGGAATGCACCCACTTTTGGGTATGGGTCTTGCATTAATGATGGTGGGGTTGGGGTTCAAGATTGCTACTGTGCCTTTTCACATGTGGGCCCCTGACGTTTACGAAGGGGCGCCTACGCCCATTACCGGTTTCCTCTCTACAGGTAGTAAGATTGCTGTATTCGCCCTTATCTTGAGGCTATTTAACAACTCCTTCCTTAAACTCTTCCATGAGTGGTTGGGTGTACTATGGGTGTTGGCTGTTTTGAGTATGTTAGTGGGTAATGTGACAGCCCTTTTACAGAAAAATGTGAAGAGGATGCTTGCTTACTCTAGTATTGCCCACGTAGGTTATCTTTTAGTAGCCCTTATTGCGCTTAGTAGTAGGTCAATGGAGGCTGTCCTAATATATCTTGCATTCTACTCCGTAACGGGGCTTGCAGCTTTTGGGTGTATCGCCTCCTTAACCAATGGGGAGAAGGAGAGGCTTAGCGTGGGAGATTATACCTCTTTGGGCTATACCCAGCCAATTCAGGCTGCCATCCTTTCGATATGTTTGCTTTCTCTGGCAGGCATACCACTTACGGCGGGCTTTATGGGGAAGTTTTACCTATTTGGCGCAGCTGTTAACGCAGGATATGTGGGACTTGCTGTGATAGCCGTATTAAACTCTGCACTTTCTTTATACTATTATCTTGGATTAATGCTTAGGATGTATACATTACCTGGACGATTTGCCCCCGTGGAAGAACCTGTGGGCTCATTAGTCGGTAAGCTAGTGCTGCTGGTCTTAGGAATTACAATCATTGTTTTGGGAATTTATCCTTCTCCAATTGTTGGGGTTGTCAAAGGGGCAGTAACAGCCCTGTCTGCGCTTTAATTCCCTCCCGGTAAAGACTTGAAGGTCTTTGACGTAATCGTGGTAGGTAGCGGCCCTGCGGGTTCAATAGCTGCCTATTATCTTGCCCGTGATAATTTCCAGGTGGCCCTTCTTGAGAAGAAGAGGCATCCTAGACCTAAGCCCTGTGGGGGAGGACTTCAAGAAAAGGCAAGGAGGTTGATTCCCTTTAGTATTAATGCCATTGTGGAACGGGTCGTTACTGGCATGGTCTTTCAATTGGGCCTGGGGGACAGATTCGTCCGGCGCTATACAGGACCTATTGCATATAACCTGAGTCGTGAACCTCTAGACCATTTTTTAATACGTCAGGCGGTCAGAGAGGGTGCATCTGTTTTTGAGGGAGAGGGGTTAAGGTACTTAGAGCCTAAGGATGGATATGTAAGTCTTTTCACAGAGCATAATCGGTATCTGGCGAGGGTAGTTATAGGAGCGGACGGAGCGGCAAGTGTGGTAAGGAGAGCTATAAACCCCAAAGGTATAGCGCAAGAGGCTATAGGCTTGGTTTGTGAACTAAATAAGTGGGCTGGCAAATATGAATCTGAAGACCTTTTTGTAATAGACTGGGGAACAGTTCCAGGAGGTTATGCGTGGATGTTTCCGAAGGAGAAGAGCTGGACCGCAGGAGTAATGGTGCCCCGGATCCTTTCAAGGCATTTATTGAGTTACCTGGGTACATTCCTTGAGAAAGAGGGTTTAAAGTCAGACGTGAAGGGTATAAAGGCCCACCCCATTCCTACAAGGACAGTGGGGGAGCCGATTTCAAATTCATGGGGTGTACTGGTAGGGGATGCGGCAGGTCTTACAGACCCCTTTACTGGTGAAGGGTTATATTATGCAATAGCTAGTGGCCAAAGGGCGGCCCATTGGGTAAAAGAATACCTCAGTAGGGGTTCTGCCCTTCGCCTGTACGAAGAGGATATAAATAAGGGGCTTATGCAAGAAATAATTGTTGCAGGAAAACTCAGGGGCTTTTTTAATACATTTTCAAAATATATCCATAACCTTTATCGCCGAAATGACCGACTTTGGATAGCCTTTTGTGAGGTGATGAGAGGGGAAAGGACACTAGAGGGTCTACGGAGGGTAAGGACAAGGCCACCAGAACCGATTTTGGGATATTTAGAAAGATTTACTTCTTGGTATGAGGCCAGAGAAATCTCCAAGTTTAGCCAACCAGGGTATAGGAAAGACTGGGTGGCCTAAAATCCTGATAGTTTTGAGCCAAAAGTTGTTGACCTATAGAGTATGAGTTGCTAAACTTTTTCATTTATAACTATATATTAAATTTAGAATATATGAAATAGGGGCGGAAGGGAAAGGAGAAAAGAATGAAAATTGGGTGGATAGGGGTATTGGTATTGGGGTGGTTCCTTATTACGGAGAATAGCTTGGCAGAGGCACAGCTTAAGCACCAATATTATTTGCTGGCTGAAACTGGCTATCAGCCTATGTGTGTAGTGGATGTACATGTGAATGGTGAGCATATTTTAGTTGTGGAGCCTGAGATAAAAAAAGAGATAGTAGAAATAACCTCCTTCGTAAAGACAGGGGAAAATGAGGTGGTTTTTGAGACAGAATCCCTTCCCGATGAGGGAGATGATTACGGTAATATAGACATTCAAATAGGCTCTGGGAGCTATAAGAATGGACAACTCCAGTGGGAGGCTGTGAGTGTTCATTACACCGTGAACAGGGCCCAAGTAAAGAAGGAGAAGAAGGACATTCTTACAGTCATCTCCAAGTTCAACGCCAGTTGATTTTGATGTTAATGGGAGAACAGTGACGCAGTACAGGATAAGGATGAGGACACAAAACAGGGAAGCGTGGAGAAGGTCTTGAATTTTGTATTAGTTGAGGTATAATTTGTTTCAATTGTATGTGTGGAGGTGAAAGATATGCCAACATATGGGTATCAATGTGAAAATTGTGGTCATGAATTTGAACTCTTTGAGTCTATAAATTCAAGTAAAGTAAAGGCTTGCCCTTCCTGTGGCAATAAGGCAAAAAGGATTATCAGTACAGGGGCAGCTGTAATTTTTAAGGGGAGTGGTTTTTATCAGACTGATTATCGCAGCAAGGACTATCACCAAAAGGCCAAAGCCGAGACGGAGAGCGCAGAGAAAACAACTAAAACCTCTCCCCAAAAATAGTTTTGGATCTATCCAAGCTTACCTAAGAACTTTTCTACCGCAAGAGGAAGAGATTATTATTGACAATTGGATGTACACAGTGCTATCATTTTTCAAAATCAACCCCAACGGGCAATGTAGGTTTAATTGATAAAGATTTTTAATTTTAAGCGGCTTTAGAGAAAAAAAGGAGGGTGTGTATTTGGAGACACTGAGCGCTGAAGATGTAGCGAGAGAAGTTACTTCAATAGTAGCTGAGGTGGCTGAGTTAGACAAGGATGAGATATGGGAGAAGAGGGACGCGAACTTCTTTAAGGAACTAGAAATTGACTCCTTACTGGCCTTAGAAATTTTGGCCCTCATAGAAAAGAGGTTTAAAATTCAGATTCCTGAGGAAAAACTAGTAGACATTACCTCTTTAACGGCCACTATAAATATGACTAAATCAGTTCTGGCCGAGAGCAATAGGCTCAAAGAATCCCCTATAGGCGGACAGAAGGCATAAGAAGTAGTCTTATGGGTATAAACTTTGAAGAGGTAAAGAGACTAGTCCCTCAGAGGTATCCTTTTCTCTTTATTGATAAAGTGGTGGAGATTGAGGAGGGGAAAAGGATAGTATGCCTAAAAAATGTTTCTGGGAACGAACCCTTCTTTGTTGGACATTTTCCAGAGTATGCAATAATGCCGGGGGCCTTGACTATAGAGGCCCTTGCTCAGGCTTCTATAGTCCTATTCAAAAAGAGCTTTCTTAAAGAGGAAAATCCCAATTCAGTTTTCCTTCTAGGCGCCGTGAAGGCCAGTTTCTTAAAGCCTATCTTCCCTGGGGACCAGTTGCTGCTAGAAGTCAGCGTAGAAAAAATGGTATCCAAAGGGGCTATGGTTGAGGGTGTGGCAAAAGTTGGAGAAAGTTTGGTGGCAAAGGCATCTTTAACCTTTGCCCTAGCGGATAAAAGTTCCTTAAGTTAGGAAAGTAAGGTATGGAAAGGCGTGTAGTAATTACTGGGTTAGGTGTAATAAGCCCAATCGGTTCTGGTAAAGACACGTTCTGGAAGTCGCTGCTTGATGGAAAATCTGGTGTAACGGAGGTAACTTGCTTTGACACCACTGGTCACAAGGTCCATATGGGAACGGAGGTAAAGGATTTTAATCCCAGTGACTACATAAAGAATGGTAATGTGGATCAGTTAGGGAAAGGCTCTCATATGGCTATAGCAGCCACTAAATTGGCCTTGGAAGATGCTGGATTAAAGTGGGAAGGGATTAACCCTGTAAGGATTGGTGTATCAGTAGGCACTACCGGTGGAGAGATACAGATACTTGAGAAGATAAATCTTATAAGGTATACACAAGATGAAGATCATGTTGAAAAGGGTTTATTTCTAAGGCATCCATGCAACAATATTCCTTCCAGTATTGCTAGAGAGTTTGGTTTTAAAGGAACTAACGTAATCATACCCACGGCCTGTGCAGCTGGTAATTACGCCATTGGTTATGCTTATGACCTTATACAACTGGGTAGGGCAGATTATATGATAGCTGGAGGGGCAGATCCTTTTTCTAAAGTAGCCTTTATAGGGTTTAGTCGCCTGGGAGCAGTATCCCCAGATATTTGCCAGCCTTTTGATAAAAACCGGAAAGGTATGTTGGTCGGAGAGGGGGCTGGTGTATTAGTGCTTGAATCTCTAGATAATGCTTTAAAGAGGAATGCCCATATATATGCTGAAGTCATTGGCTACGGACTAAGTTGCGATGGCTATCACATTACTACACCTCATCCCGAGGGTGATGGGGTAGCTTCTTCTTTGAGGAAGGCTCTAAAAAATGCTGGTATAACTCCCGAAGATGTGCAATATATAAATGCCCACGGAACCGGTACTATTGCTAATGATAAGGCAGAGACTATTTCTATAAAGAAAGTTTTTAAAGACCATGCCCAAAAACTGTTAGTCAGCTCTATAAAGTCAATGATTGGCCATACGATGGGGGCAGCCAGCGCTATAGAAGCCATTACTTGTGCATTAGTTGTGGAGAATGATGTTGTCCCCCCCACTATCAACTATCACACGCAAGATCCGGAATGTGACCTGGATTTTGTGCCCAACGTTAAAAGGGAACACCGCGTGAATATAGCGCTTAATACCGCTTATGCCTTTGGTGGTAACAACAGTTGTTTGGTCATAAAGAAGTTCTTAAATTAGTGGTAGATACCTTCCTATTATTAAAACTAATTATAAAATGCAAAAAAGGGTTGTAATTACAGGTATCGGGATTATAAGTCCTATAGGAACAGGCAAGGAAGTTTTCTGGGAAAGTCTCTTTAAGGGTGTTTCAGGAATAAAGCCCATAACCCTTTTTGGGGTGGATAAATATAACAGTCAAACTGCTGGGGAAATACCGGACTTCACTCCTAAGTCTTATATCGGGCAGAAAGGTATAAGGCATTTTGATAGGACAAGCCTGCTTGTGACAGCCGCAACAGCAATAGCCCTACAAGATGCTGGACTAGATAATATTTATGGAGAAGAGGACATAGGGATAGTTGTGGGATCAACCTTTGGCAGCATAAACAGCATCTTTTCCTTTGACATGGAAGCCCTCAAGGAAGGACCGAATTATGTAAACCCGATGGACTTTCCCAATACGGTGCTTAACGCCCCGGCAAGCCGTGCTTCCATCTTCTGTCAGGCAAAAGGACTGAATTCTACCATCTCTACTGGTGAGACCAGTGGGGTGGATGCAATTATTTATGCCTGCGACTTTCTTAAGATGGATAGGGTGAAGGTTATACTGGCGGGAGGTGTTTACGGTCTTACACGGGATATATTTTGGGCAGCTTACAGGGCTGGAGTGCTTTCCGGTAGTAGAAACGGCCAAGCAGAGATATGTGCACCTTTTGATAGGAGGCGGAACGGGATTGTGCTAGGGGAAGGGGCTGCGTTAATTGTACTTGAGACCTTAGAAAATGCCCTGGCGAGGAAAGCCACTATATATGCAGAGGTTAAGGGGTACGGTACAGCCTTCAACCCATCTGACCTCAATCAAAGTGACCTTCAGGGTGGAGTAAGAGCAGTCTCCACCGCTCTTCAAGAAGCAGTCCTTCACCCAAAAGACATATCATATATCTCTGCGAATGCAAACTCCAGTCCGAACGGTGACCGAGTAGAGACCACCGTTATCAAAGAGGTCTTTAAGGAATACGCGAAGGGCGTCCCAATCAGTGCTGTCAAATCTATGACGGGTGATTGCCTAGATGCCTCAGGGGCTATGCAGTGTATAGCTTGCGTAGGGGCAATAAACAGCAGGATACTCCCCCCTACAATAAACTATCATGAACCAGATCCATTATGTGACCTTGATTATGTACCCAATACAAAAAGAGCGGCAAACCTCAAACATACACTAGTTCAAAGTTTTTCCTACACGGGCAATTGTTCAGCAGTAGTTATCTCTAAGTATGAATGAATGGGCAGATCTTTATTAAGGCGATACGATGTGGTAGTGATTGGGGCAGGTATAGGAGGGTTAGTTTGTGGTGCCTTCCTGTCCAAAAGGGGGAAGAAAGTACTCATAGTAGAGCAGCACTTTATACCTGGGGGTTACTGTACTGCATTTAAGCGTGGTGGTTTTGTTTTTGACGCAGCCGTGCATCATATAGGAGGTTGTGGACGCTATAGTATAGTGGGGAGGTGTTTAAAAGAATTAGGCCTAGAACTGGAGTTTTTTAGGCTAGACCCCATGGATAGTATTATTTTCCCTAATTTTTCTATTGATATTCCAGCGGAAATAGAGTTGTATATATCATTATTAGGACAAAAATATCCCCTTGAGAAGGAACAGATTGCTAAGTTCTTTAAGGAGCTAGTGAAACTATATTGGGCTATAATTAATGAGGCATCCGATAGTCAGTACATAAGCAAATACAAAGATATGACTTACAGAGTAGTATTGGACAGTTTTTTTGAGAATGAGGAATTGAAAAAGACGCTGGCAGGTCAGTGGGGCTATCTTGGTACACCTCCCGAAGAGGCCTCCTTTATAGGAATGTGCCAGATGTTGGTCAATTACCTTAGGGATGGAGCTTATTATCCTAGAGGAGGGACCCAGCATTTTGCCAACAGTCTGGCAATAAATTTTGCTGCATTTGGTGGTGATATGCTTATGTCTACAATGGCAGAGGAAGTCCTTTTGGATGGCAAAAGAGCAGTATGTGTCAAACTAGAGGGGGGAGAAGAGGTTCTGACAGATGTGGTAGTTTCAAATGCAGACGCTAGAGGAACCTTTACGAAGCTAATTAAAGAAGAGATTGACCCCGCATATTCAAAGAAGCTCGGTGCTATGAAAGAAAGCCCTTCCTATTTTCTGCTCTATCTGGGACTTGACCCAGAGGTTAATTTAAAAGACTTTAGACGGGGTTTCTATCACGAGTCCGCGAACCAGTGGAAGTACATATCAGCCCCTACAATTGTAGATAGTACACTTGCACCGGGGAAAAAACAGATTATTAATGTGGTATCTACAATGGAAGAAAGTTACGAAGATGTAAAAGATTGGAGGACAGTGAAACATAGGCTCACCCAGGAGAATATAGACTATCTTGATGGGCTAATACCACATCTGAAAAAACATATTGAGGTAGTAGAGGCTGCTACACCTAAAACACTGGAAAGGTATACCCTGAATTCAAAAGGGGCTGCATACGGGTGGGCAGTCACACTAGAGCAGTCGGTTCCAAGAAGGTTAGACCATCGCACACCGGTAGAGAATCTTTTTTTGGCAGGCCACTGGACAAGCCCAGGGCCGGGAGTATGTGCCGTAGTATCTTCAGGATGGAGAGTGGCAAATCTCATATTAAAAAACGGGAGGTGAGTTTATTATGAAAAAGATGCTCTTGATTAACCCCCATCCCCCAGGACGTCATGGGGAGGAGAGTATCCATGTTATTGTCCAAATGCCTTTAAACCTGGCATATATAGCCGCCCTTACACCAGGAGACTGGGAGTTTGATGTAGTTGACGAAAATATTGAAGCTGCTCTAGATGAAAGCGAGCAGGAAATAACCTTTGAACCTCCCGACCTCGTAGCCATCACAGCATTAACCTATCAAGCCCCTAGAGCTTATAAGATTGCTATGGCTTGCAAGAAACATGGTATACCAGTTATTATGGGTGGTATCCATGCCTCTGTTTGCACTGAGGAGGCCATTCAGTATGTGAATGCGGTAGTAACTGGTGAGGCTGAGCAGGTCTGGCCTGAAGTTATAAGAGATTTTGAGAGGGGAGAACTGAAAAAGGTATACAATGGTGGCCTACCCCCTCTTTCCATACTGAAAAAGGTTCATCCAAATAGAGAACTCATGAGGAGAAAGTATGGCTATAAATTTTCGTCTATAGTTACCACTAAGGGTTGTCCAAACCGGTGCGACTTCTGCAGCGTGCCGACTTTCCAAGGAGGGAAATTTAGAGAAAGACCTTATGAAGATGTGCTAGACGAAATGGCTGCTACCGACTATAAGGGGTTAATGTTTGCAGAGGATAACTTCTATGGTCATAGCCCAAGGTCTAATCAACGGGCAAAAAACCTCTTTAATGGAATGATAGAAAGGAATTTAAAAAAAGATTGGTTGGGGTTCACTGCACTGAATGTGTCTCTGGATGCCGAAGCTTTGGAGTTGATGAACAAGTCAGGTTGCTTTGGGTTCCTTGTGGGGATTGAGTCTACTAATGCCGAAGTACTCAAAAAAATGAACAAGAAGGTGAACCTTAAACTTGGGACAACAAGCTATAAGGAATGTGTAAAAAAGGTCCACGATGCCGGGCTAATTGTCTGGGGCTCCGTGGTCTTTGGAGCTGATGGTGACGATAAAGATTCTTTCAAGAGAATGGTAGACTTTGTGCTGGATTGTCAGGTGGACATACTTACTTATGGTATAGACTGTCCCTTCCCAAAAACACCCTTATATTATAGATTTGATGCTGAAAAAAGGCTTTTCAGGAAGAATTTCCCGTGGGACTGGCAGTACTATGAGACAGCAAATGTTGTGCATCGTTTTGTGGACATGACCTTGGATGAATTTATAGAGGGCATGCAATACGTTTATGATAATCTTTACGCTGGTGATACCCTCAAGACACGTTTTAAAAACTCCCTGAAGGCCACTGGTAACTTACGAAACTCCTTGTTCGCCATTAGGGTTAGCCAAGATTGGGACCAGGTCTTCAAACAAGTGCTCGAAAACCTTCACAAGTTACAAGAATCGGGAGATTACTACAAGGATTGTTATCAAGAAACGGCCAAATCTGCTGTTTCTCTTTCAGGTATTCGTTAAAGATTCAATTGACCAATCAGTTGGCACCCTTAAGGCTAGTTGATTTGGACTTTTGTTAGGGTGGGCATAGATAGCAATCATATTTTTTTGACTGAATAGGTGATTTTCTGCTGGCAAGCTTAGTATAGTGGGCGTGCCAGTCTGTTAAAGGTGAACAGACCTTTGATCAAATTCCTCTAGCATGCTTCAAAGAGGTGAAGAATGTATATAGATTGAATTGATGAAGGCAATAGCGTAGTGTGGCTAAAGAAAGAAAGATATCAAAGTGCACACTACGCTTTTTTTGTCTGATAAATACAAATTACCTATCTATCTAAGAACTTTTTAAAAGAGGGCTTATATTATATCTAGTTTGCGTTATACATGCCTAGAGTTTGGTAGTTGACTTTTAGTGATAATAAGATACAATAACCAAACTTTATTACTGCACACTCCATAATGGAGGTCTACAGCCGTCTGTGCAAAAGACAGGATTAGTTGTAAAGATAAAAGGGGCACTAAAGAAGTCAAGTTGGTAGAGAATGATTTTGTTTAATAATAACTTACACTTGAACTTTCAAATAGTTATTGCTATACTTTTTAGTGAATGTTTGTTAATTAAAGATGCACCCAAAGAGGTAGGTTGATGGCTAACGATGACAGGGTAATCTTAGATTTAAGCCAACCGGAATTTAGTATTGATGTTAATCCCAATCCCGTCATACAGTATAAAGGTTCACTTCAAAAACTCCGTTCCGAAAGAAAATACAAAGTAGATTTTGCGACAGACCTTAGATGGTTCCACAAGAATGTACCCTGTCGTGAAGCTTGTCCAGTAGGTACCAATGCCAGGGCCTATGTGGTGGCAATTGCTGAGGGGGATTATCAGAAGGCATACCTTATAGCTAGGGAAAATAACCCTTTTGTTTCTGTTTGCGGAAAGATTTGCAGCGCTCCTTGTGAACCTGCCTGTACCAGAGGGAAGCTGGATGAACCAGTGTCCATAAGGGCCTTAAAAGGGTTTGCAGCAGAAAAGAATAGTTTGAGCACAAGGGAAGTATATGGGTGGATTCGTAAAAGGGTGAGAAAGATAACCCTCCCTGCTGGTAAGAATGTTCCGAAGGTCGCAATAGTGGGTGCTGGGCCAGCAGGCCTTGCCGCCGCACATGACCTAGCACTAATGGGTTACCGGGTAAGACTGTTAGAATCAGCAAGTCAACCTGGAGGCATACTAACAAGTACCATTCCTTCCTTTAAGCTCGCTAGAGAAGTCGTTAAAAGAGATATAGAGGACATCTTATCACTAGGCATAGAATTAGAGACAAATGTTAGTTATGGTAAGGATTATAGTATAAGAGAACTTAGAGAAAAATATGATGCAGTGGTTCTAGCTATAGAATCGCAAAAAAACAAGGCTATTGATATACCTGGAGTACGGCTAGGGGGGGTACATTCAGGGATGGACTTCCTTATGGAGGTAGCTTTAAAAGGAACTGCATCAGTAGGAACCAAAATTGTGGTTATTGGTGGGGGCAGCTTGGCGGTTGCAGTCGCTAGGACTGCAAGAAGAATAAGCGGCACAAAAGGCACAAAGGTAACAGTCGTTTGTTACGAGGTTGCAAAGGGGGCAAAAAAAGAAAAACCATTGCCTGAGATGACAGCGGAAGGTAATGAAATTGCGGAGGCTGTACAAGAAGGCATAGCGTTCTATCCCGGGCTTGGCCCAAAACAAATATTAGGTGAAGGCGGTAAAGTGGTTGGGGTGGAACTAGCACCTGTTGAGGATCTTAGTTTTGATAATAAGGGGGGATATAAACCTGTCTTTAAACAGAATGGCTCCAGCATAATAGAGGCAAATACTGTGCTCTTGGCTGTCGGACAAGAGCCTGACTGGTCTTCCTTCCAGGGAGAGGAAAATACTCTAAAGAGAATCGGTGAGCTAGAAGGTAAAGGACCCTTTGCTAACTTAATGGATGGGGTATTCCTATGTGGAGACTTATCTGGTACAGGAAATGTAATAGAGGCAATCGCTTCCGGCCAAAAGGGTGCTTTTACCATCCATAAGCATCTCGGAGGCGAAGGATCTCTGGGACTTGGTGAGCCTCGTCCACTGGTACCTGTCCATCATCATGAAAAATCAGATACTTTTGCCAACCGACTCTCTATAGGACGAGTTTTACCTCCAATAGTTCCTGCTAAGGTTAGGCAAGATAGTATGGAACCAGTTGAGGGAAGTTATTCAGAAAAGGTGGCTAGAAGACAAGCAGAAAGATGCTTAAATTGTATAGTTAGCCCTATGGTAGGGCCTTATAATCCATGCAATGCTTGTGGTGACTGTATAGATGTTTGTCCAACCGAGTGTATTCATCTGAGGTTTATTAATAAGAAAGACTTAAGTTCTGGTGATGGGCCTATAGAAGAGGCTTACGGGGAAGGGCCATGGGTAGGGTTAATGATAGATGAAGAAAAATGTGTCCACTGTGGTGCCTGTGCAGAAGCATGTTGGGCGGATGCTATTTATATGGTTAAATTTGAAGAAGAAGTAGGATAGAGGGAGTTCCCATGCTTAAACCAATAGCTAAGACAGAAACACTAGATTACAAGAAGCTAGCCCGTAGAGAAGCCATACGAAAGGGGCTTTTTTGGGCCTGTTGGGGCATTTTTATAGGGTTTGTTGGAACGTTGGGCGCAAGTGTATTAAGATATGCATATCCCAGAATAGTTTTTGAGCCCTCCAGCATTTTTAAAGTTGGTAAACCAGATGATTTCAAGGTGGGGTCTGTTTCCATTATCGCTGGTAGAGGAGTTTTTATAGTGAGGGCGGAGAAGGGGTTCTACGCTTTGTCTGCCACCTGTACCCATCTGGGTTGTCAGCCTATTTGGTATGACGACCAGCAGGTATTTAAATGTCCATGTCATGGCGCTAGATTTGATAAGCAGGGCATTAACTTTGCTGGTCCGGCTCCTTTACCTCTACCAAGGTTTCACTTAAGCATCTCTCCAGACGGCCGTCTGTTAGTAGATAAATCTAGGAATGTAGGTATGGACTTTATTTTGGAAGTATAAGGAAAAGTTTTTTGGATATTTTAGTCAGAGTATAAAATCTAATCTATAGAGAGGTAGAAAGCGAGATGAAATGGGTACCTCTTGGCCTTGTAAGATACACTGTCTGCTTGGGCGGACTCAGCGCTTTTTTTGCCCTTTTGTGCTTCCTTACAGGGCCTTTTTTAATGATTTATTATGTACCTGATGTAAATCGGGCGCATGCCGACGTAATGGATATTATGCAAGTGGTGCCATTTGGAGCTTTTGTAAGAAACGTGCACCGTTGGTCAGCTTGCCTCATGATTGTTTGCGTGCCAGCTCATATGCTGAGAGTATTCCTTCAAGCAGCATATAAACCACCCAGACAGCTTAATTGGCTGGTGGGTATTACACTCTTAATTATTACCTACCTTTTGTGTTTTACAGGTTATATGCTCCCGTGGGACCAAGAGGCTTACTGGGGTGCAACTATTGGGGCCACTATGGCAGAAAACACCCCCATACTAGGGGCAAAGGGCCCTTTTAGTGTGCTTCCACCGGATAAGGATATACACTACATAATGCTCGGTGGTACAGTACTAGACCAGCCTACTCTTAGCCGCTTCTTCTTCGCACATTGTATAGCACTGCCGGGCGCTTTGGCCGGACTAATGGGATTCCATTTTTACAATATTCACAGGGCTGGTGGTATGTCTGGTCCTTTGTAATTTCTAAGGAAAGGGTGTCATTTATGTCGGATAAAGTTGAAAAGACAGTAACTGCTAAGAGCGAAGAACCAGAAGCGATTGAGGATAAGGAACGGCTTAGGCTTCTTGCTGTAGTGAGGGGGGAGGCACTCACTAAGCGGGATATTTACGAAAGACCACCGAAATATGAGCTTTTTTTCCCCAATTTTGTAATGAAAGAACTATGTGTTGGTTTAGCCTTCTTGATAATCTTATTTACGTGGGCCTATTTCCAGGACTCTCCGCTTTATGAACTATCTAACCCAGCTGAAACACCTGCACATATTAAGGCGGCATGGTTTTTTGTGGGACTTCAAGAATTACTTGCTTACTTTGATCCCTACATGGCTGGGGTAATTCTACCTTCACTGATCCTGCTTGGGCTTTATGCAATCCCTTTCCTTGATCCGGACCCTGTAAAGGGGATAGGTCGTTTTGCTTTCAAGGAGAGGAAGTTTGCAATAGGGTGCTTTATTGGGGGATTCACAATGTGGTATCTCCTAATTATTGTTGGATGGTACTTTAGGGGGATGTACTGGAGTTTTTACTGGCCCTGGGAGGATCAGCATATTCCAAAGGCCACAGAAGTAGCCCTCTGGAGCTTTCCACTCCTGGTAGGGATAGCATCTCTTGTTGTTTATGGGTTATTGATGCTCATATTGCCCGCTGTTATCTTTCCTAATTTCTTTTTCAGGTTAGGAATCATAAGGTATCTTATTATCTTTAATCTCTTTGCGGCCATGTGTTTTATACCCATCAAAATTTTGCTTAGGAATATGTTTAATGTGAAATATGTGCTTGTAACTCCTTGGTTTAACGTATGAGAGTAAGAAAATGCTACCTTTTCCTATTAATTTGTCAATAAAGTGGTTAACACCTTTTTTGATATTTTCCTGTGGCCTCCTGGCCGTAAGCTTAATATGGGTCTTCAGGGAGACGTGGAAAGCAGAGTGGAAGACATATCAGAAACAAGAGTATGCTCAAATGCGGCAGGATATGGAAGCTCAGCTAAAAATTCTAGAGGACCCTACGTGGGGTGACCCCAAGAAGGCTGCGTTAGTGAGAAGTACGTTGGAATATCTCAAAAAACCTAGATATCAAGTAAAGCAAATACTCCTCAAGAGGGAGGGGCTATGGAAAAAAGGCACAAGCGGTATCCAGGTAGATAGATGTATGACCTGTCACTTAAACGAGGATAAGCTTACTAAACAGCATCCCTATACAGCAGAGTTCTTTCCTTTTGATATTTATGGTTGCACAGTATGCCATGAGGGTAATGGACGCGCCCTCAGGAAGAAATCTGCCCATGAACATATGCTTGGAAAGAAAGCCGCTATGTATGAGAGGCTAGTTCACCCGGAAGATGCGGTAAAGTTTTGGAAGAATATTGCTGAATTGAGTATTCAGGACGGTTTAGATGCAAGTGATTTCAATTACTTCAATGTTACCGGCGAACCACAGGCCTACCAGGGCAGTAGTGGCTGTATAAGTTGCCATAAGAAGCTTACTGCCTTCCACGTAGATTTTTGGGCAGAGAGCAAATTTAAGAGCTTTGAGAAGGTCAAAAATGCAAAGGACTTCATTGAGGGGGATGAGAATTACAGAAAACAGTGTTTTAAGTGCCATACCACTGGTTATAATGAAAAAACTGGCGAGTATTTTGAGGAAAACGTAACCTGTGAGGCTTGTCATGGCCCTGGGGAACTCTATGCACAATTTATGAAAGATGGTAAACTTGCAGAAGCTGCAACATTGACAAGGGGGGGGTTTAGCTTCAAAGTATGCGGCAACTGCCACATTCCCAGGAATCACGAGATGAGGTTCCCTAAGCTACTAGCCATTGAAGCGAGAGAGTTGACAAATTCTTTGCAAGAGTTGGAAGATATATCAAAGGAACTAAGCACCATGGTTTCTGGGATAGAAGAGGAAGAATCTGCCTTAGAAGGGTTAAGTTTAGAGGGTTTCTCCCACAAGGAAAGACAGGCTCTGGAGAACACCAATAAAGCTACAAAGGTGGAAGAAAGGGCTTATATTCCCGAAGTACATAAAGTAAAAGTAGAGATAAATACAAAGGGTTAGAAGCGTACCCAGTGGAAGGAGGTGATGGACAGCACAAGTCGTGCCACAGGTAAATTTACCGTGGTAAAGTTTAGTGTGCATGTCTACCGAGGAAGGATTAAAAGTCACCGGTAAGAAATTTTCTAGAATGAGAACTCTAGAAAGGGGAAAGAATTATGAGACAATGGAAGTTACCGGTAGTATTAGTTGTGGGAGCTTTGGTTTTAGGAATAGCTTTTTGTGTAGGCACAGTTTGTATGGCTGAAGAGCCATCCGCAGCGCCAGCTGGGGCAGCCAGTGTAGCTGCCGATTTGCCACCACTTAACTACATGTTCCCTGACCCAGGAGCAAAAAAGGCGTGGGAGGAGTGGGTGGGGCTAGAAAAGGGAGGTGGGCCCTATCGCGATCTCTATAAACCCATACCTATGCATATGTACATAGCCCCGACAAGGCACTACATCCGACCTGCTCTGACCGCAGAGCAGATGAAGGGGTTCAGGCCAGATCAGTGCGAAGAGTGCCACCTTACTGTAACGCCTGGCTGGGTACACCAATGGGAAGATTCCGTCCATTACAACCCAAGGAAGACTCCTTACCATGCCGAAAAGACAGCAGAGATAGAAAAACTTTTGGGTAGGCCTATCACAAAGGTGGGTTGTGCAGAATGTCATGGTTCAAGCCATGACGTGCTGAAAATGCCTTACCTTGATAATGCCTGTGGTCATTGCCATAGGAAGGAAGCAGAGGAGTTTGTCTCAGAAAAGAAAGAAGGCAGACCAAGCCATTATCACTCTTGGGAATCCGAAGTGGTGCCCCCATGGTATATTGAGAACTACCGTAGGGGTGAAGGTGTATCCATGATTGGTTGTGACATCTGCCATCCAGAGATGCAGCGCTGCGATGGATGCCACATGAGACACCGCTTTGATGCAAAAGAGGCTAGACAGCCTGAAACCTGCGGAAAGTGTCATATGGGTTATGACCACCCAGACTACGAGTCTTATGAAGAGTCTGCCATGGGTGTTACATACCACACTACTCATCATGAGTGGAATCTAGAGATACCCATGGAACAGGTGGTTCCTGGAAAGGATTGGAAGGGTCCCACCTGTGCATACTGCCACATGTACCAGGGTGGTGGGAAATTTGCCCATAACGTGGTTTCTAAGGCCATCTGGCGTATGGGTGTCTATAAGCCGAAGCAGAGGAATTATGAGTATAAGTCCAGTCTCAAGGATGCACCCTACGGGATAAATATCCCACCTCTTAACAAGATTATAGACCTTGATTCTCCAGAGAATAAGGGCAAGAGGGCAAAGTGGATAGAGACTTGTTCAAAGTGCCATAGCCCAAGGTTTGCTACAATTTACCTCAATCAAACTCTGGATGAATACATGCTCCTGGGCTGGCAGAAGACCGATGCATCTATGATTCTGTTGGATGGCCTCTTCAAGGATAATTGTATAGTTCCTGGTCCAGACCAGAGAGATCCATTCTGGGTTGGTGACAAGCTTGCGGATGTACTAGGCCCAGAAAAGCTAGGACCTGCACTATATCCATTATTCAAGGAGAAGCAGGGTTACTTCCCGCTTTACGGTCCAATCCTTGGCACAGGCCACCATTATTTAACTGGTCCTGGCAGGCCTAGCATTGCTGAACTATGGCTAGAGGAACAGTGGTTTGGTCACTTCCTTAAGGGTTACAAGGGTACTGCCCATGCGCAACAGGACTACTCCTGGTGGTATGGGTGGGCGCCCATGTTACAGAACCTGGCGAGGAATCAGGACTGGGCTATTCAGCTAAGAAGGATAAAGGCCCTGGAGGACAAGGCAGGTATAAAGGCAGATGGTATACTGCCTAGCGACCACATAATCTACGGTCAAACACCTGTCTATACTCAGGGAAAGCGAAAAGCACCGAAGTAAGCTAATTTTGGGCCGTCCGTTTGATAACGGACGGCCCATTTCTTTCAACACGAAAGACAAAAGACTTAGGTTTAATTGACCGTTCTTTATCATGCAGATTACGAAAAACTACGTAAGAATCCTTTAAGAAAAATGTTATTAGGACACACGAACACATCTGCTGCTTTAGATGTAAAAGCCTCGGTTGACATTGGACACGTAGAATTTTCCTTAGGAACATCAGGGAAGATAGGTATAAATATACCAAGACTAAAAGTGAGGCTATTAGGGCTAGGTATAGCGTTTTTGTTTCTGCCCTATATGCGCCTTAGCAGTTTGGAGGTAGGTACTGAGCCCACCAAACTAGAAGTAAATCTGTTGGATACTAAAATAGTTTATGCTGATATGGAAAGAGCCACTCAACTACAAGTTATTACCAGTGGAGAAATAAGGGTAAGCACTGTCTAGAAAGGTAGCTGAGATTAAGATTTTAGATCCAACAGGATAACGCATATAGTTTTTAAGCTAATAGAGTTTGCAAGCATAATATGTTTTCGGTTTAAAAAGCTGATGAGCGTTAGAAACCCATAATTCCTTTGCTTTCTTAGGTTACCAGAAATAGGAGAAAGAGCCAATGCCAGTAAGGGGATCGACCGAGGCAGTTACGACTTTAGACCTAAAAAACACAGTTAATGTACAACCCACCGAGCTGAAGATACACCCTAACGGTAAGATTACGATAGGACTTCCAGGATTGAAAGTAAAGTTGCCCCCTATAAAGATAAAAGTTTGGGGCATACCTTTCTTAAGTATGCCTCCTGTTGAGGTAAACACAGAGCCTGCTAGGCTAGAGGTCAACTTGTCCGAAACAGTGATGACCGGAAGAATAGAAAAACCCACTTATGTAGAGCTTACTACCAACGGGGAAGTGAAAGCCAACGCAAACCTAGAAGGGGGTGGAACCTTTAAGGGTGGTCCAATAACCCTTGAGGCATAATAGTCAGTAAGGATTAGGCAGAAATTTTTTATCTTTCGCTTTCTTGTTCTCTATGCTTGGCTGCCCCCCTTTTCCATAATGAGGGGGCCCGTGGCGTAGTCTATTTAGCTAGCTTACCCTAAACCTAGTAAAATTTCCTACGCTATTTTATTAGGCAAAGTGTAGGAAAAACCTAGCAATGTATTGACCTGGGTGTGGGTTTGGGTTTTTTGTGGGCTGGCTTGAGTCAAGACCTAAAATCCTACCCGGGTGCTAAAGGCCCATAAATCCCCCCATTTATTACTTCGAGTAGTATCAGTTTGTTGACAGACACCAAGGAGATGATATACTACTCATTGACAGAGTTAAAGTCCTACCACAAAATTATTTCCATGATTAAGAATAAAAACACACTAGCCAGGATTGAAGAATTACGCCACCTAATTCGCTACCATGACAGGAAGTATTATATTGAAGCACAACCAAAGATAACCGACTATGAATACGACCAGCTTGTGAGAGAATTGCAGAAGTTGGAGCAGTCCCATCCTGAGTTTATCACCCCTGACAGTCCCACGCAAAGGGTTGGAGGCGAACCCCTCTCAGAATTTAATACCTTTGAGCACAAGCTACCGATGTTAAGTATTGACAATGTCTATTCTGAAAAAGAGTTGGATGAATTCTACGAAAGAGTTAAGCGTACCTTGGGAAGCAAGGAGATAAATTTTGTGGGTGAGCTAAAGATAGACGGCGTAGCTGTGACACTCACCTACGAAAGTGGGCTTTTTTGCGTAGGGGCCACAAGAGGCGATGGCTATAGGGGGGATGATATTACTGCTAACCTTAAGACTGTGAGGGAGATACCCCTCAGGCTTGAACCTCCGGGGGATAAATTCACAACACTGGAGGCAAGGGGTGAAGTGTATATGCTTAATAAGGACTTTCAGGCGCTTAACTCAGAAAGAGAAGAGGAGGGCGAGCCACTGTTTGCTAATCCTAGAAATGCCGCAGCAGGCAGCCTCAAGTTGCTCAACCCCAGGCTTACAGCCAAGAGACGTCTCCGTTTCTTGGCCCATTCAATAGGTTACTATGAAGGTCTGCCCTTACATGCACACCAGGAATGCCTTGAAACCTTTAAAAAGCTTGGTTTACCCGTAAGCCCGCACATCCGGTTTTGTAGAGACCTAAATGAAGTAAAGCAGTACATAGAGGTGTGGAGTATTAAAAAGAATAAACTGGAATACCAGGTAGATGGTGTTGTTGTAAAGATAAATTCCTTTGATCAGCGTAGGGCCCTTGGGGCAACAAGCAAGGCCCCCAGGTGGGTAGTTGCATACAAGTATCCACCGGAGCAAGCTGTTTCTCAAATAAAAGAGATTGTCCTTCAAGTAGGAAAATCAGGGGTTATTACACCTGTGGCTTACCTGGAGCCGGTTCATCTGGCTGGTACAACTGTAACTCGTGCTACCCTGCACAATTTTGAGGAGATGGGCAGGAAGGATATAAGAGTTCATGACTATGTATCCGTTCAAAAGGCCGGGGAAATAATCCCCCAGGTGGTAACAGTAATAAAAGAAAAACGCACAGGCAAAGAGCAAGTGTTGCCTATCCCCAAAATATGTCCAGAGTGTAGAGGGGAGGTAGGTAGAGAGGGTGAAGAGGTTTATCTACGCTGTTATAACCCCCTTTGCCCGGCTCAGGTAAAAAGACGTGTAAGATATTTTGCCAGTAGGAATGCCATGGATATAGATGGCATGGGGCCTGCAATTATAGAACAGCTTGTGGATAGTGGTCTTGTGAAGGATTATGCTGACATTTACTATCTAAAGTTAGAAGACTTGGTGAACTTAGAGAGAATGGCTAAAAAGTCAGCCACCAATCTTTTAAATGGAATAGAGGCCAGTAAAAAGAGGGACCTCCCTCGGCTTATCGGAGCCTTGGGTATTCATCATGTTGGAGTCCATGCTGCCGAAGTATTGGCCTCCCATTTCCAGTCCCTAGATGAGATAATGCAGGCTACACAAAAAGAACTGGAAGAGATTCATGAAATTGGCCCTGTCATGGCCAGAAGTATAGTAACGTTCCTTGCTAACTCTAGGACCAAGGAAATTGTAAGAAAATTAAAAACCGCAGGGGTTAACACTGTTAAGTTAGGAGAAAAAAGACGTACCAAGGATTTGAAACTAGCTGGTAAAACTTTTGTAGTTACCGGTACCCTGGAGAAATACTCCAGGCATGAAATAGAGTCCCTTATCAAGAGCTTAGGGGGAAAGGTCTCTTCTGGCATTAGTAAACAGACTGATTTTCTGGTGATAGGGGAATCTCCAGGCTCTAAATATGATAAAGCTCACCAACTGGGTGTAAAGACTATTAACGAGAAAGAATTCGAGAAACTTATCGCATAGGTGAGATTATGGAGGAACTGATTAAACGAGCATTACACGCTGCAAAAGCTGATTACCTGGAGATTAGGGTGCACGAAGGGTCTGGCACCACCGTAAACTACACAGGTAAGGAGTTAGAAACTATTAACGAAAGTGACAGTATCGGTGGGTGTGTACGCGCCTTAGTAAAAGGGGGATGGGGCTTTGTTGCCTTTAATGACATAGAAAACCTGCCTGACTATGTCCTTGCAGCTGTAAGACAGGCTAGTATGTTAGGGGATTCTACTAGATTCCTGGCACCTATCCCAATTACAAATGAATATGTGAAGGCAAAAGTAAACATAGACCCCAGGGATGTACCACTGGAAGAAAAACACTCTCTATGCCAGAAATATAACAACATAATCCTTTCTTCTAAACATGTTCAGACTTCTAACGTTCGTTATATGGATTCCCATTCGGTAACCTATTTTGCTAACTCCGAGGGTAGTGTTATAGTCCAGGAGACTGCCTTTTGTGGCATATCCCTTCTGGCCATTACCAAAGATGGGACAAACGTGCAGAGAGCTTTTGAATCAATTGGAGACCTCAGGGGCTATCAAAATGTCATGGGGCTGGAGGCAAAATGCGAAGAAATCACCCAACTAGCCATAGAACTACTTCATGCTAAGCCAATAGGGGGTGGAATTTACACAGTAATAGCAGACCCCTTACTCTGCGGGGTATTCACCCATGAGGCCTTTGGCCATCTCAGCGAAGCAGACTTTATCTATGAGAATAAAAAATTACTAGAAATTATGCAATTGGGCAAACGCTTTGGTAGGGATGAAATTTCCATCATTGATGATGGTAGTATGCCTGGGGAAGCAGGCACCAATAAATACGATAGTGAAGGTACACCCACTCAGAAGACTTATCTTATAAAGAATGGTATTCTTACCAGTCGTCTTCACTCACGCGAAACGGCTGCAAAGATGGGGGAGAAGCCAACCGGAAATGCAAGAGCCCTTGGATACGTTAATGAACCCATAGTAAGGATGTCCAATACTTATATGGAGCCGCGGGACTGGACTCTTGAGAAGATGTTAGAAGATACGTCAGAGGGTATATATTGTAAAGGGGCACTGGGTGGACAGACCAACATGGAGATGTTCACTTTTAGCGCTGCCGAGACCTTTCGTATAAAGGATGGTAAACTGGGTGAAAGGCTCAGGGATGTAGTCCTTACCGGCAATGTGTTTGAGACCTTGATGAATATTGATGCGATAGGGAATGATCTCAAGCTTCAGGGTGGGCTTGGGGGCTGTGGAAAGGGTGGGCAGTTTCCACTAAGGGTGAGCGATGGAGGACCACATATACGCATTAGAAATGTAGTAGTTGGTGGAAGATAACGTGAAGATAGAAGAAAAAGTCCTTGAACTGGCTCTCAAGGTGGCAGATGCCGCCGAGGTTATCTATGAGGAAGGAGAATCTCACTCTGTTAGCTTTGAGCATAACAAACTTAAGTATATTCATCATAAGACAATACGCGGGATAGGCCTCAGGCTCATAAAGGATTCCAGAATAGGTTTCTCCAGCACCACAGACCTCAGGAAGCCAGAGAACTTAGTAGAAAAGGCTCTCCGCTCTGCCCATTTTGGCCAGGAAGCTAAGTTCCAGTTTCCTACACCAAGCACATTATCAGAGGTTAAAATATTTGATAAGGAAGTAGTAGATTTTCCTATAGAAAAGGCCATAGCCTTAGGTAAAGAGGTTCTTGATAAGGCCCTCACAGTTTGCCCAGAATACCAGTGCAGTGTAGAGGCCGGCAAGGGAGTGGGCATGC
The DNA here is from genome assembly GCA_051388875.1 of Candidatus Brocadiia bacterium JP1. GTDB lineage: Bacteria > Planctomycetota > Brocadiia > Brocadiales > Bathyanammoxibiaceae > JBMFFR01. The sequence goes on along the minus strand of JBMFFR010000006.1, from coordinate 73,767 downwards.
GACGCCTACTGAATTCAAGTGGGTTAGACTTCTCAAGAAACTCTACCATACATAGTATGGGTATAGATATAGTATTAGTAAAAGAAAAAGGGCTAGTGTGGGTTGGTGAGGGTGAGAGTTCCAGGAAAGTAGTTGATGGCCTTATGAGGGCTACCGAGAAAATCCTTGAAAAATTGCGCCTGTCAGAAAAGGAACTCAGAATAAGTTCTGGCCTTTTCCCGGTAATCTTTACATCAAAGGCGGTTGGCTTACTGCTTGCACCACTAGAAATGGGTTGCAATGGTAAGCTTGTTCAGAAGGGTGCCTCTCCACTCATAGGTCGGTTGGGTGAAAAGATAGCGGATGAAAGGTTGACCATTTACGACGACCCAACGATAGATTTTGCCACTGGTAGTTATCCGTTAGATGGGGAGGGGGTGCAGGCCCAACATACACCCCTTATAGAAAGGGGGGTGTTAAAAAACTTCCTGTTTGATCTTCAAACAGCTGGGATAATGTCTACCAGATCCACCGGCAATGGTATACGCAGCTTTGCGTCCCAACCTGCTCCAGCTTGCACCAATGTTGTCCTGGAGCCGGGCGATATGAAATTAGAGGACATGATTAAAGATGTAAAGTATGGGCTCTTGGTGGACCAGGTGCTAGGTGGTGGACAGAGTAATACCTTGGCAGGCGAGTTTTCAGTAAACATTGACCTGGGATTCCTTATTGAAAACGGTGAGGTTATAGGTAGAGTTAAGGATTGCATGATTGCTGGGAATGTCTTTGAAGTCTTCAATCAACTTAATGCCATTGGTAGCCAACCACAGTGGTATGGTTCTAACTATGTTCCAGCCCTCTACTTTGACGGTCTAAGTGTGGTGGGTAATGAATAGCGATAGGATTGAAGACCTCAATGGGATAAGAGAACAAATTAGGGTCCGTTTTGAAAAGATTGCTTCAGATCCATTTTCTGAAAGAAGGGTTCCTACCGGCCCTGAAAGCGCAAAAAGATTGGGTTATGACCCTCAGGAAATAGACTCTCTGTCCCTAGCCATAACTGAGTCTTTTGCGGGGGTAGGATACCCTCTAGGCTTGGGCCCGGTAAATAAGGGAGAAAGAGTCCTGGATATCGGCTCCGGAGCCGGAGTGGATACTTTCTTGGTGTCCAAACGGATTGGACATAAGGGAATAGTGATAGGCATAGATTTTACTTATGCTATGTTGGAAAAGGCTTGGGCTAACTGTCAGAGGCTTGGCATTAACAATGCGGTGTTCCTCAAAGGGTCGGCAGAAGAGCTTCCCATCATTGGCAATTCCATGGACTTAATTATTTTCAACGGCTTGGTGAATCTTTCTCCCCAGAAAGAGCAGGTAGTAAATGAACTTTATAGGGTTTTGAGGCCAGGTGGGCGTATATACGCAGCGGATATTATATTGGAGGAAGGCGTTGACCAAGCAACAGTAGAGAAGTTAGGTCAATGGTCTAAGTGAATCAGTGGTGCCATACCAGGGAGGTCCTTCCTTGGGTTATTAGAACGAGCTGGATTTATGGATGTCAAACCGGTGGGCAAGACAGGCTATCGGACCTCTCAATACACTATAGGTGCTACCTTCATCGCAATAAAACCTAAATCCCAATGAACATAACTGCTGCTCCTGTGAGGGCTATTATCCCTCCAGCCAAAACATGGGACCACCTCTCCAAGGCGTGCCTTGGCAGGAGGTTGAAGCCTACGAAGGCCAGCATACTTTGAGCCACCACCATAAAGACGGTAGTAATGGAAAATGCTAGGGTTGTCAACCATATACCCATCCATCCGTGCTGAATTGCAAGAAACATTAGTGGTATGAGTGGCTCGCATGGGCCAAAGATGAAGATAGCCATAACTGTCCAGAGGGTAACTACCTCTCCTCTATGTATATGCAAATGATGGTCTCTTACGTGTTTTAATCCCCATAGGGCATAAGCCACTCCAAAGCCAATAAGGAGCAAACCAGCGATATTACCCCTGATTGATTCTATCCCCTCAAGGTGAGTAAGTCCAAAACCCAGGACTATTCCCAAAGCTCCCAAAATAAAACTTGAGCCTACGTGACCTAACCCAGCCAGGAAAGTTATGAATAGTAACTTCTTTCTTGACCAACCCTGGGCCTGAGCTAAAGAGGCGAAAGGAAGCCAGTGGTCGGGCGCTAACGAGTGCACAAACCCAACACCTATAGCAGATAATATCAAAGGCTCCATAACACAAAATTATAAATAGTGCTACGTATTATGCAAATGAAAATGCTTCTTTGTGTGCAAATAAGTGAGGCTAGAGAACTAACAACAGTTAACCTTGTTGTGGAAAGAAGGCATACCCGGCAAAAACAAATACATCTGTAGCTTGACGAAGGACACTAAGTATCAATTTCTTGTGGTCTAAGATTATCTCTTAATGGAAGGCAAATCTACCATTAGAGAACAGTTTTACACATTTTTGAAACTAAAAACACAATCCCAGCGCTAGATGTTTCTCCAGGCTGAGATTGGTACAATTCTTTTATTTGTTTAAGATTAGGATTCGCTCTTTCTAAATAGCAATACTCCCCTGTCATCGCCTCCCGGGAGGACGTCAGTGTCTTTTGTGTCTAGCTTCTGGTTAGGACCTGCTGAGAGAATCCATCCGTAAATAGGTGTTGTGTTATCTAGAGCCAGACCGACTCTCATAGCTCTTATGTTTACCAGATATGATTTTCCCCACGGGTCAAGAAATTCTCTATTGGCACCTATGTAGGGGCCCTTCCAAAGGTGTCTTGGATAGTCACCAGTCTCACCAGCTATCCCGGTTTCATCAAGGTCATTAATGACCAAGTTATTACGCAGCGACCCTACACCCGTTGTTGCGTTTACAGTGCTGGCCCACTGTCCTCCCGCCTGTACGGAGTTAGCTGGAAGATCGCCAGCAGAGAGGCTCCCGGCTGTATTGGCAAAAACCTGTCTGTGAACAGTATTAGCAAAGTCTGTGTTATCACCTAGATTATTCAGACCTACGTCGTAGATTAAATTAGTAATAGCGGTAGCAATATCTTTTGTATCGCCATCAGCAGCTGCGAACTTAGCCTGGTTTATCTTGTCTATAGCGATTGGCAAGGCTATAGCAGCAAGTGTCCCAATCACTGCTACGCTAGCAGTGGCTTCCACAAGTGTGAACCCACTTTTCTTCCTTGCAAGACAGACAAACTTCTTCAAAAGTCTCATCAAAATGCCCATTTTAATCCTCCTTTCTGTAAATAGTTGTACCCCTCCATTTTCAAATACGCTTTCGCTTTAGGAATTGCACAACACATAAATTTTTAATTTAAATGAAAATAGGCTCTTTCAACCTGTTTCATTTTAGACGGCAAACTATGTCATCACCTGCGGGGCTAATATTATTCCCATTGAATTCCGTATCAATTTCTCCATTCGGTCCGGACGACAGTACAAAGCATGATTGCGAGTGACTGATTTGAGATGGCTGAATCCACCTGACATTAACCAGATAACAATTTCCCCATGGGTCATCAGAGAGTTGGCTTAGATAAGGACCATTCCACTTCTTACCTCCAGTGGTTGGATAATTAGCTTCGTTGTCCATCAAGTGGTTATCCATGTCGTCCAGCACCTTGTCCAGCCATTTATCAGCATCGGTTCCTGAATAATCTGTGGGGTTGTTTCCTGGCCCCTTGAGGACGTCTACATCATTTTTGGTACCATTTATGTAATCACTGGACACCGGCATAAGACTTGTATCACTATAAAATTTTCCTATGGCGGCGCAGATAAGCTCTACGTCTTTCTGTGCCTTCATTATTCTAGTATCACCAACGTATTTGACTAAGGTAGGAACAAGAATAGAAGCCAGTACAGCAATAATACCGAGCACTATTACCATCTCCACAAGTGTGAAACCATTATCTGACTTCAACCTTAGCCTCTTGCTTGTCGTTTGTTTGTATATTATCCAGATTTCGCATAATAAAGTTCGCAATCCTTATGCCAGAGCACCGGGCCTTAGCTACTTAAGAGCAATATATTATTGCTATGTAAAAGCTTGTGTGAAATCTTTCTGTTTCTAGAAGATATAAACTTCTAGTAAAAAGAGATGGCTACAAACTTTGTAGCTTAATCTGCAAATTGTGTAGGGTTGGAGTGGGTTTTCTGCTTAATTACCACTTGGTAGCCACAACCCTTAATTTACTGTAAATATCGTTACAAGTTCACTTTGGATAGACGACAAAAGCCATCTCAAAAAATAACCGCGGTCTTTAGGTTGCGAGTTATTCAGTAGGATTTCAGAATCCAACGCCTATTCCTACAACAAATTGATAATCTGCCTCTTGCTCTTTGCCATTCATATCTTGGAGAATAGGAATTTTTAGAGAGAAAAAGGGTGAGTAGCGGTCTGCAATAGTAGCCCTAACCCCTGGGGCGAAATAGACCTGATTTCCACCACTATTATCGTCATCTTTGTCGCTGATTTCATGCTTGCCATGCCATTCCCCGTTTAACTCTGTCACGAAGTCCCATGCCAGGTGGGTGTGTTCCTCCTTGTGGACTTGGTTTCCTACCGTGTAATGGTGTATGTGTCTTATTTCACCAATCCTGTAAGAGATTGCCAAATTATAGAAGAACATATCTCCAAGGGTAGTGCGTTGATTGCCCTGGGTGGTGAACATATAAAGGACGTTGCTGTCAAGGGACAGCCTTCCCCAGCGTTTGGTTACCGCTAGGCCTGCCATAGGGTCCCATGAGCCAGAGCCAGGCTGGTGTTCCACTTCAAATCGTGGCCCCTGGTTTGTTCTTTCAGTAGTGCGTCCGGTAGGCGCTTTAATTCCGAAAAGGGCGGATAACTCTAGTTCTCTATGGTTCAAGTGAAAGACTCTGTATTGTCCAAAGAGGGTAATGTCCCCAAAATCTGCTGAGTCACCATGTCTAATTATTTCCGCCATTGTCATATGTTCATGTCCTTCCCTTGTTTGTTCGTGCGAAAGGTATGGCATGCGAAAACCTGCCGTGAAATCATCCGTTACACCAAAAGCCCCGGTCAGGATAGCGTTCCACCTTGAGTCCACACTATGTACTTCCGTACCTTGCATGGCAAAGTTCAATAATTCACCGTCGCTATAACGATCGAATTTAAGGTTTTCAAGGCGAAAATCTACCATGAAATTACCCTTTGATAGTGTTGTGGCTGGAATTGTGGTAATCGGCCCAGCCTTTCCGGGTCCGGTCCCTACACCGGCGTGATGCCCATTGGCCTTACCATTGAGAAGAAGACACAAAAATAGTGCGATAATGGATATGAAATATTTCACCCTTTGCTCCTTTCCTTAGGTGGAAGAGTTAAAGGGGAGTAGTCCTTCTAGCCTTGTGCAAATAGATTGGATTGTGAGGGCAAAAAACAGTACACCGTGCCAACCAAGCGTTTTGCAAAGTGTAATCTCTAACCCCTCTATAGTAGGCTGAGAGAGAATCTATTCCCCTTACCTTAATGTTTAGCGTAAGTGGTGTGCCTAGCCTTTTGGTCCAATCTTTGTAACTGGCTGGCACTGGTATTTCGCTACATTACGGTAAAGGGCTTGGGCGGGTGTTCCGGGGGTGCAACATAATTTTGGGTGAGGGTGGGAGATGCGATTTCTATTAAAAAGGTATGGGGAGTTTCTCTGGGTAGGGAGAAAGAGTCCTGATGAATAAAAATGAAGTTAAGCAGGTACACAAACTTATTAGGGTGTCCCAGACAAGTAAGACTTTGTAGAAAGGAATACTTCTGGGATAGAGGTTGTTTGGCTTGGCTTGTTTTAGCGCAGTTTTGACACTGCCTTTTTGATTGTGTCGCGGTTTTCTGTGGCCCCAATTTTCTAACAGTTTTTGTGGAATGTTCGTGAATCACATCATTAGACCGGCAGCAGCAGTGTTTGAAGCATTCCTCCGCACTTCTGCACCCACAACCGTGACCCTCACATGGATAGCTTCTTTTTGCGATGTTCGGTAAAATAGGCCCACCAGATATATTTCCCCATATCAGCAAAAAACTAATCCATAGGCACAAGATTTTGAGAGGTAAGGATTTCTTCAATTATGCCCTAGTAGTGGTTCCCACTTAGTGGTTTGTTATTAGGCTTCTTAAAAGCGTTTAAGAACTGTGCTTAACCAAAATTTTTAAAATTAAAGAGGCTGTACATTTTAGCTTTCCTGTCTAGATGGAGAGTTAGGATGAATTTCAGAATTCTCCTATCTGCCCTGAAAAGCAGGAATTTCCATAAGTATCTCTACTTAAGTGTTAAGTCTCAGGGCTTTATTCAGTGTCCACCTTATTAAGGCACGCTAGCCTTGCGCTGCTTAATAAGAGCCTTCCTCCTCTTCTTTTTCTTTTAGTTCAGCCTTAAAACCTGCTTTCTCTACTGCTTCAATGAGTTTCTTGGGGTCTATGCCCTTTTTGGCATGAACCTTAGCTTTCGCTTTTTGTAGTTTTACTTTTACTTCACTTACACCTTCTACTGCCTCAAGGGCTTCTTTTACTTTTGCGGCAGATGCATCATCAGTCATTCCTTCTATTTTTAGTTTAATTTCTATTTCACCCTCTTTTACATCCCCTTGCACTACTGCACATGAGTATGCAAGAGCTGCCAAACTAAATATCATAATGGATACTATCCACTTCATCTTGTCTCCTTTCATTAAGATATGACACAATTCCGCCTCAAAACAGTCCTAATTTTACAAAAAAAGTTAATGAAATCAACTCTAATACTCTTATAAAAGCCATTTGCAATGAGACTGGTAGAGACTAATATAATAGGCTAATGTCTAAAACCCCTGTTATTGTTAGTGCAGCTAGGACACCAATAGGGAGTTTTAATGGTTTTTTGAGTCAAATTCCCGCAACCCAACTTGGTGTATTAGCTGCCAGGGGGGCTATCCAGAAGGCGGGTATAAAGGTTCCAGATATACAGCAAGTAATTATGGGTAATGTCCTTTCTGCTGGTTTGGGACAAGCCCCGGCCAGACAGGTGGCAATTGGGTGCGGATTATCCATAACAACTAGTACTCTAACGGTTAACAAGGTCTGTGGTTCTGGCTTGAAAGCCGTGATGCTTGGTGCACAGGCTATTCTATGTGGTGACGCAGAATTGGTATTGTGCGGGGGGATGGAGAGTATGAGTAGTGCCCCCTACCTTCTTGAACAAGGAAGGACAGGTTACCACCTGGGGCATGCCACAATAGTTGATAGCATGATAAAGGATGGCCTGTGGGATGTTTACAATAACTTTCATATGGGCTATGCCGCAGAACTTATTGCAGAGAGGTACCGTATAAGCCGCAAAGAGGCTGATGAACTTGCTCTAGTGAGTTACCAAAGGGCATTGCGTAGCCAGGCAGAAGGCAAATTCAATGAGGAGATAGTTCCAGTAGAGATAAACCAGCAGGGTAAGAAGGTCTTGATGACGGAAGATGAATGCCCTAAGAGGTTGCACAGGGAGAAGATGTTAACTCTTCCTCCGGCCTTTAAGGACGGAGGCATCCTTACAGCGGCTAACTCTTCAGCTTTGAGCGATGGAGCGGCGGCAGTTATTTTGGCCTCTGAAGATAGGGCGCAAAAACTTGGGCTTAAACCAATGGCCAAGGTGTTGGGTTACTCTGAGGCTGGTACGGCACCAGAGCTCTTCTCCCTTGCCCCAGTGGAGGCCATAAGAAAGCTTTTGCACAAGTTGAATCTGGACATAGATGACATTAATCTATTTGAGGCAAACGAAGCCTTCGCCTCAACATGTATTGCCGTCTATAGAGAGTTACATCTGAGTTTGGACAAGGTTAACATTAAAGGAGGTGCTATTGCCCTGGGCCATCCACTTGGTGCAAGCGGGGCCCGAATCCTTACTACCTTACTTTATTCCTTAAAGGGGCTTAAAGGTTCAAGGGGGATTGCTAGTCTATGTATTGGTGGTGGAGAGGCAGTAGCCATGGTGATTGAAATGCTTTAGGTAAAATTACTATATAAAAGTATGGCCACAGGTTATATCAGAGGCGGGTTCACCAAGGCTAACTTTAGCTTGTGTGTGACTCTGTCAATTGAAAATCCTGAGGAGGAGATTATATGAGTATGAAACAGTTAGGTGTAGTGGGTGGTGGTCAGATGGGGCAAGGTATTGCCCAGTTAGCATCTGGGGCTGGGCTTGAGGTTAAGCTTGTAGAAGCCAAAAAAGACCTCTTGCAGAAGGCTGTGGAAGGGGTTGCTAAGGGTCTGGATAAATTGGTCCAAAGAGGCAGGCTTCAGCAAGAGAAAAAAGTAGAAATACTTAAGAGAGTACATGGTGTAGATAATCTAGAAGAACTCGCGAAGGCCGATATTATTATTGAAGCAGTTTCAGAAATTGAACCTCTCAAAATGGAAATCTTTAGAAAGTTAGATGTTATTATCCCACCTGAGGCCATACTCGCATCCAATACCTCTTCCATACCTATAACCAGATTAGCCTCAGCGACAGAAAGGCCAGAGAGGGTAATTGGCATACATTTTATGAACCCAGCCCCGATAATGGAGTTGGTTGAGGTTGTATGTGGGTTAAAGACCTCTCAGGAGACCCTTCAAAAGGCCCACGAACTTTGTCGTTTGCTAGGAAAAATGGTAGTAGAAGTGAAGGACTACCCAGGTTTTATCGTTAATCGCTTGCTGATGCCCATGCTTAATGAGGCAATGTATCTATTTATGGAAGGTGTGGCCAGCAAAGAGGCAATTGATACGGCAATGACTATGGGTACCCATCAGCCCATGGGGCCACTCGCTCTAGCTGACTTTATAGGCCTGGACACATGCCTTTCCATACTGGAGACTCTCCATAAGGAGTTCGGGGATGCAAAGTTTAGGCCATGCCCTCTACTCAAAAGACATGTAGAGGCGGGTTGGCTTGGAAAGAAGTCAGGCAAAGGGTTTTATACCTACTCCTGAAAAAGTTATGAATATCATAGTATGCATTAAACAAGTCCCTTCTACCGAGACTGCCCCAAGACCATGCCCCGACCCTCCTTATATTGAAGCAGAAGGTGTAACGTGGGTTATGAACCCTTTTGATGAATTTGCGGTGGAGGAGGCCGTACGGGTAAAGGAGCGTCTAGGCAAGGGGGAGATTACCGTGGTTAGCTATGGCCCGGAGAGGACAAAGGAGGCATTTATGCGGGCTTTAGCCATGGGGGCAGATAGGGCGCTACATATACTTGGTGAAACGGATGTTGGGGTTGATTCCTATATAACTGCGTCTGTGCTGTTTCAAGTAATAAAAAAGTGCCAGACTGATTTGATTTTATGCGGGAAGGAGGCGGTGGATGACCAAAGTGGGGCAGTGGGTATTCAGCTAGCCGAACTACTTAATATACCTCATGGGGCAGGGATAACTAAACTGAACATAGACACCCTTGGAAAGGCAACTGTTCATAAACCTATAGAGGGAGGCGTAGAGGTGCTAGAATGCCCATTACCAGCACTCTTTACCTGCCATAAGGGCCTCAATGAACCTAGATATCCCTCTCTACCTGGAATCATGGGGGCAAAAAAGAAGCCTTATGAAACAATCCCTGTAACAGAAATAGCGCCCAAAGAGGTATTAAGGCTAGACAACAGGCTTACCATTAAAGACTTAACCGTCATATCAAGAAAAAGGGTTTGTAAGAAACTTCAAACTGCCGAGGAGGAGATGGCTAAAAGCCTGATAGCATTCCTCCATGAGGAGGTAAAAATAATTTAATGGGGGAGGTTATTGTCTTCGTGGAACAAAGGGAGGGGCAGTTAAAGAGGGCATCCCTTGAGGCCCTAGAGGCTGGAAGGCAACTGGCAGAGAAGACGGGCTCACAGTTAAATGCACTGCTTATAGGACACAATATAGAGAGCCTGGCCGGAACATTAAATTGCTACAGTATCAACAAGATTCTACTTGCAGAACATCAGTCTTTGGAAAGATACAATAACAGTCTTTACACTCATATATTGTACCAGGAGGCCCAGAAGAGGGGGGCACTGGCAATCCTTTTCTCAGCCACTGCAATGGGTAGAGATTTGGCCTCAAGACTTGCTGCCAGACTGAGTGGTTTATTACTTACAGAATGCACAAGCGTAGAGGTTACAGATGGCCTCTTAGAGGTTACGCGCCCTGTTTATGCAGGAAAGCTTTTAGCAAGAACAAGAAGTCTTTTACCTCAGTTTCAGGTAATTACATTAAGATCCAATGTCTTCCCAGTAGCCCAAAAGATTACTGAAAAGGCAACAGTAGAGAGGGTAGACACCTCTGCCCTCCCCAAGGAGCCTCTCGCTATACTTAAGGATGTTATATATACAAAGGGGTTCAAGATGGATATTACAGAAGCCAGGGTGGTGGTAGGTGGTGGCAGGGGATTGAAGGGGGCAGAAAATTTTAAGCTCTTAGAAGAATTAGCCGAATTCTTTGGAGGCGTAGTGGCTGCCTCCAGGGCAGTGGTAGATGCCGGCTGGAAACCTCCAGAAATCCAGGTAGGGCTTACTGGTAAGACTATAAGTCCAGAGCTATACATAGCTTGTGGAGTCTCTGGTTCAGCCCAACACCTGGCCGGGATATTAGGGGCAAAATATATAGTGGCAATAAACAAGGACCATGATGCACCCATCTTCAAGGTGGCAGATTTGGGACTGGTGGGGGATTTGTTTCAAGTGGTACCTGCGCTAATAAAACAGCTCAAGGACTTGAAGTAGTTAGTAACAACGCCTTTGGGCTGCGCGAAATCTAATCAACCCTCACCCTGAATCCAAAACGGTAATAGCGCTGTTCCTCTCCTATTTTTAGTGGGAAGACGAGCCTGAAGGTGGTGCGGTCCCAGGTGTCCACATCAAAACCGGTCTTCAATTCTGGAAATATGGGTTTTTTAATCTTCCATTCGTCTTTGCCCCATTTTGCATTGTCTGCGGGCAGTACCCATGCTTCTAGTTTTTGACCGGGTTTGATAATAGTAGTCCCTTTGGGTTTATCTTTTTCTTCAGATTTTGCTTCATTTGAAACTACTTTATGGGTTGCTCCATGTCTATCTTCAAACTCTACCGCATCCCAGTTCAGTGCCACCGCATCAGGGCCTTTGTTTTCCATGATAAAGTTAACCCTTTCCCTATTAGGTTGAAACGAGAAGCGAACCGTGTCATCTTCAAAATCTAGTCCCCCCGTGGGTGGTTGCATCATCATGAAACGGTAATGATACAGGTCTGAAATGTTGGTCCCATTGGCACAGCCATAAAGAAGGAATATACAAAGTAGTATAGTAGGATAGGACTTGCTGCTAATTAGAGGAACCTTAAGGGCTTGCAGTCCTCTTTGGAGGCTAGACTTTCCATCCATTTGCCGGTCTCCTCGTAATTTACCTTCACAAGACATAGCCCCTTAGCAGGGACGTTAGGGCCTGCTAAGCGGCGATCTTTTGCCTTGAGTACGTCTTTAAACTCAGATGGACTCATCTTCCCACAACCCACTAAAAGGAGCGTCCCCACGATGCCCCTTATCATCTTATGAAGGAAGCCGTCAGCCTCTATTATAAAGTATAAATACTTACCAACTTCACAAGAAGCCGTTGGGTCTTCCTGAGTAATTTCTATGGATTTTATAGTACGGATAGTATTCTTTTTATTATGTACTTCTGTACAGAAGGTACTAAAATCGTGAGTGCCGAATAAGAATTGGGCAGCCTCCTGCAGCTTCTCAATATTTAAGGGACACGGGTAGTGATAATAAAAATATCTGTTTATTGCCCTTGGTATGGGGTCGTTCAGGATTGTATAGCGGTAGACCTTGCTCCTGGCATGATACTGTGAATGGAATTCGTCTGGTACTTCTTCAGCCGAGCGGACGACGATTTCGCGAGGCAGGTAGTAGTTAAGAGCCGGCACAAACTTTTCTACCGGGAGCCTGGAGGTGGTCTTAAAGTTTGCTACCTGACCGGTAGCATGTACCCCTGCATCAGTTCTTGAGGCCCCGTATACTACTACCCGCTCCCCTGTAACACTATGAATCGCCTCCATTAGACAGGACTGAATTGTAGGGACTGTGGCAGGTGGTTTGGAATCATTATCATATGAGTGTGGGGTAGAGGTGTCCTTCTGGTGGGTAGAAGCTACTGAGCTATTCGTAGGCACCCTCTGCTCCTGCCAGCCGGCAAAGGTTGTTCCATCGTATTCAATCAAGAGTTTAATGTTACGCATGAAGAGGTTATAGCTTATTATAGATAGCTTGTCTTATTGGGCCACTTCTACATAAGTAACCTCAGAAGAAGGTATTGGTATAAAAAAGCCATCTTCCTTAAGACCTTGAATATGTAGTTCAAAGGTCTCTTTCATGTTCATTATGGTTTCATTTCCAGGTAAGTTCGGACAATAAGCTGAGTAATTGCCGTTGGCCTTTCCAACTACAATTGGATATTGGCACATTATGCATGCACCCTTAGTTGCACCAACCTCTCTGCAATCTGGACGGCGTTGAGGGCAGCACCCTTGCGCAGGTTGTCGCTAACCACCCATAGGTTTAAACCGTTTTCTATGGATAAATCCTCCCGTATCCTCCCCACAAAAGTCTCATCCCTTCCTGCTGCTAAGGTGGCGAGGGGGTAGTGTTGCTTCTGTGGGTCATCATAGACCACTACCCCAGGTGCCCTGGAGAGTAGCTCTTTAGCCTCCTTTGCCGTGAGCTTTTTCTCTGTCTCTATATTCACCGATTCACTGTGACTCCTTATCACAGGGACCCTGACAGTGGTAGCAGTAACCCTTATAGATGGGTCTCCCATAATCTTTTTGGTCTCATTTATCATCTTCATTTCTTCCGATGTGTATCCATTTGGTAAGAAGGCATCAGATTGGGGTATTTGCGGTATACAGTTGAAAGCAATTTGATGTGGGAAAATCTTCCTCTTGTAACTTCTTTCGTTAATGACGGCTTCAGTCTCTTCTTCTAATTCAAGTATCGCCTCCCAGCCTGCCCCGGATACAGCCTGATAGGTGGAAACTATTACACGCTTTATCTTGGCTGCATCATGGATAGGTTTAAGGACCAATACCATCTGGATGGTGGAGCAATTAGGGTTGGCAATAATTCCCCTATTTTTGGGGATTTCCTCTGCATTGACTTCTGGCACAACTAGAGGTACGCCCTCATCCATCCTGAAGGCGCTAGTATTATCTACGGCCACTGCCCCAGTCCTTACGGCATGCGGCACAAAGACTTTAGAGACAGAAGCCCCTGCGCTAAATAGCGCTATTTCTATCCCTTTAAAGGAATTATCTGTCAATTCTTCTATTAATATTTCCTCCCCTTTGAAGGTGAGAGTCTTTCCTGCGGAACGCTTAGAGGCCAGTAGCCGTAGGGTTTTAACTGGAAAGTCCCTCTCTTCCAATATGCGCATCATCTCTGTTCCTACTGCCCCAGTTGCCCCCACAATTGCCAAGTTTATTGCCATTTCCACTCCTTTCTACAAGAACCGCTATCGCCTTCGTATCAATATCTCATCACCAATGCCAAGCGCTATCTTTGCGGCCTCAATATCTTTAAGAAAACGTCTTGCATCTTTAGGATAACCTGCTGTGGATTTGAGCCACGGCAAAATCCCCTGCCAGTATTGGTTGAAATGCTTTAAGAATAACTCTCTTATATATTTAGAATACATGGAGGCTAGGGCTACTGGTAGGTGTTTATCCTCTGCCTTTTGTATAAATGAAATTTTTAACCTTTTTGCCTCGTTTTTAACTTGATAAGAAGAGATGATAGGGCTTTCTGAAAGTATATCTATTTTATATCCTTTAAAGGCCTTCAAAAGCAGCTCAGCATATCGGTTTCGGCCGCCTTGTTTATCACACTTGACTTCCATTTGTGGATACTCTTCCCATAGACTACTTATCAACTTAGCACAGTTGTCAAAGAGTAGCAAGGACTTATTACCACAGGATTCCAATGCTCCATTAAACTCATTGGGAGATATAGCAATCATCCTTGCCCCCAGAAATGTGACGCATTGCGAGATACAAGCTTTCTTCAGCAGTTGACTGTATTTAGCTAACTCATCCATAGGGGTTACAGTTGGTAGGTGCATCTGAATATTTAGATACCAGGGATATAGCCCTAATTGGTCTTCTGAATGCCAGTGCAGTTCACCCAGTAGTCCTACAAGGTCTTCTGTCTGCTTAATGCACCCCTGAAAGGCTAAAACGCCTTCTTCAAGTCTCTGGAGCCCCTTAGCGGAGGAGTAAAGGCGCTTACTGTCGGCTATGGTTAATGGTCGTGGGGAGGCCTTCCTTCTTATTGAGGTAGAATTTGTTATTATTTCCTTCAGTATCCACCACAGGTTCCCATCTACCTCATGGTCTTTTACCTCAAAGACTGTGGCGGTAATTACAAGGGGGCCAAGAATAGGCCCATAACCTGCCTCATCCACCCCTACTAGAATAGCCATAATTTTCCACCTTGAAAAGAAAATATTATTACAAAAAGCAGGGTTTTTTTGTATTATATGTCCCTCATAATGATAAATCAAAAACTCTTGTTTTGGGGAAAGGGACACTGAAAGCTCTGCGGAGCTTAATTTATGCAATCTCAAGGGGATTCTTAGGACAGTAAGAGGAAAAGGGATATGACCACGGAGGAACTCTATAAAAAGGCGTTAGAACTGCACAGTCTTTACAAAGGCAAGGTACAAATGATAAGTAAAGTCCCTTTCAGAGAGTATGAGGATCTCGCAATATACTACACCCCTGGGGTAGCAGCTGTCTCAAATCTTATACGTGAGGACAAAGAATCTGTCTTTGAGTATACTAACCGTGGCAATCTAGTAGCGGTGGTGAGTGATGGCAGCAGGGTGTTAGGGTTAGGGGATATTGGCCCTGAGGCTGCTATGCCAGTAATGGAAGGTAAAGCTCTCCTTTTTAAACTATTTGGAGGTGTGGATTCTGTTGCTTTATGTCTAAAGACAAAAGACCCTGAGAAAATAGCAGAAATAATAGAAACATTAGAGCCTTCCTTTGGTGGAATCAATCTTGAAGATGTGGAAAAGCCCAAGTGTTTCCAGATAACGGATAGGCTGACGCAATCCTTAGATATTCCCTACTGGCATGATGACCATCATGGTACCGGCCTTGTGGTACTGGCTGGGCTAGTCAATGCCGTAAAGGTTGTAAGCAAAAAACTTGAGGAAGTGAGGGTCGCTGTTGGGGGTACAGGTGCTGGTGGTATGGCCATACTACGTTTTCTCATGATGGGTGGGGTAAGAGGAGAGAACATATTGGCCTTTAATACTGGGGGTATAGTCTACGAGGGGCGCAAAGAGGGTATGGACCGCTGGACTGAAGAAGTAGCGAGACAGACTAACCCAAAAAGGAAAAGGGGGGGGTTATACGAGGCCCTTGATGGGGCGGATGTTTTCATTTCGGCAACGCGACCCGGTCCGTGGATAACCAAAGAGGCAATAAAGCGGATGGCAAGAGATGCCGTAGTCTTTAGCCTTGCTAACCCCGTACCAGAGATTCTACCTGAAGAAGCTAAAGCTGGCGGGGCCAGGATTGTTGCCACTGGAAGGAGCGACTACCCCAATCAGATTAACAACGTCCTTGGCTTCCCTGGAGTATTCAGGGGGGCTTTAGATATTAGGGCCAGAAAGATAAACGAATCTATGGTAATGGCGGCTGCTTATACCCTGGCTAAGTTGGCTGAAGCAAAAGGCTTAGATGAAGAATACATAACACCAAGGGCCACCGAGCCGGAGGTTGGCCCTAAGGTTGCAGCTGCTGTGGCCCAAGCTGCTATAAAAAGCGGTGTTGCCAGATTGACTATGTCAAGTGAGGAGGTGGAAAGGAATACCTACCAATTAATTAATCTGCATCAAAAGGTTATGCAATCTTTGTTTGCTTCACCCTCAGTAGTTTCATAATTATTAATTTATCTTTTATAATTCCAGGCCCTTTGAACGTATTTTTTTTGTTTTAGTTCCTGTGCAAGCAAAACCTCTGCTTCGTAAAGACCGCCTTCTTTTAACTTTACAGGGAAGGTTTTTCTTATACCAGTTGTTAGTGTCTCAATTAACGTCTGCTGAGATAGAGTAATAGACCTGGGAAGGTGTAAATATCCCTGGAAGAGGCTAATCTCGCGAAAACGCCTGGCCGAATAACCGGCTACCTTTTGCCCATTGAGTAATATATCGCACGGGGAGAAATTGGATGTACAAAATAGGGTACGTGTGATTTCCGTTTCTTTCCACATAATGGCATCAAGTCCAATATCCCTGAGGGCTGTAACTATTGACTGTGCCAAGAGATAATAGATTTGTCCTATCTTCAAATGTGTTCGCAGCGCTACCGAGAAGCTAGGATAGGTTTTGTGGAGTACGGCTGTTCCCCCAGTAGGACGACGAACCAGTATAGGGGCAGGTTGTACCATATCAAAGGTGTTTGAAGTATTAAATGTATTTAATACCTCCACTGCTTTTTGAAAGTAGCCAATGGAAATGGCTGGCGAGTCCCAGTAATAGACCCTTAAGGTGGGGATAGGATTTAACGCCCTAGCCATTGCCTCATCAAGTGCCATGTTGGTGAAGGCATCGGCTGGAGGGGAAAGTATGAGTCTCCATGTGTCAGAAGCAGGCCATATGTAAGGCAGATTGGCCTGGTTTCCGCCATTAAGGATAGTGATTCCCTTAGTTAGGCACGCATCTGGATGCATTTTCCGGGAATTTCCAGCGTAGATTGGGTTCTCTTGCGGCCTTTACCTCGTCCAGCCTCCTTACAGGTGTATAATAGGGGGCGCCCTTTACAAAGTCAGGGTTTGTTTCAGCCTCTTGAGCAATTTTTATCAAGGCATCAGCAAAGGCTTCCAATGTTTGCTTGTTTTCAGTTTCAGTAGGCTCTATCATAAGGGCCTCTTCAACAATAAGAGGGAAGTAAATGGTGGGGGCATAAAAGCCGTAATCCAAGAGCCGCTTGGCTATATCAAGGGTAGTAACCCCCTGCTTTTTTTGCCGTCTTCCCGAGAGAACAAACTCATGCATACATACCTCTGAATACGGTAAGTCATAATGCTTGGAGAGTTTTTGTTTTAAGAAGTTTGCATTTAGTACGGCTGTTTCACTCACATTAAGAAGCCCTTCCTTACCCATAGAAAGGACATATGCATACGCCTTTATTATTACTCCAATATGTCCATAGAATGCCTTAATTCTACCTACCGCGTTGGGATAATTATAATCCCATTCATAAGTTTTGCCCTTTTTCTTTAGCCTAGGGGCTGGCAGGAAAGGAGCTAGAGACTTTGATACACCAAGTGGGCCTGAGCCCGGGCCGCCACCTCCATGAGGGGCAGTAAAGGTCTTATGAAGATTCAAATGTAGAAGGTCTATTCCCATGTCTCCAGGTCTGACTTTCCCCAGTATGGCGTTCATGTTGGCACCATCGCAGTAAACTAGTCCCCCTGCCTCGTGAAGGATATTGCAGATTTCAACGATATCCTTTTCAAATAGTCCCAGGGTGTTAGGATTGGTGATCATTAGCGCTGCAACCTCCTTGGACATAGCCTTGCGGAGGGATGCAATGTCTACCAGCCCTTTATCGTTAGACTTTATCTCTACCACGTCAAATCCGCAAAGGGCTGCCGAGGCGGGATTGGTCCCGTGTGCCGAATCGGGGATTATAATCTTTTTCCTCTCCGCTTCACCCCTTTTCAAGTGGTACGCCCTGACCACCATCATGCCAAGAAGTTCCCCGTGGGCCCCTGCTGCTGGCAGCAGTGAGAATGCGGAAAGGCCACATATCTCCTTCAAGAGTTCCGAGAAGTGGTACAGGACTTCTAGAATACCCTGCGTTTGTTCATGGGGTTGATACGGATGAAGTCTTGAAAAACCTTCTAGCTTTGCTATCTCCTCATGCACCTTAGGGTTATACTTCATGGTGCAAGAGCCTAATGGGTAGAAGTTGGTATCCACGGAGTAGTTCAGTTGAGAGAGTCTGGTGAAATGGCGGACGATGTCCAGTTCCGATACCTCAGGTAGCTTGGCAGGTATTTTCCTCTGAAGTTGAGATGGAATCATCTTCTCAAGGGGTTTCCTTGGGACATCGCATGACGGCAAAATAACACCGCGTCGGCCAGTAGAGGATACTTCAAAGATAAGCTTTTCCTGTTGGCTCACGGTTTGACTTACAAGGGTTGTCATTTTAAACCTTCTCCGTCTTCGTGGTAGTTTTCCCTCTTGAAATCTCTTTTAGGGCAGAAACCAAATCATCTATCTGGGTACGGGTTTTATTTTCAGTAACGCAAAGGAGCAGACAATTCTTTAACTCCGGATAAAATCCTTTAAGCGGTAGCCCCCCAATTAGGCCTCTCTTGTAAAGTTTTTTATTAAGTCCTTCGGGGCTAACACCTTTGGGTAGCCCGATAACAAACTCGTTAAAAAAGGGTTTATTAAATGGGTTGGAGAAGCCCTTGATGGCACATATCTTATCTTTTGCATAGTGGCTCTTTTGCAAATTTAGCTCTGCTAGTTCCCTGAATCCTTGCTTACCAAGAGAAGAGAGGTATATAGTGGCTCGTAGGGCAAGCAGGTTCTGGTTGGTACAGATATTGGAGATGGCACGTTGTCTTCGTATATGCTGTTCACGGGCCTGAAGGGTAAGGACAAAGGCCCTTCGGCCTTCTAAGTCGTTTGTAGTGCCAACTAATCTGCCTGGTATTTTACGCATAAGTTCCTTCTTCACAGCAAAGAAGCCTACATGTGGACCCCCATAAGTGGGATAGTTTCCGAGGGGTTGAGCATCCCCTACGGCAATGTCAGCACCGTAGTCCCCAGGCGAACTTAGTATGCCAAGCGATATAGGATTAACGCAGGCTATTAATAAAGCCCCTTTTTCATGGGCTATAGTGGAGATAGCATTCACTTCTTCAAGGCATCCGAAGAAGTTGGGTTGCTGTACTATAACGGCGGCAGTTTCTTCGTCAATATTGTCGCTCAGTATAGATGTGCTGGTTGTCCCATCAGAAAGCATTATTTGTACAAGAAGTGCTTCTAGAGGTTTTAAATAGGTAGCCAATGTGTCTCTATATTCTGGATGTACTGCCCTTGAAACGACTATTTTTTTCCTCTCTGTGTGTCTGATTGCTAGTAATGCTGCCTCTGCTAGAGCTGATGCCCCGTCGTACATGGAGGCATTAGCCACATCTAGTCCGGTAAGTTCACAGATAAGTGTCTGAAATTCGTACAGTGCATAGAGAGTACCTTGACTTGCCTCTGGTTGGTAGGGGGTGTAAGAAGTCAGAAATTCTCCTCGAGAGGCCATGGAATCCACTAAGGTGGGGATAAAGTGGTCATAAACACCTGCACCCAAAAAAGAATTGAATTGATTGATATTAGCATTTTTCCGGCTTACTTCCTTAAAAAAGTTTACTAACTCTATCTCTGATAAGGGTTTAGGTAGGCGTAAGGACACCTTTCTTAGCGATTCAGGTATTGTCCCAAAAAGGGCCTCTGAAGCCTTAACGCCAATCTCCCTTAGCATCTGTTCTTTTTCCTGGTTTGTATGCGGAATGTATGCCACGTTTAGTGCCCTCCTTTGATGATGGAGGCGTAGGCCTGAGCGTTTAAAAGAGTTTTCAATTGGCTATGGTCTTCAATTTTTAAGACGAACATCCAGCCTTGCCCATAAGGGTCCTTATTGACCAGTTCCGGGTGGTTCTCTAATTTCTTGTTAACACCTACGACTGTCCCTGAAATAGGTGAATATATATCAAAGGCAGCCTTTACAGATTCTATAGCGGCACAAGGAGCTTTAGCTACAACCTTTTTATTTATCTTAGGGAGCTCTATAAATACTATGTCTCTTAATTGCTCCTGGGCGTAGGACGTAATACCCACTATCGCCTCGCCATCTTTAACTTTTAGCCACTCATGAGTATCGGTATAATATAGTTCTTGAGGGAATTCCATTTATCCTCCTTTTTTGTAAAAAGGGAGTTTTACAATTTTTGCCTTTAGTTGTGTGCCCCTTATTTCTATTGAAAATCCAGCACCTGCTTCGGTAACAGGCCAATTTTCTGGGAGACAGTCTGTTTGGACATAACCCATAGCAAGGGGTTTTTGGAAGTAAGGGCTAAACGTGCCACTGGTAACCTGACCTACCTTCTTAGAGTCAAAAAGGATTGGATACCCAGCCCTGGGTATGCCCCTCTCTATAAGTTCAAGTCCTACCAATTTTCTCTTTATCCCTGTGACCTTCTGATTCAGCAGGGACTCTTTTCCTATAAAATCTTCCTTATAGAATTTCACCGTCCAACCAATGCCAGCCTCCAGAGGGGTGGTAGTTTCATTTATATCATTTCCATATAAGAGTAACCCAGCCTCCAGCCTTAGGGTATCCCTGGCCCCAAGCCCGGCTGGTTTTAACCCCAAGGCTTTGCCAGCATCCATCAGCCTCTCCCATAACTCCTGGCATTTATTATTCGGGGTATAGACCTCAAATCCATCCTCGCCTGTATAACCAGTCCTGGAGATGATTGTAGTGCCTTTTTCTATAAGGCTATGGTGTGGAAGTTTTGCTGCCGCTCTATCAAATGTCTCCATTATACGCTCAGAGATCGGCCCCTGGATGGCGACCATGCCTATTTCCTCACTTCGGTTCAGCACATCGGCTCCTCCCTGCGGGTTACTTTCCATCCATTTGTAAACCTTTTGTATATTAGAGGCATTTACTACCAGGAGAAACCTTTCCTTATTGAAACGATAGACAATTATATCATCAATAATACCTCCCTGAGGGTTACATATCGGGGTATAAAGCACTTTTCCATCAGTAAGGCTCTCAACATCATTAGTGATAAGCCTTTGCAGAAGCTTGATGGCGTTGCCCCCTCGTATTTCTATCTCACCCATATGAGAGAGATCAAAGAGTGAAGCCTGTTTTCTTGCTGCCAAGTGCTCCTCCACTATGGTTGTATACTCCAGTGGTAATTCATAGCCATGGAATTCTGTAAACCGCGCGCCAAGGCTTTTGTGAATCTCGTACAGTGGAGTTCTTAAGGTACCCATGCTAAGAGGTTATCTTAATAAGATGTATCTTGCTAAAAATGCCGCAGAAATCAAGTGAAATAGCCAGTGTACTCTTAAACCCTGTCCACTTACCGCCTTAAGTATTGAATAAGAAATAAAACCAAAGGCTAGCCCTTCGGTGATGCTAACGCTAAATGGAATGATACTAATGGTGAGGAAAGCCGGGATGACCTCTGTAGGGTCTTCCCATCTTATCTTTGCGATATTGGCTAGCATCATACTGCCCACTATTATAAGTGCAGGGGCAATAATTGGATAGAGGAGTCTACCTTCCACGGTCTGATAGCCACCGCCTACGGACTGTATCATAGGAAAAAAGAAGATGGAAATAAGTAGGAAAAAGGCAGTTACCATATTGGCCAAGCCAGTCCGACCTCCGGCCTGTATACCTGCCATACTTTCTATGTAGGAAGACACCGTGGAGGTTCCCAGTAAGGCACCCAGTACGGTAGCTACTGCATCAGAAAGAAAGGCCCAATGGGCCCGTGGAAGTTTCCCTTCTTTCATAAAACCACCCTGTTCGCCTACGCCTACCAGTGTGCCCACACTATCAAACAAATCAAGAAAAAACAGGACAATTATAACTGTGTAGAAGTCTTTATGTTTAAACAAGTTAATAAAGTCAAGCTTAAGTAGTGTTGGTGCCGGGGAGGGAGGTAAGCTTACGACGCCGTAATACTTGGTAATGCCAAAAGGAATACCCACCAAGGCGGTAGCAAATATACCAATGAGTATAGCGCCTTTAATCCTTAGCACTACTAAGACCCCAATAAGTATAATGCCGAATAATGTTAACCATACTTCAGGGAGTTTAGGATTGCCAAGAGTTACCATGGTCCCTGGACTGCTTATTACGACACCACCGTACTGAAACCCAATAAGGGCAATAAGCAGGCCTATACCGGCCGCAATGGCATTTTTTAGGGAGTCTGGGATGATAGTCATAATTAGTTCCCTGAACCTTAGGCCTACTGCGGAAAATATAATAAATATACTTCCAGCGATAAGGTTAGCGGCAAGCGCTATCTGCCAGGGATAGCCCATACCGCCATTAGCTATAGGGCCACATATGGTATAAGCGAAATAGAAGTTATGTCCCATGGCCGGTGCTTGAGCTATAGGATAACGGGCTAAAAGGCCCATCATAATTGTCCCACAGGCACTGGAAATGCAGGTAGCAGTTAATACCGAGCCAAAATCCATCCCGCAGCTTGCTAATACGGCAGGCTGAACAAAAATAATATAAGACATGCTCATGAATGTGGTAATCCCGGCGATAACCTCGGTTGGTACAGTAGTGTTATTCTCTTTTAGGGGAAAGAGTCTTTTGACTGATATTTTTCTGTTTTTGTGCCCTTCCACGGGTCATGATTTTAGCTTTTACTCTTTGATTTGTAAACATTTTTAAGTAGACAGGAACCAGTATCCATGCCTACGATTCTTTACTTGACAAAAAGCCAGTTCATTTTTAAGTAACTTGTCTAAATACACGTATTTGTTACAATAATTTGGCACAATTACTTAAATTTTTGAGAAAAACCATGAAAAAAGCAAAAAAACCCTGGTCTGGAAGGTTTGAGAAACCTACTGAGCCATCGGTTGAAGATTTTACAGAATCAATATCTTTTGACTGGCAACTTTACAAATACGATATCCAGGGCAGTATCGCCCATGTTACAATGCTTGCTACCTGTGGACTAATCACAGAAAAGGAAAAAGAGGCTATCATTAAAGGGCTGGAAGAAATAGAAAAAGAGATAGACCAAGGTAATTTCTCTTTTAATAAGGAATTAGAAGATATTCATATGAACATTGAGGAAGCCCTTACTAGGAAGGTTGGCGAGACCGGAAAGAAACTACATACCGCCAGGAGTCGCAATGACCAGATTGCCCTTGACCTTCGGCTCTGGACTCGTGGAAACATAAAACAGATTTCTTTACTTATAGAAGCGTTACAGTTGGAACTTGTGCGAAAAGGGAGTAGCTACGCTAAGATTATTCTCCCAGGGTTTACCCACCTTCAACATGCCCAACCTGTTCTACTCGCCCACTACCTCCTCGCTTATGTAGAGATGCTGGAAAGGGATAAGGAAAGGCTGGCAGATTCTTTAAAGAGGGTGAACCGCTCACCACTTGGTGCCTGTGCCCTTGCTGGAACGACACTGCCCACCGATGCAAAGGTTACGGCTCAGCTGCTTGGATTTCCAGAAATCTGCTCCAATAGTATTGATGCTGTTAGTGATAGGGATTTTTGCCTAGAGTTTGCCTCCAATATGTCCATACTTTCCATGCACCTCTCCAGGATGGCTGAAGAGTGGATACTATGGGCTAGCCCAGAATTTGACTTCATTGAACTGGAGGAATCCCTCTGTACAGGCTCCAGTATTATGCCCCAGAAGCGCAATCCAGATGTACTAGAACTCATTAGGGCCAAGTGCGCAAGGACTTACGGCAATCTCACCTTCCTGTTTACCCTCATGAAGGCATTGCCCCTCTCTTACAACCGAGACCTGCAAGAGGATAAAGTAGCAATCTTTGACATAGCCGATACAATCAAAAAATCCCTTACTCTATTAAAAAAAATAGTATGCGGAACCACTTTTAAATTTGAGAATATCGCCCAGGCCTGTGAGAAAGGTTTCCTGGACGCCACCATACTTGCCGAATATCTCGTTATAAAAGGCCTTCCGTTCAGAGAGGCACATGAAGTAGTTGGGAAAATAGTAAGAAAAGCGCTTCAGGGGAATAAAACCCTTAAGGACTTAAGTTTGAACGAATTGAAAAAATTCTCCCCATGCATAGA
The DNA here is from genome assembly GCA_051388875.1 of Candidatus Brocadiia bacterium JP1. Lineage (GTDB taxonomy): Bacteria > Planctomycetota > Brocadiia > Brocadiales > Bathyanammoxibiaceae > JBMFFR01. The sequence continues at coordinate 49,888 of JBMFFR010000006.1, read as the reverse complement.
CGCTGAAGTGTATAAGGTCCTTGGGGTAGAAAACTGCGTTAAGCATTATAAAGGCAGCTTTTCTACCGCTCCAGGAGCAGTAAAAGAAAAGATTGAGTGGTGGGAGAATACATTAAAGGGCTCTAAAAAGAGTTAATAACAGGTGAATCATGAGTTTCATCTTTCGTAATGGCAGTCTTTACTGTGAAAATGTGAAGGTTGAAGACATAGTGGCATCGGTAGATAGTCCTGTTTACATCTACAGCGAGAAAGCGTTCCTAAATAATTATAAAGAATTAAAGAATGCCTTCTCAGGGGCATCTCCCATTATCTGTTTTTCGGTCAAATCTAATTCAAACCTATCTGTTCTACGTAGTCTGGCTCAGGAAGGCTCAGGTTTTGACGTGGTCTCAGGGGGTGAGCTTTACCGTGCCCTCCAAGCAGGTGCAGACCCACAAAATATAGTATTTGCCGGTATAGGTAAGACTCCACAGGAGATAAAATACGCACTGGATAATAAAATTTTAATGTTCAATGTAGAATCGGAGGCTGAATTAGAGACAATCAATGCGATAGCCGGAAATAGCAAAACTACCGCAATAGTAGCCCTTAGACTTAACCCCGACGTTGACCCCAAGACCCATGCAAAGACCACCACAGGCAAAAAGGAGAACAAATTTGGGATTGACCTGGGTATCGCCGAAAAGATTGTAATGGAAGCCGAAAAGTATAACTCCGTTCAAATACGTGGACTTCATGTGCACCTGGGTTCGCCAATCATGACTCCAGAACCCTACGTACAGGCCTTAGAAAAAATAAGCGACTTCCTGTCAATCTGCCATAAGTGCTCCCTGCCCATTGAATATCTCAATATCGGCGGTGGTTATTGCATATCTTACACAGGGGAATCGGTATGTAGCCCTGCTGATTACGCCAGGGAAATACTACCTGTCGTAAAGGCCCTTAATCTGAAATTATTAATGGAACCAGGTAGATTCATTGTGGGAAGTGCCGGTATTTTAGTTACAAAGGTGCTCTATAATAAAAATTCTAGTTTTGGTAAAAGGTTTATCATTTGTGATGCGGCGATGAACGACCTCATCAGGCCTACCCTTTACGATGCCTTTCATAGGATATGGCCTGTTAACTCTAAGGTCCCCATGCCAGAGGTTATTAAACAAGAAAATTTTACTATACCACAGCCTGATTTGATAATGGCCGATATAGTTGGCCCTGTTTGCGAAAGTAGCGATGTATTTGCTAAGGACAGATTCATCCCAGAGGTTAAAGAGGGAGACCTTCTTTCTATCTTTAACGCTGGGGCTTACGGCTTCTCTATGAGTTCCAATTACAACTCCCGTCCCAGACCATGTGAGGTAATGGTCAGGGATAAGGCTTTCAAAGTTATACGTCGGAGGGAGACTTACAAGGACCTTATAAGTTGTGAGAAGAGTTAAAAGCAGGTTTTCTTTGCGCAGGTGTGTTGCACAGGTTAAATGCACCATAGGCGAATCTGCCCAAGGGATGGCCCACGGCCACAATGGCTTAATTTGAGAAGTAGCCACAAGCTTTAGTTTGCTCTAATACAGTTACGGGAGGTAAGCTGTGCCTAGATACTATCCTATATATTTAGATGTAAAGGGGAAGAGGTGCGTGGTAGTAGGTGGGGGTGAGGTTGCCTATCGTAAAGTCATCAGCCTTAAAGAGGCAGGTGCTGAAGTAGTAGTAATAGCTTCCGAATTTCATAAAAACCTATCCACAGAAAAAGATGTTGTCCTGCTTGAACAGAAATACGATGGGGAATGCCTTGCAGGTACTTTCCTGGTAATAGCTGCTACAAATGAAAAGGAGATAAATCAGAGGGTCTGGCAGGATGCACAGCGTCACGGTCTTTTAGTAAATGTAGTAGACCAGCCTGAACTTTGTAACTTTATTGTACCCTCGGTGATTAATAGAGGGGAACTACAAATAAGCATTTCAACTGGTGGAGCTAGCCCAGCTCTGGCCAAGAGAATACGCAAAGAGATAGAATCTTTGTTTGGCCCGGAGTACGCTGAGTTTACTCAACTGCTTTCTAAGTTCCGTCCAGTGGTAATCTCCGCAGTAAAGGACGAAGAGAAGAGGCGTCACGTTTTTGAACTCTTATCCTCCCAGGACATACTAGAATTAATTAAGCAACATGGTCCCCAAAGAGCAGAAGAGGAGATGAAAGGTATAATTTGGGCCTCTGAAAAGTGCTAAAGGAGGGCATTCTGCATTGCAAAGGCAATAAAGAGGTTTATCAAAACACATAACGCAAGGCTCGTGAAGGACCCGCAAGCGGGCAGCGTCTTTAGAACGCCTTTTGCGTTTGTTAAACACGGTGCGGTTATTAAAAAGTTGTCCCCATTTTTTGTTTTATTTGACAAGCTGGTGCGCATTTGCTTATGTGGCTTAAATTGCTATATATGCCTCAAACCGCTCATTTCTTATTTGACTGTATAAAGTTTTGCCTACTAATGAATCTAAATTACCAGTCATTTTATCGCCGAGATTTATTCCACAACTGCCTAACAGTAAAGTTGCCCTCGTTGATTTACACAACAACCATGCCTCTTTTAGGATTGATTATCTTAACAATGTCAGTCATAAGTTAACTTTTATTCACGATTTTGTTATATTCATCTGTTAGCCATTTAATTAGAGCTTTTTCTGTGTAGCGGTAATGTCTTGGAAATTTATGAGATGAATCAATCATAATGACCATTTTAACGGGTAAATTATTTTTTATGTCTGGCAAGTTAACTTCTGTTTTATTTGATAAAGAACTTGTATCATAAGAATAAGTCGTTGACCCATTAATAGAATAAAAAATTGAGGTGTTCTGAGATGAAATGAAAGCTTCAAAGTCGTTGTCATCAGTTTCACCAAAGACATGGTAATATTCTTCTCCATCTTCAAGGTCAAGAACAGTACCATCTGTCAACACTAATAGCCCAGATGATGTGTCAACTTTCTCAATTGAAGTGGTTCTTATACTTCCTTCAGGTATAGGGTCTGGATTTGGCTTGTATTCAATTATTTTCTTGGCTGCAACGGGAGCGTCAGTATTTTTTACCTTATTGTATTCATCTACTATCCAGTTAATTACGGCCTGCTCCATATATTTATACTGCCACGGTATACGACTTCTGTATGAGTTTAAGTCATAAGTTGCATGGTAGTTATTGATAGTATATGAAACGCGCCCACCTGCTAACGGGATAGTGGCTGATATTTTCTTTTCATTAGCTATAGCATCAGCGTAACAGTATTTCTTTTTCTTTTTTGACGTAGCGGTAATTATGCTGTCATCTGCTAATGGCAATTTTTTATCTCTTTGAACTTTCTCTTTGCTTGTGAATCCCGCATTATGTTTTGCAAACCATTCAATATCTTCTTTGTATTGCTTTAGATATTCTGGAATACCGTTTACCGCGAGAGCTTTAATCAGATGTTTACAAAGTCTATGAGGGTCTTCTAATGAAAGCACACGCAGGTTCATGGCGAAACCTGGACAACTGCAAGTAAGTGATTTTATGTTTACTGAATAAAAATTTCCAGGTTTTGAATCACTTTCAGTTATTATTGTGTTTGCAACCTCTGATTTGTCCATTTAATTCTCTCTCACGCCCTTCTGTTAGATTTAAAGTATCTAAAAGACTTCTGATTCCACAAATGCCTCTCTACTTACACGAGGATAAACTTCTATGGTCTTTGAACTTTTATACCCAAGTAGTTCGTTCTTACTTTCACCCTCAAGGACACATGTTTCAAAATAATGTTTTAGGGTATAAACCGGCGGCTCTCTTTTAATACTGCCTTTTCCTCTTGACATCAAAAGCTGTCTTTGGAATTTTTCCCAAATATCCTTAAGTATTTATGAATTTAAGAATATCAAGACTTATACATATTGTCAAGTCCTTACAGAACGACCTCTTTTCCTCTACCTGTGTTGCGTATGGCTTCGCCTTCTATCTTGTGTGGCATGTTATCTTTGACTTTTGTATTAGCTACTGACATAGGTAACATCTTTATACTTAGTTTAGCTCTATAACTTCTAGAGAGGCGTAAGCCTTTCGATGCCCATATGTGGTCTGTGATTATTATAAAACTCATATACTTTTTAGCGCTCTTTTACAAGATAGTTAAGCTCTCTAGAGTTTTGAAGCCTGTAGAACTCTTCCTCGTCGGTTCTATGAGACCTTTCCACCTTACCGTTTTACTCAGGACAAGCGGGCTTATTGAGCTTGCGGATTATACCACGGTTCTTGCAGGCAAGGCTATAGGGGTGTAACCTAGGTGTCTTAAGGGGATGGGTTCTGTGACTTTTCCCTTGACTAAAATGTAAGGATATTATTTACTTTTACCCTGCGAAACACTAGAGAGCTTAAGCCACTCAACACTTTTATTTAGGGATTCTAATAATGCACGGAGTATGTATATTTGAGGATTCCGCGTACACTAACCTCTTACCACTGGTGTACACAAGGCCTGTTTACAGGCTTAGATGTGGGATAATGAACCCGGAGGAAAAGATACTCCTGGGGTACCCTGAAGCAAGCGTAAGCCTCTTCTGCCGGGAGTACCTCTCTGATATATCAAGAGAGCGTGCTGGAGGCGAATTTATCCAGTTAGGGTCTGAGCCTTTTGGGATAAACACCCTTGACGAAAAGGCTGAGAGTTACCTCTTTATCAATGGAAGGGTCCTAAATTGGGAGCCCGTTCCTCTGGAGGGACCTGAGGAGGTGGGTCTTGCTGGAGGCACAACAGTGTACGTCCGCCTGAGTACAAAACAGTACAGTACACTCTCTCCAAAGGATTTCCTTGAAGGCAAGGTGCTGAGTAAACTGAGCGGAGTTGCAGAAAAAGAGGTACGCCCTACTCTGATAAATTATTACTGGGATATTATTAAGCACAATAAAGAAGAGATAAAAAAGGATTGGGAGAGGTTACGTGGCCAGAGGGGTATTGGTGGAAAGATTTACGAAATGGTGGCATTACTAAACCCCGCCAATATATTTGTTGGTGAAGGTTCAAAGTTAAAACCTTGTTGTGTACTGGATGCGGAAAATGGTCCCATATACATAGCGGAAGAGGTTCTTATAGAGCCAAATAGCACTATAATAGGCCCGGCCTATATAGGGAAGGGGTCTGTACTTCGTCCTTCTACAAGGCTCAGGGAAGGCTCCAATATAGGAGAGCAATGCCGCACGGGGGGAGAGATTTCTAATTCTATATTGCATAGCTACAGCAATAAACAGCATGATGGCTTTCTGGGGGATTCTTATGTTGGCTCATGGGTGAACCTCGGAGCCGGTACCACTAATAGCAACCTCAAAAACACCTATGGCACCATACGGGTGCAGTTTGGAGACAAGACTGTGGATAGTGGGGAGATATTCTTGGGTGTGGCCGTAGGGGACCATACCAGGGTGGGGATTGACTCTGGTTTTACAGCGGGGAGCATCGCTGGATTCTGCGCTAACGTTATAGGCCGTGGTCCTATACCCAAGTTTATTCCTTCCTTCTCCTGGTGTGCCGAAAAGATACAAACATACAACCTTGAGAATGCCATTGAAGTGACAAGGAGGACAATGGCCCGCAGGGGGAAGACCCTCTCAGAGGCAGAAGAAACCCTTTTCCAGAAGATACACGAGTTGACTCAGGAGGCAAGGGGTACAGCTCCTTATATTTAGCCCGCTGCAATATTTTTAGTTACCTATTTTTCCGACCAAAGTAAGAAATAAACAATGCGACGGAAGGCGCACACGCTACGCCTATCCTTTCTTGGGAATAAGCCCGGAAACTTACTCCACCGTCACACTTTTTGCCAAGTGGCGGGGTTTATCTACATCACAACCCTTCATAACAGCTATGTGGTAGGCAAGAAGTTGTAGGGGTACTACAGATAAGATCGGTAGTAGTGGGTCAAAGGTATGGGGGATAAAGAATACGTGGTCTACCTTATCTTGAATGCTTGTGTCACCTTCGGTAGCGATGGCTATAATCCTTCCACCTCTAGCCTTGACTTCTTCTATGTTATTTAATATTTTACCATAGGTTTTATCCTTTGTAGCGATAAAGACCACCGGCATGTCAGGATTTATGAGTGCTATGGGGCCATGCTTCATCTCGGCAGCAGGATAACCCTCTGCATGGATATAGGAGACCTCTTTTAACTTCAGCGCACCTTCAAGGGCGACTGGGAAGTTATATCCTCTTCCTAGATAAAGGAAGTTTTCGCTATCCTTATAAAGTTTTGCAATTTCCACTATCTCGTCCTCTTTTTGGAGAATGGCCTTCACCTGCTCGGGCAATTCATTTAGTGCACCGAGCATCCTCTGGCCAATGTCTCTTTTCATCCACTTTGCCCTTGCTATGGATAAGGTAAGGAGGTACAAGACTATGAGCTGGGAGGTAAACGCCTTAGTGGAGGCCACGCCTATTTCTGGGCCAGCGTGTAAGTATGCTGTTCCAGCGGCCTCTCGTGCTATAGTGCTACCCACTACATTACAGATGGCTAGGGTCATGGCGCCCCTTTGTCTGGCCTCCCGCATGGCAGCCAGCGTATCGGCCGTCTCGCCGGACTGGCTTATTGCGACAGCCATTGTGCCTTCATCCAGGATTGGCTCCCGGTAGCGGAATTCAGAGGCGTACTCCACCTCTGCCGGGATACGGGCAAACTCCTCTAGCATATACTCGCCAACTAAACCCGAATGCCAGCTTGTCCCACAACCCAGGATGATTACACGCTTAAGCTGGTTTAAAAGTTCCGGTTGCTCGGAAAAGACTTCTAACCTGGGAAGCCCCTCAGCTATATCCAGTCTGGCTCGCAAGGCACTCTTTATTGAAGTGGACTGTTCGTGAATCTCCTTATGCATGAAGTGGTGATGGTTTTCCTTCCCTATCGTGCCCACGTCCCAGTGTATTTCTTCTATCTTCTTTTCAACTGGGATACCCCTTTTTGTGGTAGCTAATAACCCGTTCCTCCTGATTACTGCTACTTCCCCGTCCTCAAGGTAAACAATTTTTCGTGTGTGTCCCAGGATGGCAGTAACGTCAGAGGCTGTAAAGCATTCTTCGCTGCCAAGTCCTATAAGAAGAGGACTGCAATTTCTAGCTGCTACAAGTTTATCTGGCTCTTCGGAACAAAAGACCACAATCGCATAAGTGCCCTCAACCGCTGTAAGTGCGCACTGGGTCGCCTCAGCCAGGTTACCGCGGTAGTACTTCTCTATTAAGTGGACAAGGACTTCGGTATCTGTATCGCTTAAGAAAACATGCCCTTCCTTTAAAAGTTTTGCCTTCAGGTATTCATAATTTTCAACAATACCGTTATGTACTATGGTAATCTTGTGATGGCAGTCAAGGTGGGGGTGGGCATTTTCTGAGGTTGGGAGGCCATGCGTGGCCCAACGGGTGTGGGCAATACCCAGGGAGGCCCCGCATCTGAACCCCTTAAGTTTTGCCTCAAGGGATTCTATCCTCCCTGCGGACCTAATCTGGTGAATTTTTTTTTCTTCTAATAAGGCAATGCCGGCCGAGTCATAACCCCTGTATTCTAATCTCTTCAGCCCCTCTACAAGGAGTGGCAATGCATTTCTATTCCCCACATAACCCACTACACCGCACATAGCTTTACTCTCCTCCTTTTGGGTGTAAAAACCCACCGCACCCCTTGACCAAAAAAAGTTAACAGAAAGTGCGCTGAATTGCAAGAATTATCTTTATGTATGTTTGATACAAGTTTGGATAAGTATGCAATTATTCTTAATATAAAGGATATTTGTATTTAACGTGTGTCTTTTAACTTCCATTAATTTTTGAGAAGTGTGAAGTAAAGCAAGTTTGGCCCACCTTCCTTTTCGTTAAAAACACGGAGAGTATTCATATGTGTATTTGTTCCAATGGCTTCTGAGCATCCAAATCTTTAACCAAGCTCAGTTAAAAAGTTGAATGTGGTTTTTGTGGGATTAGACATACTTCCTAGCCAGAAGTGCTGCCCCTATAGCCCCAACTATCTGGGGCTCCTCTGGGAGGTTGACTCTTCTTGGGGCTAGCTCCTGCTGTAGCTTCTCAACCACGCCAATGTTTTTCATTACCCCGCCAGTGAGTGTAACATCTTCTTTAATGTCAAGTCTCTGGACAAGGCTCAGAACCTTGCGGGCGATAGCTGTGTGCAGGCCGCTTACTATGTCCTCTTTTGGATGTTTCTGGTGAATAAGTGAGATTACTTCGGATTCGGCAAATACTGTACACATACTTGATATGTTTATTTCTTTAGTGGACCGCTGGGATAGAGGCCCCATTTCTTTTATATCCACGTCCAGTACATTGGCCATAACCTCAAGGAAGCGCCCGGTGCCGGCTGCACATTTGTCGTTCATACAAAAATCCACCACCCTTGGCCCACTGGGCCCATCGGCCACCAGGGCGATGGCCTTACTATCCTGTCCACCAATGTCTATGATAGTCCTCGTTCCTGGGAATAGGTGATGAGCACCGACCGCATGACAGGTTATCTCGGTAACCTGTTTATTGGCGTAGGGGACGTTGTTTCTCCCATAACCAGTTGCCACCGCAAAAGTTACATCCTTCCGGTTGAGTCCAGCCATTTTAATAGCCACATCAAGGGCCTCCCGGGCTGTATTTTCTATATCTACCTGCGAGGCCAAAACCGAATAACCCATGACCCCCTCTTCCCCCAAGATAACCACCTCAGTAGAAACCGAACCAATATCTATACCGGCCGTGTACATATCCCGCTCCGATTAAAACAAAGAACCTAATAATCCCTTTTTCTTCGTTATTCCCGTTTGCATATAACTTTAGGACCCTCTTATCCTTCCTTGTTCCCCTCCAGCACCTCTATGAAGGCATCCAATCTCGTGCGGACCTGCTCTTTTGAATAATTACGCTTATCTATACACTCCAGATCCAGGATATAGAAAGGCACATCTATTTCCCTTCGTAGCCCCTCCTTAACCATCTGGGCCATACTATTAAAGTGGCGACAGCCCCAGGGGGACATCCACACGACACCTTCTATTCTGTAATCCTTCACCATCCTTATCACTTCTCCAGTCATGCGTTCATAAGGGCCTATGGCCGGATAGGCCAGTAGTTTTTTCGCCAGACTTTGGAAAGGCTTGTTGGGGTCCATTTCTTCCCACGTAATCAGATTAACACTCTCAAAGGCTACCACTGCCTTGTGATAATTCTCCAGATAATTGAATACCTCGTCGTTGTAATAAGGCCTGAGGTGACACCATAAGAGTCGGTGCTTTTCCTCCTCTAGAGGTTTGATGTCCTTTTGCACCCTCTCCTCTAATTCCTCTGAAAAAAGTTTGGAGATTCTTACTAATTCAGATGATCCCCATAACTGGCTAATGGCCAGGATGTAATCTATGGCCTCGCAACCCAGCATCGGCGAAGGGACGTGTTTGCGCAGTTCGTTTACTTTGAGAAAGTGTTTTCTGGCCTCGTTGGAGTTCTGAATGACCTCAGAGAGTTTTTCGTTGCTGAAGGGCTTGCCGAGTACCTTAGACAAATTTAAAGTAACTTCCTCCAGTTGCTCCGCAAGCACCTCTACCGCCCACTCAGCCTCCACTGCGTAGGGCACATGTATATAATAATGGGGTTTGTTGTATTCTTCAGCAAAGATGTCAAAAATCTTGGGGTCACCATCACAAAAATAGGAGGTAGAGATAAGGGCATCGGGCGTAGGGAGTATGTCCTTATCTGAAGCCCCCAGAGTAGCCCTTAAGAACGTACAAGAGTCCCTTGAATAGCCGCTCTTATCGGAAGCATCCAGCATTGATGGGCATATATCCATTGCCGAAGCAACCGCACTAAAACTCTCAATATAAAGCGGAATAGCACCCAGGGAGTATATAATCTCAGAGGGGACAAACGTACTCTTCCACACCACGTTTGACCCCTCCCTGAAGCTTTCCATCAGCAGACGAAATATGGCCCTCTCCCTTGCCTGAGAGCTCTTTAGCGGTGAGTAGTTTGGAGGTCTCCGGAGGCGCTGTTGAAACTGTTGCGAAAAAAACTCCCTCTGTCTTTTCCTCTTTTCTTCCAGTACTGTCATAGTTATACCAGCATCTCCGTAAAGGCTTGCACCCTGGTCTCTATCTGGCCAACGCTTGTCAAAAAGTTTTCTGCCTCTATCAATAGAACAGGGCAATTTTTTTTCTGAAATTTATTTTTCAAGAAGGGATACTCAAAAAGACATATATCATCAAACTTAAGGGCAAAATAAATGATACCATCCACGCGGTAGTATTCTACCATTTTACAAAGATATCTCCAGCGGGACTCTGTATCCACCATCCTTGCGGTCGGGATTTTCAGATACCTCTCTGAAAGGGCACCCAGCAGGCTTCTAGCATCTAGCTCTGGTACGCCAGACACCGGATAGTTATTGGTTTCAACCAGGCTGGAGAAATATTGCATCCCGGTACACAGATCCTCGCAAACCACCTGTGCACCTAACTTTTCTATAAGCGATATAAGTTCGGGTGCGACAGGTGAACTCCCTGTAAGCATGAGCCTTGGTCCAGCGGAACCGTTGCCGTTCGCCACTCCCAGTTCTTGCAGGATTTTCCTCAACGTTTGGTTCACATGGGCTTTATCATTTTTTTGGGCCCAGCATACCACCTCAAAAAAGTCACGTCCTGAGAGGGGTGGCCTCTCTTGTCTCCTCAGACCAGCCAACCTTTGCAATAAGACCCTGGTCTCATTGCAAAGCTCTATTGCCTTTTTTAAATCCGACAGAGATATCTTTACACCCAGGGCGGTCTCCATCTCTTTTATCAGGCTAGAAAGGGCAGAGGAAAAGACCTTCACCCTCAGTGCATCCGACCCCTTGGGGACATCCAGAAAAAAGACCTCTTTGGGGTTCCCTGAGAGTCTCCAGGCATCGTAAAGCCTGCGGTGGGCATCGCTGACATTTGCAATTATCACACCCGCAAGGAAGCTGTATTCCCCATCCATGGCCCCTTCCAGGCTATCCAGCACGTACGGGTCAAAAGTCTTTGGTAGATAGGCATTGGCCAGTTTGACGGGTTTTCTTCGTCCGTGGATTCGGTAGGGCAGCCCCCCCATCCCAAGGATTAGCTCTTCGGGGGTGTGTACAGATAAATAGCCTATCTTCTTTTTGTCAGTAACACTATCTTCTGTTAAATACCCCTTCCACATATTTGAAAAATATTAGCATATTGGACAAATCAACGTCAAACCAAATCTTGGATGCGGCGGGATAATGCACAAGAAAGGTTTTGGCCGTTCACAGGGGCTTAAATTCTAGCTGGAATATATCCCTGAATCTGAGGGCATTTTTTACCGCAGACCCACCGTGACAGTTATTGAAGAATACAAAAGTGGTATCCGTAACACCTGCAACCTCTTGTACGGGGAGGAGAAATTCCTGGAGTTCTTCCTCTTTATAGAGATAGTCGTATCTCACAGACACGGGCACACGAAACCAGTTGGGATTTCTCCCGTGGAAACGGAAATAGCCAATATTGGATGTGGCCCTGGGGTTAAAGGGCATGAGGCCGGGCAGTCGTGGCTCATCTACTACGCAGTACCCTAACCCCTCTTTCTTGAGAAACTCCATTACAGAGTCCTTGTGCCAGGCAAGGTTTCTAAATTCTACCACTACGGGCACGCCTGCCGTTCTCTCTTTAAAAGCCTTAAGGTAGTCAAAATTCTCCTGCTTTGGATAAAACCAGGGGGGAAACTGAGCCAGCACGCAGCACAGTCGCCCGGCCTCAGCCAACGGGTTAATTGAGAAATTGAATTTTTCAAATACCTCCCCGTTGTCTAAGAGTTCCCTTGTGTCTTTATCCCATATCTCATGAGTCATACCCTTAAATGCCTTCACCGTAAACTCAAAATCCCTTGAGGTCTTTTTTACCATTCCTTCCATGCTCTTAGGGGAAGGTAGGGTATAGTAGGTGGAGTTTATCTCAAGACATTTGAATCCCATCTCCTTTTCGTAATAGGACAGCATGTCTTGTTTCTTTATGTTAGACGGATAGACTGCCCCCTTCCAATCCTCAAAGGAAAAACCACTGGTGCCTAACTTTATCATGTTCAAAAAGCTATACTGTGGTTGCCACGTACTAACCACTCTATAAGTTCAGGGTCATAGGAGAGGTTTAGTCCCGGTCTCTCATCCTCGTGGAGGTAGGGTATGGATAGAGGCAATTTTTTGAGGGCCATGTTATAGGCCCTCGCTACCAATGGTTTCAGCCCCACCACATCTTCCAGATTATACCTTATGAGAGTAGGTAAGGCGGACGAGTTTCCCTTTAAATGCTCTTTCCAAAGTTTAACAGCCATGTAGCCATCAATTTTTATAAGGGACCCCTCCCTTCCTATCCCCATCGTCCTTTCAACATTCTTGAGTCCCCCAGAAAACCCCAATCTTCTGAGGCAAAACTTAAGGTCTAGATGAGCAGCAGGAAGCCTCAGACCTGGGAATTTTGCCTTCAAGAAAGGCACATCAAACTGCTTTCCATTGTAGGTTATCAGGAGTGAGTAACTTTCTATTACCTTGGGGAAGTCCTCCAGATTCTCCCCTTTTACAAATACCCTTGGTTCATTAGAGTCGTAGATTCCTATAACGGTGATATCGTTCCAGTAGGAGTAAAGACCGGTGGTTTCTATATCCAGGAAGACTGCTCTATCTGCAAAATCCGCATACATCCTCCACTTCTCACCCCCTGGGAGCCACTCTTCAAAAAAGCCTGTATCTCCTTGAGAAAGAGAACGGCAAGAATCCTCAAGGTGGGGTTCCATTACCTTCAATGTCTTAAGGAAAAGGGAGGGTTTTCTCACCCTTCCCATAGCTGATAGGCATTCTTCCCAACTTCTGATGCCACTCCCCCAGAGCCTCTGCTCCGTGAGCCTTCCCACCCCGGGGATATGGATAAAGGTGTGCTTTAACATTTCTCACTTTAAATATTATAGTAGAGGAGGGTTGAAAACAAGGGCTAAAGTCTATAATCTTTTAATCCCCCTTTAATAAAGGGGGATTATTAACCCAATCTATTTACTTCTCCCCCTTTCCTCAAGGGGGTAGGGGGGATTACCTCCCCTCTAACTCCTCTATACTCTTGCTTGCATGTAATATAAAGAGAGAGTTTTGAGGCGGAGAATACTGAATAAATGCCTTGTAAGCCTCCACCGCTTCCTTTTTACGACCCGCCTTCTCGCAAGCCAAACCCTTATAGAAGTAGGCCACAGCATCCCCTGGATTAATCTCCAGTGCCCTGTTGTAGTCAGTTATGGCCTGGTCAAACTGGCCCATATCACTGTAGGCACTCCCACGATTGTAGTAGGCCCCAGCATGTACTGGGTTAATCTCCAGTGCCTTATTGAAGTCAGCCATGGCCAGGTCAAACTTCTCTTGCCTCTTGTAGGCAAGGCCACGACTGAGGTAGGCCTCAGTATCCCTCGGGTTAATCTCCAATGCTTTATTGAAGTCAGCCATGGCCAGGTCAAACTTCTCTTGCCCCTTGTAGGCAAGGCCACGACTGAGGTAGGCCTCAACATACCCCGGGTTAATCTCCAGGGCCTTACTGAAGTCAGCTATGGCCGGGTCGTAACGTCTACTAATGGGGTCAAGGTCCAGGACGTACAGGTATTTATCTTTGCTGGTATTCCCACGATTGTAGTAGGCCTCAGCATATTCCGGGTTAATCTCCAGTGCCTTATTGAAGTCAGCCATGGCCAGGTCAAACTGGCCCTTTTTACTGTAGGCATTCCCACGCTTGTTGTAGGTCTCAGCATCCCCTGGATTAATCTTTAAGGCTTTGGTGTATTCAGAGATAGCCTTATCATACTGGCCTTTTTCAAGATAGGCATTACCTCGCTTAAGATGGGCCTCGGCGTCCTTTGCGAAAACAGGATTTAGAAGGCTAAAGGATAAGAAGGAAAACAGTAAGAAGCAGGTAATAAAGGTTATAATTCTCATCTTTCTCCCTCCCCTTGTTAAGAGCTCTACAAAAATACTGTTCTGTAACCCCAAACTTGTTTTGGTATTCCTCTTTGCCTTCCCTGTCTGCCGAACTTGTTTCGGCATCTCTTAGACCCTGAGACAAGTTCAAAGTGACAAACAGTGTCGAAACGAGTTCAGCATAACATATCACTAGATAACTTCTGGACAAAACTGTACCATGCCATTATTTACAAATCAATACAGCAATTTAAAAGCGTGCACGTTACTTACTTTTTTCCTTCTCTTGGTAGGATTGAGGTGCGGGGGTTCATTTCACCCTCACCCTTCCCTGGAGGGAATTACCTCCCCCTTTTCTAAAGGGGGACTAAGGGGGATTATAGGCTTTCACGTATTCTTTCAATAACCCCGTTGAGGTCCCTGAAAATTCAAACTGAGATTGGCATCGTGAGGAGTAAAGTCCCGAAGCAATCTCCTGACAGGTGTGTACGAAAAGACATGAGGTTGCTTCACTTCACTCGCAATGACACCAGGTGCCTCTTTTTCAGTCTTTTCAGAGCTCTCATAATAAATAGTTTGACAACAATAAATATTGTGCTATCTTTTTAAAAAAGATAACACCACTCACATGGAAAACGGACTGGTTAGATTTGGGGTATCCTTGAGCCCAAAGCTACTCAAGGATTTTGATAAACTTATAGGCAAGAAGGGTTACACTAACCGTTCAGAGGCAATTCGGGACCTCATAAGGGATAGCCTTGTCCAGGCCGAATGGGAGGCGGGGGATAAAGAGACGGTAGGGACCGTAACCCTGCTTTATAACCATCACGCCAGAGAACTTACCCACGTCCTGACAGACCTACAGCATCGCCACCACCAGTCTATAGTCTCCACAACGCATATCCACCTTGATGAACATAACTGCCTGGAAGTACTGGTAGTGAAGGGAAAGGCAAGGGACATAAAGAAGATTGCAGATAAATTAATTAGCACCAGAGGAGTCAAACATGGCAAACTGGCTATTGCTACTACCGGTAAGGAACTGGAATAAAAAAATTTTGATATTGGGTAGCACGATTTTAATATTTGTGCTATCAACTCCCGCTTTCGCCCATCACGCCAAAGAATGGTTGATAATAGAGAGCTATGAAGTTACCCATAAAGGGGAAGTGGTGAACATAACCAGCTTTGATTACTTTGATCCAGATACCGAAAATTCTGCTGATAACGAATGGGAATTTACTCCCACCTTCCTTTACGGTATCACAGACCATCTAATGTTAGACTTACACTTTCACCTCCTGGATGTAATAGGCGTTGGCCCTTTCATTGAGGCAGGGACGGTGGGCTTACAGTATAAACTTCTAGAGAGGGGAGAACTGCCGATAGACCTCGGGTTTTCTATGGGTTATGAGTATCCTACTGGTAAAAGTGAGGATGTCCTGGATGGGACTGACCTGCTGACCTTCACGAGCATTATAAGCAGGAAAATTAACCGTTGGTTAGATATTACAACAAATCTTTCCTACGAACGTGAGATGCATCTTGGAGACTCTTCCGAAGTTAATTGGAAGTTTGGAGTTAAAGGACCTTTTATACCACCTATTAGACGCAGGTTTGAGGGGGGACTTGAGTTTCAAGGGAATTTTGACCTGGGCGCGGACCCCAGGGTTGAGGTAGTCCCCGGAGTGTATTGGCATATTAAAGGGGATACCGTGCTAAAGGCGGGTATTGGGGCCGGGCTGACCGAGGAGGCCGACGACGTTACCTTTAGGATAGCTTTAGTGCACGGGTTCGGCATGGCATTTAAAAACATGTTCAATAGAAAGGAGCGAAAGAGATGAGTTTATTAAATCAAAATCTTAAGAGACTGATACTCTTTTTACTGTTTGTGTTATCTTACTGGCGGGTTACGCCCTGGGTACTAAAGAGGCCGGGGCCCATAGGGGCAGATGGTTAATCTCACCCAAATTTGCTACATGTGCAGAGGTAGTAGAGTACCTTAATGCAGAAGGTATCCACAGTGGCGATTTTGTGGTAATTCCTGATGTTAAGGGTGGCTGTTGGGTCATCTTTGAAGAGTAAAGGATTGAGGTTTAAAGCCATTATTAACTACGGCCTTATCGAACCTTTAATTTAGAACATTGCGTGAGTTCTTTCCCTAGTTAAAAAGGGGCAAGGGGGAGGTTTTCAAATCTCACCCCCCATATCTCTCTTGGTAAAGTGTGGACGCAAGGCTTTCTTTTTAATATCTTTGCGGCTTCTGCAAACACTAGAAGAAGCCCTTCTCTGGTACTGCAAGCACCGAAGAATCTGACGCTTCGTTTCACCCTGAGCTAAAGCGAAGGGTCTAGAGATTCTTCGGTCGCTTTGCTCCCTCAGAATGACATCAAGTTTTGCAGATGCCTCTTTTATTATGGCTGCTTTGTAGTTTTGGCCACCCCTGATTGGGTACTATGCCTGTCAATGTAAAGTAGCCCGTCAGACATTGAGTAGTTATAGGGCAATGGCGAAACTGTTTCGTTTACCCTCATTAGCATAGCCTCGTGGAGGGACTCGGCCTCCTCTGGGCTCAGTCCTTCCCTTGCCTCGTAAGCGTAACCAAGACCAAGGTCGTCCTTTTTTGGAGCCATAACCCGCCGTATCCCGTAGATCCCAGGATTCAGGGTTATGGGGGAATGTTTCTCCATTTCGTATAGGCATGGCAAGAAGGAAAAACCAGGGGAGGATACCAGGCGCTGGTTTTCTAAGATAAAATTTACACTCTCAATTGCCTCTAATATTGTTTCTGTGGGGAAGCCTACTATTGTATAGAGGTGAACTGCTACTCCTTCTTCCAGACAGTCGTCCAGTATTCTCTTGATGGTTTCGCGTTTTGTACCCTTTTGCATGAGGTCTAACACCCTTTGGGAATAGGATTCCATGCCGAATACCAGTTTTAAACAGCCGGCGTTATGCATATCCCTTATGAGCTCCCTTGTCAGTCCATCCTCAAACCTTACCCCACCAATCCACTTTATGTCCAACCTGGGAAGTTCCTTTACCAGGCGCTTAAGGGTACTTATAGGGATACACTCATCTGCAAAAAAGAAATACTCTGTGTCATGCCTTTCCTTAAGGGTTTTGATGTCATTGGCAATAACGTCTATCCCCCTTGGACGGTAGTAACGATGGTCGTAGTGCAGGTTACAGAACGTACACTTCCCCCAGTAGCAGCCCCTGGAGGTTTGTACCGGCAGCACCGCCTTTGGTGAGTGGTAAAATCCAAAAGGAAGGCCACTATAATCCGGGGTTGGCAACTTGCTTACATCCTCAATATAAAAAGGCTCATTTATAGTAACGTTCCCATTCTTTTTGTATATAAGGTTGGGCACCTTACCCAGGTCCTTTTGGCCAGAAAGCTGGTTAATCAGTTCCAATAAGGCATGCTCCCCCTCAAAGACCACAAAACTATCCACGAAATTAAAGAAAACATCTACTCCCATCAGCAGGTTATCAATAAGTTTGGTGAAAATACTACCCCCTATTGTTAGATGGACGTCTGGATTAGCTTCTTTGATAAGTTTGGCCAGTGTAAGACCGGGCAGTAGCTGAGAGGTACTGGTGATAGATATACCCACTATATCTGGTCTTTCATTTAAGATAGAATTTAATAAATGTCTCCTGAAAAACCCTAAAAAGAGGTTCTCCTTTTCATCCTGCAAGGCTGAGATTAAATCAGGAGAGGAATAAACTGAGTATCTTGTGTTATTGTTATAGGTAGAGAAAGTAGAGGGATAATATAATGCCCCCACAAGCTCCAGATACTTATCCATTATGCCCAAGGATTCAATGTACTTCTCAACGTCATAGAAATCTTCAGACCTGAGTGTCCCCTTGGCCGCATCTATATTTTCAGCCAAGATGGGTAAGTAGTGTGTCGCCTCTTGCAAAAGATTATATTTTTCGGGATGGAAATGCCCCGGCCCCTTATTTAACTCTTGCTTTACCAGGGAGTAAAATTCCTCCGCCCTTTCTTTACAAAAAAGGGCATCCAGAAACTCAATGTTAATATCGCGCTGGGTTACGGTAACCCCCTGCGCCCTCAGAAACCCGGTCAACGCTGGCAGACTTAGAAAGGGCTGAGACGGAAGCCAGGAGGGTGGAAACAAAAGTAAAACCTTCATCTGTTATCTCCAATTAGTTATCTCAATTAACAAAAACGGTAGTTATAAGAACAAATAGAGTAGCACCACTGATAACCAGATCATTAAGTATATGTTACTAAAATTAAAAAAGTTTCTAAAATACTTTCACTGTATCGTAAGGCTCCAGTAATGGATTTCGTATTCGCTTTCTTTCTCTCCTAATAATATATCACATACACACCCCCTTTTTGCAATACTAGAACCGCATAAAACAGGAACTCTACACGTTGAAGGCTGCGGCTTAATCTAGCATCGGCGGCCCCCATGTTCTTACGTTCTTACTGTAGAAGTTGGCCTTGGCCTATATACCCCACCTTCTCGGGAAAAAATATTCTTGACTTTGATGGGGATAGATGGGAAATTCACACAAGTGCATGGCCTTTAGAAACCTCAAATTATTGGAAGGAGGAAACCAATGGCTGTCCTGAGCGTATTTCATATTGAAGTAGACCCGGCTACTGAGCAGGGCTTCCTTGCAGATGCTACTGCCACGCTCCCCCTGGCCCAAAAGCAGAAAGGGTTACTTTATCTGGGCGTCTTTACCCCCCTGGGAGAGAAGAACAAGTATTTGGTCCTGTCCGAGTGGGACAGTGAGGCCAGTATAGAGGCGTGGAGAAACAACCCCGAGCATATGCAGGTTATGGCCAAGGCAGGACAGTATGTGAAGAGTCATTCTATTACGAGGTATGTCTCTAAGTGATGGGTTAAAGAGGCGCCTGCCCGTCAAAGGTAAGCCCATTACAACCTTGGCGGGCCAGGCGCCCTAAATTTGGTACATCAAGGGGGATTTAAAAATCTTCCAAGCCCAATTAATTAGTCTGACAACGTAAAATCAATCCTCAGCACATGCAATATAATATAAGGTATAAAGCGGAGATAAATCTGTGAAGACAATTTATGCACTATTAATTTTGTTCATCTGTAACCCTTTTCAACTAAATCGTATTTTTGCCGAAGAGGACGCAGCCACCTTATTCAATAAGGCAAATTTTTTTGCCTCGGCAGGACGTTACACTGAGGCACTGGACGCCTATAATAAGGTCCTGGCACAAGACCCCCAACACGTACATGCGTGGAACAACAAGGGTAACACACTGGCAGCCTTATGTAAAAATAAGGAGGCCCTTGAGTGCTTTGATAAGGTCCTGGAAATAGACTCCAAGTACGCCTTTGCATGGTGTGGAAAGGGTAACGTACTGATGATTATGAAGGGCTACTCTGAGGCTCTGGAAAGTTATAATAATGCTATCGCTATCCATCCAAAGAATGGCTATGCCTGGAATGGAAAGGGTAACGCCCTTATGTGCCTTAAGAGATATGAGGAAGCCCTGGAGGCTTATAATAAGGCCCTTGAGATTGACCCTTCATCCAAGGATGTCTGGTTTAACATCGGTATTGCCTACAGGGATATGGGCAGATATGAGGAGGCACTTGACTACTTCGGGCAGATAGTAGAGGCTGACCCTAAATCCCCTGGTGCCTGGTATAATCTGGGACACGCCCTCCATCATTTGAGGAGGGACGCAGAGGCCCTCAAGTGTTTTGATTTAGCCCTGGAGCGTGCCCAGAACTTTGCGGATGCCCTAAGCGGTAAGGCCGAGGTACTGAAGGAATTGGGCAGGTACGAGGAGGCCCTGGAGTGTTGTAACGCCTCTCTGGAAATAGAACCCGGCTGCCAAGCAACTTTGCAAACTCAGGCGCAAATCCTGGAGATACTGGGAAAGAAAAACTAGACCAGTAAAAGTTATGACACGGCAGGGGGACTGGAGCAGAAAACCGCAGCCAAACATCAGCTTATTATTACAGGCACTCTTCACTCTAAGGAGACACGTTCATGGCACAGTTTAATGTAAACCCAGAGCGTTTAGACCCCTACAAAAACTTCAAGTTCCGTGTTAAATGGGATGGCCGCTATGTTGCTGGCATCAGCAAGGTTAGTGCCCTTAAGCGTGTAACAGATGTGGTAGAGCATCGCGAGGGAGGTGACCCAAGCACCAGTCATAAATCCCCCGGCCGAACAAAATATGAGCCAATCACCCTTGAGCGTGGAATAACCCACGACGTGGAATTTGAAACCTGGGCCAACAAGGTGTGGAATCTAAGTGGTGCACCCGGTGCAGAGGTCTCACTGGCCAACTTCCGAAAGGATATTATCATTGAATTTTTAAACGAGGCTGGACAGGTAGCACTAGCCTACAAGGTCTACCGCTGCTGGGTCTCAGAGTACCAGGCCCTACCAAACCTGGATGGTAACGCCAGTGCAGTGGCTATTGAGAGTATCAAGCTGGAGAACGAGGGATGGGAACGAGACCTTTCAATTACCGAGCCAAAAGAGCCCAGCTATTAGTTACTATGTAAGAATGGAGTAAGGTGGCAAGGCTATTGATAGGTATCCTGTCTCAGCAGGGCCTTTGCCAGTCGCAGGTCTTCGGGGGTGGTTATTTTTATATTGGAGGAGCTATCAGGGACTATTTCCACTGGATAGCCCAGCTTTTCTACCGCCTGTGCATCGTCCGTGACCTCTTCCCCGGTTTCTGCCAAGGCATCATAGGCCCTTAACAGGATTTCTTTTCTGAAACCCTGGGGGGTCTGGGCCATACAGAGTGCCTCCCTGCTTACTGTACGAATTATCCTCCGCTGGTTATCAACCGCTTTTAGTGTAGCCTGAACAGGTACGGCCGGAATGGCGGCCCCCCTCTCCCTGGCTATTTTTATAACATTCTCTATTACCTGACGGTCAACCAGGGGTCTTACCGCATCATGAACAAGGATTACTGCCGTGCTATCGTCTATATTCTGAAGGCCGTTGTAAACGCTATCCTGCCTCCTTCTGCCCCCTTCTACTATTTTCACTGGAATGGTGTATTTAGAAATGGCATCACCCCACTGGGACTTAATATACTCTACCTCCGGGCCACCCACCACTAGAATTATCTCGGTTACCGCATCCAGCCCTATAAATTTTTCTATACTCCTTAGGAAGAGGGGTTTTCCTTCTAGTTCTATATAAGGTTTTTTTACTGGTCCACCCATCCTGAGTCCCAACCCTGCGGCAACTATTATCACAGAGGCATTCATGCTTTTAAAATTTATAATCCTAGACCTCTGAAAAACTCCGCTCATCTGTCATTCCTTCGTTCCTCTCAGGACGGAGTCTGAGGGAGCGTAGCGACTGAAGAATCTGACACGAAGTGTCACCCTGACCCTGAGTGAAACGAAGGGGAAGGGTCTAGATTCTTCACTTCGTTCAGAATGACCCTTTGGGTCAGATTCTTCGCTTCGCTCAGAATGACTGCATCTGATAAATTGACTTTTGCAGAGGTCTCAATCCATAATTTGCAATTAGAGGTTATACCCTCTCATAAGGCTGGAATAATCTGAGGTACTCGTCTTGTGCGTAGCGGTCTGTCATTCCTGCGACGTAATCGCAAACCCCTCTGTGCACCCCCACTTCCTGTGTCCAGGCCTGGAAATCTGGGGGGAGCTGTCTGGGATTAGCCACAAAGGCCTTAAAGAGTTCCTCTACAAACCGCCTGGCCTTATCAGCCATGCGGGCCACTCTATAATGCATGTAAACATTTTCGCGTAGAAACTGCTCTAGCTCTTTTTTCTTTTCCAAGACCTCCGGGGAAAAGTCCACCAGTAGTTTGGGACAGCGCCTTACGTCTTCAGTACTGCTTATACCTGCGTCTTTTAGGTTTTTCAGGGTATTTTCTATCAAATCCGTAACTTGAAAGTTTATGAGAAAGATGATGGCTTGGGCCCTTTTACTATCACTATTAAGATTGGCCCACTTACTTGTAACTTTTTTTAAAGCATGGTGCCATAGCTCCACCTCTTGGAGTGCTTCCTCGGAGATAAGGCCCGCCTTGAGACTGTCATCCAGGTCATGGGTATCGTAAGCAATAGAATCCGCCTTATCTACTACCTGTGCTTCCAAGAGGGGTTTTTCCTGCGGATTGAATTCTTTTGGCACCACCTTAGAAACATCGTGTTTTACTATAGATTCCCTGACCTCCCAGGAAAGGTTGAGACCTGGGAAATTGGGGTATCTCTTTTCCAGTATATCCACTACCCTGAGTGCGTGCTGATTATGCTCAAAGCCCCCATGCTCCTTCATGAGCTTGCTCAGGGCCTCTTCTCCTGAGTGACCGAAAGGGGTATGGCCCAGGTCATGGGCCAGGGCGATGGCCTCTGTTAGGTCCTCATTGAGGTTTAAGGCCCTGGTCAGGCATCTTGAAATCTGCGACACTTCAATAGTATGGGTGAGCCTGGTACGATAATAATCGCCCTCGTGGTTTACGAATACCTGTGTCTTATATTCAAGTCGTCTAAAGGCGGTACTATGAATGATTCTGTCTTTGTCCCTCTGGTATATGCTACGGTAAAGGTGCTCCTCCTCCAGGTATTTACGCCCCTTTGAGTCTTTACTTTTAGCGGCGTAATCAGCTAGCCCCCTTTCTTCCCTTACTTCTATATCTTTGCGTGAGAACATCTAGAATAAGCCTTTTAACTTGGTAAGTAACTCTGAGAGGTATTGAGAGATAACCTTCGCCTCCCCCAGGACAGGCATGTAGTTGGTATCACCCACCCAACGGGGCACAATGTGAAAATGCAGGTGTACTTCGCCTGCCCCGGCTGCCTTGCCCAGGTTAACCCCGATGTTGAATCCTTCGGGTTTTAGCTGTTGTTCTAAAATCGTCTGTGCCTTGCTGAGGAGTTGCATGCTTTCCAGCATCTCTTCTTCTGTAAGGTCTTTCAGGCTAAACTTATGCTTGATTGGAGCTATCATAAGATGGCCATAATTGTAGGGGTATTTATTGAGGATGACAAAACACTCCTTGCCCCGATAGAGTACGAGGTTTTTATCATCCTGTGTATCCGTTACAGCTTGGCAAAAGATGCATCCTTTCTTTTCTGAAAGGATGTACTCATGTCGCCAAGGAGCCCAAAGCTGTTTCACTGGAAAGGTATCTTTTGTGCGGGATTTAGCTTAGCCGCATGTAGAACAACAGGAAGAAGAACAAGAACTACATGCCGAGCTGGAGCTTGCGATTGAGTCTCCATTGCCACCGCTTCCACCCATGCCAAACACCGAAAATACTTTTGTGGCCTTTTCACAACCACATTTGGGGCATTTTACGCCCCTGTTTTGTGAAGAACTGGCAAAATACTCCTCAAATTTGGAGGAACATCTACAACATTGGAATTCGTATATAGGCATGGAATAATTTTTACCCTAATCTCTTTTAGAAATCAAGCAGATATTAATCTGACGTTTTGGACTAAAACCAGAATATGTTGTAAGTTGTGTATTGTCAAATACTTACAAGGCATACCTTTAGTGTATGGGCGGGTCTTTTAGACCAAGACCTGTCCAAAATTATCAACAATTTCAGATGGAGCGATGTGCCAACCTTGCCTAGAACTTCTCCAAAAGTTTAGCCTTCCACTGCTCAAAATCCTTTTCAGTAATTAATCCCACATCTTTAAGGTCTTTTAGTTCCTTTAGTATATCAGGTATGCTTTTCCCCTCTGGGGGTTCTTCCTGGAGTATTTCACGTTTCTTTTTTTCGTAATCTGTAAAGGAGATTAGTTCTTCGTCCAGCATAGTCTTTAGCTCGCGCATCCTATCGGTTAGCGTTGTGTCGGAAGGAGCCACTTTTTTGGGAGGTTCACTAGGTGTTGCTTGGGCAGTTTCGTCCTCCTTTCCAGCCGAAGATAGACCCATCTTTTCCTCAAGCCGTCGCAGCCTCTCCTCAATAAGTGGACTGGTGGTAATTTCCTCCTCCTTAACCCTAGCCACAGGCTCAAAGACTTTGTTCTCTACGTCAATAATAAGCCAGTTGTCATTGTCTTCTTTTAGCCGTTGGCCTTTACCTGGGACAAGTTCCCAGAAGCCATGACTTTTAACAGTGGTAGGATCAGGGGTGTTGCCACTTACCTTCCAGTCCTTAAAGCTGGGGGGTAACTCCTTTCGCGTCCGTACCTGGCTGAAGGCCACATGCAATTCCTTTCCTAATACAAAAAGGCTGAAGGTGTTTTGCCGGTCTTGTAGAAAACCACTTTCTGATGTTATTGATACAAAAACTATTTTACGTGGGTCTGCCTTTGACAAGGATTCCACTATAATGGGGACAATCTCGCGCAGTTCTTTATTTAAGAAAATACGTTTTCTGGCCTTTTTTTTCACCACCCCTTTTTCCCGATACGATAAAGAAGAAAAAATTACATATAATCTTTCCTCAGTAATAAAATAAGGATGATTGAATTGGACATCCCCTAGTGATTCACTGGCGTTCCTTAGTTCTACAAGGGCAGTGCCTTCCTTTTGTCCGTCCGAACTGCCAAAGATACCACCGTTAGCGGGAGTGTGAGAAATGACTAAAAGCAAGCAGATAAAAACCGGCGAAAATCTGCGGGTCATCACGCCTACTATCGTTTCCTTCCTGCGCCTTTCTTTCCTGCCTTCCTGGCCTTGTTGTACAGCGCCTCCATGTATGTCCTTGTCTTTTTCAACCCGAAGCTTTTGGCCTTAAAGCGCACCGCCTCAAGGCTCCTTCCCATCTTTTTGGCCAGTAGCTTTGTATCCGTCTTAGGATATTCTCTCCTTAGCGTATCAAGCTCCTGCTTAGTCCACTTTTTCAATTTAGCTGATTTAGAAATTTTAGCCATTATGAGTTCCCCCAGTATTATCGTTTAGACCTTGTAAGAAAAAATATTTAGACCGATACCAAAAAGTTGGTAAAGTTAGGTATCCTCCTATTTAAGTTTTCCCTTTTTAAGAGTTAAGCCCAGAAAAACACTTAGCATACACCATCACTATTGTCAAGTAAAAACAATTGGTCGTTTATATGAAAACTCTAAAACCTAAAAAATTGTTTAACTAAAAAATGCTTATAAAAATTTCTCCATTTACCAAAAATGTGGCACTAAATTCACTTCTCGCATTTTATTCCTTCAACTCCCTCATTTAAAAAGTGACCAATGGGAATTTTATTAAAAAGAAAGCAGCAAATCTCTTTTCCACCACCGTAGAGATTTTTTGAAAACACTTTTGGTTTTTGCGCAAAGCTCAAAATTTGTTCCTTGACCTGCATGATTTTTATAATATAATATTTAAAATTCCCAATAGTGGCCCATTAAAAAGAAACGGGGTGAAAAAATCTAGTGGCAAAAATATTAATAACTGGCGAGGAAAGTCTAAGAGAAGCCCTCAGAAGGTTTAAGAAAATGTGTGACAAAGAGGGTATTATCAACGAATTTAGGCGAAATGCCTATTACGAGAAACCTTCGGAGAGGCGGAGAAGGGAAGAAAGTCGTAGGTTGAAAAATATCAAGCGTTTACAATACAAAGTAGAGTATAGTAAGTTCTAGGTAGCTTGATAATCTTTTCTTTTTTTCAACAAAATACAATACCTGCACACTGTATTATTGCAAAAGCAGCGGACAACCGAACTTAAGTTAAATTTATTACAACCTTGAGAGCACCCCTTTTAGAAGCCAGCTTAAAGCCCTCTTTCCAGTTTTCTAAGTCGTAAGCTCCTTCTACCAAAGCACTTACTTCTACTGAACCTTCTTCAATGGCCTTGATTGCCTGCCTAAAAGGACCACACCTGGAACCCAGTAACATTACTTCGTTGACCACCAAGGGGCTGAGATTAAGCGATTTTCCCCTAGCAAAGGTACTCTTTAATATAATCTTACCCATTGGTTTTACAAGGTTTATCGCCATTTCTATACCGGTAGGGGAGCCAGTGCAATCTATACATAAGTCAAATTGTTGACAATAGTTGTAAGGTTTTACCTGGGGTGATTGCTTGGATAAGTTTGGGAGGGTCTCCAAGTCATCTTCTATCTCAGAAGCAGAGGCCTGCCGGGTTACTTCCTGAAAAAGAACGGTCTTAACCCCTTTTTTGGTGAGAATTGCCAGTTTTTCGGGATACTTTCCAATTACGGTCAGATCACAATCGGTCCCGGCAATTACCTGGGATACGAGCAGACCTAGCTTTCCAGCCCCGATGACTACCACTTTATGCTTTGGGCCAATATCAACCTGTTCCAGTATCCTGAATGCTGCTGCAAGTGGTTCAATGAAGACGGCTTGGAGGTCGGATACAGAGCTAGGTAACTCATGGAGATTAACGCTCGGCAACGTAATATACTCTGCAAAAGCCCCATCCTTACCTAGGATGCCTAACACGCTCCTACTCGGACAGTGATTCCTTAATCCCTGCCGACAATATTCACACTGCCCACAAGAGCAGTTTATCTCCCCCACTACCCTTTTTCCTATCCAGGCTTTATCCTCCGCCTCTTCCACAACCCCCACAAACTCGTGCCCTAAAACACCCTTAAAGGCCATATAGCCACTTATTATTTCAATATCTGTATTACATATACCAGTCTTTAAAACCCTTATCAGCGCCTCGCCCCCTGTCCTTTTTGGTTTGAGATAATCTTTTTTATATTTAAGCTTCTTCTGGAATAGTAATGCTTTCATATACGGACACAGGGGGAGATTTGACCTAACTTTGTGTAACTCTGTTCAAGGCCAAAGCGCTTTTATAGTAAACTCTTTAACCTCTCGGCCGCCTCTTTAGTCTTTTCCAGACTGGGTACCAAGGCGAAGCGTACGTATCCCTCACCGGGGTTGAGGCCATTTTCGGTCTTATCACTAATCCATGCCCCAGGAGTTACCACCAGGGCTATCTTGGGATCAAGAAGTCTCTTGGCAAAATCCACGGAGGTCATACCCTCGGGTACTCTTTGCCACAGGTACAACGTAGCCTCAGGGGTACAGTCAGGAAGACCAATAAATTTGAGGGCATCCACCAAGATGTCCCTTTTTTGACGGTATTCTTCCCGCATCAGGAGGACATGTTTCTCATCTCTTAAGGCAGTGATAGCTCCATCCTGTATAAATGTAGCCGTCCCGGAGTCAATATTGGTCTTCACCTTTTTGAAAATTTCTATTATTCGCTTATCTCCAGCTACCCAACCTACCCGATAGCAAGTCATCGCACTTCGTTTTGAAAGAGATTGGAAGGCTACCACACCCTCTTTTGTAACTTCCAGGATGCTGTGGGGCGGTTCGTTATTAAAGTACATTTCTGTGTAGGCCTCGTCAGAGGCAATTATTATGTTGTGTTTATGACCAAAGGCCACCACCTCTTCTAGGAAACCCAGTGGGGCACTCACGGCGCATGGATTATTCGGATAATTTATCCACATTAACTTGGCCTTCTTGCAGACCTCTTCAGGAATACTGTTAAGGTCGGGCAAGAATCTATTTTCCTGTAAAAGAGGGACGTAGTATGGCCTTCCTTCGGCAAACAAAGTACCTCTGGTATAAGGAGGATAACCCGGTGTAGGGACAATAACATAATCCCCAGGGTCAATAAAACCCTCATGGAAATTGAACACCCCTTCTTTGGAACCTATGGTAGAACAGATTTCAGTATCGGGGTCTATAGATACGCCAAACCTACCCTGTAACCACTCACATGCAGTCGTGCGGAACTCTTTAGAACCAACATAACTTGGATAGCCTGAGCTCTTCCTGACATCTATACCTTTTTGGGTGGCCTGGCGAATTAACTCCGGCGTAGGTGCAGTGGGGTCGCCCACTCCAAAGTCTATGGGAGTAATGCCTTGCTCCTTTAGATCGGCAACCAGCTTATCCACTTCTGCAAATGCATAAGGTGTTATGGATGCAATCCTCCTGGAGGGTTTTATTTCCAGTGCACCTTTAAGCTCTTTAAGTTTTACCATTTTTGGCCTTTTCTCTAGATGTCCCTATTGACGGCCTGTGCCACTGGCCTCAGCTCATTCATCAGGCGCTTAAACTCTTCGGTAGAAATGGTCTGAGGTCCATCTACCAGGGCCTTCTCGGGGGTTATGTGCACTTCAATTAGAAGTCCATCCGCCCCTACTGCTATTGCTCCTTTTGACATTGCGTTTACCAGGCCACTCTT
This sequence comes from Candidatus Brocadiia bacterium JP1, assembly GCA_051388875.1. GTDB lineage: Bacteria > Planctomycetota > Brocadiia > Brocadiales > Bathyanammoxibiaceae > JBMFFR01. Next base: position 21,752 of record JBMFFR010000006.1, on the reverse strand, counting down.
ACCGGTACCATGGCTTGGGTCAACGATGACTGGGAGATGAGTAAGCTGTTTCAGCTGAGGTACAGCGCTCAGGCTAAGGGTAAAACGTGTATGGTTCTCAAAAGTCCTTATCCCCCTTTCACACAGAATAACATTAGTATTTCCTCTGGACAGTATGTATTCAGCTGCAAGGAGAAACTCCTCTACGGTGGCAGACATCCCCCTCTTGAGGAGCACAGGCCTGGGTTGCTCTCCTACTGCTTTTAGTAGTACAAAATTACCCATATTCCTAGCACCTATTTGTAACACATCAGCGTACTTGGCTATCATTGGGACATGCTCAGGGGTTAGAACCTCCGTAACCACGGGGAGACCCGTCCTTTCCCTCGCTTCAGACAGATACTCAAGCCCTTCTTCCATCAGGCCTTGGAAAGTATATGGATTCGTTCTAGGCTTGAAAGCTCCTCCCCTTAGGGCTACCGCCCCAGCCTCCCTCACTTTCTCTGCGATAGAGATTAGCTGGCCTTTATTCTCTACTGCACAAGGGCCTGCTATAACCCCAACCTTTTTACCGCCAAAGGGAAATTTTCCTAGGGAGACCTCTGTATTGGTATGTTTCACTTCCCTGCTTGCCATCTTATAAGGAGACAGTATAGGTACAGCCTTTTCTACACCTGGTACTGCACTCCAGAAGTCTTGCGATATAACCCTCTCATCTCCAAGGCAGGCAACTACTGTCCTTTCAGTCCCTTTCAACAGGACTGCTTTAAGCCCCACACTCTCTACTTTCTGTATAACATGGTCTATTTCCTCTTGGGAGGACTCGGGTTTCAATACAATAATCATTTAACTGTGAACTCCTTTACTAAAGTTAAAGACAAAAATCACCTTAAGCACAATAGCTTGATTTAGACTAAAAAACCCCTTTAACATGAACATATTCCTTTAATTTAAAAGAAAATAACAACTTGTCAAGGACATTAGCGCTTAGTAGACTTGTGGCGAGTGTTAGGCAATATGTAACTTCTTTTACTCTAAGGCGCTTATATACAGCCAAGAAATACATACCAGGATGAGCGTTTAATGATGGCTAAGATATGCGCCCAACTCTGCCCTGAAGACTGTTCAAAGCACCTTGACAAATTTATTTAATTTTGTAAAATATTTACTTCTTTTCTGATGGAGAATCCATTTGGTAGTTACTATTAGTAAGTTTACTACGCAACGGTCGGAAGACGCCTTTAAAGAGGCATTAAAACATATACCTGGAGGGGTTGACAGTCCTGTAAGGGCATTTGGTCCGGTTGGGGGATGTCCCATCTTCATTGAGTCGGGGGCCGGATGTTATATCACAGATATAGATGGAAACCGTTACATTGACTACGTTGGTTCCTGGGGTCCTTTAATACTAGGTCATGTCCACCCCGGTGTAATGAATGGGGTGAAATCAATTATAGAAAAAGGAACAAGTTTTGGTGCCCCCACAGAATTAGAAACGCGCCTTGCCAGACTTGTTAAAGAATTTATGCCTTCCATTGAAAAGGTGCGGTTTGTAAATTCTGGCACAGAGGCTACCATGAGTGCCATCCGCTTGGCCAGAGCCTTTACGGGAAGGGAATTGGTTGTAAAATTTGAGGGTTGCTACCATGGCCATGTGGATGCACTTCTTATAAAAGCTGGTTCCGGGGCAACTACTCTAGGTGTACCTACAAGTCCTGGTATTCCAGCAGGATATACAAATACTACCGTTGTCCTACCCTACAACAATCTTCAAGCCGTAGAGGCTGTCTGCAAGGAAAAGGGAAAAGAGATAGCGTGCATAATATTAGAGCCGGTAGCTGGTAACATGGGAGTAGTGTTACCTAAACCTGGTTATCTGGAGGGGCTAAGAAAGCTCGCCGATAAGTATGGTATAGTGCTCATATTTGATGAGGTTATGACTGGTTTCAGGGTCTCTCCGGGAGGGGTTCAGGAACTCTACGGAGTGAAGGCCGACCTTACTACACTTGGTAAAGTCATAGGAGGTGGATTCCCAGTAGGGGCCTACGGTGGAAGGACTGATATTATGGACAAAATTGCCCCACTCGGCCCTGTATATCAAGCAGGTACACTCTCGGGTAATCCAGTAGCAATGGCAGCTGGTATTGCTACCTTAGAAATTCTTAAAGACAGGTCCCTTTACAAAAAGCTAGAGGAAAACTCAAAGAACTTAGCCGAAGGGCTAAAAAAGGCTACAAAGGAGAACGGTATAAAATCCTTCCATACCCGAGTAGGCTCTATGCTATGTTTATTCTTTACTGAAAAGGAGGTCGTAGACTGGGATTCTGCTAAGGCTTCCGATACACAACTTTATGCAGCGTATTTTAGGGGTATGTTAGAGAGGGGTGTATATCTTGCACCCAGTCAGTTTGAAGCGGCCTTTGTGTCTACGGCACACAAAGAGGCAGATATTGATGCTACTATCAAGGCTTGTTACGAAGTAATGAGGGTTCTATAATGGCTGAAAAAAAGAAGGAAGAAACGACTAAAAAAGACGAAGGTTCATTGCTGCCTTTAATTGAGGAAAAAGAAAGGCTGCTTGAACAGATGTTAGACGAGACCCGCCAGAGAGGGGAGCAGTCGGTACAAGCGGCTAGGGCGGAAGCAGAGGCCTGTATAGAAAGGGTAAAAACAGATCTGCCTGAGATGGCTAAGAAGAGATTTGAGGCAGGGTTAAAGAGTATTGAGGAAGAAGCGGAAAAAATAAAGCAACAAGGTTCCGCAGAGATCAAATCCATAATGGAACTAGCTGGAAAGCGCAAAGATGAGGCGAAGAAGTTGGCTCTAAAGGTTTACCTCCCGGAGTTATAACGATGTTAACACCAATGAGTAAAGTAGAAATAATAGGCCCCAAGAAACACTATCAGGGGGTCATAGATAGACTCCAAGATTGGGGTAAGCTTCATGTGGAAACGGCAACGGAACTGGAGGAGAACACATTCCTAAGACCTTTACCTTTAAGTGAAGAAGAAAAGAAGGAAAAGGAGTCCAGGGAGGAACTGAAGAAACTTTTAGATGATATAACTAGTCATATCCCTCAAGAGCTTATTAGCAGCTTGCGTAGCCAAAAGGAGTCTGTTCATCTCAAGAAAGAGGTTGAAGCGTTATCCATAGAAAGGGCCCTACAAGAGGTTAAAGCTCTGCATGAGCATCTACTGCCCTGGATAAGAAAGAAGACCCACTTACGGGATGAACTGAGTATTGCAAAAGCCTACGAGGAGGTATTAAAAGTTCTCATGCCGGCCCTTTCCAAACAAAAGGTTAAAAGGGGCTGGAGCTACCTAGGTGCCACCGTAGAGAGCCGATACAAAGAGATGCTCCCACAGATTGAAGAGGAACTGAAGAAAACCACCAGTGGTGAGTATGTATTTTGTTCTGAGGAATTGCGACACTCCAGGGTGGCAATTATTATGGGCTTTGATAAAAAGCATGCTGAGGCAGTACACACCCTACTTTGGGGTGAAGGTATAAGCGAGTTACGCACCCCTACCGAGCTAAAGGATAAGCCTTTCAGTGAGGCATTTTCTACCTTACAGCAGCGCCTTAAGGAGTTACCCGCCGAGCTGGAAAAGGTTAATAATGCTGTTAAAGAGTTTTTCCAGCAACACGGGGGCAAGCTCCTGCTATTAAAGGCTATCAATTTGGATGAATTGTCTCAGTTTGAAGTGGTAAATAGTTTAGCTCAAAGCCGTTACACTTTTATATTAAAGGCTTGGATACCTTCTGGAGATATCAACACCTTAAAGGGCATACTCACTCACCACTTCAATGGGGATGTAGTATCAAACGAGGTCTGGGTACCGGAAGAGAGGGCAGAAGAGACCCCGGTAGCCTTCACCAACACCAGAATCGTAGCTGCCTTTGAGAAATTGGTAAGCTTTTTCTCCCTACCCAAATACGGTACGGTTGACCCCACACCACTAGTATCCCTGTTTTTTCCCATCTTCTTTGGTTTCATATTAGGGGATGTTGGTTACGGTGGTGTTTTACTCCTTTTAGGGCTATTGCTCTATCTGAAGTCCGGAGGCCGTCGCATACTTAAGGACGTATCTATAATTACAATTATTCTATCAGCCTACTCCATTTTATTTGGATTTCTCTATGGAGAATTTTTTGGCGTGAGGGAGTGGTTTCATCCCTTAGTTCCAGCCCTGGCGAGGGGCCATCTAGACAAGAGTGAGGTAGTAATGAATTACCTGCTCGTCTCTATTGCATTTGGGGTAATACAGATAGTCTACGGCCTCCTACTAGGTGCCTATATAAACTATAAACGACGCCACACTAAACATGCTATAGAAGGGATAGCCAAATTGACCACACTTGTGGGAATAGGTCTTGTACTTGGGAAAGTGACAGGATTTACACCCTCTGTGAATTTTTATGCAGGAATCGGGGTACTAGGAGCGTCAATAGTCCTATTAACCTGGGCAGGGGGTTTAGTGGCCACCCTGGAGATTACCTCTTTAGTTACGAACATCCTGTCTTATGCACGATTAATGGCAATAGGTATGGCAGCGGTGGCCTTTACTATGGTAGCTGATATATTTAAGGAAATGGTAGCCAACCCCTGGTTGGCTATTGTAGTGGTGGTAGGAATACATGCCTTCAATATGGTTTTACACGTATTTACACCTACCATACAATCTCTAAGGCTTCATTATGTAGAGTTTTTCACCAAGTTCTTTGTTCCAGGCGGAAAAGCCTACCAACCTTTTAGAAGAATAGGAGGAGAAACAATTTGAGGAAGACACTTATAGCTTTCTTCCTGACCTCAATATTTGTGTTGGTAGCAGTATCTATTTGTTATGCGGAGGCTACTGAAGGAGCAGTAAACGAGGTTCCAATAGGAAAAGGTCTGGCCTTAATCGGGGCCGGGCTAGCAATAGGGTTAGGTGCAGTAGGAACAGGTCTAGCACAGGGTAGAATAGGAGCTGCTGGCGTAGGCTCTGTTACAGAAAAGCCTGAGTTACTACCCACAGTGCTTATTCTCTTGGTAATACCTGAAACAATGGTAATCTTGGGCTTTGTAATTGCCATCTTGGCTATGCGTTAGGAGGGCGAATGGATGAGTGAGAAACAAGAAAGTCTCCTGCAGGCTATGGAAAGGGAAGCCTCTGAGGAAAGAAAAAAACTAGAGGCCGCCTATCTCAAGCAAGTCCAAGAAATTAAAGAAAAGGCAGAAAAAGAGGTTCAGAAACTCCATGAGGACGAGACACGCCTTGTGGATAGGAAGTTGATCCAAGAGAAGGCCAGGAGGATAGGGAAAGCAGACCAGGAGGTCAGAAACTCCACACTCTTGACAAAGCACAAGCTTGTGGGCGACCTCCTCAACGAGGTAGAAAACCAACTCCTAAAGTTAAGGGAGCAGAGGGATTTGTACTCCCGGATATTTAGAGAGATGCTAACGGAGGCCCTCAACGATTCATCTGGTGAGGTGGTAATAAGATTAAATCCGCTTGATGTTAAACAATGCCAATCTGTTTTAAACGACTGTAAGAGGAACGGTAAGATAGAAGCGGATGACAAGATTTCCGGTGGCGTAGTATTGGTTGGACAGAATGGCCGTGTCACAGTGCTAAACAGCCTCCAATCAAGGATTGCAAGCAGAAGAGAGATGGCAATAGAAGAGGCAGCAAAAGTACTATTTAAGGAGGTTTCTTAGTAAATGGATGACTACGGCTATTTAAACGCCAGAGTTAGGGCAATGAACGGGAGGCTTTTCAAGGAGGCTGAATACCTAACTTTTCTGAGTCAGATTGATCTTAAACAACTTGTGGAGTCTCTCTTAGCCTCTCATTACGCCGAAGAGATGTCTACTACCCAGGCAGAACTAGGCACAGGCCTACAATCAATTGAAAAGGCCCTGAGGCAAAACCTCCGCAACACCCTCCAGAAGATACTCTCTATGTGCAGTGATGAACCCCTGAGGCTGATTAGCCTGCTGCTAAACCGCTGGGATATATTTAACATTAAGACTATCCTCAGGGGTAAGCAGGCCAATAAGGGAGTAGACGAGATTCTGGAAGCGATTATGCCTATTGGGGAATTAGACGAAGCTAAACTCCTGGAACTGGCCAAACAGCCAGACATAAAAGCAGTAGTAGATATGCTAGCCACCTGGGGGTTCCCCTACGCTTATCCTCTCTCTAAAGCCATGCCTGAATTTGTGGAGAAAGGGGACTTAGCCCTACTGGACAAGGCATTAGACGAATATTATTTTGAGAGGGCACTTTCCCAAACTAAGGAAAGAACGGATAACGAGCAACTTGTCCGAGAGATAATCAAGGAACAGATAGATTATCTGAATGTAGTAATAGCCCTAAAGTTACTTGGGAAAAAGGAAAGGCTAGAGGCCAAAGAATTTAAGTTCGTTCCTGGCGGCAGGTTGAGGCACACCTTCTTATCCACCCTTGCCCAGGCCAAAGACCTTGCTGAGGCACTTGACGAGCTAGAGAAATTAGACTTTGTGCCTCCAGCTAAGACCGCTGCCGAGGTGCGCTCACTGACCGAGATGGAACGTTCCCTGGAGGGGAAACTTGTGGAGAAATGGGCCAAACTCTTTAGTAAAGACCCCCTCTCTATATCCTCCATTGTGGGCTTTCTAGGCAGAAAGCTAAATGAGTTCGTAAATCTGCGTATAATTGTACGGGGTAAAGCACATAGTGTACCTACGGACACTATAAAAGGAGAATTAGTCTTTGTTTAAAATCCTTGCTATAGCAGAAAGGGAGATATCACGCGGCTTCAGATTCTCCGGGGTAGATATACAAATAGCCGAGACCGTTGAGGTCGCCAAAAAATTACTGCTAGAGGCTATGCACAAAAAAAATTATGGGATAGTTATCATTGATGAAGGACACTTAAATGGTTTTGATGAGCCTACCAAGAAATTAGTTGAGGATAGCAGCTCCCCTCTAATAGTCCCCGTGCCTCTAGAGATGAAATGGCACAAAAATAATAGGAAAAAAGAGGATACCTACGTAAGGGAAATGATACGTAGGGCAATAGGTTATCAGATAAAGATAAAACAGTAACCTTCCTTTTTAGACCATTAGAATTAAAGAAAGGACGGAGAGCAATACTTATGATAAGAGGTAAAATCATAAAAATATCAGGCCCCGCTGTAATAGCTGATGGTATGACGGGGACAAAGATGTATGATATGGTCAAGGTGGGCAACCTGGGCCTCATCGGGGAAATTATCAGATTGGATGGCGACACCGCTTTCATCCAGGTTTACGAAGATACCTCCGGCCTTTTTGTCGGTGAACCAGTAGAGAGCACTGGCGAGCCTCTGATTGTAGAACTTGGACCAGGGCTTTTAGGCAATATTTATGACGGGATCCAGCGGCCACTAGGTGTCATGGAAGCTAAGAGCGGTTACTTTGTGGCAAGGGGTATAGAGGCTGACCGCATAAGCCGTGAGAAACGCTGGCACTTCTACCCTAAGGTGAAAACGGGAGATACTGTTCATCAAGGGGACGTATTGGGAGAGGTAAAAGAGACGCAGCACCTCAGTCATAAAATTATGGTTCCCCCAGGGGTCTCTGGCACGGTGAAAGAGATAAAAGAAGGTGACTTCCTTGTAACTGAGACAGTAGTAGTATTAGAAGATGGTCGCAAATTATCTATGATGCAGAAATGGCCCGTTAAGAAACCACGCCCCTGTAAGAGAAAGTTAAGCCCGACAGAACCCTTTATTACAGGCCAAAGAGTTTTTGATACCCTCTTCCCAATAGCCCTCGGTGGAAGCGCTATAGTACCAGGTGGATTTGGTACAGGCAAGACAGTGGTAGAACAGACCTTAGCCAGATATTCCAACGCTGATATAATCGTGTACGTGGGTTGTGGGGAGAGGGGAAACGAAATGACCGATGTACTGGTGGAATTCCCCCACCTTGTAGACCCGAAGACAGGTGGGCCACTTATGGATCGTACTGTCCTGGTAGTCAACACCTCCAACATGCCCATTGCCGCAAGAGAGGCCTCTGTTTATACAGGTATTACCCTTGCAGAATACTTTAGAGACATGGGCTACAATGTAGCACTGATGGCTGATTCAACAAGCCGTTGGGCAGAAGCCCTCAGAGAAATCTCCTCAAGGCTTGAGGAAATGCCCGGCGAGGAAGGCTTCCCAACCTACCTTGCAACAAGGTTAGCCAACTTTTATGAGAGGTCAGGTAGGGTGGAGTGTCACGGCAGTGACAGGCGATTCGGGTCCGTTACAGTAGTGGGCGCTGTTTCTCCCCCCGGTGGCGATTTCTCCGAACCTGTTACGCAGAGTTCAATGAGGGTAAGCGGGGCCTTATGGGCACTAGATAGTAGTCTAGCCTACCGCCGTCATTATCCATCTATCAACTGGCACAAAAGCTACACCCTCTACTATCAGCTCATGAAAAAGTGGTACCTTGAAAATGTTACCCAGGAGTGGGATAGTCTTCGCAACCGCATGCAACAAATCCTGCAAAAGGATGCCGAGCTACAAGAGGTGGTGCAACTTGTGGGTCCAGACGCTCTGCAAGACTCAGAAAGGCTCGTATTAGAGACCGCCAGAACCATTCGCGAGGGTTTCTTGCAGCAGAACGCTTTCCATCCAGTGGACGCTTGTTGCTCCCTGAACAAACAGTTTAAGATGCTAAAGGCTTTCTTGACCTTCCACGAGAATTGTAAGAAAGAAATAGAAGTTGGTACACCTATAGAAACCCTTATGGACCTTCCAGTCAGGGAGGATGTAGCCCGTTTGAAGGAAATGGCAGAGGATAAATTTGATGAACACTTTACTCAATTGGAAGGCCGACTTAAAGAGGTATTTGAAGGGCTGGCAGCCACAAAATTAAAGGTGTAAGGAAAGGGATTAGAAATGGCAGAATTACTTACAAAGGAATATAAAGGAGTTAACTACATTTCCGGCCCCCTAATCTTTGTAGAAGGGGGAAAACGCTTCAGTTACAACTCTATCGTTGAAATTATCATGCCCAACGGTGAGCTCAGGACTGGCCAGGTGCTTGAGGTCTCTAATGAGCTAGCCTGCATACAGGTGCTTGAACAAACCACCGGGTTGGATGTGGCGGAGACTTCTGTTAGGTTAAGAGAAGAGGTGGCCAGAATACCAGTAAGCAGGGATATGATTGGCCGCATATTTAGTGGAAGGGGTAAACCCATTGACGGGCTTCCAGATATACTCCCGGAGAAACGTATGGAAATAACAGGTACTCCTATTAACCCGGTTTCCAGGGCAAAGCCTGACGAATTCATACAAACAGGCGTTTCCGCTATTGATGGAAATAATACCCTGGTAAGGGGACAGAAACTACCAATATTCTCAGGGGCGGGTCTGCCAGCCAACGAGCTTGCCAGCCAGATTTTAAGACAATCTACTGTGCGCGGGGAAGAGACCCAATTCGTCGTGGTATTTGCCGCCATCGGTATTACCCAAAGAGAGGCCAGTTTCTTTCTCAGTAGCTTTGAGGAATCAGGGGCTATAGGTAAGGCCGTTTGTTTTCTGAACCTTGCCGATGACCCCACCATTGAGAGGATTCTTACCCCCAGATGCGCCCTTACTGTCGCGGAGTATCTTGCCTTTGAACATGATTACCATGTGCTCGTAATAATTACTGACATGACTAACTATTGCGAGGCCCTTAGAGAGATTAGTACTTCCAGGGAAGAAATTCCAGGCAGGAGAGGATACCCCGGGTATATGTACAGCGATTTGGCCTCCATCTATGAAAGGGCAGGGCGCGTGACAGGTAAGAAGGGGTCTATTACCCAGATACCTATCCTTACCATGCCTGATGACGATATCACTCATCCCATAGCAGACCTCACCGGCTATATTACCGAAGGTCAAATAGTGCTCAGCAGGCACATGCATAGATTGGGCATATATCCCCCAGTTGACGTATTATTCTGCCTTTCCCGATTAATGAATAATGGTATCGGCAAGGGCAAGACCCGTGAAGACCACCGTCAGGTTACCGACCAGCTCTACGCATGCTACGCACACGGGCGTGACTTGAGGCGTCTGATAGCTATAGTAGGGGAAGAGGCCCTTGGTGAAATAGATAGAAAGTACCTGCGCTTCGCAGAGGCATTTGAGAAGGTATATATAGGCCAGGGAGAACTGAACCGCACTATAGAAGACACACTCACCCTGGCTTGGAGTCTCCTGAAAATCTTCCCAGAAAGCGAACTCCGTAGGATTAACAAGCAGGTTATAACCAAGTACTTTACTGAAATCATGGAGGATGCCTACTCGCCTTACTTCAGGCAGGAAGACAGATTTTAACGACTTTTGATGCGGTGTAAGATTTTAAACCGCACGCCGAACCTTTTAGGAGAACAAGACTGTGGAACAAGTTAGCCCAACAAGGATGAACCTCCTGCAGAGAAAGGCCCAGATAAAACTGGCCCAACAAGGGGCAGACCTACTGAAGAAAAAAAGGGATGCCCTCCTACAGGAATTCATGGCAGAAGTGCAGCCCCTTCTACAGGCTAGAAGCAAAACACAGGAAGAAATTGATAAAGCTATCACCTCACTTATCGTATCTCTTGCGGTAGACGGCCCGGAACAGGTAGAATCCGCCGCTCTGGCTTGCGCAAAGGAACTCTCTATAGACATAAAGGATAAAAATATCTGGGGCATAAGGGTTCCAGAGGTAAAAGCAGGTCGTATAACCCGTTCCCTTTTTGAAAGGGGTTACTCCATAACAGGTACAAGCTCCAGGATAGATGCAACAGCTGGTGAATTTGAAAGTGTGGTAGAACAAATCATCAAGATGGCCCCGATTGAAATAAAACTAAAACGTCTGGGCCAGGAAATCCGCAAGACCTCCCGCAGGGTCAACGCCCTAGAACAAGTCCTGATCCCCAACCTTGTTGTACAGATGCGTTTTATTAGAGATACCCTGGAAGAAAGGGCAAGGGAAGACGTATTTAGGTTAAAAAGACTAAAAAACAAGAAGGAAAAGTAGAAGTAAGTTTTACAAGAAGACAAGTTTAGAAAAACCACACCCAAGTGGCCACTGAAGGAAAAGACGGGTTTTAAACTAGAGCATGGAAAATCGTGAGAATAAAAGGAGTAGAATCAAAACCCTACTTTTAGTAGGTAAAAGATTAAGGACCTAGCTCTATAGCCCGTGCCACTGAGAGGACGTATACCTTTTCAGCCCCAGCACTTTTGAGTGCCCTGGCGCACTCAGAGGCGGTTAGGCCCGTGGTTAGCACATCATCAACTAATGGTACCACTTCGCTGGAGTTCTATGAAGAAGATATGGAATTCACAGGCATTTCCAGGTTTTGGTCTTGGTATTATTTCCCCACCTAACCCTGCAACAAATTCCATAAGTCTCTTGAGGCACCATGGTAAGGAGATGACCATTCCAGTTGCAGATTCCCAATCAAAACAAATAACAACTATATGTTTCTTCTTATGGTACTTATCATATTCCTCCAACTGGTTCTTTGCCGTTTTTACAAGGTTTTGTATTATATCCTCTACTGAGTCCAAAATTTTGCCGATTTGAGCAGAATCAAAACCGAAAGACTTACAAGTTCCAATAGCACCTTTGCTTACATGTTCTAAGAAGGCAGGAAGAGACGGGTCTCTTTTGTGTTTTACTTCCACTAAAGCTTGTTGTCCGTCTTCCTTTTTGACTTCAAAATCTGGTGTTTTACACTCTTGCCTCGGTATTATATATCGGCCTCTTTTGTACCCTTTTTCATTTAGTATTTGCAGCGCCACTAACTCGGCATGGCGGTCAAGTACCTTCTCATCAAAATCAGTCTCATCACCCTTTAATTCCCGTATACAAAAAGCATCATAATTATCTAGCATGGATTTGGCGGTTTCTATTTGTATTAGTAAAGGTCGTGGCGGCTGGCTCGGCACAAGCCCACTTAGGAATAGCAGTACAGGATTCTTAAGCCAATCGTTTTTTTCCATGCGGGTTTCTAGACTGGTGCCAAAGAATTCTTGCAATATTGGATTCTCTTGAATAATACATTTAACATTTTCTCGCATTTCTACTAAATTCCTGGACGTCATACAATTTCTAAAGCACATGTGAACTTAGGATTCTAGCTCTATAGCCCGTGCCACTGAAAGGACGTATACCTTTTCAGCCCCAGCACTTTTGAGCGCCCTGGCGCACTCAGAGGCAGTCAGGCCAGTGGTAAGTACATCGTCCACCAATATAATAGTTTTTCCTTTCACCTTAGCCGGCCTCTTGACATGAAAGGCTCCCTTCACATTTTCTTCCCTTTGAGTAGCACTAAGAGAAATTTGGGACTGAGTATTTTTAATCCTGTAAAGGCTATTTGATAGTACATCCACCCCCAGGTGTCTGCTGAGATGCTGCGCAAGAAGCTCGGATTGATTGAAACCCCTTTGCATCTTTTTTCTCCAGTGAAGCGGCACTGGAATTAACCAATGAGGCCTCTGCGGAAAGGGAGTACAATCCTGCATAGCTTTTAATAATACGTCCATAAGAGGGCTAATTAGAAATTCCTTATTCTGGTACTTGTAGTGGTGAATAAGTTCTTTCACTGCCCCCTGGAAAATAACAGCAGAAAACACCCCATCAAAACGTAGCCTTAAGCTACGGCAATGTATGCAACCCCCCTCCGAGACCTGACCATATGGTCCCAACCCCACTCCGCACCGAGCACACCTCGGATCCCGAATATAAGTTATACCCCTTTTACAGTCCCCACAGAGGTATGGATCAGTATCATTATGTAGACTTACACCACAACCAATGCAGTGCGGCGGGTATAGAATATCAATTACAGTTTTCCATAGATCCTTTAATACCGTAGACATGTCTATTTATACGACACATTGCCAGCATTTACGACAACCATAATTTGCCCTAATTCGATCTCTATGCCAGGCAATGCTGTTAAGTGTTTTCCATGTAGATAGATACGCTAGCAACCTTTAGTGCTTATTATTTGGCACGCCTCTTGCTACCTTTAAACACAGGTTCTGTTACCTGCCATACAGAACCACAGGCAGTTTTTCCCAGAAAGGCCAGATAGATAGGCACTATCTGGCCTCCCTCCTTTTCCCCCTCTACTTTTCATTACGCTTCGTAGAGGGGCTTTATTTTGTATACCTGATTAGCCTGAGAACCTCAGCCTACTCTCCTACCCAGTCAAAAACAAGTAGCCCGATCAGGACAAAAATCAGGAGTGGAAGCCAACCAGCTAATACAGGATGTAGGTGACCTGTCACACCGAGACTAGTGCAAAAAACCGTTATAACAAAAAAAACACAAACTACGCCTATAACACAACCGATACCCAAGAATATGTGCTTTCTAAGCTTCTCAAAACCGAGAATAAAAGGTATAGCCAGCAAAAGCAATACAAATGGTATAAAGGGATACGTCGTTCTGGAATAAAAGGAGACTTGGTATTGGGGATTTTCTGGTTGTTTTTGGCTTAATTCCAGTAAACCAACCATGCTCAGTAGGTGCGGGTCACGCTCTTCTTTTCTCATATCTTTTGGACGGATACTGGTGTTAAGGAAAAGGTTTTTTTCTGTCACAATGGGAGGTACCCAGTTACCGTCTTCATAGTCATGTCTTATTACATCACTAAGGTACCAAGTACCTTCCCCTACCCATTTGCCCTCCTTGGCAGAAATAGTAAACATCTTATTCTGCCCTTTATCCATACCTACAATAAAGATACCCCTCATCGTTTCATCTATAATGTCATACCTGGCTACCCGGAGAATGAAACCCTTTTCGTAATCTTCCACAAAAATTTCCTTTATTTCACTCTTGTCAAAGGTAATTGTCCTAAGTCTCTCCAGTTTATCTGCCAGAGCAGGTATCAGTAGTTCTTGATTAGCCATAGCTAGAAGGGAAAAAAAGAAAACTGTAAGAAATATGGGTAAAAGTATCCTTTTTAGACTGACTCCGGAAACCTGCATGGCCATTATTTCATTGTTTTTGGACAGTCTTAAAAGGGTAAATCCTGCCGCTATGAGAACAGTGGGGGGGAATAAGTTTGCCACCATAACAGGCACAAAGAGCGTGTAATAGTCAAAGGCCATCCTTAAGGCATCGTCCCCGTGTGAAAGGAGGTCATCAAACTTCTGGAACAGGTCTACTACCACATATATCCCTATAAGGATAAAAATGCAGATAAATAAGGCTGGGATGTAACTTACTAGCAAGTACCTATCTAAGCGAGTAACCATTTAGTGTCTATTTCAATATGCTACTTTTATTTTTAACTTCTTTTAGAAGCTCCTGGGCACTCTCCTGAAGGACCGGGTGTATCACCTCCGGGGCTATATCACAAAGGGGTTCAAGTACAAATGCCCTCTCATGCATGCGGGGATGAGGTATTTCCAGCATATTATCCTTTAGAATAATGTTGTCATAAAGGAGTATATCCAGGTCTATGGTCCTTGGGCCCCAGCGTATTTCTCTTTTCCTGTTCAGTGCCTGTTCTACTGCGTGAAGTTTATACAGGATTTCACCCGGAGAAAGGTCCGTCTTAATACACATGACTGCGTTGATAAAATATGGCTGGTCCGATAACCCTACCGGTTCTGTCTCATAATAAGGGGATATATTTTTGAGAATTAGGCCACCACTCTTAACAATTAACTCCTTAGCAGATTCAAGGTTTGTAATCCTTCTGCCCAGGTTGGAACCCATAGAGATATAAACTTCTGACATAGCTACACCAACTCAAAGCTCGGTGCCCGTGGACAGGCACCACAATCCGTACACTCCTCTGTAAAACAGTCCGGCGTTGCAACCCCCTGCTGTGACTTTTCCTGCTCCTCCTTCAAGAATTCCTTCCTTATACCCGCGCTGATATGGCCCCAGGGCGGCACTTCCTCGTAACCACGTCTCCTGTACAAATAAAAGTCCATATCCAATCCCGCCTCACTAAATGCCCGTTCCCATTTATTAAAGTCAAAGTGCTCATCCCACGCATCCATCCTGCACCCCGATTTCCAGGCCAGCTTTAACACTTCCCCCAGTTTGCGGTCTCCTCTGGAAAGGGCTCCCTCTAGTATACTACGTTCTGCGTTATGGAATTTTAGTTTTATCCAGGGCTGTTTCAGCTTTGTCTTAAGATGCACTTTAATGTCCTTTATCCTTTCAAGGGACGCCATAGGCTCCCACTGGAAGGGTGTATGCGCCTTGGGCACAAAAGGGGCTATTGTAAGGGTTACCTCCCCAGGGCTACCCTTTAGCTTACGTCTTATGTTAGAAACCTTATGCGTTAACTCTCCTATTGCATCTATATCCCTATCGGTCTCACCAGGTAAGCCTACCATAAAGTAGAGCTTCACTCCACGCCACCCCAATCGGAATGCCTCTTCAACGGCCATAAAAAGGTCCGCATCATTTATATCTTTCCCTATGGACTTCCTGAGCTCGGGAGTAGCCGCCTCCGGGGCCATGGTCAGACTAGATTTCCTGACAGAGCTAAGATAGGACGGAAGACGGTGTAAGCCATCGGAAATGCGCAAAGAAGGGAGGGATATATTCACCTTCCTTTCGTTGAAGCTCTGCTGCAGTTTTGCCAGCAGCTCGTCCAGATAGGGGTAGTCACTTATTGATAAAGCCGCTAGAGATATTTCCTCCTGACCAGTATTCTTGTAGCAATTCTCTGCCTGTCTGAGCAGCGTCTCCACCCTGCGAAAACGGGTGGGCCTCTTTATCATCCCTGCCTGACAGAAACGGCAACCCTGCGTACACCCCCTCATCACCTCCAGTGTAATCCGGTCATGAATGGTCTGGATATAAGGGACTATTGGCTTCTCCGGAAAATACGCACTGTCAAGATTCGTTACCGTCTGCACCCTTACTGGCATAGCCACCCAATCATACTTGGGGATAATTTCAACTACTTTACCCTCCCGATTATAAATCACATCGTAAAGGCTTGGGGCGTAAACCCCCCGTACTTCCTTAGCTATTGAAACAATAATATCGCTACGCGTGGCCCTTTCTTGCTTTAACTCCTTAACCATAGAAACAACCTTGGGTAGGGTCTCCTCACCATCTCCCACTATAAAAAGGTCAATAAAATCCGATAGTGGCTCTGGTGATAATGCCCCTGGGCCCCCGCCCAGTATGATTGGGTCTCCCTCTACTCGGTCTTCTCTCCTTATCGGTATCTCTCCAAGTGCAAGCATATTCAACACATTAGTATAGGACATCTCGTATTGCAGGGAGAAACCAACTATATCAAAATTTCTTATCGGTGTGCGATTCTCCAGGCTAAACAGGGGAATCCCTTCTGCCCGCATCAACCCTTCCATATCTACCCACGGCGCAAACACCCTCTCGCAGGCGATTTCCTCCATAGAGTTCACCAGAGAGTATAACAGTTGAATCCCCAGGTGACTCATCCCCAGTTCATAAATATCAGGGAAGGCAAGGACCATACTGACCTTTATCCCTTTGGGGTCCTTCACCACGGAGTTCCATTCTCCCCCCACATACCTGCCTGGAACCTCCACCCTGGACAGCAAATCTTCTACAGTTCTAAAACTGAGATTATTCATCATGTAATATAAATCTGAGGCCTCTGAAAAAGTGCTATTCTGTCACCCAGAACCTGTTTCAGGGTCTAAGAGATGCGCACAAGTTCAGCAGGACATACCAGGTTGTTTTATGACTTTTTCAGAGCTCTCAATCTGTAAATAAAATTATAATAAAGTATCCTCTGTTTTAAAAGTTTAAAATACTACTGGAGACCTCTGCAAAAGTCAATTTATCAGATGCAGTCATTCTGAGCGAAGCGAAGAATCTGACCCAAAGGGTCATTCTGAACGAAGTGAAGAATCTAGACCCTTCCCCTTCGTTTCACTCAGGGTCAGGGTGACACTTCGTGTCAGATTCTTCAGTCGCTACGCCCCTTCAGACTCCGTCCTGAGAGGAACGAAGGAATGACAGATGAGCGGAGTTTTTCAGAGGTCTCTACTGATAGTTTGAGTTACTACAAAACACCCTTTTCGCTGCAACTAATGTCCGAAGCCAGGTAAAAATACCCTCAATAATAGCCAATAGACTTTAGAGCTGCACACCATATATCTGAACCAGCCCTCAGTATGCCCGATACGCCCTTATAGAGAAGGCAGCCCCACCCCCCGCAGTTTCAGTACTACCTACCACATAAACCTTGGACCCATCAAGACTTACCGCCACAGCATTTGCCTCATCCAATAAGCCCCCTTCCCTATCATAATAGTCCTCCCATAGCAGCGCGCCATTAGAGGCATTATACGCCCTACCAGTGAACGCAAAGCCTCCTGCGCTAGTCTCCGTCTTACCCACCACAAAAACCTTTGTACCATCAGGACTTACGGCCACAGCATTCGCCTCATCCCACAGGGTTCCTGCCCTATCGTAGTGGTTTTGCCATAGCAGTGCCCCGTTAGAGGAATTATATACCCTTATCGTAAAGGCTGCGCCTCCTGCCGTGGTCCCGGTCCTGCCCACCACAAAGACCCTTGCCCCATCAGGGCTTACGGCCACTGCATTCGCCTCGTCCCACTGGTTTCCTGCCCTATCGTAGCTTTTTCCCCATAGTAGTGACCCATTAGAGGGATTATGTGCCCTCACCGTAAAGGCTACTCCCCCCGTCGTAGTCTCAGTCCTGCCCACCACAAAGACCCTTGTCCCATCAGGGCTTACAGCCACCGCATTCGCCTCGTCCCACAGGGCTCCTGACCTATCGTAATTTCTACCCCATAGCAGTGCCCCATTAGAGGAATTATATGCCCTTATCGTAAAGGCTACGCCACCTGTCGTACTCTCAGTCCTGCCCACCGCAAAGACCTTTGTCCCATCAGGACTTACGGCCACCGCATTCGCCTCATCCGACAGCGCTCCTGTCCTATCGTAATTTTTCCCCCATAAAAATGCCCCATTATAGGCGTTATGGGCCCTCAATGTGAAGGAATCACCCACTGTGGTCGTCCTGGTCTTACCTGCCACAAAGACCTTATCTCCGTCTGGAGACACCACCACCGCCTTTGCCACATCATCCAGGTTTCCTTGCCTGTCAAACTGTTTCCCCCATAACCATGTTCCGTTGGAGGTATTATATGCCCTCACAGTAAAGGCGTCGCCACCTACGGCTGCCTCTGTCCTGCCCACCACAAAGACGCTAGACGCATCAGCGCTTACGTCCACCGCCAGTGCCTCGTCACCCGGGTTACTTTCCCTGTAATACTGGTTTTCCCATTGCAGTATCCCGTTAGAAAGGCTATACGCCCTCACCGTAAAGGCAGGGCCATCCACGGCAGCTTCCGTCCTGCCTGCCACAAAGACCTTTCCTACGCTTACCGCCACTGCCTCTGCCACATCCGGCAGTGTTCCTTCTTTATTGTAATGGTCCTCCCATAGCAGGCCTCCAGGTGTTATGCAGGCAGGATTTGTGGCGCAATCAGGGTCGTCACAGTCAGTAAGCCCATCGCAGTCATTATCTATACCATCATCGCATACCTCTGTGGCACCAGGATTCACAGCTGGGTCAGCATCGTTACAATCTCCTCCACAAGGGGGGGCAAGGTATCCATCCGCATCCACATCACTCTGGCAATCAGGGTCGTCACAGTCAGTAAGCCCATCGCAGTCATTATCTATACCATCATCGCATACCTCTGTGGCACCAGNNGGATTCACAGCTGGGTCAGCATCGTTACAATCCTCCCCACAGGGCGGGGCGTAGTAGCCATCCACATCCCCATCCGTACAACAGGTGGGGTCAGTGGCACAATTCACATCTTCACAATCCACCAGCCCGTCGCAATCATTATCCTTTCCATCATTACAATCTTCCGTGGCACCGGGATTTATAGCGGGGTCAGCATCGTTACAGTCACCACCACAGGGTGAGGCAAGGTATCCGTCTGCATCCCCATCACTCTGGCAATCGGGGTCAGCACAATCCACCAGCCCATCGCAATCGTTATCCTTTCCATCGTTACATACCTCAGTAGCAGCAGGGTTTATAGCAGGGTCGCCATCGTTACAATCCTCCCCGCAGGGCGGGACAAGGTATCCGTCTGCATCCCCATCACCCTGGCAATCAGGGTCCTCACAGTCCACCAGCCCATCGCAATCATTATCCTTTCCATCGTTACATACCTCAGTAGCACCAGGGTTTATAGCAGGGTCAGCATCGTTACAGTCACCACCGCAGGGCGGAGCAAAGTATCCATCCGTGTCCCCATCGCTCTGGCAATCAGGGTCCTCACAGTCAGTAAGCCCATCGCAATCATTATCCTTTCCGTCGTTACATGCCTCAGTAGCACCGGGGTTTACAGCAGGGTCTGCATCGTTACAATCTCCACCACATGGGGCGGCAAAATATCCATCCGCATCCCCATCACTCTGGCAATCAGGGTCCTCACAGTCAATAAGCCCATCGCAATCATTGTCCTTACCATCGTTACATACCTCAGTGGCAGCAGGGTTTATAGCTGGGTTGGTATCGTCACAATCCTCCCCGCAAGGTGGAGCGTCGTAGCCATCCCCATCGCTATCCGTACAACAGGCAGGGTCAGTGGCACAGTTTGTATCTTCGCAGTCAGTATACCCATCACAATCGTTATCTATACCATCATTACACACCTCCACTGCGCCGGGGTTTATAGCAGGGTCAGCATCGTTACAGTCACCACCGCAGGGCGGGGCGTTGTATCCATCCCCATCCCCGTCCGTACAACAGGCAGGGTCAGTAGTACAGTTCGTATCCTCGCAGTCTGTAAATCCATCGCAATCGTTATCCACACCATCATTACATATCTCCACTGTACCGGGATTTATAACGGGGTTACCATCGTCACAGTCACCACCACAGGGTGGGGCAAGGTATCCGTCCGCATCCCCATCACCCTGGCAATCAAGGTCGTCACAATCCACTAGCCCATCGCAATCATTGTCCTTACCATCGTTGCATACCTCAGTGGCAGCAGGGCTTATAGCAGGGTCAGCATCGTTACAATCATTCCCACAAGGTGAGGCGTTGTAGCCATCCCCATCCCCATCACCCTGGCAATCAGAGTCCTCACAATCCACTAGACCATCGCAATCATTGTCTTCACCATCGTTACATACTTCCGTGGCACCGGGGCTTATAGCAGGGTCTGTATCGTCACAATCCTCCCCGCAGGGTGAGGCGTTGTAGCCGTCCCCATCCCCATCACCCTGGCAATCAGGGTCCTCACAGTCAATAAGCCCATCGCCATCGTCATCTATAAGATTGGCACAGTCTTCAACAATCCACCCAGGGAGGGTGGAGAACTTGACCACGAAGGCATCCTCTGAGCCATTAAGACTCGTATCAAATGCCCCCGGGGTAGTAGGGAAGTTTTTTGAATATGTTCCCCCGGCAACATAAACGTTGCCTGAGGCATCCACTTCTATACCAAAGGAGGGTCCATCCCAACCACTCCCACCTAGGAACGTGGAGTATAGGAGGCTGGAGCCTGTGGCATCCAGTTTAAGCACAAAGTTATCCCACCCGCCGTTAATACTGGTATCAAATGCCCCCGAGGTAGTGGGGAAACTGCTCCAGTTAGTCCATCCCGCTACATAAGCACTGCCTGCGCCATCCACTGCTATACCCCTGCCCCCTCCTTCCCAATCGCTTCTCCCGAGGAAGGTGGAGTAAAGGAGACTGGAGCCTGTGGCATCCAGTTTAATCACAAAACTATCCCAATCCCCATTATAGCTCGTATCAAATGCCCCTGCGGTCGTGGGAAAGTCGCTGGAATTAATATATCCAGTAACATAAGCATTGCCCCAGACATCTACTGCTATACCCCTGGCCATATCGTCACCACCACCGCCAAAGTAGGTGGAATAGAGGAGGCTTGAGCCTGTGGAATCCAGTTTAGTCACAAAGCTATCCATATTGCCATTGTAACTCCTATCAAATGCCCCAGGGGTAGTGGGGAAATTGCTTGACTTGGTCGTTCCAGTAATATAAACATTGTCCGAGGCATCAAGAACGATGTCCCTGCCCCCATCCCAGCCACTCCCACCGAGGAAGGTAGAGTAAAGGAGATTGGAGCCGGTAGAATCCAGTTTAGTCACAAAGGTATCCCAGTTGCCATTGTAACTCGTATCAAATGCCCCCGGTGTTGTGGGCAGGTCACTTGAATTACCCCATCCCGCCACATAGGCATTACCAGAGGCATCCACTGCTAAATCCCTGCCGTGGTCATTACCGCTCCCACCAAGGTAAGTAGAATAAAGGAGATTGGACCCTGTGGAATCCAGTTTAGCCACAACAGTATCTTGGTCCCCGTTATAACTCGTATCAAATGCCCCAGGGGTAGTGGGGAAGTTGCTTGAATACGTCCCTCCAACAACATACACATTGCCTGAGGCATCCACTGAAATATCCCTGAAGTGATCGCTACCACTTCCCCCAAGGAAAGTGGAGTATATGACACTGGAGCCTGTGGGGTCCAGCTTAGTTACAAAGCCATCCGGGTCGCCGTTATAACTCGTATCAAATGCCCCTGTGGTAGTGGGGAAGTTGCTTGACTGAGTCTCTCCAGTAATATAAGCGTTGCCTGAAGCGTCCACGGCTATGTCCCACCCATAATCCTTACCACTTCCCCCAAGAAAGGTGGAGTATTCCAGGCCGGGGTCAATGATAAGAGGGTAGCAGGGATCGTAGTTACTGACCTTGAAGCCATAGACAAATTGTGTATTGCATGTTTCGGTGTGCGG
>JBMFFR010000005.1:0-277921 GCA_051388875.1 Candidatus Brocadiia bacterium JP1 | reverse complement strand
CCGCACACCGAAACATGCAATACACAATTTGTCTATGGCTTCAAGGTCAGTAACTACGATCCCTGCTACCCTCTTATAATAGACCCCGGCCTGGAATACTCCACCTTTCTTGGGGGGAGCAATGAAGAGCTCGGATGGAACTTAGCCGTGGACGCTTCAGGGAGTGTCTATGTAATGGGGGAGACTGGTTCAAGTGACTTTTCCACTACCCCCGGAGTATTTGGTACAAGTTATAACGGTGGTAACCGGGATGTTTTTTTAGTTAAACTCAATCCCACAGGCTCTGGCCTCCTCTATTCTACATTCTTTGGGGGGAGCAATTTTGAACTTGGCAGAGGTTTTGCCGTAGATGCCTCAGGCAACGCATATGTGTCAGGGTGGACCAACTCCAACAACTTTCCCGCTACTCCTGGGGCATTTGATACGAGCTACAACGGTGGTATTTATGACGCCTTTGTTGCTAAGTTTAATTCCACTGGCTCCAGCCTTCTCTACTCCACCTTCATTGGAGGGGGTAGTGATGATAGGGCACGTCTTATGGCTATAGACGACTCAGGCAATGCCTATGTAACAGGGCGCACTAACTCCAACAACTTTCCCACTACCCCTGGGGCATTTGATACTAGCTATTTTGGCTCTCAAGATGTCTTTGTGTTTAAGCTAAATCCCACAGGTTCTGACCTCCTCTACTCCACCTTTCTTGGGGGTGGCGGTCAAGATTCCGGTTGGGCCATAACCGTGGACAAATCAGGCAATGCTTACATGACAGGACGTACCGAATCAAGTAACTTCCCCACTACTCCTGGGGCATTTGGTAGGAGCTACAATGGTCGGGGGGATGCGTTTGTTACTAAACTTAATTCCACAGGCTCTAGCCTCCTATATTCCACCTTTCTTGGGGGGGACATGGATGATGCTTGCTGGGATATAGCCGTGGATGACTCAGGCAATGCCTATGTGACTGGTTCTACTACATCCAGCGATTATCCCACCACCCCTGGGGCATTTGATACGAGCTATAACGGTGCTCGGGATGCTGTTGTGACCAAGCTCAATTCTACGGGCTCTGGCCTCCTCTACTCCACCTTTCTGGGTGGGAGCGGTGGAGAAGATGTTTGCTGGGGCATAACCGTGGATGCCTCGGGTAATACCTATGTGATGGGGCGCACTAACTCCGACGACTTCCCCACCACCCCTGGGGCATTTGATACGAGTTACAATGGTTACACTGATGCATTTGTGGCCAAACTGAGTCCCGCAAACTCTGGAGGTTCTGACCTCCTCTATTCCACTTTCCTCGGGGGTAGCCGTTGGGACGGGTGCTCCTTTAGTATAGTGGTGGATGCGTCAGGCAACACCTATGTTACTGGAGGGACTTATTCAAGCGATTTCCCCACCACCCCTGGGGCATTTGATACGAATTTTGATGGCACTAAGGACGCCTTTGTTGTCAAGCTCCTACCTGCTGTTATACCTGGAAGTCCGCTATGGGAGGATTACTATACTGGGGAAGACACTATGGATAATTGGGCAAGGGCACTGGTTGTGAGTGATAATAGGGTTTATGTGGTAGGCCGTACCGAGACAGCCGCAGGTGGTCCTGCCCTCGCACTGAGGATATATAATGCCACTTCCGGGGAGCTTTCATGGGCAAGATACTATGATAGAGAAGGAAACCTGGCAGATTGGGCAAACTCAGTAGCAATAAGTGATAGTATGGTCTTTGCAGTAGGTAGGACTGAGACAGCCGCAGGCGGTCCTGCCTTCGCAGTGAGGGTGCATGATGCCTCTAACGGAACACTGCTATGGCAAAACCACTACAACAGGGAAGGGTCCCTTACGGATGAGGCAAATGCTGTGGTAGTAAGCTCAGACGGAATAAGGGTCTATGTGGTAGGCCGTACAGAGACTACCTCACGTGGCCCCGCCTTCACAGTGAGGGCATATAACACCACTTATGGGTCACTGTCATGGGCACGATACTACGATAGAGAAGGAAACCTGGCGGATTGGGCAAACGCAGTAGCTGTAAATGGTAACCAGCTTTTTGTGGTCGGTAGGACGGAAACTACCACACGTGGCGCTGCCTTCGCAGTGAGGGTGCATGATGCCTCTAACGGGAAACTGCTATGGGAAAATCACTACAATAGGGAAGGGTCCCTTACGGATGAGGCAAATGCTGTAGTCGTAAGTGCAGACGGAGCGAGTGTATATGTGGTAGGCCGTACAGAGACAGCCGCAGGTGGCCCTGCCTTCGCAGTAAGGGCATATAATACCTCTAATGGGGCGCTGCTATGGCAAGACAATTGCGATAGGGAAGGGAACCTCTCAGATGAAGCAAATGGGGTGGCCGTAAGTCCTGATGGATCAAGTGTTTTTGTGGTAGGCCGTACAGAGACAGCCGCAGGTGGCCCTGCCTTTACAGTGAGGGCATATAATGCCTCTGACGGAGCACTCCTATGGGAAAAAAATTATGATAGGGAAGGAAACTTGTCGGATGAAGCAAATGGGGTAGCCGTAAGCCCTGATGGGGCAAAGGCTTTTGTGGTGGGCCGTACAGAGACAGCCGCAGGTGGTCCTGCCTTCACAGTTAGGGTATATGATGCCTCTAGTGGGATACTACTACAGGCAGAAGACTACGATCATGATCAGGAAGGTAGCCTATCAGATGTGGCAAGTGCAGTGGCCGTAAGTGGTAATCAGGTATTCGTGATAGGTAAGACCCAGACTAGTGCAGGTAGTGGTGCCTTCTCTATAAGGACATACGCGCCTTAATGGTGATGTGGCTAGACTAAAGCGATAGCCTCTTTGGCAGAGGCCTCAATTGGTAATTTGGGGTTTAATTTAAACCCTTTTTCATTGACAGTATCTTTTTGTCTCAATATAATCCTCATGGGTTGATAAAACACCTTTTTGAATAAACCGGTGCTGCAAGATAAAAAAAATTTAATCTTTTCCTTTTTAGCTGAGAAGAGGCAATTTTTTTTAATTTTAATCCCAGCCCTAATCATCCTGGCCCTTTCTATAAGCCTACCCTTGATATTGCTAAGAAAAAAAGCACCCACTTTAGAGGAGCTTTATAAGCCAGAGGTACCTGAGAAACAATGGCGGTATATAGTGCTTCATCATAGCGGCACCAGGGAGGGTTCTGCGGCTCGCTTTGATATCTTCCATCATGAGGTGAGGAAGTGGGAAAATGGACTCGGGTACCACTTTGTAATAGGTAATGGGACTGACTCTGGGGATGGAGAAATAGAGGTGGGCAAACGCTGGATGAAGCAACTACCCGGTGCCCATGCAGGTAAGTCACTTTACAATTTGCAAGGTATAGGTATATGCCTTGTGGGAGACTTTGAGGGAGAAGGTAAACCCACCAGGCGGCAGATTAAATCCCTGATAAAAATCCTCCATTACTTATCTGAAAAGTATGACATTCCCACATCCTCCATCCTTCTACATAAAGAGGTTCGTGTCACGGCCTGTCCGGGGAAAAACTTCCCGTACGGAAAAGTCATGAAAAAATTAGCCCACCTTAAAAAGACTGATAAAAGTCAGCTTAGACAAGCCCAGAGAACACGAACCCATAAGAATGAGATTTAAAAAACTCCACCCGTGGAGTGTAAGCTATCAGGAGGCTGTGGGCATCCAAGCTAAACTAAGGGATCTCCTGATTCTTGATGGACTTAATAGTCGACCCCAAATCATTGCCGGAGCAGACGTTGCATATAGTAAACAGACAAACCTTGTATATGCTGTGGTAGTTGTCTTTGAACTTGATGGCATGAAGATTCTGGAGAAGGCTTCTGCCACATCAGAGGCAAGTTTTCCGTACATCCCAGGGCTATTAAGTTTCAGAGAGGCACCGGTGCTGCTAAAGGCCTTTGGTCAATTGAAAACAGAGCCCGAGGTCATACTATTTGATGGGCAAGGCATAGCTCATCCAAGGGGCTTAGGCCTGGCCAGCCATGTGGGGCTATTGCTGGATAAACCTTCCGTAGGCTGTGCTAAGGATTTACTCGTGGGGAAGCATGGGCAGGTGGGTATTACTCAGGGTGCTCATTCCTATATCTATTACAAAGGTAGGTGTGTAGGGGCGGCACTGAGAACCCGCAGGCGTGTAAAACCTGTGTTCGTTTCCCCCGGATACAAGATTAACCTTGATGACGCTATAAGGGTGGTCCTAAGCAGCTGTCGGGGTTACAGGCTCCCCGAACCGCTCCGTCAAGCCCATAACCTGGTTACCCAATTGAGGTCTAGTTCTAGGAATTGAATCAATTAAGGGGTTTGAGCCTCCCCTGAACATGGCCGGAAACCTTATTATAAATTGCAGTAGAAATAATTAGTTGGCCTTTGGAGTGGCATTGATTGTGGTAATGAGATTTTGAGTCAAAGGTCCTGGGGGTTAGACATTCTTCAGTTTGTACTTGCTGTAACCAATTAGTGCGTCCACCGTCATCCAGATGTTCATCCAGAGCGCGAAAAAAATACCAAAGTATAGAGACCCCATAAAGCCAATTACTGCGGATGGAGGCACTTCAGCCTTATACTCAAATGGTGGAAGCTCACCAGGTTCTTGTATCTCAGGGGGTTCAAGTTCCCCTGGGGTTAGGGGCATTTCCGTGTATTCAAATTCCTGAGGCATGACGAGGCTAGTTGTCCCGGACGAGCTATGCCCTTGTGGAACGGAGGTTGCAAGTAGTATAAAAGTGGTGGGGATTACCAGAAAAAACATCCCCAGAGTGAGTCCTAAGGCTACACTTGCCCTCCTGCGGTGTCCTTTATCGCGCCAGAGGAATATCAGGTTACCAAGGCCCACCAGCGGAGTTAACCAGTTAATAACTAACGTTGCGGCAAGCCTTGCACCATCAAACACTCGTACTGACGCTACCTCTTTCATTCCTGACACTCTTATTCAGAAAGATTTATAAAATCTTGGTCAAGACAGCCTAAGTGTAGTGGAAACCCCTCTTGCAGGCAATATTTCACAAACTCTCTGAGAAATCAATAAAAATTATTGTAAAAGTTTTGGTACGCGTTTCCCCCTCTTGACACTTTAGACTGAGATTGGCGGATTCTTTGTAGACTTCTTTCAGGACACTAAACACATGCTCCCGTATTTGCATATTTTTCGCTTTGTTCTGTTATCATTGTTTTACTGGTAGCTTGGTGGCTTCGGCTTTCAACTAAGTAGGATGCTTTTTATTCTTTTTTCTTAAATACTTGCCGGCTGGAGGACACCCTTTTTCAAGACTATCCTGTCTGCGTATCGTTCAAAGAGGTCGTAGCCTGAGCCCCCCTGGCCAATTATCTCCATCACCTTGTCTGCGTTGTTTATTCTGATTCCCCCTATAGTGGTTACGCCCCTTGCGAAGAGGGGTTCCGGGTAAAGGCTTGCGGTGGGTCCAACCAGTACTATCTCCCTGGCCTGTTTGCACCACCTGAGTATTGGTTCAAGGGTGTGGTTCACCAGCGTAACACCAGTAATGATTAGAACATTGCAGTAGGGCAGGATGTCTCTCTGGAGGTTTTCAGGCTGGAGTTCCTCCATGCCCACCTCTTTTCCAAGCCAGGGGTTCTTTTCAAAGACATGTAGCTTCCCGCAGGCCTCTTTTAACCTCTTTATAAAGGGTGGGAAGGCCCCTATCATTCCCACTGCGTCCTCTCTACGGATTTCCACCAGATCCAGAACGTCTCCCAGCCCGGCCAGCTTATGCGGGCAACCCTTTTCTTCAAACAGTATGGCAGAAAGGGCATTGAGAGTGGCCACCCCGATTGCCGCCCTAAGTGGATTTTCCTCAAGGGCATGGTTCATCAGGGTTTCAATATCCTGCCCGAGCAATTCGCCAGCCTGAGGCATACGGGCCTGGGCCTTCGGACAGCAGATGGCCTCCGGCAGCTCATGGATGGGTGTGTAGGCAATCCCGGCATGACCACTGGAAAGTTTCACCCCTGTGTAAAACACGCCGAGCCTGATGTCAGTTGGATAGAGGGCCAAGCGTGCAACAATCCCTTTCTTTTTTATAAGGTCTATGAGTTCTTTTAAAATCTCTGACATAGTATCTTCCTTCTTACTTTATTAATGGGCAACATGGCTGAATTCAAAATCCTCCCTGCTTATAGCTAATCTCTCTACTCCCCCATACCCGGGTATCTTTCTATAATAGGGCTGGCGTCCGTGTTTACTATCTTCTGGATTTTTATGGCCTCACGGAGGTATTTTGGGAGGTTGAATATGCCGTGGTGGGTGATTCCGTCATAGTACTTGAGTTCTCCCTGCACTCGCTGGGAGATACGGCTATCTATTTCCTCTGGGGAATACTCCCTGGGGTTATGGGTATCGCTGGCCACACAGAAACCCCATAGTAAGGCATAGAAGGGCACGTATACTGTATAGGGGGATACCCCCTTGAATACTTGCTTTAGGGTATTAATAGTTGTAGTAAAGGTATGGTTGGCCAGTATAGAGGTGTTATCTGCCTGAATAGCTAAAATCCCTTTTGGGGTAAGCTTTGCTTTGACTATAGAATAGAACTCTCGGGTGAAGAGCAGATAGGCTGGACCACCCTCCATTGGGCAATTTATATCCACCACTATTACGTCAAATGGCTCCTTTGTGTCCTCAAGATATTTCCTGCCATCTTGAAATAGCACCTCGCTCCTTGGGTCTTCGTAGGCCCCCTCATGAAAGCTTTGTAGATACTTCTTTGAGCATTCCACCACCTCGCTATCAATGTCCACCATTATGGCCTTCTTTATGGTCTTATGCCGTAGTACCTCACGCAGAGAGGTACCCTCCCCACCCCCTATTATGAGCACTCTCTTAGGGTCTGGATGCATAACCAGGGCAGGGTGAATTAGCGCCTCATGGTAAACGAACCTATCCCTTTCAGCCGACTGTACCTCGTTATCCAGGATAAGGCACTTGCCGAAATTCAGGCTCTCGGCAATCACTATCTCCTGAAAGTCAGAATGTCCGCTGTAAATGATACCCTTCAGGGCGTGCTCGTGGTGTTCGTAAGGGTTAAAGTAATCGCAAAACCACTTAGAAGGTAAATCCTTTTTTGCCTGTAACTCCTTCATAATGATTAGAACTGAGTAACGACCTCCTGTGGCTGCGTAATGCCTCTTTTCAGTTCAACCATGTAGGAACTCTTTGCCTTGAAACCTGTTAGCACGTGTTCGGCTGCAAGCCTGGGCTCAGTGGTTTGTCCACATGTAAAGATATCCACCGCTGCATAGCCCTCCTCTGGCCAGGTATGTACGGACAGGTGCGATTCGGCCAGCAGTACCACTCCAGTTACTCCTTCTGGACTGAACTCGTGGCAAAACACTCTAATTACAGTGGCCCTTGCCCGCAAGGCAGCCTCCCTCAAAATCTCTCTAATCTTTTTTGCGTTGTTCAGGACTTCCCTGTCGCAATCCCACATTTCAACTATAAGATGGCGACCAAAGGCTTCCAATTCTCAAACCTCCTTTCTTGTGTTAGAGCCCTTCTAATAAAACCTCACCATACCCTCAAATTCTCTCCTTCGGTCTTCAATGTCCTCCACGGTTATCTGTTGAAGCCGATGTATGCTAAAATCTTCCACATTGAATGAAGCTATTACCGTACCATATATTACTGCCTTTTTCAGGGTATCTTCCGTTATAGCGCCAGCCTTCGCCACATAGCCCATAAGACCACCTGCAAAGCTATCCCCTGCACCTGTGGGGTCTTTAACATGCTCTGTTGGAAAGCCAGGTATGAGGAAGAAACCCCTTGGGGTTATCAGCATAGAGCCATGTTCCCCTTTCTTTATAATAGTGTATTTTGGTCCGATGGCTTGCAGGCGTCTGCCGGCCTTGACCAGATTGGTTTCGCCTGTTAGCTGTCTGGCCTCCTCATCGTTAAGTACTAGGGCATCTACCTTCTTAAGCACCCTGAGTAGTTCTTGCTTTGCCTCATTTATCCAGTGGTTCATGGTATCCGCGGCCACAAACTCCGGCCCCTGCATCTGCTCAAGCACCTGCATCTGTAAAGTCGGTATTCCATTGGCCAGGAAGACAAACCGACTATCCTTGAAACCATCGGGCACCTTCGGCTCAAACTGGTTAAAGACATTGAGCTCCACCGATAAGGTTGTGGCACTATGCATCGTTCCCTGATAACGACCCCTCCAACGAAATGTCTTCCCCTGTAGTTCTTTTAGTCCAGCAGTATCTATAACGGCCTTTTTGGAGAATAGTTCCCTGAGGTGGCCTGGGAAGTCGCTGCCCACCACCCCTACCAGTCTCACAGGGGTAAAGAAGTGGGCTGCCCAGGAAAAATAGACAGCTGAGCCACCAAGTACCTCTTCCACCTTCCCGTGTGGAGTCTCTACGGAATCAAGTCCCACCGACCCTACCACTAATAAAGGCACTTCTTAACCCTCCTCAATAATAATAAAATAACCCCATGCGCTCTCTAAAATCATGGGTTACCTGTGTGGGGTTTAAACGCTTCCAGCCCTTGAAAAGGTCTGGAGACAATGTGATAGCCTCTTCAGGGTTCTTTCCTTACCCAGAAGTTCCATTGTTTCAAACAACCCTGCACTGACCGTCCTACCAGTAATTGCTACCCTTATGGGTTGCGCCAATTTTCTGAAGTTAAGCTGCTTCCTTTCCACCAATCCCCTCAGGCAAGCTTCCATGGTCTCCTTTTTAAATTCCCCCAGCCTGGAGAGCTCATCGTAAACCTCTTGAAGCAAGCCAGGAATTTCTTCGCCCTTAAGGAATTTTTCCACGGCCTCTGCCTGATACTCTATTCCTTCAGTGAAGAAGAAAGAGGTCTGGGCGTAAAAGTCTGTAAGGGTTTTAAACCTCTCCTTATAAAGCTCTATTAGTGTCCTTAGCCAGGATTCATTCAGCGCCTTTACATCCACGCCAGCCTTAGCCAGGAAAGGTTTCAACTGCCCCAGCAGCTCTTCAGTAGCCATTTGTCTTAGATATAGACTGTTCATCCAGTCCAACTTAGCCATATTAAAACGGGCACTGGTGCTACCGACCCGTTCCAGTGCGAAACAGCGTATCATTTCCTCCTTGGGGACTATCTCACGGTCTTCCCCGGGAGACCATCCCAGTAGCGCAATAAAATTTAGTAGGGCCTCTGGCAGGTAGCCCATCTCTCTATACTCCCTTACGGCGGTGGCCCCGTGGCGCTTTGACAATCTTGCACCATCTTCCCCTAATATCATTGGTAAATGGGCGAATTCTGGACACTTTAGTCCAAGGGCCTCATAAAGGGCGATTTGCTTCGGTGTATTGGCAATATGGTCATCACCGCGTATTATATGGGTGATTTTCATATCAGCATCGTCCACCACACAGGCAAAGTTATAGGTGGGAAAACCGTCTGACTTTATCAGCACGAAGTCTTCAATTAGAGAGGCATCAAATGAAATAGTCCCTCGTATAAGGTCTTTAAACTCAAGCGTCCCGGCAGACATCCTGAAGCGGAGGGCCTTTCTACCCTCTTCTTCACTATGGTAGGCCTTACCGAGGGAGAGGAGTCTCTCGGCGTATTGGTTATAGAGGTCTAATCTCTGGCTCTGGAAGATTGGGCCATGGTCCCAGTTAAGGCCTAACCATTTTAACCCCTTTAGGATGTCCTGTGTGAACTCTGGGCTGGATCTCTGTCTATCAGTGTCTTCTATCCTTAAACTAAAGGTACCCCCATTATGCCTGGCGAAGAGCCAGTTGTACAGGGCCGTCCTTGCACCCCCTACGTGAAGAAAACCTGTTGGGCTAGGAGAAAATCTAACATGCAACACTTCAGTTTTAAATTATCCTCTACCATAAATAATCCAGAAAAATTAACCAAGCCTTTTCCAGAAGTATCGCTATGTTACAAAATTGATTTTTGGGTGTCAAGGATTTTTACGTAATAGGTATAATTTTTGAAAATAATTAGCGTTGCTTACTCCCATCAAAATGAATTACTAATTTCAACTAGGAGAATAGCTGCAACACTTAGGCGGCAAGCTGCGTGGAGGGATGCTTTAAATATTTTGATTCAGGAGGGATTCTATGATTATCGGGCTTGGGTAGGCCCCGGGGTGACGGTCCCTTACGAAATCAATGGCTTCTTCCAGGCTCATGCCGATGGACATGAGATATACGATTGCGGCCGATGGACTCCTTGACACGCAGGCGTCACAGGCCAGGCAGACCTTCTTGCCCTGGCTTATCCACCTGTAAACTGTGTCCTTTATCCTGGAGATTATCTTCCCATCCCAGGGCACATGGTCATCTATCGGTATCCTCTCCCCACGATTGGTGGGGACAAGGCTGAGCACCAGCACCTCAAAGTCCCCGGGGAGTTTCTCAGCCTCCTGCCTCGTAGCCAGATACAACCTAGATAGGATTTGAACCATCAATGTTTAACTCCTTAGACTAACAGTTTCGCCATCGTGGCTGCAATACTAACCACTTCCCCAATTGTTTCAAGTGTGGAGACTGCATCCTGGAGAGCATTCAATTTATCATCCATCTCTTCCTTGCCTTTTTTTAAATCTTGGGAAAGCTTTTCAAACTCTTGGACAAAATTTCCCAGTTGCTTATCCTTTACATCGTCACGAAGACGCGCTACTTCCTTCCGATGCTCAATAAAACGCCCGCTCTGCTCCTTCCCCGGTCCTTTAGTGAAGTAATACTCCACCTCTGGTTGTCTCAGTGACATCTCCACATCAAAGAGTGCATCTTTAAATTCATCAAGTGTCATTTTTTATTCTCCCATACTAATGACTGATTGCCTCAACCAAAGCCAGGAATGACTCCTGCTCTTTAAGGAGGGCATTTGCGTGTCGTGGGGTCA
Source organism: Candidatus Brocadiia bacterium JP1 (assembly GCA_051388875.1). Lineage (GTDB taxonomy): Bacteria > Planctomycetota > Brocadiia > Brocadiales > Bathyanammoxibiaceae > JBMFFR01. Next base: position 267,090 of record JBMFFR010000005.1, on the reverse strand, counting down.
GTTTACCCTCTACGAGTTCCTCAAAGGCCTCACGTAGCTTACTGGCAGCCTTGCTTGCATCTTCCAGGCCTTCAATCTGGGCCCCTGCGGTGAGAATCATCCGCCTGTTAGCAATCCACTCTTTAGGATCCTCCACCGGTGTGGTTGATATAAGAGGTCCGATGACAAGGGCTTCCTCCAGGTATTGGTATATAATCTGGAAGTCATTACGGATGTTACTGGCCAGTGCGTTTAGCAGTTCCTCTTGGGTCTTGAGTTCAAGCCGTATGGTGTCCTTACGCTTTTCAAGTTCGTCCCTTAAGAGGCCGTGTATTGCACCACTAACGGCCAGATGGGTTAAAGATTGGAATACATCCTGGTTTGGGATAAGCTCACTGCCCCGGAGGCTTCTACCAATGGAGTTCAGCTCATCCACTGTACCTGCGATGGCCTGCTGGGCACGCTCAGGTTCATCGGAGGTTGCTAGCTTATTCATACTCTTAAAGTAGCGGGCCAGAAGTCTGGCATGGGTACGAAGGTTGCCTATAATTTCCAGGTGCCTTTTATCTCTTTTGGTAGACTCTTCGTAGGCCTGACGGTTCTGATTTACAATTTCATCGTCATCCAAAAGTCGTACGGAGTTCACATCTATATGGATATTGCCTTCAACTAAAAGTAGGCGGTCCAGGGCTGAGGTATAGACCTTCCCTGCCTGTGCAAAACTGGCATACTGCTCTGTGGGAGAGGCACAGCCATTTACAAGCATAGTAAGGAGAGCCACCACCAGTGGGATTTGTCTGGACATGTGCAACCTCCCTGTCTATTTTAGGATGGCAATAATTCTAGGTACCCTTGTAGCGCACCTAAAACCCTTGCCTACTTATACACCCTTTTTCCAAGTCTTGCCAGTGCAGTTAAAGGGTAGGTAAGTACAGGAGGTTGCTTTTACCCTGAAAGCCTTTATACCACAGGGGAATCCATGCCCAGCCGGTGAGGCTCCCACCTCTACGAATAGAATATCACCACCGTTATCCCCTCTGCCTGTTCTTGTGGGTCAACTGCCACAACCTTCAGGCCCAGTTTGTCGGCAGGGGTGAAGTTGACAGGGGTTACGCTTGAGGTCTGGTGTTGCATACCTTGCGCCAGAGTTGCGACACTTCCTGTTACAGAGCTGTTCTTCATTAGCTCTATCTGTAAACTCCCTCCTCCTGGTGCACTACGGGCGTAGAGGGTAACCTTATCTATGCTAACCGGTTCCTTGAAATAGAATCCATCAAAGAATATCTCCCCCAGTGTGGGATAGCCCTCCAGGTATGCGTTCAAGTACTGGCTTTGTGCACCAGGTGCTTGAAGGTAGGGACGCAGGTCTTTAATGTCAGAATCTTGGACATTCTTGATTGTGCCTGCTTGCCCTGTTCCGTCATCTTGGATGGTGACTAGGCAGACTGGTAACTCACCAGCAGGGGGGTTCGTAGGGGTAGCCAGTTCAGGTGTTTGCCCTTGCATACCCTCATACTTTTTGAGCCTTGCAGTTGTGTCTATGGTAAAGAGAATCTTGTTATAGTAGTTTTGCGTTAAGGCAGAGACTTGATACTCCCCGTTTGTCCCCAGCCGTATATTAGAATTGCCCAGGAAATTTATCTGGGTATTGCCTACATAGAAAGCGCCTGGCTCAATCTTGATGGAGGTGTTGGGCGTATCTTGGGCTGAGGGACGAAGTCCATTTGTAACATCCCTTGCATGGCTAAGCTCAGAGGTAATGATATTAAAGTCCTCTGCGTCTACTATTGAACCTTTACCGAAATATATGGGATTGACCACGCTGTTGGCGTCATCGGGGTGGAAGTAAACGTAACCCATCACCCAGTCCACAAAGAACTGACCCGCCTGAGTGGGCATGTAGGGTGTCTCTGTAAAGCCTGCAATGGATACCCCCGAATCTCTATCGGGCATCTCCTCCAACCGTATCCTGTAAGGGTAAGAAGAAGGAATGGAATGGTATTCGTCTGTAATGTATTTGAGCGTATCCCTTCGGTTAGTTTCTGTGCTGAACGGTGTTTTCATCCTCTTGGTGATAGCCCGAATGTCACACTGGAAGTCTTGAAGTTCCGTAGGCATATGTAACCCCCTTTCTTAAATTTCAAAGCTCAAAATCCAAATGTCAAATTCGCCAAAGTCAGCCGAAGGCAAAGCTGTCTCTGGTAAGAGATGAGTAAATCTACCTCTGGCATGATTTGAAATTTGGACCCTGTCATTCGTCATTTAGTAACATGCAGCTTTAATACGATTTTCTTTCCCTTACTCCTGTATTCCCCGAAGATTGTGCTGCCAAACATTATGGAGCCGTACACAACAGCCCTTAGGAGTTCTACCTTGAGACCTATCATCGTTATCCCTACCGGAGTCTGGGCATCTTCTTGCATACTGAACTGAAAGTCTACGGTCTTCTTAGAGTTGGGCCACATAGGGCCTAGAGACAAAGAGTTCAAAGAATCCAAAGGCACATAGTTCAAAGAATTGAGGAGTTTGGCCTTAAGATAGCCATTCCAAACCACCTCTTGCCCGAGGCGGTCATCAGCGCCAAAGGCGTAGGCCGAAAGCCTTATATCGTCTATCCTCTCGGCCTCCTGTCCTCTAGCGTACCAGACGTCCAGACTAAAGTTCCTGACCTGCCCCTTCTGATACCAGTGTATGGGTATGGTAAGGATTTCTCTGTCCGTCTTGCCCACTGGGTAGAGTTCAAGATATTCCTCTCCGAGCCTGCCCTGTGAGGGCTCAAAAACAGTGGTGAAGTTGAGCCTGAAAGGGGCCTTGGCTCTGATGTCAGTTCGGAGGAACCAGTCCTGAGGGAGCTCCGTCCAGAAGTCATATTTGAATAGAGTCCCAGTCTTGAGTTCTGTCCGTAGTTGCCAGTCCTGGTGTACCCTGGTTTCAAAGCCGTAGGTGAAGGTCCTTCCACCCCTGAGTTCTGTCTTGAAGTCATTAAGGGCGTCAACTGGCACGCTTGCCCTTATATTAGTCTTGAGATACCAACCCGGGGCATACTGAGTCTCAAAGGTGTAGCGATATACACTTCCACCAGCGAGGTGGGTCTTCAGAGACAGTCGCTCCTCTAGGGTTGTTAGAGGGGTACTATCAAATATGGAACTGTCAAAGACTCTATAGTCAAAGACGTCAGCCATAATTGCAAATGTCAGCTTTCAAGGTTAAATGCCAAAGTAGAAAAATGTCAGAGTTTAAGGGTCAAATTTGGAATTTGGATCCTGAAATAAATCATTTTCCTGTTGTTCCACAATTCCCCGCCAAATCTACTGCGAATACAGTTACTTCTATCTTGCGATTGTAGCCAAAGCCTCCGGGCGGGGTTATAGTGATAGAGCACTCCCTCTTATCGTGCGATAGTTGGTAAGAAAAACCTGTAACGCCTTGCTTGTATCTCGTGGTGGTTCGTGAGCTCTCTCCCCCGGCATTATCATGTATTATCTCTGCCACCTCTACCCAGCACTGGCTTACGTTTATTCCCCAGCCGTCATCCCTCAGTTTCAGTACTATGCCCTGGTCGTTACGGGCACTCCTTTGTCCGGGGGACGGGCTCAGACTAGCCAGCACTACGTATGGCTGGTCTCTATCGGCGGTGGAGACGTGGCATTTGAGGCTTTCAGAGGTATAGAGTTTTGAAGCTAGGTGGCACTTAAGATTCTCACGAGCCACGACATGACCTACAAGGCTTGTCTTCAGGAATTCCCTCGCCCACGCATCTCCTCTAAGGTGGGTCTTAAGATGTTCAAAGGCCATGAGTACGTCCCCTGCCAGATGGGCCTTCAGGAATTCCAGGTACCAGGTGTAAGCCTGTATATCCGTTTTCAGGTATTCCCTGTGCTGGGGCCAAACGACTGCCACATGGGTCTTGAGGTCTTCTTGCGCCGTCTGAATAACCGTATAGTAGACAGTGATTCGGATATGGTCTACGTAGGCGTACATCTCACCGCTTCCTGAGGTGTACCATGCACTCAGGGCCACACCAAAATTGGCGTTATTTATATCCTGCGGTGTGAAGGATAGGCCCCATGTATCATTGCTTGAGCCATAACTAACATATGTGTCCGATGTGGGCCAATAGTCAGGATTAGCTTTGTCATTTCCCTGGACGGTCCCATTCTTAATCAGCCTAACGCTGTTATCCTTTATAGCACTACCCGAGCGCTTCTTTTCAACCTCAACTACGATGCCGTCAATTACAGCGTTTTGCGGGATAGAGAACCCAAAATTAGTTGCCTGAAGCCACTGGGTAGGGAGCTGGAACGACGAGATAGTAGCCATTGCATAATAGTTATCCGAAAGTTGGGCATTGGTAGGGTTACTCCAGGAATATGTGCCTGGACCCGAAACGCTCACAACTTGATTAGGACTATTTGGACCTTGCGATGCCATGATTATCTCCTAAAAAGTTTCTGCCGTAAGGGTTGAAGACTTTTAACCGTAGGGGTTTTCCGCTTTTGGTGGATTCAACCCCTACACGTATTCATAAAGCGGCCCAGGTATTTCTACAAAATCCTCAGCCTCTATCTCCACCTGCACGGTCTCCTCATACTGCCAGGGTCTCGGTGGTCTGACTTCTATGAGATAATTAAACTTATCACCCGTCCAGCTAAAGGCTTTGTCTTTATAGCTATATACAGTTTCACCCGCGGAATCAGTGATCTTTACCTTAACCCTTCTCAGGTCAATGCCGTAGGTGTTGCTCCTCAGAAAGAATTTTATGGGATTACCCACCGGTACGTTGGTCTGACCATTCCGTGGGTTTGGCCAGTGAAGTACATAAGGCTTGAAGAGCATGTTTTGGTCAAGAACCTCAGGTGCTTTGGTTAAAAGCACCTCTGGTACCTGTGCCACACCTGCTCCAAAGATTGAACCCTGGTATTCCTTCCTAATAGGGTTTGTGGGATTCCAGGAGGTGTAGAAATTCCTCAATTCTGTCCACCATCTCTGTATTGTGTAGTTATCATCTCCAAGAAGGGCTGCTTCCTGTAAATATTTCTTTATCTCTTTTAGAGAAGTCCTGGGGAAGTTCTGCTTCAAGAGTGCCACCAGACCCACCACATGGGGACTGGCCATACTGGTACCGTTGGCCATGGCGTAACCAGAGGCAATCTTCCACTTGGGCACTGGCCCATCAATTTTATAGCCCGGTGCAGCCACCGCCACGGCTGGCCCTGAGGAGGAAAAATAAGCAAGCATATCCTTCTCCCTGTCATTAGGATTTATCGCCAACCCCGTCTCCTCTTCATAATGTCCGGCCTTCATGGTAGCAGCCACCGCCAGTACGGAGTCAAATTTGGCGGGATAGAGCACTGTGTCTTTTATTATCATTGTGCGTGTGTATGTTGGGAGACTGACGACTGTATCGTAAAAAAAGGCATTCCCTGCGGCTGCCACAATTATGATGCCATCCTCTTTTGCTGTATCGCATGCCTCCTTGAGCACTTGGCTGGGCGTAGACCCACCGAGCGACAGGTTTATTACTTCAATCCCGTTCTGCCTGCACCAGTCTATCCCCGCTGCTACTGTACTCAAATAGCCAAACCCGTTTTCGTTAAGCACCTTTACTGCGTAAAGTTCTGCCCGCGGTGCAATACCCCGATAGCCCACCGCGTTAGCCCCTGCGCATAATATCCCAGCCACATGTGTGCCGTGCCAATGGTCATCTATGGGGTTATTATCGTTGTTCCAGAAGTCGTATCCACCCTTGTATATATATTTGAACTCCTCATGGGTATAGTCCACGCCTGTATCAAGCACTGCCACCTTGACGCCCTGCCCTCGCACTTGAACGTCGTAGGCGGCCTGTACCCCAACACGCTCGTATCCCCAGGATACAAGCTCCCCCACTAACTGCACCTTGCTGTCTTCCTCGTAGAATTCAACATCAGGATGCTTGCAAATAGAGTCGGCGTCATGGGCACAGCAACCTATTGCTGTGTATTTTCCACTGGGCAGGTTGATGACATCAGTGGTAATGGATTCCGATTGGCAAATGGGACAATTACAAGAAGTCAGGATTCGGGAGTCAGGAGTCAGCATCCTGAATTCTGAATTCTGACTTCTGACTTCAAGATGTTTTCCGGCGGCATCAGGTTTGAGGCGTAGGATTAACCTCTGTTTGGGGCGCTGATCCAGTTCCAGGAATGCCTCTTCTGCCAGTGCTCCACCCCTGCGCCGGGCCGACTCTAATAGCCTCTTTATAGAGGCTTCAGAGAGGCTCTCCCTGAGTCTCCCAAAGATATCTTGATGGGATAAAGGATAGCCTTCTCTTGAGGCCTTACGGAGGTACTCCTTCAGACCCGATTTCTCATAAAGGCCACCGGTCTTTAAATGCGCTACCCAGCGGCGAAGGAATTTAGGATTAATTATTCGCATATTAAAAAGTTTAAATGTTAAAGTTTGTAGTTTTCTAAGTTAACGCCGTCCATGCGTAACCATCTGACGAAGTCTTCTCACAGATGTAGAACTTGTCCTTCACCCCGGCTCCTCCTTCCACGCGTACCACCTTCCCACGATAGTTGGCGCTGGCACCGGGCAAACTAGACACTTTTATGGGCTTGAAGTAGCCCTCTGGGTCTATCTCTGTTACGCTGCCCCCTTCGTCACGGAGATAGGGGAACGTGGTATCTGAGTAATTAGTCCCGTAGAGTTTGCCTGTCCTGATTCTTGTATTCCTGAGCTCTACTGTTTTGCCTGATTCCCCGATACCATCAATTACTTCACCTGTAAACCTATCAAATAGCGTATCGGAGACGAATACCTCAGCGTTACCGTTTATCTTCATACAATTTATCTGATTATCGGCCCCACCCCTCATCCGACCACCATTGAGATAAACATGGGGGTTTGTAGTTGAAGTTAGAATCTCAAGGAACAATGATGCTGGGTCATTAAAACCGGGTTCATTTTCATAATAAGGATTTTCTATGACTATTGGGCCAAAGACGTTTTCCACGACAATCCCTTTACGGATTGCAGAAGAGCCAGTGTACCTGAGCTCCACGTCTACATTGTGGAGCCAGATTGGGTTCGGTCTGCCAGTACCACCCTTAAGATGGATGTTCTCTTGCAGGTTTCCTCTGACAAGGGTGTCCCGTATGATAGTGCCCTGGAAACCGTTGCCAGAGCCATCCAGATACAGCCCTATATTGCAATTATTGATGGAAATTTTATCAAAAGTGCATAACCACTGACCGCCCCCGCCATATAGACCGTATCCAGGATTGCCCCGTACACCTTCTATCTCCACACGTTCAAATATATGTCTGGCGTTATTGCTCTGGTGCTGTGCAAAGAATATCCCATAGCCACTGCTCATACTACCCGTTATTGTTAAATCCTTTAGAACCACTCTGAGGGCTAGTATGGATAAGAGAGATGTAAGAGAGGCGAATGATTGGAGTCTTGTCTTACCCATACCATCACCGAACACGTGAGTATCCGCCTGGCTAATGTTCAGGGTAGAGGTTAATCTGTACGTTCATGCGGGGATATACACCGGCTTGCCTGTATCTATCGCTGCCTGGATGGCTGCGGTATCATTAGCGATACCATCTCCCACAGCCCCGAATGCCCTTACGTCCACATAAGGGCCTTTCTGCACAAGATTCGCAGTGAGTAGAGTGTCTTCTTCAATAATATGACTTGCGTTCCATTCGTCTCTGCTCACCTTCCCAGGGTCTGACCCCTGGGGTTTTTGACTCACAAAGGCGTGCTTTATGGCCATGTATTAACCCTCCCCCTGAATCAAAACCTACCCACCCAAATTATGGCAGGTCTTAGTATTAAGTGTGTTAACACTCCCAATGTCCTAATTAATCTTCTTTCTGACTTCGGAAATAGTCAGTTCTGGCATGCCAGCTGCCACCCTCAGCACATTTATTTCTTTAGAAAAGAATTTAAAGACCTTCGTTAAATCTGTCTCTTCCGGGAAGCTGGTATTCGTAGCAGGACTTCGCACTAAATTATTTTTTTCCAGTTTGTAATCAGTAATATCATCCACAGGTAGAGGTCTTTTGTACTCCACCAGATCCTCGTCGTTGGGATTGAAGGGCGGGGCAATCTCATATTGTTTAACTATCTGCCCTTTGCCATTGTATTCCTCTACCCTTTCCCCCTTTCTTAGCACCTGATTGGTCCTTTTATCTACTATGATGTATGCCATCGTTCTCCTCCTAACTAAGCTTGAGAGCAATTAAAGGTGTCGTACCACTCGCACCGTTATTACCAGGTGGATAGGCACTGGGAAGTGTCCCATAACTCTGAGAAGCATTATAAAAACCTATGGTGGCCATCAGTGCTGTGTTTATCCCGATACAGAATGCCGCACTGCCAGTATTACCTCTGATAGAGGGCGTGCCATTAGATATCACAGCTAACCAGTAGAGCTTTCCTGCGATGAGTGGTTGACTTATATTTATAGTCTTCACTCCGGTGGTCGCAACATCCACCTCCCCAGCATCTAGCAACAAATTCCCTGGATACATATCCCCATCATCCTCATATATACCTACTCTAGCCTTAGTATTAGCAGCTCCAGCCGTCCTGACATTAATAGAAATCTTGGTCACGTTACGGTTTCTACCACATATATAGGGAGTGGCGTACAGTACACCTGCGGATATGCTTAAATCTGTGTGGCCAGTCGCGGTTATCTCGTTGGAGTACCAGAACTCCGGGTTGGTGCTCACTCTTCGGAAGAAAAATACTCCAGGAGGAATATTTATGTCCAACTTATCGTTGGTACTGTCATCGGTTACGTGTACGTTACCTACAAAGTTGATTCGGTTTCTCGTGCCAGCATCCGTGCCATCCTTTGCCACACGCACGTCTCGTTTGTGTACATGGTCAGCACGTGCCACCGCAGATGAAGTACCCTCGGCATTGGTGTTCCCCAGATTAACAGCCGATGCAACAGTGTGTTTACTACTGTCGTGTGCAGGTGTTTGAGCAAGAGGAACAAGGCCTGAAACATCAAGGCTTGCGTAACCATTGGCCTGTCCTTTATTAATAACCTTTTCCAAATCCGCACCGTGGGAACCATCCACGGAATCGGCATCTTTCCCTATCAGAGTGGCAGGTATTTGAGCTAGTGGTACCAGTGTAGAGGCATCAAGGCTTGCGTAGCCGCTCGGTTGTCCCTTGTTGGACTGTACCTCTACCAGCTGCGTGGCTGGTATGCCTTGGTTATCCCTGTATTTTAAGTCCTTGCCGGTAACCCATAACTCACCAGTCAGCGAGCTTGCCGGGTCAGTCTTACGAGGAACCCTTATTGTGCCGGTGAAGTTTTGATTATTCTGGAATGTATTAGCCTGGGTGAAGGTATTAGCCTCGTCCTCGTAGGCTATAGCGGCGGGTAACTTGGAGCGTGTGGTTATACCAGATGCAGCTATATCGTCGTCAACGATAACACCGGACTTTATGTCGGCCTTGATGTCAAACTGGTCGTTGGTGGTATCTTCAGTGATTGTGAAATTAATATCCCCGTCGTTCCGTATGTCCAGCTTTCTGGCATCAGTCCCCACCTGCACTCCATTAGCAAAAACCCCTACCTTTGTATCTGAACCAGCACCTCCAGCGATATTTACATCTACTTTATCGTTTACACCATCATCCGTTACCGTAACATTGGCTCCGGTGAAGTTAAGCTTGTTCCTTGTTCCAATATCTATACCATCCTTCGCCACACGCACATCCCGCTTATGTACGTGGTCAGCACGGGCCACCGCAGATGAAGTACCCTCAGCATTGGCATTGCCCAGGTCTACTGCTGTGCCTGTCGCTGGCATTCCGTGCTTATGGTCTGAGCGGGCGAAAGTGGTAGCAACGCCTTCTGATGCTGCATCACCTATAGCCTGGTTTCCAGGCACCCCAGTTCCCAGTGCATCGCTGCCACCTGGGGCATGACTGGAGGCGTGGGCAACAGGAGTCCTGGCGTTGGTGTTCCTTGGGTCACTATCTGTTACGAACTTGTTTGTAGCTGAAGGGATCCCACTCGTCCCAGCAAGGGCGTCCTTTTCGCTTGCACTGGTTCGCTTAAAATTGGTGCCATCGGGCAGGTTATCTAGTGTTTTACCAGAAAAGTATTTATTGGCCGAACCCTCTGGGACGTCATTCGTGTTCACCTGTCCAGCCCCAAGGCCAAAGTCTATTTGGTTATCTTTTATTTCGCTACTACCTATAATGCTTGCGGGATCACTCAATGCCCTCCATGCATAACCATCTGCCGAGGTCTTCTCACATACATAGAGTTTGTCGCTTACGCCAGTTCCTCCTTCTACGCGTACCACCTTACCCCGGTAGCTGGCGCTGGCTGTGGGCAGACTTGCCACGTTAAGGGGCTTAAGATAACCTACTCCGTCAATGGTTGTTAGGGCATTACCGGCTGAGTCCTGAACCTCCAGCAGATTGGAGGTCTGGGTAGAGTTAGCCTGAACGATTAGTTGTTTTTCGTTTGCCGCTCCCTTAACGTGCAACCTACCGGAGGGCGAATCAGTCCCGATGCCAAGCTTGTTGTTGACTTCAGCATACCTTACACCACTTTCGTCCTTGAGGTAAGTAAAAGTGGTATCGGAATAATTAACCCCGTAGAGTTTACCTGTCCTGATTCTTGTATTCCTGAGTTCTACAGTTGTATTAGCCCCCCCTATACCAGCGATTACTTCTTCGTTCCACCTGTCAAACAGGGTATCAGTCACGAACAATTTCGCATTGCCAATTATTTTTATGCAATTCTTCCCACCGTTGCTTCCACCAAGTCTTCCTTCCAGTACGTAGATATGCGGGATGGAGGTAGAGGAGGCGTTTAAGACTTCCAGGAATAGAGAATTGGGATCATTTGCACCTGGGTTTTCAGGGTCGTGCTCATAGTAAGGATTCTCTATGTATATCGGCCCCCAGCCGTGTTCAATTACAATGCCCTTGCGCACTGCCGAAGTGCCTGAGCCCTTCTGCTCCACATCAACATTTTGTAGCCATATGGAGTTAGGTCTGCCCGTACTACTCTTAAGATGTATATTCTCCTGGATGTTTCCCTGTACGAGAGAGTCTCTTATCACCGTGCCCTGGTAGCCATAATTTGTACCGTCCAGATAGAAACCTATGTTGCAGTTGTTAATAAATAACTTATCAAAAGTACAGAGCCATTGGCCGCCAGCTCCGTTTATACCGTAACCGGGGTTGCCCCTTACGTTTCTGATTTCTACCCGTTCAAATATAGCTCTAGCTCCACTCTCACCCCCAGCACCTGAGAATACTATGCCGTTTAAAGTAGAAGCGGTACCATCAATACTTAAGTCCCTCAGCATAGCCCTCTTGGCATTAATGTAAATGGCGTTAATAGCCCCACTAGGCCTGATTATGCTCTTACTATTACCGCCACCTATACCCATCCCATCACCAAAGATAAGGGTATTTTCTCTAGTAATATTAAGAGATCCGTTAATCCTATAATTCCCTTGAGGAATATAAACCGCCCTGCCCTCAGAATTATCTATTGCAGCCTGAATTGCTGCTCTGTCGTCGGTGGTGCCGTCTCCTACTGCCCCGAACGCCCTCACATCCACATAAGTGCCATCTTGAAGGAGGTTTGCTCTTAGTCTTGCAGTGGCAGTATCCGTGGTATTTCTGACCTGAAGGACCCCATCTATTGTCTTGAGTAAAGTATCCCCTACTGGAGTGACATCTACGTCTTTAATTCTGGGATTATTTAATGTCTTATTGGAAAGTTCCTGGGCGTCTGTGGTGCCAACAATTGAACCTGTAACCCCATGTACTGCGGAGGAGACGTTTGGATGATTACCCATATATTTATTAGCCGTGCCCTCCGGCAAGTCATCTGTATTCACCTGTCCAGCTCCAAGGCCAAAGTCAATGTGGTTGTCCTTTATTGACCTATCTGTAATAGAGGCTGAAGACAAATTCAGTAGGGTGTTCTGATTTGCATCAATGGTCTTATTGGTAAGGGTCTGGGCATCAGTGGTGCCAACAATATTCCCCGAGGGTGCATGTTTACCATCCACCTGGTCAGCGTCTAAACCAGAACCAACCCCTTGATTGACCTTATTCACATTCTTTAAATCTATTGAATCCCCTGTACCTAACTTATGCTTGACGGCCATACTAACTCCCCCTTATAAAGATTGTTGGTTGTGAAGAAGTCTCTCCATTATAGCTATATTTGTTAAGAGCCCATCCCCTTCCCCCGGGGTGAAGCGGAATTCCCATCGCATTATCTCCTGCAACCAGAAGCCGGAGGTCTGGGCCCTTATGATGTCCGCTATGATTAAGCTGATGAGTCCGTGTGAGATGGCGAAGCCTGCTGCTATCCCGAAGGCGACACTGAAATAGACGGTGGAGGCCCTCCTGTAAAAATCCTCGGCCCCCTGGGGTATCACCGCCTTGTAGGCATAGTAGCTGACCCGCAGGCGGAAGTTTCCGTCCTCGTCGGCAGGTTCCAGCATCTGCACTGTGGTCATAAAAGGTATCCATGCCGTCCAGACCCCGAACCATACCCACTCCCATTCCCACCATTTGGGCACCCGCAGTTCGCTGACCAGCGTCCAGTTGCCCGCGTCCTGCATGAACCACTCGTTGGCGAACTGTTCTTGCTTAACATAAAATATCTTCCCATCTGCCACCTGCGGGTTCTGGTAACTTATGTTCCATTTGGACCTTGAACGTTCTGGTATATAACTTGCCATCTGTCTCTATCCCTTCGGGACAGGCGCGGGGGCCTGCCCCCTACAAATCCCCCTCTCTCCCCCTTTTCTAAAGGGGGATTAAGGGGGATTACATCGGCACCCCTTTGTTAAAAGATTTGGACCACTGGAATTGCCAGTTGATGCCGTCCTGACTCAAATATTTATGCAGGGCTATGCCCAGGATGCTTGCCCATGCCTCCAGCGGCCCACCCGTTTTCGCCTTCCGTATCCTCCAGTGCCGCCCGCCTGGCCTATCAAAACTAACGGGCAGATTGGTCGGCGTTCCCTCCTGGTAATGCCGGTAGACTGCCGTTTTATAGAGATACTCCCAGAGTACGGTATTCCCCTCATACCCTCTGAACCTGCGCTCCTTGACCGGGTCTTCAGTAGCATCCTCTGCATAGGTGCGGGAGAACTGCCAGTTTACAGAGTCCTGGCTTACGTACTCATTGAGCAGGACACGGAAATTGGCGTTGGTGTCCATGTACTGTCCCTCTATGAATATGCGCGGTATGCCGCTCATGGTGATGACCTGTTCCTCTGCGAGCATTTTGTACACTCCCTCCGCCTTCCAGACGAAGACCCTCAGGACGTGGTGGTAGCGCCCCTGTACGTTTTGCATCTGCGGGATGTCCTGAACCACCTCTGCCTGTTTCACCGTCAGGCCATTCCTCAGGATACCACTCCAGAGCTTTACCCTCGTGGCCCACCAGACCCTGCCCGTAGGGACGTTCAACTGAACACCCGAAAAATTATTGGCGTTGAGGAAGTAGAGTTTCATGGCAAATTTCTCATTCGTGGTCAGCCCCGAGCCCTCAAGGAATTTTTTCTCCAGTTCCTCCTGTCCACCTGCGGTGGAGGCCTGATTGAGGAGGTATTGAAAATCAAGGGAAGGGTGCTTTGTTTGCCACCTGGCGACCGTCTGGTCCATGTACCACCGGGGATACTCCACCCGCAGCATCTTGTATTTCTTGTAATCAACCGCACCCGACGTCTCTTGAAGTCCGCTGCCTGCGATGATGTAGCCCCTCCAGTGGTAATAATCGTAGGTCTTCTTTGTGGGTGCCTCTTCTATCTGCGTCAGGAAGACTGGCTGATGGGCGAACCTTGCCCCGGGCAGTACCCTCTCCACCGGGACAACGCCACCGCTACCCACCACGAAGCCGCCGATTCGTGTGGCCTCCTGGAGGAGTTTGAAGGCGGCCTCACCGCCCGGCATTTTATCTTCTATCAGAAAGTCTTTTCGCATTTTTTGTCTTTTCCCTTGCGCTATTTCTCTCTAAATCGCTGCGGAGCTGGAAGAGCAGCCACGAGGCCCTGTCCAGGAGTTCTTCAATCCTGGTGAGCCTCTCAAGGTCAGGGCAGGCGCGGGGGCCAGCCCCTACGTTATCGGGGCGGGCACGGCGGCCAGCCCCTACTTTCAGGGTGTCTTTTTTTCTACTCATGCGCACTCCTTATCAGGGCAGGCGCGGAGACCAGCCCCTACATTTTTAGGGCAGGCATCCGCCTCAGGCGGGCCAGCCCCTACAAATCCCCCTCTTTCCCCCTTTTCTAAAGGGGGCTTGCGGGGGATTACGCTTACACGGAACCAAACAAAATAACAAAAAAGGCATTCCCATAATTCCCCGCCATCCATCACCCGTGTGATGCCGCTATCTCGGCTGCCGCATCTGAGGCACTCCACGAATCCCTCTCTCTCCTCCTTTTCTAAAGGGGGACTAAGGGGGATTGCCTCATCACGGCTTATCATTTTGCCTCTCCAGTCGGTCCAGCCTGTCGGCGACCTCGTGCTGTTTCCAGATAATCTGGGTGGTGATGAAGAACCCCAGCACCCAGCAGATCGCACATGTTACAGCCAGCAGCGAATCTAACATGTCCTGACCTCCGTTTAATTTTTGTATCCATTCAGTTGTAACAGGGACAGCAACCTATCCTGTCGCTTCTGCGGGAAGCCGTATCGTTTCAAAACATCGCACAGATCGGCGGTGACGCATCCGGCCCTTCTGGCATACAGGTAGCCCAGGTAATCAGCCTCGGCCTCTCTGAGGTCAACGTCTCCATGCTTAAGTGTGGTATCTTCGGACGTATGTCCTAAAGAGACATGGGCTAATTCGTGACCTAAAACACAGGCAAGCTCCCCCTTACAATGCAGGGACTGTACAAACTTGTATGAGATGTAAACCCTCTTTTTGAAGGCATTCACGGTTGCCCTGCCCATCACATCAGGCAGTATCACTACTTGCCATTCCTCCCCCAGTCCAGCCACCTGTCGTAACTCCTCAAATATCTTTATTACAGCCTCTTTGGCCAGGCCAAACCCGTCAGGAATCCTTTCGTCAGCCAGTGCATCCTTAGATAAATTCAGCATCCGCCAATAGGGTGCCCCCCCATTACACCAATCCCCAACACACCAAATACAGATTATTCCCACCATCAGTAACTTTTTCATACTCTTGTAACCCCCTTTTTCCACCCCCATGTCTTTGAGCCAAGATATTCCCTGCCACGTTCAGTCATCCTTACTGTCAGGTCCCCGAGCTGTAACGGGTCGTTCATTGCCTTTTGGGAGACTTGTAGACGGTAGACTACTACTTTGCCCTGCCTTGCTCCCATGATGTAGACCTCGTGGATTTGCGGTCTCTGACCCAAAGGCTGGATGCAGTCCACCACATGGTTATATTCCTCATAGCCCTGAAGGACTACGAGGTCGCAATAAGGGTTCATGTAGGCCAGCCTGGAGATGGGCTTATTTGGGAGGTCATTCCAGCCCGTGTCACTTAAGCCTAGGGGTTTGCCCATGCGGACCTCCCCGTCCTCAAAGTGGACTATGAAATGCATTAGTGAAGGTTTGGGTGTCATCAGGTCTCTCCACAAATATGGCCACTATACCTCTTGGCCTTACTAAACTTATAAAATTACTTCCACAAACAAGTTCAAGGAATGTGTGTAATCTTTATGAGTATGCAAACCTCAGCGTACAAAATGGGTTTTCATTAAATGCCCCTGCACCCGCAGGCACACGCACACCAAGGTTGAAGTAAAGCTCTTTGGGGCCTGTGAGGTTACCGCTATCAAGCTCCAGGCGGTTGGTTGTACCGTCACCGGCAAGGTTCCTATGCTCACCCGAGGCCACCCAATCAGCAGCTGATGGGGCACCGTTTGTGGTAGCAATACCCTTTATGAATGAATTGTTAGGTGTGCCATTGCCTAGCACCTTAGAACTAACACTGTTATGGTTCTCGTTGTCCCAGAATTCTAGGAAGGGCTGGCTCTGGGTAGGCCCATCAATATGTAAGCAGAACACGTAACGGTTAGCTCCGCCTTGCTGGCCCCCACGGCTCGTACCTGCAAGGGGTACTTGGTCTACGGTTGTGCCGTTGTCAATAAAGGTCTTAGGTATCTCTACGTTGCCTGTATCCGGCACTATTATGTTGTCCCTGCTGCCTGTGGGGTCTCCATCCATTACAGCACTACCTGTCCAGACGAGCGTATGGGCAGATGGTCCTATGCCCGGCGAGATACTCTTAAAATTTGCGTCCTCGCCACTCCCAGCCGTCTTTGCAACGTTGTTCGTGGTGGAGTTGTAAAACCAGTAAACGTTAGGTCTTGCCATCCTCTTACCTCCCTTTCGTTAGATATCGTGGATTGCTTGCAGACCAAGCGCACCACCCTTTGAAACTTTTACTATAAGCTGTAAAGCCAATCCCTATACTTCTTCTTGCAGTCCTTAGTGCAACAGGGGTAGTGAACCTTTTTCGTTATCAGAGCTCCACAAATGACACACGCCTTTCTGTTAGGTAACCCCTGATAAATGGCCTCACTGAGAAATGTGGACATCAAGATGTCCTCCGAAGCTCTTGTGCCAAACCTTAAAGACCCCTCCCTCTTCTTATACGTAGTTCCCAACACCTTAACCCCCCTTCTACGCTTAATAGTTATCCGTGATAAGCCTTCAGGTACCATGCAAGTAGAGTGGTAAATGCAGCCCCAAAGAAGCTAGCTATAGCCAGAACAATGTGCCACTTGGTCTTAAGGGCCACCAGGTCGTTGTGGTCTTTGATGGAAATAGACATAATCCCTTCAAGATGGCCTACCTTCTCTTCCAGGCGAACCACTTTCTCTGATACCCCCCTGGTATGCTCCACAAGCCGCCTGAGCTCTTCTAGTATACGCCCCTCGCAACTCTTCATCCTTTTGCCCCCTTAATTAACCTTTCTATACTCCTCTTATTTCACCAACAAACACAAGCTCTTCGCTGTTACCATTGAGTGGGAGGAACACCCCTACGTTTCTGCTCATGTGGTTTAGTGGGGATACAGCCGAGCTTAGCCCTACACTGCTTAACCTCCCCACCAGATTGTTAGCTAGTACAGGTTTGTTTTGTTCTTTTAGTCCTATTCTTCTTTCCACTTCAGGCTAGCCTCCCCCTCACCGCTAGACGTGTAAAGGTTACGCCCTTAAGGGCATCCTTTTCTATCTCGTAGCCTACCACTACGGGAACCGAGCCAGGATGGAGGGCCGGTGAGGAGATTGCCTCCCTACCATCCAGACTGGAAAAGGTTTGCATGTCCACCTGTAGCCCGCTGGCCATGTTTAGTTCCCCAAAGAGTTCATAGGTGCGAACCACTTCATTGCGACTAAGGTTTTCTTCCAGTAGCGGGAAGATAACCTCTATAGACTCCCAACTCGGTGTGTTGATCTGAACCTCAAGCGCCGGCGCCGCTGCCAAGGCGTTGCCATGCTGCGCCCTTTCAGCATAGACCTGCATCTTCCTGGGTTCAGCTGGGGAACCCTGCACCGCCCCCGCTTGCACTATTTGAAGGTCCACGTTGTTAGTGTACTTACCCTGTGAATTCAGCCTGATGATTTCCTTTCTAACGCCATAAGAATCCCTGCTTAGTTGATAGTACGCCACCAGTTCCTGGCGTATCACTCCCCTTCTTAGGCTCCCGTAGGGAGAGATGTCTTCTCTATCAAGGGAGCTTAATGGTTTGAATACTATGTTATCCTCGGTGTACACCATTCCAGAGGTAATGGTGTTTTGAGCTACGAGTTCCCCGCGGAAGTTGTACCAGTAATAGGTATGGGTCTCCTCCACATTGCGATAGAGCCCGAAGACCACCTGTCCCATAGATGGATAAAATACTGCCAGGTCAAGGCTGGTTACCCTGCCCGGTCTGGGATAGAAGTCCCTACCAACTACATTGCCAAACTCCCTCGGGGAGGCAAAACTACCGTGAGTGTTCTCGTATTGAAAAGCGGTCTTCTGTATGGAATATATTATTGGACGGAGTCCAGAGTCTGTTAATCGATAGCGATGGGTGATACGCAATTCACTCAAAAGGAACGTAGCCTTCCCAAAGATGTCTTTACCTCTGAGCACTGAGATTTCTTCCAGCGAGAAATTGCTTACCACACCAGTATCCGGGTCTATCAGTATGTCTGTGATGCCTAGACCCCAAAGCTTGGGCACATCCGTAAAGGCTATACTGCCTGTTTGAGTAAAAAGGGTCTCCCTGGATGTACCGTAGCAATTGTTAATAATGGCTGCGCTTCCTGCCACATCCTGCACCACCCGGAATGGTTCAGTGCTGAGAGAGCCTTTGTATCGTTCTGGTCTGAAGCGACCAAGGTTACCCACAAGACGGAGCCGACCAGCCCTGGCTGAGGCATTACCCCCTCTTACTTCCTCCCTTACTACCTTCACCCCACCAAGGCTAAATCTATTCTCAGGCATCAGGGCAACTTCCGTATCCGCCTCTGCCACAATGAAGAGCTCTCCCGCCACAGAGTAGAAAAGGGGCCTCAAAGGTGAAACCAGATCCAGGATTGCCTCCAGGAGACTAGTAGTAGGTTTCACCGTAAATTGCTTTACCCAGTAGGTGGGTAGGGCTATGTAAACCTTTGTCCCAAGAAGACCAGCCAACACCTGGATAATGCTGTTAGAATCCCATCCCCCTTCCCCGAATTCATTACCCAGTCGGACCCATGGCTTAAATTCCAGACTATCCCCTTGGTTTCCATACTCCCTGTTAAACTCCTCGTACTCCCTGGAGGTGAGGGTGAGAAAGATTTGTGGCTTTGCCGCAGAGAGTCTGCCCTGCCGGGCTATAGAGGAAACCAGTTGCAGTTCCTGCACCCAACCCTCCGGCAGGAGTTCTTTACTCATCCCTTCTACCACAAAGGGCCTCTCTTGCCCACCAACTGAGAGCGTTACTTCTTGGCCAAGCTGGTAACCCCCGTTAAGGGTATTAATGCTCAGGGCGGCCTCCTCAGCCCATTCACCCGGCCTCTGTTTGAGTCTAAGCTTAGTAATATCCTCTCTTATCAGCATTGCTATACTTGCGGTTGATTGTTTACGAGTGTTACCTTTATATCCGTTCCAAGCGTATCGTCCCTCAGAGCAACGAAAGAGACCTCCTGTTGAACCTCGTGCCCAACGATGAATTGGCTGTAACCAGCAAATACTATCTTTGGTAGTAGAAACTCAAGGGAGCCAGCACTATTTGGACCAGCTACACTAATCCTTAAAGAGGTGTTGCCAGAATTGAGGTGTTCCTCCAGATAATCTGTATCCTCTGTTTCCATAAGGAGTTTACCTGTTAGTTTTCTTATCCCGGGCTCAAGGTAGTATCTCTCCCTTGAGCCTAGGACGTAGCCGTCCCTGTACAGGTTGTTTTCAATAGTTAATTCCATCCCCAGAAGGCCACTAACCGGTAGGCTATCCTTTAACAGGCTAAGCGAGTGAGAGAGGGGTAGTACCTGAGTCTCTACCAGACTACCTGCCATTGGCCCGGAAAGTATATCCACCCCCTTGGTCAATAAACTAAGTTCCACCCTTACAGGCCCACCCTTCTGAGGGAATAGCAGTTTGAGGCTGTTCACGCGGCAGCCCTTAATGTGGAGGAAGTAATTAACGTCCAGCAGTGCCTTCTCTATAGATAACCCTGGAGGGAGGGAGCTACTGTCTGGGAGGGTGTGGGTGAAAGGAGGGAAGCCCCCGGTAGTAGTGGCTCCCCCCAGGGTATGTTTCAGGATTGTTCCGATGGATTCTAGCTCCAGTAGCAGTGCAAGTTTTGCCTCCACATCCACTGGACCCGCGGAGGAGGCTACTAGCATCCTATCGTCTCCCCCATCCGGGGTGACGAACCCCCTGTTTCGGATGGCCAACCCCTCCTCCAGTAGAGGTAACACCTGCATTCTCGGAGAAAATGGGGCCGCGCCGAATACGGTCTCCTCCACGTAGGCCAGTCTTAGATTGTGTGCATTTGCTTTAGCCATTGTCTTAAAATAAAAAGGCCCGAAGGTTAGTAGCCGCAGCTCATGCGCGCTGTCTCCCCTTCGGGCCTCTTGGTTTCCGTATTAACCGGAACCTTCAGTTACCGAGTCACTCTCTTTAAAGACTTAATACTGAATTTTTACCCTGTTTAACTATACACCTCTCTATATAGCACATCTTCTAAGGAAGTAAATGGCTAGATTCAACAGCATTCAACGCCTTTTCACAGCCAGGATAAATAAATTCACTACACTCCTAACAGGCCAATATAAAGGAACCAAATAAGCCGGTGAGCTTAAAGCATACGCCCCATTATTTGATAAGAATCGTATATTATGCATAGCCATTAAATATAAGATTTAAATGATAATCACTTACCCTTTTTATAACGTATCTTCCCAGGAAGTAAATGGCTGGATTCAACAGATTACCACTAGATTTAACAATCTTAGCTCACACCCTGGGGAGAGGACGTTGCCCCTTACCACCCCCGGTGCGGAAATCTCCTTGACTTTCCCCCAATCCACTTATATCTTGTCTGCGATGGTAGCATTTGGTTTACTTTCTACTTTTTACTGTCTGCTCCTTTTCGCAGCCACTCCCCCCCT
Source organism: Candidatus Brocadiia bacterium JP1 (assembly GCA_051388875.1). GTDB lineage: Bacteria > Planctomycetota > Brocadiia > Brocadiales > Bathyanammoxibiaceae > JBMFFR01. The sequence goes on along the minus strand of JBMFFR010000005.1, from coordinate 246,481 downwards.
GTCCGCCTCAGAAGGCTGGGCCGCCACCTACGGGGGAGGCGATGGTGATTGTGCCAGTTCCATCCAGCAGACCCATGACGGGGGATATATAATGGCTGGCACAACGAAATCCTTTGGTGCCGGAGGCTGGGATATTTGGGTCTTGAAGCTAAGGGTAGATGGTACAGTGGAGTGGCAGAAGACCTACGGTGGGGTCAAAGACGATGGAGCTTATTCTATCAGTCAGACCAGCGAGGGTGGATATGTAGTTGCTAGCGGGACAGAGTCCTTCGGCGCTGGGAAGACGGACGCTTGGGTCTTGAAGCTGAGGGTAGATGGTACAGTGGAGTGGCAGAAGACCTACGGTGGGGTCAAAGACGATAGAGCTTATTCTATCAGTCAAACCAACGAGGGTGGATATGTGGTTGCTGGTGGGACAGAGTCCTTCGGTGCTGGGAAGATGGATGCCTGGGTCTTGAAGTTAAGGGCAGATGGTACAGTGCATTGGCAAAAGACCTATGGAGGGTTTGAGTCTGATATTGCTACCGACATTCAACACACAAAAGATGGTGGTTACATAATGGCTGGCAAAACTGCCTCTTTCGGCGCTGGGTTGGATGACTTCTGGGTCTTGAAGCTAAGGGTAGATGGTACAGTGGAGTGGCAGAAGAGCTATGGGGGGAGGGGCAGTGAACAGGCCAGTTGCATTCGGCAGACCGCTAAAGGGGGTTACGCGGTGACTGGTAGAACAGGCTCTTATGGTGCAGGGCCCTACGATATCTGGGTTTTGAAGCTGCAGGCAGATGGTAGCCTGCATTGGGCGAAGACTTATGGGGGGATCTGCTTGGATGAGGCCCATTTCATCGGGCTGACCGCTGAGGGTGGCTATATAATAACCGGTTGGACCTCATGGGCGTTACCCCCTTTCGGTGAGCTCCTCCAGGACATCAAGGTGAGGTTCTGGGTCTTAAAGCTAAGGGGAGATGGTTCAGTAGAATGGCAGAAGACCTATGGCAGGGGTGACTTTAATACACTTTCCTCTACTCAGCAGATAAGGGACGGTGGTTACATACTGGCAGGTACTACACGGTCGTTAGGTGAGGATAAAAGTCCTGACCTGTTGGTTTTTAAGCTCAGGGCAGACGGTTCTATAAACCCTTCCTGCGAATTTGTAAAGGAAACCCACCTCTCTGGGAATGATAGTTATGCTATAGTCAAGGGTACCTCCGCAAGCCCTTTAGATAGCACCGCAGGGCCCCAGAATTCTTCTGCAACAATCCACGATACAGATGCCACCGTAGCTATTTTCTGCCCTTCCACTATAAGGCCTTAGCCTATGTAGGGATAGGGCCCCAGGGAAACGGACGGGGGGAAGGTATTTGCACGTATGGTTCCATCTCTCCTATGGGCTCCCCTTTCTCAACGGATTCCTTCTCTTCCTTTATTATCTTAACAAGTTTACCTGTGGCGGGGGACCCAACAAACACATCTCTTGGAAAGCCATCCACCTTTGCATCAATGACGCAAAGGGGATCGCCCTCCTCTAGTACTATTGGTATTCCTGCTAGTGTCTCCCCCGGCCTATGAATCCACCACACGATTATGCCAGTTGCAGTAGCCTCGACGGGGACCACTTCACCTTCTGCGAGAACTTCGCCCTCTTCCAACATCTCTATCTCCTCTAGTAATTATTGACAGAAGGTCTTTCCAGGGCCTCCAGGGTGAGGGAGGCCATGCCATTAAAGTCCTCCCCTGCAATGGCATATCCGTGCTTTACCACTACGGAATCCACTACCATTCCTCCCAGGGTGGGGTCACTGGCAAGCACCCTCTCTACCGCCTCTACATACCTCCAAAGCTTGCTCTGGAGGAACTCGGTATCGGGGGAGACTTCTCTCAGGTGAATCCAGATGGGAATCCTGTGCCTTAATTCTTTCCTTCGGGAAATAGTGTTAGTCGCAACAGTAACATCCCCCCAAACGGCAATTGCTGGGTATTTCTGACGTCCATCCCTTTGTCTCGGCCAAGTATGGAAGGATTGGACGTCCTCCAGCGCCACCCCATCCCCCCTCTCCATCTCTATCTCATCAAGCTTCCCGGGCAGTTGCGCCTGCAACAACGCTTTTATATGCCTTACAATATCCTCTATCATTTAACTTTCCTCATACAATTAATGGCTCCCTCCCCCCGCCAAGCTGAGGGAATAGACAATGGAAGCAAGGAATAACAGTAAAAAACCAGCAACCCTGATTCCCTTGCTCCCCAGTCCTGCTTCCTACCCCAGCGCCCTATCCCTGGCCTCTAAACCCCGTATCTCCTATAAAGGTCCAGCACCTGTTTTATCTCCCAGGGCAGCCGGGATACGAAGGAGGTACTGTTGCTACTCTTCTCCAGGCCCAAGCGCTCTCTACCACGGTCGTAGTACTTCAGGGCCACAAGCTCTATGCAGGACTGCTCCAGGTCTTTTGGAATCTCTGCATAGCCTGCACTGAAGCGTATTCTTATGTTATTCTTCCCCTTCGGGAAGACGCCAGATTTTAGCCTCATAAGTCCTATCGGCCCGTAGAGGGTAAAACTTGCGGGGTCTTTTCCTATACCGTCCACCTCCAGAGAATCCACAGATGAGATGGGGAACTGGTTACATAACAAACTATCCGTCCCATCACCATCGTAGTATTCATCGTAACTCCTCAAGGGGAAAACCCTGTGACAGTAGGAGTGGATGAATACAGTGGCCCAGTCTATGAGGTGACTAACGAGGTCGTCCTCCCCTGTGCCTACGAGCCCCAGGTACTCTTTTGCTCTTTCTAGAGTAGTTAGGGTCATCCCTTTCCCTTTGACTTTTTAACGGTCTGATTTGTCCTGACCATCTTATTTTTATAAATCTTTTGCATTGCAAGCCTCTTTCTAAAGGGGTAGGCAGTCAGCCCGCCTGCCTATGTTGAGCAGGCCCTAGGCGGATAATGAGCCACCGCCTACCGCCTCTAGTCCTTCTTCGTTACGGTCTTACGCCCGTTACCTTACAGAACACTTCTGGGGTTCTCAGGGCGAAGTCCAGCCGGCTTATGGCACGCACCCAGCTCTGGTAGAATTCAAAGGCCGTACCTGACTGGTCAACGGCGAACTCCATGCCTAGACGTTCCCCAATAATTGCCTCATTAAACTGCCCCACTATGATATAGGAGCAATCGCTAGAGCTACCCACATTAAGATTTATAGGTATCTGTGTGGTTAGATAGACAGGAATACCAGCCAGGGTATCAGGCTCTCTGAGGCTTGGGCTCAGGGTATATAGGTAGTGGCCTTGAGAGTCCTGAATCTTCCGCAGGGTATTCTTGGTCCTTGGGTGCATAATCCAGGCTGTAGCTACCCCGTTGTTCTTTTCCACCTGGTAGAGGGCCTCGTAGATGTCATCAAAAGTAGGTGTATCCCCGTTAGGCCCAAGACTAACTTCATTTACGTTAGTGGTATTGATGATACCCCTTGGTTCATTGCCTGAGCCGGAGCCTTGCAAGAAGGCCAGATCCTCAGCCAGTGATATGGTCTTAGCCACATCCCTGCGGATGGCCATCTCAGCGGCGCCGGAGCTGTCAGAGAGAAGCTGGTTGGAAACCTTTACCATTGCTGCCAGCATCTTTGCCACGAGCTGTATCTGCCCAAAGGCGGGGTCATTGGTCGGTATCTGGGTGTTTTCCCCAAGCCAGTAGGCGGTAGCGCCACCACTGACTTTTGGAATGTTCAGTGTGTCGGTGGACATGGGATAAACAGTGGCTCCTGCCTTACGTACCACTGACTCCGCTGTAATCCTGTCCTTTACACCGCTTACGTACTCCTCTGGAACCAGATAACCCCCAGCGGGACCCGAGGCCTCCCCAAGGGCCTTCTTCTCCATGCGTGCCCCACTCCAGTCCTTAGTGCTTAGGGCCTTGAAGAATCGCCCGAGGCTAAAGCCCCCTTGCTGGTCATCTAAAGAGGTCTCCCCTTCAGAAAATTCCAACTTCCTTGTAGACCCTTTTACGCATGGGTGGACGGTGGCGATATTCTGTAACCTCTCTTTCACCACCCCCTCAATACGGCTGGCCAGGGTCTCTTTGTGCTTTTCCATACTCTCCGGCATCCCTTTTAGCACCTTCTCCAGCGCATCTACCCTCTCTAATATTTCTCTACTCATCTTCAATTATCCCCCTTATATGTGTTTGATTTAGTTGAGGATTTATAAATAAACATGGGGCACTACCCCTAACGGACGAGCCTGCCAGAATTATTATTTGGCAGAGTGAGACTTAAAGAGATTGCTACTCACCCTTGCATGCCCCACAAAGTGATTTTGCTATTGCCCCTTCTACTATAGCCTTTGCCTCTTCCTGTGAAATAGTGGCCCGCGTTCCAAGGTCTTTTATCCCATTAAGGATAGTCTCAAGCCGTAGTATAGTCTCCCTCTCTGCCTTCAGGTCTTCTAAGGACCCAGCTATGTCCTGAAAAAGCTTAACCTCTTCCTGACCCACTACCCCCTTCCTTTGCGCCTCCATAAGGGCCCTGGGCTGCGTGGGAATAGGCACTACCGAAATTTCCACCAGTTCCTGTCTCTTAAATAGCCTTCCCCTTGTAGCTTCTCCTGCGACGGATTTTTTATCCCCCCAGAGCTTTGGTAGAAAACCCACAGAGAAACCCCTGAGGTAACCGCCTCGGTAAAGCCGGTATATACTGTCGGCAAAGGGATACTCCCTGCGACTGGGAAACTGGGCCTTAAATCTTAACTTCTTCCCGCTGACGGCCACCTCTACGGCCTTTGCTACGGGAGGCTGGTCGTACTTGTGTGCAAAGAGTATGACCGGGTTATTTCTGTAATTTTCTAGCTCCCATCCGTCGGCCAATATCACATCCCCCTCTCTGTCCGGCTCTTCCAAGCTGGCCACTGCCCAAAGGGTCCTTTCTCCACTTACATCTCTGCTAACTTCCGCCTGAAAGGCCTTGTACAAGGTAGTAGGCATAGTAAAATCCCCTCTATTAATGTCCCCCTATTAATTTGGTAAGTTGTATGATTTAACGACATAAAACTCTTACCTATAACTCCAATTTAGACAGCATCCTTTCTAAAAACAAAAAGGCCCGAAGGAGTACACGCATGTAGCATGCTATGCACTTCCGCGGGCCTTATGGTATCTACCTTAAGCAGAACCTTCGGTTACCGTAATATTATCACTCAAGCTAAGTGCCCTGCTAAATTATTATTTCACTCAGCTTTCTTGACCTGCCTCCTATATAGCCTAATATCTTCTTACACCTCCTTTATATAACATGTCCGTCAGGAAAGTAAATGGCTAGATTCAACAAGCTTCAACAGGTCTTAAAGTTAAAGTGTAGAATATTTCTTCAGATAATCACTAGGAGATAAGACTTCAAGACAGGTTTTCCCTTGAAAGTGTTTTGTATTCCAGGTAACAAATTGCGACGACCCATGAGATTCTGCAATATTGGCAATTATTGTATCAGGAAGAGGCATTTTATTTTTGAGTTTAGGATACGTTTGAGTTATAAAGAATTGACTAAACCACTTTTTTGCTGACAAATTATTAAAAAGTGGATACAGTACTTGCATACTAGGGTCACAGTGTAGATCGCAAAACATTTGGTCAATTTCACTGGCGCTCAAATTATGTGCCGCAACTGCACAGAGTTCCAAGATATTAAAGATAGATGTGAAAAAACGTCCCCCCTTACGAACTTCTTCAAGAAAATCTGAGTTTTCTCTATATTTTTCATCACTCTTATGAACATATTCACGGGCTAAAACATCGGTATCAACAAATATCAACGTCCCCTCAGCCATTTCATAGTCTCTTCCGCAGACGAAAAAGGAGGGTTTTCTTGAAGCTTAGAAAAAAGTTTTTTCAACCTTTGTCTTGCTTCTTCCGAAGGGTTCACATTTCCTTTAAGATATTCTTCAACGAATGTCGAGATATCAACCCTTTCTGTTATATCCTCAGTCCATTTTACTGTCCCTTTTCCAGGGGACCTAACATTCCTTAGATCTCCTAAACTGGATACCACTCTTAATAAAGTGTCCTCAGCAGGAGCAGCAGTGGAACACAGTTCCTCACCAGTAATAAATGGACCTGTAGTGATATTGCAATACTTTCGTGGGTATTCCCTCAGCTTTTCTATATCCTCAGGTGTTGAGATTTTATCTTCCTTTGTTTTGATAGACGTTAGCATTATTACTTCACCCCTTGAAGAATTCCATTACTATCTTTTCCGAATGTTGAAAAGTTTCTATATTCCGGCTGAGAGTATCTTTGACTCCTTCAACACTATGAATATCCACATGATAATTGAAATTGAATTGAATATGTTTCCCATCAGGGCTAGGCTCTACCGTAACACGCACTTTAAAATTATTATACTGAAAATAAATAAACCCTCCAACACTAAACTCTTGACCAAATAAATAAGAAAATCTTTGGCTGTCGGAAACAAACTCTTCCTTTAACATTTCAAAGATATTCTTATCTTTTGTAACTTCCAACCACCAGATATAGTTCAAGCCTATACCTGTAAAAGGTGTTTCAGGAAGTTTTTCCGCAAAAGTTAAAGCAATATCCTGAAATCCCTCACGATTACTAGTTTGAATATTCTTCAGCTTTACTTCAAATCTACTGTCATCAATAGTAATAACAAAATTCTCTGACTCTACCAAAGAAAAACGCGGTAAATGTACAAAATTAATAATAGTAGTTTCCCTTAAAATCCCTCTACTTAAAAGCCAATCTTTGGTAACAATAGAAGGATTAAAATTCTTAGCAAGAATAACGATGGTAGCAGAGTTTAGTAAAGATTTCATTTCAACGCCTTAATAAATTTGCTCAGATGTTAGCTAATGACAAGGGAGAAGTCAATTGATTTTTCTAGCAGCATCTTTTATAAACTCCCGCCACCTTCTACAGTGAGGTGTACCTTCTTATTCCTTCCCCACCAGCTCCTGTTCCTCTACACGGGTGCGGATGTTGCGGATGATGCCGTCCACCAGGGAGACCTCCAGGGTAATCGTGCCGTAAAAACCTTGCCGCAGTAGGGCCTCAAGGATTCTATCAGTCTTCTCCCGAAGCCTCCCAATGGCCTTTTTATTTATGGGTTTATCTTTCGTATTCATCTTAAGTGGAGTGTATCATACACTCTGAAAAATTAAATGGCTAGATTCCACAAGATTCAACAGGTTTGTTATGTACTAGCTAAATAATTTCATTCTTGTGGCTTTAATCCGCGGAGGATTTGAGCGTGGAGACTGCGGTCTGGAGTTGTGCCTCGTACCCCCTTACTTCCAAATCTGGAGTTACGCCAACGTCGTTGAGTTTTGAACCATCGGGCAGCAGATACTCCCCTACTGTGAGGATTAAGGTCCTTCTACCCAAGGGGATAACCTCCTGAATGGTACCCTTACCCTTACTCCTTTCGCCAACCACCTTTGTGCCACAGATATACCTCAGCGTGGCGGCCACTAGCTCCGCACTGCTGGCAGTGGAATTGTTAATCAGGATAACTACTGGGAACTGCGGGGTGGGTTCTCCATCTGAAACGTAGGGCCTGTCTCCAGCCCTTGTCCTCTCAACTAGAAAGGGTTCCCCTTTTGGTACAAATTGTTTTATCACTTCAATGGCACTCTGGAGGTGGCCGCCGGGGTTATCCCTCAGGTCAATTAAGAGCCCTTCCACTCTGTCCCCACTTTCTGTCTTTAGCACCTCAAGGGCCTTCTGAAAGTGAGTCCCGGTCCTTCTACCAAAGAAGGTTATCTTTATATAGCCCATGGTGGGATTGATTAAACGGGACTCCACCACCGAGGCCTCCTCTTCAAGCCCACGGACAAAATCCAGTGAAGGTGGCTCCCCTTTTTCTATTCTGCTATCTTTGTCCAGGGATTTGAGTACACCCAGCAGTGCTGAATCCACCAAGGATTCTATGTCAATAGTGCCGTAATAAGATTCTTTGATACGAACCAATACTTGAGTCATCTCATCCAGTTGTTTATCCTCGGCGTGCTTGGCGTGGCTATTTATAGAGGAGGTCTGCAAATCCGCCTTTCTTTCGCCAAACCCTTCCATGGTAACCAATAGCGGGCTAACCTGAGAAAACACAAAAACAGCGGCTAAAATCAAGAGGGTGAAAATTTGATTAATTAATTTTCTACTTTTTGGGTGTGAGATAAAAATCCACTTCAAGGGTTGTGTCTGGTTCTATAGTTATCTTTATTGTCAGACCGGATTGTTCGGCCTTGTCCAGGTCTTCATGCCATAATGAAAGCTGATAGGTTCCCGGTGGGACCTCCGTTATATTAAAGCGTCCACCCTCATCCGTTAAGGCATAGTATGGGTTATCCCTTACTATTATCCACGCCCTCATCTCCTTGTGTATATCGCACCCAAGTCTGACTACCTCTACGAGGTCAAACTTCTTAAGAAGGGAAGGGCCACCCTCAGCTATCCCCTCATTAAAGGACGCATTCTTTGCGGAGAAGGAGTGAAGGTTGTGCATCTCAGAATCCGAGTTGCGTAACTCTACCGTGCCCCCCAGCGGTACCACAAGCACATGCGGCATAAAGACCCCCTCTCTTTGGTCAAGCACCAGGGGTTCTTTGATGAAGAAATCTTTCCCTTCATGTACGCCCTTCAAATACACCAGGGCCTCCCTTACCAGCGCACCTTCCAATGTTTTTACTACACCAGAGAGGCCACCTGTGGTTTGGGGCATGACGACCCTATAGGCTTGTGAGAGATAAGGTTCTGCAACTTCCCTTGAGGTTCTGAGTTCCCCTCCCTGGTGGGCAAAAAGAGGCCAGGCTGTAAGGGTTAGCAGAGCAACCAGGAGTAATACGACTGAACTCTGGAAGGAGAGGAGGACATTACATAAATTCTTTTGTCTAAGAAGTCCCCCCTTTAGTAAGGGGAGATTTGGAAATCTTCCTTTATCGCCTTTGCTAAAAAGGGGAAGAAAAGAGATAGCCATTTTTCCTTAAATACATATATATCCTAAGAGAACTCTAAGCCTTTGTCTTTAAATCACTCTTATTGCATTACGACTTAGTAAAATGAGAGTTCAACAATAGGGAGGGCCGAGGCCATTAGCCTCGGCCCAAGTTTTTCCCTTTAGTGGCAATAGTTGTATCCGCCCAGGATGGTTACCGCCCAGGGACCATGACCCACGTTGGGTATGACCGATATCTGGTCACTCTTACCATCTATTACATACACAGAGTTTGTGGTAGAGCAGGCCAGGTAAATCCTGCTACCATCAGAGGTTGTGGATGCAGTCTCAAGGACGATGTCTCTGCCCAGTTTCAGCCTCTTTATCTCTCTCATCTTCTCCAAATCATAGACGTACACTGCACCTTCCCCGCTGCTAATAGCATAGGCCTTTTGACCGTTATTAACGAAGTTGATGCCCGTCATGCCCTCTCCACCCTTCAGGGTAGCAACTACCTTGGTGTCCTTCGTGCTTATAACAGAAATCGTTGCGTCTCCGTTATTGGGTACGAGCATAAACCTGCCATCTGGGGAGGAATAGGCCCGCCAGGGCTCGGTTCCTACACGTATGCTTGCCACAACACTATCCGTGTTTGTATCAATTACTGCTACCTCCCCTGAGTCCCCATCTGCTGCATAGCCATAACGACCATCAGGGGTAAGGGTAACATTGGCAATACCTTTAATCTCGGTGAGATACCTCTCCGGGTTCAGGGCTGCTACCTTGTAAGCACTCCCAACGGCGATACGCTTTACTAGCTGATGGGTTTTTGTGTCCACTACGCCTACTTCATGTGCCCCGAAGTTGGCGATGTATGCCTTCTTGCCATCCAGGGTGAAAGTAACTCCGTGAGGTTCTGCAAAGCCGCCTATTCTGGCTACCTCCACTATCCTGTTCAGGTCTAAGGCTGATATGGTCCCCTCCTCAAAGTTCCCAATGTAACATAGTTTGGCATCTGGAGAGACATCAAAGTGTTCGGGGCTGAGTCCCACAGGAACCGGGCCAAGTTTTTCGCCAGTGGTAATGTCAAAGGCTATGAAATCATTCACCTTGGTACGGGGTACCAGAAGCAGCCGTCCGTCGTGGTTAATCATCGCCATGTGGGGATTGCACCACGGGCCACACTCAAAGTGGGTAATGAGTTTATTATCCCTTGAGTCTATTACTGCAACGTCGTTACTATCCCTGTTGGTGATAAAGACCAGCGAACTGGCATCATACCCTGCCAGAGGCGCCTCAGCCACGGTGGGTACTGCTAACCCTATTATTAGGGCAAAAACAAAGATTGCTCTTGTCATGAGTACCTCCTTTAAATGTTAAAAGGGTGTAAGTTTGACATATTAAACCTCTACGGAAATAATTTAATGCACAATCACCCATTTTCAATGTAGGGGCATTGATTCATCGTGCCTGATAAACAAGGTTTGGTAAATCAAATAAAGACTCACACATTTCCCATTAGAAATCCATCTGAACCCTGAGACCAAAGGTGGTTAAGAAGTCGTCCTCTCTGGGTAAAGGGCTCGTTGCGTTCAGGAGCACTTGCGAATTAAGGGAGAGGCTCATATAGTCTGTTAAGAAGAAGTTGTAGTAGGCCTCTGCGGTGTCCTCCTTAGCCCCCTCAAAGGTCTTAATCTGGCTAAAAGCAAGGGCGGTGCGGTCGTATTTCCTTGAGGTAAAGGGTGAACTTAACCCAAGCCCTACGCTCCACGCCCACCTTGGTTCATCCTGTGTGGTGTGCCCACTCATTCCGTATCTGGCGAAGCCTGTAAGTCTCTGGGTGAGTTGTTGGTCAAAGCTCAATCCAAAGGCCCTACTTTTTGTCTCTCCATTATACCTACCCCAGAGCCGGTAGTTTCCCACCTGTCCTAGTAGGAACTTCGGGGCATAATAATCTGCCTCCGCAATAATGTACGGGTTGTCAGTGACGGCGGCGCCTGAGTTATCGGCACTTTGTAGACCCAGCCCAAAGAGGTAGCCCTTCTTTGTATCAAAGTAGCCAACCACCCCAGGACCATTCACAGGTGGGCTCAGTACGGGGTTATTTACAAAGGCGCCTGTCAGAAATTGGGTGGTTTCATCATTGGCTACTGCGTTCATATCAAAGTAGTTGGTAAGGTCTATCTTTCCTCCCACTAGCCTGAGTCTGTCCTTCATGAAGATGGATTGTAACCATGCCTCCCTGACGCTAACGCGGTCAACTCCATCTGTATCCTGAGTTGAGCCACGCGAGGCATCATCATTGAGTCCTGAAGCGGTACCAACCAAAAGGTCTGGCCCCGTCCCACCAATGGCTTCAAGGTCTATAAAGAGTGTGGAGTTAAGCATAGGGCGGTGCAGGAAGAACAGGTCAAAAGAACCCTCTACAAAGGAGGTATCCTTTTCGTGGCTATTTAGTACCTGTTGGAATACCCCGGTGGCACTCATACCTATGGCCACTCTCTTTTTGAATTCCTCCTCCAGCATTGCAGCTATACGGTCGGAGAAACTTTCCTTCCTGGCGTATTTAAACTTTCGGTAAGCTAAACGTTCCTTCTGAGGTTTACCGCAGAGGTGGCACCGTCCGTCCAAACTGGGGTGGTCGTAAATATGTCCCTCTGGACAGACCCACTCAGAGACCTTTTTTATCTCCTCAACAGGTTCCAGCACGAACATCTTTCCCGTCATCTCCTCTAAACTTTCTAACCTCTTTTCCAGCCTCTCCTTTTTTTCCACTGGTGGGCGCTGCTCTTCATGGGGTATAACCTCAGGGCCACCACGCAGTCCTGTAAGCTCTTTCTCCAGTGTTTCTATCCTTGTCTGATTTTGGGTTACTTTTTGACTTAAACTTTGTTGTTCGGTCTTCAGCAGCTCCAATTCAGCCCTTAACCTTTCTACCTGCTCTCCTTCGGTAGCCACACAAAGGTTACATAGAAACAGTGGAATCAGTAGTTGAAGAAATCTTCTCAACTTACCCTCCTTTCCCCTCGGAAATGGGATAATCTGGCGCACAGGACAGGTCTCCTGGCTAACGGTTCATCCTACTCTCCACGCCTTCCCCTCCGCTTCAGGCAGAGAGTGGCTTCTTGTGGATTTCGTCCCCGTTACAGTTGCGGGGCAGCGGCAGATTTTCACTGCCTTCCCTTTATCCTGTCGCCTTCTCCAGTTAAATTAGTTTAAGATACGATTAAGTAAAAGTTCGGCCTTAGTTTCCCTCTTATCAAACCAAATAAAAAAGCCCACATCTCCGTGATTCAATCCGCACTGGGACGGACAGAGAAGATGCGGGCTTTTGTGATACTTAGCCAGTTCCACCTTCCCTTACCACGGGGAGGTTGGTATAAGTCTACGGGCAGGTTTTCTGACTATCGGGTCGGCCTAATCAGTGCGCCTTCCCACCCGTCTGAGACGGACAGTGGCTCTTGCAGCTTTCGTCGCCGATTACAGCGGCGGGTCCGTGATGGTTTTTCACCATCTTCCCTTTTAGTCCACCCGCAAGTGGACACCCATAGACACCGAACAACGTCGGGATTCTAATCCGATACGCTATGCTTTGTCAAGTAAATTTGATTGAGCTCAGGATAAAACACTGGATATTATTTTACCACCTGATAGAAAAGGGTTTACAAAGTTATCTTCCCCCAGGGGGGATTTAAAATTGTCGGCCCAAGCTGCACAAAAAGTTTTTAAAGTGGCATGAGCGCTTTTGAGTGAAATGTTTATTTCGGGTGGGCTATATATTATTAAGTGCGTAGAGGAGTAGCCCAACCTGCGTTTCTGCTAATGATGGACTACTCTGCATTGCGGTTACTAATTCTAGGAGGAGGGTGGCAAGTGGCTTATTGTCCTCGGCGAGGTCATGTTTATCTGTGATGTGGGCTAGTTCTTGGGCGTGAAGGAGCTCGTCATAGGCATCCCTTAGCTTTCCTTCTTCCCCATATAACCACGCTAACATGGCATGCACCACAGCGGCTTCGGGGCGCTCCAAATGTACTCGTTCTAATTCAGCCTTAATAGATGCAAGCATTCTAGTTATTTTGTCCTGTTCAAGCCAGTGGGCTTTTATAGGGGGGACTTCATTTATATTCGGATTTGCCTTGAATAACTTATCGTAGGAATCTATGGCTTTACATACCTGAAACTTCAATGAATACGCCACTGCCAGATACCTATGAGCATCTGGCGCTTGTGGTTCTAGCTTTGCCGCATGTTCTAGCTCTCTTATGACTAGGTCTTGATAGCCCTGCCTGATATAAATCATACCATTCTCAAAATGCTTTTGTGCTTCTTTATTTAGATATTCCGCTCCCAGGGGTTGGCTTAGCAAGATTAGCCCAAAAAGTGCAAGAAACACAGTATGAAGTAGTTTCTTTAGAAACTGTACCTGAGAGCAATTCCACCCAGTCCAGTGCGTTAACATGCTATCCTGGTGTCTCCTTTTAGATACATTCTAGATAAAATAATAAAAATATAATAAAAGTGCTTTTTTTGTCAACTGAGAACTGCCCCCTCCAAGGAGGACTAAAAAGCCGATTAAGGGGACCTAACGGGCAAAACAAGATTTAGTCTTATAGCTGGTTTTATTACCTTGAGAGGTATTCTTTCAGGTACCTACCCGTATAGGAATTCTTTAGGTTTGCAATCACTTCGGGCGTTCCCGTGCCCACGATGTATCCGCCTCTTTCGCCACCTTCAGGTCCTAGGTCTATGATGTAATCGGCACACTTGATTACCTCCAGGTTATGTTCTATAACGATTAGCGAGTGCCCCTCATGCAGCAAGGACTGGAAGCAGTCCAGTAGCTTTCTTATATCTTCAAAATGGAGTCCGGTGGTAGGTTCGTCAAATAGGAATAGTATGTCTTCTGCGTATCTTTTTGCAAGGAAGCTGGCGAGTTTTAGGCGCTGGGCCTCACCGCCGGAGAGTGTAGTGGCAGGCTGACCAAGGTGGAGGTATCCTAAGCCTGCATCTCGTAAGCACTTGAGTCCGTAGATAAGGGAGGGTGTATCCTCAAAGAATTTTAATGCCTCCTCCACCGTCATCTCCATAACCTCATGGATATTTTTGTGTTTATATCTAATATCCAGTATGTCCCTCCTGAAGCGTTTTCCGTGGCATTTCTCACAGGTTACGAAGACATCGGCCAGGAATTGCATCTCAACCTTCTTGTACCCTTCCCCCTGGCAGGCGTCACACCGCCCACCCGCCACATTAAACGAGAAGGCACTGGGGCTGAGGTTCCTTATCCTCGCCTCTCTTGTGGAGGCAAATAGACGCCTTATTTCATCATATGCCTTTATGTAGGTGATGGGGTTTGACCTTGGGGTACGCCCGATAGGGGACTGGTCCACAAGTACTACATCCTGAATATTTTCCGTCCCAAGCAATCGGGAGTATTTTCCTACCGGGCCTTGAAAACCTTGCCTAAGTTCCTTCTTTAAAGCAGGGAAGAGGGTGTCTTGTATCAGCGTACTCTTCCCAGAGCCGGATACTCCTGTTACACATACCAGCATGTTCAGGGGGAAACACACGTCAATTTTCTTTAAGTTGTTTTGTCTGGCACTCCTGAGATCTATTTCCTTACCCGTGCGCTTTCGCCTTTCCCTTGGAATTGTAATAGTCCTCTTACCCTGGAGATACTCTATGGTTAGTGAACCATTCAAGGCCCCTTTTAGGGAGGGTGCTACACTTCGGGCAAGGTGGTGGAGGTCACCCTGATACACCACCTGGCCGCCTTTCTCGCCTGCACCAGGGCCGAGGTCAATGAGTAAATCAGCCGAGCGTAAGACGTCTCTATCGTGTTCTACTACAATCACGGTGTTGCCTAAGTCTCTGAGTCTCTTGAGGATAGCGATAAGTCGTTCTGTGTCCCTGGAGTGTAGCCCTATGCTTGGCTCATCCAGTATATAGAGTACATTCACCAAGGAGGAGCCGAGCGAGGTGGTAAGGTTTACCCTCTGCGCCTCGCCCCCGGAGAGGGTGCGGGTCAGACGATCAAGGGTCAAGTAGCCTAGCCCGATATTAACCATGTAGTCAAACCTCTTCCTGATCTCCTGTAGGATGAGTCTTCCGACCTCCTCTTCATAATCTTGGAGCTTTAGGGTCTCAAATAACCTGTGGGCCTCTTCTATGCTCATGGTACAGACGTCCGCTACGGTCTTATCGGCTATCTTTACATTCAGGGCCTTCGGGTTTAGCCTTGACCCGTTGCAGCCCGGACAAGTTACATATCCCCTGTATTTGCTGAGAAAAACCCTTACGTGCATCTTATACTTTTTCTGCTCCAGCCACTCAAAGAACTCCTTGATGCCGCAGAAATCCTTGGTGCCCTCCCAGATTAATTTGACATGTTCTTTGGAGAGTTTTTCAATAGGGATATCTATGGGAATGCCGTGCCGCTTAGCACCTTCCAGGAGTTCTTCCAAGAGATGGCTATAAGCGGGGGTAGTCCAGGGCTGTATTGCCCCTTCGCGCAGGCTTTTCCGCGGGTCTGGGATTACGCTGTCTTTGTCTATCTCAATTGTGTTACCGAACCCCTGGCATTTGGGACAGGCCCCGAGCGGACTATTAAAAGAGAAGAGGTTGGTGGTAGGTTCAGGGTATTCCAGGTTACAGTCCTCGCAGCGGAAGCGGTTACTAAATTTTAACTCTTTGTTCTCATCCACCAACAAGAGGCTTAACCTCCCCTGGCCCAGGCGGAAGGCCGTCTCCAGGGCATCTGCCAGCCTTTCTTTTATGTCTGGCCTTACCGCTAGTCTATCCACTACTGCCTGGACTTGTCCTGCCCCAAGGAGGTCAAACTCGGCCTCCTCTACAATGTCCACTATCCTGCCCCCGGCCAAGAGCCTCAAGAATCCCTGCTCCTTAAGCAAGGCAATCTGTTTTTGGCTACTCAGCTTGGTACTCACCTGCAAGGGAAAAAGTACCAAAAATTTTATACCTTCTTTCAGAGCGAGTATTTTTCCCACTACTTGAGTTACAGAGTAACTCTCTACCTCGCGTCCACACCCCTGGCAGTAGGTATGGCCTAGCTTGGCGAATAACAGCCTCAGGTAGTCATTAATCTCTGTGGCAGTACCTACGGTGCTCCGGCGGCTCTTTACCAGGTTCTTTTGCTGTATGGCTATGGCGGGTGGGATGCCCTCAATATGGTCCACCTCAGGTTTGTCCATTCTCTCCAAGAACTGTCTGGCGTAGGTGGAGAAGGTCTCCACGTAGCGCCTCTGCCCCTCCGCATAAAGGGTATCAAAGACCAGGCTACTCTTACCTGAACCAGAGACACCAGAAACCACCACCAATTTCTTCAGTGGTATCTCTACGTCTATGTTCTTGAGGTTATTGACCCTTATGCCCTTGGCAACGATAAAATTTCTGGATTTTTGCACAGTGTTTACGAACTGAACCCCATAAAGAAAATAGCTACTATTTTTAAACATAATATTTTATCACAATGTGTCGGGGTGGTCATGTAATATTATTAAATAAACAAAGAAAGTGTTTTTTAATCGGAGGTAGACGCAGTCTATAGGTTGCTTTTTTATACAGGCAAAAGAAAGTAGGGCAGCACTTTCGGTCCTGCCAGAAGAAAACTGAACACACTTGAAGGGCTTTCCCTACTTACTACCCACATACTTGCAATATACTTGTAATGACAACCAAACTATAAATATCATTGTGGCCTATCTGAGACAGAGAATCAATCTCATTTTGCAGGTGTTGCGCATAGAAGTGAAGGAAAAAACCAATATATTTTATTCAAATACGCAAAAACCTATATCGGTGAAATCTATTTACCTAAAGAAAGAGTCTACTCTTAAAGCATCTTAATAATTTTTCTTGACTTTGGGTAAGGGTATGCTATACCTATAAAAGCAAGTTGCTTTAAACTTTCCTGAAAAAAGAAGATAGAACCCCTTTTATGGGAGAGGGTGGCAAGGGTGTATCTTCTTAAGAGGATTACCGTTTCTTTTATGGGCAAATCTATCTCAGGTGTAAATGCCTTCCCAATAGGAATCTTGTTGCTTGCACTCCTTCTGGGATGCCCTTCCGAAAAAAGGCCCGCATGGATATTGCTAAACCCGCTGCTCCTGTAAATCCCTCCCCCACCGAGAGAAAGCTAGAGGAACTACCTGTATTGTTACTAGAAGAGGAGTTAAGGAAGCCCAAACCTGTAAAGCTCTTCATCCTCTCAGTGAGGGAGGCCAACATCAAAGACGTGCTGATGAGCTTCGCAAAGGAGAGCCAGACAAATATTATTATAGACCCTGACGTGGAGGGAAAGGTTACGATAGACTTAAAGGATGTAACTCTCAGCCAGGCTATGGAGGCATTATTAACGCCTCTCAGCCTGGAATATAGGATAGAAGATGGCTTCATAAGGGTTTCCAAACCCAGACCAATCACAAGAATTTTTCACCTTAACTATGTTGGTACACACAGAAGTGGTTCCAGGGTGCTTTCTACCAGTTCTGCTACTAGTGTAACTGGTGGGGTTACAACAGGAGTTACAGGTGTTGGGGGCGTAACAGGCGGGATAGGTGTTGGAGGTGTGGGGGTACCAGGTGTTGGGGGTGTGGGGGTACCCGGTGGTGGGTTTATAGCTGGGGTTAATACCGTTACGGGCGAGGATATACAGGACATCTTTGAGGAAATAGAACTGGCCCTGACAGCCATGGGATTAAGGAGCGTCGGCATGGTTGAACCTGAGGCTATTGGATATGGTTATGGAGGGAGGGGAGAGAGAAGGACTGGCAGGGAGGAAAGACGCGCTACTGTGGAGGAGATGCCCACCGGTGCAAGGGGTGTTTTCTCCATTAACCGTCAGTCCGGGGTGATTCTGGTGACTTCCTTTCCGGATATTGTAGCCAAGGTGGCCGAACTGCTGGAGGCCGTGGAGGGTACAGTGCAAAGGCAGGTTCTTATACATGCAAAGATAGTAGAGGTCACCCTCAGGGATGAGTTCCGGTACGGCGTAAACTATGATATGCTCTTTGACCATTGGCTCTCCCTTGGGCAGGGTACTACCGAGGCTGCTCGCATCAGAACTAGACCTGGAATTCGTAAGGATATAACAGATGTGCTGGGATTTTTCCAGCTTACTGTAAAGACCGGGGATGTAGAGGCCATTTTGGAGGCCCTATCCCTTCAGGGAGATGTAAATGTTATCTCTAGCCCCAAGATTTCCGCCTTAAATAATCAAACGGCAATAATAAAAGTGGGCACCCAGAAGACCTTCTTTACCATTTCCACTACCACGGTTGCCGGCGTAACACCTGTAACTACGGAAAGTGTGGGGACAACTACGGTAACCATCGGGGTGACCTTGGACGTTACGCCTCAGATAAGCCCGGATGGTTATATCATTATGAACATACACCCCAGTGTAACCGACCAGACGGGTGTAACAAAGTCCAGGGAAGGGGATGAGGCCCCTATACTGGAAATCCGTGAGTCAGACACAGTTATCAGGGTCAAAGACGGTGAGACCATTGTGATGGGCGGACTTATGCAGGAGAAGAAGGATATGGAAGAGACCAGAACACCCATCCTTGGAAAGGTACCTGGACTGGGTATGCTATTTAAACAGTCGCGCAAGGAAAAGAGGAAGGTGGACCTTGTGATATTCCTTACGCCTACTGTGCTTGTGGGAGATAGGATTGAAGACCTCTCTACTGAGGAGCTGGAGAGATTAAGGCTGTTACAAAAACAATCTAAACTCTACTCAAAATAATGTATCTGGAATTTTTTGGCTTAAAAGAAAAACCCTTCAGTCTCACCCCAGACCCACATTTTTTCTTTGAGAGTGAGACCCACAAAATAGCTCTGGAACAGGCCCTCTATGCTATACACCAGAGCGAAGGTTTCATAGTGATAACTGGTGCTATAGGCACGGGTAAGACCACCCTCTGCCGGGTGCTCCACGAAAGAATAGATAGAAAAGCCTACACCGCTGTCATCCTAAATCCCTTTCTTTCCGAAGAGGAGCTCATGGAGACAGTACTTCAGGAATTTGGGATTATGGAAAAAGGTGCTCAGAGGCCCTCCAGGAAGGAGATGCTGGATAGACTAAACGAGTTCCTCATGGGTACTCACAAAGCCGGCTACGGTGCACTCCTAATTATAGATGAAGCCCAAAATTTACCCATGCCCACCCTTGAGCAAATCCGCATACTCTCTAACCTTGAAACCGATAAAGAAAAACTCCTGCAAATTATATTACTAGGGCAGATGGGGCTTCTCAGGCTACTGAAGTCCCAGGAGTTGCAACAACTAGACCAGAGGGTCTCCGTAAGATGCCAGATTAATCCACTGAAAAAGGACGAGGTGTTGAGATACATTGAATATCGCCTGATGGTAGCCGGTTCTTCCGGCAGGATTAGTTTTAGACCAGAGGCAGTAGGGCTAATCTATGAATACTCCCTTGGCATACCAAGGGTTATAAACCTTATAAGTGATAGGGCCTTACTCGCGGCGTATTCAGTACAGACCTCAAGGATAGACAAGAAATTAGTACAAAAGGCCATTGAAGATTTGAAACTGGAGAGGCCGGAGGGGACTAAAAAAGAGATAGCTGCCTTAACCCCTAAGGTTGGTCCAGCCCAGGGCCCGGCTAAAATAAGATTACCCTTTATTGTCGGCGGTATTGTCGTTATCGCAGGGGCGCTGGGGTTTCTTATCTTTGATAACATCAGGACCAAAGGGGTTAGGACGGACACGGAGAGACGATACCGTCAGGAGACAAGGTCATGGCAATTAGAGAAGTCACGTCTTGACGGAGAAGTAAAGGACCTTAGAGAGAAGATAAAGACCCTACCGGCTGGGCCCCCTATGTCTAGCCCCGTGGCCGTCCCGGAGGATCTGAAGGAGTCTTTTACTATACTCCTGGGTACCTTTAAAAGCAGGAACATTGCTTTGGAGAAGGGTGCTGCTCTAAAGGGGCTTGGATACAAGGCTTATGTTATAGGCCTTGGTGGCAATCCACCAGAAGGACAGTATCGCCTGGCTCTGGGTAGTTTTAAGGAGAAGGAAGAGGCGGAAAATGTTTTAGCGAAACTCAATGATCGCTCCGAGCTAGCTGAGGCCCGTGTGACGGCCTTCTCCGATGCCTTAAAGGTTGACTGAAGCGCGTGAGTAAAATCTTTGACAAGCTAAAGAAATCTGGCAAATCGGAACCTCTTCAGACTGAAAGGACTGCTCCTTCCCCAAAATACTTAACCACAAGACCCCCCACAATGGAAGAATCAAATAAAATTAAGAAACGCCTTATAATAATCCTTTCCACTGGAGGCGTCCTTATCCCTTTAACCGCCTTCTTGGTACCCAGGTTGCTCCTTGAAAGCGAACCGCCGAGGAGAGAGGCACCTGTAATGCTACTCTCCCAACTAGCTAGGTCTACTCCACAGGTTGATACTGTGGAGCCAGGCATGGAAATTATGGTGGAAGAGGTGAGATTTCCTGAATCAAACCTCCAGGAGATTATTGAGATAACTCCTGAACCAATCAAAGGAATGACAGATAAAGCTGGAGAGCAAACCCCTTCTATCACACAGGAGGCTAGTGAAGCGGAAGGAGTCCCGGTAGTGGTGGTGGAATTAGTTCCTTCAGCACCTCTTACCACCGAGAAGCTAAAAGAAGAAAAGATAGAGGGGGAGGTCACACCTGCTTTTTCTGAAGAAAAGAAAACCGTTAAGGAAAAGACCCCTGAAATGGCTGGAAAGACCGGGGTTAAAGTGGAGATAATTCCTAAGAAGGAACCTTTGGCATTACCACCTGATGGAGAAGCAGTTATCCCCGTCGCTCCAGAACCAGAATTGGCCGAGGAGACGATTCCTCCAGCTAAATCTGCGGAAGGGCTGGTTACTACCGAACACGAGGTAGCCCAAGGGTTAGGAAGACCACAAAGGGGGGAGAAATTCAAACTCGCGCTGTTTTATCAAAAGAGCGGAGAATTAAAAAAGGCAGAGGCCCAATACAAAGAACTACTCAAAGAAGATCCCATGGACTCAGAGGTATATAATAACCTCGGGGCTATATATCAGGAGTTAGGTGATTATGATAGGGCTGAGGTGGGATTCCGTAAGGCTGTACTCATAAAACCAGATTACATCAAAGCCCGTAACAACCTGGGGGTTACCCTGTATAAAAAGGGGAATCTCCAGGGGGCCTTAAGGGAGTTTCAGGCTATTCTAGAGGTAAACCCCAGGGATATACATGGCCTTACTAATCTGGGTATTGTTGCAAAAAAAATAGGGGACCTGTTTAGGGCCAGGGAGGCCTTTAGAAAGGTCATAGAGATAAACCCCACCCATGCCGAAGCACACTACAATCTAGCTATGGTTCTAGAGGAAGAAGGCGAAGTCGCAAAGGCCGTGTTCCATTACCAGAAATTCCTGGAATTCTCCAACGATAAGCACACACCCCTCACTGAAAAGGTAAGACGCCATTTAAGCGAAATCTCTAAGAGAGGATGGAAATAAGAGTAGTCTTAAGATTTTATGCACCTAATAGATGGCCTACTTAGAAGGTTAAGTAAATGCCTCGTGCAAGATAAGCCTACTACCTAAGCTTAATGATTGCAATATATTAGAAATGTCTGTAATCAAACAATAAGATAATACCCAATTTTCATATAAACTTAAAGATAAAAAAACTTGACAACTGGATTATTTTTGTGTATTTTTACCGTGTAACTCACCGGTTGTCTTACGTGTGTCAAGAATAACCCTTCCAGGGAAATTTAATCATATATTTTGTATATCCTTTACAAGATATTACTTTAGGATTTCATATTATATTTATACTTTAAAGGTGTAACAACACAGCTCACGTCCACTGAAGCGTGTCCATTTTTAATGAATTGGGGCGAAATTAACCCGCCTAAGGCGGAGTGTAATGAATCCATACTGATGAGACCTTTTAATAGATATTATTCCCCTGTCCTTTTCTGATTCAAACATTTCCATCATTGGCGAACATTCTTGGGTGGTTCCCTTTAGGACCGACGATGAATAAATATCAGCAAAAATGCCAAAGAGGTTTTTCATAATTGATGGGCATTCGCAGTCTTACCAGGCTTACTATGCCATTTCTGACTTAACTAGCCCAAGGGGGCTTCCTGTAAATGCCGTCTATGGGTTTACCAATATGCTGAGGAAACTGCTGAAAGACCAGAACCCTGACTACCTCGCAGCCGTATTTGATTCGGCTGGACCAACCTTTCGGCATGTACAATATGTGAAATATAAAGCCCATAGGAAGGAGACACCCGATGACTTCTCTGCCCAGCTCCCACTTATTCACAGGGTTTTAGAGGCCTATGGGATACCGATTTATGTGTGTGGGGGTTACGAGGCAGATGACCTGATAGGCACCATTGCCAAACAGGCCACCCAGGAGGGACTGGAGGTCTGTATCGTTACTGCTGATAAGGACCTTGAACAGCTCATAAACCCCCAAATAAAGATTTATAACGCTAGAAAAGACATGTGCATAGACCTTGAGACCTTTAGAAAGGAGAGGGGTATTACTCCCGAACAGATGACCGATTTTCTTGCCTTAACAGGGGATAGTATAGATAACATACCGGGGGTACCTGGCATAGGCCCAAAGACCGCCTTGGAGCTTATCCACAATTTTGGCAGCCTGGAGGCCCTACTGGAGAATATAGATAACATAAGAGGGGGGAAGCGGGAGGAGAGACTAAAAGAAGGGCTTAGGTCCTCCGAAAAACAGGCGAGATTGGCTAAGGAACTCGTAACAATTGATACCAATGCCCCAGTAGAGCTAGACCTGGAGGCATGCCGCATGGGTGGCAGTAATGAGAGTACACTGAGGAGTCTTTTTATGGAACTAGGCTTTAAGAGTTTCCTTGCCCAGATGGGCCCAGCGGAAGAGAAAAAAGAATTTGATTACCGCATTGTAAACACAAAACAGGCATTTGCAGCATTTGTGGAAGAACTTAAGAAGGTAAAGGAGTTCTCTCTGGACCTTGAAACCACCGACTTGCGTGTAAGAGAGGCCAGGATAGTAGGGCTTGCCTTTTCGTGGAAGGAAGGGCAAGGTTGGTATCTTCCCCTAAAAGCACCCCTTGGGGAGACCACCCTTGAACATGGGGTGCTTGAGGACCTAAAGCCTATCTTTGAAGACCCCGGGATAAAAAAGATAGGACAAAATCTCAAATACGATTGTGCAGTCTTGAGAAACTACGGGATAAAGCTAAAAGGCATCGCCTTTGATACTATGATAGCCTCCTACCTTCTCAGCCCAACCAGGAGACGCCATAACTTGGAGGAACTGGCCATGGAATATCTGTCTTATTCCATGACCCCTATTACAGAGCTGATTGGTCATGGAAAAGACCAAATTACAATGGACAAGGTGGAACTTTCAAGGATAGCCAATTACGCCTGTGGCGATGCAGATGTGGCGTACCGTTTAGCCGGAGTCTTCCACCCCATGCTGGTAAAGGAGGGTTTACAGAGGCTGTTTGAGGAGGTAGAGGTGCCCCTGCTGGTTGTACTAGCCGATATGGAGTACACTGGTGTCAAGGTAGATACCAATCTCCTTGGGGAGATGTCTTTTTTCTTAGAAAAGAGGTTGAAGTCCTTGGAGGAGGATATATTCAGACAGGCTGGTGAACATTTCAACGTGGATTCCCCCAGACAGATAGCCCACATTCTATTTGATAAGCTAAACCTAGAGCCCACAAGGCACACCAAGACAGGGCCATCTACAGTGGCAAGGGTACTTGAAACACTCGCAAATAAGCATCCGCTGCCCGCCCTTCTGCTGGAACATAGACAGTTGAGCAAGTTAAAATCTACTTATATTGACGCCCTACCCAAGACGGTAAGTAACGGTAAGGTGCATGCCTCTTTTAACCAGACAGTTACGGCCACCGGGAGGCTATCCTCCAGTGAGCCTAATCTACAGAATATACCTATACGTACAGATATAGGCAGGCAGATAAGGCGTGCCTTTACCCCATCGGAGGAGGGGTTCGTATTCCTTGCTTTAGATTATTCTCAGATAGAACTTAGAATACTGGCCCATTACTCTGAAGACCCCGCCCTGGTAAAGGCCTTCCAAGAAGATCAGGATATACATGCGTGGGTAGCCTCTAAGCTCTATGGGGTAGAGGCAGGGCAGATCAATTCTGAGATGAGGCGGACGGCCAAGGCGGTAAACTTCGGCATAATCTACGGCCTTAGTCCCATGGGCCTATCCAGAGAACTAGGCATATCCATAGAGGAAGCCAAGGGTTTTATAGAGGCTTATTTTAACATTTTTCAAGGGGTTAAGCACTTCAGGGAGATAGCCATTCAAGAGGCAAGGCAGAGAGGGTGGGTGAGTACCCTGCTGGGCAGAAAACGCCCCGTACCGGGCATAAACTCTGCTAATAAGCAAAGGAGGGGTACGGCCGAAAGAGTGGCGATAAACACCATAATACAGGGTTCAGCCGCTGACCTAATAAAGGTAGCTATGGTAAAGGCCCATAGACTTCTTGAGGAAACGGACTTCAGGGCGAGACTGCTCATACAGATACATGACGAATTACTTTTTGAACTACCAGAGGGAGAATTAGCTACCGCCTCTAAAACCCTCTCTGAAGTAATGACCCAGGCCCTAGCGCTACGGGTGCCTATAAAAGTAAACACAAAGGTGGGGAAGAACTGGATGGAGGTGGAGTGAGGCCCCTGGTGATAGGGATTTTAGGTGGCGTTGCCAGCGGGAAAACCACTGTGGCAAAGATGTTAGGTTCGTTGGGGGCGAAGGTGATTGATGCCGACGAGATGGCCCACGAACTCCTTGAAAGGCCAGAGGTTAAAAAAGGGATCTTAGAGCGATGGGGCAAAAGGGTTTTGGGAAGGCAGGGGAGGGTGGACCGCAGTAAATTGGCATCCATTGTGTTTTCTAACGGAAAGTCTCTGAAGGAGCTTACCGAGCTACTACACCCACCTATTATAGAATCCATACGCAGGGAGGTGGCTGAGAAGTCTGGGCCTTTAGTTCTGGACGCCGCCCTGCTGGTGGAGACGGAGTTGGATAAAATTTGTGACGTTTTAGTCTTTGTTGAGGTGGGGCTAGAGGTAAAAAAAGAGAGAGCCTGGCTGCGTGGCTGGTCTCAAGATGAAGTTCAAAGGAGGGAGCACTTTCAACTCCCCGAATCCCAGAAACGGCAGAAGGCCCAATTTATAGTTAATAACGATTCCTCAGAAGAGGAAACTTTTAAGCAACTTAAGGAATTTTGGCAAAGATATGTTTTATAGATTAAATTTGGAGGAGCATTGATGGCTACTAGAAAGACAAGTCCCGTAGAGCAGGAAGCAATTGAGGAGATCAGGGCTACCCCTGAAAAAGAAAAAGTGGAGAGAAAGGGGGAGCTTAATATAAAACAGCTCCAGAAGATGACTATAAAGGAACTCCAGGACCTGGCTAAAAGGGAAGGAGTGAAAGAGTACCAAGGTCTAAAGAAACAAGACCTTATCTTCAAGATACTAAAGGATCGTGTAACCCAGAACGGCCTTATGTATGGCGAAGGGGTGGTGGAGGTCCTCTCTGAAGGATTCGGGTTCCTCAGATCACCCGATTATAACTACCTGCCCGGGCCAGACGATATTTATATCTCCCCCTCTCAAATAAGGAGGTTTGGGATAAAGACAGGGGCTGTCGTTTCTGGCCAGATCCGCCCACCAAAGGAGGGTGAGAGGTACTTTGCCCTATTGAAGGTGGAGGCCATTAACTACGAAGACCCAGAGTTAATGGGAGAAAAGGTGTTGTTTGACAACCTCACCCCTCTTCACCCTGCGGAGAGGATAATCCTGGAGACCGCCTCGGAGGAAGTCAACATGCGTGTGATGGACCTTATCACCCCCATAGGAAAGGGTCAGAGAGGTCTTATTGTCTCACCTCCCAGGGCAGGTAAGACGGTACTACTACAGAAGATTGCTAACTCTGTAAGTAAAAATCATCCAGAGGTTTATCTCATTATCCTTCTTATAGATGAGAGGCCAGAAGAGGTAACAGAGATGGAGAGGGCAACCTCTGCGGAGGTAGTAAGCTCCACCTTTGACGAACCCGCCAGCAGGCATGTTCAGGTGGCAGAGATGATACTTGAGAAGGCAAAGAGGATGGTGGAGTACGGTAAGGACGTTTTGATATTGCTTGACTCCATAACCAGACTTGCAAGGGCCTATAATACCGAGGTCCCGCATAGTGGAAAGATACTCTCTGGTGGTATTGATGCCAATGCCTTACAGAGACCCAAACGCTTCTTCGGGGCCGCAAGAAACATTGAAGAAGGCGGCAGTCTGACCATCATAGCTACCGCCCTTATAGATACCGGTAGCAGAATGGATGACGTAATATATGAAGAGTTCAAGGGTACGGGGAACATGGAACTTCACCTTGACAGGAAGCTGGCCGACCGCAGGATTTTCCCTGCAATTGACATCACCCGTTCTGGAACCAGAAAGGAAGAACTACTGCTAGACCCCGAAGAGCTTAAGAGGGTGTGGCTCCTCAGGAAGGTACTTAACGAGACCAATCCTATGGAGGCTATTGAACTACTCAGGAGTCGTCTCACCAAGGCCAAGACCAATGCAGAGTTCTTAATGAGTTTTAGTCTCTAACCTGACCCTTTGAGGTGAGGTAAATCATTAATACGGAGATGTCTGCGGGGGATACCCCTGATATTCTGGAGGCCTGGCCCAGAGAAAAGGGCTTTATCTCCAGCAGTTTCTGACGGGCCTCTGTCCGAAGTTCAGGGATTTCTCTATAATCCAGCCAGTGGGGGAGTTTCCAAGATTCCATCTTTTTGAACTTCTCCACTTGAGCCATTTGCCTGTGGATGTAACCCTCGTACTTTACCTCTATCTCTATCTGCTCCTTTACCTCGGGGGGAAGAGCTTTTTCCTTGAGGAGAGGGTCTATTGACAGCAGGGTGGTAAAGTCCACCTCAGGCCTCCGGAGGACTTTTTCCAGGTTCTGTCCCTCTACGAAGGTATCGTGCAAGTAAGCCTTTATTCGGGCAATCAGTGATTCCTTCTCCAGAATAGATTCCCACTGATGTTGTGAAATCAACCCCATCTCGTATCCATATTTCATCAGACGCCTGTCGGCATTATCTTGACGGAGTATTAACCTGTGTTCGGCCCTTGAGGTGAACATACGGTAAGGTTCAAGCGTTCCTTTGGTTACTAGGTCATCAATCAACACGCCAATGTAAGCCTCGGAACGGTCAAGGATAAGTTCACCTGGGCCACCGGAGACTGCTCCTAGCTTAAGTGCAGCATTGATGCCAGCCATTATGCCTTGGGCAGCGGCCTCCTCGTATCCAGACGTCCCATTTATCTGCCCCGCCATGAAGAGGTTCTCAATAAGCTTCGTCTCCAGAGTGGGTTTTAGCTGAGTAGGGGGTACAAAGTCATACTCTATGGCATAACCATAGCGCATTATCTCGGCCCTCTCTAGCCCCTTTATGGAGTGTACTAATTGTTCCTGTATGTCGCAGGGGAGGCTGGTAGAGATGCCGTTACAGTATATCTCCAGAGTATCCAGCCCCTCTGGCTCAAGGAATATCTGGTGCTGTTCTTTCTCGGCAAAGCGTACCACCTTATCCTCTATGGAGGGACAATAGCGTGGGCCTGTTGCTTTTATCTGACCAGTGTAAAGGGGCGCCCTATGCAGATTTTCCTTGATAAGTCTGTGTGTCTCCGTATTAGTATGTGTAATATGGCACGGAACTTGTGGCCTATCTATCTTCTTTGTGGAGAAGGAAAAGGGCCGTGGCTCGGCATCACCCCACTGTGGCTCTAACTCCTCAACCCTTATGGTTCGGGCATTAAGCCTGGGAGGTGTGCCAGTCTTGAGCCGTCTTACCTCAAAGCCCAGCGTCCTTAAGGAATCTGAAAGGCCCTCGGCAGAAGGCTCGCCTATCCTACCCCCCTGTCTCTTGCTCTCCCCTATGTGTATCAGTCCCTTCAAAAAGGTGCCAGTGGTGAGGATGACTGCCCTGGCATGATACCGTACACCTGTCTGTCCAATCACCCCCTTAAGGGTTCCGTGTGCCACTATCAAGGATTCCACCACGTCCTGGCGTATCAGCAGATTTTCTTGTGCCTCCAGCCGGTGCCGCATCTCCTTCTGGTATAGGTGCTTATCGGCCTGGGCCCTGGGGGATTGTACCGCTGGTCCCTTCTTTGTGTTAAGCATGCGGAACTGGATTCCAGTGGTGTCAATAACCTTGCCCATCTCCCCTCCGAGGGCATCTATCTCCCTGACCAGTTGCCCCTTGGCCAGCCCCCCTATGGCCGGGTTACAAGACATCTGCGCAATACTATCGGGGTTAATGGTCAGCAACAGGGTCTCTAGCCCCATCCTTGCCGTTGCAAGGGCAGCCTCGCAACCCGCATGCCCACCACCCACCACTATTACATCAAAATGAGTAGCCATAAATTTAAGGTTGTCTTAACATTATATTATATATACAATTCTTTAAGATTTTCCATGCTGGGTAGCAGAGCTTAGGGTAAAGACGGGTATACTAACGTTTCTCAAGCAAACGCTAATAGCAGATGCTGAACACGTGAGAAGATAGGATAGTGTGACGTTTAGGCCCTGAACAAACTAACGGAAGAACGGAGAAAAGAGATGGCAAAAATAGAGCAAATAAAGAAGCCTCCCCATCCCACGTGGCTTGCGGTTCTTGGGGGTTTATCCCTTTTTACTGTGTTATTGGAATCGAACGTTGGTCCCCAGCAGCGTCCCCTAGGCTACCTTCTATTTGAAATTCCATATTTAGTTATACTTTGCATATTTTTATTTCGGTTATGGAAGTTAGCGCAACAAAGTAACCTTCCGAATAAAAAGCCCTCACCGGGTAAGGCAATCGGATTTATGTTTGTTCCTTTTTTTAACCTTTACTGGTTATTCATTGCTCACAGAAACCTGGCACTGCACCTGAATTCCTTAACCAGGCACAACAAAGTTCCAGTAGCTTTAGTTACCGTAGGCATAGCATTATTGATAAGTGTAGTGCTTAGTTTCGCAGGGCTAATAATTTTGTTAATCACCTATTATGATTTTTATGACGCTGGGAAGGAATTGCTTGAGGCGAAAGGTGAAGGGTCTTAAATCCTTTTTTCCCTCAAGTTAATTAAGAAGGGTATAGATGATTTACATCGCCTGAAAATAATAATTTCATGGTGGGTAAAATTTGGAATTAAGGTTTCTTATGCACTTAAAAGATTCGGACAATCGTAGAGTGAAGCTTATACTGAACCCCATTGCAGGTGGGGGTTATGGGTTGAAGATTTTGCCAATTGTGAAAGAGACTCTTGAGTCTAATGGCCTCCGTGTGGAGGTGTTTCTTACAAAGAAACGCGGGGATGCAAGAGAAGAGGCTGGGAATTCGCTGGACTACGAAGCCATCGTAACAATGGGGGGTGATGGCACCTTTAATGAGGTGATAAACGGCGTTATAGGGCAGGAGACCCCGCTTGGGCTTATACCCCTCGGTACTGCTAACGTACTGGCCAGAGAGCTAAGGCTACCCCTTGACCCCATCCATGCCTGTCATACCATCGCAAAGGGTAACACTAGGAGGATAGACCTGGGCAAGGCCGATAGTCGCCACTTCTTTCTCATGGCTGGTGTAGGTTTTGACGCCGAGGTAGTCAAGATAATGGAGTCAACCAGAAAGGGCACCATCTCACTGGCCTCTTATTTTATGCCCATTTTAAGGGGGCTGTGGAATTACAAGTTCCCACCCCTGGACGTGGAGGTGGATGGGCAGTTGATTGCTAGCGGCGCAGGCTTCGTCTTTGTTAGCAATACGAGACGTTATACAGGCCCTATGGTCATCACTAACAGGGCAAGGTTGGACGACGGTCTTCTGGATGTGTTCGTGTTCCCCGGGAGGGATCATCTCAAGTTCCTCAAGTATGCTGCGGGCTCCTTATTCTGGATAGCTGACAGGATTCGGGGGGTCAAATACGTGCAGGGTAGGGAAATTAAGGTAAGTTCCACGAAAGAAGGGGTATTGTATCAATTAGACGGAGATTTGGGAGGCCCACTACCAGCAAGGTTCCAGGCGGTGCCGAAGGGACTCAGAATCATTGTGCCTGGGTGACAAAGATGGCAAAATGAATGTTTTAAACTGGTACTGATACGCTTTAGATTCAAACAGCAAAAACGAGCCATGCAAACATCTGAAATAATAAAAGTAATAAAAGAACACTTGGAAGTCATTCTAACTATAGTATTACCGGGTTTTTTTTATTTAAAGAAATGGGGTTTTGATAACTGCGAAGTACTTTTGTTTATATGCTTCAGTTTGATTGGGATTTCCTTACTTTATTTACATCGCAAGGGCTCCAAGCGATTATCTTTTTATCGCAGAGATCTCAGGCTATTATCTTTTCCAACAATTATAGCAATAGTTTTGATTCTCGTAATATTAATTGGTACATGGTACTGGTTCCACCCTTTAGTGCCTTTTAATGAAGATGAAATGGGGATTTATGTAGCGAGGTTTGAAGGAGATTATGGCACTGAGTATCGTGAAGAAATTTTTCAAGCTCTGAGTGCAGCAGTAGAAAACGCCGGCTTTGGTAAGAAGCTTGTCATACGTAGGTTGCCGAGAAGCATTTACGGTGACAAAGGTAGTTCAGACGCGTTAAGTTACGGTCTAAAGGGTAATGCTAAACTGGTAATATGGGGTAGCTTTCCAAGCGAGAAAAAAATACGCAGTTGGATAACATGTCCAGACCCGTACTTTTTCTTTATGTTAGGAAATAATCAGGCAATTCATAGGAGAATAGGACGAGAAGGGGAGATAATTTTATCATCCAAGTTATCTGAAATTAAAGTTCCTGAACAATTGATTAAAGAACCACTTGCTTTAGTTAACTTAATTTTGGCATTGTCATACTCGCGAGATGGAGAACATGGAAAAGCTATTCTAAAGTTAGAAGAAATATTAAAAGCAAAACCCGATTTTCCCGAAGCACAATTTCTTTTAGGGTTACTTAAAGGATTATATTAGCTATAGTCATAGGTAACAGTCATCGCCTCCGGATTACCAGTAGCGTTTAAACCATTTATAGAAGCACTCACCGGAGATGCCGAAGTATCGGCAGACCTTGCTGACCAAGTTTATTTTTTGGTACATGAGTATCTAGTTAATCTTTTACAGGCGAGTTGTTGGTAATAGTACTTAGGCATGAGTTACCTCCGAAAAATTATATAAGCCTCCTATACCTAGGGGGATAGAAGTAACATCTTGCCTAAGGTATTGCCCATGTTTATATATTCAGTATATTACAAATAACCAATTATTGCCTATTACACACAAGCACGAAGGGGCGGTCCTTCCCCTTGAGACCGGGAAGCTCCGCCACTTTAAATACCCTTCCTGTAACCTTGACTAACCTCCGGTAGTCTGCCTCACGGAGGAGGCAGTAGACCTTATCTACGGAGGAAAGGAAGGTGTGGAGTTCTTCCTCTGAGCGTAGGGTTTTGGGAAAAGACCTTGTGTAATAGGTGAAACCGGGTCTATGGGCCTTAAACACCGCCCACCTAGCACCCGGTTCCATAACGCTTAGAAGTTTTTGGCAAAAGGGCCTCTCTGAATAGGTAGCATTCTGGAGCGGTAGAAGAAACCAATAGTAAACTACTTGAGAGACCACAAGGACTAGAAAAATAGCCCCAAAGAGGAGCTTTATTTGTGAGGCCCTATAGGCCAGGTATAAGGCGATTAACATTCCTGTACTGGTCAGGGTAAGGGTGAGGATGGGGTAAGGCAATTTATTTGCGATAAATAAGGCTATCGTCACACCTGCCAGTAAGGCAACTATGAGCACAGGCATGTACTTCCTTAAAGGCCAGAGTGGATACCCTTTTGATAGGTAATCTTCCCATACATGGGCTGCCAGCAGGGCCCCAGCCGGATAGATAAACAGGATGTATCTGCTATGCTTGGTAGTAAGGAGACTAAACGTAACAAGTCCGAGAAGAAGCCAGAGGCTGGCAAGTAATGAGATATCCCATTGTGCCTTTCGTAAGTCGTCATTCCTTTTATAGTAATAGAACAAGGCTAGTACTACAAAGATAGACCATGGTGCCATACCGGCCAGAAATTGGGGCAGGTAGAAATAGAATGGCTCCGCATGATACTCACTCTCCCGTAGATACCATATTCCAAGGGAGAGTAATCCGCGTAGGTGGCATGCCGCCGCTATGTAAACTGGTATAAACCATATGGCTATAATACCAAGGAATACTGCTGCGCCGGCAAGTGGCAGAGTCTCCCTGAAGCGGTGCAACTCCTTTCTACAGGCTAAGAAGGAAATCAGGATGAGGATAACGAGTAACGAGTATGCTGGTCCCTTTACCAGAAAGCATAGGGTAGCTGAGAACCAACCCAGTAGGAAGAACCACTTCTTGGAGGTTTTTAGTCCCAGGAGAAAGCCTGTCAGGCTCATGGTGAAAAACAGTGCCACTGGCATATCAATCCTTACCATGCAGGCAGACTTGAAGAACTCAGGACTGCTCAGGAGCATGAGGGAGGCCAGTAAGCCGACTCGTTCGCTGGAGAGGTGCTTACCGAGGAGGTAAAGCGCGATGACTGTGCCCAGTGCAGTGAGGGCGGAGGGTAGACGCGTGGTAAATTCTGTGGCGTCTCCCACTGGCAGGCTGGCCACGGCCATAAGCCAGAAGTATAGAGGTGGTTTCTCGTTATAGAGGTCACCGTTGAAGTGTGGCACCAGCCAGCCCTCCAGAGAGTGGGACTGAAGGGTCTCCCTTGCCACCTCGGCGTACTCCGTTTCAACAGTTCCCCAGAGGTCTCTATTACCCAGGGCAGGCAAATAAAGTGTAAGACAGAGAAGGGATAAAAGTAATAAGTGTTGGCTGTCTGGATGCTGAATTAAAAAACGTACTTCTTGTAAGTTATCTCTGTCAAGTATCTTACGGTGATTGGAAGGTTCGGGAAAGAGAGCAAAGTAGGATTTGCAAATTCCACTTAATCTCCCTTTTTCAAAGGGAGTGAAGAGATTAATTACATACCTCTTGAGTGTAAAAAGCCTTAAACTGAGAAAAGTTATATCTATGTTTTGGCTATCATCCAAAGCTTAAATGGAACTATTCTTTACCCAACTCTTCTACTATCTCGTAGTCTATGTGCCTGTTCTGCATCCATTTCACGGCCAGTAAATCTACGAGGAACTTGAAGAAGCGGTTTCTGATGGTGTACTTGGACTTGCCGTGCTTTCTGGGGAAATGGGTGATGGGGACTTCTATTACCTTGAAGCCTTCCATCCGGCACAGGGTTGGGTAGAATCGGTGAAGTCCCTTGAAGAGTTTAACTTTCAGGGCAACCTCCCTACGCATGGCCCTGAGGGGTGAGCCGGCATCCCTGGCCTCATCTCCCATGAGCTTCCGCCTTACAGTGTTTCCTGCCCAGGATACAAACTTCCTTAGCGAGTCGTCTTGCCTCTTGGTTCTTTGTCCCCAGGCCACGTCATACTCTTTGAGGTTTTCCAGTAATTTGGGTATGTCCTGAGGGTAGCTCTGGAGGTCTGCATCCATGGTTACAATTATATCCCCTCTGGAGGCCTTAAAGCCCCCCTCAAGGGCGGCTGTCTCTCCGCAATTCTTCTTGAACCGGATAGCCCTGACCTTTGAATTTTGGGCATGCAGTTCCTGCATTACCTCCCAACTGCCATCCGTGCTGCCATCGTCCACGAATATTATTTCATAGGAACGCTTCAAGCCCTCCAGGACGGGTAGAACCCTCCCGAGCAGTTCCCTGAGGTTATGCTCCTCGTTATGTACGGGAAAAACTACTGATAAGTCTTTACGGGAAAATTCCACTTCTAAAAACCTATTTAATGTGAAGTCTTATAGCCTCAACAACTGTCTCAATCTGTTCCGTTAGGAGCTCTGGGTAAAGTGGTAAGCTAAGCACCTTTGAGGTAGCTTCCTCTGCATTGGGGAAACTGCCTACGGAAAGACCGAGATTGGCGAAGGCGGGCTGGAGGTGCAGCGAAAGCGGATAATGGACGCCCGTGTGTATGCCAATCTCATTCAAGCTTTTCTTAACCCTATCTCTTTCTTCTACCTTTATGACGTAGAGGTGGTAGACGTGTTTTACTTCTTTAACTACTTTAGGTATAGTTACCCCTTGTATGGTGGAGAGGAGTTCATCGTACTGCCTCGCTTTTTGCCCTCGGCGTTCATTCCAGTCCGCAAGATATTTTAGTTTAACCGACAGGATGGCCGCTTGAATGGCATCTAGTCGGCTATTATAGCCCAGTATTTCGTGGGTATATTTTTCCTTCCTACCATGGTCTCTTAGCATATACACTTTTTCGGCAATGTGTGGGTCATCGGTAACTACTGCCCCACCATCCCCGTAGGCCCCCAAATTCTTTGAGGGGTAGAAGCTGAAGCAGGCAGCCTCAGCCAGACTCCCCGTCCTCTTTCCCTTGTATTCTGCTCCGTGGGCCTGGGCGGCATCCTCAACCAATCTCAGCCCATACTCTTTAGCAATCGCTCTGAAGGCGTCCATATCTGCGGGCTGACCGTATAGGTGAACCGGCATTATTGCTCTAGTTCGGGGAGTTATAGCTTTTCTGACCTTCTCCGGGTCCAGGTTATAAGTTTCTGGGTCAATATCAGCAAAGACTACCTTTGCCCCGGTGAATACAATGGCTTCAGCGGTAGGGGCTGCTGAATTAGGAGCGGTTATCACCTCATCGCCCGGCCCAATACCCATAGCCTTGAGAGCAAGGGTGATAGCATCCGTTCCGCTGGCTACGCCTACTGCATACCTAGCCCCACAGAATCGGGCAAAGGCCTCCTCAAACTCCTTGACGTATTTACCCAGGATAAATGCACCTTCTTCAATCACCCTTTTTATGGCAAAGTCCACTTCCTCTTGTATAGACCTGTATTGAGCTTGCAGGTCTACTAATTCAACGGTTTCCATCACCACAGTATTTTTCATCTATTCCTCACTTTATTCCAACGTGAAGCCCGCCTTTTGGAGAAAGGGCTTGTTTAGTTCCATCCCTCTTCAAGGACTCTTGAGCTGCCTCCAGTATCCTTACCACCCTCAGGCCATGCCAACCGTCGGTAAGTGGCCTTTTCCCCTCCTCTATACACTCAAGGAAGTGGGCACATTCCAGTAAAAGTGGTTCTCCTTCCTCAAGTTGGGGGATTAGCGCATCCACTTTTTTCTTTATGTACTTATCTCTCTTCTGTTCAAAGCTATCAGCACAGAGCTCGTTCTTCAGAAGCTTTACCTTCCCATCAGCCGCAAGTTCGTCGTATATTATCATATTCTTACTTCCAGTAACAGTGGTGGTTCTCACCTTTTGCGGGCTGAACCAACTGACATGAATTTCAGCACTTGTTCCAGAAGGAAATCCCATAGTAATATGCACAACGTCTTCAATCCCCTTCTGAAGATAGCTAAACCCTTGGGCGCTAACCCACACTGGTTCTTCTCCCAACCAGTATAACAGCATGGATATGTCATGAGGTGCTATGTTCCACATGGCATTGACGTCAGCCTTAACCGTACCGAGGTCCGTCCTCTCAGAATAAATGTGATATACTTCCCCCAGCACCCCTTGTTGAAAGTACTCCTTTACCTTGCGCACGGCAGCGTTGTATTGAAAGATGTGGCCTACCATCAATACCAGTCCCTTGGCCTCTGCCAGCCTGATTAATTCCTCACATTCGGCAGTGGTAACGGCAAGGGGTTTTTCCACAAAGACATGTCTGCCTGAAAGTAGTGCCTCCCGGGCTAACTCATAGTGATAGGCTGGCTGCACCGCCACCACCACCGCCCCTATTTCTTTGTCGTCAAGTAGATGGGGAAAATCCTCGTAAACCCTTATCTGGGGGTACAACTGGGTTATCAAATCCCTTCGGGCCTTACTCCTGTCGCAGACTGCGTGGACTGACTGGGGATTCAGCCTCAAAAAGTCTCTTACTAGATTTGGCCCCCAGTAACCTACACCAATCACCCCAAGCTTTACCATCCCTTAAGTTTATTTACTCCTTTTAACAAGACCTGTGCGTAAGCTGCCAAGGCAGGTTCAAGCAAGCACTTATAAGCACCTAACCCCCCTACCAAAAAACACATAACATTAATACCTAGAAGGCAAAAAGTCAATTTAATTTTGCTGGTCTTTAAACAACAGTCTGTAAATTGCCAGATTATTCAAATACAGTAAATTTAGCTCCTGCTTCAAGGGAAAATGACATTCTAAATTGCTTCGGTTAGTTAGGTGAGTTCTTTTCTTACCTGGATAGGGCTAAAGACTAATTTTAGTGCCTGCCTTAAGTTCCTTCTGGAATTGTTGATAAATTTCTGACTTTGTATGTTTAATTTTCTGTGCGATGGGAAGCAGGGTTTCTATCATCCTTAATGCCTCTTTTTTGTCATCCTTTAAGTAAAGTGCCACGGCCCAGTTTCCCAAGGTTTCAACGTGATGCCAAGGGAGTGCTTCCTTTGTGCGCACCCGCAGGGCCTCAGTAAAGCATTTTGTAGCATTGTCAAGATTTGTATTCTCGTCCTTAACTTCCGATAGTGCCAGATAAGCCAGTCCCAAATTGTTTCGGACCGTTGCATAGTGTTCTGGGTAATCCCTTACTACGTAAATTACCAAAGCATTTCGGTAGTACTGTATAGCCTCAAGGAGATTGGTTTCCTTATCTTGTACCTCAGCCAAATCGCTATAGGCATTTCCCAGGCAAAGCTGGGTTGCTGCATAATCCTGTTTGAACATGTAGTATACTCTCGTCTTGGAAGCCTCCTTAAAGTTATCAATAGCACGCACCACATTAGACTTCTGGTCTTTCAATACAGCCAGGCGTAAATAGGCGACCCCAAGGTTGTTAGTCATCATAGCGGAATCATGGGAAAGCCCTCCCTCGTATACCTTCACACGCACTGCCTCCTTAAAGGCTTGCATCGCCTGTGTTGTATTTTGCTCGCTATCCTTAAGCTTAGATAGTTCTAAATAGGCATTACCAAGGTTATTTTGGGTACTGGCATAATGATGGGGAAACTGCTCATTGGTATAAATACTTATGGCTTCATTAAAAGACCCCATGGCCTTCGTCAGGTTGGCCTCTTTCTCCATTACATCTGCCATCTCTATGTAAACAATACCCAGATTATTTTGGACCATAGCGTATTCCTCAGGAAGTGTATAAGGGTTATAAACCCTGAGGGCATTGTTGAAGGCATCCATGGCAAGGGTAAGGTTTAGCCTTCTGTTTCTCATCTTTGACAATTTCCCATAAGTACTACCAAGGTTACTTTGCACCATGGCATAATGCTCAGGGAATTCTTCAAAGGTAAAGACTCCCATGGAGTCATTGAAGGCCCTGACAGCCAGGATTAGATACACCTCCATATCTCTGGTTTCTGATAACATAAAGTATGCAATACCGAGGTTGTTTTTGACGGCGGCGTAATCTTCAGGAGTCCTCATTTTAGGCTCAACGTAGTTATAATAACTCACAGCCTTTTTAACAGTTGCCTCTATATTGCCTGATTTAGAATTAATAAGGGCAAACGCAAGGTTGTAATATACAGAGATGGACGCCTCAGTATCGCCGGGTAGCAGCTCTGTTGCCATCTGCAAGTCATCTATAGCCTCGTCATACCTGCCAGCCTGCAAACCCTCCGCACCCCATTCCACCGAGGTTAAACCCCAGCGCAATTGTTCTGTGGCAAACTCCCACTCTAAGGATTCTAACTGTTTTAATAACTTCTTTTTGGATACAGGGGGAGATGGTTTTAAGTCCCAACGCCACTCCCTGTCAGTATTTTTGGTGTTTTTTAGAACTTCCTTTAGAGAGAAAACTTTTGGGGGTGCTTCCTTTTCTTTCTCAATGGGGCCTGGGAAAAGTTTTTCCCAAAAAGAAGCCCCAATAGTGGTAGTAGCAACGAAAAAGAGTACAAAAACTTTAAACCAAGTTCTTGCGCCAAGGGTGCTACGAGAATAGGGCATAGTAGAAAGCTTACCCATATCAATCTCCTGTTCAGAAAAAAAACAGCTTTAAAACCCAGAAAATACCACATTCCGCAGTGAGGCACAAGTTTTTTTGTCCAAATATAATCCGAGATAAAAAAATTCATATATCTGCTCAAAAGGAAAACAGCCATTGAAAGCAAAACTATAGGCGAATTAGACCTTCATGAATAATTCTGCAATTTGGAATTTGAAATTTGGTTTTAAAACTTTAAATTTGTAATCTGTAATTTGCAATTTTAAGAGATGGAATTCTCCTGGATTAAAGAATGGCTCTCAAGGGGTTGGGCTTTAAAGCTAATGCTTGTAATAATATGCCTGACCCTGTATCTACCCCACCTTGCAGGTAGAGACCTCTGGGCAGGCAGAGAAACCCTCTACGCCCAGGTGGCAAGGGAGACCTTGGAGGGCAACTGGCTTGTACTCCACTTCAATGGGGAGCTTTACTCTAACAAACCTCCCCTCTACTTTTGGGTAATAGCCCTGATAAGTAAGCCCTGGGGTGACGTAACAGAATTTACCCTTAGGCTGCCCTCGGC
Source organism: Candidatus Brocadiia bacterium JP1 (assembly GCA_051388875.1). Lineage (GTDB taxonomy): Bacteria > Planctomycetota > Brocadiia > Brocadiales > Bathyanammoxibiaceae > JBMFFR01. The sequence goes on along the minus strand of JBMFFR010000005.1, from coordinate 207,915 downwards.
ACTTGCTGCCATAGGGACAGTGCTCGTGGTTTATGCCCTGGCAGAGAGGCTATTAGGGGCGGGGATGGGATTCCTTGCGGGGGTTATACTCGCCACCAGCCCTGAATTTCAGAAGTACGCATGCGTGGCAAAGCTGGAGATGCCCCTGACGTTCTTCTTGTCCGCTAGCCTGACATGTTTTTATATTGGACTTAACTCCGTTACAGATAAGCGCTGGTATTTCCTTTGGGGTTGGGTCTTCCTGGCCCTATCCGTCCTTACAAAGGGACTCGGCGTAATACTTATCCCACCCGTGATTGGTCTTTACCTAGCCAGCCGCAGGGAGCTTCACCGCTGGAAGGAAATGGAACCTCTTTTGGGCAGCCTGATATTTATGGCACTCCTCTCAGTCTGGCTACTACCGGCACTGCTTTACGGTGGTCTGAGCTACACAAGTGGCGTGGCGGGCCATTTAGGACACCACATGAGTAAACCTTTTAGCCTTTCTAAACCTGTTTTTTATATAAAAGAAATACTGGTGGGAACTCTCCCGTGGTCTCTCATACTTGTTGCTATTTACTTTTGCTGGAGAGATATGGGGAAGGAACAAAAGGAGTCCCTGCGTTTTCCACTGGTGTGGTTTTTGGTCATATTTATTATCTTCTCACTGGTATTGTATAAAAGGAGCCGATACCTGTTGCCACTCTACCCATCGGTGGCGCTTATGCTTGCAGCCTTATGGAATCATTACATAGTGAGGCCAACGCCCCTTTGGAGATGGGAACTATGGGGCATGGTCCTTGTCTTTGGCTACTGTGGAGGCTCTTTTTTGGGTCTTGTCTATGCGGGACTACCCATAAGTGGGATAGTCTTGATGATAGCGCTATCTACACTGGGCCTGACGCTACTAACCCTTTGGTCCCGCCAGTATAAGGTCCTCTTCGGCAGCTTCTTCCTGTTTGCCATGGCCTTTGAGACCTATTATTGCCAGCTCGTTCTACCAAAAATTAGCCATGCAGGGCAAGAAAGGGCCTTCTGCCAGGAGTTATTACGTACCGTGGAACCGGGCACACCCTTAGCGACTTATGAATTTTTTAATCCAGATTACGTATGGTACACAAGACGGAGGATTCAGGAAATTTCCTCCCAAGAGGCCCTCATAGGGTTTCTTTCTTCTAAAGAAAGAGTCTATTGCCTTATAGTGGAGAAAAAACTCTCCACCTTAGAACCCGAGGTTCAAGCCTATAAGATTAAAGAATTCCCCAGGCCTGGCAGACACGGAGATAAACTTTTACTACTTTCCAATAAACCCGATAAAGAGGCCGTCCAGTGAGTGACCGGAAAAAGCATGTACTTTTGCTAATAATAGTTTGGATGGTCTTATACCTCCCAAATCTATGGGTCAGAAACCTGGCTGGAACGGATGAACCGAAGTACGCCCAGGTAGCCAGGGAGATTATACAAGATGGTCACTGGTTTGCCATGCACTTCAATGGTAAACCTTACTACGGTGAGCCACCGCTATACTTCTGGTTACAGGCACTGATTAGCCTGCCACGGGGGGATGTAACAGAATTTACTGCCCAACTCCCCTCCTGCCTTTTAGCCTTGGGTACAATCCTGGTAACCTATATCCTTGGAAGCAAACTTTTTAACCCTCAGCAAGGACTCCTTGCTGCCCTCATGTTGGCCACCACTACGCAGTTTTTCAAGTTTGGTTACATGGGCAGGCTAGATGTTCCATTTGCCTTTTTTGTAACAGCCTGCCTGATGTGTTTTTATCTGGGTTTCAAGGAGACGGTCCACGGGCAGTCTTATTTCTTAATGGCATGGGTATTACTCGGCCTCGCCTCCATCACCCACAAGGGCCCGGTAGCCATCTTCCTTATACTGTCCATCGTCGTATTATGGAAGCGCAGGGAGCTTGCAACACTCAAGATGACTAGCCCGATACGGGGCCTTTTCATCTCGGCCTTGGTCGTCTCGGTCTGGCTACTGCCAGCATGCCTCGTAGAGGGTATATCTTACCTCCAGGGGCTATTCGGACAGTTTGAACACCATGTTAATACGCCAGTGAGCAGCAATAAGTTCCTTTTTTACCTGTCAACGATGTTTGTTGACTCAATACCATGGTCGCTCCTCCTTCCTGTCTTCGTTTACTGGTATCTTTTTAAGAGTAATCCTACCATTAAAGAAGAACTTGAGCTGCCATTAATATGGTTTTTAGTTTTCCTTTTGACCTTCTCTATACTCTTACGGGAATTCAGCAGATACATAATCCCCCTTTATCCTGCCATGGCCCTGTTTCTTGCCCGTTTCTGGGGTGAATTCGTGGAGTGGCCCCCTTTAAGGGAGTGGACCCCCTCTCAGAAGGCACTATTTTGGGGTTTAGCCCCAATTTTTGGGTTGTTTTTTGCCTGGGTTGCCTTTTCTCTGCACGACCATAGGCTGGTGTTATCTTATCCCCTTCTGGGCCTGATGGGTACAGCGGTACTATCCCTGTTTGGTATGACATGGTTAATTTTCAGGGACAAGCAATGGGGGATGCTCTTTGCCGTTATATTCCTTATTACCATTAGCTTTCAGGTATGCTTTACTAGGTATCTTATCCCCTGGGAGAACGAGTGGCGTTCAGAGAAGGTCTACTGTGAGCAACTACGGGAGGTCATAAAGCCTAGCACTCCATGGGCAGTCTATAAACTCTTTAGGCCTGCTCTGGTCTACTACACTAAAACGCGTCCAGAGTTCGTGGATTCTGAGCTGGTCTTGACAGAGTTCCTGTCTAGCCCCGAAAAGGTCTATTGCCTCCTTTGGGAAAGGGATTATAATGAGCTAGTCTCCAAGGGGACTAACCTGTTCAGGGTTGCAGAAGTCATAGGCCTGCATAAAAAGAGGCTGATCCTGGCCACGAATAAGCCAAAATAGCACAGAAAGGATTTGGTAAAGGTACTGTCTTTGGGGTCCAGAGACTATGTCAATGGGGTTTATACTGAATTTTAGACAAAAATTCTAACACGGCAAAAATTATTCGGTCTCAAACACTTTGGAATTTCTACCTTAAACATCCCCATGAACGGAGAGGGTTAGTAGGTTAGTATTTCCTCTTTATAAGGGGGAAAAAATAAGCATCCTCATGGGTTGAAAGTTGTAGCTTGGAGAAATTCGTGATTATCAATAAGAAATTCAATATCCTATGGAAGAGTTTTTTGAAAGAGACCGTAACCCGGTAACCCTACTGGTAGCCATTAGTGTTTTGCTATTCTTCTTTGGTCTAGGCGGGAGGGACCTCTGGGCGCCAGATGAGGGAGAGTATGCGGAGATTTCCCAGGAGATGCTCCAGACAGGGGACTGGGTGGTACCCAGGATAAATGACCATCCCACCGCCCAAAAACCACCCCTATTTAACTGGGCCGTTGCAGTAATTTCACTGCCCTGGGGCAAGGTTACAGAGCTTACTGCCAGACTCCCCTCTGCCATAGGGGGATTGGTGGGGGTACTTGCCACATACTGGTTAGGCATGACGCTTTTTGGCAGCCGTAAGACCGCCTTGTTTTCAGCAATGGCCTTGGCTACCTCTCCTATCTATTTTAACCAGGCCCGCTGGGTACAGGTGGATATGCTACTCAGCACCTTTGTCCTCCTGTCCCTAAGCTTCTTTTTCTATGGCTACAAGAATGTTCAGTACAGACAGAGAGCCTTCCTGGTCGGTTCTATCTGTATCGGCCTGGGCTTACTTACCAAGGGACCTATTGCTATTATCCTGCCCTTTCTCACAGTCGCCCTCTTCCTCGCCCTTCAGGGCCAAATCAAGGAGTTCCTCAATAAAAGTCTCCTCTTAAATTTCGCAACTATCTTTGCAGTATCCCTCCCGTGGTATTTGGCCTCTTACCACAAGGGTGGTGCGGATTTCACAAGAGAACTTATAATAAAGCATAACTTCCAAATGTTCCTGGAGACGTGGAGCCATAAACAACCCTTTTATTATTATTTCTTGAACCTTCCCTGGGTATTCTTTCCCTGGATGGTCTTCTTGCCAGCAGCCGTATATCATCTGTACTTGAACAAAGAGGAAAAAACACAGTGGAATTTTCTCTTCGCATGGGCTGTGGGCATGTTCTGTTTTTTTAGCCTGTCACAGGCAAAGCAGGCAAAATATCTACTCCCTATGCTACCATCGCTAGCCTTAATAACGGGAAGGTTCTGGGAAGAAATCCTGTTGGGAAGAGAGACCCTGTCTCTCAAGAAATGGGTATTACTGCCTTGCGTGTTAATGGTAATTGGGACTTTCGTTGGGGGTCTTTTCATCCTAAAGTGGGCTGAGAAGGCTTATCCTGAATACCTACCCTTTATTGCCTTGATACTGAGTTTCTTAGTGCTTCTTTGGGGTTCCGTTTTCTTTTCTTTTATATATGGTAGGCGGTGGACTGCTCTTATTACCCTTGTTGTGGGCCTCACTATGATTTTGTTTTATTACCAGACCTTTATTCAGAGGGTGCTTAATCCCCTCAAGTCACTCAAGCCGTTTTGTCAGCAAACCGTGAAGGGTGTAAAAGATAGGCCGCTTGGAATCTTCGGTATAAACTATAACCAGATGGGGCCTTACCTTTTTTATACCGAGAGACGGTTTAAGACCTTTACCGACCAAAAAGCCCTCACGGACTTCCTCAGTGCAAAAGAGAGGGTGTTCTGCATAATCAGCGATTTGCAACTTACCAGACTAAAGAACAAAAAAGAGGTGCATTTCTATACTCTACTCTCCGTCAAAATAGGCCGCAAACGTGTACACCTGATTTCAAACCACTCCAGATAACAAATTTCAATCCAAAAACCCAGAAGACCAATATTTTTGTTTTTCACTTTGATGTTTGTAATTTTGAGTTTAAAGCGCCAGATTTTCTTGTAACCCTCTACAAGAGGAAATATAATTTAATAAGAAAATCTAATGTGTGTTTTCCCCAAAATTATATCCTTTCAAGTGAAAGGAGGAACGGCCATGCTTAAAAAGATAAGCCTTATAACAATTATGGCCCTTCTGGTACTTGGATGGATTACGCTTGCCAATGCAGAGGAGACTAAATACTACTACGACCCGGTTTGCTATATGACAGTGAAGGCTGATACGCCTCATTTCATGGACTTTGAGGGTAAGACCTATTACTTCTGCTCACAGGTTTGTAAGACCCAGTTCACAGGTGACCCTGCAAAGTTTGCCTGCTATTGCCTGAGTGGTTCTGACTGCATGCATTGCACGGGTAAGACTGCCTATTGTTCATGCGAAAAGAGCAGGCATGGTCATGAACATTGCCATGGCAAACATCGTGGCTATTAGTATTGTTTTGGTCTCTCTACTGGTTGACCCCAGGAGAGCCTAACCTTTTGGTAAACAGGGTTAGGGACAGAAAGTCTAAGTTGTAACTTCCTGTCCCTACCCTTTTTGTTGAATCTTTGCCCGCGACATCCACTTAAAGTTGTACGCATAAGGTAAGTCTAGCCCCTCCCCTACGCCCCATAGTATTTGATTTTTCTCGGAATAAGGGGTAAGCTATTTGGTGTCTCCATCTGTATTATATAAATATAAGGTATCCATAAAACTTTGAGGATTGCCTGAGGACAGGATAATTTCCATGCAAATAATGGTAACAGGCGGTGCGGGCTTTATAGGCTCACACCTCTGTAAGTACCTTCTTGAAAAGGGACATTCAGTTATCTGTATAGACGACCTCAGCACAGGTTCACAGGAAAACCTGCCAAACGACTCAAAGGAATTCAAATTCATAAGACATAATATCACGGAGAGTATAAACATTGATGGCGATATTGACTATGTATTACACTTGGCCTCTCCTGCCAGCCCAGCCGATTACCATAGACTACCTATACAGACACTTAAGGTTGGGGCATTGGGAACCCTAACCACCCTGGGGCTGGCCAAGCTCAAGAAAGCGCGCTACCTGCTCGCCTCTACCTCCGAAATATACGGAGACCCGCTAGTACATCCACAGGTAGAAACCTACTGCGGCAACGTCAACCCTGTGGGGCCAAGGGCAGTATACGATGAGGCTAAACGCTTCGCCGAGGCCCTTACTATGGCCTATCACAGGGTGCATGAGGTAGACACCCGTATAGCACGTATATTTAACACCTACGGGCCAGGTATGCGGATGGATGATGGCAGGGCGCTGCCCACCTTCATCTCTCAGGCCCTTAAGGGGGAAGACCTCACCGTCTTCGGCACAGGCGGACAAACCAGGAGTTTCTGCTATATCTCTGATATGGTAGAGGGACTATACCAACTTCTCCTATCCCAGGAGCACGAACCAGTTAACCTAGGCAACCCAGAGGAGGTCTCTATATTCCAACTGGCAAGAGAGGTTATAGAACTGGCCTCCAGTTATACCAGGGGTAGATTTGCAGGGGCGAATAATAGTAAAATAATTTTTAAACCTCTCCCTGACGACGACCCCAAGATGAGAAAGCCCGATGTGTCTAAGGCAAAACGGGTGCTGGGCTGGGAACCAAAGATAGGGCGCAGGGAAGGGCTCATTAAGACCATAGAGTATTTTTCAGAAAAACTTAAAGGAACCATCCAGGCTGTAAGTAGTTAATGAGTTCATGCAAAGTCTTGGCTAGTCGGCCCACCGCAAAACCTAATCTACCTGAAGCGGATTAGACCCCGTATTTTTGGCTTAAATTCGCAATGTGTAATCTGTAATTTGGTATGAAGGATAAAAAAATGATGAAAACACTACTGGCCATAGCAGGAAGTCCCAGGAGGGGGGGTAACTCTGACCTTCTACTGGAGGAAGTAATAAGGGCCTCCAGGCAGGAAGGCATTGAGACAACACTGCTAAGGGTCAGCGAACTAAACCTCTCCCCGTGCACGGCCTGCGGGGCCTGCTGGAAAAACGGAGAATGCGCCATCAACGATGAGATGCAAGCTGTCTATAACCAGCTCGTGGAGGCCCACTACATAGTCATTGCCTCGCCGGTCTACTTCCTGGGAGTAACTGCCCAACTCAAGGCTCTCATAGACCGCTGCCAGTCACTATGGGTCAAGAATTTAATCCTGAGAAAACCAATCCGCAACGATGACATAAAACCCAAAGGTCTATTCATCTCCACTGCCGCACTGAATAAAGGTGACCATATCTTTGCAGGTTCCATACAGACTATAAGGGCTATGCTTTACAGCATCGGGGTGGAATACAAAGGCGAAATCCTCTGTTACGGACTGAAAGAGAAAGGCTCTGTTAAGGACCATCCAAAGATGCTTGAAAAAGTCTACCAGGCCACCAAACAACTCCTGTTACCTGAGACTGAACAGGATAAGATTAATCTTGTCCTTTCCACCTTAAAGTGAAGAGGGGATGTATACTTTTATCATCTGGCATTTAGAAGCTGTAATTTGATTTAGCCGGACTCAGTCGTTGGAGAGGGTTTTGCACCCGCATCTTCCCCTTTCTTCCCCCTTTCAGGCTCTTCCTCCTTAGAGCGGCCTGCGGGCTGAAAATTACTTACCGCTTTTTCTAAAAAGCTAATAAGTGCCCGCTCGCTGAAGCCAGAAACGAACGCTATGCTATAAAAGTACCACTCGTTGTCAGTTTGTCCCGATGGCAGCAAGTTAAGTATACCCGCCTTCATCAGAAAATAGACCCCCAGGGCCCCGGATGCCCCAAGCAATGGACTTAGAAAGGTATGTATCCTACGCAGGTAGAAGGTCCCCAGGTGTGCCTTCACGTCCTCCGTCCTGATTAACCCCCCGAGCAGTCCACCAAGGGCACCAAGGGTTAAAATAATCCGCCACTCCTTTTCAAAATAAAAGATACTTACCAACACCATAATCAACATGGCGGCAAAAAGAAACATACGCACCACATAGTCGTTGAACTTCCACCAGAAACCTGCCTGTGCGTCATCAAGCCTTGTCATCAGCGATATAACATTGGCCTTGACCTCTTCACTAAGGGGCCCCACACCTATAGCCTTTTTTACTTCCTTGGTGCGTTCTTTCAGTTGAAGCTTTAGCTCTCTTGACTCCTCCCCAGAGAAGTAGGGCAGTTGTGTATGACATTCTTCCAGAAAAGGAACTAAATCTGCCGGAGGGATTATCCCCACAAGCCCCCGCCTTATACTCCTGAGCACCCCCCATGCGTAGTCGTACCTTGGCCACACGTATAGTCTTGTGCGGTAGTCCTTAGGAAACGCCTCCTTGCCCTTCTCCAGCCACTTCTTATACCCTTCCACCTCCTCCTTTTGATTCTCGTTGACCTCCCCACTCAGCTTATTGAGGCATTTTTCCATCTCCTCGTACTTGAGTAAAAGGATTTGGTCTCCAGGCATCATGAAGTTCCAAAACATGGCTTTCCTCCTCAGGCACCTTGTGGTTGGCGGTTAACCATTTTTAATAAGTACCAATGCAAAGGCTTGATTAATCATACCCCTATAAATGTCTTTGTCCAACTAATTTTCTAGGAGACCGAACTCTTTCCCAGGGTTTACGAAACCCATCCATATAGCCAATCTTCCCCCAGCCCCATTTAAAGTCTTGGCGTGATTCTCAATTTATCTGGACGTGGACCCATCTAGGCCCTGAGCCCTCTATCACAAGGAACCCAAAATTTGCCCCTTCCTTCTTTAAATCCTCCAGCCAACCTCCCGTATTTTCCACAGCCTCTGCCTGGCCTCGTTCACCGTCCATAGCCCGGAGCGCACCAGCCTCTCGCCTATCTGGCTCTTCAGGTCTTCATTTTCCCTGAGGGATTCCACCCTGGAGAGGTCAAACTCGCCAAAGATGTCTCCCCCGAATCGGGGCACAAGGAAGGTGTTAACCGCTTCCTCAATCTTCTTGAGCCTGGGTATAACGCCCTTAGTCCAGAAGATTCTATCCTGGGTCTCGCTGTTAGCGTAGTTGGCATACTCAAGGATGCCCACCTCTATGGGAGGGACTTTATAGACGGCAAGTATCTCTTCCCTGGAGAACTTCCGTTGTTCAATAAATTCCATGTCCTTCTGTGGGAGGCTGACAGACTGCCACTGGAGCCCCTTCTCCATGAGTATCACCCTGTGGGAGCGTTCAGCCCCTGCATAGGCCTGCTCAAACTCCGCCTTCAGGCGACGGAAGCTGGCCTCATCCAGCTCCTCCTGCGTGCTCAGTATGCCTGATGGCCTTGCCCCCTGGCGGAAAAATTTCTGGTTATAAAGAACCGCATAAAAGTCCGCCAACAGCCCCTGCCTTGCCGCCGCAAGCGGTGACAGCCCCCAGCGTTCGTTGAGGGGATTAAAGTATTTCAGGTGTATCATTTCGTCCCTGGTGTAGGCTACGTTCTTGTGGGGACGGCCCTGCCATCCACCCACGTCAAAGAGATAGCCCTGTATAAGCTTCTCCTTATCAGGGATGATTCTAATCTTATCGGGTCTTAAAGGCCATAGCTCGGTGGGTAGCCCTTCAGAATCCTGCTTCTCTAAGGCCCAGAAGCAATTGCCAGTAAGTTCCAGGTGTATCACTGTGGCCTCCCAGAAATCATAGCGGCTCATAAGTGGATTTACACCCCAGAAGAGCCTTACCAGGGGGTGCTCAGGGTGGAGCTTCTCTCGCCCATGCTCTGTGTCCCTGTAAAAGACCATCGGTATGCTTGCCACGGCCTGGGACAGGGCCTTCACACAGGCGTACACCCAGACGCTTGAGTACTCCGCCTCCCCGTATAGCTCCATATACTGCCTTGAACGCCAATCCGTGGGGGTTGCCATCTCCCCGCCCGCCCACTGATAAACCAGAGGCGCATTCCCACTAGACTTCCGCAAAAACAGAGACAACACCTTATTCACCATGCCCATGTCCATCACCTCACTTTGTATTGGTTAGAAGGTTACCTGTACAATTTCTTTACAAACAGACCTTTGCCATTTGTCTTTAGAAAAATCCACAGCATTAGCACATCTCTTTTAAGGTAACCACATCCAATGCTGGTTGTAAATGGCTAGATTCAACAACCTTCCACAAGCTTCCAAAAAGGCACCAGATTTAGCCACTAAAACTTTTTCCTTGCATTTCTGCCACTGGCTGGTATAAAAGAAGTCCTTCAGGGAGTAAATTCCGTGACAGGACCGACCTTGGTGGACTAGGGGATGTCGCATAAGTGCTCGGGATAAAACCCGCATGGAAGCAAAAAACAAGGGACCACTTAGAGCAGTTGTTATTTCAGACCTACACCTGGGCGAACCCGCCAGTATCCTTTATAATCAGACCGTCCCCCCTAAAAAGTTTAAAGCCTTTAGAAAACGGTTTAAAACGTTTAATTTGGGCCAGCCTATGCCAAACGCTTTAGAGGAAATAGCAGAGCTAATTGCACAAATCGCCTCAGAAGAGGGCCAGCAACCAGGAGAGGGTCAGAAGCCCAAAATCGGTGAACTTATCCTACTGGGTGACATTGTTGACCTTACCCTAGATGGTAGCCCAGCGTACAGCGCATCCAAGGAAAATTGTAAGAGTCTTCTAAATATTATCACCTCTAAGGTAGACATAGATAAGATAGTCTACGTACCCGGTAATCATGACTACAATCTATGGATGAATATGTGGGCGCGCAACATAAAAAAATATAAATCCTCAAGTGAAAAAATTAACTATGTGTTTGAAGACAGAGGCCCAGGGTGGGATGTTAGACATACGCCCGTTCCATACAATCTATTCGGGAATGAATATACGGATAATCTTGGCGTAAAAACAGAAGTGGCTTATCCCATATATTCCTTATATAGTGGGCAATGCTTTTACCTCTTTCATCACGGTCACTTAACCTCACCCATACTACTTAATAAAGGCGCAATGGATAAATCAAAAGACATGAATGACCTGGAGCAAAATGTATATAAAAAGACACTGAAACTCTGGGGTAAATACTGCAAGCTAAAAGAATGGGGCTGGAAGCGTGTGGCTGAGCTATTTATCAACATCTTTAGGTCGTTCAAGCTAATGCACCCGGGTAACCTCGGTACAATGTGGCGGGAAGACCAGTGGGGCGTAAGTGAAGAGGAATTGCACAAGAACATAAGGTGGTTTATTCAAACGGCCTGCGAAATACCCATCAGGCATATATGTAACCTTCCGGACGAAGATTTCCAAAACTTTAACTTTCACTACGTTTTTGGGCATACCCACTACGGTGGTCTTCTTAGTGCAAGCGTGCAGGAACAAAAGACCGAGAAGCGGCTTTGCTGGGTAGAGAAAAACAATAGAAGGAAATACGTGAGCGTGTGGAACCTGGGCGGATGGATAGTCCCACTTGATATATTCCCCCCTTACGGATATGTCTTTTATATCAGGGATGATTGGACTGCTGAAAGGAGGTTGTTACTCTCCAAAAAATTTGACGCAATACTCTCGCCTGCGGTAAGACAAACCGGCGCTGTCTTTTATAATCCCGACATATTAAGACTCCATGCAGAGGCACGAACCCTCATCGGTTGATGTTGGTTATTATTTAGAATCATTTTCTTGTTCATGCTCAACTTTTTATGTTTTATACTACACAAAATCCACTCTTAAAGGAGTAGCTATAACATGAAAATACGCATAGCAACCTTTAACGCAGAGAACCTATTCGTACGCTTTAAATTCAAAAAAGAGTACACCAAAGAAGAGTTAGCAAACCTAATCAAGGACGGCTGGTTGGTGGATAAGACCAAATTTGCAGGGCTTAGCGGTGGCGACCGCAAGCTCACTGCCCTGGCTGTAAAGGCAATCAAGGCCGACGTACTTGCCCTACAGGAAATAGAATCAATGGATACCCTGAAGAAGTTTGTAAGCGATTATCTGCCCAGGGAGGGTTACGACTATAAAGTTTTAATAGATGGCAATGACCAGCGCCTGATTGACGTAGCCTTGTTGAGTAAATTGCCCATAGCCTCTATCCAGACCCACCAGTTTGACCGCACACCAAACAAAAGGGGCTTCGTCTTCTCAAGAGACTGCCTGGAGGTACACATAAAAGTATCCCAGAATACCATACTCCCCGTGTTTGTTAACCACTTCAAGTCCATGGTTGGGGGCAGGGAGGAGACCATGCAAAGGCGAAAGCTCCAGGCTCAGAGGGTGACGGAGATACTCACGGGCCGATTTGGCAATAAACCCGGCGAATCCGCCTGGGTGGTGCTAGGGGACCTCAATGATTACATGCCCTCAGAGGGGCTGGAACCCATGCTGGGTCAGCCATGGCTAGAAAATGTGTTGAATCGCCTCCCCGAGGAAGAACGCTGGACGCATTTCTACAGTAAAGAAAAGGAGTACAAACAATTAGATTACATCTTGTTATCCAAATCCATGGCTGCGGCCGATCCCACTGCCCTTCCCGAAATAGAACGTCGCGGCATGCCCCTCCGAGCCGAACGTTACAAGGGAAAACGATTCCCGGGCGTAGGTAAAGACCACCCCAAAGCCTCAGACCACTGCCCGGTGGTGATAGAACTAGAGGTGTGAGGAGAGAATTACTAACTAATAGGACTCTTATAACGCTCTAAAAAGCTTGTTCAGATTGTCAAATTCTATACGCTTACTTATTACTTGCGAAGATACCTCAAAAACCTTTGCAACTTCTATTTCTACAACAGCTCTCAGAAAGGACGTGTTTGCATGGGCCTTTAGACCGTCAGGAAGATTCTTTATTGCGGTTCTTATCGTCTCAATGGTTTTTACAAGCTCTTGCTTTAAGTATTCGTGAGGAACCAATATCAAACCTGCAAAACAATATGCTTGCCACTCTGCTCTGTTAAAGAGGGGTTCAGGAATGGCTTTCACAAATGTTTGCCAACTGCCTATATCCTGTACATTAGATGCTCTAAATAGCTGGGGGTGCAATATCAAATGACCAATTTCATGAGCTATAGTGAAGCGGTATCTCACTGGATTAGAATGTTCCATCACTTCCTCATCCACTGCTATTGCAGAAAGGTCGCCATATAAAAAACCGTCCATATCTAGTAACTTATATAGGCCAGGAATAGGTATAATATCTAATTTAAGTTTGCGTTCAGCTATATCATCAATGGGAATCGGTATTATAGTGGAAGGTTGGTATTTCTCAAGAAAGGAATAGCTTCGGCTGCGTATTTCTTCATAATCCATCCAGGGGACATCGGGAAATCCTTCCAAGTACTATGCTCTCTTGATAAGTCTAATGAGTGCCTTAATTTGTGCGTCAGTGACTCTTTGTCCTCGTACTGTCCTAAAGAGTATGGGAAGTTTTTCTACAACTTCTTTATCGTTCATTACTTCTTCAGGGATTTTGCCTTGTGCCACATAAGCTAAATCAAAAAATTCATACCATTCTGCCGAACCTTCCTTTAACTCTAAATATCTAGCATACTCCTCAAGTTTCTCATGTTTATCCGGGGGTGACATTTTACCTCTCTCCAGTTTACTGATATTGGAAGGATCTAGACCTTTTTCCAAGCAAAACTGTCTAAGAGTATAACCTAGCGCTAGCCGACGATTCTTGAAGAACTCCCCAAATTCTTTTTTAATCTCCCTCTCCATTGCTCTCTCCTCCTTTCTTCTGTTGTAATAATTATACCACAAACACTTTAAAATTTCCACAACTGCATAAAACCTTCTATTTATTTTTTCATGTGTTGAATTGGTGAATCTATAAAAAATGTATGGGGTATTCCACTACATAAACCTCACCCTTGGCGTGCCGTACCTGCGTAGCATACGGACGGCCATCTCCAGGGCGTCTGGCCCGTCATCGTGGGCGCCCCGGGGGAACTGGATTAGTTGCTCTATAAGGTCCTTCTGGTCTTGCCTGAAGAGGATGCTCCCTGACTCTACAAGGGGTGAGAGGCTTGAGACCCTTGCCACCTTATCGGAGAAATTTTTGACGGGGCGGATGGGGATAAAAAGGCCCTCTTTGCGTGAAATCTCCTCAAGCACGTCCTTTAAGACCGCCTGGAAGGTGTTGACCTCAATGGCCAGACAGAGGAAGTGGAGGGAGATTTTGTACTTGCCGGTGGGCGTCATTCCGGGACAGCTAGAGGTGGGCGAGGCAATCTCAATCCTCTCTGAATATATCTGGTTATGTTTGCAACCCTGTGGCTGCCCTGCTCGTAATTGCGAGGCACTGTGAGAGAAGACCGACCACCTGCGGAAGCTACTTACAGCAGCCTCCAGGGTCTCTTTTGGGCTAAGGCGCAGGAGTTCGGCCTCAAGGACGTAAATCTTCCCTGCCTGCTGACCCACAGTTACTAGGGCGGAGTAATCGCCCAGGCGCTTTTGGCCCTGTCTCCCCCCACCAAGGGCAGGGTCAAGGGCCGTAACCACCAGAAATTCCCCATTCATCTCCTCAGGCTGATAGCACCTTATCCACTCTGACCTGAAGAGCTGCTCCTCAGGGCTAATAGGATTATTCTGGTACTCACCCTCAAAGGCCAGCGTCCCTATGCCCTCCTTCTCTCCGTCACCGTGTTTTATTTTTAGTAACCTTTCGGCGCTATAGTAATCGGGCCAGAGGGCCTCACCCTCGGGGGAGAGGGCCTGGTAGCGGCGCCCCTGCCAGGCCTTCAGCAGCAGGGAAAGGAGGCTATCATGGTGAAGGACTGTACCTACGACGAAGACATCCCCGGAAGGTCCCAACAGGTTCAGTACAGAGCTAAAGAACCAGTTCATCAGCTTCTCCCTGTTCTGGGGATTCAGTACTGACTCATCATCTTCAAGGTCATCACAGATGATTAAATCGGGTCTATCCTGGAAACTACGCATCCCCCTGAGGCTGGAGCCTACCCCTCGGGCCGACACCCTTATGCCGGTGGAGGTCAGCAGGTCGCTGTTCGTCCACTTCCTCCTTCCAGTAAGTTCCCCGAAGTCCCGCTTGATAAGGGCATTCTCCTCCAGTTCACGGGTGATGGAGGCAAGAAACCCCTCGGCGATGGTGCTTGAACTGGATATTAGGACAATGAACCGTTTCCGCCTTGTGCAGATGGCCCATAGGGGGAAGACCAGGCCCATGAGAACGCTCTTGCCGTGCCCCCTTGGGGCGGCAAGGACCTCGCGCTTATTGGCCTGTTTTGAGACCATAAGCTGGTACATCTCCCTGTGAAATGGCGCTGGACTAGCGGTGAGATAATGGGATAGATAACGCCTGGCAAAGGCCTCCGGGTTATCCCATGCCTCTGTCTCTTCTAGCAGGTCTTCTAGCAGTGGTCTTTTCTTTTGCAGCTTCGTTGAGGCGGGCAATCTCCCTGATAAGCGCCTCTTTGAGCCTTTGCCTTTCTTCTTCTTTAAATTCCCCAAGGTCTGTTTCACTTCCAGCTCCTATCTGTCCCATGTAATCAAAAAGGATTTTTATGGCTTGAATATCACCCTTCTTGGCCTTCTCAGTGAGGGCACGGAGAAACCGTGGCGTTTCTTCAAGGATGAGCTCCCTGCATGCCCCCTCCAGGGCCTCCTTGAAGCCGGGTAAAGATTTCCACCTGGTGAGTCTCCTCTGGTTTACCTTAAGTTCATCGGTAATTTTTTCAATAGAGACCCCGTGGGAGAGTAGATGCAAGAATCGCCTTTGCTTGGAACTCCAGGACTTAAGGTTCATTTGAGAATTACCCCCGTTAAATGCAACTAGTGGCCGCAGGTTGTGTCGTGCCGGACGGCTAATCCATCGTGGTTAAGGCAGGTCTTAGGCAGACATCACACCTTTGGTGTGACTTTGACTGCGTCAATGCAAATTATTGTGATTGCTTTGCTTCGCTCGTAACGATTATATAAGAGGGGATAATGAATTGTCATTGTAAGGAGTCTACCCTAGGCGGACGGCGGAGCAATCTCTACTCAGCAATCCACCAGAGGTGGACCGTACCCCCATACAAATCCCCCATATATAGATTAGAAAGAGCCAGGGGTGTCTCCGCCTGAGGTGGAGAAATTCTCTCGGCTTTTATTTTTTTTAGCCTGCCCATTTTGGGCACACGCCCTGGCTCTTTTATTATCCAACAGTGAGAGACCTACAAGTCTCCATCACCATCAGAATTATCTAAGAAAAAGTTTACCACATGTCTTGTTATTGTCAACCCTTAGATGCAACAAAACTCAACCACTTTAAACATCTTATTAAATTTTTTTTACCCCCGTAACGACTGAACCCAAGTCTAGTTCAGGTGATTTTAATCAATTCTGCAAAAGTTTATCTTTTAATTCTAACCTGACTTCTTAGGTGGCTTCTCTTTGTATAGGGGGGCGCGTGTTCTGGGTTTAGGGGAGGTCTTTCTCTTGCTCATACGGTGCTTGCCAGCCTTCCATTTTTGAGCATCTCCAGGAACCCTTCAAAGCGTGTCTTTAACTGCCCACTGGAAAGGTTCTGGTCATCCACGCAATCACCGTCCAGGTTCAAGACTGGAATACCTTGCTGGTTTAGCACCCTTTTTATTGTGGGCACGGCGACGTTGTTCCTGCGGCAGCCCCAATGTGAGAAGATTACCACGCCAGCTGTATCGTATTCCTTGACCAGGGCTTTTAATACTTTCAGTCTTCTCTCCAGTGGCCCATTGTTATGATTGGAGATGAGCTTTATGGCAAGGCTTTCGTACGGCCGGTGTGGGTCAAGCGGTTCCCAATAGACGTAGTTGGTCTCTTCAAAGACAATCTTTACGCCACTATTTGTTTCAATTGCGGCTGGGATTTCGTTCTTGAAGTAGGGTTTCAGTTCAAGCCAGAGTAGTCTTATCTTTTCCTCTGGCTGTGTACCGATTTTTTCTTGGGCTAATATCTTTTCCCTCAGTTCAGCAGCCAACCTGCTGTAGAATTCTTCAGCCAGGCTTGAACCATGTAGCATATGGCTGGGTAGCATAAAGCCAAGGGCCCGTGCGCCAAGTAATGGAGAAAAAGGGCTTTTCCTTAGCTCATTTACCTCCAGCATCTTTTCCCTGGTGCGGTTTGCCCTCTCGTAAACCTCTTTTAGCTTTAAAGGGTCCATTTTCCTACCCGAGACGGCCTCCAGTTTTTTCACAAACTCCCGGAGCTGTCTTGCGAGGTATTTAATGGACTCCTTTGTGAGGTCATAAGGCACATCCAGAGTAAATGTCTCTTTACCAGTTATGGTCTCACTGATTTTGGCCATCTTCAGGTTAGAGTCACAGAGGGTGCTGGTGCTGGCAAGGATGAGGGGTCTGGGGAGATAGCCCTTATGTGCGAAACCCAGTCCGGAGCGGTGGAAGGAGCATACATCGGTAGGGATGTCTTTTGCATCAGCTTCAGCCAAGCCTTTGGAGCTCTGACCGACACCTGCGAAAAGGGCGGCACTTACTTCCAGGCTAAAAGGTATAAGGTCTAATGCAAAGAGGATTTCCGAAGGCACAAAGAGGCTCACCCACACTACCCTGTGCTCATGGGCATAAGCCTCATAAAAATGACCACAGCATGCCTTTCGTAAAAAGTTGAGAGCGTCTACTTCCTTACTAAAACGGTTGCCAACAAAGTAGGGTCCAAAGCGGCAAAATTCCCGGAGCAAGAACCTTGCCAGCCAGCCTTCTAGCCTTTTCTTTAAGTCTTCTTTATAACTCATCTCAGTGCTGAGAGGTCAAAAAAGAATTTCATCTCCTTGCCTTTCGGGTCTGTAATTATAAGGTTCACCCTGCCCATGGGGTCAATACCTTCCAGTGAAAAGTAAAAGGTACTAACGGCCCTGAACTTTGGGGGGGCGGGGTAATTTGGAGTATAATCAGCAGCTGCGGGGAGGATTGTGGTCGTAGGCTTTCGTGTCATACCGTGGTGCTCCAACATAACCTTACACTTGGGTGCAAAATCTATGTCCTCACCGTACAGGCTGCAACGAAAGAGTAGGCTGTTTTCCATGTCTTTTAACATGTGCACAATCTCATGGCCGGTAGGTTCACGGAACATAAGGGCAGACTCCTTAGCCAGTATAATTAGGCTGGCGTACGGTGTTACCAGCGTAGCTGACCCTATTCCGTAGCCATAGTCTATTCTCCAATCTCTTAAGAGCGCAGAATGGGAAAGCTGCTTGTTTCTAAGTCCATACTCTACGGCCTCTTCTATATCCCTCTCCGTCAGCATCAGTTGAATCCCTTCGGCCTGACAGCTAAAAAGGACGTAGAGAACAAGGCAGATGAAAGGGAATTTCCTCTTCATGACAGCAGCTTACTTTAACTTGGAGAGGTCAAAGGGAAATTTCAGTTCTTTACCTTCTGCATTTTTAATTACTAGGGTAACTTGGTCGTCGGGGTTAATGCCCGTCAGTGAGAAGTGGAAGAAGCAGAGGGCCCAATACTTAGGTGAAGCAGGGTAACTCCTGGTATAAGAAGCCGAAGAAGGTAGTTCAGAAGAAAGAGGCTCCCTTTTCTCCCCTTTTATTTCCAGCACTGCCTTACACTTAGTGGCGAAGTCTATGTCTTCCCCGTAGAGGCCGCAGCCAAAGTCAAGATGTTTGCTCTTTTCTTCCAGTTCCTTGTGAATTTCCGTATCCGTAGGCTCACGGTGCTTAAGAGCGGACTCTTTCCCCAGGATAATTAAGCTGGCGTAGGGTGTAATTACAGTAGCCGAACCCACCCCATAACCAAGGTCTATCCTCCATGCCTTCACTAACTCCGGGTGGGAGACGTCTTTATTGTAAGTGCCGTAACGAATGGCCTCCTTCACGTCCTTAGGGTCCAGCCTGAATTGAACCCCTTCGGCTTGGGAGCTCGAGAGAAGACAGAAAAAGAGGATATACGGCAGTCTTGCCTTTAGCATATGAGTGAAAAGTGTAACATCTAGTGTCTATGTTGTCAAATCTTTTGAGATTTCTGAGCTTAGGACTAAAATAGGATGCCTATGTCTCAGGTTATTATACTTGCATTGGCGTGTCCAATTTTTGCCAGAATCAGCAGAAAAGGTTGACATCTGGTAACATTTTTGTGTATAAAAGTTTCCAGGTCTTTTATATCACTTCCTGAAATATGCAAGTCTAAGTCTTTATGCAAAAAATGGCGCAACCCAGGCCAGTTCCAAGGTGTCGTATAGAGGTTGAGAGAAGAGCACCCGACCAGTGGCACCTAAAACTCAGTGGTGACGTATCGGTTGAAAACTCTTCCGCGTTCTTAAATGATTTAACCAATCTTTTATTTGGTAAGCCCGCCAGAGAAATTGTCCTGGACCTGAGTGGTGTTGGCTATTTTGACAGTACCGCCGCCGCAGTTCTTGCTCAAACGAAATTGCGGTTGGAAAAACAAGGCTCCCGTGTGCAGTTAATTAATATTAAGCCAGAGATTCAGGGGCTCTTTGAGGTAATTAAACTGGAATCCATGCTCCGTGAAAAGGCCCGCCTTAAAGAAAAACGTCCGGGGCTGATTACCCGTCTGGGTGAGGCAAGTATGCAATTTGCCAGAGATACAGTATTTACCTGTACCTATCTCGGGGACGTTACTCTGGGATTAATTTACGCCGTTAGGTATCCCAACAAGATTAGATGGAACGAGTTTTTTATCTATATGGAACGAACGGGGATAGACGCCATACCTATTGTGCTGCTGATTAGCTTTCTTGTGGGTTTCATAATGGCCTTTCAGGCTGCCGTCCAGCTCAGGCAATTCGGTGCCAACATATTTGTGGCTGACTTGGTGGGTCTATCTGTGGTCAGGGAGTTAGGCCCCCTCATGACGGCAATTGTCGTTGCTGGAAGGTCGGGGGCAGCTTTCGCCGCCGAGATCGGTACGATGAAGGTTTCTGAAGAGGTAGATGCACTGGAGTCTATGGGACTTGACTCCACCAGGTTCTTAATCATTCCTAAGGTACTTGCAGCTGTTCTTACTGTACCCACGCTAACCCTAATATCGGACCTGGTGGGTATCTTTGGTGGGCTTGTGGTGGGTGTGATGTTTTTAGACCTTACTCCCTGGGTTTATATAACACAAACACAGAGAGCCCTGGATTTGTTTGATGTTTTTTCGGGCTATTTCAAGAGTATAGTTTTTGCCTTACTCATATCGGGTATCGGGTGTATGAGGGGGCTACAGGTGGAAGGTGGCGCGCTAGGAGTCGGCCAAATAACCACGTCTGCGGTTGTTTCAGCAATTTTTCTTATAATCATGTACGACGCCTTATTTACCGTTATGTTTCACTATGTTAAGTGGTAGTTGTAAATGGAAAAAACTTCTATTATACAGGTAAGAGACTTTACCGCTGGATATAAGGGTAGTTTAACCCTCAAGGATATTAACTTTGATGTTTATCGGGGTGAGATATTCATAATCTTGGGCGGAAGCGGGTGTGGTAAGAGTACGCTAATGAAGCATATGATTGGTCTATATAAGCCTTATCAAGGGCGGATTCTCTTTGACGGCATGGATATAGTATCTGCCGAAGGTAAAGAGCGGCTGCTAATTTTAAGGAAGTTAGGGGTGCTTTTCCAGTCGGGCGCACTACTGGGTTCAATGACCCTTGCAGAAAATGTTGCACTCCCACTGTATGAGTATACAAGGCTTCCTAAGGAGACAATAGATTTTCTTGTCAGGATGAAGTTGAATATGGTGGGACTGGGTGGATACGAAGGCTACCTGCCGGCTGAACTCAGCGGTGGAATGAAAAAGAGGGCGGGCATTGCACGTGCCATGGCACTTGACCCAGAAATCCTCTTTTTAGATGAACCTTCGGCAGGTCTTGACCCTATTACCTCGGCTGCCCTTGACAATCTAATCATTCAATTAAATGCTAGCCTTGGAACTACCATGGTTGTAGTGACCCACGAGCTATCTAGCATTTACTCTATTGCACACAGGGTGATAATGCTGGATAAAGAGACCAAAGGCATTATAGCCGAAGGCAGTCCTATTTACTTGAGGGATGAAAGTGACAACCAATTTGTCCGAAATTTCTTTAACCGTCAGGCTGGAGAGGCAATAAAAATCTAGCTCAGAATAAAGCATTTTCTTTAAGTTTTTGGTATCCGGTAGTATCGGGAGGTTTGGTTATGGCCAGTAAGGCTGTCAAGATTAGGGTCGGGATTTTTGTCTTAGTGGGTATGTGTCTGGCTGTTGGGGCTATTATAGGGCTCACTGCGTGGATGGGCAGAGAAGAGACAATCATCGGTGTAACCTATTTTGATGAATCTGTATCCGGCCTAGAGCCTGACGCCCCGGTTAAATACTGGGGCGTTAAAGTAGGGCGTGTTGCCGCAATCAATATTTCTCCCGACTACAAGTATGTTGAGGTTGTAATGGAGATAGACGCAAAAAGGGCGAGGGCGGGAAGAGAAAAGAAGTTGAATGTTGTTGCAAGTTTGAAGATGGCAGGTATAACAGGCCTAAAATATATTGAAATTGAGCCTATACCAGAGGGGGTGCAAGTGGAACCACTGGAGTTATCCTTTAAGCCTCAGTATCCCGTTATTCGCTCCGAACCTTCCGAACTGAAGGAATTCGGTAAGGAACTTACCAGAACCTTTGACAACCTCAATCAGGTGGATGTCAAGTTAATTTCTGATAAACTTACCGGGATACTTGATAATTTAGACGCACTAGTGGCAGAACTTAAGGCTACCGGTACCATTGAGAATCTGAATGCATCTTTAGCCCAATTCAATAACCCTAAGATTACTGATACCATTGGGCATCTGGAATCTACCATGAAGTCCCTCAACGAGCTGATGAGGGAGCTTGATGCCAAGGGACTACCCAAAAAAATGGATGCCCTTGTGGAGGAGGTAATGCTTTTGTCACGTAATTTAAATGCACTAACCTTTGAACTACAAGATATTACCGAAATAAACGAAGTTACGAGGGCAACCGCAGCAGCTATTAAAGAACTAAACCAAACACTTAAACAAAGCCCCTCCACTCTGCTCTTCAGTGAACCCCCTGAACCAAGGCTAATTAGGAGAGAATAGTTATGCATTTTCGTTTTGTTTTGGGTGTTATTTTACTTTCACTTGCATGCGGTTGCTTTAATTTAAAGCAGCCCGCAGTAAAGGTAGATTACTACCAGATTGAATACGAACTTCCGAATCCCCCTACCTCTGAAGCCCTTGATGTAGTGTTGGGTATACGTGATTTTACTATCGCATCTACCTACGACCACGACAGGGTGATTTATAAAGAAGAGACCTACGAAAGACAGGCATATTATCATCACCGCTGGATTACAAATCCGAGTGACATGCTAAAAAATGCGCTCTTAAAAGACTTTCAGAACTCCGCTGCTTACCGTGCCATTATCCTTATACCCGGGAGTATAATATGGGATTATGAGATTCAAGGCCACATCCATGAAATCCTTGAAAGCGACCTAGGGGAGAGTTGGAGCTCTGTCATAGATCTAGAGATAACATTTATTAAAACCCCGCCAAAAGAATCCGTAAGGAAAGTAATTTTTCAGAAGAATTATCGCCATTCCGCCATTTGCCAGAAAAAAGAACCCAAAGCAGTTGTCGTTGCCATGAGCGAGGCGGTGAAGGAACTTTCTGTTGCATTACAGAACGATGTTTATAAAGCAGTCCAGGAAGATATTCAAAAGAATATAGTAGCAGTAAAGAAACCTGAAACCGAACACTAGTACAAACGCTACGCTCAGAATGGCATCACATAGTGGTTTGCGTTTCTTTCAGACATCTCAAAACCATTACGAAGCCTCCCTTAATCCCAGTTTTAAGGGTAAAAGAAAAAGGAATATAGTAGTTTAATGAGCTTTCACCCTGAGACTGGGTCTTCTCCTTGACTTTCGTGGAGACAAAATTTAGACTACTTCATTAAGAAAATGATACTCATCAGTGGTTGCTTAGTGGGGCTTGATTGTAGGTATGATGGTACTTCTGCCAAAGACGAGCGAGTGCTTGAGGCATTGAGGGGGGAGCCCCTTGTGCCTGTCTGTCCTGAGCAACTCGGGGGGCTTCCTACGCCCAGACCAAGGGCCGAGATTGAGGGAGGAGATGGACACGACGTGCTGGCCCAGAGGGCCAGGGTACTGGATGAAACAGGTAGGGACGTAACGATACAATTTTTGAAAGGGGCCACGGAAACACTAAAATTGGTCCGACTGCTCAATATAAAGGAGGCATACTTAAAGGCTAAGAGTCCCTCTTGTGGTCTGGGAGAGATATGGAGAAACGGCTCCCTTATCCCTGGAGATGGCGTATGCACCGCTTTGCTGGCTAAAAATGGGGTCAAAATTACCAGAGTATAAGACAAAAGGCCGCCCTCCCTGGGAATATAGGCCCAAGCTCTCTCAAAAGCTAATGGAATGGACCATTAGCTGGGCCTATACCCCTTATGCTACCCTTTCCCTATTCTTGATTGCTGTGGCAGAGGCATCCTTCTTTCCAATCCCTCCCGATGTGCTCCTTATAGCCCTTAGCATAGCCCTTCCCAAGTGGGCCTTCTGGTACGCCGGTATATGCAGCATTGGCTCCGTACTGGGAGGGTGCCTCGGCTATCTGATAGGTTACGAACTCTTTGAGGTTGTGGGTAAGCCCATCATTAATTTTTACGGTCTCTGGGATGAGTTTAATTACGTCAGCGCCCAGTATAATAAGAATGCCTTCCTGGCCGTCGCCGTGGCTGGTTTCACCCCTATTCCTTATAAACTCTTTACTATTGCGGCAGGGGTCTGTAAAATAAATCCCATCACTTTTGTTATGGCCTCTGCCTTGAGCCGAAGCAGCCGATTCTTTATTGAGGCTGTCTTAATTTTCTTCTTCGGGGAGAGGGTGAGGGTATTTATTGAAAAGTACTTCGGCCTCCTCACAATAGGAGTGGTGGTGTTAGTTATACTGGGATACATTGCGCTAAGATTCATTACAAAGTAAGAATCATGTTCAAAAAACTCCTATTCGTGCTCCTAATCATACTACCACTGGAACTCCCAGCACAAACCCCAACTGCCCCAGTTGAAGTCTGGGAGCCTGCCGTAGCCGGATTCTTTTACCCAAAAGAGCCCGAAAAACTCAAGGATACGGTCAATAAACTCCTCTCCAGTGTGCCACAAAAGGAGCTTGAAGGAAGGCCAATGGCCCTCATATCCCCCCATGCAGGTTATGATTACTCCGGCGAGGTGGCAGCCTATGGCTACAATGCTATCCGGGAGAAAGGGTACAAGCGGATTATCGTCCTGGCACCTAGCCACTACGGTAAAAAATACCGCGGGGTCTCCATCCTCAATGCCAACTACTACAAAACCCCACTTGGGCAGATAGAGATTGACCAGGAGGTTTGCACCAAGCTTGTTGAGCATCCGCCTTACTTTGAGGGACACAATGCCCTCTTCGGCCATTACCAGGGGGCATACAAAAATGAACACTCAATAGAAACCCAACTCCCCTTTTTACAAACGGTAGTGGGAGACTTTAAGCTGGTGCCCATACTTTTGGGCCCTGTACTGATGAAAGAGGACCTGCATAAAATAGCAGAAGCCCTTAAGCCCTTTATTGATGAAAATACGCTGGTAGTTGCCAGTTCAGATTTCACCCACTACGGGGATAGGTTTGGCTACACCCCTTTCAGGAGCAATATTGAGGAAAATCTAAAGAAACTGGATTTTGGCGCAATAGAAAAGATTCTTGCAAAAGACTTTGATGGCTACCTACAATACAAGGAAGAGACGAATATCACCATATGCGGGCTTTATCCTATTGCTCTGCTATTGAAACTCTTACCCGCTGAAGCCCAGGGAAGTCTACTAAAATACGACACCTCCGGGCGGATGGAGGGTGACTTTACCCGCTCCGTTAGCTACGTCTCCATTGCGTTTACTACGCCGGGGAAAAAGACAGGGAAGACCCTGGACAGACAATACAATAATTCCTCTTATGTCTATGGTAGAAAGGACGATTTCCCCCGTAGCGGTCCCGCTATACTTCTTGTAGGAGAAAGCCACACCTCTCCAGATGAGCTTACTACGGAAGAAGGGCATACGCTCCTTTCACTGGCCCGGACAACACTGGAGAGCTATACCAGAAACCGCAGACTTCCTGAGGTTCAGACAACAGCCTTAACCCCTAAGTTAAAGGAGCACCGGGGTGTCTTCGTAACCCTGCATAAGAATGGGGGTCTCCGCGGTTGTATAGGTCATATTATACCCAGATGCCCCTTATGGCAGGCGGTAATGGAAAATGCCATGAACTCAGCCTTCAAGGACGCTCGCTTTCCACCACTCAGGGCAGAAGAATTAACAGAGATTGAAGTTGAGATCTCCGTTCTTAGTCCCTTAAGAAAGATAAATGGGCCAGAAGAGTTTCAGGTGGGCAAGGAAGGAGTACTTATAAAGTTAGTGGACAACAACGCCGTGTTCTTACCCCAGGTGGCAACAGAGCAGGGATGGACCAGAGATGAGACCCTCTGCCAGCTATGCCGAAAGGCAGGGCTCCCATGGTATGCCTGGTGGAGCAAGGATATGGAGTTTTATGTGTTCACCACTGAAGTTTTTAGAGAGCCTTCTTCACACAGAAAACATGCAGGATTTGGAAGGTAATGAAACTAGCATACACCGCAAACTACTGGAGATAGTCAGGAGTAGTCTAGAGGCAATTTTGTGGGGCAGACCCGTACCTACCTTTGAAATAAAAGACCCCGAACTCTTACACCACCATGGGGCTTTCGTTACCCTGAAAAGGCATGGACAGTTGAGAGGCTGCATAGGCCGTTTCGTGTCAGATAAACCCCTATATGAGTTGGTCATAGAAATGGCTGTGTCGGCTGCTCTTGAAGACCCCCGCTTTCAGGCTGACCGCGTAAGGCCCCAAGAATTGACAGACCTGGATATTGAGGTAACCGTTGTGTCCGCTCTCAAGAGGATAGCCAACCCACTTGACTTTGAATTGGGTAAACACGGCGTCTACGTAAGGCGTGGAGAGTGTTCCGGGTGCTTTCTGCCCCAGGTGGCACAGGAAACCCACTGGAGCAAGGAAGAGTTCCTCTCCTACTGCTGTATGGGTAAGGCAGGACTCTCCCCAGACGCCTGGCAGAGACCCGACACCGAGGTCTATATCTTTGATGCCGATATTGTCAAAGAAGGGGAAAATTAGAACTGACCTTTCCCAGCTTTCCCGCCAGGTAAAAAGAACCAGTTATACAAATACAATCCTCGGGGCTGGCTAGCCTCTTAGCCTCCTCCAGGGCGTCACTTGCCTCAGGGACGATGTGACCCTCCCTACCGAAAAGCTCCTTAACCCTCTCCCTCAAAAATTGGGGTTCAGCCGCCCTGGGATAACCAGAAGTCGTCAGGATTAACTCATCAGCCAGCGGTACAATCTCCTTCAGTATGCCATCTACGTCTTTATCCCGGGACAGGCCAAGCACAAGGACTAACCTCCTGAATGGAATGTCATTTTTAAGTGTACCTACAAGAACTTGTATGGAGGGGATATTATGAGCCGCATCTAGTACTATTAGTGGTATCCTGGAGATTATCTCTATCCTCGCCGGGCAGCGCAGGCGACTCAGCCCCCTGCACGCCATCTCCTCCGTCCAGCCAACCCCCTGCTCGCTGGACAACAGCTCCATTACCCCTAGTGCACAGGCACAGTTCCTAGCCTGGTGTTCCCCCAGGAGGGGTATCCGTAGTCCATTATACCCCCGCGCCCAGGTCTTGATGTCACATTCCACACCCTCCAAGGGGATACTATTTACGGATTCTATCTCTATATCCCGCCCTACCAGGTAGTGCCTGGCCTTCTTCTCCTTACACCTGCTCTCAATCACATCCACGGCCTCCTTTACCACTGGGCAAGAGACCACTGGCACCCCCTCTTTGATTATCCCGGCCTTCTCCCGTGCTATTTGACCCAGCGTATTGCCGAGAAACTCCATGTGGTCCATACCAATCTCTGTAATCACGCTAACCCTCGGTGTGACTACGTTAGTAGCGTCTAACCTGCCGCCCATCCCCACCTCCAGCACCACCCAGTCCACCCCAGACATCTTAAATTCTGAAAAATACATGAAAGCCATAACCGTGAACACCTCAAAGAAAGTGGGCGAGTCATCAATATCCCTCTTCCTCTCCCCATCTACATAATCCCTCACCCCTGAAAGGAGCCGCCTCACCTCCTCCCTGGGAATCATAACTCCGTTTACCGTTATCCTCTCTTCCAGATGAACCAAGTGGGGGGAGGTAAAAAGTCCCACTACGTATCCAGCCTCTTCCAGGAACCGTGCAATCATAAAAGCCGTGGAGCCCTTGCCTTTTGTGCCAGCCACATGGACAGCCTTTAACTTTCTATGGGGGTTACCTACGTAAGCCAGGAACCTTTCCACCCGCTCCAGATTAAAGCGGGGCGGTTCGTATTTGCTGTTAGAGGCAAGTCTTTCCAGGTCAGGCCCCTGGAATAGAAAGTCTATCGCCTCCTCGTAATTACTAAATACAAAGTCCCTTGACATGGATTTTAAAAAAACCTATCCTTTGGGGAAAAAAGATTAAATCTATTCTCTCAGTAGTCCATTGATTGTGTCAATGGGATTTACTGAACTAATGGCAGCAGACCTGTCCGCTTATAGTGTCGTGCCCATAGGCAGATCCACCTCTGGTTGAGATGCGTCTCAGGCAAACAATTTCTACTAAGCAATCTAACTTTGGCAGACCTTAAGCATACTAGACCTCACAAAAGAGTGAACAACAAAAAGGTCATAAAAGTCAAATTAGGGGAAAGAAGCTATAGCATAATAATTGCCAGCGGCTTACTAAAGGAACTGGGTAGGCTACTCCAACAGTACGGTAAATTCACAAAGATAATCATCATTACCGATAAAAACGTAGAAAGATTCCATGGCACGAAAATAACAGAAAGCCTTTCTTCATACCAACCGCTAATGATTGCCCTTGAACCGGGCGAGGGGCAGAAAAATCTTTCCACGGTGGAATCCCTCTACCATAGTATGCTGGAAAACCGGGCAGACCGTAAAAGCCTGGTCATCGCCTTCGGCGGTGGCGTGGTGGGAGACATCGCCGGTTACGTGGCTGCCACTTTCATGCGTGGCATACCCTATATACAGGTACCCACCACCCTTGTGGCGCAGGTGGACTCCAGCATCGGGGGCAAGACGGCCGTTAATCTCCCCGAGGGTAAGAACCTGGTCGGTTGTTTCTATCAGCCAATGGCCGTCTTCATTGACCTTGAAACCCTTAAGACTTTACCTCAGGAAGAGATAGCAGAGGGGATGGTAGAGGTAGTGAAATATGGGGTCATAAAAGACCCCTCCCTCTTTCACTTCCTTGAGGACCATCTGGAGGGTGTGTTGGGACTAGAAAGCCAACCCCTAGAGAACGTGATTTCCTCCTGCTGCAAGATAAAGGCATGGGTAGTAAGCAAGGATGAGAAGGAGCTAACGGGACTGCGCTCCATACTCAACTATGGGCACACACTCGGGCACGCACTTGAGGCCCTGGGCGGATACGGACTCTACCGTCACGGCCAGGCTGTTAGCATAGGGATGCTCTTTGCAACAAGGATAGCCATGAAGATGGGCCTGGTCAAAGCAGACGTACTGGAACGGCAAAAAAGGCTGCTGGAAAGGGTGGGGGCCCCATTGGATTATAAAGCTCAGGAGGCGGAAAGCGCCCTTGAAATACTCCATCGCGATAAGAAGGCCATCGCAGGGAGCCTCCGCTTCGTCCTCCCCGTGAGGATAGGCAAGGTGGTCCTGAGGACAGTCCCACTTGAAGTAATAAAGGAGCTAACTTAAGATAAGAAAGTCCAAACTTTTATCCTGAGTTTAATAAAGGAGGTTTGGGAAGATGGACAGGGAGTCCTATGCACTCCTGAGATTAACCCTCACCAGGGGTATCGGCCCTACAACTTGTAGAAGGTTGCTGGAGAAGTTCGCCACGGCCCAGGAAGTCCTTAAGGCCAAAGAAAAAGAACTCCTTGAAGCCGGGCTAAGCGCCCGACAAGTCAAATCCCTGCTGTACTCCGAGCCAGATGTGGAAAAGGAACTGCATCTGGCCAAGGAAAACGGTGTAAGGCTGGTATCCTGGGATGATAAAGACTACCCCCACAACTTACGGTTCATTTATGACCCTCCACCCATACTTTATGTTAAAGGGGAACTAAAACCCCAGGATGCCCTTGCCATAGCCATTGTAGGCTCAAGGTTTTGTACTCACTACGGACAATCGCAGGCAGAGCGCTTCGCCATGGTGCTGGGGAGGGTGGGCTTCACCATAGTAAGTGGACTTGCCAGGGGTGTGGATACCTCTGCCCATCTAGGCGCACTCAAAGTAGGGGCAAGGACGATTGCCGTAATAGGCCGCGGGCTGGCGGCAATTTATCCCAGAGAGAATACAGAACTGGCCGAAAGAATCAGTACCAGTGGGGCCGTAGTCTCGGAATTCCCCATGCTCACCCCACCCGAAAAGGTCAATTTTCCCCCTCGCAACAGGCTCATAAGCGGCCTCTCCCTGGGTGTGGTCGTAATAGAGGCAGGGCAAAAGAGCGGTTCGCTAATAACTGCCCACTGGGCTATAGAACAGGGCAAGGAGGTATTCGCACTGCCAGGCCAGATAGATAGCCCCCATAGCCACGGCACCCACAAACTCATCAAAGAGGGCGCAAAACTAGTGGAAGACGTCTCCGATATACTTGAAGAACTGGGCCCCTTAGTCCAACAAACAGGCATAACAGAATCTGCTTCGGAAAGACCCCCCGTCACTGCCACAAATCCTGACCCTCTTTCACGCAGCCAAGAGGTTACGGCTCTCGGTTACGGTGACAGAACGCCCAAAGTTGGAAGAGAGAATGCTTTCCCACCCACCAAAGACGTTCACCAGACCAAATCTCCCCCCTTGGCCACCGCTCAACCCACGCCAGAGACACCCAGCGTTAAGCTCAACCTCTCCCCCAACGAAGAGACCATACTCTCCCTTCTGAGCAGCAAGCCCAAGACCATAGATGAGATTATTGAGTCCAGCCACCTCCCCGCCCACGTAGTCTCCAGCCACCTCACCCTGCTTGAGTTAAAAAAGCTGGCAAAACAGCTACCCGGCAAGAGGTTCGTAAGGGGGTGAAACTACTTCTATCTAACGAAAAGGTGAAAGTCAAAAGGATTGACTAGGCATAGAAAAGTAATACAATTAAGGATATTAAAGAGGAAAAGAGGTACTAAGTGGTAAACATTTTAACAAAATAACACTAGTAACGGTTATTGCAATTCTGAGAAAAACATGAAGAAAAGTGGAATAAATAAATTTTTGGGCATTACCGATATACCACTTGATAAATCGGGTGTGCCTCAATCGTTACTGAATATAGAAAAAAAAGAACGAAGTAATCCATTTCCCTGGGACGGTCAATTTTCACCACAACTTGTTGAGGTATTACTTGAGAAATACGCATCACAAGGCACAATAGTATTAGATCCATTTGCAGGTAGTGGAACTATTTTATATGAAGCGGGGAGGAAGCATCTTCAAGCCCTTGGTGCAGAAATAAATCCCGCTGCGTATATAATGGCCAAAACATACTGTTTCATAAATATAGAGGATTCGATAAGAAAATCGTATATTGAAAGTGTCGGTTCCATATTAAGAAATACTATACGTTATAAGCTGCCCCTTATAGAGGGTCTCAATTATAACAACGAGGCCCAAGAGATAAAATCTTCACTAGTAAACTTACACGCGAGCTTGCAGCATTCTATATATAAGAGCCTGATGGAAACATTAATTGTAAGGCTTGATTTTTTTAAGCTAGATTTAACGGCTTCTAAGGTGTTTGCCGCATGGAATAATTTAAAAAGATTAGTAATGGGACTTCCCTATTCAAACAAGCCAATAGACATTATGAATTGCGACTCGCGCTGTATACCTATAACGAGTAATATTTTCGATCTAGTAATTACTTCACCACCATATATTAACGTTCATAACTATCATCAGCAGTATCGAGCGTCTGTGGAGGCGTTAGGATGGGATGTACTCAAAGTAGCCAAATCTGAAATAGGGTCTAACAGGAAAAACAGAGGAAATCGTTTTCTTACTGTAATTCAGTATTGTTTGGATATAGCCCAAACGATGTGTGAAATAAAACGGGTATGCAAGGAATCCTCACGGGTCATATTTATAGTTGGTAGAGAATCTAGGATAAGAAAAATCCCATTTTTCAACGGTCAAATTGTTACTCTTTTAGGATTGTGTTGTGCAGGATTTGACATTGTTACCAGACAGGAAAGGGTTTTTAAAAATAAGTTCGGTATCATGGTTTACGAGGATATATTACACTTTACTCCCACCACGAAAGAAAATAAAGATCCAGTGTTTGATGCACGGAATATCGCTCAAGGAGTGTTGGAGGATGCAATCGAGACAGCAATGGGTGAATCTAGAGATGAAATTAAACTCGCCCTGAACCGTATTCCAGACATGCAGCCGTCACCACTTTACCGGAACACTAATTTGGCTCTGGGTTGAAAGGCCAAAAATTGTTAAATTAAGAACATGAGCACGTACCCAACTCCCAACCTGGACAAATTAAAAGCCGTACTTGAAAATGAAAAATTACCCCAACAGGATAAACCCAGAGTGCAGAAAGCTATAGAAAGATACAAGAAGTGGGTAGCAGATTTGGATACTGTAACAGGTATTCCTGAAGAAATGATTAAGAAGATGGTTGAGCTACTTAATGAGTATAAGTTTTATATTGAGGTGGAGTTGATATTTGATAGCGAAGATGATTTCTTGTATCGGCAAAAAGGTCAACTAAAACTAGAGAGCAGCATCATTGAAGAATTCTTACCACGTCTTATTCAGCCTGTTATAATTCCAGAGATTAAGGGGATAGATGTAGAGGTAGGACCGATTAATGCGTTCTCTTCTCTTTATTTTGCATCAAGTTTGAGTTCTCCACAGGTTGGGGGTGGAATGAGTATTAGAACTAAGACTCATGACTTTGCGATTGGTAAGCGATTATATTTGAAAGCATCCCATTCTTTCAGTTTTGAGGAATCAACAGAAGCAGAAACGCATATAGCCTATATTACTGCTGAATGTAAGACAAATCTAGATAAGACCATGTTCCAGGAGGCATGCGCGACAGCTCACGATGTAAAATCAGCCGTTCCTGGAGCAAAGTACTTTCTCATCTGTGAATGGCTAGATATGGCTCCAATAAGTACTACTCCAACTGATATTGATGAAGTAATACTTTTGCGAAAAGGAAAAAGACTAAGTTCAAACATAAGAAAAGATTTTAACGAAAGCCAAAAACGTAAAGGGTGTAGACAAAAGTACATTGCATATTTGAAACAATATCCTTTATTACATGAAAGATTTCAGCGATTTGTTGAACACATTCGCAAATTAGTAAAAAGTGAAGAACTTATAGAGAATGATGTTTTAGAGCGTGGGTTCTTTTAAATATGTAGAGAAAAGATGTTGTTTATTGCAAAATAGGGAATATTTGGTACTATTTTATCGAACAAACATTTTTATTAAGTTTTAAGGATGGTTAAAATTATTTGTAATTTCAGTAGTCTTATTTGGAGTTTGCAATCTAAATTTCTGTTTGGGGTTCATCTTCTTATGAAGTTTACTTTCTAAAAGACATTCACTGCCCAAGCAAATATATCCCCTACGGGCAGGATTTTAAACCCTTATGCTTTAAGGTATCGCCCTTTCTCTCAAATTCACCCTCGGCATGCAGGCACGCTAAGAACCCACCGTCACCGTTAAGAACCCTTATTCGTATCGCAACGGTGTTGCCAGTGACACATGGGCTAAGATTCCTGCTGCCTTTCGGTATTTCCAGCGAAAGCTGGTTTTTGTTACAGTCCACAGAAAGGCTGACCTCGGCTGTACTGGCCTTGAACTTCCCTTTTTTAGATTCCAGGGTGCTGCTCGGTATGGTGATTTCACAATCGCCCAGCTTAACCACTATCTCCCCACCAGTCCCTATTATTACCCCCAGTGCACCGCAAAAAACGTCATTAGAACACAGTTTTATCTTGGCCTTATTACTCTTGAGGTCTATTTTGGATTTCTTGCCAAAATTGGTCTCCTGACAGCAATACGGGCTTTCCTCGCAGTCTGTGTCGTCACAGTCCACCAGTCCGTCACCATCGTTATCCCTTCCGTCATTGCATCGTGTAGCCTCCGAGCATTTTCCGTCACAGTCAGGGTCGTCACAATCCACCAGCCCATCACCATCGTTATCCCTTCCGTCATTGCATCGTGTAGCCTCCGAGCATTTTCCGTCACAGTCAGGGTCGTCACAATCCACCAGCCCATCACCATCTTCATCTAGACCGCCAGTGCATACTTCAGGACAAAAACCTGAGCCAAAACATTTCTGTCCTTCACAGTCCACCAGCCCATCACAGTCATTATCTATTCCATCGTTGCATACCTCTGGGGCCCCAGGGTATATGGTACTCTCACTGTCGTTGCAATCGTTACCGCAGGGTGGGGCAATGAAACCATCCCAATCATTATCCAGCTGGCAGTCAGGGTCGTCACAATCCACCAGCCCATCACTATCATTATCCACACCATCTATGCAGATTTCTACGGGACTTGTGCAAGCTGGTGTTGCAGGGTCAGCTATCAGGACGTTGGCTTTCATATCTTGACCAGAAGGAGTAATATTTCTTACCGCCACGCAGGTTATGTTGCCGTTATAAGCCCGGCTATTGGGGTTAGAGGTATGGTCAAAGACGGTATTACCCGACCTTCCAGGGAAGGGGTCCCCCGCATCCCCCCTGTTGGCCTTGCACTCTAGATTACAAAGTCCATCGGCCTGCTCCAGGGCTATACGGTAGTGGCCCAATGTTTTGCATAATCCACAGTATTCAAGATCGTTGACGTTGTTTGCCCAAAAACTCCCAACGTTATCATCCACGTGGTAGATGAGAAGCCCAGAAGAGGGCAGTGCGTTATCAAAGCCCAGGAGTTGCCTGTTTTCAAGCAGGAAATACTCGTTGGTAGAAGGTTTAGGAATCTTCAGGAGACCCCCTGGCGGGTTTTCAAAGGGTGGTATCGTCTTATTGAAATGGTTGGAGGTGATTAACTCAGGTATAATCCAGCCCAGCTGGGTTTTGGTCCAGCCACACATATGGGAGGGTCTAGCACCATTCCCATTCCAGCCACCGGACGCCATAAGTTCCCAATTTCCAAGGCCATTTGAAGAGTCATCTGTATCGTAGAGGTCTGGTATACCAAGAGAGTGGGCCAGCTCGTGGGCCAGTACACCTATACTCGGAAGAGTCCCATCGCAATGCAGTCCTTGAATAGCATAGTCATCTATAGTAACCCCATCGTTGGTGATATAGGGTGTGCCAAGCCACCCGCCCAGGTACCAACTGTGGGCCCAGATGTTCTGGTTAGAACCGCAGGCCCCATCCAGCTCCGGGTGTATGACGGCCAGCGCTTCCACCTTCCCATCCCCATCGTTATCAAACTGGCTGAAATCCACGGTAGGGTCTAACTGTTCCAAAATCTCCTTTATAAACTGCCCCGTTTTGGCGGTACCGCAAAGGCCGTTACAGGACACGCCTCCTTCGTAGTAGGTGTCAAGATTGCTGACCCTGACCCAGTTGTAAACCGTACCGGTGAAACTAAAATTCCCGTAGGAGTTTTCCGTGTAGTATTCTTTTAGGGTGCCGGTGGGCCACGGGCCGTCAAAGAGCTTTTGCTGGAGCGCGCTCCTGGTGAAGGGTTCAAAAAGGATGTTGGTGAACATACCCATCACTACCGGGATTTTCCACGTCCCTGTTAGCTGGGTGCCCCCCATGGCCTCCGCCTGCATGGGGCTTATTTGCCCCCTCCGCAAGAGTTCACGATTCTTGATTATCTTTTGGAGTCTTCTTACCGCCGCTTCCGGTAGACGGTATAGCTCAGGCCGCTCCTTCTTAAGATTATAATACCACTGGGGTGGCGCTACGTCAGGGGGCGGGGGGATAGGACACCCGAAGGCATTACCAGGGAGACACACCCACATAGTTAAGGTAACCAAAAGAAATGTCCGCAATGACAGCCTCCGCACCTTTCTTAATATAGTAAAAATTGTGAGACCTCTAAAAGAGTCCTACTCTCTTGCCTGCCTAAGGATTCGGGCAGAGCCCTGTAACACTCAAAGACAGGCTTTTGGGATTTCCCTCTTTATCCAGCTTTTCTTCAAACACCCCTTCAGCGCAGAGGCACGGGCCATCCTTGATATATACGCACGTCTTAACGGGGTTAGAGACGCAGTCCTTAAGGTCTGCATACTTCAAGCTCAGTCGGAGCGCTCCCTTCTCGCAATCCACCTTGAGTGAATACCCGGGTGTTTCCCCTTTAGGTGACTTGGCTGAGAATTTAGTCCCACTCTTGTTAGCCTTCAGACTGCCCCCGGGGATGACGATTACGTCACAGCCGTCAATCTGCACAACTATCTCCACTGGATTCCCCTTCAGTGCGTTACAGAAGGCCGTGTTTATGCACATCCTCAGAGAGGCTTTATCTTTGGGCTCAGTCGTATTGTACTTGAATTTTATAGAGGATTTCCCTTCGGAGTAATTTGTCATGCAATTGGGTGTACCACAACAGTCATGGTCTGCACAGTCCACCTGCCCATCCAGGTCATCGTCTATTCCATTGTTGCAGTCCTCCATACGGCAGAGGAAGTATGGTAAAGCACCCGTATCCTGAACCGTTGCAAGGGTATCTTGCGGGACGACATTGGTATCACTTAAACTGGCACTGGTGTCCTGAACGGTGGCATTAGTGTTTGGCCCGAGAAAGTTGGTATCCCTTGTAAAGGCATCACAGGAGGGGTTTATGTACCCATCTGGCCTTAGCTTTAATACCCATAAACCAGAATAATCGGAACCCCCCCTGTCACTATGTACCCGCTATCAC
The DNA here is from genome assembly GCA_051388875.1 of Candidatus Brocadiia bacterium JP1. Taxonomy (GTDB): domain Bacteria; phylum Planctomycetota; class Brocadiia; order Brocadiales; family Bathyanammoxibiaceae; genus JBMFFR01. The sequence goes on along the minus strand of JBMFFR010000005.1, from coordinate 172,148 downwards.
TAGTCTGCTGGATGGAACTAGCTAGCCCACTGCCCTCAGAACCACCGTAGCTCTTCTGCCACTGGACGTTACCACCAGAATCAAGCTTCAATACCCAGAAGTTAGCAGAATATATATTGAAGAAGGCGGTATACCCTGCCACTATGTAGCCCCCATCGCTGGTCTGCTGGATGGAAAAGGCACCCTCATTACGAGAACTCCCGTAGGTCTTCTGCCACTCCACGTTGCCATTAGCATCAAGCTTCAATACCCAGAAATCATCAGTCCCAGCACCGAAGGACGAAGTATGCCCCGCCACTATGTAGCCCCCATCGCTGGTCTGCTGGATGGAACGGGCTATTCCACCCCCGTAGGTCTTCTGCCACTCTACGTTGCCACCAGAGTCAAGCTTCAATACCCAGAAGTCATAATTCCCAGCACTGAAGGAGTTTGTATACCCTGCCACTATATACCCCCCATCGGTGGTCTGCTGGATGGACTGGGCATACTCACCGTCAGAACCCCCGTAGGTCTTCTGCCACTCTACGTTGCCACTGGCATCCAGCTTCAATACCCAGAAATCATAATCCCCAGCACCGAAGGAACTTGTACCACCAGCCACTATGTAGCCCCCATCGCTGGTCTGCTGGATGGAAAAGGCACCCTCATTACGAGAACTCCCGTAGGTCTTCTGCCACTCCACGTTGCCATTAGCATCAAGCTTCAATACCCAGACATCATTACTCCCGGCACCGAAGGAGCTGGTAGACCCTGCCACGATGTAGCCCCCATCGCTGGTCTGCTGGATGGAATTGGCCCAGTCATAACCAGAACCCCCGTAGGTGGCGGCCCACTGGGCATAAGAGGGTGGGGCACTAATCAAAACAAGCAATACGGAAAGGACTAACAGGGATGAGACCTTGTTGGAAATAGTTTTCATGCTACTCTCCTTTAGAGCGCTCTGCAAGGGTTTACTTTAATCATTGCAAAGAGTTCTTTGCTCGTGTGAGTAATCTACTCTCCTTTAAATAGTTTTGCAAGAGTTACTTTAACTCTATCCTTCATTCCAGGGCGGGTGTCTCACATGAAGTCTCTGAAAAATCCAGCACAAAGAGGTCATTGCGAGGGGCGAAGCCCCGAAGCAATCTCTTAAGGAGTTGCAAAAGCAAAACATGAGTTTGCTTCGCTTCGCTCGCAATGACACCTAGAGGGACTTTTTCAGAGACCTCGGACGAAAATTCGGACAACGTGTAACTTGTTATGTCAGAGTTTATTATATCAGCAGTTGGGGTCAACGACACGGTCTCATTGATAAAGCAGATTCCAAATCCCCCCTTCCCCCCTTTGCTAAAGGGGGTCTAGCCTTTCTAAAAACTTAGAGGCCATTCCCCCTTTGGAAAAGGGGGATAAAGGGGGATTTTTTTAAGAGGCTTAATTCTGTCCTAAGTGCTTTTAACCCAACAGGCATCAGCATATCCTAACTTTCGTCCTAACCTCAGCCCTTTACCCTTGCAAAATAATCTAATCTTTGTAAAATAAATGTTTTAAAGAAACTGTTATGCAGACATACAAGATTGCAGTAATTCCGGGAGATGGCATAGGCCCTGAGGTGGTCAGAGAGGGGTTGAAGGTCCTTCAGGCGGTTTCCAATAGAAACGGGCTCAAGTGTGAGTTAGTCCAGTATGACCTGGGAGGCGAGCGCTACCTGAGAACCGGGGAAACCTTGCCGGATTCTGTACTGGAAGAGCTGCGGCAGTGCGACGCTATATACCTGGGCGCCGTAGGGCACCCGGACGTAACCCCTGGAATCCTGGAGAGAGGACTGCTCCTCAGGCTACGCTTTGAGCTAGACCAGTACATAAATTTCCGTCCTGTAAGGCTATACGAAGGGGTGAGTTGCCCCTTAAAGGATAAACGCCCTGAGGACCTGGATTTTGTGGTGGTAAGGGAAAATACGGAGGGGTTGTATGTGGGTGCGGGCAGCTTTTTTAAGAAAGGGACGCCGCAGGAGGTGGCAATACAGGAATCCATAAATACCCGCCTCGGCGTGGAGAGGTGCATACGTTACTCCTTTGACCTCGCCAGGAAGAGGAATAAAAAGAAGACCCTTCTATTTTGCGGAAAGACCAACGTGTTAAATTACGCCCATGACTTATGGATGAGGGTCTTCAATGAAGTGGCTAAGGAACACAGGGATATTAATACAGAGTACGCCCACATAGATGCTATGTGTATGTGGATAATAAAAAATCCAGAACGTTTTGATGTCATAGTAACGGACAATATGTTTGGGGATATATTGACTGATGTTGGTGCTACATTACAGGGAGGGCTGGGCATAGCAGCTGGCGGGAATATAAACCCACAAGGGGTTTCTATGTTTGAGCCTATTGGAGGTTCAGCCCCCAAGTACACCGGTAAGGGTATAGTAAGCCCTCTTGCAGCGATTTGTGCCTGTATGTTTATGCTTGAGCATCTCGGGGAGACCCAGGCAGCGAGGCTTATAGAGGAAGGAGTCAAAAAGGTGGTGGCAGAGAAGGTAAAGAGCCTACAGGCTGGCCAGATGGGTTATTCTACCCAGGAGGTAGGGGATATGGTGGCTGAGGCGGTAGCCGGGCTGTCCCCTTCGCTTATATAGGATAAAGCAGTGTAGCTGTGACTCATGCCTGTGGTGGGTTCGTCACGGGCGAAGTTCAGGCTGTGAGTAAACAAATAATGAGAGCTCTGAAAAACTCCACTCACTTGTCATTCCTTCGTTCCTCTCAGGACGGAGTCTGAGGGAGCGAAGCGACCGAAGAAGCTATTAAAAGACCAGATTCTTCGCTTCGCTCAGAATGACGCGTGGGGTTAAAGTTACTTTTTTCAAGAAGAAAAGGATTCATAATTTCTTAAGGATTGAGTGCCATGCGGGCGACACGTAACCTGGATGCAAGTGTCTTAGTACTAAACAAATTCTACATAGCCATGAATGTGGTCAGCGTGAGGCGTGCAATCACCCTGCTTTACAAAAACACTGCTGAGGTGGTGACGGTGGATGAGGACAGGTTTGCCTCTTACAACCTGCATAGCTGGAGGGATGTCTCCTCGTTGAGGGTGGAACTGGGCTTGCCCGAGGAAGAATACGAATGGGTTAAGACGGTGTCTCTGGAGATACCCGTGCCCCGGATTATTCGCCTGCTTTTTTACGACAAGGTCCCCCAGTGGGGGATAAAATTCAATCGCAGGAATCTCTTTGCCAGGGATGAGAATCGCTGCCAGTATTGTGGCAAGAAATTTCCCACAAGTGAGCTAAGCCTGGACCACGTCACTCCCCGCTCCCGCGGAGGAAGAACGAACTGGACCAACTTGGTCTGTGCCTGTACGGAATGTAATAAACGCAAGGGTGGACGCACTCCGGAGGAGGCGAGCCTTAAATTAATAAGAAGACCGTTTGTGCCGAAACACTGCCCTACAATCACGCTGAAGCTAAGCTCAGGAAAATATCACTCCTGGAAACAGTTCCTTGACCATGCTTACTGGTCAGTGCCACTAAAATAAAAAACGTGGCACCCCAGCCCGTGCTGGCCGGGGCCACCTGCTCATGGAGAAATCTTGAGCAACCTTTGAGCTTCCCAATGTGCCCTGAAAAATATAATCCGAGCCATTACCCCGCAGCACTGCAATCCGAGGGGCTAAAGGGGTTTTACCTCTCCCTGGTCAAAGGACAGAAAAATGGGCTTACAGTTTCCATACTTTTAAACGCCTTACAACCAGTTTCAACCCTTTACCACGGTCTTTTGTTGATGAGGGGTTTACTTTATCATCATGGCTTCTTACCGGTGGTGAGGCTGCCACTGTCTGTTATCAGCGTGGGTAATATCACGATGGGTGGCACGGGGAAAACCCCCTTTATAGAGATGCTGGCTAAATTATTGATAGAAGGCGGGAAAAGGGTAGCTATCCTGAGCAGGGGTTACAGGGCTACCGTGAGAGGTGGGGAGTTAGCGAACGATGAGGCCATAGAGTTACGCCAGAGACTCCCAGGCGTACCAATCCTTCTGGGCAAGGACCGGGTCACCAGCGCCAGGGTGGCGATAGAGAAGTTCAATTCTCAGTGTCTCCTCCTGGATGATGGATTTCAGCATTTTAGATTAGCTAGAGACCTTGATATTGTGGTAATAGACAGCTTATCACCTTTTGGAAACGGGAGGCTTCTGCCGGCAGGTATGTTAAGAGAACCCCTCAGCGGCCTTAGACGCGCGGGTCTGTTGGTCCTATCCCGAACGAACTTGTGTACGAGAGAGGAACTACAAAATCTCAAGGCAAAGCTCGCTGAAATGGCTCCTTCTATCCCCATCATAGAAACAGTAAATAATCCCCTCTATCTTGAAGACACGGAAGGTGGCCGCAAAGAGACCCGGTGGCTTTGTGGGAGGAAAGTCTTTGCCTTCTGTGGACTGGGCAACCCTGCCTCTTTTGAGAAGACACTCCTGCTATTGGGGGCAGACCTTGTGGGGTTCAAGTGTTTTCCAGACCACCACGACTATAACCCCGAAGAAGAAAAATCACTCGTAGCAGAGGCCCAGGGGCAAGGGGTGGAGGCCCTTGTCACCACTGTCAAGGATAAGGTAAAGTTAGGGATAATGGACTGGCCCATACCTTTATTTTCTCTAAGGATAGAGACCAGGGTAACCCACGGGGAGCAAGCCCTAACAGAGGCGTTGAGGAAGGTAATAGTTTGAAGGAACTTATAACATGTCCGAGTCCATGTCTGGAGATAGGATAAGTCCCCTGGACTTCTCCAGGGTCAAGACCTATCCTATAAAAAAGAGGAGAAACCTGGTGAGGGTGGAGCAGTTTGCCCGGCCCGGCCCGCCACCAAAAGACTTTTCTCAATTTTTGGACACCTTGCCTAAGGTCCTTGCGGCAGAGGATTTGCTGAATCTCATAGAGTCTGTAATCTTGGCTCATAAGGGAAAGAGGCAGGTAGTGATGGCCCTGGGGGCGCACGTAGTAAAGTGTGGGCTCTCACCGATAATTATAGACCTTATGGATAAGGGAATCGTAACGGCACTGGCCATGAATGGTGCTACAGCCATACATGATTACGAGGTCTCACTCATTGGGGCTACCTCGGAGGAGGTAAAGGAGGGGCTTGAAGACGGCAGTTTTGGGATGGCTGAGGAGACAGCCCGTGCCTTTCAGTCCTCTGCCAGCATGGCTGTAAGAGAGGGTATGGGGCTAGGTAAGGCGCTCGGCAGTAAGATTAATGAAGAAAAGGGGGACTTCCTGAATTATAGCCTCATTGGTGCTGCCTACCGGCTAAATATTCCTTGTACCGTACACGTAGTTATGGGGGCAGACATAGTGCATATGCATCCCGGTGTATCGGGAGGAGAGATGGGGGAGGCTACCATGCAGGACTTTCGCCTGCTTAGTGCAGTGGTGGCCCAACTGGAGGGTGGCGTATGGCTCAATATAGGCTCGGCGGTGGTCATGCCAGAGGTCTTTCTCAAGGCCCTTAACGTGGCAAGAAATCTTGGACACAAGGTTAAAGATTTTGTTACTGTAAACATGGATATGCTGCACCACTACCGCCCCACGGTTAACGTCGTTCAGCGCCCCACAAGACAAGGGCATACTATCATAGGTCACCACGAGATAATGTTACCCTTGCTAAGGATGGGAATACTTTCTAAACTAGGGTGAAATGGACTGAACTTATCCCTAAAAAGTTTTGTTTGAATAATTTTAGGGGTGTCCTAAAGTCAGAAAATAAATATGGGCTGGCAGTCAGAGCTTGAGGAGATATACAGGGAGTTAGACGGAGTCCTCTCACGGATTGCCCCTGAGTGCAGGACTTGTGGACGGTGTTGTCACTTCAAAGACTTCGGACACACACTCTATACTAGCAGCCTGGAAGTAAATTACTTGCTGAGTAAGGCTGAACCACCAAATAGTCCCATCACAGAAGAGACCTGTCCTTACCTCCTGAACAATCTATGCGCAGCCAGGGGATACAGGCTGCTGGGTTGCAGGATGTTTTACTGTAATAAAGGCTGGCAGGAGACGTCTCAGGATTTATATGAAAAATACTACCGGAGGATTAAGGAACTTGCCATAAAGTACAATCTGGAGTGGCGCTACGCCCCCATGCACCAACTCCTGGCGGCTGGGGAAACCACCCCTCATAAGGAGGGTGAAGGTGAAAAGTGATTTAATACAAATTATCAAAAATCTACGCACGCCTACTGTCCTGGTAGTAGGAGATTTGATGCTTGATAAGTATGTATGGGGGGCGGTGGAGCGTATCTCTCCAGAGGCCCCTATACCAGTTGTAAAAGTGACCCAGGAGGAGATAAGGCCCGGAGGGGTGGGGGCTGTAACAAGCTTTTTGTCAGTCTTGGGGGCAAGGGTAATCTGTTCGGGTGTGGTTGGCAACGACCAGGAGGGTCAAAAACTCCTGGAAGTACTCTCTAAGACTGGCGCCGAGGTCTCGGGGGTGGTATGCGATAACACCAGGCCCACCACCGTAAAGACCAGGGTAATGGGCCACCTGCACACAGCGGGGCGCGGCGTACAGCAACTCCTCAGAGTAGATTTTGAGGGTAACCACCCTCTGTCCCGCCAGATAGAAGACATGCTACTGGAATCTATTAAGACCAATTTGTCCCGCAGCAGTGTGGTGGCCTTAAGCGACATGAATAAGGGGTTACTTACGGAGCGTCTTACAAGGGCCCTCTGTGAGATGGCCAGAGAAAAAAGTAAACCAGTAATTGTGGATCCGAGTATGCACGTCTCACCCCAGCGATACCGAGGGGCCACGGCGGTAACACCCAACCGACAGGAAACAGAGGTGATGACCGGTATTAAGCCCCAAAGTCTTCAGAGCTTGAGGGAGGCCGGGCAAAAATTGGTGAAAGAACTGGCGCTGGAGTATGCAGTGATAACCTTAGACAAGGAGGGGATTTTCCTTTACCGTAAGGACGGCTGGCACGAGCGCTTCCCCACCAACCCCAGAGAAGTCTTTGACGTTACGGGGGCTGGGGATATGGTGCTTAGCATGTTAAGTATAGTAATTGCAGAGGGTTACGACTGGCAAGAGGCTGCACAACTGGCCAATGTTGTGGCCGGACTGGAAGTGGGTAAGATTGGTGCCTGCCCAGTTACAAGAGAGGAAATTATAGCTGCATTGAGTATTGGCAACCCCCCTTTAACAGAAAAGATTAAGTCGCCGAAGGAGATGGAAGGGCTTCTGGCAGGACACAGGACCAGGAAGGAGCGGATAGTCTTTACCAATGGCTGTTTTGACATACTCCACGTGGGCCATGCAGAGTACCTGAGATTTGCAAAGGGCCATGGAGAGGTGCTGGTGGTGGGGCTAAACACCGATCGCTCGGTCCGCGAAAACAAGGGGGACGGACGTCCCATCCTTGGTGAGAATGATAGGGCCAGGCTACTTGCAGCCCTTGAGGACGTGGACTACGTGGTGCTATTTGATGAGGCCACACCGGACAACCTTATAAGGGTGGTCAAACCGGATGTGCTGGTGAAAGGGGAGGACTGGAAGGAAAAAGGAGTGGTGGGGAGGGAGTTTGTTGAGTCCTACGGCGGGAAGGTCATCCTCGCCTCCATGATAGAAGGCATCTCAACTACCAGGATTATTAATAAAATATTGGAAGAAAATCAGGGGTGCGCTCAGAGTGATAGCTAAAAGTGACCGAACCTGTGCCCAAGATTCAAATCATAGGACTAGACATTGAAAGAAATAGCTTTAGAGATAGAAAAGGAACTCCGTGAAGGGATAGAGGTTGGGCAGTCTTTGCTTGGAAATGTGGAAACTATAAGTAAAATAGCCGGGATGCTGACCCAGTGTCTTAAGGGGGGCAATACCATTTACCTGATGGGTAATGGTGGTAGTGCGGCAGAGGCTGAACACTTTGCCGGGGAACTATTGGGTAGGTTCAAGAAGGATAGGTCTGCCCTGCCTGCCCTTGCCCTTACCACAAACACCTCAGCCCTTACAGCCCTTGCCAATGATTACGGCTTTGAGCGCTGTTTTGAAAGACAGGTAGAGGCATTTGTAAAAGCAGGAGATGCAGTAATTGGCCTCACTACTAGTGGAGATTCACCCTCTGTGCTAAATGCCTTGGTGCTGGCCAGAAAAAAAGGAGCCACCACTATCGGCCTTACTGGCCGGTCCGGCGGCAAACTAAAAGACCTGGTAGACATCTGCCTCCGCACCCCATCTGACAATACCCCGAGGATACAGGAATCTCATATGGTAATTAGCCACATATTGTGCAATATTATTGAGAAGGAGTTGTTTCAGTAGAGGTTATAAGGCACACTAAAATGGCAAAGGCTGTATTTTTGGATAGAGATGGAACTGTAGTCAAGGGTGTTCCCTACCTCTCTTCCCCCGAAGAGCTGGAGCTGCTACCTCATTCCGCTAGGGCCATAAGGCTCTTCAAAGAGGAAGGGTTTCTGGTTATTATCGTCACTAATCAATCTGGCATAGCCAGAGGCTACTTTACAGAGGAGAGACTCAAGGAAATACACGAGAGGCTACTGGATATGCTCTGGCGTGAAGGGGCCGGCGTGGACGCAATCTATTACTGTCCACATCTTCTAGAAGGAAATGTCCCGCAATACAGTATAGAATGCCAGTGCAGAAAACCCAAGATTGGAATGCTCCTGCAAGCTGCAAAAGAACATTGTATAAACTTAACAAAATCTATTATACTTGGAGACACTCCGGTGGATATTTTAGCTGGTAAAACTGCTGGATGTAAAACGGTGCTAATAAAAGATTATGAAGAAGAAGTAGATATATCAGTCAGTCCAGATTATATAGTGAGAAACCTTATGGAAGCCGCATCACTACTGTTACAGGAGCCAAAATAAATTGGCCATGTTCATAATATAGTTTATAAATTATTATGAGAGTATTATTCATTTATCCTAATATCAACTCTCAAGTGGGCTTCAACTTCGGCCTGGCCTTTGTCTCATCTGTGCTTAAGGCACATGGCCACTCCACAAAATTATTAAACCTCAATGAAAAATTGGATAGACTGCCTGCGGATGAAGAAATTAGGGCCTTTGTGGAGGACTTTCGGCCCCAACTGGTAGGCATATCAGCGGTTACCCTCCAATACCGTTCAGCGGTGAAAATAGCGAGGCTCATCAAGAGTTTCTCCGATGTTCCAATAATTCTTGGGGGCGTACATGCCACCCTTGTCCCGGATGAAGTGCTGAAGGAAGAGTGCTTTGACTATGCCTGTGTGGGTGAGGGGGAGGAGGCAGTGCTGGAATTAGCAGAAAGGCTGGAAAAGGGGCAGGGTACCCATAGTATTGCCAATATCTGGACGAGAGCCCGCTATAACGGTACTGTCAGACTAGTCACCAATAACGTCCGCCCATTTATAGACCTGGCTAAACTACCTAAAAAAGATTATTCACTATTCAATATGCAGAAACTCATTGACACGGAGGACGGCTGGGTGAGACTCATGACCTCCAGGGGCTGTCCCTTCCGATGCACCTACTGCTTTAACCACAAGATAGTTGACCGCTACCGTCAGGAAACGGGCAAGTCGTCCGGAGAACTGGGCTATATCCGCCAGCATCCTCTGGAAGAGGTCTTTGGCGAAATGGATTATTTACAGCGCCACTATGAAGGAATAAAGATGTTTATCTTTGACGACGATATCTTCACCCTGGATAAGAACTACTTGAGGGAATTTTGTAAAGAGTACGATAATGTTACGCAACTTCCTTTTGTAGTGAATGCCCACGTAAGGGCCTTTGATGAGGAGCGTGCCAGGATGTTGAAGGAGGCGGGCTGCGCAATAGTAAAATTTGGTCTGGAAAGTGGCAGCGAACGTATAAGGAGAGAGGTCTTGCAAAGGCCCATGACCAATGAAGAGATTGAGAGGGCCTTTAGTCTGGCCCATAAATATAGCCTCCATACCTCTGCATTTGTTATGATTGGGCTGCCTTACGAGGAGAAAAAGGAGGTTATGGAGACTGTGGACCTTATCGCAAAAATCAAACCGGGGCGGTTCCGCTGGTCTATCTTCTTCCCCTTTCCCAGGACGGAGGCTTATGAAATGAGCCTAAAGGGTGGTTATGTTGACTTTGAGAAGATGGAGTCGTTAGAAAACTTCACCGAGGCCTCCTGCTTGAACTTTGGCCCTGAGCATAACCTCTTTATTTCCAAGCTGAAACAAACCTTTCACTGGTTTGTCAACGGGTATTCGTCTGATGCGGTGGCCAGGCTTTATAGAACCCTTGCAAAGACCGTGGAAGACATGTCGGCCGATGCCTGGAAGGACTTCACGGAAAGGGTCCCGGATATAGATAAAGAGCTCTCCGCCCTCTTAAAAGAGGCCCATTGTGAACATTATTCTTTTCGTTATAACTCTTTTACGGCAGTAAAATCAGATTGGGAGGGATAATAAGATGAAGTCTATTCTTATAACAGCGCCTAACTGGGTGGGCGATGCAGTCATGGCCACTCCTGCCTTCAGGTGTGTAAGGGAAAACTTTCCTGAGGCTAAAATCTCTCTACTACTGAGGCCGTTTGTAAAAGGGGTGCTTGAAGGTTCCCCGTGGTTTGATCAGCTGATTGAATTTGATCCAAAGGAAAAACACAAGCAACCAGCCAAGTACCTTACGCTTATCAGGAAACTCAGGAAGGAAAAATTTGACACGGGTATAATCATGCCCAATTCCTTTAGCTCGGCCCTGGTAGCCTGGCTTGCAGGAATAAAACACAGGGTGGGCTATAACAGGGATGCTCGCTCCTGGCTACTTACCCAGAGTGTTGAGAGATTAAAAGAAAAGGGGAGATTCCTGCCCACCTACATGGGTGATTATTACCTCAGGATTTGCTCCAACTTGGGCTGTGTTATACGTTCAAAAGAGACGGAACTCTTTACCACGGAAGAGGAGACGGAGAAGACAGGAAAACTCTTCTCTAAGTACAAGATTTCCAAAAATAGACCCATATTCTTAATAAATCCCGGGGCTTCTTTCGGTTCTTCAAAGAGTTGGACAGCAGAAGGCTTTGCTGAGACGGCGAAGTTACTCCAAGACGAGTTTGACTGCCATGTCCTTTTAGCCTGTGCCCCTGAAGAGAAGACGATGGCTGCCCAGATTGAAAAGGCCGCAGGGGGTAAAGTTGTAAACCTTACCCCGGAGCGTATCACCCTCGGACTTCTTAAGACCCTGATAAAGAAGTCCACTATGCTTGTCACAGTGGACTCAGGACCAAGGCATATTGCAGTGGCCTTCAGAAAACCGGTCATAGTGCTGATGGGCCCCACAGACCCCCGTTATACCCAAACAAGCCAGGAAATAGGCAGGGTAATAAGGGAAAAGGTAGAGTGTGCCCCTTGTCACCTTAAGGAATGTCCCAAAGACAGCCGATGCATGAGGATGATAAAGCCAGAAAGGGTGATAGAGGCATGCAAGGAGATTATAGGAGAAGTGGCCTTAACTTAAGTTTTTTGTGAGGAAATTAAATTTGTCTTTACCGCCATGGCGCCATCCTGGGGGTAAGCTTATGGAGCAAGGCCCCCATAGCCTTTCAGATGTCGAGTTACTTGCTATAATTATTTCCACTGGCATAAAAGGTAAACCGGCCGAAAAGATTGCCGAAGAAATCCTGCAAAAATTCGGCTCATTCAAAGGTATGGCCAATCAGCCACTGGAGAAGTTTCTTGAGATAAAAGGCCTTGCCGATGTAAAAATCATCCGTATAGCCGCCGCCTTTGAAATCACCAGAAGATGCGTAAAACTCGTCATTAAAGAGCTAAAAAAGGATAAGCAACTGCGCAAAAAAATGCTTGGAAAGTAGAAAACCAGGCAATTTTTTTGCAAATAATATCTGCTATTGAGAAGGCGTAGCTTGATGAGTAAACGTTTCAGGATTCCGCCTCCGCTTCACTAAACTCTTATGCAATCGCTTACCGGACAAAAATCTTACAACCGCAGGGATGTAGGATGCACCCAGGCGCACCACTTATTGCTGCAAAAAAAGGGAGTAGGGTGCGTCATTGACGCACCACCTAAAATATTCGTAAGGCCTTAAGAAATGTCAGATTACAGACGCGCATATATCAAAGGTGGAACTTACTTTTTTACAGTAGTCACTTATAATCGGAAGAAAATATTATGTACGGCGGTCGGCCGAGAAAACCTAAAGGTCTCTATTAATGAAACCTGTAAGAGATACCCATTTGCCATTAACGCATGGGTTCTCCTGCCAGACCACATTCATTGTATATGGACACTGCCCCCTGGCGATGATAATTTCTCAATAAGATGGCGATTGATAAAAGGCGGATTTACCGCAAGGTATAACCGAACCCAAAACAAGATATGGCCAATTAGTGAATCCCACGAGAAAAGGGCTGAGCAAGAGGTATGGCAGAGGCGATTTTGGGAACACCTGATTAGGGATGAAAAAGACTTTCAGAGGCACTGCCATTACATCCACTATAATCCTGTCAAACACGGCTATGTAAAAGCACCGAAGGATTGGAAGTTCTCCACCTTTCACAAGTTTGTTGAAAAGGGTCTTTATGAGGTAGATTGGGGCGCCAGGGGTGAAATTGTAATTGATGAAAGCGTAGGAAATGAATAATAAGTGGTGCGTCAATGACGCACCCTACTACAAAGACTGGAGGCCTGTAAAGAACTCATAGAAGAAGCTGCCTTAACGTAAGCTTTAGGGGTGCGTCCAGACGCACACTACAAACTTCTAGTATCACTGTTTCTGCCCATGGACATAAACAAAAATATCTTACCTGTACGATCGGGGGACATTCCAGCTAAGGTGATAAATCAAATCAAAAATGCTATTTCACGTCACGCAGTTGGGATCGTTACACTAGATTCACACGACAATTTTTTAGCTGCGGCGAGCGGTACTTTCGTACTAGTCCACGAACGCCCTGCACTTCTAACTGCTCGCCATGTTATTGATAGTGTTAAGTACAATATGGGTCTTGTGTTGACTGATTACTTTCATAAATTTATCTTAGAACGATTTTGCTTAGAGTTTAAAAGTGCACCAAAAGGAGAAACCGAATCTAGTGGTCCAGATTTGGGTGTTATATACATTAATGGACCAAAGCTAGGAACAATTAAAGCGATGAAATCTTTTTTCAATCTCAATAATTATGCTAATCTTGTTCGTAATGAGGTTGGTATTCCACAGACTGGGCTTTGGGCTGTTTTTGGTATGCCAGCGGAACTGAGTGATATCGGGCAACCTTACCAAAAACTAGCCGGACGAGTCTATATCGCAGCCGACTTTAATTATTTTGAAAGAAATGGGTACGATTATTTTGATTTTGACTTTCGGTCATCCCATCCCGGTTGCGTCCCGTCTTCGCTTGCTGGTATGAGTGGGGGTAGTATATGGCATGCACGGGTTTTAATCCATCCATCCACCCATAAAGTTTTCGTTCCAGATGACCCCAACTGGTTGATTTTATCTGGTGTAAGCTTTTACCAAAGTCCGGTTAGTAATGGTGGGAGAAATTTACGTGCACACGGACGAAAATCTATCTACGAGAAGCTTTTTGAGTGGGCCTAACTAATCCGAAAGACTATCATTGTGAGGGCGTTAACCCCGAAGCAATCCCAGAGACGTAGGGTGCGTCATTGACGCACCATTTCAAAAAACTTTCTCTCAAGATACCCTAAAAACTATCCCTGAAAGATTTGCTTTTTTAAACTTGTACTGGAATGACTCTTCGGGTCACCCACTATGGCAAGCTCCCCACCGTATGAGAGCACCGTCTGCCTTTCAGGTATTGTGTCCAGCGTGTAATCCGTACCTTTGGCATGGACGTGGGGCTTAAGTTTCAGCAATAAAGTATCCACACTTGGTTCAGAAAAACAGGTAACGTAATCCACCGCCTTCAGGGCCGCCACTATCTCTATCCTCTCTGCCAGTGGCATCAAAGGATGTGGCGGTCCCTTAATCTTTCTCACTGAGTCATCGCTATTCAGGGCTACCACAACCACATCCCCCAGGGCCTTAGCTCCACCAAGGTACCTTACATGCCCTACGTGCAGGATGTCAAAGCACCCGTTACAAAAGACTACCCTCTTACCTTGCGCCTTTAACTGTTCCAGGCGATGGGCTAACTTGTTGTGGTCTGTGATTATCTCAGCCATTTAGTAAGCACTAAGCAGTCTTTGTAGGGTGCGTCATTGACGCACCTTTTCAAGAAACTAAGCAGTGGACAGAAAGATTCTACTGAGCCCTCTGAAAAACTCCACTCACTTGTCATTCTGAGGGAGCAAAGCGACCGAAGAATCTCTTAAAAGATCAGATTCTTCGCTTCGCTCAGAATGACATCATCACGTGAGGCTAAAGTTACTTTTTCAGAGGCCTCCTACTATTTACTTAAAGATACGTCCCTTTGAATAGCCTCTAAGAGCTCGTCTCTAGTCAGTGTAGCAGTCCCGTTCTTCATAACCACCACCCCTGCTGCGTAATTGGAGAGCCTTGCGGCCTGAGAGAAGCTTACGCCGGTAAGGAGCGCCAGCCCCAGAAGGGCGGTTACCGTATCGCCGGCCCCCGTTACATCTGTAACCTCGTTAGGGCCACTGATAGGGATATGTTCTATCTTGCCTGTCTTCTCAAAGAGCGTCATCCCATGGTTACCCCTCGTAATAAGTAACGCCTCCGGGTTTAATTTCTCCAGGAGGGTTTTCCCTATTTTTAGCAGGTCTCCTTCCCCATTCATTGGGATGCCAGCAGCTTCCTCTGCCTCCTGCTCATTAGGGGAAAGGATTTTTACGCCGGTCTCAGGCTGTGTCACGGCAAAATCGCACAGTCTGTATCGCGTATCCACCACTAATACCCGCTCCCACGCAAAACTTTTTACCTTCTCTAATATTCTAGGGGTCAATATGCCGTATCCATACTCAGAGATTACCCACCCACTCACTAGCTTATTTACTTCATCCATATATCCTAGGATTTTTTCCTCAACGGCTGGAGGGATTGAGGGGACAGGCTCTTTATCTATTCTTACCACCTGTCGCTTGGAGGTATGCAGGTCTCCTGCCAGGAGGCGGGTCTTACTAGGGGTAATCCTATCCTTACAAATGAAGATGCCATCCGTAATTACACCCTCCTTCTCAAAATATCCCTTTAACTGCCTGCCCGTCTCATCCTCCCCTACTACACCCACAGGGAAGACCTTTGCCCCAAGCTTTAAAATATTGTTTATCGTGTTGGCACCACCCCCGGGGACTATCTCCTCGCCCTCATACTTAACCACAATCACAGGTGCCTCCCTGGATAGTTTAAAGGGCCGACCATAAATATAGACGTCCGCTATAAGGTCAGCCACCACACCTATTTTTAAGCAAGGAAAGGTATCAACTACTTTCTTATAATCATTAAAACCATGCATCCTTTTCACTCTCCGTTGTTTCGTTATTATATGGCACACCGCCAGCCTGTCAAGAAAGGCACAAATTTCGGGCGTCAGAAATTCTGGGCTGGCACTCACACAGATTTATTACACGGAGCGTTGTTTTTGCCTTACCTTACAAAAACTTTTATCCCTTAAATCTAACGAGACATTAAATTGAATATTGTAAAATATTAGTACAGTCATCTTGTAACAAATTGTTACAGAGGGAGTGCCTTACTTATGTTTATATTTCATAAAGATTTATGTGTTTAGGGGCACGTTACAAGGGGTGATGCAATAGTTTTTTGTAATGTTTTTTAACATTTCGGTAAATGGCACAGCAATTGTTTGTTCTCAGTGTAAGTAGTTCTATTACAAATACTTGTGTCAATTTTCTCCCTACCCTCTCCTTTGGTATTTATCTTGCACTAGTAGTCTAACAGATTGAAGCAGTACTAGCATAAATTGAGATATAGGAATGAAAACCTTGGTAGGAAGGGATGTTTTAATACGCGGGGTGGCGGTTTTTTACTAGCCTGCCTGTTTACAGGAGAGGGGCCTATCCCCCTAAATGGGGGGACGCCTGAAAGAGGCGAACAACCTACCTCATGGGCTCCTCTCCCTTTTAATGTACCAGCACTCAAGGGGGCATAATGATGGTAAACCTACCAGGCCTAAATTTTCAGAACTAGAGCCATTTTTTGTTGACTTTTGTTGTTTTTATATGAGAATTTGTGAATCTAGGGGAGGCCAGGAGGGCAATATTAAAAATATATCTGAAAAACAGTAGTAGGAATTCCTGAAGGTACGCCCCTAGAGGAGTGGTAAGGCAAAATGCATCAGGTGAATGCTTTTTAAAAAGGATTCATTTGGGTTGGTGCTCCGCAGTGACAACTGTTGTTAGCTCGTGATTCCAGAAAAATAGTTCTTACCTAAAAAGGCTCAATAACTTCTGGCACACTTATTAAAGGACGATTACAGATGTGGCACATCTTATTAATATCGTTGATGCTGGTTTCCTACCATTTAAAAGTGTATTCATCTGAGGAGCAAGACAAAAAGGGTGTGATTTTATCAAAGGAGGCTATCCCCCTACCCAGTGGTGATACAATCACGGTGGAAAAGCGTATATCGGCCACTGGGGTGCATGCAAAGAACTTCTATGACTCTCAGGGACGAAAGCTTACTCCTGGGGAGGTGGGGGCTTTGAGTCAGGCTCCCAAGATAGAGCCTGAGCTTGAGGCAAAGATTCCGGGTGCTGGCCCAGGGGAAAAGATAGGCATAATAATCATCCTGAAGAATCAGCCTCAGTATAACATCGTCAGGGAGGTAAGGAAGCTTTATGAGACAGAACTAGAGGTCCACGAAAGGGCACTCAAGGAAGCTGAGAAGGACAGTCCTGAGAAGGCTCTTGCTGCGAGAGAAATCCACAGGATTCGTGGTGAGATGATGCCCCAGATAGCCAGCAGGATTTCTGGTGAGATTGGAGCGGAACAGGCAACCGTAGAGGGCAGGCTGAGGGGGCTGGGTGCAAATATACTTTACAAGTATAATGCGATGAATGCCCTTGCTGCCCGTGTCCCGGTTAACTTAATCCGGGCGATAAGTAACTGGCCTGAGGTGGCCCATATCAGTGAGGATAAGCAGGCAGAGGCAAACCTGAATGTGAGCACCAAAACCATACGTGCCCAAACATGGTGGAATAATGGTTATCAGGGTGGAAATTGGAACATTGCTGTATTTGATACCGGCCTTGATAATGCGCACCCCAGTTTCCAGGGGACTGCGATAGTGAATCAAGTATTCCATGTGGCAGCGCAAGGTAGCTCGGATTACAATGATAATGCTTTAAATAGCGATGACCTTCAAGGGCATGGGACGCATGTGTGCGGGATAGCCTGCGGCAAGGGCTCTTACGAAGGTTCAACAAGCTGGGTCAACCATAAGGGTATAGCGCCCTGGATAAATACGCTATTAAATCTTAAGGCAGGTTATCGTACAAAATCCGGTGGAGGAAGAATGTACCATTCCGATTGCATGGCAGCGGTAGATTGGTCGTTATCCTCGGGTACTTTTCCTGATAATATTAATCGGAGCTTCGGAATAAGCAATTCTTACTCTGGTCTTGCCCAGTTCTTTGATGCTGTGGTTGACAGCTACGGGGTCTTCTTTTGTAACGCAGCAGGTAATTCAGGCCCTGCTGTCACAGTAGATCACTGTGGTTATAACGGAATGAGCGTGGCTGCCTATGATGATATGAATAATCAAGATCGCTCAAATGATGTCCTTGCAGACTTTAGTTCACGAGGCCCTACTACTGAGGGGTTGTTTAAACCAGACATCGCCTTCCCGGGCGTGAAGGTTATGGCTCCAAGGCATAACTGGGAAGTTTCATCAGATTACGTCAGCATGAATGGTACCAGTATGGCCTCTCCTCACTGTGCTGGGGCGGGGGCGCTTATAATGGATTTTCATACTGATCCGAGGGCTCTTAAGGCTCTCCTTATAAATACAGCGGAGGACAGAACATCCATCAACCGCTGGGATGTGGGAGAGGGTTGGGGTTATGCTGACCTCCAGAAGGCGTACTATCAAAGAAGCAACTGCTGGATGGGGACATTGACACGTAGCGGGAGTAATCGTTTCCACCTTTATAAGGGCACTCTACCTGCGGGTGGGAAGGCAACTTTCACATGGAACAGGCACGCCGTTTATAATGGCGCTAATTTCCCAAGCATTATTCAGGGTCTGAGTGATTTAGACCTACATCTTTTTAACATGGCTAATGGAGCCGAGATAGATTATAGCATAAGTGCTAGTCAGAACGTTGAGCAAGTAAGGACCAGTGCAGCTTTGACACAAGCCGTTTTGAAGGTTAAAACCTGGAGTATCAGCGACCCGGACGTACCGGAGGAAACCTATGCCCTTGCAGCTAATAAGGCTTTCACGCGGGCTATTCCCCCGCGCTTTAACGTTACCGTTTCAGCCCCAGCAACTGTAACCGCAGGAATACCATTTACGGTACAAGTCAATGTGAGAAATACAGGTCAGGTAACGGCCTTTGGTTGCACCTACACCATCCCTAACTATCTTGGTAGTACTTCGTTAGGTAACATCACCCCTGGCAGTACTATTAACTCCTCGCCTAGTATTACCATCGGTACACCAGGAACTTACAATCTTACTGCAAGAGTTACAAGCAATAGCTATAGCGAAACCTTTAAAGGTTCAGGCTCAACAATGGTTACAGTCCAGTAATACGAATGGCAACGTCATGTTTAAGGTAACTTGATTAAGCACCCTAGACCTGTGGGGAGTATAATTAGAGAGAGGCAGGAATATACTAGAAATTCTGTATTCCTGCCTTTTATTTTATAGAAAAGACGTGTTTGGTTGTTTTTTGGGTAATTAAACACCTGGAATTAAGGTTTTTTTCAACCTGTTTGGTACTGTCACTTGCTCGTAACCACTATATTGAGTGCCAGAGGTCTCCCTATTTTCTCTGCTTGTATTTTCTTCAAATATACTAACTCTTATGCTATATTAAGTTTAGAGAAATTTTTACTATTTTCTTTTTTTTCTATTATTTAGTAAAATAGCACGACTATTATTAACCCTGAAAGGAGGGAGAAAATGGCAAACAGGGTAACGTCGTCTGTACTAATTGTATGTCTCCTGGTTTTGGGCCTTATGCTGTATGGGTGTGGAGTAACTGAATCGGCAAAAGAGCATAAGGGGGCTACGGGTGCAGCGGTAGGTGCCGTGGGTGGTGCTGCCTTGGGTGCTGCCGGTGGTGCAATTGTTGGTAGCCCTGGCGTGGGCGCTGCTGTCGGTGCAGGTGTTGGTGCCCTCGCTGGTAAGACCGTAGGCGATGTAATGCAAGAAAAAGAGGAAAAGAAGGAGATGGAGGAGCTTCGTCAGAAGGTGGAGGAACTAGAGGCAAAGCAGGCCACAACTCAGGAACCTGCTGCTCAACCGCCTGCAACTGGAGCACCTGCTGCTCCAACGCCTGCTCCAGCGCCTGCTAACTAACCAGGAGCAGCTACTAACTAGGTCTTTTATCCTAGAGCAGAAACCGATTTCCCCACAGGAGGCTTATAAGCTGGGCAAGACGGTTAGCTTTCTGTGGGGAAAACTTTTTCCATCCCTTGTAACTTCCTGCAAGATAGGTTATTTTACTGTATAATTTGTAAAGCGTTGGTATGGCAGCGGTACAATTGAATGATGTTCATACTTTCTTTATTTATAGGTTAGCTTGAGAAGGGAGGAAAGCGCCATATGCAAGGTCAAGAAAAAGCTTATCCAGCATTTGAGGAGGTTTGGAAGCGTATAGTTGCTAATGCAGGGCAGACCTTCCATACAAAGGATAACACCAACTTTACGTACAGTATTCATGGCGATGAATTTCATGCAAGTCCGCCATCTCAGAAGATACAGAAATCCGATTTTGCACGCGCCTATGAACAGATTCCAATCCACAAGGACGCCCTTAACGTGAAAATTGTGAAGGGACCTGCTTTTGTGTGGGAGGTGCTACATGACCCAAGAATCTCAAAGGGAGAGTGGTAGACTCCGGGGACGTGCCGTCAACATCAGCAAACAGTCCCCCCAGAGGTTGCTGCCTCTGCCTAAAGGCATATATATGCTTAGAGAGGCCCCCTCCCAGTTCCTCATCTTCTTTTAGCATAAGGAGACATTCCATCAAAATTCCTTTGCATTGCCTAAAAAGTACCTATCTTCACCCCGCTCAATTATTACGGTAAACTCTCTTATCCCTACTTTCCCACATTTTTAATCAACTTAACTGGTGGAGACGAGGGGATTCGAACCCCCGACCTCGGCAATGCGAGTGCCGCGCTCTCCCAACTGAGCTACGTCCCCACCTTTTGGGTTCTCTCAAAACCGGTTATATAATATAGAGTTTATTGATAACACTTTGGGCCTTTTTCAGTGGCTCATTATACCAAGTGGTATATTAAATAAACAATTATTTTTAGTGAATGGTGGTGTTACAAATCTCAGATTGGCGTAAAGTTGTGTTGTATATTGAGCTTGAAAAATATAAAATTGTACCGTTTCCTTAGGATGGCAAGTGGTTTGTATTGTTTATGAAGACCAGTGCTTAATATAAGACCTTGATATTCAGCAGAAGAGTTAACATAATATTTTTTTTGCTGCTTAGTAACCTTGTTAGCGTACCTGCTATGGCCCAGGCATCAAAGGTAATTTATCTTATACCAGTGGGTACAGTGGAGGCGGGCCTGCTCCAAGAGCTTGCCCGGTCTCTCAGGGAGAAACTAGGGGTGGCTGTGGGGATTGGGGAAGTGCAGGGGATTCCAGAGGAGGCTTTTAACCCGAAGCGGAAGCAGTATCACTCAACCAATATACTGCTGGCTATTCATAAAGCTGGGCCTTACGGTAAGGCCCAACTCCTGGCGGTAACAGAGGTGGACCTGTTTGTTCCCGAATTTAACTTCATCTTTGGGGAGGCTATACGATGGAGGGATATTGCAATAATATCCCTGTGCCGTTTGAGACAGGAGTTTTATGGTAAACCGGCCGACCGTACCCTGCTCAAGGAGAGGATGACAAAAGAGGCTGTACATGAGATTGGCCACGTCTGGGGGTTGAGGCACTGCTCAGACCTAGGCTGTGTTATGTGTTTCTCTAACACTCTGGCAGACACAGATAGAAAAGCTGATTCTTTTTGTGGCCGTTGCAAAAAACTATTAGAAGACAGTGTTAACAAGTGATATAAAGAAGTCCCTTCCCTACTTGGTTGTGGCCTTAGCACTTACGCTGATAATCCTCTTTACGTTTTCAAGCAAAAAGGACAAGAAGGAGGATTTGTGCAAGCTGAAGATTGCCGGGCAGGAGATTACTGTGGAACTGGCCAGTACTATCTGGCAGCGACAAGAGGGTTTAAAACACAGGGACTCCCTCCCGGAAAATCATGGCATGCTGTTTATATTTTCTGAAGAAGAGTACCTGGCCTTCTGGATGAAGGATACTTATATACCCCTTTCTATCGCCTTTATATCTAAAGAGGGGGTAATTGCCCAGATTGAGTCTATGGAACCGCTCAGCCATGACAGGCACATCTCGCACGAGAAGGCGAAATATGCCCTGGAGATGAGAAAGGGTTGGTTTGAGGGGCATAACGTCAAGGTGGGTTCAAGAGTAGAGCTATCTCCTGAAATGGTAAATAATTAGAAAACTTCTACATAAAAAAGATTGACTTTGTCGTAATTTTCCCTAAAAATAAATAAACATTATATTGAGGGGGGATAGAAGTATCATATAGGAGAAGGTAATGAGAATAAAGGCTGTAATTTTTGACCTGGATGATACCCTCTACGATTGCACTGGCTTACTGGTGGAGCTCTCCAGGAGGCAGGCTGCCAGGGCTATGGTAGAGGAGGGCCTTCCGCTTACAGTGGAGGAGGCCCATAAACTTCAGGAGAAGATGGCAGAGAAGTTTGGCCCATCTTTCCTTGTGTTTGATGAGATTGCACGTATGTATGGGAGGGGGCAAGAATTGGTTAAGGTGGCCCTCAGGGCCTATAATAGTAGTGAACTCTCTGGCATACAACCTTTCCCAGAAACAATTCCCACCCTGAAGCAATTAAAGTTAGAAAAATATAAGCTATTTTTAGTCACCTCCGGGTTGCACGATAGACAAGAAAAAAAGATAAATCTCCTGGGCATAGCCCCATTTTTTGACCAGGTGTTAATCCATGATCAGGAGACAGATTTCCGCCTGGAAGATTGCTATAAGGGTCTACTGAAAAAATATAACCTTGCAGCTGATGAGGTGGTGGTAGTGGGAGACCGTTTAGATGTGGAGCTACAGGTGGCTAAGCGTCTGGGGATGTTTGCTGTCCAGATGCTCCATGGGCACCACAAGATGGACCCTTACCTTCAGAATGGCGAAGGGCCAGATTATAAGATACAAAAGTTTTATCACTTACCTACTGTCCTGGGTTTGATAAGTATGGGTAAATTCCCAGATAAGCTTAGAGTAGTGGCTGTGGGTGGTGGTACAGGCCTCCCTATGGTACTGCAGGGATTAAAGACTTATAGTAAAAATCTTACTGCCCTTGTTGCAGTAACTGATTCGGGTAGGAGCTCTGGAAAACTGCGGGCGGAATATGGTATGCTCCCTCCGGGGGATGCCAGAAACTGCTTAATTGCCCTCTCAGAGACCGGGGAACAACAAGAGGACCTTTATAACCTCTTTCAATACCGCTTTAACAGGGGGTCACTCAAGGGGATGAGCTTGGGCAACCTATTCATGACTGCACTAACGGATATAACCGGCAACTTTGAGCTGGCCCTAAAGAAGGCCAGTAAGATTTTGGCTATCAGTGGAAAGGTGCTCCCCTGTACGCTTCAGGACACCCATATATGCGCAGAACTGGCTGATGGTACCACAGTGCAAGAGGAGGTTAACGTAAGGCAGATAGGGAAAGCACCAATAAGAAGGGTGTTATTGATGGATAACCATGTGGAACCACTCCCAGAGGCCCTAAAAGAGATCCATAGTGCAGACATTATCGTTTTGGGCCCAGGCAGCCTTTACACAAGTGTTATACCCAACATTTTGGTGGAGGGGTTAAGAGAGGCAATAAAGAACTCTAGTGCAACCAAGATATATGTCTGTAATATAGTCACCCAACCGGGCCAAACCGATGGCTACACCGCCGCAGACCATATCAATGCATTAACTCAACACGTCGGGGAGGGGGTACTTGATTATGTTCTGTTGAACAACCGCATGCCAAAAAAGGATATGCTAGAAAAATATGAGCGTGAAGGGGCAAAGATGGTACGTTTTGATCCAACAAGTAACAACCTTTTCGTAAAGATAGTTGAAACTGACCTTATTGAGGAGCCTGTGGAGTCTCCAAGGGTCTTGTGGGAGAAACAGGACCTCCTCAGACACGACCCCGATAAGCTAGCTAATGCTATCTGCCGGGTGTACGCAAAAGTGCCGCTCCCACAAACAGAGTAGAAAAGGTGGATAATTCGGGCAAAAAGGTTAAGGCTGTAATATTTGATCTGGACGATACCCTCTACGATTGCACCAACACCCTCTCTAAAAAAAGGCGTAAGGAACTGGCCTGCGTACTGACTAAATACAAACACTTTACAGTAGAAAAAGCCGAAGAGATACTGCAAAAGGATGAAGGTGTACGCAGGTATGGTAGTTATGAACAGATTGCTCGCAATCTGAACCTCCCTGCCACCTTTCTAGACGAAGTGGATGCCATACTAAAAAGACCACCCACCGGCCTTGAAGAAATAAAACCCTTCCCTGATGTCATCCCTACACTGGAGACACTGAAAAGACAGGGGTTAAAGGTGTTTCTCGTGAGCTCAGGTAACTTACAGGAACAGGAGGCCAAACTAAATCAACTAGGGCTCAGGCCCTTATTTAATGAGGTGATGATAGTGCAAAGAGATGGCGAAGGGAAGGTTAAGGGTAAATGCTTTCATCAACTTTTAGAAAAATACCACCTCACCCCAAAAGAGGTGCTCTGCGTGGGTGACCGTGTGGAGGATGAACTGAAGGCTGCTAGTTCCTTGGGGATACGCACTGCTCTGCTAGAGCACGGGCAGCACTACGAAAGATTCACTAATTCCCAACAAAAAGAATTTACCCCTGAACACTGCCTGAAAGGGGTAGGTGAACTCGTAGCACTTCTTTTGTGAATGATATTAAAGGCACCGCGGAGTTGTGGGTTTTTATGACCAACCTTACCCTGTGCAAGACTGGTTAAGTCTATCCAAATATAACAGTATCAGGGATGGAGGTACGTTGCTTAATTCTCCTTACAGTACCCAATAAATCAGGGTTTGATGAATCAAACCCTTCCGTTAACCACTCAAATGAGCCCCACCAGTGCACCGGAAAAATTTATTAGCGCTGGAGAATTTTACTGATGTCTTCGGTTAAAAAATAAGGTGGGGGCCATCGCTTTCTGATGCTCAAAAGGCAGGTTTAAATTTATAGACTTCTGGATTAGAAGTTGGGTAAATACCTTTAGTGCTTTATCTGGCTATCTCAAAGCTAAAGGTATATACCTTTGTTCGGTCGTTTACTTCCAGGGGGAGCATCAGGCTGAATCGGGAGCCCTGAGGGTCCTTTTCTGGGAATATATATACTTCCTGAGGGCCCTTTGGTTGTGGACGTACATAATCACCATGGGACGTACCCGGGGGAATTACCGAGGAGGCTAATAAGGGAGGAGCCCCTACGGCTGCCTCTCCAACCGCCAGGAAGGTCTCCTCGGAGTTGAGTACCCGGTGGGTTTGACCCTCTGGGTCTGTAAAAAGGACCTGATCCCATAGAATCTTTAGGGGGGATTGGGTCTTGTTCCATAAGGTAAGGTAAATCCGCTTCCGCTCCGGTCTGAATCTTACAAGGATAGACTCATCTTCATACCTTAGTTCTTCACTGGTAATAGGTTTTATTAGCCGGTAGCGTGTTTCTGCCTTATACGGACTGGCGCAACCACTAACGGCACAAAGGAAGATTAGAAAGATAAAAAATGCCCCACAAGATAGCTTGTGATCACTTCTTCTAGGCAGTGAAGAAAGGATTCTCATTGTTATCTAGGTTTGTAAAAGTATAGCAAGGTTTTGGAAAAAAGCAAGAGAATAAAATAAGTTTTTAAACCCTACCTTTTAGGGGAACTCACAATATGGCGAGGCCGACGGGACTTGAACCCGCAACCCCCAGATCGACAGTCTGGTACTCTAACCAAATTGAGCTACGGCCCCGCCTAGATACATCTCTTTATTCTATTTATGGTGGGCGATAGTGGACTCGAACCACTGACCTCTTGCTTGTAAGGCAAGCGCTCTAACCAATTGAGCTAATCGCCCTACCTAAAACCCTTGAATTAACTTAGATGAGTCTATTTCTATAGTAAATCTCAGATTGCACAAGGGGAAAGTATACAATTTATAGAAAGTACTGTCAATTGCTTAAGCCCTGATAAGACGTGCGTTAATTATATAAGCGCATAAATAATTTTCGGAGTGGCTGAATTGTGTCCTAACGGTATAACTTCACTCAATTGACATAACACTGAAGGTATGATACGATTTTTTAAACCTATTTGGAGCCAAAGGGTGTATGCAGAAGTAGTCGTCAATGCCCCCCTTAATAAGACCTTACATTACAGGGTCCCCGATACCCTCATGCCTGGGCTAAGGGTTGGAAATAGGGTAAAAGTACCACTGGGGAATAGATTGGTGAGTGGCTACTGTGTGGGCTTCCCTAAGCAACCTATAGCTAGAGCACTTAAGGAAGTAAAAGAGGTAGTAGATAACCAGCCTCTCATTGGAGAAAAACTACTAGAAGTTACCCATGAGATTGCAGAGTATTATCACTGTAATTGGGTGGATGCGATAGAGGCAGCCCTTCCTTCTGACGTAAAGAGGGGGGTTAAGACTAGGGCCTTCAAGGTCTCAAGGCTCGTAAGAGACAAGCTTTGTACTCAAGAAGTGATTAAGGGTCTCAGGAAAAGGGCCCCCAAGCAGGCCAGGGCCTTAGAACTGCTTTTGGAATCCAATAACGGTGTGCCCCTCAGAGAACTCTCTCAAAGAAGCGGTTGTAAGTTGTTTGGTTTGAATAGCTTAGCAAAGAAGGGGCTTATAGAGATATACGAGCATGGGCCGGTGACGCCATCTGCCGGGACTGCCATTGAGTGCGCTGAATTTTCTAAAAACAAATCCATAACACCACTAGAGCTTACCCCCGAGCAGGGACAGGCCTTAACCCTTATAAAGACAAAGCTTTCCAGGCGAGAATCCTCAGTTGTGCTCCTACAAGGGGTTACAGGTAGTGGCAAGACGGAGGTATACTTGAGAGCCATACAAGAGGCGTTATCCGTGGGGCGTGGGGCAATAGTCTTGGTGCCAGAAATATCGCTGACACCTCAGATGGTGGAACGGTTCAGTGCCCGTTTTGATAATCTGGCAGTTCTGCATAGTTGCTTAACCGGCACAGAGCGTTACGACCAGTGGCAGGCTGTGAGGGAGGGTAAGGCCAGGGTGGTGATAGGGGCGCGGTCGGCGGTCTTTGCCCCGGTAGAAAACCTGGGCCTATTAGTGGTGGATGAAGAACACGAGGTATCTTATAAACAGGAGACCTCTCCCCGCTATCATGCGAGGGATGTAGCCCTGATGAGGGCAAAGAGGGAAGGGGCGGTGGTCATCCTGGGTTCAGCCACGCCATCCCTGGAGACCTATTTTAATGCCTTAACAGGACGGTATGAGAGGGCCATTCTCAGTCAGAGGATAGGTCGGCGTCCCTTGCCTAACGTGGAAATAGTGGATATGAAAGAAGATTTCCACCAGGGTAAGCATACAAGGCTAATATCCAGGAAGCTAGAGCTCTACATGAAAGACCGCCTGGCAAAGGGAGAGCAGGTGTTGCTTTTCCTTAACAAGAGGGGTTTTTCGCCCTTTATTAACTGCCCCAGGTGTGGTTATGTGCTGAAATGCAAGAGGTGCGACCTACCCTTGACTTATCATAAGAAATGGGGCAAGGCCCTGTGTCATTACTGTCTTTACGAGGCGGGGCCACCTGAGGGCTGTCCGGAGTGCGTGGGTGCCAGGCTAAACTATTTTGGGCTGGGGACGGAGAGGATTGAGGAGGAATTAGTTCGTTACTTCCCAGAGTATAAGGTTATAAGGATGGATAGTGATTCCATGAGGGGGAGGCGTGCCCATGAGAAGGCGCTTAAGGCATATGAGAGAGGAGAGGTGCATATACTCCTTGGTACGCAGATGATTGCCAAGGGACTGGATTTTCCCAACGTTACGCTTGTCGGGGTTATTTCAGCCGATACACTGTTAAACCTGCCCGACTTCAGAGTTTGTGAGAGGACGTTCCAGCTCTTGGCCCAGGTTGCAGGACGTACGGGTAGGGGACACAAGGGAGGCAAGGTGCTAATCCAGACCTTTAGCCCCAGGCATTACGCCATCCTTTCTGCGGCCTCCCATGACTTTGAAGGATTCGCCGATAGAGAACTTGAGTACAGGCGCGAGTTAGGTTACCCACCCTTTGGGCATATGGCAAGGCTAGTCCTCATAGGTCGCAAGGAAGAGGGGGTGCGAACCAGGGCCCAGAGCCTGGCAGATAGGTTGCGGCAGGAAGTCCTTAACCCATCAGTAGAGGTTGTGGGGCCAAGTCCAGCCCCTATCCCCAAAATTAGGAACCAATTCCGTTGGCAGTTAATCCTTAAGGCTCCTCATGCGGAGGCGATTCAATCTACCCTGGGCGGCCTGGAGGGATTTCTTAAGACTAACCCTGGAGGGGTGAAGGTTATCATAGATGTAGACCCTTATAGTATGTTATAAAAAATATTATTTAAAAATTCTAAAAAGGAGTGTAAAGAATATGCTATTTGAAGAGGGTGGAAACGGATTTAGTGCAGAGGGCTTTTTTGATAACAAGGGGGGGATTACCTACAATGATTTTATCCTGTTGCCCGGGCACATTGACTTTGCGGTGGATGAGGTAGATTTAGAGACCCGCCTCACCCGTAATATAAAACTTAAGAGGCCCGTAGTAAGCTCCCCTATGGATACCGTTACCGAATCCAAAATGGCCACTTATATGGCATTATGTGGCGGTATCGGTATCATCCACTATAACAATACGATAGAGGAGCAGGCCAGACACGTTAAGCTGACAAAGCGGTTTGAAAATGGTTTTATCACCGACCCCGTGGTCCTAGGCCCAGAAGATACCATCGCAGATATAGATGAGATTAAGGATCTCTATGGGTTCTCAGGGATACCCATTACTGAGGACGGCAAGCTGGGATCTAAACTCATGGGTATAGTCACCCACAGGGATATATGTTTTGAGACCAATCGCAAGCGTAAGCTCAGGGAGGTTATGACTACCGAACTGGTTACCGCCAGGAAGGGGATAACCCTCCAGCAGGGTAACCAAATCCTCCAGGAGTGTAAGAAAGGCAAGCTACCCATTGTGGACGAGGCGGGGCGGCTGGTCTCCTTGATGAGCAGGACAGACCTCTTAAAGAATAAGGACTTCCCTTACTCTTCAAAGGACACCCATAAACAACTCCTAGTAGGGGCTGCTGTCTCCACCAAGGAAGAGGATAAGGAGAGGCTGGAGGAGCTGGTGAAGGCCGGGCTTGACGTGGTGGTGATAGACTCCTCGCAGGGGGATAGCAAATTTCAAATCAACATGATTAAGTATATCAAGAGAAAGTACCCTGAGCTGGAGGTGATAGGGGGGAATGTGGTAACCCCGAGGCAGTGCCAGAACCTTATTGACGCCGGGGCAGACGCCTTAAGAATAGGTATGGGCTGCGGAAGCATATGCATTACTCAGGAGACGCTGGCGGTGGGTAGGTCTCAAGGCTCGGCCGTGTACTACTGTGCCAAGTTTGCCAAAAGTTACGGCAACGTCCCGATTATAGCAGATGGGGGAATATCCCACATCGGCCACATTGTTAAGGCCCTGGCTCTGGGTGCGAGCACTACGATGCTGGGTGCCCTGCTGGCAGGGACCACCGAGGCCCCCGGAGAATATTTCTACGAAGGTGGTGTGAGGCTAAAGAAGTACAGGGGGATGGCATCCCTGGATGCAATGAAGCAGGGTGGCGCCAAGCGGTACTTCTCCGAGAGCACAAAAATAAAGGTAGCCCAGGGGGTCTCAGGTGCCGTAGTGGATAAGGGCTCAGTGGCTGAACTTATGGACTATCTCATGCAGAGCTTGAGACATGCCTTGCAAGACCTGGGCTGCCGCAACTTCACGGAACTCCATGAAGCCCTTTACAATGGCACCCTTCGCTTTGAGGTGAGGACTCCAAGCGCCCAGGCGGAAGCTGGTGTACACGGACTCTACACCTATAAAGACGCCCACCCGGGCTTCTTCAAGTCCACCATAATCCCCAGAGAGGCATAGGCTTCTACCGTTGCGAGGGGAAAACTTGGTGATTGTCACTACGGGGGCGAAGAGGGGCGGGATGTGTTTTAACATACCCTGCTTAACTCTCCCCTCTAAAAAGAGGGGGTGGGGGGTATCCTCAAGTTTTGCAGGGTGATAACATGAAAAAAGTTGTACACCTCAACTAGCTTTGTAGGGGCGTTCAATTGAACACCCCTATTCTCTCTAGAATCCCCCGAAAACTATCCCCCCTTTAGTAAAGGGGGGTAGGGGGGATTTGAACACCCCTACCTTATTATCCTTTGAAAATCCTCATCCTCCCCGAGGTCTTTGAAATCTTCGTCTTTTTTGGCCCTGTCTTTAAAATTAACATCTAATTCTATCGCCCTGGCTAAATTGCTGAGTGCATTTTCTTTGTCGTCCTTTAGGTTGGCGCAGGCTGGAGTAAGGATGATAGCTATTAAAAATAGCCCTGTAATTATTTTCCTTATCATGCGAAAAGTGGACCCCTATCTGGGGTTCAAATTGAGACCTCTGAAAACCATATACAGGTGTCATTCCTTTGCTCCGCTCAGGACGGAGTCTGAGGGAGTGAAATCCGCCTCAGGGGGAGGAAGAATCTCAACGAAACCAGAGATTCTTCGCTTCGCTCAGAATGACAGGTAGCATTATAGCAAGTTTTTCAGAACCCTGAAATTATAATCAATCCTTCACCACCACTTTTGCGAATCTGCGGCGGCCCACCTTTAGAATCATCCCCTGGGTAACTGCGATGTCCATGTTGGGGTCTGTAATCTCCCCACCGCCAAGATGTACCCCACCCTGGGCCACCAGCCTCCGTGCATCACTATTGGTACTGGCAAAACCCGCCAGTACCAGTAACCTTACTACCCAGAGCTTTCCGTCCTTGAGTTCGCCCCTGGGTATAAAGACCTCTGGCATTTGCTCTGGCAGTTCATGGGCCTTGAAGACCCTGTCAAACTCCTGTGCGGCGCGCTCTGCGGCCTCTTCGCCCCAGTAACGGCGGACTATGGCACGGGCGAGTTCCGCCTTGGACTGCCTGGGGTGCACCTCCGGGGAGAGGAGAGCATCTATACGTCCATCGTCCAAATCCGTGGTAAGCAGGAAGTATTTCTTCATTAGTTCGTCCCTTATGGACATGGCCTTGCCAAAGATTTGGGCCGGCTCCTCAGTTATTCCTATGTAATTGCCCAGGCTCTTGCTCATCTTCTTGTTGCCGTCTATACCCTCCAGCAGTGGGGTGGTAAGGGCCACCTGTGGCTCTTCCCCGAAGTCCCTCTGCAAATCACGCCCTGCAATGAGGCTGAAGAGTTGGTCTGTACCCCCCAGTTCCACATCGCTCCTGACCATCACGGAATCGTAGCCCTGCATGAGTGGATACAAAAATTCGTGGAGGCTTATGGGGACTCCTGTGCTGTAACGCTTGGAGAAGTCATCTCTCTCCATGAGTCTGGCCACGGTCATCATTGAGGCAAGGCGCAGTATATCCGAGAATCCCATCTTCTCAAACCATTGGCTATTATAGACGACCTCTGTGCGATTAATATCCAGTATCTTGCCGAGTTGAGCCAGATAAGTTTGGGCGTTAGCCATGACGCCTTCCCTGGAGAGCATGGGGCGTGTCTTGTTTACCCCTGAGGGGTCACCCACCATGGCAGTATAATCACCAATAATGAGGATGGCCTGATGTCCCAAGTCCTGAAATTTCCGTAGCTTATGGATGGGTATAGCGTTGCCTATGTGAATATCCGGGGCTGTGGGGTCCAGGCCCAGTTTCACCCTGAGGGGTTTATTTTCCCGGTAAGAACGCTTGAGTTTTTCAAGCAACTCCTCCTCTGTAACAAGGTCAATCGTACCCCTCTTTAGAGTTTCTAATTGGAGTTCCGGTTCCAGAAAAGTAGTGCCACTTGCCGACATATATGCGTTCACCCTGATAGATGGTACTATCTTACAAAAAGATTAGTATATTCGCAAATTACCATGGAGAGCTTATCAAGGGGGCAGGTAGAGATGCCTGTTGCTATTGCCAGCTGTTTATTCCACAAGAGATAAGCCAGCGTGGCGGTATTATGGAAAATATGTACAGAGATGGAGGCCAGGAGGGTCCCTGTCTTTTCAAAGAGATAGGCCAGCACCAGGCCCAGCAGGAATACCTGGAGGAATACATAAGGGTCAAGGTGAACCAGTGCAAAGAGAAAGGAACTGAGCAGGATGGCCCTCCCTGCCCCCAGCACCTCACGCAGAGCGGGCTGGAGGAATCCACGGAAAAGGACCTCTTCTGTAAATGGCCCAAAGAGAGCCCCGAAAAAGAGTAAGGAGATGAGTAGATTGGGGGAGGTCTCTTCCATAAAATGGGTTATTACCTCCTGCTGTTGTGGTGTACCGTCCAGGGCCTTGACGGTATATTCTACTAGACGGCCTGCGGTCAGTATGAATGGAATAGCAACCAGGTAGAGTAAAATGCCCTGAGGCAGGTAGCGTTCCCAATTCCTCAGGCTCAGGCCTAGGGTATCTAGCACCATGCGGAGTCTGTTTCCGGTAACAGGTGGAGGGCACTTGCGGGAAACCAGGTAAAATATCCGAGTGCAAATCACAATGTTGATGATAAAGGTTAAAAACAGAAGGATATTGCGGAGACCGTGAGCCGACTTTTGTACAGTTAGGATTTTTTCCAGCAGTAAAAGGATTACCGGGCAACCCACTCCAATCATTATTAGATAGAGGAGGAACACACCTGTTGCGTCTCTAAGGTTCCACGGACATGATTTTCCGTTCATAAGTTTTTACCTCTAGTTTATATGGGCCTCAACCTGTCACAGGTGCGTGTTTATCCTCTTTCTGGGGGCCTCCAGGTGCTGCTGAGCCGATAGTCTAGTCATTGGACCGAAGACGTGAGGTACTAGCTTTAGGAGATTCCTCTTTAGCGCCAGTAGCAGGAAGCACCTCTACCCACACCTGTCTGGTGCGAGGTCCGTCAAACTCGCAGAAGAAAACCCCCTGCCATGTTCCCAGTTGCAGTGAGCCATTTTTAACGAGAACGCTCTGGGTGCAGCCCACCATGGAAGCCTTTACATGGGCGGCGGCATTTCCCTCAGCGTGACAGTAACTCCCATGCCAGGGCACCAGCCTCTCAAGCGTTTCTATAATATCTTCCCTTACAGAAGGGTCAGCATTTTCATTAACGGTTACGCCAGCAGTGGTGTGAGGTATAAAGATATAGCACAATCCTTCCCCCACACCTGACTTTTTCACTGAATCCACTACCTGCTGTGTAATATCTATAAACTCGGTCCTCTTTGTAGTTTTGATGGTTAAATCGTACATGTGATTAGTTTTAGTTCAGGGCAATTAATAGTTACTCATTCTTATATTATAAGATAGGTATGAAAAATCAATTGACTATATATTTTGAACTTGGGACGCGAGTTCGTACATTGCGTGAAAATTGTAGGTCAGGGTGTAACCCTGGCCTACTACCCCGCTAAGTGTCCCCTCTAAAAAGAGGGGGGCTATGCATAAATAATTTTGAGGGTGTGTTAGGCTTTTGTCTGAAGTTTACTCAGAAGCCACTTGACAGCCCCAGTTCAGGGCTATAAGATTGTTTACGAGTGGAATGGCCGGACTAAAAAGTGATAACCCTATCATCTATCCATCCGCAAAACTATTTTCGCAGGTGGGGGATTAGCTCAGTTGGGAGAGCGCTTGAATGGCATTCAAGAGGTCAGGGGTTCGAATCCCCTATCCTCCACCAATTATGTCGGCTATTAAAACGCTTCTATACCAGTTTTATCCGGTTACTTTTGCTGTGGGGTTACAGGGCAGGAGCTCCTGGAGAATATAAGAAAAAGGCGATATTGTGCTATTCGGAATACCTCAGTGGATACAAGGAATATTGCAAGTGAAGTATAGGGTTATCTTAGAACAGCAGGAGGAGGGGACGGTGTACGTGCCCGCTTCGCAGGGGTGTGTCTCTCAAGGAGAGACAAATGAAGAATCCCTTTCTGACCTGAAGGAGGCAATTGAAGCCTATCTGTAAAGTCTAAAAGTGCGAGGGATTTTCATCCCAGTGGTTGCGGAGTATGAGGTAGTGGCATGATTAAACTTCCCAGCCTTTCATGGAAAGAGGACAAGACTTAGTGAGTAGCGACCTTTGGTAAATTAGGGGAGAAGGTAATGGCTAAGATATTTAGCGATAAATTACTTTTGCTTTTTGTGTTGTCTGTAATAAATGGATGTGCAATTCTGGAGGGAGAGCAGGGCAAAGAATACCGAACCGTCTTATACCAACCTATCCGTAGTGAAACCAAGCAATTTGAAAACGAAAATTTCTGCATAAACTTCTTTCCCTCTAATAAACTAATATCTTTCACACTCCAAAATAAGACTCAATTACCCATAAAGATTGTTTGGGATGAAGTAATATTTACAAACCCAGAAGGGGAAACCTACCGGGTGCTAAACTCTCGTGTAAGGTACAAAAGCCACGGCAAGGTAAGTGACCCAGCCCATCACTTTGTTGCGCCTACGGAAGTATCTCCGGGCCAGACCTATAGCGATTATATTCGCCCCTTTTATACAGGGGTGAGGGATAAACTTATCTATCCAGTTAAGGATGCTCGGGGCTCACGCTTCAAGGTGATGCTACCCCTGGAAGTTAAGGGGCATGTGAATATATACACCTTTGCTTTTGAGATTATTTAGAACTGGCTACGAAAGCCCATAGTAAGACGAAGCTTTTATTCCTCTACAAAATTTTGCCGCAGGTTATTGTATCAGGCTGGAGGTATATAAAATGGACTTTAATCCATGTAGCCCAGGTCTTTCATCATCTTCTCAATCTTTCTAAGCTCCTCTTTTTTCTCCCCCGGTGGGAGGGCATTTATGTCTTGTGCCTTGACGTGGTCGTATTGGTAGGGGTCAAAACCTTTTTGGGGGTCTAGCTGGTCCAGATACCAGTTTACCATCTTGGAGTGAAGTGTATCTATTAGGGGTTTGTAAGCAGTGGAAAAGAGGTTTTTTTTCTCAAGAGGGTCTTCCTTAATATTGTGTAGTCTGTGTTTGCCGGAGTCGCCCCAGACGTACTTAAAGTTATCGGCGATTATAGCCCTTTCAATGCTGTTGGCGTAATCCAGCAGTTCGTTGGATGTATGTGTCCTCGCCCACAACTTGTCAATAATAATAAATCGGTCGTTTATTTCTTTAAGATTGTCAGAACACAGGTTGACCCCTTTATAATTGAAGTGGGTTCCGTTAGCTTCAGCATTGGCAAGGTTAAGGATGGTGGGGAAGAAATCTATGGACTGGGTTAATTTGTACTCAGAGTGGCCTCCTTTAAATCTTTTGGGATATCTTATTATCAGTGGTACTTTAACCACTTCCTCATAGAGGCTTATACCATGCCCTATAAGACCATGTTCCCCGAAGAGCTCCCCATGGTCTGAGGTGACGATGACTACTGTCTCGTCCATTATGCCTTCCGCTTCTAGGAGGGAGAATACTTCTCCCAGGAGTGCATCGGAATGGGCCATCTCGGCATCGTAAAGGGTATTGAGGGTCTGCCAGTCTATATCGTTGTATCTAAGGTATTTCCTCTTCAGTAGACTGAATGAGGTATTATGGGAGATGACTTTGTCTTGAGAGAGATTTTTGTTTTCTAAGAATAGATTTCTGTATGCAATTGGGGGCAGGAAAGGCCAGTGAGGCTCAAGTATATTTGCAAAGATGAAGAAATTCCTCCCGGCCTCTTTGCACCTTTTTATATCCTCCTTTATGTGCCTGATTACAGCCTCCCCACCTTTGCCTTTTGTATATCTGGTTAACTTCCTTTTAGACTCGTTGTAGGCGCGCATTTTGTTGTAGGGGAAGAAGAGCACCCGGGCGGTTTTCCTTACAGGGTTGAACCATTTCTGTTTTTTAAGATATTTCTGGGCCTGACTGATAAGGCTCCTGAGATAGCCCTTATCTTTCTTTTTTTTCCTAAATCCTTCAGGTCTATCTCCTTTCCATATCTCATGGTATCTCTGAAAACCATTGAATCCTTTATGCAGGGAGACTATGGGGTTATAGGAAGCTCCGATAACCTCGTATTCGTTTTGGGTCAGTATCTCCTGTAGGGTGGGGTATCTCCCATCGTATCGGCAAGAGTTGGTAGCGGCACCGTGGAAGAAGGGATGCACACCGGTAAACATGGATACATGGGAGGGTAGTGTCTGATTGGCAGTGGAGTAATGGTTAAAAAAAGTTGTACCTTCTTGAGCCATCCTATCTATGTTAGGTGTGGTCTTTCTAAAATATCCGTAACAGGATAGGTGGTCAGCCCTTGCCGAATCCAGCACTAAAAGCAATATATTAGGTCTTGCCATTAACGTCACCTCACTGTGAGAATCAGACCAAAAATAGCATGCCTGCATTTTGCTGTCAAGTCTTGAGTGCCTATAAATTTGGGTTTATTAACCTGCTGCGCTCATAACTAGCTTTTTTTCATCTTGAAAGAAGGCCAGGCATGTCTTATCATCTCCGCAACCCATTTGTTTTACAACCTTTTATTAAAGGGCATTTCTCTTATTGACTGGCAATATAGATAGTATGTCTATTTTAAAGAAGGGTTTATCTTCAAACTGAGCACTGGAGAGGAATGAAGATTGCAATTGATATATCCTCGGCAGTAAAGCCCCAGCCAACCGGAATCGGCCACTTTATAGTGGGCCTTATCACCGCCCTGTCTGGGGTAGATGAAGAAAACCGCTATTATTTATGTTGTAGGCTTTCTCGTTTCATAAAGTATAGTGGGTTCATGCCGAAGATAGAGAAGCCCAATTTTAAGAGAAAGATAATTCAGGAACCATTAAATATATTCTTCCCTAGGGAGATAGATGTTTTTCATTCGTGCGGGTCAAGGCTTCCTAATTACAGTGGGCCGAAGTTAATCGTAACCTTTCACGATATCTCCCTTATGCGCACAGGTGAATTTACCCATGAAGACTACCGTGAGTGGAAACAGGGCCGCTATTTAGACTCTGCCCAAAGGGCTGATAAGATTCTCACGATTTCGGAATTCTCAAAAAAGGATATCCTCCAGTTCTTTCAGGTATCTGAAGAAAAGGTAGCGGTAATCCACCACGGTGTTGACGAGCAATATTATCCCCGTTCCCTCGGGGAAATATCAGCGGTAAAGGAAAAATATTCTTTGAAGGGGGATTACGTCTTTTCGGTAGGTGTGGGCAGGCGCAAGAACACTTTAATGGCCCTGAAAGCTTTCAGAAAGGTAACGGAGGACGTGGGTGGAGATATACAGTTTGTGCTGGCAGGAAAATTCAATCAATCAGAGGAATATTTCAAGCTGGCGGAGACTCCGCCACTTAAAGGGAAGGTAAGTTTTTTAGGTTACGTACCTGACGAAGACCTGCCCCCACTTTATTCTGGGGCAAGGGTGTTTTTCTTCCCTTCTCTATACGAGGGTTTTGGTATGCCGCTTCTGGAGGCTATGGCATCTGGTTGCCCCGTAATTACTTCCAGTGTAACCTCTCTCCCTGAAGTGGCAGGGGATGCTGCATTGGTGGTAAACCCTTTGAATCTGGAGGAAATGTCAGCAAACTTGCTTAAATGTGTAGAAGAAGAGGGATTAAGGCGGAAACTTGTGGAAAAGGGATTAGAAAGGGTGAATCTTTTTACCTGGGAAAAGGCCGCCCAAAAGGTGTTAGCATTGTATAGGGAGACCTCTCAGGGTGGCTGAGGGGCAAAACTGTAGGTGCTTACCTTACTGCGTTTAGCCATCCAGACCTTTGCATAATCCTCAATCTTACTGGCCTGCCCTGACTTGTAATCAAAAGCTCTTAACCTTGCATATTCCTTCAAAAATCTAAATCTGTCTACTTTACTGACGGGCTGTCCTACCGCTTCTCCCAGCCTGATAAAGCCACCTGCCATTTTTCCTAGCGGAAAGAGGACTGTCTCTCCGGGATTATTTGCACCCTCAAAGCGTACGTTCTCAAGGTCCACTATCTTTAGTTCTAGCTCCTCCCCTTCTTTTATGAGAAAGTTTCTTGGGTTAAGGTCTCTGTGAAAGACCCCTCTCTCATGCAAACTTGCAATCAGTTTTGCGAGCTGTTTTGCTAGCATCCTTCGGAAGTAGAGTATTTTATGGGAACTGTTAGAGGCTAAATCCGCTATATATGAAGGTAGATGAACAAAACCATTTAACCTCCTGCACACAATATAAGACTCAAACTTTACGTAAGGGAAGGAGGTAAACTCCACCTTCCTCCCAACGGCCAGGGGCTCAGGTGTGGGCCCGCCTTTCCAGAAGACCCGGTTCAGGTTTCTCCACTCCCTGCCAGCACGGTCCGTACAATGGTGTACCTTCAAAAGTTTACGGTATATACTTCTCACGTGTATTACTGGCTTATACCTGCAATACCTCTTAATAAATACATCTCCCTGACTGGTTGGATAAAATAAGTACCTTTTAGAACTGGACAGTTTAGAATTCCTGGCAAAGGCAAAACCTTGCGAATTTATAACTT
Source organism: Candidatus Brocadiia bacterium JP1 (assembly GCA_051388875.1). Lineage (GTDB taxonomy): Bacteria > Planctomycetota > Brocadiia > Brocadiales > Bathyanammoxibiaceae > JBMFFR01. The sequence continues at coordinate 134,256 of JBMFFR010000005.1, read as the reverse complement.
CATTGAACTTTCTTATGCAGGGCATAATCTCTTCTACCAGCACCCCGGCAAATTCTTCCTGAACCTCCCAGTTTATGCCTTCTATTTTCTTTTGGACTTTCATAGGTCTTTCTGTTTAAAGAGACTAGAGAAAATTTTAACCCCCTTTTTATCTTAATCAAGTCAAATTTTTGGGGACTTTGTAGAGTATATAGACGTGGGTAACACTACTGGATGAGATGTTGTGCCAATCCAGTAGAGGTAGGGTAATAGACAGAGTTGCAGCCATTACACAAGTTTTCACAAGAGAAGCTTTTGTACAAGTAGGGTATAGATGTGAGAATACCCTCCACCACCAAGAGGGGTAAAAAGGTTAGAGAAAAAACAATCCTTGCTACGTCCGCCCGTGTCTCTAAAGCTCAGGCTAGCTCTGAACTTCAGGCAGAACTTAGGGCACATGTCTTTGTCTGCTTTGATAGATGGCAATTATTTCTTTTACCACTTCTTGGGGGCTAAGTGTGGCAGTATTAATGCGATGGTCTGCTGCTTTTTCGTAATAGGGGCGGCGATAGTCAAGTAGATGGGTAATCTCATTGAAACTATCCAAATTGGTGAGGTTGGGTCTCTGGGTGGAACTCTTGGGGTCACTCCGCAATCTTCCATATATTGTATGGGCATCAGCCTCAAGTAGAATCACAAGGCCGCTCTCCTTCATCCTCTTTACGTTTGTTTCCCTCAGCACGGCACCACCACCTGTTGCCACTACCTTCTCCCTGGTCTGACAAAGTTCTTTTATCACCTCTTCTTCCTTGTCTCTGAAAAGCCCCTCACCGCCCTCCTCAAAGATTTGCTTTATGGTCTTGCGCACTTTCTTTTCCAGGTAGTCGTCAGCATCAATAAACTCCCAGCCCAGGTTCTGGGCTAAGAGCTTGCCTGCTGAGGTCTTACCTGTACCGCGAAAACCTATTAGGTAGATATTCATCTTGTCGTTATTCTATTTACGGAAACATACAGTCTACACTAGAGCAGCTAATAAGACCCGCTACGTTCTTGTCACCCTGAGCGAAGGGTCTGATAGAGGGAGATTCTTCACTTCACTCAGAATGACATACACCTATTTAAAGGGGGTGGTAAGGGGGCAAAGCCCCTTACATCCTCGGAAAAGAACCATGACCATATTTAGGCTAACAAATTCACTTTATCCCCAATCTCTCCCTTACGACCCTCTCCATCAGTTCAAGTGGTGCGGGGCGACCAGTCCAGAGTTCAAACTGCTGGACGGCCTGATAAAGGAACATCTTTAGTCCGTCAAGGGTACGGCAACCCCTCAGGGCAGCCTCCTTAAGCAGTCGGGTCTGGAGGGGATTATACACAATATCAAAGACACATGTACCTGGCCTCAGGGCCTCCGGGGGTACCGGTGTTGCATCTGTCTTGGGATACATTCCCACTGAGGTGGTATTTATTAGCACCTCCCCATCTATTTGATTCATCTCGTCCAATTTTCTGTAGTGACATCCGAGTTCTTGGGCCAGCCTCTTTGCCCTGTCCTCAGTACGGTTTATAAGCGTAATTTTTACGTCTTTCTTTTTTAGTCCGAAGGCTATTGCCCTGGCTGCGCCTCCCGCCCCTATCAGGGTGACCTTTTTACCTTTGAGTTCCCCAATTGCTTCCTCAAGCTCCCTTAGTGCCGCGGTTGAATCTGTGTTGTGCCCGATAAGACTTCCATTGCGATTTACCACAGTATTTACTGCACCAATCTCCCTTGCCAGAGGGTCTAGCCCATCCAGTAAAGGTACGATGGCCTCTTTGTGCGGGATAGTTACACTGTAGCCTTGAACATTTAAACTCCTGAACCCCAGAACAAACTCCTTAAGATTTTCTACCTTAAAGGCCAGGTACACGGCATCAATGCCCAGCTCCCTGAAGGCTGTGTTATGGATATAAGGGCCGAGGCTATGGCTGACAGGGTTTCCAATGAGGCCGTATATGGCGGTGTCTCTGTTAATATTTTTAATATGATAAACATCCAGCATCTCTCTAGCCGTTAGCTGGCCGGGGGCAGATTCTTTTCCTGCCACCAGTGAGCCAAAGGTGAGATAACTGCCATACTTTGGTGCAAGGACGCGGCTTATGTATCCCAGTTCCCCCATACAGAAGGCAATGAGTGGCTTGCCTTCTCCCTTTTGAACCAGACGGTTGGCTTCTTCAAGGAGGCCGAAAAGTTTAACATTGTCCAGGAGGTCTTTTGCCGTGGTAACTATTTTGACTATGTCGGCTGGGGTGTTTGAAAGTCGCTCATAGATTTGGCTCAAGTCAGAGGGGGTCTCCTTAAAATTGTGATATGAAACGATAACCTTTGATTTCCTTTGAGTCTGGGGCAAATGGAGTTGTTGAATACTATCGTGCTCTACGTCAATAAAATCCGCACCTAGTCTTAATGCCTCCTGGAGTATCCCCAGACGCACCTCCTCTGTCCCATCAAACCTACCACTTTCTCGTGTGGGACGGCAGGTTGCTATGATGGGTTTAGATGCTCGCCACCTCAGGAGTTCTTTCAAATCTGGCTGTTCTATGTAGTCCAGCCGTACCTCAATGATGTCAGCTAATTCAACTGCTTTCTGTATATCCTGAAGGGCTTCCTGGTTAGTATTGGCGGTTATGGGGATGCATAGCATGGTCAAGAGTTAAATATTAATGCGTACGAGAGTAGCCCGCACGTTACACTTTCCTTGTTGTAGTTTGCCTTAATGTCTTTTTCTCCATCGGAAATCTCCTTCTAAAAGGAACTAGAGTCGGACTAAGGGCGTTACTCTTTCGGTGCTCCAGAGGTTTTCTGGGCAATCCTATTGATGACGTTCAGGTAGGCCCTGGCGCTGGCCTCTATTATATCCACGCTGATGGCCCTTCCGCGGTAGGGTATGCCATCTATATCCACCTCCACTGTAACCTCCCCCAGGGCGTCCTTGCCACTGGTGATGGCCCTTACGTTGTAGTCAATCAACTTACCCGGGACCCCAGTCACAAGGTCGATTGCCTTAAAGAGTGCGTCAATTGGGCCGTCCCCGATGGTAGCGTTTTCCAGTATCTTGTCCTCCCTTGTACGTAGGCGCACCTCTGCAAGGGGTGTAGTGCCCGGGCCACAATCTATCCTCAAGCACTCTAAACGGTATATAGGAGGAGCCTCTTCCAGAATATTTACAACAATAGCCTCAATGTCTTCGTCATAGATTAGTTTCTTTTTATCGCCGAGGGCCTTAAATTCTGTGAATGCTTCTTCTATTTCTTTCTCTGTTAGATGGCCGTAACCAAGCTCCTTAAGCTTTTCAACAAATGCCTTCCTGCCAGAGAGCTTACCTAAAGGCAGTTTAGTTCTTGCCAGACCTATATCCTCTGGCTTTATTATTTCATAAGTGGACCTCTCCTTTATGATACCATCCTGATGGACACCTGAGGAGTGGGCGAAAGCATTCTCCCCTACAATGGCCTTATTTCGCTGCACCCTCAAGCCAGTCAGGGCCGAGATAAGGCGACTTGTGTGCATAATCTCTTTGGTATTGATACCCGTAGTGAAGCCAAAGAGATCCTTGCGGGTGTGCAGTGTCATAACCACTTCTTCCATGGCTGCGTTACCTGCACGCTCTCCAATGCCGTTAACGGTACATTCTACCTGGTCAGCCCCTGCCTTTATAGCAGCGAGGCTGTTGGCGGTGGCAAGACCGAGGTCGTTATGGCAGTGGACGCTGAGGTGGGTCTTGTTCATGTTCTTTACCTCTTTCTTGAGGTAACTGATTAGACTGGCATATTCTTCTGGTATGGCATAGCCTACGGTGTCAGGTATGTTCACAATGGTGGCGCCAGCCTCAATGACTGCCTCCACCACTTCCTTTAAGAAGGGTGGCTCAGTCCTTGAAGCATCCTCCGGGGAGAATTCCACGTCAGAGACAAACTGCCTTGCAAACCTTATAGCTTCTACGGCCTGACGTAATATCTCCTCCTTGGCCTTTTTAAGTTTGTGCTGTCGGTGAATCTCTGAGGTAGCAAGAAAGACGTGTATGCGAGGCTTCTCTGCCGGCCGGAGGGCCTCAGCCGCCCGCTGGATATCCTTTTCAAGTGCCCTTGCTAAGCCCGCTATAACGGCACCCCGTACCTCCTCTGCCACCGCCCTAACGGCATCAAAATCCCCCTGCGAAGCAATGGGGAAGCCTGCTTCAATAACATCAACACCCAGACGGGCAAGTTGGTGGGCTATCTGGAGCTTTTCATGGATATTAAGGCTTACCCCTGCGGTTTGCTCACCATCCCTCAGTGTGGTATCAAAGATGATTATTTTTTTCATGGTTCCAGGTCTTTAAAAATAGTGTAGCTGGTGAAGAAGGAAATGTCTTTATTCCTTGGAGGAAAGATACATGCCCAACAAGAGCCCGGCAATTCCCGCCAGTATCCATGTCCCTTCCATGTCTGGCCTTTCTCTTTTCAACTTTTGTACCAACTTCTGGAAATCCTGTATTTCTGGTCTGGTTAGTCTTTCCTGTCTCTCTAATTTGTCTATATAACACTCAAGCTTTTGGGATTCTTCAACGGTAATTGGATTTTTTGTGGGAAGAGTGGCCTGAGCTATAAGGTCCTTCTGGTTACCGATGATTTGAGAAGAGAGCTTGACAACATCCTCAGGCTTAAGAGCGCTCGTCACACTAAGAGCGGTAATTAAAGTTTCCTCAAAATCTAACACACCCCTTATGGCTGTACCTAAAGAACTGATTTGGCGGCTTATAATATCTAGCCGATTTTCTAGCTGCCCGAACCGGCTTTCTAGCTGCGAAAAATATCCCCGAAGATACCACACCGCCCCAATTATAGAAGCGATTATTGGCACAACGATTTTAATTATCTCAATCATCTTCCTTAAAACCTACATTTATTTTACTCCATTGTTTTTTCTCATTCCACTACGAAGGCAACTATTTTGCCTCAATCCAGCCCATCCTCTGGCGGAGTTCTTTGCCCACCTTTTCAATGAGTAAGTCCCTTTCTTTGGCTCTAAGGGCCTCAAAGGAGGGACCACCTGCCATATTTTCCAGAACCCATTCCTTGGCAAACTGACCGTTCTGGATCTCCCGCAGGATTCTTTGCATCTCCTTCCTGGTATCGTCATTGACTATCCTTGGGCCCCTCGTCAGGTCACCAAATTCTGCCGTATTACTCACACACTTACGCATGTGGGAAAGTCCCCCTTCATAAAAGAGGTCTACGATGAGCTTTAGTTCATGCAGGCACTCAAAGTAGGCCAGCTCTGGCTGATAACCAGCCTCCACCAGCGTTTCAAAGGCTGCTTTCACCAGTGCACTCACACCACCACATAGCACTGCCTGCTCACCAAAGAGGTCCGTCTCCGTCTCCTCTGCAAACGTGGTCTCAATAACCCCCGCCCTGGCACCACCGATGGCCTTTGCATAGGCAAGGGCCACCTCCTTTGCCTTGCCTGAAACATTTTGTTGGACGGCAAAAAGGCAAGGGACACCCCCGCCCTTTTGGTATTCCGTCCGTACCAGTCTCCCTGGTCCCTTGGGGGCTACCATTATTACGTCAACGTCCGTGGTAGGAACAATCTGACGATAGTGGATATTAAACCCGTGGGAGAAGCAAAGAGTCTTTCCCCTTTTTAATTGAGGTTTTATCTGTTCTCTATATATAGAAGGCTGTACCTCATCGGGCAGGAGTATATGGATGATGTCCCCCCTCTGAGCGGCTGCCGAAACGTTAAGGACTTCAAAGCCATCCTTTTGAGCCTGGGCAACGCTGGCCCCTTCAGGGCGTAGCCCAATCAATACTTTTACCCCGCTATCCCTTGCATTCTGGGCCTGCGCCTTTCCCTGACTCCCGTAACCTATGACCGCAAGCGTCTTACCCTCCAGGTGTTTAAGCTCTGCGTCCTTATCATAGTATATCTTTGCCATTCCTTTGCTTCTCCTTTGCTGTCTATTTGCTATTGGTTTGGCACTGCTTTTTTATCCTGGTCAAGATTCAGTGCTGAGCGTAAGGCAAGACTATTTAGTCCCTCTCGCCATAGCAATCTGGCCTGTCCTGGCCATCTCCTTTATACCATAGGTATGAAGGAGTTTGAGCATTGCCTCCAGTTTGTCTTCCGTCCCTGACAATTCTATAATCATATCCTTACCGCCTACATCTATTACCTTCCCACGGAAGATATCTACTATCTCCAGTATCTCCCCCCTCTTCCCCGGAGGGACGTTTATCTTCACAAGTACCAAGTCCCTTTCCACATGAGGGGTGTCTGATAGGTCCACTACCTTAATAACGTCAATAATCTTGCCTAACTGTTTGCGGACCTGCTCCAATATTGAGTCATCCCCTCTTACCACCACAGTCAGCCTTGAGAGTTCGGGGTTCTCCGTTTCTCCTACCGTTAAGCTATCTATGTTGAAACCTCTACTGCTGAAGAGTCCTGCAATCCTGGCCAGAACTCCGACCTTATTTTCTACCAGGGCTGTGATAACGTGTCTCATATTAGTGTTTATGGCCGATTCGCCGTAGCAAACCTTTTATGCCATACCTCCAAAAGTACCCTCCATAATGGCATCTCTGACGGTCTTACCAGATGGAATCATAGGGAAGACATTTTCTTCCTGCCCTATCTTGCAGTCAATTACCACCGGTTCCTTTATGGACAGGGCCTTCTCCAGCGTGGGTCTGACATCTTCTTTACGTTCCACACGAAAGCCCTTTGCCCCGTAGGCCTCTGCCACCTTGACAAAATCGGGGTTGTCTTCCAGGGTAGTCTGAGAGTACCTCTTCTTATAAAATAGCTCCTGCCATTGCCTCACCATCCCAAGATAGCCATTGTTTAAGATAACCACCTTCACAGGGAGTTTATAGTGGACCACAGTGGCAAGTTCCTGGATGTTCATCTGGAAGCTACCATCCCCCGCTATGTCTATCACTATCTTATCAGGGCAACCCAGTTGTGCACCTATTGCAGCGGGGAACCCGAAGCCCATTGTGCCGAGTCCTCCTGAGGTTATCAGAGTTCGTGGCCTGCGGAAGGTGAAGTATTGGGCAGTCCACATCTGGTGCTGACCTACGTCGGTAGCAATTACGGCATCTTCCTTAGTAAGTTCACAGATCTGTTCTAGGATGTACTGAGGCTTAGGTAACGCCCCACTCGTATTGTAGGTGAGGGGATATTTTTTCTTCCATTCGTTTATCCTTTCCAACCACTCCTTCCTCTTTGCTGGTTGTATCAGAGGGGTGAGTTCAGTAAGGATGTTCCTGGCATCCCCCACCACGGGAATGTCCACTTTAATATTTTTGCTTATAGAGGCCGGGTCTATGTCTATGTGTATAATCTTGGCATGTGGGGCAAACTCATCCAGTTTGCCCGTGACCCTGTCATCAAAACGGGCACCTATGGCAATAAGTAAGTCACATTCCGTAATGGCGTGGTTGGCGTATAACGTGCCGTGCATACCCAGCATACCAAGGAAGAGTTCGTGGCCTCCCGGGAACCCCCCCATACCCATAAGTGTGGTAGTAACAGGAAGATTGCCCTTTTCGGCCAGTTCAAGGAGCTCTTTATGGCAATCTGAGTAGATAATGCCACCTCCTGCGTAAATTACCGGTTTCTGGGAGAGGTTGATAGCGTCGGCCGCAAGCTTTATCTGCCTTGGGTTACCCTGATAGCGGGGCTTGTAGCCTGGCAGCTCTACCTCCTCCGTGATGGTACCGCTCCACGTCTCGGTAGTGATGTCTACTGGTACGTCTATCACTACGGGGCCACACCTGCCTGTGCTAGCTATGTAGAAGGCCTCGTTGATGGCACTTGGGAGTTCTTTAATGTCTTTTACCAGGTAATTGTGCTTAGTTATAGGACGTGTGATACCGGTCACGTCCGCCTCCTGGAAGGCATCGCTCCCAATGTATTTACGTCTCACTTGGCCTGTGATGGCCACCATAGGGACAGAGTCCATGAAGGCCGTGGCTATAGCGGTGGTAAGGTTTGTGGCTCCTGGGCCTGAGGTCACCATGCAAACACCCACCTTCCCGGTGGCTCTTGCATAACCGTCGGCGGCATGCCCTGCGGCCTGTTCATGCCTGGTAAGAATGAATTTTATGGGAGAGTCGTACAGTGTGTCAAAAAGGGGCAGTACCGCACCACCTGGGATGCCAAACACGTACTCAACCCCTTTTTTCAATAACATGTCTACTAAGATTTGTGCGCCTGTTCTTGACATATCGGGATACCTAAACTGAGATTTTCGTCTGGTTGTCTTTTAATAAAAGTAAAGTAACGATGTCCAACTAAAAGTATTTAAAATAATATTATACAAAAAAGAAAAGACAATTGCAGGGTTGACCGCTAAGGTGGCCAGCCTGCTAAGTTAATTTTAGGAAGTTGTTGAAGTAGTTTTATGCCTAAGAGGTAGCCCTTAGGCTACTACATAGGCAACTACTGGGGTAGTTAGGGCGGGCAATCCACCATTAAGTGGATTAAGGCAGTACACCTTTTCCGAAATGGCCTTCCTCTCTCTCTTCTGGATAGTCCTCATCGTAGTCTATATCTTCCTCCATTTTAGGGGGTTTATAGCCAGGTTGAGTAGATTTTTTAAGCTCTTCCTGAAATGCTGCAAGTACTTTCTCTTGAATAGCCTCGCGGCACCTTGTGCTAATCGGGTGTGCTGTATCAGCGTAAAGCCTTATCTTCCCGTGTAATACCATTTGTCTCTTATCATCAAGCTTCGCCCCGCACTCACTACAAAAATGGGCCTTAAGATGGTTCTTCGCTTTACACTTATAGCACCTGTCAGTAAGTTTTCGGCTAGGCATGGCCACAAAGGAACCATGCTTGCCTTCAATAATCTTTAAGTCTTTTACTACGAACTCATTGTCAATTGTAATGCTGCAAAAAGCCTGTAAACGGTTCTTCTGTGATCCGGCGAGCTTCACTTTTACCTCTGTAATCTCCACGGTAGAATCCCCCCGTATTAAGCTTAGACCTCTAGTTAAAACTCAGGTCTTCCCTTCCAAGAGCGACCTAGTTACGTATACCTTATCAAATCCTCTCCGTTTAAGGTCTCGTCCAGCCTCCTCTGCCGTCCTTTCTGTCTCAAAAAGCCCATATATACAAGAACCGCTCCCTGATAGCAACACCCCGCAGGGACGGTAACTTTGAAGAAGGGTTTTCATCTCTTGAAGCTCCGGATATAAGCCGAAAGCCACTGCCTCTAACCTATTAAAGAGCAACTGTCCTAAAGACTTAGAATCCTCAGTTCCCAGGACATTAAGCAGAAGGCTAACACCTTTCCTATCCTTTGTCAAGTCTATTTTCAGGTTCTCATAAACTGAACGGGTAGAAATCTTTACCCCCGGATAAAGCAGTGTATAGTGGAAGACCTTTTTTACATTAAGGGGTCTAACTTTTTCTCCCCTCCCCTTACAGAGGGCAGTACCCCCGTAGAGAAAAAAGGGCACATCGGAGCCTATTTTTGCCCCCATCTCTGCAAGCTTGTCTACCCCAAGCCCCAGGTTCCACAGGGTGTTTAGTCCCTTCAGTACACTGGCGGCATCTGAACTGCCTCCGCCCAGCCCCGCCCCTACCGGTGTCTTTTTATCCAGGTGTATGCTTATTCCCCTCCTGATTCCGAGTTCTTCCTGCAATAGTCTTGCCGCCTTCCACACCAGATTATCCTCGTTACAGGGGATTTCCGGGTCGTTACAGGTGAGTTCTATCCCCTGGCCTATTTCCTCTATATCTAAAGAGTCGGCAAGTTCTATCTCCTGCATGATTGTCTCAATCTCATGATAACCATCCTGTCTTTTACCCAGAACCTCCAGGTAGAGGTTAACCTTCGCTGGGGCCAAGACCTTAAGTGTTCTACCCATAGTTTCTTCTCTGCGATTCAATTGGACAAAAAGGCCAGTGTCGTGTCACCGTAAACCCTTCGGTCAAATAAGCTTAAACCACCCAGCCCCTCCGGCAGGTCAACCTTATGTGTTCTATATCTCACTATTACGATAGCCTGGGGGTCAAGCAGGGTATCGTCTTTACCAATACTGGCCAGCAGGTCTAATAGCTCTTGTCTATCCCTATCTGTTTCCCACAATCTATACGGGGGGTCAAAAAACACCAGTCCATATTTTATACCCTTCTCTTTAAGCTCTGGAATGCAATGGAAGGCATCTTTTTTTAAGACGATACTATTCCCGGAAAACCCTGTTAACTCAAGGTTCTTTCTAAGCACCCGAATAGTTTTAGCATCCTTTTCAACAAATACACATTGCTTAGCCCCGCGGCTCAGGGCTTCAAGGCCCAATGCCCCACTGCCCGCAAAGAGGTCCAGCACCACCGAATCCTCTATCACATTGGCAAGTATGTTGAAAATGGACACTCTTATCTTATCCTGTGCGGGCCTGACGGTCAGGCCCTTGAGGCAAAAAATTTGCCTGCCCTTTGCTGAACCTCCAGTTATACGCACGTTAAAGAAAATTATAACAACAAAGCATCGCCAGACAAATAGAACTCTCCAAAAGACGTTTGACTTTTGGAGGATATATATTTAAAATTCAATTGATAAGGTTTAATAACTTTTTATTTGAAATTAGTGCAATAATTTGAAAAATGCAACAAAACATATTAAAAGATTTTAATTTATTTAAGACCCGCCTCATGAGTTTGAGGGACTCTCTTTGACCTGGGGACTAAGGAAAGGGAGCTAGCTTTACTTGAGAAAAAGCTGGCAGCAGGAAACCTCTGGAAGGACAAGGATAAACTTCAAGGGACCCTTAATAGACTCAGGGCGCTCAAAGAGATAACGATACCCTTCAAAGAGCTTGAGAAGGCCTTTGAGGAGTTGGTGCTCCTTGATCAACTAACAGAAGAAGACTCAAGCTTTGCCGAGGAACTGGAACAAAACCTTAAGGCCTTTCAAAAAAAGCTAGACAAGTTTGAACTTAAAGCCCTCCTTAATCAGCCTCACGACTACTGCAACGCCTATTTCAGCATCCATGCCGGGGCAGGGGGGACGGAGGCGTGTGATTGGGCTGCAATGCTACTGAGGATGTACACCCGCTGGATGGAAAGAAACGGTTTTAGTCATGAAACAGTGGACCTGCAACCCGGTGAGGAGGCTGGTATAAAAAGAGTGGTCTTGCACGTAAAAGGTGAATGGGCCTTTGGTTACCTCAGGGGTGAGGCCGGGGTACATAGACTGGTGAGGATTTCTCCCTTTGATGCAAATCAGAGGAGACACACCTCTTTCGCTGCCGTAGACGTCCTCCCTGAAATAGAGGAAGACACCGAGGTTGAGATTAAGGAGGAGGACTTAAAGATAGAGACCTTCAGGGCTAGAGGAGCAGGAGGCCAACATGTCAACAAAGTGTCCTCGGCAGTCAGGCTAATCCATATTCCCACGGGCATTATCGTGCAGTGTCAGAACGAGCGCTCACAGCATCAGAATCGCCGAACGGCTATGAGCCTACTTAAGGCAAGATTGTACCAGCTTAAAGAGGCTGAAAGGACAAAGACACTCTCCCAACTCTATGACGATAAAGGGGAAATTGCCTGGGGCTATCAAATCCGCTCCTATGTCTTACACCCTTATAACCTGGTAAAGGATTTGCGTACCGGAAAAGAAACAAGCAACGCCCAGGCAGTGCTTGACGGAGAGATAGACGAATTTATAGATGTTTATCTTAGGTATAGATTAAGTAGTCGTGTAACATCCACCACGCCTACACGCACTATAACTTAAAATTTTCCAAGGCGTAGCGAAGGAAAGAAAAAAAATGGACATGCTAAAACAAGTTGACCCTGAAGTATGGCAGGCAATTCAAGGAGAGATGGAAAGGCAAAAGAGACACTTAGAACTTATTGCCTCAGAAAATTATTGTACTATTCCAGTACTTCAAGCGCAGGGCTCGGTCCTGACAAATAAATATGCAGAAGGTTATCCAGCTAAACGCTACTACGGAGGCTGCGAGCATGTAGATGTAGTGGAAAGGCTTGCCATAGCCAGGGCAAAGGAACTCTTCAGCGCAGAACACGCCAACGTCCAACCACACGCAGGGTCGCAAGCAAATATGGCAGTCTATTTTGCTGCTATACCCCCGGGGGGTAAGGTACTCGGGATGGATATTGCTCATGGTGGGCACCTGACCCATGGGTTCAGGAAAAGTTTCTCGGGTCAGCTCTACGAGGCAAAAACCTACGGGGTTAATAGAGATACAAAACTATTAGACTTTGAGGCAATCCGCAAGCAAGCCCTTGAGTTCTGCCCAGACCTTATCATTGCAGGGGCAAGTGCCTATTCCAGGGCCATAGATTTCAGTAAGTTTAAAGAGGTAGCCGATGAGGTAGGGGCCTTGCTTATGGTAGACATAGCCCATATAGCGGGATTAATCGCCGCAAAGGTCCATCCTGACCCAGTTCCTCATGCCGATTTCGTTACCTCTACCACACATAAAACCCTTGGAGGCCCAAGGGGTGGATTCATACTTTGCAGAGCAAAGTATGCCCAAAAGATTGACCAAGCTGTATTTCCAGGTATGCAAGGTGGACCTCTGATGCACATAATTGCCGCCAAAGCAGTAGCTTTCAAAGAGGCTATGACTGAGTCCTTCGTGGAAAAACAGAAACAGACTATAGTCAACTCAAAAACCCTGGCAAAGGCACTTCAGGAACGGGGTTACACCATACTCACAGGGGGTACGGACAACCACTTATTCCTGGTGGACCTTTCCAACAAAGGATTCTCTGGGAAAGAAGCGGAGAAATATCTGGGAGAGGCTTGTATCACTGTGAACAAAAACCTGATACCTTTTGATACTCGTAGTCCTTTTGAAACTAGTGGTATAAGGATTGGAGTAGCAGCCTCCACCACCAGAGGGATGAAAGAACCAGAGATGAATCAGATAGCTCAATTCATAGACCAGGTCCTCACAGCCCCAAAAGATGAAGAGGTAAAAAAGAAGGTAAGGAATGAGGTCTATGCACTTTGCGAGTCCTTCCCCATCTACGAGCAAGAGGCCGTAGCCCCTTTTTAGGGCAAATGGAATCCCAAAGAAGGTGTAACCCATAAGGATACTGGCTTAGGGGCTGGGGATAGGGGATTATTAAGAGGCATTTTGGTTACATAGGTCCCTCGTCCCTAATATGAAGCATACCAAAAAGATAGCAATCCTGGGCAATGGCGGTTGGGGTACCGCCTTAGCCCTTCTACTCTACAAAAAGGGGTTTAACGTCTGTCTATGGGGTAACTCTAAGGATTACGTGGAGTTCCTAAAAAATAGAAGAGAGAACGTAAAGTACCTTCGGGGAGTACCCATCCCTGAAGGGCTGCCCCTCACCTCTGAACCAGAAATGGCCTCTAAGGGGAGGGAGTTTATCGTAGTGGCAGTTCCCACCCCCTATCTTCGCTCCGTCATGGAGAGGTTTAAACCCTATTGCTCTGGGGTTTCCATCCTTAGCGTGGCAAAGGGCATAGAGAATGTTACCCTCCTTATGGCAAGTCAAGTTATCTCGGATGTCCTTGGGAACAGGCCACTGGCTCTTCTTTTAGGGCCAAGCCATGCAGAAGAAGTAGCGAGAGACCTCCCCACCACTGTAGTGGTCTCCTCTAAGGAACAAGCCTTAGCTAAAGAGATTCAAAATATATTTACTACTGAGCGGTTCCGTGTTTACACTAACCCGGATATGATGGGTGTGGAGGTCGGGGCGGCGGTGAAGAACGTAATAGCCATTGCAGCTGGGATATGTGATGGCCTGGGTTTTGGCGATAATACTAAGGCAGCGCTGGTTGCACGGGGGCTAGTTGAGATTGCTAGACTTGGGGTAAAGATGGGTGGCCAGAGGGCTACCTTTTCAGGGCTTACGGGGTTAGGAGACCTTATTACTACCTGTATAAGTAAGTACGGGCGCAATCGTTTCGTAGGGGAACAAATAGGAAAAGGGAAAAAACTTCAAGAAATACTAAAGGGTATGGAGCAGGTAGCCGAAGGTATTTATACTACCCGCTCTGTAAAATTACTGGCCGAAAAATATGACGTGGATATGCCCATTTCTCTAGAGATATACCGAATCCTTTACGAGGACAAAGACCCGCTACAGGCTGTCAGCGACCTCATGATGCGCAGCCCCAAGTCGGAGATGGAAGAGCTGGAATAGGGGCTAGTAGTTGGAGGTTATGAACCAGAGGCTAATCTCCCAAAGGTCTTACCCCGCCCATTTTATTTCCAGTGATATGTCTAGCGCCTTTGCGGAGTGGGTGAGTGCACCCACGGAAATCCTATCTACGCCTGCTCTAGCTACGGCCTCCACATTTTCTAAGGTAACCCCGCCAGAGGCCTCTATCATAGGAGGGTGAAGGGGCTTGGCCTGTCGGATTATTTTTACAGCCTTTTCTATATCCTCTACTGTCACGTTGTCCAGCAGTATAATGTCAGCCTTTGAAGTTAGGGCCTCTTCTAGCTCCTCCAGACTTTTCACCTCCACCTCTATCAGCATCCACTGCGGTGCCCTTTCCCTCGCCAGACGCACACCTTTAGCCAGAGATTGCCCCTCCAGTGCCTTAATATGATTATCCTTTATCAGTACCTGGTCGTAGAGCCCCATGCGGTGATTCAACCCGCCACCTACCCTCACTGCGTACTTCTCAAGGCTCCTCCACCCGGGCACTGTCTTACGAGTATCATAAATTTTGGAGTGGTATGTTTTTATTTTATCCACGAATAGTGAGGTATGGGTTGCTATACCCGAAAGCCTCTGAATAAAGTTAAGGGCAACACGTTCCCCTGAAAGGATGCTCCTGGCAGGACCCTCTACCTCTGCCAGTATCCGCTCCGGCAAAACCCTGGTACCCTCTTCCACCTTGGGTACAAAGGAGACCTTTTTGTTTATCCTCTGGTAAACCCTTTGGGCCACAGGCAGACCTGCTATAATCCCTGCCTCCTTGGCTATTATCTCCCCCTTTGCACTCAGCCACTCCAGTATAAGGCTATCCGTCGTAACATCCCCACCCCCGACATCCTCCTTTATCGCCGTCTTTATGAGGACATCTATTTCTCGCAGGTCAAGGTCGTATGCCATGGTTCAGTCCGTCTTTACTCTTTCTTTGACAAATTCAAGGGTCTTCTTTGCCATTATTATAGCTTCCCTGGCATCATCTTCATCAAAGAATTCAGCAGGAATATTATCCACCAGTGCATTGGGATAGCGCGCCTCTAAATAATAAGTGTCCAGTGTCTTTATTTCCTTTCTTAAGGCAGTAAAAGTGTCGTCATATTGTGTTGCCTCTTCACAAAGCTTGGTTACGGAATGGGTGAATATCAACTCTTTACCCTGATAATACAAAAAAGCCTTCAATGCCTTTTCAGCCGTCTGTTGAGCGTTAAAGCATACCAGGTGATAGTGGCTTCCTGTTGCGAGGTCCTTTAAGGCGTTAAAATCCCTTTCGGCCTGGATAAGCCACCTCCTCCCCTCCTCCTTCTTATTCGGCCTCATATACCACCTTGCCCTCTTTTAAGGCATACCTCAAAAAGCTACTCACCTCCAGCGTCCTTTCTAGTTCCTCTGGGGTATAGGCCAGGAGGTCTAAAGGTTCGTGATAATCTATTTCGCTATACAGTTTTTTCAGTCTTTTGTGGAACGGTATATCGCTTTCTAAAATAACTATCAAGTCTATATCGGAGGTTATACCTATTTCACCCCTGGCCAGTGAGCCAAAAAGGATAGCCTTTTTCATATTATACTTTTTGAGCTGCTCCAAGATGTTTTCAAGCTCCCTGTCCAGCCTCGTTTTTCTCTTATCTAGAGAAGCGTTATCAATCATTGAGAAGAAGTTTTATTTTGGGAGTATAATCTATTCCGCTTTTCATCTACTTTCCTTTTGTAATTCATGTATTATCTAGACTGCAAGGTGTGTAGCTTATCCCTCAGCTCGGCCGCCTTCTCAAAGTCTAGCCTTGCCGCTGCCTCTCTCATCTCCTCTTTAAGCTCATTTAGATACTCAAGGGTAACATATTCCTCCTCGGTCTCGGCTATTACACCCCTTGCATACTTCGTGGCGGCTACCTCCGACTCTATACCCTGACGTATCTCCTTTTTAATGGTCTGTGGGGTGATGCCATGTTTTTTATTATATTCCATCTGGAGTTTTCTTCTGCGCCTTGTTTCGTCAATCGCCCTCTGCATGGAGGAGGTTACCTGGTCGGCGTATAGAATTACCTCAGCATTAACGTTTCTTGCCGTGCGGCCGATGGTCTGAATCAAGGAGGTCTCAGAACGGAGGAACCCCTCTTTATCTGCGTCAAGTATGGCTACCAGGGAGACTTCTGGCAGGTCCAGCCCCTCTCTAAGCAAGTTGACCCCCACCACTACGTCAAACTTCCCCAGCCTCAAGTCTCGCAGTATTTCCACCCTCTCAAAGGCATCCAGTTCGGAGTGCAGGTACATCCCCTTGAGCCCCTCCTCCCGTATATATTCAGCAAGGTCTTCAGCCAGGCGTTTGGTGAGCGTGGTAACCAGCACCCTTTCTCCCTTTTTGGCCCTCTGGCGAATCTGCTCCATGAGGTCTCTTACCTGGGTAGTGGCCGATTTCACGTGGATAACAGGGTCTAGTAAGCCTGTGGGCCTTATGATTTGTTCCACTACTTCACCACCACATTTTTTAAGCTCACAGGGACCTGGTGTGGCAGAGACATATAGAACCTGATGGATTTTGCCATCCCATTCCTCAAACTTCAGAGGGCGGTTATCCAGGGCAGAGGGAAGGCGGAAGCCGTACTCTACCAGGGTATCCTTTCGGGAGCGGTCGCCATTGTACATGCCTCCAATCTGCGGTAGCGTAACATGGGATTCATCCACAATGCAAAGGAAATCCTCAGGGAAGTAGTCTATCAAGGTGTAGGGTGGTTCACCTGGAGCCCTGCCACTTATATGGCGGGAGTAATTCTCTATCCCATGGCAATAACCAGTCTCAAGCAACATTTCCATATCGTAACGGGTCCTTGCCTCAAGGCGCTGGGCCTCAAGGTGTTTTCTCTTGGAACGAAGAACCTCCAGCCATCCTACCAGCTCCTTCTCAATGGAGGCCACCACCCCCTCTATCTTACCCTCTGGCATCACGAAATGCTTGGCGGGGTAAATATCCAGAGACTTTTCACGGCTAAGCACTTCCCCTGTGGTCGGGTCTATTATAGATAACCTATCAACCTCATCCCCGAAGAACTCTATCCGAAAGCCCCACTCCTCGTAGGCAGGATAGACCTCCACCACATCACCCCTTACCCTGAACGTGCCCCGCTCAAAGCCGAAGTCGTTCCTGTCGTATTGAATATTTACCAGTTTCCGAAGGAATTTGTTCCTCTCTATTACGTCCCCCTTGCCGAGGGATATGTACATCTCCTGATACTCCTCCGGAGAACCAATGCCATAGATGCAGGAGACGCTGGCCACGATTATCACGTCCCGACGGCTCACAAGGGCACTGGTTGCAGCCAGTCGGAGGCGGTCAAGCTCAGGGTTTACAGTAGCCTCCTTTTCTATATAGATATCCCTTTGGGGTATATAGGCCTCTGGCTGGTAGTAGTCGTAGTAGCTTACGAAGTAGCGGACTGCGTTATGGGGAAAGAACTCCTTGAATTCTGCATATAGTTGGGCCGCAAGGGTTTTATTGTGGGACATAACCAGTGCGGGTTTCCCCAGGGCCTGAATGACATTGGCCATGGTGAAGGTCTTCCCCGAGCCCGTTACACCCAAAAGGGTCTGGCACTCCTTCCCCGATAGAAATCCGTCCACAAGTTTTTTAATAGCCTTAGGTTGGTCACCTCTGGGCTTAAAGCTGGATGTTAATTTAAACTCTGCCATACCTACACCCCACAAACCGCCTAACACTTAATCCTCAAACTTTATATACCCCTCAATTTCGTTCAAGACCTTAGGGTTTATGCCTTTGACCTTAAGGAGGTCTTCCGGGCTACCAAAGGGCCCGTATTTATCCCTATACTCTATTATAGCCCTCGCCCTCTTTTCTCCAATCTGTGGTAACATGGTAAGCTCATACCATTCCGCGTGATTTATATCTATCTGGAATTTTAGCTCCTCGGGGTTATGGTAGAGTATCTCTATATCCTTTGCGCCAATATGATAGTCCAGAAAATACTTCGCAAAGGCTCCTATCAAAAGGGTAGAAAAAAGTACGCATAGCACAATAAATTCTTTTCGCGTAAGTTCAAGGGCTTCTAAAATCTTAGATAACTTCATGTCTCTCTCGCCGAATGCCCTATTCAATTGCCCCTTGAAGGCACAAATAAGCCTTTAGCTAAAAAGACCTTTTTGCTTGTGCATATAAAGGGTTTTCATAAAAATACTACGTATCCCTGAGAGTGATTTTATTTCTAGCAGATGCTATGGTCAAGGGAATTATGAGAGCAGGGTTGGGGGGAAGTACTTTGTGAATTAAAAGTTGGCTGGTTAGGCTAAAAAAGCAGGACAAGAGTCCATAAGTTACTTAATATTCGCTCCTCATATCCTCCATGAACTTTTCCAGCTTGGCCTCAAGGTTAGCAACGGCAGCCTTTACCTCGTTTCTTATGGCCTCGGCCTTTGTCTCCAGCTTTGCGACACGGGCCTCCACCTCTTTGAGTTCCGTATTTAACTGCTCCAAGAGGGACTTAATCTTTTCAATCTCTTCCATCTCTGGCATCAGTGTCACCTCAAAAATAGACCATTGGTGAAACGCATACAAAAACAGGAAAGTACTATAGCCTGTATGCACCTAAAAGTCAAAGATTTTCTAGTATGCACACCCTGATAAAGTTAAAAGCTACACTAGGGTATAGGATACCAACCCAACCTTCAGTTGATTTTATTTGAGAGGCTACTAAAATTTAAAAGATAGCCATGGCTGCAAACAAAAACAGGGTATTTTCGGGTTCAGTGCAAATTTTGCTGGGGTATGTAATGGTATCTCTGCCTTTATCTCTTTTATGCCTCCTCGTATTAGGCTGTGCTCACCTGACTGCACCGCTGGGTGGTCCCACAAGACCACTTGAGGAAAGGGTGGTGGCGGGGGAGGGGAAGGATAAGGTACTGGTAATTGATGTCTCTGGAGTTATTTCGGGCAGGGGAAGGAGCAGGCTGGTAGGGCTTATACAACGTCCGAGCATGGTAACCAGGCTAAAGGAGGAACTGGAGAAGGCGAAGCAAGATGAGCATGTAAAGGCTGTGGTATTGAGGATAAACAGTCCGGGTGGGACGGTTGCAGCCAGTGACATCATATATCACGAGATAAAAAAGTTTAAGGAAGAAAAGCCTGTTAAGGTGGTGGCCTGCTTCATGGGGCTTGGTACCTCCGGGGCTTATTACGTGGCTAATGCAGCAGACAAGATAGTGGCCCTGCCCACTTCCGTTACAGGTAGTATTGGTGTTATCCTTATCAAAGTTAATGTGCAGGGTCTTATGGAAAAGATTGGCGTAGCAAATGAAACGGTGAAATCCGGCGATAAGAAAGATGCCGTTCTGCCCCTACGCTCTATGACAGACGAAGAGAGGGAAATTCTGCAAGGTGTGATAAATAATCTCCACGAGCGGTTCGTTGCAATTGTGCAAGAATCTAGACCAGAGGTAGATTTGAAAGCCCATAAAGAACTGACAGATGGCCGGATCTTCACTGCCCAGGAGGCCCTGGAGCTGAAAATGGTGGACCAGATAGGTTACCTGGATGACGCCATTGAGATGGCAAAATCTCTATCTGGTATAAAGGAGGCAAGGGTTGTAATGTATACCAGACCCGAGAGTTACAAGAACAATATATATTCGTCTATGGAAGATGGGTCAGAAATTACCGGGCGGCTACACTTCGCGATGGGTTACAGGGATGCTTTGGGTGCACTGGCTGGTGAACCATCCAACCTTTTGGAAGGATTTGAGACGGATTTCCTTTACCTCTGGAGTCCCTAAACCTTCAAACGTGCGAGACAAGCTCGCACGCTACACCTCTTTTTTAACGTTATTTTAATCGCCTATAAGGGCTATATTATGCATAAGAGTTTCTGTAACTCGTATTTTAACGGTTATGAGAAGAAGCACTTCTTTAGGATCTGTAGGATTTAGAAGTCTATCTGTAATCACGGATAAGCCAGTAACAAGTGCATCATCCTCAAGAAGACAGAAGAATGGGTTTTCTTCCTCAGAAGGTGAGGTTTTATCAGGAAGTTCTTTTACGTTTTTTGGCATTCGTAACCCATCAAGGAGAGTTTTAACACGGTTGTCTATATCTCCCCCTTGTGTGACAAGTGAGCCTGGTTCTTCAGGTCGTAAGAAAAGAATATCTATATCCGCAATAGTATGAAGCGCTTTGCAGACAAGCGGAGCGAACGTGAAATTACCCACATCTTTGTAAAGACCAGGCTCATTGGACTTAGGGTGCCTAAGATACTTACGGTATTGCCTATTAAGAGGTTCTCTGGACCATAAGTCTTTCAGTTGAGGGTGGAAATATTTTCTAAGTTCGTGTTTTTCCTCAGGTCTGCCGTTAGATTTCAGTCCACCACGAGAATAAAGTCTAAATCTCATCCGTAGGTTTATCTTTTTATACCAAATTTGAAGGCTTTTAAAAGGGCTTGAATCAGAGCTTTCTTATCTTTTAGTCCTAGCGAATATTACTCACCGTTCCAGGTGCAGGTAGCGCTGTAAGAATCCCTCCAGTGTGATGAATTCTAAGGAGGTCGTTTCCTTTAACCCCGAGACTAGATTTTTTACCTTAAGGAACAGCTCTTTGGAGACATCATTATTGTAGGGCCTACCAGAGTGGTCTACAAAGAGTTCCCATGGGTGAAAGGCCAGGATAAAAAGCGCCTCGCTAGGGCCGGCACCGGCTGGCATACGGAAGGTCTTCCGACTAAGGGTTTCAATAGAGTGGAGGTATTCTTGCGTGCTTCTCCTGCCTTGAAAGAGCGGGATGAGGTAGGAGGTCAACCTTTTATGAAGTCCATGCCTCAAAGAAGCCACCGGGAACTCCCAGAGGGGGTTACTGTTAGTAACACAAAAGGGTCTGAGGCAATCGCTAATGAAGGAGGAATCGTACTTAAATTCTAGTTCTGCCAATACAGAAAGCATATCGCGATTTGCCCTGAGATAAGGGGCCCTGAACCCTACTACCTTCTTTTGAAACATATCCTCCAGCATAGCCCTGGACTCAGCAATAATGTCCTGGGATTGTGCCATTCCCAGGGGTATGCCGGAGACTCTACCCAGAAAGTCTTCATGTCTTAGGGAATGGCAGGCAATTTCGTGGGGTTTTGTAAGGGTTATCAGGTCTAGTCTCTCAGCCAGAAGTTGTGCCGTCCTGGCCTCAAAGAACAGGGTGGCTGGCAGGCTTAATTCTTCTAGTAGTTTTAGGGTTTCCGTGAGGCCCTTTGCGGTGGCCTCTATGTCTACCCTACCGTTTTCCAGGGGATAGGATAGGGCATCAAGCCTACCCTTGACAGCGGTGTTAGCATCCGGGTCTATGTCCAGAGTAAAAGCCAAAAAAAAATTATTTTTCTTAGTACCGGGACTTAACTTCATTTGTATGGTAGGGTGAAAGACTTAATCATACCACAGGGTCAGATTCTTCTGAGAATTCCTCTTTCTCAAACTCTGCCCCTACTACTGAGAAGAACCTCTTTTTCAAAGCGTCCGAGGTAACCTTGAGGAGGGCCTTTTTGTCAGCTACCCCACCGAAAATGCCAAGCTCTATGGTACCGGCAGCCATTGTGGGATGTCCACCAGCATGCTGGCCGAAGGCTTTTTGAAGGAGCAACCCTAGGTTTACCCTAGGGTCTTTACTCCTGGCAGAAAGGTATATCCTATCGCCCCATATACCTGAGACCAGTACGGTGGTCACTCCCTCCAGTTGAAGCATTACCTCCGCGGCTTGAGGTAAGGCGTCACGGTCATTTATAAACTCCACAAAAGAAGTAAGGTACGAACCCCTGATGTCGCGGTTTCTAATGGCGCGGCCGATAATATCCAGTGTTTCGGCACTCATTGGCGGATTTTCTATTTCTTTAAGAATACTGGGGTCAATCAGTGGTGAGAGGTAGGTCACTGCCTCCATATCCTGAGGGGTGGTGTTGCGAGTGAACCCCATAGTGTCCACCTTTATTCCATGTAAGAGTGCCGTAGCCAAATAGGCATCGGGTTTTATGCCGAAGAGTTTCAGATAACGGGTGAGTATAGTGGAGGTAGCCCCAATTTTTTCTTCAATATCCACAAAACGGCCCTTCACCATACTGATATCCGTTTGGTGATGGTCCACAATGATGTCTGGTATAAATCCCTCCGGTAGTATATTATTCTTAGAAGGGGTGGAGGCCTCCACTAATGCCACTTTCCCGGAATTGGCCAAAACCTCTTTAACCTCAGTGGGTTCAGTAAGTTGTATTAGTTCAGTACCCAGAAGGTTAACCAGCGCACGGTTCTGCTGATGGCCTATGTTGCCACCGTAGTATATCTTGCTATCCACCTCACATTTTTCAGCTATACGCTTCAGTGCAAGGCCGGAGGCAATTGCATCGGGGTCTGGATTGTCTTGCAGAAATATTGCTAGACTGCGCGTATTTGCTCCCCTGATTTCCTTTGCAAGGTTAGCAGCAGCCTGTCTTTGAGTACCGGCCTCCAGTTCATTTAATACACTTTGCACAAGGAGGGCTGTGTTATCAATAACCATGTTGGCTCCCCGCTCCTTTAACATAGGAACAGTGTCCTGGCTATGGGCTACTACAACTATATACTTCTCAGGATGGTATTTTCTCACCTCAGTCAGTGCTGCAAGGTTAGCTTGGTTGTCTTCACCCAAGATTGCAATTGCAGTAGCGTCTCTTATGTGTTCAGTGGAAGGGGAGGCAGGGCTACCGAGGACAGTCGTTACGTGGTGGTTAGTTTGTTTTAATAGCTTTAGCACCTCTTCATTATTTTCATAGACAACCACCTCGTGGCCCTCTTCGCCTAGCCTAACGGCAATCTCTTTCCCACATAATCCGCACCCAAGTATGGTATACATTTTATTACCCTTTAAATAAGAGATTTTAGGTTTCTAACATACTTTTGTCAATAATGAGAATCAGCAAAATGTTATTGCTTTCTTTCAGAATGCAGGGGCGTCCACCAACATTTCTGCGCCTTCATTGTTCACTTAACATATTATAAACAAATAACTTACGTCGCAGAAGAACTCTGGGTTGCCGCCTAAAGATATTTTGTTGACACTAATCTTAAATTCTGATATATGTAACACTTAGTAAATTTGTATCTTATCTGCTTCGCTTAGTGTGAGTTCCTCCATTGAAAGGGCCATTTCAGGAAAGTAAAATCATAGTAGAAAACGAGGCTTCTCTTGAATCTTTAAGGGGGCAAATAGATGCCCTAGATACCCAGATCGTCCATCTGCTCAATAACAGGGCAAAGATTGCCCAACATATAGGGGAGATAAAGAGGAGGACCAATACCAGGGTTTACCATCCAGAAAGGGAGTCGCAGGTCTATCAGCGTATAGCCTCCGAAAACAAAGGCCCATTGCCCGACGCTTCGCTTAGAGCCATTTACAGGGAACTTATGGCGTGCTCCAGGGCATTAGAGAGGCCTTTGAGGGTATCTTACTTGGGCCCAGTGGGCACCTTTAGCTATGTAGCAGCTAGAAAGAATTTTGGTCCCACCATAGAGTATGTGTCCCAAAAGACTATCCAGGCTGTATTTAGAGAGGTGGCCATGAACAGGGTGGACTACGGCATAGTACCAGTGGAAAATTCTACTGAAGGCGGTATTAGAGAGACCCTTCAGATGTTTCAAGAGTTTGATGTAAGGGTATATGCTGAGGTGGTATTATCTATACATCATAGTCTGTTAAGTTCATGCCAGGAGGAGTCTATAGAAAAGATTTATTCTAGACCTCAGGGTTTTGCCCAGTGTAAGAATTGGCTGGCTAGCCATTTTGACCAGGCGGAGCTCCTTGAGGTGGGAAGTACGACAGAGGCTGCCAGACTGGCCAAGAACGAGGCCAATTCAGCCGCTATAGCCCACGAGGAGGTAGCTGAACTTTATAACCTTAACGTCCTGTACAGAAATATAGAGGACAGCTCTTCAAATATTACCAGGTTTTTTGTGCTCTCAAATAGTTACCCCGGCCCCAGTGGTCAAGACAAAACTGCTATTATGTGCTATATAAAGAATCAGGTGGGTGCCCTTTACGGGCTTCTCTATCCCTTTAAGCTATACTCTATCAACCTTACAAGCATAGAGTCCCTTCCCTCCAAGAAGAAGGCGTGGGACTATAGTTTTTATATAGAATTTGAAGGGCATGTCTCAGAACCCATGATTGGTAAAGCCCTAAAAAAGGTAGGGAAAAAGTGTATAGAGCTTAAAGTGTTAGGTTCCTTTCCTAAGAGTGGAGTGCTTTTGGAGGAGCAAGGGGCGTGAAACCATTTATAGTAGGTAATTGGAAGATGAACCTCAGCCTGGAGGAGGCTCGTAGTCTGGCCAATGGCCTCAGGGAAGAAGTAGGTGGGCTGGAAGGGGTAGAGGTAGGGGTCTGCCCCCCATTTGTCTGGCTTCCCGAGGTTTGTTCAATCCTTAGAGACACGAAAGTAAGAGTGGCTGGGCAAAACATGCATTGGGAGAAGAAGGGTGCTTTCACAGGGGAGGTCTCAGGGGTAATGTTAAAAGAGCTCGGGTGTAGCCATGTACTGCTGGGTCACTCAGAAAGGCGAAACATTTTCAATGAGACCGATCCCGCAATAAACAAAAAGCTATTGGCAGCCATCCCGCTCGGGCTAAAGGTCATCTTTTGCCTTGGTGAAAAGTTGGAGGAAAGGGAGGCTGGTAAGACCTTTGAGGTAGTTGAAAGGCAACTTACTGCCGGCCTTAAAGAAGTAGAACCAGAAATATTACCTGAACTTACAATAGCCTACGAACCGGTATGGGCTATAGGTACGGGGGTAAATGCCACCCCTGCCCAGGCACAGGAAGTTCATAGCTATCTTAGGGGTCTATTAAAAACTAACTACGGGGAGGAAGTTGCCTCCAAGATAAGGATACAGTACGGCGGGAGTGTTACGCCGGAAAATGCCGGCGAACTTCTAGCTCAGCGCGATGTTAACGGCCTTCTAATTGGAGGTGCAAGCCTTGTGAAGGAATCTTTTTTAAGAATAGTCTTTAAAGCACTTGAACGTATTAGGAGTACAATGTAACTATGGAACTTAAGTCTGAAAAGTCTTTACAATGGATTCTAGCCACAGCAGTGGTTTTTGGTTTGATACTGTCTTTATTCTATTTCAAACGGGTAGCTTTGTTAAAGGCCTTTCTGGTCGTGAATTGCTTGGCCCTTATCGGTACTATTCTCCTACAGGCTGGGAAAGGAGGAGGGCTGGCAGCAATAGGAGGTCTTGCAGACCAAACTGCCTTTGGGACCAGAACCGGTACATTCCTTAGCAACGTGACCTATTTTATAGCAGCAGCCTTTATCATTAGCTCAATATGTTTGACTAAACTTTCCACCACTATTGTGGTGAAAGAAGACGTAGTTGAAGAGCAGGCAGAGTCCCCTATGTTGCCACCGGAGCATCCTCCGGTGGGTAAGGCTCAGGAGGCAATGCCCCCTGCTGCCCAACCGGAGAAGGAGGCTAGCCCTGCATTAGGATGGCAGGAGAGCCAAGCAACAGAAGGAGAGGTCACCCCTTCCGAGGCCCAGCAACCCCCTGCCCAGTAATGAGATGCTGAAAAGTATGACAGGTTTTGGAAAGGCTGAATATAAGGATGACAAAGTTCACATAGCGGTAGAAGTTCGTTCCGTTAATAATAAATACCTCAGGATTACCTCTAGCCTGCCCAGCCTCCTTCTAGCGTATCAGGAACGATTTGAGGGCCGGCTTAGAGAAAAAGTGCATAGGGGGAGTGTCCACTTGGAGATAGGATACCATGCTTTTGGGGAGATGCCCCCGTATCAAATAAACTTGGTAACCCTAAAGGGCTATTACCTCTCCCTCCAGGAAATACAAAAGGAATTTGAATCAAAAGGAGAGATTCCCTTACATGCCCTTCTTTCCTTACCAGGTGTGTGTGAGAAAACTGACGAGAAAGAGAAGGAGATGGATGGATACTTATCTTTGCTGGATTCCTTAATACATTCGGCTGCGGAAAAGTTGGAAGAAACACGGGCACAGGAAGGTAAGGTACTCCAGGCAGAAATCCTTAGGTGCAAGAGACAGATTGAACGGTTGATAGCACGCTTGGCCAAAAAGTCCCCTCAAGTGGTAGAAAATTATAGAGAAAGGCTACACAAAAGGATCGCACAGCTACTACAAGGTGCGGCGATTGAGCTGGAAGAGAAGGATCTTGCCAGGGAAGTGGCAATATTTGCGGAGCGATGTGACATCACCGAGGAAATCGCCAGACTCAAGAGTCACCTGGAACAAATGGATGAGGCCCTGAAAGGGGATGCCCCGGCTGGTCGTCGGATGGAGTTCCTTGTCCAGGAAATGTTCAGAGAGGCCAACACAATGGGCTCCAAGGTGGCAGACGGGGAGATGTTAAAGGATGTGATTAACATCAAGATGGAGATAGAGAAAATTAAAGAACAGGCCTTCAATGTGGAATAAAGCCGGCACCGAGTCATCCACCCAGGTAGAGGTAGATAACACCTCAAAAGCAGCAAAAAAGCATGGGAGGTTATTAATCATTTCAGGTCCCTCCGGGGCAGGCAAGACCTCTATATGCAGGGCCCTGGAAAAGGACCCCAGGGTAAGAAAGTCTATTTCCGTCACTACCAGGCCCCCGCGCCCACAGGAACAAGATGGAAAAGACTATTATTTTGTAAGTAAAGAAGAATTCAAAGAAAGGCTAGAGAGGGGAGAATTTGTTGAGTATGCCAGCTACTCAGGACATTTCTACGGTACTCTGCTAAAGCCACTGCAAAAGGCTATTTCAGAGGGAGATATTTACCTCCTGGAGATTGACGTACGAGGTGCATCGCAGGTGTTAGAAAAATTTCCTGATGCCGTTTCCATTTTCATCCTCCCACCCGACGAGAAGACGTTAGAAAAGCGTATAAAAGGGAGGTGCCCGCAGAAAGACCTTCCAGCTAGGCTGGCAATAGCTAAGGGAGAAATCAAACAGGCCAAACATTACAAATACCGGGTAGTAAATGATACTTTAGAAAGAGCCGTAGAGGAGATAAAGCACATATTGAGGTTAGATTTCTCTTAGCAAATGGGGAAGAGGGGACCTTAAAATTCCCTTACCCCTCTCTTTTTTAAAAAGGAGAGAAAAACTAAGCGCAATATTTTCAAATTTAGAAAAAAGTATGCCCTATACTATAATACTTGGAGTTACAGGAAGTATAGCTGCCTATAAGGCTTGTGAGATAGTAACAAGTCTGGTGAAATCAGGCATAAATGTGATAGTGGTAATGACGGAATCCGCCAAGCACTTCGTCACCCCACTAACTTTTGCAACCCTCTCCCGTAATGAGGTAATCACGGAACTTTTTGGCCGCCACGAGGTACACGACCCCCATCATGTATCTTTATCTGATAGGGCTAATTTGATATTGATAGCCCCGGCTACGGCAAACGTATTGGGCAAGCTTGCCTCTGGAATAACCGACGATATACTCACTTGCACAGTGCTAGCATCAAGGGCCAAGGTGCTTATAGCCCCTGCAATGGATGATAGGATGTACCTGCACCCAATAGTACAGGGGAACATTGAAAAATTGAAGGCCATTGGGTACAAATTCATTGGCCCGGTAGAGGGCAGGCTCTCCTCTGGCCGCATAGGGGTGGGAAGGATGACCCCAGCCGAAGAAATAGTACGGGTGGTGCAGGAAGAACTTAAGGGACTAGCAATTGAGCATCTTAAGGAAGAGAAAATAAAGGAACTGAGTGGAAAGGGTAAGAGTTAATATAAGGCGAAAAGAGGATTGCAAGGACCTTGCACTCCCCCGCTACATGAGCGAAGGGGCAAGTGGGGTTGACCTTTACGCAGCGGTAGAGACAGAGCTGACACTGGAACCCTCTCATATAAGGGCCATCCCCACCGGGATTTTCTTGGAAATCCCACCGGGCTACGAGGCCCAGGTGAGGGCAAGGAGTGGCCTGGCCCTGAAAAACGGCTTGGCAGTGGTGAATGCTCCTGGTACCATAGACAGCGATTACAGAGGAGAGGTTTGCATCATACTTTGTAACCTGGGCAAAGAACCATTGAAGATTCAGAGGGGGATGCGGATAGCCCAGCTTATATTTCAGCCCGTTGTAAGGGCAGAACTCATAGAAGTAGATGAACTTCAAAAGACCGCAAGAAATGAGGGTGGCTTTGGCCATACAGGAGTTTAAAAAATATGGACAAGAAAAGGGTACTAAGCATTATTCTGGCAGTATTCCTTATTGCCTTTGCACTCTTTTCCTTAATAAGCATCGGGAGCTTTAGCCCTAATGACCCACCCTTCTCAAATTATCCGCCCGCTGCTAAAATAGAAAATAAGTGTGGGTTATTGGGGGCAGAGTTATCTGGTTATGTCCTCTCAGGGCTGGGTCTGTCAGGTATTGCCCTCATGCTCCTACTGGGCATGTGGGGTGTAACACTACTTGTGAAGGGTAATATAGAAGACCTCTGGGTGAAGGCCATTGGGGGGCTACTGCTTATAATTTCCTTGAGCTTATTTTTTGCCCTTATTCGTCCAATTTTACCCCAGAAGAGCCTTTTGGTATGGTCCGGTGGGGTATTTGGTTTAACTGCAAGTACTCAATTGATAAAAAATCTTGGCCTGGCTGGTATCGCTGTATTCCTGGGCTTTGGGTTTTTTGTGTCTATATTACTCTTGTTCAATATTAGCCCATCTGAAGGCATTCTCAAGTTGGCAAGGAAGCTAAAAAGACAGCCCAAAGCATCTAAAAACAATCCTACGTCAGCACCCGCGGTATCTAAAAAAATAGAGAAAGGCACTAAGGTAACGTCTAGTGGCCCTTTGAAGCTACCTTTAGAGCTAATGGATGAGCCAAGCGGACTCCATGCCCCGGATGAAAAGGTCTTACAAAAGGGAGGGGAGACACTTGAAGCTACCCTGGAGAAGTTTAGCATAGTGGCCCACGTGGTAGGCTACGAGACGGGTCCATCCATAACCATGTATGAGGTGGAACTTTCACCAGGTACAAAGGTAGCAAAGGTCATCTCCCTTTCAGACGACATTGCTATGGCAATGAAGGCCCCTAGCATAAGGGTGGTAGCCCCTCTGAAAGGCAAATCCACCGTGGGGATTGAAGTGCCCAACCCTCAAAGGAGGCACGTCAGATTAAGGGAATTGCTTGAACTGGTTGCTGAAGGCAAGATTGATCTGAGCGATAAGTTTGTGCCATTACCTCTGGGAAGGGACATAACTGGGTATCCAATCTTCTGGGACCTTGCCTCAATGCCTCACTTGCTGATTGCCGGTACCACGGGCTCAGGAAAGTCAGTCTGTCTGAATTCCATTATTCTGAGTATTTTGTTCTTAAAGTCACGTAACGACATTAAGCTGTTGCTGGTAGACCCTAAGCTGGTTGAATTCTCTGCATTTAAGGATATACCGAATCTGATAACCCCCGTGGTTACAGATGTTAAAGAGGCCCAGGCCGTGCTGGAATGGTCGGTTAACAAGATGGAAGAACGCTATAGCCTACTGGCCCGGGTTGGCGTGAGGAATATTTCTGAGTACAACAAACTAGGGAAAGAAAAACTAAGAGAGAGATTAGGTCCCAGCGCTGAGCTTGACCCCGAGGCCTTTCATCTACCACACGTAGTGATAATTATAGACGAGCTGGCTGACCTTATGATGGTGGCCTCAAAGAAGGTTGAAGACTGCATTATCAGACTTTCCCAAAAAAGCCGTGCAGTGGGCATACATCTTATAGTCTCCACCCAGAGGCCATCGGTGGATGTAGTTACGGGTCTCATAAAGTCTAACCTACCAGCCCGCATATCCTTCCATGTGGCTTCAAAGGTGGACTCCAGGACGGTCCTGGACCAGAATGGGGCGGAGAAACTTCTTGGAAAGGGCGATATGTTATTTATGCCCCCCGGTACTACTGAACTCCTCAGGGTCCAAGGCACCTATGTGAGCGATGAAGAGGTAGAAAGAATAGTTGAGTACCTGAAAAAGCAGTCCGCACCCGAGTTTTCCACAGAACTCAAACAGTGGAAGTTGCAGGCCAAGAAGGATGAGAAGGAGGATGCCCTTTACAAGGGTGCGGTAGAGTTGGCCTTGGCTAGAGGTAAGTGTAGTGAAAAGTTACTCCAGGAAGAACTCCAGATAGGCTACGGTCAGGCAGTACGTCTTCTGGACCAGATGGTAGAGGATGGTATACTTGGGGAAGATAAAGGAGGAGGGCTAAGAGAAGTCCTGCTTAAGCCAGAAGATTGGGAAGCTAAGCGAGAACGGCATAAAGAACCTGTAAGAAAATGAAAAGACCCAAAATTGCCCTTATTAGTCTGGGGTGCACGAAAAATCTGGTAGACTCAGAAAAAATACTGGGCAGGCTTGCCCAGAGAGGGGCTGTCTTTTGTCAGGAGCCTGAGGCAGCAGACGTCCTTATAATAAACACCTGTGGCTTTGTAAAAGAGGCTAAAGAAGAGTCGGTGGATACTATACTCCAGATGACAAAGCTTAAGGAATCCTATCCAAAGAAACTCATCGTTACAGGCTGCCTGGCCGAGAGGTATCAGAAGGAGCTAACGGAGGAAATCCCTGAGATAGACCATGTAATAGGGCTGGAGAGTTTTGATAGGGTCGCAGAGCTAGCTGGGCTTAAAAAGATGGCTAAGAATGGGTGCCAGGAAGATTTCAGGGTCCATCTTACCCCTAAGCACTACTCGTACCTAAAGGTATCAGAAGGTTGTAATAACCCTTGCAGCTATTGCACCATCCCGTCCATAAGGGGGCCTTTTAAGAGCCGCCAGATGGGTGAAATAGTAAAGGAGGCCAAGGAGCTTGTATCATCTGGGGCCAAAGAGCTAAACCTGATTGCACAGGATAGCACCCTTTACGGTGTAGATCTTTATGGAAAGCAATGCCTGCATGAACTCCTTCAGAGGCTTTCAGAGGTTGAAGGACTCAGATGGATTAGACTGCTTTATACACACCCAGGCCATTTTTACCCGGCACTAATTAAAGAGATTGCTACTAACCCCAAAGTGGTAAAATACCTTGACGTTCCTATCCAGCATAGTAATGACACAATTTTGGCAAAGATGGGTAGAGGTGTAAAAAGGGCCGATATTGAGCATCTAATAAAAAAACTGAGGGATAAGGTACCAGGGCTCTTTCTAAGGACTACTGTGATTGTGGGTTTCCCAGGGGAAGGAGAGGGGGAGTTCCAGGAACTCTTGAGCTTCCTTAAAGAGACTGTATTTGAAAGATTAGGAGCCTTTGCCTATTCTAAGGAAGAGGGGACTCGTGCTGCTAGCCTAACTGGACATGTGCCGGAAAGGATAAAAAAGAGAAGGCTAAAGGAAATTATGATGCAGCAGCAGGAAATGACCTTCAAAGAAAATGCCCGCTGGGTAGGTAAGGAAATAGAGGTACTGGTGGAAGAACTTTCCGAGCAGTGGGGATACGGAAGGTTTTACGGTGAGGCACCTGAGGTAGATGGTAACGTCAAGCTGGAGGGTCCCAGTTTACAACTAGGGGAATTCCATAGGGCCATAGTAACTTCTTGGGAGGGTTATGATCTTGTTGCCTGCTGTGTTGACTGAGCATCCAAAGAAATGGGTAAGTAAGGGCCTAAAAAAAGTATTCTGGCCCTTTAATTATTTCCCAACACTGGGCAGGTGGAGTCGTATAGAGAACCTTCCTAATCAACTTACAGTACTAAGACTCTTTATGGGCCTCTTCTTTTTCTTAGCTGTGTTCATCAATTTTTTTGACCTTGCCATGGTGGTATATGTCATGGCAATGACCACTGACTTCTTGGATGGCTACATCGCTAGGCGGAATGGCCAAATCAGTAACTTTGGCAGGATATTTGACCCCATTGCCGATAAGTTGATTATCTGTGGCGGTTTTGTACTCTTTTTATCACGCCTGCCCATATTACAATCCTGGATGGTGATAACGATAATCACAAGGGAGTTGCTTATAAGCTTCTTAAGGGGTTACCTAGAACTAAACGGGGTTAACTTTCCCAGTAACCTATGGGGCAAGCTTAAGATGGCCCTTCAGTCTTTCACCCTTGGGGTGCTGGTATTCATTGCAGGTCATAGCCAGCCACAGTGGATACTCATGGGTGTAGGGTGGCTCCTATGGCTTACTGTGATATTAACCGTACTTTCTAGTTTCCCTTATATAGTACAAGCCTGGCATCTGCTTATGAAAAAGCCTACACAAGTGAGGATTAACAAGAAGCCATATGGAATTCTGTAAGACTTTAGCTTTAACCCTCAACAGGATAGATTATAGTAACACCAGTCAAATAGCCACCTTTTACACGCTGCATTATGGAAAACTCCTGGCTATGGCTAGGGGCTCAAAACGTATGGGGAAAAAGGCATTAGGTTCTATAGACCTTTTCTCTTGTAACGAAATAATCTTCCTCAAAAAAGACACAGCTGACCTGTATCTTTTAACCGAATGGGAGACACGGGAAGACTTCCCTGCTTTTAGAAAAGACATAGAAAAATTTTATTCCGCTTGCTATATAGTAGAGTTGGTAGATAGGCTAAGTGAACAAGGCGAACCAGACAGAATACTATTTTATCTAATTTTAAATACCTTGCACGGTCTATCAAGGTGTAAGAACAATGATTTGCACGTCCTTGCCTTTGAGTTTCAATTACTTAAACACCTTGGTTATCTTCCAGACCTTGGGGAATGCATTCAGTGTAGACAGAGATTTCCCAAAAACTCCGAAGCAGTATTTAGCCCTTCCCCAGGGGGGTTGCTATGCAGGGATTGTACTACCGGGGGAGAGGGTTTTAGTCTTTCGCCACTGGCTATGGGGGTGGCCAACTTTTTGGTAAACTGTCAGCTTACCGGGCTGGAGCGCCTGTATGTATCTCAAACAGTTTGTAACGAACTTAGGAGGCTTACTGAGGAATACCTTGCACAAGTACTGGCCAAACCAATAGCACAGTGGAGATGAATAAGGTGTCTTATAAGAGTAGGGGACAAGTTACAAGAATTTTAGCTGGAGTTGGGACAAAGGGTTAAACACACTGATTGTTTCCCAAAAGGTGTTTGAACAGGGATGTGGAGACGATTACTCCTGCCCTGGAGTGGGACAATATACCGCAACCGACCTCCCATTATGAGGAGAAAAGTGACGGGACACACTTTTTTTGTACTAATGAGATTGCTTCGCTCTGCTCGCAAGGACTGCTTTTGTGTTTTAGATAGTGCTAGAGCGCTTATCCAAAGCACTATTTTAATCCTGCTCACAGGCATGCTATCCCTTTTCCCTTCCGCTACCATTTATGGTAAGATGGTATGGCACAAGGAAACTGGATGGGTAGACCCTGCAATCTTAAGCCCGACTGTTCCAGACCAGCGTTTTAAGCTCGCTATGGCGATGGTGGTAGAAGGGCAATATGATAGTGCTGTAAAGGAATTTCAGGGTATACTTGAGAGACACCCAGAAGGGGAGTTTGTAGAACCCTGTCTCTATAATATCGCCCAGGCCTATTACTTAGCAGGTAAATACAAGAAGGCATTTCATGCATATGAAGACTTTTTGGAGAGGTTACCAGGCACAAGGCTTGCCGGGCTGGTCTTAGAAAAGGAATTCCAGGCGGGGGTGGCACTCATGGAAGTCAAGCCCACGGCCGCTGTTGAGATCTTTGAGAGGGTAATAGAGCATAATCCAAAGGGGCCACTTGCCCCAGAGAGCAATGTGAAGATAGGTGATGCATATTTTTTGGCGATGGAATACGCTTCGGCCGAAGAGAGCTACCGAGAACTATTAGAGAATTACCCAAAGAGCGAGTGGGCACCTTATGCCTTATTCCGTATCCCGATGTGCAAACTCAATCAAGAGATTATGCGGGAGAGGGACCTGGGAAGGCTCTGGAAGGCAAGGGAAGGCTTTGAGGAGTACCTAGCTAATTACCCCACAGGTAGTTTTGCCGAGGAGGCCAAAAAGAAAATCCATGAGACTGAGGAATTCATTGCCCAAAGACAATACAATATTGCAGAGTTTTATCTAAGAAAAAAACGCCCCCAAGCGGCCATGTCTTATTTTGAGGGTGTAATGAAAAATTTTGCTAACACCCTCTGGGCTGAAAAGTCTAAGGAACAATTAGACTTTTTGAAAAAGATTAATGCCATTAGAAAATGAAGCTAACATGGATAGTGCTATGTATTATGAGTTTCTTTATAACGGCATGCGGATACACTTCAAGGTCTCTCTTGCAGCAGAATGTAAACACCATTTACGTACCCATATTTAATAATCAAACCTTCCGGCGGGGACTAGAGTATGACCTGACAAGTGCCATCAAGAACGAAATTCTATTTAAGACCCGCCTGAAGATAGTAGAGAAAGACCACGCAGACACTATCCTGTATGGTGAAATAGCGGATGTAAAAGAATCTGTGCTTATAGAGGATAGAAGGGCCAACATATCTGAAAGCAGCATGATTATTATTGTGAACTTCTCCTGGGTGGACCGCCGTACCGGCAGGAAAATAGTGGAAAAGAAAAATATCCAACAGCGTGCGGAATTTATCCCTAGGAGAAAGGAAGATGAAGGAACAGCAGCCAGGGAGGCCTTCGTGGACCTGGCTGAGAAGATTATAAATCTTATGGAAGAAAGGTGGTAAGTGCACAGAAGGGGTAGTAGCGTATAAACTGCTATTGCAAAGAGCAAGTCAAACCCAGCCTTAGCCTTCCTATAGACCCTAGGTATGAGTTTCCCTCCTTTCCCGGTTAAAAATGCAAAGAGAAAAAATTGACTTTCAATCAGGAAAAAAGACCCAAGTAATGGGCATCTTAAATGTAACCCCTGATTCCTTCTTTGATGGTGGGTGGTACCTGAAGCCCAAAGAGGCAGTAAAAAGGGGGCTAAAAATGATAGAAGAAGGTGCCGATCTACTGGACCTAGGTGGTGTTTCCACACGCCCAGGCTCAAAGACTATTCCTGTTGAAGAAGAACTAAAGAGGGTAATCCCTGTGGTTAAGGAATTATCCCAGGCCAAGAGGTCCATTTCTATAGACACCTACCGCACAGAGGTGGCAGAAAAGGCCCTGGAGGCTGGGGCCACTATGGTTAATGATATAAGTGGACTCTCTGACAAAGACATGGCCAGCTTGGTGGCGCATCACGGGGCCGAGCTGGTTATAATGCATATAAAAGGTAAACCCCATCTCTACCCCCAAAAACCCATTTACCGCAATATTGTCCGGGAAGTATCCTCCTTTCTGGAAAGACGAGTTGAAAGGGCTCTTAAGGCTGGTGTAAAATTTGAAAATATTATTATTGACCCAGGACTTGGTTTCGGTAAGACTGCCAGTCAATCACTGGAACTTTTGTGCAGATTGGAAGAGTTAAGGGGATTAGGATTACCCATAATGGTAGGTGCCTCAAGGAAGAGTTTCTTGGGCCGATTAACAGGGGCTGACGTGAAGGATAGATTACCCGCCACACTGGCTACCCAAGTATTGGCTATTTTTAAAGGAGCCAGTATAGTGAGGGTGCACGATGTAAAAGAGGCAGTGCAGGTGGCTACCTTATGTGATATTCTTAAGGGGAAGAGATGGAAAAAATTTTGGGAAGGCTAGACTTTTGGACCTCTTTAAGGTCCTCGGTAGAAATTTTCATAATATTTCTCATGCTCTATTTTGTCCTCTGCTTTATGCAAGGGACAAAGGGTGTGGGTATCCTCAGAGGGTTGGCCTTCTCCCTGGTCATTGTCACAGTGGCCCTCCTATTTGTCATTAGAAAACTTCAACTTTACACCGTGGACTGGCTCCTAACGCAGTTCTTACCCTGGGTAACTATTCCCTTCATAATCCTATTTCAACCTGAATTGAGACGGGCATTGGTGAGACTCGGGCAAAACCCTTTTCTTGGTGCCTTTTTCAAAACTGAACCCCCTATAATAGATGAAGTGGTAAAGGCTGCCAATACACTGTCAAAAAATCGCCTCGGGGGGATAATTGCCATAGAGAGGAAGGTGGGTCTTGAGAATTTTATTGAAGGTGGAAGCCGAATCAATGCCGACCTCTCAAGTGAGCTTATAAACACAATTTTTTTGCCGAGTTCGCCCATGCATGATGGGGCAATAATAGTACAGGGACAAAAAATAGCTGCCGCTGGGTGCCTGTTACCGCTTAGTGACAATCCAAATGTAGATAAGTTATTTGGTACCAGACATAGAGCCGGCCTCGGGCTTACAGAGGAAACAGATGCAATATCCATCATAGTCTCAGAGCGTACAGGCAATATTTCCCTTGCCGTAAAGGGCCAACTCACCAGTGGTTACGATGTGCAGGGACTCCGAAAGACTCTGGAACAACTCCTTACGCCCATAAACCACCCCTCAAAGGAGGCCGATAAACTTGCTTAAAAAGGCCCTCTTTGGCAACCTTGCTGAAAAACTCATGGCGCTCGCTATGGCCATAGCACTGTGGTCTTATGCAACTGGCAAATATACCGGAGAGCTTACCTGTGAAGTCCCCATTGAAATCTCTTATCCTCCCGGTTATACATTGCTTCAACAGTCCGCAACCGTCGTCAGACTCAGATTAAAAGGGCCTAAACAGGATATTGACCACTTCTCCGAATTCCTTAGAAATAAAGGTGTATCGGCTCGCTGTGGGATTGCTGCGGGAGACCGTCCAGGTATAGACCTGTTAGAGGAAGTAATAACGTTGAGTAAGAAAAATCTGGATCTCCCCCCAGAAATAAAGCTGGAGTCCTTAAATCCAGATACCATAAGAGTAACGCTCGGTAAACTGGAGGATAAAACCCTTCAGGTTAAGCTTCAGTTGAAGGGCACGCCAGCCCCAGGATATGTCCTTTCTGGAGAGTTCTTCTACCCTTTCCAAGCCCAGGTCACCGGCCCCATCAGCCTTCTTAAAGAGGCAAAGGAAATTTTTACCACCCCAATAGAAATATCAGACCTCACTGCCGAACAGAACCGCACCTTCCCCTGGAGGGTACCTCTTGAACAAAAGGTCATGCTAACCCATAATGGTGAAACCTTAGAAGTTCCGGTTAAATGTGATAAATACATTAACGTCTGGTTACAGTTTACAGAACACCTTGAGAGTAAGACCTTTCAGAAGGTTAGGGTTAAACTCCTACAGCCTTCAGACTTCCCTTATAAAATAAAACTAAAAGATGAGAGCATAGACATTAAGGTGAAGGGCCCAAAATTAGTCCTGGATAAACTAAGTCAACCAGAGGCTTATGTGGATATAAGTGGACTAGAGCCACCAGGCCCTTACAAACGCCCTGTTGAGTGTGTTCTCCCCCCTCTGGTAGAACTGGAAGAATCACTGCCCGAGGTACACCTTGATTTCTTACAGCAGGAAGAAGGCCAAAAATGACCAAACTTGGGGTAAATGTTGACCATGTCGCTACCCTGAGACAGGCCAGGAGAACTTACGAACCTGACCCTGTTACCGCTGCATTGCTCGCTGTTCAGGCCGGTGCCGATGTTATCACCGTACATCTCAGGGAGGACAGAAGGCATATACAGGAAAGGGACTTGCGGTTGCTGAAAGAATCCCTCTTTATAAAACTCAACCTGGAGATGTCAACCGCCAGGGATATAGTAGAATTAGCCCTTGCATTAAAACCACACCAGATAACCCTTGTCCCTGAAAAGAGACAGGAGGTTACCACGGAAGGGGGGCTTAATGTCGCAGCCCAGATACAAACCCTTAGAGACCTCATAAGGAGATTTAAAGAGAATAAAATTCTCGCAAGCCTCTTTATTGACCCGGAACCCACCCAGATTAGGAGCTCCAATGAGGTAGGTGCAGAATTTGTAGAACTCCATACAGGGGCTTATGCCAATGCCTCTACTGAGGACCTCCGCCTCTCGGAGCTAACTAAACTCCGCCAGGGCGCAACACTGGCCAGAGAAGTAGGCCTCAGGGTGAATGCAGGCCATGGCCTCACTTATCACAACGTCGGCTCAATCCTTGAGAAACTTGATGCCGAAGAACTTCATATAGGCCATAGCATAGTTTCCAGGGCGATTTTCGTAGGGATAAAAGAGGCTGTAAGAGAAATGAAGGATCTCATTTATAAACATAGTTTGCTTGCCAGGGGAAAGACTTAGCGAACCCAATAACAAGGAGGTACGGGATGCTCAGCGGTTCTATAGTGGCTTTGGTCACTCCATTTCGTAATGGCGAAATTGACTTCGCAAAAATAAAGGAATTGGTTGAATTTCATATAAAAGGAGGTACCAGCGCTATCTCCCCATGTGGTACTACCGGAGAGTCACCCACCCTATCCCATGAGGAACACGACAGCGTCATCTCAGAGGTAGTCCAACAAGTAAGGGGCTGCGTCCCGGTAGTGGCTGGTACCGGTTCCAACAGCACCCGGGAAGCCTTGAGGCTTACCCGTCATGCCAGGAAGGCTGGCGCGGATGCCGCTTTAGTCGTAACCCCTTACTACAATAGACCCACACAGGAAGGCCTTTATCGCCACTATAAGGCCCTGGCTGAGGAGGTAGATATACCCATCGTGGTCTATAATGTACCCACTAGAACAGGAGTTTCCATCTCCCCGGAAACCGTAGCGAGACTGGCAGAGTTTAAGAACATCGTCGCAATAAAAGAGGCAAGCGGCAATATAGATAACGCTAGCGATATACTCAGATTATCCAACAATAAGATTACTGTGCTTTCCGGAGACGACTCCCTTACCCTACCCATCCTTTCCATCGGTGGCAAGGGAGTGATTTCAGTCGCAGCTAATATCGTTCCCGGGGACGTTGCCAGGCTGGTAGATACCTTCTTAAAGGGGAATACTGAGGAGGCGGCTCAAATTCATAACAAGCTCTTCCCCCTTTGTAAGGCAATGTTTATTGAAACTAATCCCATCCCGGTAAAGACCGCCATGAAGCTGCTGGGGCGCCTGAATGGCGAGGTGCGGCTGCCACTATGCGAGATGAGTAAGGATAACGAAGGTAAGCTCAGTAAAGCACTTAAAGACTACGGACTAATTTAGTTTTGAAAGAATGGACACACAGAAGCTAATCCAGGCCGTACGACTATTTCTGGAAGGTATAGGGGAAGACCCCAATCGCCCCGGCTTAATTGACACCCCACAAAGGGTGGCCTCCATGTGTGAGGAAATATACGCCGGCATTGGCAAGGATGCCAGGGGTGAAATAGAGGTCTTAAAATCAGAGGGGCACGATGAAATTGTCCTGCTGAAGGACATACCCTTTTATTCTGTATGCGAGCATCATCTTTTACCCTTTATTGGCGTGGCGCATGTAGCCTACATCCCACAGGGAGGTAGGATTACCGGCATCAGCAAACTGGCCAGAGTAGTGGAAAGCCACGCTAAAAGACTACAGGTTCAGGAGAGATTGACCACCGACATTGCCGATAGTATCATGGAAGCCCTCAAACCCAAAGGGGTGATGGTTATAATTCAAGCCGAACACCTCTGTATGACCATGCGAGGCATAAAGAAGCCAGGCTCTAAAGTACTAACCTCCGTGGTGAGGGGCATATTCAGGGATAACCCCGCCACAAGGGCAGAAGCCCTGTCCTTTATACAACCCTCAAAAGTGTAATTTAGCAAGAGATTGAATAATTTTTACTATCTCTAAATATTTGTCCAGAGTTCACTTTTTTTCGCTTGCTTCTTGGAAGAGAGGAAGGTTTAATATAGGCCTCGGTTTTAGTTTTTAGGGTGCCTGCAATGCACCATTTATCTAAAAAAAGGTTGTCCTTCCTTAAGTTTTTAAGTTAAGGAGGTATTTTATGTTAGGTTCTCTCAGTTTTGTAGTGCAACGCACCAGTTATCTTTTTTTCTCGGTCTGCCTGACTGCCCTAACCCCTTTCATCCTTTATGCAGAGGAGGTTAAGCTACCACCCGAACCGGGCTTCCTTAAACTCTCTCTTACAGATTGCTTGGCAATAGCCTTCAGGAATAACCTTGATGTGCAGATTGCTGAGCTAAACCCCAGGATTGAAGAAAAGGATATATCCGTGGCAAGGGCCAGGTTTGACCCGGTGTTTAAAGCCTCAGGAGATACTGGGAAGGAGGAAGACCCATTAAATTTCTTATTTGCGGTAGGTGTTATTGCCCCGCGGTCACAATTAATCACATACAGAAAGGAAATGGATTCCTCCATTACCTCACTTATTCCTACCGGTGCTACCATCAGTATCCAGTATGATGCCCTCAGGACGCACCGCAAAATAAACAGGATCACCACTACCACTACCTTCATTAATCCCAGCTGGGATACCTTCTTTGAGGCTAAGCTAACTCAGCCATTACTTAAAGGTGCCGGGATATTTTATAACATGAGTCCTATCTATATTGCGAGAAATGATAAGAAAAAATCTATATATGCCTTCAGGCGTACCCTTATGGAAGTGACCAATACAGTACAAAAGGCTTACTGGGAGCTTGTGAAGGCTATTGATAACCTCAAGTCTGCACATAAGTCCCTGCAAAGGGCTGAAGAGCTTTTGCGCCGTAACAGGCACCAGGTAGATGTGGGAATATTGGCTCCTATTGAGCTTGTAGCAGCCGAGGAAGAAGTGGCTTCAAGGCATGAGGCTATTATTGTAGCGGAAAAGGCTGTAAAGGATAGAGAGGATGAGCTTAAGCAACTACTGAACTTTTTAAGCCTTGAAGTGGACCCCTTGCTGGTGGATGCAACTATAACCCCTATGGACATGCCCCAATTTTCCCCCAAGAAAGTAAAACAGGATAAAGCTCTACAAACAGCCTTAGAGTGGCGGCCTGAGCTATTTGAGAGCCGTTTAGACCTGGAAAACGCCGAGATTTTCGTGAAGCAGAGAAAAAATGAACTCTTTCCAAAATTGGACCTTGAAGGTGGGGTTCGTTACAGTGGTTTGGGTCGTAAATGGAACGATGCCCAGGAATCTGTCCTAACGGCCGACTTTCAGGATGAATATGCCGGGCTTGTTTTGGAAATACCCATCGGACTGCGGTCTGAAAGGGCTAACTATGCTAAGGCAAAATATGCGAGGCAGCAGGCTGAGTTAGGGCTTGAAAAGGTTGAACAGCAGATACTGCTGGAAGTGAGGGAGGCTGTTAGGCAGGTTAATACCACTATAGCACGTGTGGAGGCCACCAGAAAGACCAGGGAACTTGCCCAAAAGAGACTGGAGGCAGAGGAAAGGAAGTTTGACGTAGGCAGGTCTACCAACCTTGAGATACTCAGGGCTCAAGAAGAACTCACCAGGGCTGAGGTAAGGGAGAACGTAGCCATTACAGATTATCAAATCTCACTCGGTCAGCTTGAAGCCTCCAAAGGTACCATACTTGAATATTTTGGTATTGCAGTAGAAGAAGATTTATGATACTTGGCACAAGTTAATAGAATTTTCTACAGTGGTAGAAAAGTAGGGGCTAACGGCCGTCCACCCACCACGCCTCTATTACCTCTCCCCTGTGGGGAGAGGATTAAGGAGAGGGGGAATGTCTTTAGAAAGAAGGCACCCAGGGGTGTGTGCCTTATAGAAAGAATGTAGTCCTTTGAGAATGCAGTAGTAGGGACAGACCTTCAGGTCTGTCCATTAATAACTATTGGAAATCTTGGGTAGGCCTAGAGACCCACTCCTACCTCCTCTCCCCACCGGGGAGAGGACTGAGGTGAGGGGGATTACCTTTCTTCTTTTCTGTAGTTTTGTAGGGTGCATATAATGCACCAGTTATCTGAAAAATCAGCCAGACCCTATAGTTTGAGGAACCAAGAGATGTCCAAAACAATGAAAATCCTCCTCCCTGTCCTCATTGTGTTTGTGGTAGCCGCCATTGCAGTAAACATCTATGTTGGTATGTTTGTGAAACCCAAAAGAAAAATTATTACTATGCCACTACCTGCTATAAAAGAATATCCACTACCAGCAAATCCCCCAACCCCTAAGTAACCCCATGCCCGGATATTCCATATAGAGCACCCTATACCTGAGCCCCCAGAAGTAGGGGCTAGCGGCCATCCACCACCTATGACACTGCTTCCTCTCCCCTGTGAGGAGAGGGTTAAGGTGAGAGGAATTGCCCTGCCTCCTCTCCCCATCTGGGAGAGGACTGAGGTGAGGGGGGTGTATTTTTCTTCTTTTCTGTAGTTTTGTAGGGTGCATATAATGCACCAGTTATCTGAAAAATCAGCCAGACCCTATAGTTTGAGTAGTAGAGTAGTAGGGACAGACCTTCAGGTCTGTCCATTAATAACTATTGGAAATCTTGGGCAGGCCTAGAGACCCACCCCCTACATCCCTACTTCCGCTCCCCGTCGGGGAGCGGACTGAGGTGAGGGGGATTACCTTTTTTTCTATAACCTTGTAGATTTTTTATAGTGCGCACAACTCACAGTATAGAGAGCTCTGCAAAAGTCCCATCTGCGGGCTTTACTCCTTCAATCCCTCCCCCTTGATGGGGGAGGGTAGGGAGGGGGTGATTGTTTAAACTTGTCACACATCTACCCATATCAAAGAGGTTTAGATTTACTAAACGTTCACCCTCCCCCTGCCCCCTCCCCTCAAGGGAGGGGAAAAATAGGAGGCATTCGTAGAGTTTTTCAGAGCTCTCAGTATATTTAATACCGTCTTCTGTTTTCTTCTTCCTCTTCCTCCTCTTCTTCTTCTCCCTCTTCCTCTATTTCTCCTTCCTCTTCTTCCTCTCCTTCCTCTATTTCTTCTACTACTACTTCTTCTATTTGTTGGTCCTCTTTCCTTATTTTATCTATAATCTCTTCCCTTACGGAACGCGCCTCTTCTGGGGTGAGTTTCTTTACCTCCCCTGTACCTAAATCAACAGCTGTAACGCTCTTCTTGGGAGACTTGAAGATA
Organism: Candidatus Brocadiia bacterium JP1; assembly: GCA_051388875.1. Taxonomy (GTDB): domain Bacteria; phylum Planctomycetota; class Brocadiia; order Brocadiales; family Bathyanammoxibiaceae; genus JBMFFR01. The sequence continues at coordinate 91,236 of JBMFFR010000005.1, read as the reverse complement.
CCAAAGTAGACGTTCACAGCGATGGCAAATGCACCCAGCACCGCCAGGACAATTAGCAAGACTTTCATCGTTGGTGACATAGTTAACCCCCCTTAGATAATATAAGCCCGATATCATCTCCACCCAGGGTTGTACCGCTATCCTCCGTCTCTAATCTACCGTTGGGTCCGGCAGAGATTATCCATCCGTACACGTTTGCCGAACCCCCTGCCTGTATGCCATCCCTTATACCCTGTACAAGCACTACGTATTTATTGCCCCAGGGGTCTGGCTTTGGCTCGGTCAGATAGGGCCCCCTCCAGCTGGCAGGATAATCATGACCATTAACAGTTTCATCAGCACTCCCATCGCCATCCGGGTCGTTAACTACTAAGTTCTCATGCAGTGTTCCTATATCTGCCGGGACTACTCCACTTGATTTTATACTCCCCCATATAGAGCCAGCTTCATAATAAACCCCAGTCCCGTCCGCATCCATAGGTGTTTTCCCAGGACCTTCAAAAAGTAATCGGACTACCCCGGCCTTATTTTTACCTATCCTTTCTGCCCCTACGTCTTTGACCAGTGCTGCCACAGAGGTGGCAATCCTCCTTACATCACCGGTGGCCGTTGTTACTTTAGAGCGCTCCAGCTGAGATATAACAATAGGCAGTAATGTTAGTGCCAACGCCCCCAATATGGCCACCACCGCCGCCACTTCAATAAGGCTAAAGCCCGATTCATCCCACCTGTGATACATCCAGAAATCCTCGCTAATTTTTACTCCTATTTTATTCTATACACTATATCATCTCCGCCCGGTGAGGCAGTGCCCGCTGGTTGGGAGTAAGGGGTTTCAACGGTGCCGTTGGGTCCGGCTGAGAGCACCCAGGCGGCCTCCTTATTGCCAGGGGTTAGTTTTTCTGCGTTTAGCAAATAGTAATTTCCCCAGGGGTCTGTGCTTGTCTGGCCCAGATAGGGACCATCCCACGCAAACTCCCCGCTAGTGGGGTAACCCGGGACATTGGCTATAAGCTGGTTACTAAAGGTGTCCATGGGCATTGAAAGCCACCCTGATGCACCCGCAGCGGCTGACGGGGCATCTCCCTGGGTTACCAATATCTTATATATGGATGACTCGGGCTGCGTATTTTGTCCGTTCTGATATATAGGGAATAGCGCTGTATCTCTATAAAAATTTATGATGGCCTCCCCTAAAACCTTTACATCCCCCTCTGCCCTGGTTATCCTGGCCTGGGACGTGTAACTGAGCATGGTTGGGGCGATTATCCCCACCAGCACCCCTATGATTGCCAGAACCACTACCAGCTCAACCAGTGTGAAGCCGCGCCTCCCCATCCCGTCCAGGTTCACAGTATCCAACTGTTCATCTGAGAGGAAAAACCATCTCCATACAGTTACTTATTAATACCATGCAAAGAGCTAAAACGCCACTTAGAAATTCGCAATTTCTATGCCGCTGCATGGGGCCCTTATAGTTTGTGGGTAAATTTGATGTGTTTGTAAATTAATGACTTACAGAAGAGCCATGAGTATTTTAAAAAGCGCAATCTTGTAAGAAAAAACACAAATTTTTGTAGCTATAACCACAAAATTTGTAGCAAAAAAGCCTCATTTTCTTACTTTTTTTGTAATTTTTGAACCAAAATTTAAATAAATTTGTTTATATTTGAGACCCCTTAAAAACCCTGTACAGTTGTCATTTTGAGTCCGCCGAAGGCGGACGGAGAAGCTTCGCTTCCTTGATAGAAGGTTGAAAGTGGGTGAACGGTGTGTAGAATGTCATTGCCCTTTCCCTACTTTTCCACGCCCACTGCAACCGATGGTGAACTTATTGCAACCTTGCCTGGTTCAAACTCCATTGGTGAACTTATTGTAATCTTGCCTGGTTCAAACTCCATCTCTATCTTGCCAAATTTTAGTGTCTTCATTAGAGGGAGCAAGATGCCCAGTAGAATTACAACAAAACATCCAGGGGCAAAGGCATAGAACTGTGCTTCGTTAAATTTCTCCAACCAAAAATAGGCAACACACGTGGCCAAAAGTCCGGTGCCTCCTACTGCACAAAGAGGTATCCGCATCCATCGCCTTGACGCCCTCTCCCCTATCACCTTATTAATCCGTCTCAGGTTTCGGTGAACCTTGAGGTTATGCTCCTCGTATTCTTTACACTTTTCGTAGTCCCACCTGGCTTCTCGGTAGTCTCCCAGGGCATTATGGATATAACCCCTGAGGAGATACATCTTCAGGAAGGCTTCTTTCCCAACGCTTTTGGGATTCTTCCCCGCTATACCCAGGGCCTTGTTTAGCTCAGTAAGGGCGTCCTGAAAGATATCGGTATCCTTGGTCTTATCTGCCATGTCCACATGGACCTCACTCAAACCCCAGCGGGCCTGCCAGAAGTCCTTTTTAATCTCTAATGCCCTCTGGTATTCCTTCTCTGCCTCCTCGTAGCGCTTGAGTTCTTTAAGCAGGGCGCCCAGGTTGTAGTGGGCCAGCGGGTAATCAGGCTTGAGCCTCAGTGCCTCACGAAGTTCCCTCTCCGCCTCCTCGTATCGCTTGAGTTCTATAAGCAGGTTGCCCAGGTTGTTACGGGCCTCCGGGACATCAGGCCTGAGCCTCAGTGCCTCGCGGTATTCCCTCTCCGCCTCCTCGTACCGCTTGAGTTCATAAAGCAGGGTGCCCAGGTTGTAATGGGCCTCTGGGAAATCAGGCCTTAGCCTCAGTGCCTCACGGTATTCCTTCTCCGCCTCCTCGTACCGCTTGAGTTCGTAAAACAGGTTGCCCAGGTTGTTATGGGCCTCCGGTAAATCAGGCTTGAGCCTCAGGGCCTCACGGTATTCCTTCTCGGCCTCCTCGTATCGCTTGAGTTCATTAAGCAGGTTGCCCAGGTTGTAATGGGCCAGCGGATAATCAGGCCTGAGCTTCAGGGCCTCACGGTATTCCTCTTTCGCCTCCTCGTACAGCTTGAGGTCATAAAGCAGGAGGCCCAGGTTGTTATGGGCCTCCGGGAAATCAGGCCTGAGCTTAAGAGCCTCACGGTATTCCCCCTCCGCCTCCTCGTACCGCTTGAGGTCGCTGAGCAGGTTGCCCAGGTTGTTATGGGCCAGCGGATAATCAGGCCTGAGCCTCAGTGCCTCACGGAGTTCCCCCACCGCCTCCTCAAGTTGCCCCGCTTTATATAATTCTGTGGCACGATTAAAATGTAATATTGGGTCGTTACACGCCATTGGGCAATCCCCTTTGTATCACCATCTTGAGTACCAAAATTTTATCACCGTCAAGTCAAACTTCAACGCTAAAATCAAAGAGAGACCCTGGAAAAACCCTGGACAGTTGTCCTTCTGAGGGGGTGAAGCTACCTAAGTATTTATAATATTGCTACTTAAGAGTGCCTTGAAAAACCTCTGGCAGGGGATATAATGCATGGATTAAACGTATATGAAGTGGTCGCAAACTCTAATTCCTACGCTGAGGGAAGACCCCGCAGAGGCTGAGATAGTAAGCCACAAGCTCATGATAAGGGCGGGGCTTATCAGGAAACTACTGTCCGGGGCGTATTCCTACTTACCCCTGGGGACGAGGGTGCTCAATAAGGTAGTCTCTATTGTCAGGGAGGAGATGAACGCCGCAGGGGCAATAGAGGTGTATATGCCCGTCTTGCAACCGATAGAACTCCTGCAACAAAGTGGCAGGCTGGACGCCTTTGGAGAGGACCTGATGCGGCTTAAAGACCGGCACGGGAGGCACCTTGCACTGGGGCCTACCCACGAGGAGGTTATCACTTACCTTGTGGAGAATGAGGTTAGCTCTTACCGCCAGCTTCCGCTGACCCTGTATCAGATACAGGTTAAGTTCAGGGACGAGCCCCGACCCCGCTTCGGCGTCCTGAGGAGCAAGGAATTCCTGATGAAGGATGGTTACAGCTTTGACATAGACGAGGAGGGGCTTGCAAAGAGTTACGAGAAGATGTATCGGGCCTACTGCCGTATATTTGACCGCTGTGGGCTTAACTATGTGGCGGTGGAGGCGGATACAGGGGTAATGGGCGGGGATATATCACACGAGTTTATGGTGCCTTCCGATATAGGGGAGGACTTTCTGGTAAGATGCAGGGGCTGCACCTACCGTGTTAACAGGGAAAAGGCAGAGCCTGCACCGCTACCCCCTCTGGATACGGATGGGCTGAAGGATATTAAAGAGGTACTAACCCCGAAGATGACCAGCATTGCTCAGGTTAGCGGCTTCCTGGGCGTAGAGCCTTTTCGTCTGGTTAAGACCCTGGTTTATAAGACTGCTGGTGAGGCTGTGGCGGTTCTTGTGCGGGGGGACCACGAGGTAAATGAGATTAAACTTACCAGGCTACTTGGGCAGGAGGCCAGCCTTGCCGATGAGGAGACGATTCGTACTATAACCGGTGCACCGGTGGGCTTTGCTGGCCCGGTAGGGCTACCTGTAAGAATCGTTGCTGACCAGGCAGTAACAGCCCTGAAGAATTTTGTAACTGGTGCAAATAAACAGGATACCCACCTGCTTAACGTAAACACGGGCAGGGATTTTCAGATACATACTGTGGGCAATATCAGGTTTGTTACGGAAGGAGACCACTGCCCTAACTGCGGGAAGGAACTGGAAATATCCCGAGGTATAGAAGTGGGGCATGTCTTCAAGCTGGGCACCAAGTATAGTAAGTCCCTGGGCGCCAACTTCCTTGACCCGCAGGGCAAACAAAAACCTATGGTAATGGGCTGCTATGGTATAGGTGTAAACCGTATCATCGCCTCGTTGATAGAGTGTTCGCATGATGAGGATGGAATAATATGGCCCCTCAGTATAGCCCCCTATAAGGTATTGGTGCTGCCTTTAAACATTAAAGACCAGGCTACTGTCAATGCCGCTCAGCTATTACATGACCAACTGGAGGGGGCAGGTGTGGATACCTTGATGGATGACAGGGACTTAAGGCCGGGGGTGAAATTTAATGATGCCGACCTGACGGGCATACCCCTTCGTATTGTCCTGGGGAAAAAGTTTACCGAGGGGGGTAAGATGGAACTCCAGGAGAGGAAGGGTGGCGACCCTGTTTTGCTGTCTCCTGAAGAGGTCCTTTCAGAGATTAAGAAACGGGTTGCTGCCGTAAGCCTATGTAATGCAAAGACTTAAGGATTTAGATTGGGCAAAATCCATTCAGTAACCCCTGTTAATCTGATTTTAGGGATGCTTTCGGGTGAGGTTATTTTGTTTGAAATGGTGGAGAGGGGGCTTGAAGAAAAGTACGGTCCGATAGAGTTAAAAAGTCCAATCCTGCCATTCACTTACACCGATTATTATGAAAAAGAGATGGGGAAGGACATAAAGAGGCAATTCCTTAGTTTTCAAAGACTTATAGACCCGGGGGCACTTGCCAGCATAAAAATTTATACAAACACTTTAGAGGAGGAATTTCAGAAAGAGAAGGCTACAAGTGGAAGGCCAATAAATCTTGACCCCGGTTACCTGGCCGCCGGCAAGTTGGTACTGGCGAGTACAAAGGATTATTGCCACCGTGTATACCTGGGGGAGGGTATATATGGAGAAGTTACTTCGAGATACACAGGAGGAGTGTTTGAACCCCTTCCCTGGACGTATCCCGATTATTGTAGTAAGGAGTATATGGATTTCTTTAAAGAGATAAGGGCTCTTTACATGGAAAAGCTGAGGAATCAAATTATTTCAAAGCAAACTATAAGGGGATGCCTTAATGGAGAAGACATTAGTAATCCTTAAGCCTGACGCTATACAGAGGAGATTGATTGGCAAAATTCTTACACGGTTTGAGGAGAAGGGATTGCAGGTAGTGGGTCTTAAGCTGGTTTGTATGAGTGAAGAGATAGCAAGGCGTAATTATATTCAGCATGAAGGAAGGGACTTCTTTGAGCCCCTTATCAGATATATGACCTCCAGCCCGGTAATAGTAATTGTACTCAGGGGGAAAGGGGTGATAGAGACCGCCAGGAAGATGGCTGGCTTCACCTTTGGTACCCAGGCGGAGCCTGGGACTATCCGTGGCGACTACGCTGTTTCTAACCGGTTTAATCTGATTCATGTCTCTGATTCTCAAGAGGCGGCAGAAAGGGAAATGGCGCTGTTCTTTAAGAAGGGGGAGCTACTGGAATACGAGATGGTGGATATACCCTGGGTGTACGACCTTTCCCACGGTGTGGTTGTATAAAGGGTGCAAGAAATTCTTTCTAAAAGCAATAAAAATACTGCATCGTTGTAAGCCTTCAACAGTCCTATCTCATTGCCAAGCATAAACTTATGTGACAAGAGGTATTTTGGCATCAAAATTGATATAATAAATTTTGTTGAGTGTTTCTTTACCTGAGACCTCTGAAAAATTCACAAGATGAGAAACCCGGACTGTTGAGATATGAAAAGATTAAAGAAATTAATACCTCTAATGTGTTCGTTTTCTAATCTTAGCTGTGGTTTTGGGGTAGTGGTGTGCGTTTTTTATGGCAGGTACGAGCTTGCCCCGTGGTTAATCCTCCTGGCCGCAATCTTTGATGGCTATGATGGCAGGCTTGCCCGTTACTTCAATGAGGCTAGCCGTCTAGGTGGTGAGTTGGATTCGCTTTGTGACCTCATCGCCTTTGGTATAGCCCCGGCCATGCTTGTCGGGGGTTTACTGCATAAGGACTTGCCGATACTGGGTTGGTTATTAGGCTTTTTGTTCGTTGTGGCTGCGGCGTATCGCCTGGCCAGGTTCAACGCCATGGCTGCTGAAGGCATAGATTCTAAACAGTATTATACAGGGTTACCGACGACAGGGGCAGGAGGAACGATAGCCGCCGCGACAATACTCCTATTTCACTACGATAGCAAGTTTGTGGTGGAAGCACTTGCCCTGCTGGCACTTATCCTTTCCATCTTGATGGTTACCAAGGTTAAATTCCCTAATTCCCTTAGGGTTGTGGCTGATAACCTGAACACTCCCTTTAATGCCTTCCTTGTTATTACCGCTGTAATTATTTTTGCTATGATACCCTGCATCTTTCCCGCTGTGCTGTTTGCAGGTTACATAATAGTTGCGTTTATAGGCGTTCTGAGGGAAAGGCTGCTCCTGAAGGCTCATAAACTCTAGCCTATTGTCTTAATATAAATGGTGCGTTGCACGCACCGGCAAAACTTATAGAAAAAAAGTGTACCCCTCACCTTAGTCCTCTCCCCGCCGGGGAGAGGAAGTAGAGTAATCGCCGTTGCCTTCGTAAACACTCAAGAATTCTCTCTTTCTCTCCACCCCGACCCTTCCAGTGAGCGGAGAGGGTTGAGGTGTGTGTTCTCCTATAGTAAACCCCATAAAGAGCACCCTCTCACCTCAGCCATCTCCCCGATGGGGAGAGGGAGTAGAGCAGGGGGAAATCAGCGGGGGGTTAAGGGATGCCTGGGGTATGTGGTGGCGGGATGAACCATGGGGGTTTTTCTGTAATTTCTGCCTTCTTGGCAAACCATTGATAGAGTGAGGGTAACACGAACAGGGTCAGGAAGGTAGAAAAGATAAGCCCGCCTATAACGACGGTAGCTAGGGGTCTCTGGACTTCGGCCCCTACTCCCCATGAGACAGCCATTGGTAAAAAGCCAACAATATCGCTGAGGGAGGTAATAAGCACGGGTCTGAGGCGTTCCTCTGCCCCCCTGAGTATGGCCTCCTTCATGGGTAGGCCCATATCAAGGAGGTCGTTAATACGACTGACCATTACTATTCCGAAGAGCACGGATAGTCCGAAAAGGGCAATGAAACCTACTCCTGCGGAGACGCTGAGGGGCATGCCTCTAACAAAGAGGGCGAATATGCCGCCAGTAGCAGCAATGGGCACATTGATAAAGATTAATATGGCATTCTTCAGTGAGCCAAAGGTAGTAAACAAGAGGGTGAATATGAGGAAAAGTGCAACCGGGACTGCAATGGCCAGGCGTAGCCTCGCTCTCTGTAAATTCTCAAACTGTCCACCCCACTCTATATAGTATCCGACGGGCAATTTTATCTCTTTTGCTATCACTTTTTTAGCCTCTGCCACAAAGCTTCCGATGTCCCTATCCATGATGTTACATTCAACTACAACGCGACGCTGACCATTTTCCCTGCTTATTTGGGCAAAACCCTCTACCAGCCGAATGTCAGCCAGTTGGCTCATAGGTACAAGCCTCTTACCCGGTGCGCTCACTAAGATGTTCTTTATGCTCGCAATATCATGCCTGGCTTCTTCTGGAAATCTAACCACCAAATCGGTACGTATTTGCCCTTCTATTACCTGTGTAGCCACTTTGCCCCCTACGGCGGTTTCAATGATTTCTTGCACATCTGCTACGTTTATTCCGTGACGAGCTATGGCTTCCCTATCAATCACTATTTCTAATACAGGCAGTCCACTAACCTGCTCTATTCTGACGTCCTCTGCCCCGCGGATTTCTGCTATCAGGTGCTCTATAGTATGTGCCTTTTCCGTTAATATTTTGAAATCATCACCGAAGACCTTTATAGCAATGTCTGAACGGGTACCTGCTATAAGTTCATTGACCCTCATCTCAATGGGTTGGCTGAAGGTGTAGGTCATACCGGGTATAGTCTCTAAGCGTTCTTTCATATTTTTGATGAGTTCGTGTTTGTTTTTAGCCGTCTTCCAGTATTTTCTGGGTTTTAGTATTACAATAACATCGCTGACCTCGGGTCCCATGGGGTCGGTGGCAATCTCTGCGCGACCGGTCTTACTTACCACTGTCTCTATCTCTGGGAATCCAAGCAGCACCTTCTCCACCTGGGTGGTAGCGTTAACTGACTCGCTGAGTGAGACGCTTGGGAGCCTTATGGCGTGAAGGGCAAAAGAACCCTCATCCAATTCAGGGAGGAACTCAGAGCCCATAAAAGGCACTAGTGCCAAACTACCTGCAAAGATACCCCCGGCGATAGATATAGGGAGATAGTTATGACGTACGGCTCTATGGAGTACAGGGCGATAAAGTTTGATAAGAAATTGGTGGAATATGTTTCCCTTTTCCTTCCTTGGCAGGCCTTTATGGAAGAAGAAGCCGCAGAGTGCCGGGGCAAAGGTTAAGGAGAGTATAAGGGCGCCCAACATTGCGTAACATACAGTGAAGGCCATAGGCTTAAACATTTTACCCTCTATACCTTGAAGGGCAAAGATGGGTAAGTACACGATAATGACTATTGCGATAGCAAAGATGACTGGTCTACCCACCTCGCGGCCAGCTTCTACGGTGGTATCAAATGTGCTTTTACGTGGGTCTCTATGATGGAGTCGGTGGATGATATTTTCTACCATTACCACAGAGCCGTCTATGACAATACCGAAATCCAGTGCTCCAAGGCTCATAAGGCTAGCTGGTATACCACTTGCATACATCAGGCTAAAGGTAAACAGGGCAGTAAGAGGTATAGTGAGGCTTATAATAAGTGCCCCAACCCAGTTGCCCAGGATTAACATTACTACGCCGATGACTAATATAATCCCAACAATTAGGTTTTCTATAACTGTACGAATGGTATGATTGACCAGTTCGGAGCGTTCGTAAAAAGGTTCTATATGAACACCCTTAGGGAGGCTAGGGTAGATTTCTTCTACCTTCTTTTTTATTCGGTTCACCACGGCGCGGCTATTTTCCCCCTTGAGCATCATGGCTATGCCGGTTACTACCTCCCCCTTACCATCCTGGGTGACAGCCCCGTATCTTACCTCTGGCCCCACTGCGACTTCTGCCAGGTTTTCAATGTATATAGGCGTACCGGATGGGTCTACCTCTACGATAATATTTTCTATGTCTTCCATGTTTTGAACTAGGCCAACACCCCGTATGAGGTATTGTTCTGAGACGTGTTCTATATAGGCACCACCGGCGTTAAGATTGTTTGCTACGAGGGCTTCAAAGACATGTCTGAGGGGGATTTGATAGGCTACTAATTTATTTGGGTCAACCAGCACCTGGTATTGTTTAACGAGCCCACCCATGCTGTTTACTTCTACTACACCGGGGACGTTAAGTAGTTGAAAACGTACTATCCAATCTTGTATTGTCCTTAACTCGTATAGGTCACGACCCTGCCCCTTGACTGTGTATTGATATATTTCTCCCAGTCCTGTACTGATAGGTGCCATTATGGGTGGGCCGAAGCCAAAGGGTATTCGTTCCTGGGCTGTTTGTAAGCGTTCCATCACTTGCTGGCGTGCCCAGTATATATTGGTTTGGTCACTGAAGGTTACAGTTACCTGAGAGAGGGCAGATTTAGATAGGGAGCGGACTTCTACTACATTTTTGATGCCCGTCATTGCCGTTTCTATAGGGAAGGTAATTAGTTTTTCTACCTCTACGGGGCCTAAGCCCGGGGCTTCCGTGTTTATCTGTACCTGGACAGTTGTAACGTCTGGTACGGCATCTATAGGGAGGTTTATTACACAGTATATACCTATGCCGACCAGCAACCCTGCCAGGACTACTATTAAGAAACGGTAGCGAACCGAAAAGCCTATGACACTTTTTAATGCCATACTAGAGTTTTATCAGTGGGCGTGATCGTGTCCGATGAGACCTTTAAGGAGTTCCGATTTAAGATAAAATGCACCTTTCCATACTACTTCCTCTCCTTCTTCTAAGCCTTCTAGAATTTCAACATATTCATTATTAAGTTCCTCGCCCACCTTCACTTCTTTCATTTTAAAATAATAAGCCCCAAGTGATGTGAAGACCATGGCTTTGCCTTCATGGAACTCTACTGCTGAGTGTGGGACTACGAGTTTCTCCAGGTCCTCTTCTGATACGGTAGATATTTTAGCAGTGGCGAACATTCCTGGCTTGAGTCTTTTTTCTGGGTTTTCTATATCCACCCTTACCTTTATGGTTCTTGTTTTTTCATCTACTGTATCGCTAATATAGGCAATCTTTCCTATGAATTCCTCTCCGGGGTAGGCCCTGACGGTTACGCCGACCTGTTGGCCGCGTTTTATTTTGGGGAGGTCTTTTTCGTAAATATCAAGGATTATCCATAGGATACTGAGGTCAGCGATGGTAAAGATTTTTGTGTCAGGTTCTATCATTTCCCCCATTGTAATATGTTTTTCCACAACGGTGCCGTTAAAAGGAGAAAGTATAGGGAAAGTAGCGATGGCATGTGCTTGGGGTTTTAACTCTACGATATCATCGTCGCTGAGTCCCAAGAGGTGTAATTTATTCTCGGCGGCCTCAAATTCTGCCTCGGCCTCAAGAAAGGTAGCCTTGGCGTCTAGCATTTCTCTTTCGGAGGTAATTTTTTTCTCCCACAGTCTTTTTTCCCTATCAAAGTGGGCCTTACAGACCTCCAGCTTTGTTTTAGTGGTTAGATAGTCAGAAATAGCCCTGCCCAGTTCTATGCTATCCAGGAAGGCCAGTTTTTGGCCCTTTTCTACCTCCTCTCCGAGGTCGGCGAATACATCTACCACCCTGCCCGGTACTCGGGGGCTTATATGAAAGACCTTGTTTGCATTGAACTGTATTTCCGCAGTAACCTTTAGAAGTTTTTCTGTTTTCTTTCTCTCTGCGATAGCAGTTTGAAACCCCAGGAGTTCGTAACTCTCTTTGGTTAGCTTCACTACATTCTTTTCCCCGGGTTTCGGTCTCTTTATTTCTATTTTTCTTATTGCTTTATCAGCAGGGGGGGCAGCCGCCGCCTCTACCCCGGTGCAGGCCAGGCAGAGAAATAAGTTTAAAATTAGAAATAATTTAAATACGTGCATAGCTACTCCTATTCTACAAGCTTTTTCGTGGCCGCTTTTTCTAATTCAGCTATAGCTTGATAGTACTCCAATAGTGTTCCCAGATAAGAGATTTTTGCCTCTATAAGATTGTTTTGCACTAATACAAACTCCAAGAAACCAATCTTTCCCTCTCGGTAGGTAACTTCGTTAAGTCTTAAGCTTTCTTCTATTTCAGGTGCTATGTCCTTATATGCCTCCAGTCCTTTTTGGGAGGCGGTGAAGATTTCATAGGCACTCTGCACCTCCTTGCGCACCTGGAGGAGCCTGTTCGTAAAGTTTAGTTCGGCCGCTCCTCTGACGGCACTTGCCTTCTGGAGGTCGGCTTGTTTTCTATCAATAATGGGGAGAGGTATAGAGATTCCCCCGCCCACTATCCTCTGCTCTCCTTCTTCTCTCGCTAGAAACCCTGAGACCTGGGGGTTTGGTATTCTTTGTGATTTTAATAGGTCTATCTCCAGTTCAGCCCTTTCCACCTCTTGCCCGAGGGCCTTAAGGTCGGGTCTTGTCTCTAGTGCCCAGTTTATGAGATTGGAAAGGTCTGCCATGATTGGTTGATATTCCAGTTCGCCTATCAGTTTAATGGGGTAATCTTCTGGCATGGCTAGCAGGAATTTTAGGCCGAGGAGGCTGCTGATGTATCTGGCTGAGGCGCTAAGGGACTCCTTCCTTGCCTGACTATACTGTATATGGGCAGTGTTTAGTTCCAGGATGGTGGCTGCCCCTTCGTCAAATTTGGATTGTAGGGCGTCTTTAAGCCCCCCATAGAGTAGCTCTATAGCTTGCCTTGCCTCAAGCACCATTTTCAAGGCAAGCACCTCGTAGAAATTTTGCTTGACCCTTGTAATGATATCCCACTCTAACGCCTCAATCTCTGCTGATACCTTTTGCAGGTTTTTCTCAGCTACTGAAATCTTTTTACCCCGCTGGCCAGCTACCTGTAACTCTTGAGAAAGGGTGATGATATAGTCTGTATCCCCGGTGTTTTCCCTGGTACTATACCTATTATTCATCTCGGCCCCTACCGTCGGATTTGATGGCAACAGGAAAGAGGCCCTGGTAATCTCCCCTTTTGCCTCTTCAAGGCGTTTCTGGAAGGCAAGTAACTCTAGATTATTTTTAAGGGCAATCTCAATTGCCCCTCTGAGGTTTATCTCTTCTGCGTAGACCACCCCCGGGGCGAACTTACCGCAGCCCAGGTCGTTCCCCGTACCCAATGTAAGTAATCCCATCATGATTATACTAAGAAGCAAGATACCCCGTTTGGACACTTTTTGTCTCCTTAAAAGTGCACAGCGAGGGAATTTGAGAGACTATGCAAATAATAAACCCCTTGCTTTTGTAACAGGTTATAAAACGATTCTAGCTTTAAATCCTGACTATCCAAGTATCCTCTGGAATTATGAGGATAAGATATTTTTCCGGTTAAGACTGCTTATTGCAAACGAAAATTAATCTGGTAAAGCAGAATTAACCGGCCTGCTCCGGGGGGTGAAAGATGCTCTCAAGCAAGAATGAGTGTTGAAGGGAGGTTTTTTTGGTCAAGGCTGGTTCTAGGGGTTCAACTGAGGCTAAAGGACACCCAATTCTTAACTCTATTGTAAAATAGTGTGATAGGTCACAGCATGATGGGCAGTGATGTACTGGCTGAGATGTGTCGGCAGGGCAAGAATGGTCTTCGCAATGTGAATTTTCATAATGAAGTATTGTCCCTGAAAATAGGGCAAATAACATAACCACTAGAAGTAGGGAACGCCAAGTCCAAATTCTGTTTAGAAGACCACCATTCACGCCTTTTTCCCCAAATTTATGTAAGATATTATACGTTAATATGTTATACATTATTCATGGTTATGTCAAGCAAATTCAAGTCTGAATATGAGTCAAAAGTTAGAGCACCTTGAAAACTTGTTTAAATAACGTTACTTATAAAAATAACCCTTTGGTAAAATCACGTTCCGATTTAGCATTTGAGTCTTGAAATTTGAGGCTTATTATTAGCAGCCTAAAGAGCGTGGCTATCTGTTGCATTAGGAAATCCCTTTCTTGAAAGGAAAAAAATCAGTACCTCGCCCTTGTTGCATGGCAATCCCTTTAAGAATAGAATAAAATTCAGGCCATGATATTTACTTGGAAGGAGGCTTAAGGTGCCAGCTAAAAAGGCCGTCATTGCCTTTGGTGGTAATGCCATACTGAAGGAGAACGAGAAGGGGACAATCCAGGAGCAGCTCCTCCACTGCAAGGAAACCTGCCAGACTCTCCTTAGCATTATAGAGAGGGGGTACGAGCTAATTATTGTGCACGGTAACGGCCCTCAAGTAGGAAACCTCCTTATTCAAGTGGAAGAGGCCCAGACAAAGACACCCCCGCTACCCATTGAGGTATGTGTGGCCGCCACTCAGGGTACCATGGGGTTCATGCTGGAGATGGAAATGCGTAACCAGTTGACGAAGCGTGGACTTAAGAAGGAGGTTACTACACTGGTGACGCAAGTGGTGATTGAACCTGATGTGGAAAAATTTGAACACCCTACTAAACCAGTAGGCCCCTTTTATACAAAAGAACAGGCAGAAAGACTCCACAGAGAAAGACGCTGGGACATAGTGGAGGATAGTCGCAGAGGTTACCGAAGGGTTGTCCCCTCTCCAAGGCCCATAGAAATAATTGAGGTAGAGACTATCAGGGCATTAGTGGAGGCCGGGCACATAATCATCGCAGGGGGTGGGGGAGGTATCCCTTTAGTTAAAGAAAATGGCCGTCTTGTCGGTGTAGAGGCCGTTATAGATAAGGATTACACGGCCAGTCTATTGGCAAGACAAATAGGGGCTGACCTGTTTATTATCCTCACCCGTGTACCTAAAGTGTCTCTGAACTTTGGTACGCATCAAGAAAGACCCATTGGTTGCATGACCTCAGAAGAGGCAAAGGGCTACCTAGCTGCTGGGCATTTTCCTCCCGGTAGCATGGGACCCAAAATCTCGGCAGCCCTGGAATTCGTAGAGGCAACCGGCAAAGAGGTGCTCATCACCTCCCCAGAGGTTTTGGCCGCTGCGATAGAAGGCAAGTCTGGAACAAGGATAATAAGAGCGTAACCATTACTGGAGTCTACTAATATTCATGTTCACACCCTGTTATATTAGCAAAAGCGTTTCCCACTACCATTCTGAGCTGAGAGAAGAATCCCAGAACGAAATATTTTTCTGTACGTAGGATAACAGAAGAACTTCCACCAAAACTCAACTATAATAGATTGCACTATGAAGAGAGAAAAGATTATTATCATGGGTGCAGCAGGTAGGGATTTCCACAATTTTAATCTCTGCTACAGGGATAGCCCTGAGTACCAGGTTGTCGCATTCACTGCTGCCCAGATTCCTAATATAAGCCCCAGGATATATCCACCTGTATTAGCAGGCAAGTTCTACCCGAAGGGTATCCCCATCCTCCCAGAGGAAGAACTGGAAGGGCTTATAAGAAAGCATAAGGTAGACACGGTAGTCCTTGCCTATAGTGACCTCGCCTATTTCACTGTGATGGAAAAATCGGCCCTGGTGAATGCCGCTGGGGCTAACTTCCTCCTGCTCGGACCATACCACACCATGCTGAAGTCCAGTAAAAAAGTGGTAGCGGTAACGGCCGTGAGGACCGGCTGCGGGAAGAGTCCCACCACGAGGAGGGTCTGCCAGGCCTTAAAAGATATGGGCCTGCACCCGGTGGCAGTCCGCCACCCCATGCCCTACGGTGACCTCCGACAACAAATCTGCCAGCGGTTCGAAAGGCTTGAAGACCTGGACCACTACGGCTGTACAGTGGAAGAGAGGGAGGAGTTTGAGCCGCTTATAGAAATGGGTGTTACCCTGTATGCCGGTGTGGATTACGCAAAAATTTTGAAGGAGGCTGAAAAGGAAGCCGATATCATCGTCTGGGATGGGGGTAATAACGACTTCCCCTTCTTTCTGCCAGATCTCCACATTGTGCTGGTGGATCCCCTCAGGCCTGGACATGAGGTCTCGTACTACCCTGGGGAGGTCAACCTACGCCGCGCTCATGTCGTAATAATCAGCAAGGTAAATACTGCAAAAAAGACCTCCATAAAACAAGTAGAGAAAAACATTCTGGAGAAAAACCCACAGGCAAAGGTAATCTATGCAGACCTTGAGATAATTGTGGATAACCCAGAAATGATTAAGGGTAAGCGTGTACTTGTGATTGAAGATGGACCTACAATTACCCATGGGGAGATGCCCTATGGGGCAGGCGTCTTGGCTGCCAGGCGTTACGGGTCAAAAATCATTGACCCCAGGCCTTATCTCGTGGGCTCCTTGAAAGAGACCTTCAAGAAATACCCTCATCTGGGTAATGTATTACCTGCTATGGGTTACGGGCAGGAACAAATTCAGGAACTCAACGAGGTTATCCAGAAGGCCAAATGTGATGCTGTATTATCAGCTACTCCCACTGACTTATGTAAGATACTCGCATGCATAAAGCCCACCATAAGGGCGAGGTATGAGCTAAGGGAGCTGGGCAGCCCTACCCTGAAGGAGGTCTTAGAGGACTTCGCCTCCACAAACCGTAGTTAATATTAAGTACTTCTTCTTCCTTAGCTAGTCTGACGGAAGATAAAATTTATCCATATCCATAACAGGCCATTGGCACCGGTAAATATACCTACAAATGCGAAGGTACGCCCCCTTAGAGGACGAGTGGTTGTCTGACGTATGGCGAAGGCACCGGTGACGATTGCCCCTATACCTAAGAGTGTGTTTAATACAACAATGAGGAAGAAGAACAGGGGATAGAAGGGATAAAGTATTACGGTGATAATTCCCATAGTGAGCGAGGCAATTGCCAGGGGGGACATTTTTTCTGTAAGCATTTCCTCTGCCCTCATAAAAGTTTAAAAAGATATTCTGCGAAGCATTTAGCCCCCTGAATAATTAAACTTTAGAAGCAGTTCCTTGGCGAACAATTTATTCTCTTATTGATGAAATTTTTCGTCTGAGACGAATCTATCTCTAGTCTGACACGCCTTGCACAATACACAATAAAAATAATTGGCTGCCCAATGTTGACGCTAGCCTAATTTTACAACATCAATTTTGTCAATTAGTTATCGCAATGGCTGTCTACCGCTACAAGGGCCAGTTTTATAAAACTGAATTAAACTTACAACACCTTAAACTGATGGTTATTATTTTAAGATTCTACTTCCCGCCAAGCTCAACTCTTGTTTTTAGAGAAGATATTTGTAGACCCTTATCGGTAGCTATAGCTATTATTTCACCTCCATTGTTTCTAAAGATGCCATTTAATTTGATTTCCTTATTTGATAATAATTCGCAATCTAATAGTAAATTATTATTCTCATCCCATAACTTGAGCGAATTTGGTCTTCTTTCCGTTTTAAGACGTTCGTCTCGTGTCAATTCACATTCATTATCTTTTATCAAAGCCAAAACCTGTCCTTTATCATCATAAACAGTTGCGCTCACTAATAGTTCATTATTTTTGACTTTGAAAGTTACCAATGGAATGCCATCAGTAATTAAAATTTTTGGGGTATTTAAAAATCTATTTGTACCAAATAGCAACTCATATGTTTCTTTAGTATCATCCGAAAATGGCGGTTTTAATTTTCCAGTCGCCAGTTCTAACTCAAGCTGTTTCTTCTGGTAAGAAAGATGCTCTTTTATTGCTTTTAATTCTTTATCACTTTCTGCTACGGGATATGTATTAGTAATTTTATTTCCTTCTACATAATCTCCTCCTATCGGACCAATATTTCTTTGATTCTTGATATGAGGTTTATCTTTCATATTATTTTTGCCTGCACTAGTCGGATACCAAAAAACAAACCAAGTCCAAAAAATTAGTCCAACAAGCCAAACAACTATGCGCAATATTATAGGCAGCTGACTTAAAAAGTCTTTTAATATTTCCATAGTTGTAGATGTGTAAGGCAAACTTACGTGCTACCGCCAAATAAGACAAGAAAAATGGCTGGGGAGCCAGGATTCGAACCTAGACAGGCAGATCCAGAGTCTGCAGTGCTACCGTTACACTACTCCCCAGACCCAGTGTATTCCTAACAGAAATTTTCTTCCTAGTCAAGGTGTTGTGTTGGCCTACTGGCATAAATGGAATATCTGGACTTTTTCCAATGACTGTTTGGAATTTTAGAACGGGAGAGAGGGGGCAATATAATAAATTAAAAAGTTGTTAAATATTTTGTTGCATAGTTTATTATTTCTGGTAAAATGCTTTCAGATAAGTATTGTCGAGTCAAAAACCACAAGGGCCGGACAGTACCTGGCTTTTGTGGTTTTTTTTTTAAGTTAGAATATTTTTAGAAACAGCAAAGGAGGTGATAATTTGGCTACAGGCATAGTGAAATGGTTTAACGACACCAAAGGTTTTGGCTTTATAGCCCCAGACAATGGCGGTAAAGACCTATTTGTCCACCAGAGCGCCATTGAAAGCATGGGGTTCAGGTCCTTATCTGAGGGTGACAAGGTGCAATTTGATGTAATTGAAGACACCAAAGGTCGTAAGGCAACCAAAGTAGTCAAGCTATAGTTATGTTTGACGTTCATACTGTATATTAAGAGTCTCTTTTCTAAAAGACGATTATTTATTATATGAACCTGACATAAGTTTATGCTGAAAAGTATCCCCACCGCAACAAGGTGGGGATACTCTTTTAAGGAAACTGAAGTTTACCTCAGACCATGCCAAAAGAGGTTAATTTAACCAGTTAGTTGGAATCGGGGGACTTTTGGCATTCTCTCCAGTTTTTCTATTTTTTTCCCGCTATTTTCACGAACTGTTGTTTTAAATAATTCCAGGAAGGGAATAACAAAATGACCGCTACTACTCCGATAATGTTATGGGGTCAAGGTAATGATGCTGTAATATTATTTCTTCGTTGTTGGAGGATTTTTCATTCTATTAGAAGCCTAAGGTTGGGAGATAATTTCTTCCCTCATATCTCAGGCCAGGCATTTAGGTTTTACACAAATAAAGAGCAAGATTATAGTACTCTAACTCTTTTAAGATCTACCTTAAGTTGTGTTGGAATTGAATGCGGAATCAGTGAAGGCAAAGAAATTATTGATGCGCGTTCCGTAGAACTCCAAAAGAAGTTCCCGTAAGGGAAATATGGCCTTAGGGGTGCTTCGGGTTGGTGTAGGAAAGCTGTACAGCGTCTGAAATTCATACGAATAATAGTCAAAAAGTATGGAGGGGTGAATTATGAATAAGCCAAAAGACGTAAGCCTTACTACCTCTCAACAGACAATGGTTGACATTTGGGAAAGTACATGAAAGCCGGTTTGAAGCAAAGGACATTAACGCCACAAGAGACACTATGACCGATGACCCAAATCGCCCAGAGCTTTTGCCTTGCTGAAAATATAGAAATAAGTTATATTCAGCCGCTAAAATTCTTGTTTGAGTACCTATGTCAACAAAAATTAATAAAAAAGGAATTAAAGCGAGAAGTAAAGGTAAGAAAACAGTTGAATATGCCTTTTCTGAGAGTTCGCCCGAATTTTATGTCTCAGAGGAGACTTCTTCCTATGGAAAGGATAAACCCTTTTCAATTCATTACGATGCCCCGGAACACTCTGCGAGATTGCTGAAAGGCGATTGCATTGAGATCCTGAATCAGGCAAGGGAAAACTCCGTTGATATGGTCTTTGCCGACCCGCCTTATTTTCTCTCTAATGGAGGTATTACCTGTCATGCAGGCAGGATGGTTTCTGTAGATAAAGGGAAATGGGACAAATCAAGGGGTGTAAGAGAAAACCACGAATTTAACCTTGAATGGCTCAAGGCCTGTCAGCGAGTCTTAAAGCCCGCTGGTACTATTTGGGTTTCCGGCACGACACATATTATCTACTCTATTGGCTTTGCAATGCAGGAACTTGAGTACAAAATCCTTAATGATATTATCTGGTATAAGCGCAATGCCCCGCCTAATCTTTCTTGCCGTTACTTTACGCACTCTACCGAAATAGTTTTATGGGCAGCAAAGAATAGGAAAAGCAAACATTATTTTGACTATAACTCGATGAAACAATTCAATAAGGGCCGACAGATGAGAAATCTCTGGCAGTTTACTGAAAAAGAAGAGACTCAGACAGTAGATAATGTCTGGGAGATATCTTGTCCCCCCGCCGTAGAAAAAAGATTTGGCAAGCATCCTACACAAAAACCTTTAGAGCTTTTGAGAAGAATTATCCTCGCATCAACCAAAGAGGGAGATCTGGTTTTAGATCCTTTCTGTGGAAGCTGCACAAATTCTAAGGAGAGCAATACGCGGTGGCGTATTTTTTAATCTCCGTTTCAAATAGAACAAACTTAGACTTGTGCATTAAACATGCCCTAGCGGGCTTCACAAACAGTATAAATGGATTGTGGACATTTATTGAAATCCAGGAGGGTGATTTTGTTTCATTTTTATACGGTGCGCGTGTTTTCAATCTTTACAAAGTTATTAACAAGGAAGCTATAAAGAACGCCGATAGGCTTCCTCCTTGGCCTTCTGTAACTTTTAAGATGTCAGGAAAAACTTATTATTTTCCTTTTCGTCTCTATCTAAACCCACTTCGTGATTTCATTGAGCCCATGGTTAGGCCTGAATTTGCATACGTAGCCGAGAATTTACTTTTAAGAGGTGGTTACAGAAAAACTCATTTCCAGGCGGACCAAACCACTCTTCAATCAGTTTCTCAGATGGGAACTCTTTACAATAAACCAATAGAGAATTTAATAATCGATAACCACGAGACTTTCATCCCGATGCTAACATGGAATAGAAAGCTTTTATCACCACCAGAGATTTTCTGTTTTCAGGAA
This sequence comes from Candidatus Brocadiia bacterium JP1, assembly GCA_051388875.1. Classification (GTDB taxonomy): domain Bacteria; phylum Planctomycetota; class Brocadiia; order Brocadiales; family Bathyanammoxibiaceae; genus JBMFFR01. The sequence continues at coordinate 70,591 of JBMFFR010000005.1, read as the reverse complement.
TTTATTCTTCAATCACTTGTTAGACAATGGCTGTCTCAGAATACAAATAAACAAATGTTGTTTGATTCTTCCGGTTTAAATAATCTTCAGGCAAAAGAATTTGAAGTTCTTGGTGAAAAAGCCTTGCCTGAGGGACATGTCGATATCCTCATAAAAGATTGTATGCCTGCTGGCTATTCAAGAAAGATTATTGTAGAGGTTAAACTGGGCAAGGCTCAGCCACAAAATATCATTCAACTAAGTAAGTATATGAGTGAAGTAGGTGGAGAATGTATAGGTGGAATTTTGGTAGCCCAAGAATTATCTAGAAAGATTCTACAACAAGCAGAGAGTAATGGAATAAAGTGTTTCGCTGCCTCTTTTGCTCAAATAGACAAGCTAAAAAAATATTCTTTTGAGGAATTGAAATCATATTTTCTACTCTTATTACAAAAAGAGTAGCAGGGTGCGTCTGGACGCATCACTTTAAGTTTGTTTTCCCACAAACGGTACGCCAATGATGTACCCTACAAAAACTAGCGAGATTGTAAGTATGGAATCAAAACTCAGATTACAAAAGTAGGAATAAAAAATGACAAAACACACATCGGGCAAATGGGCAAAGGCTATTGCGGCAAGGTTAAGTGATGAATGGGATGGAAAATCAGAATTCCCAGAAGATGCTGAATTGCTAAAGGAAGTTTTGACAAAGGCATTGAGTGCCGTCCCTGACGAATGTACGCGGTTGGTTGGTACTGGAATAATCGAAGAATCATACTTTGACCCACTCGATTAGTAATTCAAATTACCGCTAAATTTGTTTAAATTTGCTAGTGGAAACTTAAAGATCAAAGGGTTTTAATGCCCTTGTTGGCAAAATGGGCGTCTTTATTCAGCCAAGGACAAAAGGGCCTGGGCATGGGAGTACAACAAGGGCTTTCTACGCGAGAACATCTTTTTTGGAAAAGATTTTCTTACTCCCTGATTTGGGGGAATAAAACCCCTTATCTTACGATATGAAATAAAAGGATGTCTCCTTTGGGTGAGGGTCTTTTTCCTGTATAGACCACCACTTATCTCAACCACTTCCATATGCAGCGGAGTGTATAAACTGGCTTCCAGCCTAGACGCATTCAGACACCGCTCTGAAGTAGAGGAAATCCTCTTTACATCCCTTTTAGGGTTCCAAAAGTAGTTGTAAAAATTATACCACAAACAACCGAAAACTACCACCAGAAGGTGCCGCCTCTTTTCTGGTGCAAGCTGATGGCCAGGATGGTTGGTTAACAAGGACACCCCAATTGCTACTCTCAAAAAGGCGGATATTGAGGTAACGTGGAAGTGCAGGAACCCATTCTGCGGTAGTCAGTTCTCACCTCAAAGGGTACGCCAAGGACCCTGCCAAGATAGTTGTCCAAAGAAGTTATCTACCTGGCAAGTCTCCAAGACTGGAATGGTGCTGGGACAATTTTACTGTATAATAGCGCCAATAAGTTTTTCCATGTTCATTCACTTTAAGAGAAAAAATTAGATATGAAAGAATTTAGACATTTTAAGGGACAGAATCATTGGCGGAAAGCCTGATAATTAGTCTGGCAAGCATTATTATCCTGGGTGTTGGAGCCCAGTGGTTGGCCTGGCGTCTTCACCTGCCTTCTATTCTTCTCCTGATGATAATCGGCTTTATTGCGGGGCCTATTACGGGCTTTCTTAATCCAGATGAAATACTGGGTGACCTTTTATTACCAATAGTTTCACTCTCGGTAGCAGTAATCCTTTTTGAGGGTGGCATGAGTTTAAGCTTTCTGGAGCTACCCAGAGTAGGCACGGTAGTCCGCAACTTGGTAAGCATCGGGGTATTGGTTAATCTGCTAATAATAGCAGTGGCCGCATGGCTTATCTTCGGGCTCAACTTTTCCTTGGCCTTACTCCTAGGCTCAATACTTGTAGTAACAGGGCCAACGGTTATAGGACCAGTACTCAGACACGTGAGGCCGATCGGCCCTGTCAGTCCCATACTGAAGTGGGAAAGCAGTCTCAATGACCCCATTGGGGCTATTCTTGCAGTCTTGATTTTTCAAGTGCTACTTGCCAGTGAGTTTTGGCAGGCAACAAGCCTGGTTGCCATGCTCCTTCTTAAGACTGTTGTAGCTGGTATTCTAGTGGGAATAATCGGACAGTGGCTTATGGTGCAATTTCTTAAGCGCTATTGGATTCCCGACTCTCTTCAAAATCCTGTATCCCTCATGATGGTAGTAGGAGTCTATACAGCCTCCGATCTATTGCAGTCCGAGTCTGGGCTTTTGACGGTAACGGTAATGGGAGTAGCATTAGCTAACCAGAAGACTGTCACGGTAAAGCATATTATAGAATTTAAGGAGAACCTGCGTGTACTTTTAATCTCTATCTTGTTCATCCTACTATCAGCAAGATTGGAATTGAGTAGCCTGGGACAAATCAGCGTTGGCAGCGTGACCTTCCTTGGGGTGTTAATGTTTGTAGGGCGGCCAGCGGCGGTCTTAGCTTCAACAGTGGGTTCAGGACTGAATTGGAGAGAACGCTTGTTTCTGGCCTGGCTTGCCCCTCGCGGACTTGTGGCAGGAGCCATTGCTTCTGTGTTTTCTCTAAGACTGGTGGAAAGAGGATACCCGCAAGCAGAGCTTTTGGTGCCACTAACCTTTCTTGTTATTATTTGCACGGTAGCAATCTATGGTCTCACCGCCTTTCCCGTGGCCCGGTGGCTTAAGTTAGCCCAGCCAAAACCCCAGGGAGTCCTGATTGTGGGTGCCCATCCCCTTTCGCGGGCCATAGCTCACACCCTCCGTTCAGAAGGATACAATGTCCTGCTTGCGGATAATAACTGGGCGAATATCTCCTCAGCACGCATGGAAGGTCTACCAACCTACTACGGAAGTATCCTTACAGAGTATGTGTTGGATGAAATTGAACTGGGTGGCATCGGCCGACTGTTGGCGCTGACTCCAAATGACGAGGTAAACACCCTAGCCTCATTACATTTTGCGGGTGTATTTGGCAGGGCAGAGGTTTACCATCTCAGTCCGAAGGACGATTCCACTATGGGCAAAGAAAAAACCCCTCTCCAACACCTCAGGGGTCGTCTTTTGTTTGGCGAGGGGATTACTTACACCTTTCTCTCAGACAGATTCTTATCCCGCTCGTTGGTAAAGAAAACTCTCTTGACGGAGGAGTTTGACTACATGGCCTTTCAGTCCCTCTATGCTAACTCCGCTATCCCCCTATTTCTTATCGACAAGAATGGTGAACTAATCGTTTTTACTAAAGATAACCCTCCCAAGCCTCGACCCGGCCAAACTCTGATAAGCTTGGTACCACCGGAAACACAAAGACCAATAAAGGCTAATGGCGAATGAAAAAGGCAATTGAAAATGCAAAAGTTATAAAAATACCCTACCACCAATTCAGCACTTGTTGAGTTTTTATGTCAGAGAAACCCAAAATCAAAGTTATATGAAATCGTTGTAACCCCTCCCCTATTATTTTACATACTCCTTATTTTCTACAACTCTTCTGCCCAAGCCCGAAATACACTAAACACCGCAGAAAACCTTACCCCAGAAAGTCCTTTCCTGGATGGAAAAAGACAAAAAGGGACAAAGGTTGTGGATGCTAAAACTCGGTCAGAATCTGTTATATCTTTGAGAAAACTCTGGTAGATTTGGAATCGCAAAGGGCGCAAGAAGAATCCATGAAGCCAATGGGGCTAAAAGAACCCCTCTTGTCCGAAAAGCAAGATTAAGGCAAATGTGATTGGGGGAATGAGGCTTTTGATACTACCCTTAGACACTCATCCATAGCCACGAACTGCCTCCTGAGACCTTACCATTAAATTCTTGGGTCTCCTTGATCAATAGTTCTCAGTCTTTACAGGGCAGACGCTTGGACTTATCTTTTCTAATACTCTATGGTTACCAAACTGACGTATTTTTCCATTTTCAATCTTTACCCATGTCTGTCCTGGCTCACGAAATAACTCAAGAATCGCCGTAAAGGTGCTACTATTTTCTATATATACGTCAGCGTTTTTTTCAGTCCTGGGGTCTTCTTTCTCCAGGTATTTGACGTTTATATGTCCGACATTGTCAATCACATCCCAGTTAAAGTGTCTGGCTAGGATCGGAAACCATTCTCGCATAGCCATTGTAATCCTTTCTTAGCCTTTGGCTTGGTAAAATCCCTCAAAGATTTTAACAACAACTCTATATGGCAAACCCAAACGCAACAATACAGAGACACCCTACTCCTGTCAAGAACATTTAAACTCGTAAACTTTCAATTAACCACAGTTAGGCTTAAAAAGCGGAGCTAGGTATGGAGAAGGGTAGGACTCTTTCTATCCCTGCTGTGGCAGACCGGTTTTTAATGCCAAAAAGCTGTCTCCCCACACTAGACGCAGTTAGACACTATTCAGAGGTAGAGGAAATCGCATTTACATCCTTTTTACTGTTCCAAGAGTAGGCTCATCCGCAGGCAAGTAAAATAGGCCAAGGCAACTCTAATTTTGACCCCTAGAAAAGTGGTAGCTCTTTTCTAGTGCAAGTAATTAGTTTCGGTATTCCTGAATCCGCAATGTCTCAATCCCTTGAACATGTGTTTCAATCCACGCCCCCGCGTGGGGGGCGACCAAGCTTGTCAAGCTTGACCACCATTGACCACCTGTTTCAATCCACGCCCCCGCGTGGGGGGCGACATACGGAGCAGGAGGCGCTGGACTCATTGGCCACGTTTCAATCCACGCCCCCGCGTGGGGGGCGACTTCCAATTCCTTCATTTCACTTCCTCCTTTTTTGTTTCAATCCACGCCCCCGCGTGGGGGGCGACGTTAAGTTTTCTTTCATTCGTTTTTCTCCTTTTAGTTTCAATCCACGCCCCCGCGTGGGGGGCGACCTTCTTTGTAGAGTTTACCTTTGTGGAGTGAGATGAGTTTCAATCCACGCCCCCGCGTGGGGGGCGACTAATAGCCAAGTGGGGTGGTGGTATAGACATAACAAAGTTTCAATCCACGCCCCCGCGTGGGGGGCGACTCACCTTGATTTTCATTTTCATTTTCTCCTTGTAGTTTCAATCCACGCCCCCGCGTGGGGGGCGACACAAGAGGCAGCAGAGATTGAGGAAAAATTAGAGTTTCAATCCACGCCCCCGCGTGGGGGGCGACGTGAGGTGAGGGGCGAAATCGTGCGGAGATTGCAGTTTCAATCCACGCCCCCGCGTGGGGGGCGACAGTACCACGCAAAAAACTAAATAACTCAATAACTTAATGTTTATCTTCCGCGTACCCCGATTTGTGTTTCAATCGGCGTCCCGCACCGGTAGCGGTCATTTGACATCCTATCGTTCCTTTTCCTTAAATTGTAAAAGAGCAAGCCCTATTGCGAAACCCATGGCAAAATCATGTCCACTTGACATCCGCGGAAGGGGTCTGTGCCCCCTGCCTCACACAACTAGGGGACCTTCCGGGTCGTATGAAGGCTTCGCTCCTAAATGTTCAACCCGGCGCCGCCAGTTGCTTCCAAGGAAATAAAACCTCAGGCTGTCAGCTTCAAGGTCAACTTCCTTTATTAGTCTCTGGCGCATATCCGCCCACTGTGCCGGGTCTACAAGACATTCAAAGACTGAGTTTTGCACTCTCTGGCCTTTATTTTCACATACTTTTGCAACACGCCTGAGCCTTTTCCTGCCCTCCTCAGTTTCCGTATTTACATCATATGTGACTAACACCATCATAAGCACCTCACTTCCAGATAAAAGGCGGATACCCGTTGAGGTCTCCTCGCAGATAGCGTGCAAGTAGCATTGCCTGACAATGGGGCAGAAGCCCGATAGCCACTTTTTCGCATAGAAAGGGATGCTGTATATCTTCCTGCTTTCTTTTCTGATAAGCCACAAGCACTTCCTTGCGCGTCTTGTCATCCATCATGACTGCACCTGTTTCGGTCTTTCTAAAACCTTTTCCCTTTACCTGCTGCCTGTTTATGAGAGATAGCGCAAGCCTGTCGGCAAGAAATGGCCTAAACTCTTCCATGATATCGAGCGCAAGACCGGGTCTTCCTGGCCTATCTCTGTGAAGGAAGCCTACAGCGGGGTCAAGCCCTACGCCTTCAAGGGCAGAGACCACGTCGCGGACAAGCAGGGTATAAATGAAGGAAAGTAGTGCATTCATGTTGTCAAGCGGTGGTCTTCGGCTTCGCTCTCTGAAGAAGAAGTCGTCTTTCTGAGAAACTATGAGCCTGTCAAAAACGCCGAAATAAGTTTTAGCGGCCTCGCCTTCCATTCCCCTAAGCGCTCCTAATGGATTCGCTTTGCTCACCACGGGTATGGCTTGCCCCTCAAGCCCTTTCATTATCCGTGAAAGTTCTCCTGCCGCGGATGACAGGGCTTCCGAATCTTCCCTGTCTTCGGTCTCCCTTGATGCACGAAGGAGCACTGTCCTTGAGTTGGCCATCTTTGCGATCAGGGCGGAACGTGCCATTTCTGCCGACGATTCTTCGCTATCCGCACGTCTATAGTGCTCACGCCTTAATAGCACATTGCCAGAGACCGGCCCCTGTACCCTTGCAAGGAACTTTCCGTTCTCGCTTAAAAAAGATATAATAACTCCCCTTTCACCGCATAGCTCCATGAGAGGTGGGCTGCATGAGACCTGCCCGAAGCATATTATACCTCCAAGAGTATGAACAGGCACCTTGAGTTTTGTCTCCCGCTCTACATTCACAAGGACGGTCTCACCCTCACGCGAGAGGTATGCGCCCTGTGTGGTCACATAGAGGGTGTTAAGGAGTTTCTTCATCCGATGTCCCCTCTTCATTCGCTTCGCTCACTACAAGACTTTCAGAGAATGCCCCGGCGAGGTATATTTCAACCTTCATCTGCTTGCCGATAGCTTTTGGCATACAGCGATCAATCAATGAACAACTTCTGCATTGTTTACTGTATTCTGGCTTGGGTGTTTTACCTTCTTTTGTAAGTTCGTGGAGCCGGACGCAAAGTTCCTCTGTCTTTTGCCTCAACGCTTGGTCAAAGACGACATCGTATCTTCGCCTCGGAACTCCGTAATAGAGCATACCCTCAGGTATCTTCGCTCCAGTCATCTCCTCAAGACACAAAGCCTGCGCGCAAAGCTGGAATTCATCACAGGGTTCTATTTTGGGCTTACCCCGCTTGTATTCCACGGGAACAGGCCGCCAGAGGCCTGCAATACCCTCAATATGGATACATTCACCTGAAGGTTCGCGGACCCTATAAAACTCCACCACGTCGGCCTTTCCTGTAAGTCCGAGTCTTAAGGACCTCAGGCGCAATCCTCTTGTTATGCGCACATCTCCCCTGACCTCTGTCTCGGCGCTGTCAGCCCTGTTATGGAGATGTTTCCCTTCAACGGTTAAAGGATTTTCATCCCACATGTTCTCAAGGTATATAAGCCCCCACTGCCTCTCACAGAAGGCGAGGTGTTGAAGTGCAGAGATGGGAAGAAGGTCTTCCTCGGCGTACATCTTAGAGCATCTCCAGTACCGTAATCCCAGTGGGCAATCCGTCTTTTTTGAGAGAGACTTCATAATCCGAGTAAGAGCGCGCTGGCTTGGGATTATCTATGCGTTTAACCTCAAGCCTTTCAAAAAGGGAGTGAGCGGGTGCATTTCCGTAAATGCTTTCATGCTTGAAGGCAACGAGCCTTCTTGAGGTCATCTCACCTCTTGCGGCTGAGCGGTCGTGATCAAACATGTTTTTCAGGGCATCCCAGAAAAGTGCAAGGTCTTCCTCGCTGAAGCCGGTTTGTGCGGCAAGCGGGGCAGAGATAAAGCCGTGACAACGATAGAGGCCGTAAGGGACGGTGAATTTTCTTCCCATCGTGCGGTTGTCTCCCTGCTGTTTTTCAGCCTCTTCTTCGGTTGCAACAGCCATCCTTGTAACAGCCATCCTTGTAATACTATGCTCAAGGGACACTGCCTGATCGACGCTCCTTGCAAAGGTTAATTGGGCGGGGCCGCGAACCTGGCCACAGTTCACTCCGGTAGACATCACTGCACCAAATGTTCTGACGTCGTAGAAATTAGAGCACATCCATTTGCGGGCATCATCTACCTTATCACCGCCTTTCCTTTTCCCTTTGTCGTCCTTTAAATCAATTCCAAGTGCTTCATAGGCCCGCTCGTGTAGTTTATTAAGAATAGCTTTTTCCTTCACATATATCTCAAAGGGCGGTTTGTCTTCTTTAAGAATCCCCACGTAATTTCGCACCTTCCTCTTAAGGCAGACGTCAGTTACTAGCCCGTGGCCTGTTTCAGGGTCTATGCGTGGAAGATTCCCTGCGTCAGGGTCTCCGTTAGGGTTTCCGTCCTTTACATCAAAGAGCAGCACGAAATCATAGCGATTGCTGATAACTTTACTCATGGTCATACCTCCTCTTTTTTATAGTTCTCTTTTCCTGAAAAAGTCCTGTCTCTGATGATAATAGCCGATTGCAAACCGTCCCTGATCCTGAAGGCTTAAGAGGGCAGGAAAATCGGATACCATCTCCATTATCTCACCTATCTGTTTCTCAAGGTTCACGGCCTCGCCTTTGTTTTCAAGCTTTGAAATATGGTGATTCTTGAGCTTGAGAAGGCGCGGAAAGGCCGTAACAGGGGTGCTTGATGCTGAGCCGTAGAACCTGTCCCTGATTGTTGCGTCTATTCTCGGGTTTGCGCGCTTCTGTGCGCTTTCCAAAACGGCAAAAAGGCGTCCTAACAGATAGCCCGGATTTGTGTTTTCCCTATCAAGTGACATACTAACCTCCTTTTTGTTTTTACTGAAATACCTTGTATCCCTCACGAGTACTGCCTTAATGAGAGATGCTCTCGGGTAAGTTATCTTCCTTTCTGCCTTGATTCGCCTTACCGCCGAGGCAAGCAGTGTCTGTGGATATGGAGTTCCAGCCAGAATGGATTTCATGACCTCACCTGCCAGATTTGGCTGTATATTCTCAGCCTTCCCCTGAACAGCCGTAGAGACAAGCAGGCGAAAGATGGAGAGGTACTCTGACTCAAAGGGCGCGTGTTCTATTCTTAGGTCGTCAAAATAATGCCTTATGTTTTTTACAACTTCACCGACCGTGCCTTGGTACCAAAGGCGTATTGCAATTCGGGCTATATTGGGGGCCAACCCCAAAACGTAGAATCTTGTATAATCTTCGTCGATCGGTGGCGCACCACTTCTCGGCGACTCAAAAAGAGTACGAATTCCCTGATAGATCTGTTCCGGGTTCTCTTTTGCCGGTTCGCCAAATATGTCTGCAAAAACATCTTCCAGCACGCTCTTCTTCTCAGCCCAAAAAACGATAGTGTCAGCACCAACTAAAAGTTTCTGGCGAGAGTCTCTTGCAAGCATTTGATTGAGAGCGGTTGTATAAGCAAAAGCAGCCTTCTTACTGACTGGTGCATTGTAACTCTGCTGTTTGCCATAAGAGTCAAACCCCATATTTTTCTGGAACGAGACGATCTTTGCATTGCTTTTTGTACCCAAGATAGGCGTTCTGGGATGAAGACGTGCTACTTGGCCTCGTTCTCCAGTAATGAGGCAAACACCTTCGGTATCCGGTAAGGTGTCCTCTTCATTCTTATCATCCGAGACCTGGCTGATTGTTGAAGAAATGAATGCCTTCACGTTATCGTTTTGACAAACGAGCCGGTTCAATCCTTCTATGTGGAAAGTTAGTTTGCAACCTGGTATTTTGGCACACTCTTTCCATAAAGGATGGGAGAAAACAGATGAAAAATCTTCCATTGACAGAAAACGGTAGACAGCACCGATCTCTTTATCGTCGGGATATCTATCATTCAGCTTCTTCACTTCAGCTATGAATACCCCATGTTGTTTCTTTGCCATCTCCTTGTCTTCATCTGTATGTGATTTGGGCCATGCAAGTACATAGCCATAGTGATCCCAGAGCAAATTCGCTGTTTGCCATGCCTTTGACCCAGAGCGCTCACGCTCTTCAGGAACTACAAAGGTTCTCACTACCAGTTTTTTCCCAGATTGAGTCCTTGAATCCTGCAATCCAGTAAACTCACCTCTTTGATTAAGGCAGAGGAGAAAATGAATCCCTACTTGTTTGAACCCCTCTGGAGCAACGACTCCCTCATCAGCGAGACGGTCATAGTATTTTGCCAGCGATTGTAGTATCATCCCTTCACCTCCTTGCTATCAAAGGGTGGTACTTTAAGAACACCTTTCTCAAGAGATGCCTTGAAAAACCGAGGCACGGGTTCCTTGCCGCTGAAGTCCATGTCGTAGAGCATCCAGCCTAAGTCATGCGTTATGTCAACAGGGGCTGGAATTGAACCTTCATCAACCGGCTCGAAGTCAGCGCTGAACTCCCGGCAACCGAGATAAGGTCTGTGGAAGCACTGCCCTTTTTCGGCGCGTCTTAGGAACATGTCTTCGAACTTTGCGATGTTGTCTTCAGGCCCAGCCTTGTCGGTCATTTCAAAATGCGCATGGATAGTGTAAGCAACATCGCGGAGGAAAAGCCCCGCACGCTGTTGTCTTTTGTCTTCAATAAACAGGCCGGGCGTCCGAGGGGACATCACTGCACCGACTTCATTCCTTCTTACCGACGCCCACTTTGTCTCATTAAGGACATCTATCCGTGTAACATGCCATCGGATGGCGGGCTTCCACAGGATGGCTTCAAGCACTCCTCTTGCGGCCGAGGGGGTCATTACGTCGTAGGAGACCCTCTCCACCTTCATCTCAGGCCGGGTAAAACAGGCGTTTTGCCCCCACACCTTGAGACAAAACATACGGCTTTGTTTTGACATACCAAGCCTCCTTTCAGTTTCAATCCACGTTCCTAAGCCGGAGCGACATCAACCTTGCTCTGACTCGTCTCTTCTTATTACAATAATTCATACTATCAGATCATCGGGTTTCATAACCACGTCTTCATACATTAAACCGAGTATTGGATGATACTGTCCTCTCTCGGACTGTGCATAGATGTTGGGGTACGGCTGCTCTACTGCTCCGTTTTCAATCATCCTGTTTAAAACATATTTGGGCACATTTACCACATACCTCTGGAGCTTTCTCATAAGCCGGCGTTCCGGCCCTTGTTTTACGAGAACATTTATCAACTCTGAGCCTTCACCGTAACGCACCAGAACCGGGGCGTATCGGGACTCATCAATGATACGGAACTTTTCTGCCGCAGTCCTGAAACTAAACCGCAATTCGGAATCAGTGTCGAGATCTTTGAGAATGCCCTCAGAGTCCAGTTTGTCACCTCTTATCCAATAAAGCTCCTTGAAATACTGAGCAATAAGTCCATGCGATAAAGGGTCATTATGCCCACCGGCTAAAAGTTGGCGACCGATTTCAGCAGCCTGTCTTAGAATTCCTGGAGGAGGTTCGCTTGGAGGGACAAACACAGAGACCCTTCCTTCTCTTAAAAGCCCTTCCCGGTTACACCTGCCTGCAGCCTGGGCAATGGAATCAAGTCCCGAAAGCGCCCGATAGACGACCGGGAAATCTAGGTCTACTCCAGCTTCAACTAGTTGGGTACTTACAACCCGGGTCGGCAGTCCGTCCTGGAGACGCCTTTTTATATCAGCTATGGCTTCCGAACGATGTGCCCCACACATGAGGGCTGAAAGGTGAATAGTACCTTCTGGCATAAACCGATAAAGTGTTCTACAGTCATCGCGGCGGTTTACTACACAGAGAACCTTTTCATGGCCAGAGAGTTCCTTTGCAAGGTCTTCCCATTTAACAGCCTCGCTCAGGTTTTTAGGAATTTCAACGCTTACTCTTTTCAACTTCTCATGAAGCCAATTAGGGTCATCTATAATCTCCTTATTAATATTAAGACCATCGAACTTGAAACCAGACGTTTTTCTGCTTCCTAAAGCAGGCTGTGTGGCAGTGCTCAACAGTATCGTCACACCATAATTCCTATGAAGTTCGTTGAGGACTTTACAAACTGGCTCCAAATAATCAGGCGGTAGAAGCTGGGCCTCATCCAAAACGACAACACTGTTAACAATGTTATGCAATTTCCTGCACCTGCCGGGCCTGGAGGCATAGAGAGACTCTAAAAACTGGACATTGGTTGTTACGATAACAGGTGCATCCCAGTTTTCAGAGGCAAGACGGCTTTTTCTGAATGTCTCGTCATCCTCGTCTTCCGAAACTTCTACATTGCTGTGATGTTCAACAACTGAATCCTCAAATATTTCCCTAAACTGGTCGGCGGTCTGTTCAACGATGCTCGTGTAGGGGATTACATAGATAACCCTCTTCTTACCATATTTAACCGCATGGTCTAGAGCAAAAGCCATTGAAGAAAGGGTCTTGCCTCCGCCGGTTGGAACTGTAAGGGAGAAGATAGCGGGTTCACACTCGGCCATTGAAATACACCGCTTATATATCTTATCCCTTATTAGGTTCACCGGCGTTTTATCGGCTGTAGAAATCTTTCTTTCCATATAGAAATTGAACTTACTCAAGAGTTCTTCCAGATTTGGGTATCCGCCTCTTTGTTTTGATTTTTCAGGCTCCATAAAGGCTTCTGTATCTAAAAAGTCGGCATCCACGACACAAGAAAAAAGAATCCTTATCCACATAGAAGGATCGGTACCTTTCTTCGGTTTTTCAGTCGGAAGTTTCACCGAAAGTAAATCTTTTGGAGGATTAACTAACGGTATGTGTCTATTTAACCGTTGCGCAAGACTTGCCGTACCTGAGTCTGCCGTCTGCCAGTCAGGAAGCCCCGCGTGGTGCCCCGCAATAATATAAGCAACAATGCGTCCTATATTCCCGAATCGTTCACAAGCTGTTTTCGCCCCGAAAGTTGAATGGTCTATCTTTCTCGGCTTAGGCTCAATATGGCTATCGGTATTATGGGATTTCTGAATATATTTCTGAAAATCCCCTGAGTATTTCCCAAGGTCATGCCATAGCCCTGCAAGGCTCGCCCACTCCCCTGCACCGAATTCTTGGCCGAAGTGTTTGGCAAGCTCGGCGGTGCCTTTCAGGTGGTCAAAGAGTTTATGGACCTTTCCATCTATAATGTGGGCAATATGCTGTTCTTCTTCCACACTCATCTTAACCAGAATGGGGTACAAAGATAAACAGTCACTATTGCACCCCTTTTTACATGCTCTTAAGTAATTTTAGGGCGAAAAAGACGATTATATATGGTCTGCCACAAAACTTCTCAACCAGGCCAGAGGCAGGCACCCCAATGCGGTCAGCGCCCCCAATAAAACGCCAGGGTTAAGCGGGTTACCACTGAATCGGTGCCACAAGTAATCGTTGTCGCAGTGGAAGGGAAGGCTGAAAGTACTAACATAGCGGAGTGACCGGACTTGAACTCCGTCCCGAACCGGTCATTTAAAACACCAATTAGCTTGGAAAGTACGATATATTCACCCTGGATAACTCCAACGCCTATGGCCGTAGGCCCGTATATAGAGTCCTGTTTGCCAGCCTCTATATAGCTTGTTCCCCTACCTATAAGCTTTCCATTTTGCTGGTCATGCACAAGAAACTGCCCCACTCAGTATTTACTCGTTAAAGTAAGTTCTAAGTCCTTATAATTGCCCTCCTTTTCTTGGTTAAAATTTTACCTGTCTCTCAGTATATTGTAAAGCTTGATTTTTGGAAGACTTCCTGGTATTCTTTGCTTAATTAATCTTGGGTATTGAACGAGTCAAGCCCGTAACTTGTGGTCATTCAGTGTGCCGTAGGTTGACTGGCTTTTATTTTTGATACAGGATAGTCCAGGATTTAAAGAGTATAAGATAGCTATGGTAGAACATATTGAGACCAAAGAAAAGGCCCTGGGGGGCTACTAGTGGTACTACCTAGGCCAAGAAAAGGTCTACCAAAACCTCCACAGGATAGAGACCTCATTGCCCTGGCAGATGGGGAACTCCCTGCCTACTTTACACGTGAGGAAGTGGATAGGATACTAGACCAGGTAGAGGGTAGGGACAGGCTTTTTCTGTCCTTACTGTGGCAGACCGGGGCAAGGGTAATTGAGGACACTTTCACTTATTGTATTCCTAATGCCAAAAAGCTGGCTCCCCAGCCAGGACTCGAACCTGGAACCAAGCGGTTAACAGCCGCCTACGCTACCATTGCGCTACTGGGGAGCATCCAAACAAAATTATACCATCCTTACTTCTAATCGCAATATCTCTTTGCTGAAGTGAGAGACCATGAACCCTAAAATCTGGTAAGTAGCCTGACTTGCCTGTGTTATTTTATCAAGTTACTGTTTGGGAGTGTTAGAATGGCCTAGAAGTCTTTTTGTCATATGCTTAATCCAGCCCCAGTGGAGTATAAGGTGAACGGTGAGAAGGCATAGGAGAGCAACGCCAGCCCACTCATGCAGGAGCCTCCAGGTGTGTCTGTCTACTCCTATAAAGGTTTCCGGTCTTGCTGCCTCCACGAGGGCCCTCCCACCTCTAAAACCACGCTCCCCACCCCAGGTACACGGTAATACCACCACATTATCAGCCCGGTAGTTGCCATAAAAGGGGCGTTCAAGGCGAGGGCGAGGTCAAGAAAATAATTAATCCAGCCCCTTTGCAATGGAATAAAATCCCCTTAACAGGAGATTTCTTATTTTTCCTCTATGAAGGCGACCTTTTTGGCCCAATCACTCTCGGGGTATTCCTTTAGGAGTTTTTTCCATCCGTTCATAAGGGCATCGCGTGAACCGGTCTTTTTGTATTCAGACACAGCAACCCAATAGAGGGCTTCAGGGGCGATAAGACTCTTTGGGTACTTTTCTACTACGCTATTAAACCCTGTGAGTGAGGATTGATAATCGCCCTTGTTAAAATAGGTCTTAGCCTTTGCAAACTCTAGCTGGGCTACAAGTTCATCGGGGGCTGTAAAACCTGTAATGTTGTGCTGAACTACCCCCTCGGCATCTGCTATCACCAACGTGGGGGTCCAGTGTACGTTGAACCTTTGTGGTAGGGCCTTATTTTCTCCGACGTGGCATTTTACAGGGACAAAGTCCTGGGTGAGAAGGGTAATCACTCTTGAATCGGGATACGACACGGTATCCATCCTCTGGCAGCCCCCTCACATGGGGTGGTAGAAGTCAATCAGCAGGAGTTTATCAGCGTCTTTGGCCTTCTTATGGGCACTGTCAAAATCCCTTTCCCAGGGTATCGTGGCGGCTTGGGAGGCATGCATCAGGAGAAAGTTAATAAAGGTGGCGGCGATAAGGATGAAGGGTTTCATGGTTTACACCTCCTACTTTTTTATAGGGCTAAACTTTTCTATGAACTTCAGCCGAATATTCAGACACCATGAGTACTATCTAAAAAAGGTGCTTATAAAATTCCTTTTTTGGAAAGGAAGGGGGGGCGTTTTCAAATGCCCCCCCTCAATCACCCTTTTCAAAAGGGGGAGAAATGGTAACAAAGCTTAAAATAGTAAAGATTATCCACCTCAGGCAGATCAAAAGCTAAGCCAAATTTCTCTTTACCCTCAATAGTTTGAGATAAACCTTGACTATCGTATAGAATATTAGTGCTCATGCCCATGGTGATGTCCATGCCCGTGGCCATGCCCATGACCGTGTCCATGTCCGTGGGAGTGTCCATGACCATGTCCATGCCCGTGGCCATGACCATGACCGTGTCCATGGCCGTGCCCGGCACTAGCGGCATGCATGGGTGCTATAACATCCCTTTCAATTTCTTCTGCGGAGAGTTTTTCATCCAGTATAGGCAGATAGACTTCTTCTTCCTTTCTGAAGTGGACTGTCATTAATCCCTCCAGTTTATTGGCTGCCCTCTGTATCCTTTTTATCTGGTTTTGCTCAGATTCCTTATAGGCCTTGGCAATCTCTCCCTCCAATTCATGGATATAAGCCTCTATGACCTCGTGGTCTACCTCCATAGTCTTGGTAAACATGGGGTTTTGCATTAGTTCCCCAACCTTACGATAGAGATATTTCTCTTCGGCCTCAGCGTGGGGTAAAAGCTCTAACTTAAGAAATTCTACAAAGTCGTGAAGCAGCATCCTCTCGTGGGCGGTAAACTTACCCAAACCTTCCACTACCTTCCAGAATTCCTCCAATTTATGTTCAAGGTGTTTATGATGCTCTCTAATTTCCTCAGTGGGTCTTGCCATTTAATCCTCCGTTATTTTATCTTGAGTTTTCTCGCTAACTACTTCGGTAATAATCAGGTTAGCGGAGATTTCTACTGGTAAATCCTTCGGTGGACCAACCATAAAGTCTATCAGTCTGGTTAGTTCTCTGCGCATATCCTGTCGCGATACGACCATGTCCAGAAAGCCATGTTCAAGGAGAAACTCAGAGGTCTGAAACCCCTCTGGGAGTGTCTTTTTGATGGTTTGCTCTATAACCCTTGGGCCCGCAAAGCCTATTAGTGCTCCTGGTTCTGCGATTATAATATCGCCCAGTGAGGCGTAGCTAGCCATAACGCCCCCCATAGTAGGGTCAGTGAGTATGGAGATGAATATCCCGCCAGCCTCCTTTAGTTTGTTTATGGCGGCACAGGTCTTGGCCATCTGCATAAGTGAGAACATCCCCTCGTGCATCCTGGCACCCCCACCCGAGCCTGAAACGATTATCAGGGGGAGCTTCAGCTCAACTGCCAAAAGGGCTGCTCTGGCTATTTTTTCCCCTACCACTGAACCCATGCTACCCATAATAAAGTTAGAGTCGGTGGTACCAAAGACTACCTTTCTCCCGCAGATTGCACCTGTGCCCACTACTGCGGCATCCTTTAGGCCTGTCTTTTCCTGTTCAGCCTTAATCTTTTCCTTGTAGCCTCTAAAGTTTAAAGGGTCGGCTGCCTCCATATCTGGCCAGTACTCTTGAAAACTCCCTGCGTCTAGTGTTATTCCAATCCTTTCTCTGGCAGGAACACGGAAGTGATACTCACACTCAGGGCAGATACAAAAGCGCTCTATCATGGCCTTCCTGAAGATAGGGCTGCCGCAACCTTCACACTTTATCCACAGCCCATCCGGGATTACCCTTTTTTTTCTGTTAATTACCATACGTTACGTTTTTATCCAGAAAATTCCCAGTGAAAGTATTCTTCTGCTAGGCGGCGGAGGTCCTTAACTGCCTGAGCCGGGTCTGGCTTCTTGAAGATGCCTGAGGCGGATGCCATAATATTGGCCCCGTTGCCTGCAGCTTTGGGTACCGTCCCTTCGTTGATTCCACCATCCACCATAATATCCAAGCCAGGGAAGGCAGACCTGAGCTGCTTAAGTTTGGGCATGACCTCCTCAATAAACGGCTGCCCATCGTACCCAGGATTCACGGTCATCACCAAGAGAAGGTCTACCTCCCCAAGGAATTCTTTTATCGTTTCCGCTCCGGTGGGGGGGTTGAGGCTTATCCCTACACGAAAACCGGCTGCCCTTATCTGGGATATAACTTTTCTTATCTCTTCCTTGCATTCTACATGAAATACGAAGTAATCCCCTTCACCCGAAACCTTCCTGAAGGCCTCAATGAACTTGCTGGGGTATTCTACCATTAGGTGAAGGTCTAGTGGGACTTTGGCTATCTTCTTGATGTCTTTTACAATGAAAGGGCCCATGGTGAGGTTGGGCACAAAGTGGCCATCCATAATGTCTATATGGATTAGGTCTACCCCGCCTTCCTGTACCTTTTGTATCTCTTCTGCGAACTGTAGCGGCTTAGCCCCCAGAATGGAGGCAGCAATTTTAACCTTCGGTTGTGTCTTTGAACCTTCCTGGAAAGTGGATTTCAGTTCTGCCTTTATCATCTTATTTATTTGACCAACGCAGGGCTTTTTGGCTTCACTTCGTGAACCTCTTTGTTCCTGATTGCTGCTATGGCAGGGAGCTCTCCCCCCTCCAACAGCTTCAAGAAAGCACCTCCCCCCGTAGAGATGTAGCTAACCCCAAAGGTGGCCCCTGCCCTGTGGAAGGCCACATCCGTATCCCCACCGCCCACTATTGTTAGAGCATGGGAGTTAGTTATTGCTTCAACCATGGCATAGGTGCCACGGCTGAAGGCGTCCATCTCAAAGACCCCCATCGGCCCGTTCCATATAATCGTGCGGGCATCGGCGAGGGCTTCGCTGAAAAGCCTTGTGGAGGCCGGACCAATATCCAGGGAGTACCAGTTGGAAGGTATCTCCTGGAAAGTAACCACCTTGGTCTGAGCCTTGGGGTCAAATTTGTCAGCCGATACAAAATCTACCGGGAGATAAAATTTTTTACCAGCCTTCTTGGACTTCTCCATCACCTCTCTTACCCCTTCCAAGAGGCTGTCATCCACGGGGGAAAGACCCACCTCATACCCCTGGGCCTTAAGGAAGGTAAAGGCCATCGCCCCGCCGATTAATATTTTATCCATCTTCTTGGATAGATTATCTATAATCTTTATTTTATCTGATATCTTAGCCCCTCCCAGCACTGCCGCAACCGGGCGCTGAGGGTTGTTCACTGCCTTTTCAAAACATTCTAACTCCTTCTTAACTAGAAAACCTATTGCAGCCGAAGAGACAAACTGATTAATGCCCACCATGGAGGTATGGGAGCGATGGCTATTGCCGAAGGCATCCTGAATAAAGACCTCGCAAAGGCTGGCAAGTTCCTTAGCGAAGCCCGGGTCGTTTTTTTCCTCTTCGGGATGAAACCGCAAGTTTTCAAGCAATATGACGTCCCCGGGGCTCATTCTGTCCACTAATCCCTTTGCCTCAGGACCGATACAATCGTTGGCAAAGGGCACTTCCTTACCCAGGAGCCTGGAGAGCCTTTTTGCTACCGGCAGGAGACTCATATTGGGCACCACCTTCCCTTTTGGCCTGCCAAGATGAGATGCTATGATTACCTTGGCCTTTTCGTCCAGAAGAAAGTCTATAGTAGGCAGCGTGGCCCTTATCCTTGAATCATCCGTTATATTCCCTTCTGCATCAAGGGGGACGTTATAATCCACCCTTACCATCACCCTCTTACCTTTTACGTCCAGGTCTTTAATAAAGAGTTTTTCCATCTCCTTTATTCCTCTTTTATATTCTAGCCATCAATTCCACCAGTTCCACCATCCTCTGGGAGAATCCCCACTCATTATCATACCAGCCGAAAACCTTCACCATGTTATCCTGGATAGTATAAGTGGCCAAGGAGTCAAATATACAGGAATGAGGATTACCAATTATATCGGAGGAGACGATGGGTTCATCACAGTATTGTAATATGCCCTTAAGTGGCCCCTCAGCAGCCCGTTTGAAGGCTGCATTGACTTCTTCCTTTGAGGTCTTTTTATTAAGAAGTGCCACCAGGTCAGTAATTGAGCCATCAGCTACCGGCACCCTCATGGCTATACCATCTAGCTTGCCTTTGAGTTCTGGTATAACCTCCCCAATAGCCTTGGCAGCGCCAGTTGTTGTTGGAATTATATTGGTGGCTGCTCCTCTTGCCCGCCTCAGGTCAGAATGGATCAGGTCGGTCACCCTCTGGTCATTGGTATAAGCGTGGATGGTAGTCATAAGGCCCTTTTCTATCCCGAAGCTCTCTTGAAGCACCTTAGCCATTGGGGCCAAGGAATTGGTAGTGCAAGAGGCGTTAGAAATTACCTTATGTTCGGGCTTGAGCATATGCTGGTTTACGCCAAGGACTATTGTAGCATCTATCTTATCCTTTGGGGGGGCGGACAGTAATACCTTTTTTGCCCCTGCTTGGAGGTGTTTTTCGCAGTCAGCCTTTGCGGTAAATATCCCGGTAGATTCTATGGCAATATCCACACCCATGTCTTTCCATGGGAGTTTGGCCGGGTCTTTCTCCTTAATTAGTTTGATGGTCTTGCCATTTACTACGAGGGCATCGTCCTTTGCCTCTATCGTACCGGCAAACTTGCGATGAACTGAGTCATACTTGAGTAAGAGTGCCAAGCTGTTAGCATCTGCGAGGTCATTTATGGCTACTACTTCTATATTGGGCCTCTGTGCTAAGGCTCTAAAAGTTATTCTCCCTATTCTGCCGAAACCGTTTATGCTCACTCTTATTGGCATAGGATAGGTCCTTTCCTATTTGTTAGATTTGCTATATTATTCACAGCGCTTTTGATTTACTGTTCTATCCACAATACGTCAATTTTAGCGATGAAAGGGGCTTTGTCAATTGTTTAATGCTTTGTAAATTGGGACAAAAATTTGGACATTGTAAAGTTATTTGGATACAACGGCTTAAAGCGCTCCCCCCTTTAGTAAAGGAAAGCAAGGGGGAGGATTTGGAAATCCCTTTTTTAGAAGTAGTAGTGTTATTACTGCTTCGCCGCAGGCAGAGAAGTAGTCCGTTAATAAAAAAAGAGATTGCTTCGTCGCTTTAGCCTTCGCAATGACATCTACCGCGGGTTTCTGGGTTTGCTTGTCACTGCGAGTGGAGCGAAGTAATCCCGTATTTTTCTGCACTCCTGGCGGTCTTGCCCTTCAGCATCTCAATGAATCCATCAATCCTTGTGGAGAATTGGCCTGGCATGTAGTTACGACTGTCCACACAGTCACCGTCCAGGCTCAAAAAGGAGTAGCCCTCTCTTTCTAGTTCCCTCTTAAGAATGGGCACAGCGGCAAGATGCCTGCGACAGCCCCAGTGAGAAAAAACTACCACGCCGTCTACACAATATTTTTGAGCCAGGTTTTTGATTACCTCCAGCCGCCTTTCTATTGGTCCGTTCATGTGATGTGAGATGGCCTTCCTGGCCAAACTCTCAAATGGGTGCTCCGGGTCAAGGGCATCCCAGTACACGTAATTTAGCTCATCAAAGACTATTTTTACCCTGTGTTTATCCTCTAGCTCTGACATAAGATTGCAACTGAAGTAAGGCTTGCCTTCTAACCAGAGGATTCTTATGGGCCTTTGAGGGGAGGCGTTTGGCCTTGCAGGGACTTTCCCGTTTAACTGCTCCTTTATTTCCCTGGCGAGGTCTGCATAAAATCTCTCCGCCTCAGGTGTGCCAAGCAGTATATGGCTACTAAGCATAAAGTTCATGGTACTGCTACCCTTAAGTGGAGAGGCGGCGTTCTTTCGCATATTATTTATCTCTAATATCTTAGCCCTTGCACGGTTAGAGGATAGGATAGTTTTTTTTAGCATTGCTAAGTGCATCTTCCTTCCCGCGGCCTCCTCAAGGGCCTTAGTCATTTCCTTTAGTTGATGGGCCACGTACTGGAGAGAGTCATTATTCAACTCCATGGGGACGTCTATCGTTATTAACTTCTTGCCTGTAAAGGATTCGGCAAGTTTTAAAGATTTCAAGCCACTGTCGCAGAGCATAGTGGAGCCTGCCAGCACTACGGGCTCAGGAAAGAGCCCTTTCAAGGCCAGTCCTAGCGCAAGACGGTGAAAGGTGCATACGTCTGTAGGGATGTCCCTTGCCTCCGCCTCTTGAAGCCCCACTGATATAGCCTTTTCAGAGACGGCGAATATGGCAGCCACCACTTCCATGCAAAAAGGTGTGAGGTCAAATGGATAAAGGAGTTCTGGGGGGATGAATATCGTAGTCCATACCGTACCACGGCTATAGGATTTGTAGAGATACTCAAGGCCTATCCGTCTAAGGTAATTCAGCGCAGGCAGCTCCTTACTCGGGTAGTCCTTAAGAAGGAACCTGCCTAGCCAGAGCAACTCTTTAATTGCCCAGGGGTAAGCCCTTTTCAGAACTAAACTTGTCCACGATTCCGAAGTCTTCACGCCGTTTTTCCCATTGACAACAGAATTAAATCTACTAAAACCCACCCTCCACGTCAAATTAAAGACCATTGACAAGCAGGGGGGTTTATCTTAGAATTTTGAGTATTTAATAGCAGTAGAAGGGGCTTTCCTCATGTTGTTGAAAAGACCTATAACAGGAACTTATAAGCTCCTTGGAATAATAATCCTGGGTTCAGCTTTACTTCATTTCCTTGTCATATTTTTTGTCCCCAGTGGGGTGATGCCAAAGAAACACCTTGCAAAAGCCTTTAAACCTAAAGAGTCAAGCTCCATTTCCCTGGAGCTAGTGGAGGTGAGCCCACCTGTACAGGAAGGACAATCACCATCTCCACAAGAAGAGTTGAAAAAGGAGGATGTATCAGAAGAACCTCAAAAGAAACTACAGTTTGTAGATACCGGTGGAAGCCCTACTGATGAGGAGGTAAAGGAAGAAACAGATAAGGTTGGGGAAACAGGGACACTGGCTAAGGATACACTGCCAGGCGGGAGCGGTGACTTACCGGGGTTAGAAGGTACTGTTGAATTCCCTTCTCTTGGCGGCTCTGGTGGAGACGCTAAAGAGCAAAATAATGTACCGGTAGAAGGGGCGGTCGCAGTAGCCGCAACCGAACCCTCCGCAGAACAAGATGCTGAGGGAGAGGAGTCCCAAGCAGAGGGGAACGAGACGAAAGAGTTGAGTGCGTCAGCCTCTGAGGAGGTTAAAGCCCCGGACGACCAGCAAACCCCTGAAAC
Organism: Candidatus Brocadiia bacterium JP1; assembly: GCA_051388875.1. Lineage (GTDB taxonomy): Bacteria > Planctomycetota > Brocadiia > Brocadiales > Bathyanammoxibiaceae > JBMFFR01. The sequence goes on along the minus strand of JBMFFR010000005.1, from coordinate 48,118 downwards.
AGATACAACAGAGCCAAAACTGGCAGAGAGGGAGGCTGAAGAACAAAAAAGTGAGGAGCCCCCCAAAGAGACAAACCTGGCAAAACTAGAAAAGCCTAACCCACCACTGGTGGAAGAATTACCTAAGCTTACAGAGAAAACGGAAGCCCCACCAACGACCACAGAGCCTAAGGACATGCCCCACCTTGCCGAAGCAGACAAGACGGCTAAGGAGGCTACCTCAACGGAAAAAACCTCACTGGGGGAAGAACTAAGTAAACTGGAGATCAAAGAAGATGGTTTGATACCTTTGCAAAAGGAAGAGTATCACGAACTGGCCTATGTGCCTCCATGGGAGCTCAGGAGTCAAGCAAGAAAGAGCGAAAAACCTAAAGAATCCAGCCAGTCACAGGCTACACCCAAAAAACAACCAAAGATAGCCATCAACTTCAACGCAAAGACCCTGACCGTGGGCGAGATTATGCCCTTAACGGATACCAAGGAAGCTAACGCTAAGGGTGAAGGCCAGGCTGCCTTCACCGTAAAGAAAGATGAATACGCCCCTTATTACAGGCATATAAGGGATAGGATCAGCACGTATTGGTTTTATAAGCACGGCACAAAACAAGAGATAAAATTGGAGACAGAAAATAATCAGCCTATAGTAGTAGAGTTTAAAGTATACCCGGAAGGGGTTATAGGAGAGGTGAAAATTATTCAAGAGGCAGGTAACCATCTCCTGGCAGCAAGGATAAAAGACTCCGTAGAGGACACACGCCTGGAGAGATTTTCCCGTTTCGGCGTAAAAGAAGAATACATAGACGTACGGTTTAATTTTTATTTCTAGGAGGAATTAAGTTTGCAGTGGATAGTAGGTGGCGGGCCTATAATGTACCCGCTCCTAATCTGTTCAGTAATCGCACTGGCAGTAATAATAGAAAGGGCTATAAGTTTAAGGAAAAAACAGGTTATAAAAACCGAATTAGTAAGGCTTATACAGGACATAAGGGATGTAGGAGATGTGCCTATGGCCCTGGCTAAGTGTCAGGTAGTAAGAGGCCCTTTTTCAAACATTATAAAGCATACCCTTCTGAATCTTCATCTGTCTTGGGAAGAGAAGTTACACGAGATACAGGTAGCTGGTAAAGAGGAGACCAAAAACCTAGAAAAGTATCTTAATATTTTAGAGCTTATTGCCGCTATCTCCCCCTTGCTAGGGCTATTAGGCACTGTAATGGGTCTTGACGAAATATTTGAGGTGATAGCCAGGGTGGGGTTGGGAGAGCCAAGGGCCTTTTCCAGTGGTATTGCTCAGGCATTGAGGACCACCATACTGGGTCTTGCAATAGCTATACCCACAAGTATTGCCGCAAGCTTTTTTGATAATAAAGTGGGAAGCCTAGTCAACGATATGGAAAGACTTTCCACAATACTTTTAAACAAACTTTATGCCTCCAAAGCCAGGATGGAGAGGATTGGTATCCTGGAAGGTATAAAAGTGCGTGGGCCTGGTGAAAAGAGTTGAAACTCTTTGAATCTTTTAAAAATGAGAAGATAATATTAAATTTGACCAACCTTTTTGAGAAAATTGTTTCCATTTAGTTGCGTTTTGTGGTAATGTTCTATGGATTTTCGTACAAAAGAAACACTTAAAACTGGGATAAATATAGCGTCTCTTGTGGATATGCTTTTTCTTTTGTTGATATTTTTTGTTGTCACTAGTACTTTTGTGGAACAACCAAGTATAAGCTTAGACCTCCCCACTGCCAAACATTCTGATACCGCAAAGTTAGAAGATTTAGTGGTGACGATAGACAGGAAAGGGATGCTCTACCTTAAGGCAAGACCAGTTACAGAGTTAGAGCTCAGGGAGGCTTTCAGTAAGGCAATTACAGAGAGGAAAGACACCATCTTAATTCTAAAGGCAGATGGTGACGTAAGTTATGGCCGAGTGGTCACGGTGATGGACATAGCAAGGGGGACTGGGTTAAAGAGAATAACTGCTTTAACAACCGCAGAGGCAGGCATAAAGGAGTAAATGAATGCTCAAAAAAAGTTTGTTCACGATAAAGGAGTTGTCATTTTGGTGCAATCTTTAAGGATGAGGGATGAACGTTGCGCTTAAACGTGATAACTGCGGGGTTACTCTGAATGGCACGTCTGACTGCTCGTAATACCAGGGCAGTGTGCTATACAAACCCCCAACCTGTTGCTTCTGTTTAGAGGTGGCCTTTGTGGGCCTCGTAGGCTGTTTGGACAGAAAAGAGTCTGGGGTACAACAGTCCGCTCTCCGCGGATTTTTCTATAAAAAGACAGAATTAGTTCTTCTGGCCGAATTTGTTGCTATAGTAGTGTTTGTGCATGTCCCATACCCGGTGATAAAGGTAGATGGGTTATGGAACACTCTGTCCACTTTCACTAATCTTAATATCAGTCATCCAAACCCCTAACAGCAGCCTATAGGTCTTATGGAACTTTGGAGGGGTAAAGCATGGAGTCTTTAATAAGCGTTCCATTAGTATTAGTACTTGCAGCGATTGCCTTTATCCCTTTGGGTTACACCCTTTGTAGCTATATCACCCGCAAAAGGAGGCTTGAGCAGGAAACGGAGGCAAGACGCCTCCTTGAAGAAGCTACACAAAAAGCCCAAAGGTTAGAAAAAGAAACCGACCTCACCATCAAAGACGAGTTATTCAAGAGAAGAGAGGCCTTCGAAAAAGAGATTCATGAAGCCAGGACCGAATTAAGGTCACTTGAAAAAAGGCTTGAAAGGAGAGAGGACAACCTAGAAAGAAAGCTTGAAATAGTAGCCAAGAAAGAACGTTATGTTGAAGGGCTTCAGAGTCAGCTCCAGGCTAAGCTCAAGGACGTAGAAGAAAGAGATGCTAAGCTTAGAAAGACCCTTGAAGAAGAAACCAGAACACTACTACAAATAACTAACTATAGTAAGGAACAGGCGGAAAGGCTCCTCATGGCTCGCCTGGAAAAGGAAATGGAAACAGAGTGTGCCAGGAAGATAGCTGATGCCCTTCAGAAGGTAAAGGAACGTGTCCAGGAGGAGGCAGCCGTTATTATTGCTAATGCCATCCAGCGCTGTGTTGCAATCCACACGGCGGAGGACATAGTCAGCACCGTGGAACTGCCTAACGAAGAAATGAAGGGACGTATAATAGGAAGGGAAGGACGTAACATAAGGGCATTTGAAAAGGCTACCGGTATGGATGTAATTGTGGATGACACGCCGGGCGTTATAGTCCTCTCCGGGTTTGATAGTGTACGCAGGGAGGTTGCGCGCCGTACAATGGAGAAGCTAATAGCCGACGGCCGTATTCACCCAGCCAGGATTGAGGAGTTGGCTCAGGAGACCTTCAAAGAGGTAGAAGAACACCTGAAGGAGACTGGAAAGCAGGTGTGTTACGATATGGGATTCCACGATATGAGCCCCGAGTTGGTAGATCTCCTGGGTAGATTAAAATATCGTACCAGCTATGGTCAGAACCAGTTGCTACACTCCGTGGAGGTGGCGGAACTTTGTGGGCTTATGGCTGCGGAGTTAGGGTTGGATGTAAAACTGGCCAAGAGGTGTGGCCTGCTTCACGATATTGGCAAGGCCCTGGGGAGCGATGTGGAGGGGAATCACGCCGCCATAGGGGCTGATATCGCCAAGAGGCAGGAGGAGAGGCCGGAGGTCATCAATGCCATTGCCTCCCACCACGAAAGTGTCCCGGTGGAGAGTCCCTACGGGGCGTTAACAGCTGCAGCCGATACCATCTCCGCTGGCCGTCCAGGTGCCCGAAGGGAATCTCTTGAAAAATATATCAAACGGCTGGAAAAACTTGAGAATATAGCTACCAGCTTCCAGGGTGTAAAAAGCGCCTACGCCATCCAGGCAGGTAGAGAGATAAGGGTTGTGGTGGACCCCGAAAAGGTGGACGACCTTACTGCCCAAAAGATGTCTTATGAAATTGCCCGTGGGGTTGAGGGAGAATTAGAATTCCCAGGAGAGGTAGTGGTCACCGTTATCCGAGAGACCCGCTTCATTGAGCATGCCCGGTAGGTGAGTAACGGGTAATAAACTGGCCTGGTGTCTAGGCTTTAGAGATGCGTTGGGGTTTACCGCAGGTGGCTAATCCACCCTTTGACTTGGCGCCTCTGGCTCAAATGGGGAACAAAGTGTTAGGTAATCCACCGCCCCCACCGGTAGAGGCAGCGGCGTAATTCGTAAAAATTTGTAGCGTGCCAGTTACGCTGAAACTCCGCCTTAGGTGGATTTTGAAGGGAATGGACAGACCGGTAGCCTACTTCTAACGCGTTTATAAAATCAAGCAGTAGTTGGGAAAGAGTCTCAACGAAAAAGGAGGGGCGCAAATATTTTTAACTAAAGGACGAAACAGAAACCGAATTTCTTTGTACAAAATTTAGTATTATTTGAGAGCTCTGAAAAAGTCTGTGAGCATCTCTAATTTTTCCCCTTAATGGGGGAGGGAGCGCCGGGCTTAGCGCGTAAATAAGAGGTTTTTCAGAGACCTCCATTTATTTATCATTTGCTAGTTCAAGAAAAGTTAACGTGCGTACGGAAAAGGAAAAACCCATACACAACGCTTCAAAGCCAACCCCAGGAGGGTGGGTAAAGGTTGTAATTATATTCTTTTCCATGATAGCCTTCCTTGGCCTATGTTACCTGCTGAAGGGTATCCTTACCTCGCTACTCCTGGCCTTCACAGTGGCCTACATATTTGACCCTGTGGTAGATTTTATTGAGAGCAGGAGTATTGTATTCCCCACGATACGGATACACAGGACGATAGCCGTGGTGATACTACTTATCTCAGTCTTTATACTTGGGTCATTGTTTATGGCCTATGCCATTCCAAAGACGATAAGCGGTGCTGTACAGGTGGCCAGGGCACTAAAGCGGGAGTACCCGCATTATCAAAAGGGGTTGGAAGAGTTGCTTAAAGAGTACGGGCAGGTAGCCCTGCTGTCCATTTTAAGAGGTGAAGAGCCGCAAGCCTTCCCGACTGTAACAGAAGTGGGCGTCCCACCTGAGCAGAAAGAGGAAAGGGCTTTTCCCTATTTGCCTGGGCAACCTTTTGGTGGGCTAGCCGTGCAATTGAAGGGGTATATACCAAGCGTCTTACAGTATCTGTTCAACGCCATAAAGAATTTGTTCTATAGCACCTTTGGACTGGTCGGCACCATGGCTAATTTCTTTACCTTTACCTTTGTATCCATTTATCTCCTTAAGGATTATGACCGCATCTTAAGTGAAGCCAAGGCGCTGATACCACCTTCCAGAAAGGATAGGGTTCTGGAGCTAATGGGCAAGGTAGATAACACTCTCAGGGGATTTCTTCGTGGCCAAATGACGGTGGCTATTATTTTAGGGTTTTTCTATAGTGCCGGGCTCAGCCTCATAGGGGTACCAATGGCATTCTTTGTGGGTTTTTTAGCAGGGATAGGTAATATGATACCCCTGCTTGGCACTACCGTAGGTATAATCCTGGCTATGTCCTTGGTAGCCCTTGAGCACCCGGGAGGACTGGGACCATTTGCACTCGTTGGGATAACCTTTGCCTTGGGGCAATTTCTGGAGGGGACCGTGCTAACCCCACGTATTTTGGGCAGCAGGGTGGGGTTACATCCCGTAGCCATTATTCTCTCCGTCCTCATATGGGGCCAGATCCTCGGATTTCTTGGACTTCTTATGGCCGTTCCAACTACCTCTGCACTCATGGTATTTGTGGGGGAGGCACTGAAGAGGTATAAAGAAAGTATTGCCCAGGGTTAAACAACCTGCCAAAAGTGATGGGCACTAATTTGTCTAAAAATTATCTCAGACTATTTCTGCCTCTAAACCGGGAGGTTGGGGTTTCGTTTTTCCTTTATTCAAAAATCGTTAAGGCCAATTGACTTCAAAAAGTCTTTCTGGTAGCGTATAATATTTTGAAAGATAAAGTTATGGATATTGATAGAGTAAGGAACTTCTGCATAATTGCCCATATTGACCACGGCAAGAGCACACTGGCCGACAGGCTCTTGGAGAGTACCAAGACAGTTAGCTCCAGAGAATTTAAAGAGCAGATGCTGGATGATATGGACTTGGAGAGGGAGAGGGGTATAACTATAAAGGCCAGTGCCGTAACTATGAATTATCAAAAGGATGGCAAAGAGTATGTATTGAACCTAATTGATACCCCTGGCCATGTGGACTTTAGTTATGAAGTCCTCCGAAGCCTGGCAGCCTGCGAGGGGGCCTTGCTCCTGGTGGATGCCGCCCAGGGGGTAGAGGCCCAAACAGTAGCCAATGCCTATCTAGCCTTAGATAAACACCTTGAAATCATACCTGTACTTAACAAGGTAGACCTCCAGCAGGCAAGACCTCAGGAAGTGATTGAGGAGATGGAAAAGACGCTGGGCATTCTGCCCAGAGAGGTGCTTAAAGTCAGCGCCAAGACGGGGCTGGGTATTGGGGAACTCTTTAACGCCATAATTGAGAGGATGCCATCGCCAGAGGGTAACTCTCAGAGGCCATTAAAGGCACTCATCTTTGATTCCTTCTACGATGACTATAGAGGCGTAGTTGTCTATCTCAGGGTTTTTGACGGGACACTGAGGTCCGGGGACAAGATTTTTATGATGAAGACCAAGAGGGCGTTTGAGGTAACGGAGGTAGGAATCTTCAGGCCGAAGATGACCCCGGTAGAGGCCCTCCATTCAGGGGAAGTGGGCTACCTGATGGCCAGTATAAAGTCTATCCGCGACGTGGAAATTGGGGATACAATAACCCACGAAAAGGAAAGGGCCAGCATCGCCCTACCCGGCTATGATAGACCGCTCGCTATGGTCTTCTGTGGGCTTTATCCTACGGCTGACACCGACCTGGTACCATTAAGGATGGCCCTGGAGAAACTCAGTTTAAACGACTCCTCCTTTACATTTGAGCCGGAGCGATCCCCAGCCCTCGGCTTTGGTTTCCGCTGCGGCTTCCTGGGCTTGCTTCACATGGAGATAGTGCAGGAAAGGCTGGAGAGGGAAAGTAACGTTAGCGTCATCCAAACGGCCCCTAGCGTTACCTACGAGATTGTAGATAAAAAAGGTGAAGTCGTAAGGATAGATAACCCAGACCACGTACCAGAGGCAGGGGAAATAATTGAATTCAGGGAACCTGTGGTGTCTATAAAGATGGTCATACCTAGCGAATACATTGGGACGGTGATGCAGAGAGCGGAGGAACGCAGGGGGAAATACGTCTCTACCGAGTACCTGAGTGAAAAGAGGGTAATCCTTGCCTATGAATTACCACTGGCAGAGGTAATCTTTGACTTCTATGACAAGCTTAAGTCTGCCACCAGGGGTTACGGTACCATGGACTACGCCTTTTTAGGCTATCATCCTGCGGACCTGGTAAAACTAGACATCCTGGTGGGAGGCAAAAAGGTAGATGCCCTTTCTTGCATAGTCCATAGAGAGCAGGCCTATACAAGGGGTAGGAGACTAGTAAAAAAGCTCAGAGAGGAGATACCCCGCCACCTCTTTGAGGTGGTTATCCAGGCAGCAATAGGTAGCAGGGTAATAGCTAGAGAATCTATAAGACCCTTAAGGAAGGATGTCACTGCTAAGTGTTACGGTGGAGACATTACCAGAAAGAGAAAACTATTGGAAAAGCAGAAGGAAGGTAAAAAGAGGCTCAAGAATGTGGGAAGTGTGGAGATACCACAGCAGGCCTTCCTTTCTGTACTAACTGCACATGAGTAAGGAGAGAAACACGGTTAATTCTTCTGTTACTTTGGTCTCCAGGGTGCTCACCTGGGTAGGACTGCCACAGGAGAAAGGTGAGCGTTACAAGGCTGCAAGAGAAAACCTCCAGTGGATAATCTTCTCCGTGCTCCTGGCCCTTGCCATCAGGCACTTTGTAATGGAGGCCTATAAGATACCCACTGGCTCTATGGCACCGACACTGCTTGGCGTGCATAAAGATGTGGTATGCCCTAATTGTGGCTGGAGTTTTGCCAGGGACCATTATGGTCTGACGGCTACCTGTCCTAACTGTTTCTTAACTATAAACATACGTGAAAACGGTTCCCATGGGGGGAACAGGCTCTTTGTAAACAAATTTATATATGACTTTGATAGTCCTAAAAGATGGGATGTGGTTGTGTTTAAGTACCCCCTTGCCGATATTACCTGTAAAGATTGTGGTTACATAATGTTTGACCAGCAATGGGTAGAGGGTCTGAAGTGCGAGAAGTGTGGTTCTACGCGCCTGAAGAAGAAACACAAAAATTATATAAAACGCCTTGTGGGTCTGCCCCAGGAGGAACTGCAAATTGTCGGGGGGGATCTGTACATAAATAACCATATAGCCAAAAAGCCCCGGTGGGTGCAGGAAGAGCTCTGGGTTCCCGTTTATAATAGTCGTTACGCACCCAAGCGGGAGTTGCTCCCTGCGTGGGCCTTCCAGGATGGAGGCTGGAATAAGAAAAATGCAGAGAACCCATCTGGAGTGGCCCTTCAACTTGAAACCCCACAAGAGGCTTCTTTTGCCACCTTTAGCAGGAGGATAACCGATAGCTACACCTACAATGAAATAAGGGGTACAAAAGAGGTGGGGGATGTTAAGATGGCCTTCACGGTGAGGGTAACTGGCGGGACAGGGGGGGCGGTGTTGGCTGCTATTGATAAGGATGCGGAGACCTTTCTAGCGTCCCTGGCGGTAAAATCCACCTCCGGGATACAAGAAAAGAGCTATCTGGAAGTGGCGGGGAGGCGTCTGCAAGAAGCAGAAGTCTATTTATCCCCGGGGCAATCTTACAAAGTGGAATTATATCATGTAGATGGTTCTGTGGTGCTCTTACTTGATGATAAGGAGATATTTTCTTATGATTACGACATAACATTACCATCGCAGGAAGTCACAAGGAGTGGCATAAGAATAGGCGGAAGGGCCGTTAATTGCCTCTTTGAGGATATCGCAATATTTCGGGACATATATTATTCTTCCGACCTTGCATCCGGGCGGTGGGGTGGGGTCTCCCCTGTTCATATGGGCAGAGGGGAGTATTTTATGTTGGGAGACAATAGCGTCAATAGCAAGGATAGCAGGGTGTGGAAATTTGTCCCTGAGAAAAACCTTATAGGCAGGGCCTTTTTTGTCTTTTGGCCCCCAAGCGGGATGAGAATTATAAGATGAAGCTTTTAGAAGTTGAAAACCTTACTAAAGTTTATGGCAAGAGGGTAGTACTAAATAACCTCAACATGGAAGTAGATAAAGGGGAGGTGGTGGGACTTCTGGGGCACAACGGTGCTGGTAAGAGTACCGCCTTCGGTATGATAGTTGGGTTAACAAAACCTGATAATGGAAAGATTTACTTTCAAGGGTATGACATTAGCAGGTTTCCGATTTACAGGCGTGCGCGGATGGGGCTAGGTTATCTCTCGCAGGAGCCTTCTGTATTCCGCAGACTTTCGGTTGAGGAAAACATCCTGGCAGTCCTGGAGGTAAGGAGGAATCATATAGATAAAAGGAGGAAAACAGCCCAGTTACTGGAAGACTTTGGGCTTACCCATCTCGCTAAGAAGAAGGCCTTCATCCTCTCTGGAGGGGAGAAGAGGAGATTGGAGCTAGCCAGGACGCTTGCCATCGCCCCAAAGATGATTCTGCTTGACGAACCCTTCTCTGGTATTGACCCCATTGCCTTGAGTGAGCTTCAGGCTATGGTGGTAGGGCTTAAGAGGATGGGTATCGGTATACTGCTTACAGACCATAACGTAAGGGAGGCCCTCTCTATTACAGACAGGGCCTATATACTCAACCAGGGGGAGGTCATCTCAAAAGGCTCCACCACAGAGATAGTGAGAGACCCTGTTGCTATAAAGGCTTATCTGGGAGAGGGCTTCACAGTAGAGGTAAAGGCGCCAGAGGCCTGCTGGTTGGGCGAAAAGGATGATAATCTCCTTCCTCCTAAGGAAAATAATTTGCAAAGTGAAAAAGGACTTGGTGCAAGCGCAGGGGAAAAGTTCAAACGCCTATAAGTTCAAACCAGCACTATGTTAGACTTCCATCCATTCGCAAAGCTTTTTATATTCTTGGGTATATTCTTCTTGCTTGTGGGAGGGTTCTTCTTGATAGGGGACAAAATACCTTTCGTGGGCAGGCTACCCGGGGACATCTACATCAAGAGGGAAAACTTTTCCTTCTATTTTCCACTGGCTACCTCTGTGCTCTTGAGCTTTGTACTAACTTTTCTAATGTGGTTTATTGGCGGATTTTTTAGAAGGTAAAGTATTACCTCAAAAATATATATCTAAGAGGGTTGCCCCCATTAGCCCAAGGCTTATAAAGCCGTTGACAGTGAAAAAGGCAACGTTAATTTTGGACAGGTCTTCTGGTTTCACCAGGGAATGTTCATAGAAGAGCAGTAGTGCTGTGAGGCACACCCCCGCCTGATATATTTTTCCTAACCCGCCATAGCTTCCCAGAAGAAACAGTACTGCAAGCATTAATAGGTGTAAGAGAGAGGATAGGCGCAAGGCATTTTTAGTCCCCAGCCTCTTGGGTAGCGACCAGAGCCCCATCTGACGGTCATGTTCCACATCCTGGCAGGAATAGATAATGTCAAAACCAGCCGTCCAGAGGAGTACTGCAAGTGCCAGTAGCACAGGGGCTACGTCAAAACTCCCCCTTATTGCAACCCACGCCCCCAGCGGTGCCAGTGCCAGAGCCGTTCCCAGTACAAAGTGAGAAAGGCTCGTAACCCTCTTAGTATAGGAATACCCGAGGACCACCAGTAAAGCTATGGGGGAAAGGACGAACGTCAGCCAATTCAGTGCCCAGGAAAAACCCACAAAGAGGAGTGCCGAGGCAAGGGTGAATATTAGAAGCGTTGTACGTCCAACCTGGAGTTGGAGGACGTACCACTGTTTGGTCCGGGGGTTAGTAGAATCGTACTGGGTATCCGCCAGGCGGTTAAAACCCATGGCACAATTCCTGGCAGTGATTAATGCCCCCAGGATTAAAAGAAACTCCCTCATACCCGGCAGGCCATCGGCAGCCAGAAATGCGCTCATTATTGCAAAAGGAAGGGAAAAGATGGTGTGCGGAAATTTTACCAGCTCTAATAGGCTAAAGAATTTATTAGAAAGACTTAACTCTTCCCCTAACAATTTGTCCATCTTAGTTATATGTGTGAGAGTTCTGCAAAAGGGACTTAACTCTATGCGCCATTATGAGTCTGCCAAAGGCAGACGAAGAATCTCTAATTTCAAATGAGATTATTTCGTTTCACACCTTCCGACTCCGTCCTAAGCAGGGCGAAGGCATGACTTTGTAGGTGTTTTGCATAGGTCTCATCTGTAATATTAATAAAATTAACGCAAAAAAACTTTTTCATCATTTACACTTTCTGCTTTCAGCTGTCAAGGCCGTCTTCCACAGGTTTCAGTGGAGCAGGTGGTTAGTGCCCTGAAGAAGGAAGGCAATGGTTCTTCATAAACACCTGTATGTGAACAACTTACATGCGGGCCTGTTTTGGGTTTAGAGGTGTTGTGGCATCTTTAAATCCGTCCGAGATATCCAAGCAGTCCATCAAGCTCGCTACCTTTACAGGAGAAAACCTCCACGTGGTATTTCTTATGGTAGCCAAGTCTTTTTGTGAGTATGCTTTTAAGGAAATTGTCTGTAACGAGCACATCGCAGTAAGGGAGCACGGTACCTACTATTAGGGAATCGTAAAAATCTCCCTCTTCAGGCTCCCTTGCCTCCTCGTACACAAGTATGGCGGCATTAACGGAGGAGACAATATCTACAAACGGTACGGCCCTGAGCCATCCTGAGTCTGCAAAGGCTGTTAGCCTCTTAAGCCCCGGGTCATAGGTCTTATAGGTGTTCAACCCTTTCTGCCGTGGCGACTGTAAGTGATATGCCTCCATAATATAAGTGGAGAGGCAAGGGTCTTTTATCTCTTGCAGTAGGAAGCCTTTAACAAGGGCATGCCTCTCTCGCTCCCTCTGCTGGCGGAAGAACTTATTGGTGAGTTCTGGAAGTCCCTTTTGGTGGCCCTCCAGGACCTCTTTTCTCAATCCTTCCCAACGCTCCTTATATAATTTCTTAAGATGTTCCATTTTCTTGAGGTTTGGCATTTCCGGTTCTGTTATCCTATCGTGAAATGCCTCTTTCCTGGAAAGGGTAGAGGATTTGCCGCCGAAGAAACCATCTATAGCCCTATGCATCTGTAAATCTACCAATTCTTTCCAGTCCCTGAAGCTTAATCCATTGGAGAGTTGTTGTATAACCTCCAGTAGTTTCGCCTTTAGTACTTCACTCCCTAGCTCCGATTCTATCCTGTGAAATAGGGAGACCGGGCAATTGATACGGCCTGCTCTGACAAGGGCTTGCAGCCGGTGGAAGAGACCTCTGACCCTCTCCTCCCTGAGCTGTCCCAACTCTACCTTAGCGATAAAACTCAGGATATTCTGGTCAAGATAAATGACTTTTCTGTCCATAAATAAACATTTTACGTTTGTATTCCTGGTAAAGGAAGTCATAATTAAGGAGAATATATCCTGTTTTGATGTAGACTAATTCTGGCAACTAATTTAAACTCTTACCCTTGAAAGACATCCTTTGAGTTAGTAGAATTCTCTTGGGAGGATAGAGGGATTTGAAAGCTGCTCTAATTACCCTGACACGTGTAATACTTGTGTTCGTTATCGTAACCCTATTTGATAGGGGTTTTTACCTTAATGCCCTGGCTACTGTCCTCACGGGTATCGTAATCGCAATGGATGCTCTTGATGGGTATATAGCCAGACTTTATGGGGAGACCTCTGACCAGGGGGCTGTCTTTGATATAGTCGGGGACAGGATAGTAGAGAACGTATTATGGATATATTTTGCATGCGTTGGTGAGTACAGCTTTTGGGTCCCAGCTATTGTCATTACAAGGGATGTGGTAGTGGATAATCTACGAAGTATGGCTTTTGCCGAGGGGAAGACAGCCTTTGGGGACAAGACCATGCAGAAGGCGGAGTGGGCCAAAGTTCTTGTAGCCTCACGTCTTTCCAGAGGGCTTTATGCCGCCTCAAAGGGGGTTTCTTTTACTTTCCTTGGGTTGATAATAACCCTCAGGAGTGCAGATGTTTCCGATTTGATGATGAATTATTTGACGCTCATAAAGTACATACTGGTTTATGGCACCGTGGGCTTCTGTCTTCTGAGGGGTTTCCCGGTAGTATGGGAGGGCAGGGGTTATCTCCTGGGAAGTCGTCCTCAATCTACCTCTGGCTAACTCAAGGGCTCTAATGCTAAGGGCTGCCATCTTTGATATAGATAATACCCTGCTTAAGGGCCACTCCTCCGAACGGATTTTTATAAAATACCTCTTCAGAAAAAATATAATCAGACCACTGGACATTTTGCGATTTTTCCTCGCCTTTATCCTCAGGCTCCTCACCCTGCGGGGTATCTACATTAAGGGTAACAAATTGTATCTTAGTGGTAAAAATGCCTCCTTGATAGAGGAAGAGGCCAGGCGTTGCTTTCGTGAAGAAATATCCCCCTTTATAACCCCTAAGGCGAGAGAAGAAATAAGACGAAAAAAAGAAGAAGGCTATACCATCGTCCTTGTTTCCGGAACCTTAGACGTTTTAATCAAAGAGTTTAAGGAAGAATTAAAGGCAGACATTGCAGTGGGGTCTAACCTTCAGAGGGTAGATGACCTCCTTACCGGAAAGCTTACCGGGACTCACCCCTACGGTGGGGGTAAGGTAAGGATTCTTGAAGAACTCGCCTCCGGGAGGGGCATTGACCTACAAGATTCTTATGCTTATGCAGACCACTATTCAGATATAGAATTCTTGCGCCAGGTGGGCCATCCCGTAGCTGTTAACGCCCACCCTGTACTCAGGCTATATGCCCGCAAGGCAGGCTGGCCTGTGGTGGAGTTTTAGAGGTTCAGTCAATGGATATTGCGGTAGTAGAAGTACCCCATTAGGCATACTCATAAAGGGGGACTACGCTTGTCGGCTTCTTCGCGGTCTGCAACAACCCTTCAATCCGACGTACTGTCTCTGGCTTTAAAAGCACGTCGCCACATACTGAACAGACTTCTGCTGGTACATGGTCAATGACAATAACCTGGCTTTTATATCGCACAGGGTGAATAACCTGTCGCTCTTCGTATTCGCCAGGACAACCTTCGACACTGCATTTCATTTTTCTTGTCTCCTTTGAATTGGGCTAACCCACTTGGGTAGTCTTGGTTCATACACTGTAATAATTATAAGCACTGGCCGTGTTGTTGTACATACAATATGTAGAGCACGGTCTTTTTTGGTAAGACCACTGAGCAAACAACAAGGCCCTCGTTTGTGTTCTAGGTAGTTTTCTATAATCTGTGCCGAAGCAATGGCCTGAAGGACCTCATCAAGTGTAATATTCTCCTCCATCATCTCTTGTTGAGCATGCTGGGTGATACGAATGTCCTCCTTTGCGGCTTGCGTACGAATTCTTTCCAATACAGTCTTTATGTCTATAATCTCCGGTTCACCCCATCATAGGACGACATACTTAGTTATTTTTTTGGTTGTGTATCAGATTCTGAAGTTCGCAGGTAATTGTTAATGTCTTTTATGAATAAGGTTAGGAGATCGCGTTGTCCTAAACCTTTATTTCCGTGACCAACATCGGAACGGATGGCATAGAGCAGCTTTTCAAAAACTAACATCAGGTGTGCAGGCTTGTTATTAGACGATTGGAATTCTTTTAAAAGCGTTGAGTATTCCTTTAAAACATTGTCAGATCCCCATAAGATTAGCTTTTGCGTAAACTTACTAGAGAAGTCCACCATTTCTTTTTCTTCAACAGGAGTTCCGCCAGGTTTCTTTGCCGAAAGCGCTTTCCAGTAGAACGTTATAAACTCTTCATAAATTGGCAGCTTTTATCTGCGATGCTCTTGTTCTATTTCTCTTTGCCGTTCCCAGTTTTTTGAAAAAATCAATGAAAGAATGGATACAAGAATGGTTCCACAAGCAGCAACAATGGCTGTAGCAATTTCGGATTTCAGAGTAGAAAAAGCTTTCCAAAATGCCACTACAGCAAAGCATACTACCCCTAAGAGAATTACAAGGACAACAAATCCAAAAATTTTCTGCTTCCAATCGCTTAGACCCATTTCTGCCTTTTTATATCCATTAATAATAAGTTATTTGCACAATTATACACCTACTGCCTTTTCATCAATTCAAAACTCATCCAGTATGAACCCCCTTGGTTCTGGTTTTTCCTTGGGTTTTTCTGTGGGTTTCTGTCGGGTTTGGATTTCTACAACGCTTGAGGATTTTTCCGCTGGTTTGGAGGGGGTTGTGGTCTCAACGGTAATACTTGCTGGCTGTGTCTGGGCCGACTCTCCCGCGCGTTTTACCTCTTCTAACTTGTTCTTGAGCTCTTCCATGGAACCCCTTACCTTGGAAATAGAAGTCCTTAAGGAGTCCTGATACTGTACCATTTCTAGCTGCATCTTCTCCATGCTGGACTGTTTTTCTTCCAGATAAGTAACCCTGCGCTCCAGGGGTTCATTGGTGCCTAATTGTTCTATACGTTTGCCCAGTTCCTGATTAGCGGTATCCACTGCCTGTACTTTTGATTCTACATCTGCGAATCTTTGTTCCAGTGCCTTTATCTTGGCGTTCTGCTCCTCAACGATACTACAACCCGAGAGAACTAAGCCTGCCATTAGAAGGTAAAACAGAGTTGGATTCATAATCTTACTCCTTTACAGTAAGCTCCCTATATTTTTTAAATTCCTTTGATGCCTGAGGGAAGAGGCCCTGTTTGTGGTAACAGAGACCGAGGTTTTTATACGCCTCAGCCAGTTTTGGGTCTAGCTCCAGTGCCTTTTTGTGTCCCTCTTCCGCCTTTTTCAGCAAACCTTTTTTGCCCTGGACCCTTCCCAGTTTTGTGTAAGCTAGGGCCATCGCTGGCTCCATTTCAATCGCCCGTTCGTACTGGCTAATAGCCTCTTCTAACTCCCAGCGGTCATAATGTATGTTACCCCGATAAAGATGCATGAGGGCCTTCTTTTTGGGTTGTCTATAAAACCCTGCCGCGTTCTTGTAAACCAGCAGTGCCTCATCAAGCATCTCTTTGTCGGTATAAAGCCGGCCAAGTTTTTCATAAACTACAGCCAGAGAAGGTTCCAGGGACAGAGACTTCTGCCAGTAAAAGAAGGCATGTTCTAGTTGCCCACTATCAAAGCAGCTAAGGCCAAGGGTGTCAAGTCTTTCTATTTCTTTTAGCAAGGATTCTACTGCTTCCAGCCACTGGTATATAGCCAAGTCTTTATTGCCTGATTGGGAATAGAGGCTAGCAAGGCTGGAGCGTATTTCGGCCTTCTTAAGAAACCTCTCCCCGTAAGGTCCGGAGCGCAGGGTGTTTAGTGCCTTTTCTAATGGGGCCCTTGCTTCTGTGAGGTGCCTTTCTCTTAGCAAGATTAAGCCTAAGCCCTCATGTGCGGAGGGCTCGCTTGGGTCTATCTCCAGGGCTTTGTTAAACTGGTAGGTGGCATCCTTAACGAGGGACTTCCTTATATAGGCCCTTCCCAGGTTGGTATAAATTCTGGCTACGGTGGGGGCAAATTTGATGGCAGATGTATATTCTTTAATGGCCTCGTCTAATTTTCCCTGTCGGAGGTACACAATGGCGAGATTATTATGTAGTGCGGCAGATGCGGGCTGGGTGTCCAGGAGTTCTTTGTAGATAGCCGCTGCTTCTTCCAGAGTTCCTTTGACTAAGAAGATATTACCCATAAGGAGTTTAGCATGCTCGTGTCCGGATGATAAGAGTAGTAATTTCCTGAGTTCCTTAAGTGAAGACTCCCATTCCCCCTGGAAGAAAAGTACCCGTGCAAGCCATAACCTTGAATCCAGGTGTGTAGGGTCTTCATGGAGTGCCTTTTTGAATTCTTTCAAGGATTCTTCTTTATTACCCTTTTTAAGATATGCCTTACCCATCCGTAAGTGGTACTGCACAGACTCCTCATGGGCTGACTTCTTTGCAGAGCCAATGGCTTCCTTAAGTATGGACTCGTCCAGCCCTATCATTCCTTGGGCCCTTAATTCCAGATATTGTTCCACTACGTCCTTCCAGAGTGAGGAGGCCTCTACTAGTTTACCCTGAGAGGAGAGGGCCTGAGCATATTTTCTGGTCTCAAGGAGTCTATCCTCCGTAAGTGATGGTTTGGGGAGTAGCTCTTTGGCTAAATTAACCGCAGGCTGATTAGGTAATAATTCTGCCACTTCTTTAAATCCCGACAGCGCCTTACCCTTCATCCCTCCCTTGTAGTAGGCCAGTCCCAGGGAGCCATAGGCTTTTGCCTTTATCTGGGTAGCATCGGCAGGATAATATCTTATCGCTCTTTTATAATTGGTAACCGCTTCTTCCCAGCTTTCCTGTGCGAAGTAGACATCAGCCATAGCATGGTAAGTGTCTGCATTGTAAGGACTTAGCTCCAGTGCTTTCTTGAGGACACCAAGAGATTCCTCTAGCCTGTCAGATTCTCTATAGGCTACCCCTAGGTTAATATAAGCAACGTCCAGATTGGGATTAATCCCTACGGCCTCTTTATACTCAGAAATAGCTTGCTCATGCCACCCCAGCCGCCAGTAGACATTACCCAGGTTATTATGGGCATCAGCGTAGTTGCTATTGAGTCTTATAGCCTTTGTAAGGCAGGCGATAGCCTCTTCCGTCCTACCCATTTCTGTGTAAACTTCTCCGAGGGCGCTGTAGACCTCTGCTGAGTTAGGGCTGAGATCTCTGGCCTTATTTAGCTCTTCAGCAGCTTTATCAAGTGCTCCCTTTTCCAGATAGGTTAGGGCAAGATGAAGGTGCAATTCAGGGGAATTAGGGGATTGTTTTAGGGCCTTCTCAAATTCTCTGGCGGCATCATCTACTCTTTCCTTTTCATAGTAGTGAATGCCCTGGTAGTGATGCAAGTAAGGGAGCGGGGTGGTGTCTTCTGGAGTGCTACAGGAAGGTAAAAGAATCATTACTAGGAGAGGGAAGGAATGCCAAAATCTTAGGGGTTGTTTTTGCTTGGCTTTAAGGGCAGACAGTAAGTGGACATGCTTTTTCACACCTATACTACTCAGTCTGGGTGTTTCCCCTTCATTCTCCCTCTGTGGCTTCTTCTGCTCCGGCTGTTTCTCCTTCCCCAGCGGGTGCCTCTAATACAGGTTTTTCTACCAGTACCTTAGAAAGCCGTTCTTCAAAGCCCTTTGGCGAGGCAAGGTACATTAAGGTTATAATCAAGGCTGCGCCAGAAAGCAAGGTCGCTGATACAAAAAAGGCACCAGCCAGCCTCTCTATCAAGCGCGAAGTCATTAAGATCCCTGAAACTTCTTGTAAGGTTTCTAGTATGCCAGTTATCATACCGCCCTCCCCAAAGTTCAATGGAAATACTTTTATTACGCAGACCTCTGGAAGGTCTTCCTTTTTCTTTTGTTTTTTCTTAGAAAAAAGACCCAAGTGGCCTTTCTCCTCCTTTTGCCTATGCTGAATAATTTCTCACATCTGCCACTAATAATATGCAAGTAAATTAACACCCCCAAAAATCTTTGTCAATTACAAGTGGCTACACTAGAGGAGGTTCTTAGAGGGTTTTCCGCTTCTTTAGCGGAGAAAAATGAAGTCAGACTTCATTAGCCCAGCTTTATACCTATTGTGCAGCCAAACAGCTTTAATGGGTAGTGAAGAAATTTAAGAAGGCCAGCTCTATTGCCATGCCTATTAGACAAGTGGCTACCATTGTAGTTGTGCCCGATAGTAGCCAAGTCCTCATGGTTATGGGGTACTTAGTTTTTTCGCTTACGGACACGGTAACTACATTGGCTGTAGAGCCTATAGGGGTCCCGTTACCCCCGAACCCCACACCCATGGCTAACGCCCACCATAGAGGCGTGACGTTTATACCCTCTGTCTCCAAGTGCTGGATTATTGGTATCATAGCAATAGTAAATGGAATATTGTCCACTATGGCTGAACTTATGGCAGCTATCCAGAAGAGTAGTGCCACCGTTAGTATCATGTTGCCGTGGGCGTGGCTGGCTATTTTGCTCCCTACTAATTCCAGCACACCAGCGTGTTCTATACCCCCTACGCAGACAAACAGGGCGATAAAGAATAATAACACGCTCCAGTGCACTTCCTTTAGAATCTCATCAGGATGGGGTTGAATCCACAGGAAGGCAATGGCTANNGGGCCAAGGTGTATTATGAATGAATTGAAACTGTATCCAGTAACAGAACCAATAATCATATTTGGCGGGTCGCCCACCAGGGTGGCCACGCCTCCAACGTCCGATAGTAATGCCTCACACATGAGCATAGGGATGGGATTTACTCCCAGGATTTCGCAAATAGCTACCGTTACAGGGGCAATAACCACTACTGTGGTAACGTTGTCAATCATCATGGAAACAACGGTGGTTACAGCCCCAAGCAATACAGTTAATTTCCAGGGGTCACCCAGGGTCCTTTTTGCAGTAACAATGGCTAGAAACTCAAAAAAGCCTGTCTGCTGGATAATGCCTACCATGACCATCATGGCAAATAGCAGGCCTATGGTGTACCAGTCAATGGCGGCCACAGCGTCTTGCTGGCTATAGAAGCCCATCCAGTGGCCTGCCATCCCCATTGCCACCGCACCGCCTATACCAGCTATGGTCCGGTGAATCTTCTCAGAAAGCACAGCCCCGTAGGTTAAAATGAAGATTACTATAGCAACTAGAACATGCGTGGGAAGTTGCGATATGACTTCAAACTTTATAGCTAGAAAGACTCCCAAAAGAGCGAATATACCGTAAAGAAGAAGGTATATCATGTTGGACCTTGAGATAGCGGAAGTAGTTGTTGCCTGCACCTTAAGACCCTCTGTTCAAAATTCTTTAATCTTAAAAATTGGGGTAAAAACCTACCATCTATAAAGCGTATTGTCAAGAACCGATTATAAGTGAAATTCCACTCCTACTGGAAAATCTATGAAAAGCTGCTGAAAGAAAACTTATTGGCATACTTATTTATAAAAAGCTTAAAGGCTTGAATTAACACCTCTTCCGATATTTATTTCCCAGTTAACCAAAATGAAAGCGAAACGGATTTCTTGACTTTTCTCCATCCGAGGGTAATATAGCGTCTATATCATCACGATAGCGTCTCATTACGTCCTGAATTTGTTAGGAGCTTTTTGCCAGTAGTGAATTGATGTATGGAATTTGCTCACCTTCACGTACATAGCGAATACAGCCTGCTTGATGGGGCCTGCCGAATTGCGCAACTTATAAAGAGGGCGAAGGAACTGGGAATGGGAGCCATTGCCCTTAGCGACCACGGTAACCTGTACGGCGCCATAGAATTTTATACGAGCGCCAGAGAGGCCGGGGTAAAACCGGTTCTGGGCTACGAGACCTATGTGGCCCCAACCGACCGCTTTAAAAAGGACCCCAATCAAAAAGAAACACTTTATCACTTAACCCTACTTGCAAAGGATGCTGTTGGATACCAGAACCTCTTAAAACTCTCTACCGCAGCTTATCTAGAAGGTTTCTACTACAAACCAAGAGTAGATAAGAATCTCCTCAGCCAGCATGCCCAGGGGCTTATTGCCCTCTCAGGGTGCATGAAGTCCGAGGTAAATTACCATCTGGGCAGGGGGCTGAAAAAAGAGGCCCTCAATGCCGCCGCAACCTATCGGGAAATCTTCGGGAAAGAGAATTTCTACCTGGAAGTACAGGATAATGGCATCCCCGCCCAAAAGGACTTGATACAAGGGGCCGTAGAGATAGGTAAACAACTGGGTATACCCCTGGCGGCTACCAATGATACCCATTACTTATCCAAAGAGGATGCAGAGGCCCACGACATACTACTATGCATAAATACGGGGAAGACCGTAGATGACCCTGAGCGTATGAGATTCGCCACGCAAGAATTTTACCTGAAATCCCCACAGGAGATGTACCACCTATTCAGCGAAATCCCTGAGGCCCTAGCTAATACCGCCGTTATTGCCCAGAGGTGTAATCTTGAGCTTACCCTTGGCAAGATTCACCTCCCCAAGTACCGTTCCCCAGAGGGAAAAAGTAACGCCCAATTCCTTAGAGAGCTCTGCGAACGTGGCGCAAAGGAGGCATACGGCGAAATCACTACACCCATACGTCAAAGGTTAGACAACGAGCTACGCATAATTGAAGAGACAGGGTTTGTGGATTATTTTTTAATTGTCTGGGACTTTGTAAACTTTGCCCACCAGAATGGAATACTCACCAGTGGCAGGGGTTCCGGGGCGGGAAGCCTGGTGGCCTATACTCTCAAGATAACTAATGTTGACCCACTAAAGTATGACCTGCTCTTTGAGCGGTTTCTCAATGCAGAACGCGTAACTATGCCTGACCTTGATATAGATTTTTGTGCAGAAGGGAGGGAAAAGGTAATAGAATTTGCCAGACGCACATACGGGGGAGACCAGCACGTTGCCCAGATTATAACCTTTGGGACGATGAAGGCCAAGGCAGTGGTGAGGGATGTGGGTAGGGCCCTCGGGATACCCCTTGCAGAGGTGGATAAGGTGGCAAAGCTAATTCCCTTTAACCCCAACATAACCCTTGCCCAGGCACTGGAACAAGAGCCAGAACTGGCAACACTCTACAAGAATGACCAGAGGATAAACCGCCTGTTCAATATCTCCAACAGGTTAGAGGGCCTATGCAGACATGCCTCCGTACATGCCGCCGGAGTGGTCATCTCAGACGAACCCCTCACCAACTACGCCCCGCTGGCTAAAAATGGCGATGTTGTTACTACCCAGTTTGACGATGTTACCCTGGTTGAACAGATTGGCCTCCTCAAGGCAGATTTCCTTGGGGTCAGAAAGCTCACCGTAATAGATAAGACCCTCCACCTTATAAAAGAGACCACAGGTAAAGAACTAAACCTCATGGAGATGCCCCTAGACGATAAAGCCACATACCAGCTCCTGTCCAGTGGTAACGTGAAAGGGGTATTCCAGGTAGAGACCAGCAAGGGGATACAAGAACTCTTGAAGAGACTCCAACCCAGGGAGTTCCTGGACATAATAAACCTTATAGCCCTTTACAGACCCGGGCCCTTACAGAGCGGGATGGTGGATTCATTCATAGAATGCCGCCACGGCAGGGAAAAACCCACCTACCTGCACCCCAGCCTGGAACCACTCTTGAAAGAGACCTATGGAATCATCCTTTACCAGGAACAAGTGATGAGGATAGCCAACGTCCTTGGGGGTTTCAGCCTCAACCAGGCCGACACTTTACGCAAGGCAATGGGCAAAAAGAAGCCCGAAGTAATGGCGAAATACAGGAACCAGTTCGTACAGGGGGCTGTAAAGAGTGGTATACCACTAGAAAAGGCACAGGAAATCTTTTCCCTTATGGAGCACTTTGCAGGTTACGGGTTCAACAAGTCCCATTCTGCTGCCTATGCAGTCATCACCTATCAGACTGCTTACCTGAAGGCCAACTACCCCACTCAGTACATGGCGGCCCTGATGAGCTGTGAAAAACAAAACACGGATAAGGTAGTCAGTTATATAGAGGACTGCCGACGGATGGGTATTGAAGTGCTGCCCCCCTGTATCAATGAGAGCCAGGCTGACTTCACCATGGTAGGGGAGAAGAAGATACGATTTGGACTCGGGGCAATTAAGAACGTGGGAGAAAAGGCTGTAGCCTCCGTACTGGAGGCGAGACAAAATGAGGGGAAGTTCCTGTGCAGACATGATTTCTACAAGAGGGTGGACTCTAGGGTAGTTAATAAACAGGTAATTGAGAGTTTGATAAAGGCCGGGGCATTTGACTCCCTACCAGCCAGGAGAGAAGAACACCTTAAGGCCCTCAGTTCAGACATGGAAATGGTTGAGAAGGGGGCGGGCAGGCATTCTAAGGGTCAAATGAACCTTTTTGGCTCTGGCCATAAAGGGGACTCCACGGGGAAGGCTTCAGAGGGCCCAAGGGTGGAAATAAATGGGACACTGAGGAAGGGAACCTGTCCAGTCTGTCATACCTGGTGGGAAGTGCCAGAACTAAAACCAGAAGAAATTTGGGACGAAAAGAGACGCTTACAGGAAGAGAAAAGTGTGCTGGGTTTTTACGTGAGCTCCCACCCGCTGACTAAGCTTAAAGAATTGCTCCCCGAAGACTCCCTTACTACCGCAGGCTTGGCTGAGGTTACCGAGGGGGAGGAGGTGGCCCTAGCCGGCGTACTAACAGAAGTTAAAAAAACTACGACAAGAAATGGTGACCCTATGGTCTATCTCCTCCTGGAAGACCTTGAGGGCCACACAGAAGGGCTCGTCTTCCAAAGAGAATTGGCCAAGTATGATACACTGCTCAAGAAAGACGAGACTATACTACTGAAAGGTAAAGTTATCTTCCGAAACGGCAGACCCTCAATCAAGGTCTCTGAGATAATGCCGCTTGAGACAATTCCAGAAAAAGAAAGTGCAGTTATTACCGTAGATTCTAATAAGCATGTAGATGAGACCTTACTGCACCTCAGGGATGTCTTCTCTACGTATCCGGGTCATTGCCCGGTTCTCCTGGAAATACTGGATGAAAAGGGCGGAAAGACCCAGATAAAGGTCAATAGACGTTTCTTTGTAACCACCAGTAAAGACTTCCAATCTGCCGTGGAAACCCTTCTCGGACCCGGCCACCTCAGCATCATCCGCTCCAGATACCTCACAAAGAATACTGGTCGTTGATGTAATCTCCCTTGTATGTTAAAATTTTTTAGGAGAAAAAATATAGTTTATTGTCTTTTACATCCGGTGTAAGGCATGAGAGAAGAACTTGCATACGTATTGATTACTCCCTACAGTCTGGTGAAGAGCCGAACGGGGGGTATTATTGGACGGTTGCTTTCCCTGGGGAACCTGGACCTGGTTGGGGCAAGGATGTACGTCCCAAGCGATGAGTTTGTTGACCTCTATTGTAAGACCATAGAGACCCAGGAAATGAAGCCCGCAATTAAGAAGGCATTCTTGAGTTATCTCAATGACTACTTCAGGAAGAACAACCGTTTCGGCATATCCAACCGCACCATGCTCCTCTTGTTTCAGGGGACAGATGCCATAAACACACTGAGGGATAAAGTGGTGGGCTCCCTTACTGGCAATATCAGGGGAGACACAGTGAGGGGTACCTACGGAGATTGCATCCAGGGTAGAAATGGAGAGGTGGAATACTTTGAGCCAGCAGTGCTAACCGCAGCGGATGAAGAGACCAACAGAAAACAGCTGGCCTTGCTGGCTGAGTATGCCGAAAAAGATGGCGGTATCCTTGAGCATGTACTTAAATTCCCCGAAGGGTCAAAACCCGAGACCACCCTTGTAATTATAAAGCCTGAGAACTTTGTGAGGCGCAGCTCCAGACCCGGTAATATAATAGATGTTTTCTCTCGTTCAGGGCTATTTATTGTTGGAGCAAAGGTCCTGAGGATGGATGTGGAAAGGGCAGAAGAGTTCTACTTGCCAGTGAGGGATGCATTGAGGGAGAAACTCAAGTCCAAACTTGTTGAACGCCTAAGAGATGCCATGAGTAAAGCCTTTGCATTCCCATTAAGCGAGCAATTGCTGGGAGAGATGGCTGATGAGCTTAAAGAACTTAATGCCCAGTACGAGTTTAATAAGATTGTGGAATACATGACAGGTACAAACCCCTCTCAAGTACACGACCCACAAGAACGTGAAGCACCCGGTAAAGCCAAGTGTTTGGCCCTCCTTTACAGGGGAATCAATGCCGTGGAAGAAATAAGGAAGATACTGGGCGCTACCGACCCCAGGAAGGCCCAGGATGCCACAGTACGCAGTATCTATGGTTACGACCTGATGATAAACGCAGCCCACGCTTCTGACTCCGCTGAAGGGGCAGAAACGGAACGCAAGCTTGTTGGGCTCTGGGATAACCAAGCCCCCTCCGAGGAAAAGGAACTCATAGGTAGTTACCTGGCTGGGAAACTCTGATGAGGTTAGACGTCCTGATTGTTGGCCCCCTGGATGTTGGTTGCTACATCTTGTCCAATGATAACAAAGAGGCAATCGTTATTGACCCAGGTGGTGATGCCGATAAGATTATAAAGTTCCTGGGTGAGCATGACCTGCGTCCAAAGTACCTGATAAACACCCACGGCCATGGCGACCATATAGGGGCAAACAAAGCACTCAAGGACCTCTTCCCCGAGATGAAGATATGCATTCATAAGGCCGACGAAGAAATGCTCACTAACCCCTTCAAAAACCTCTCAGCCCTCGGCGGGTTTGAATCCAAGGACTACATATGTAAATCTCCACCTGCCGATAGGACCCTGGAGGAAGGGGACACCATAACCCTGGAGGGGATAAAATTAGAGGTGCTGCATACCCCAGGGCATACCCCTGGCGGGATATGCCTGTTAAATAGGTCTCAGGACAAAAAGTCAGATATACTTTTTTCTGGAGATAGCCTCTTCAGGTGCAGCATTGGGAGGACTGACTTCCCAGGGGGAGACTATCAAACCCTCATAGAATCCCTTAAAGAAAAGATACTCACCCTTAAGGGTGATACCGTAGTGTATCCCGGGCATGGCCCCACCACCACAATAGGTTACGAGAAGGATAACAACCCCTACTTAGCTACCGAGTGAAGCAGTGAGCTGCTACCGGCCATTACCCATAAGGCTAAACTCCAAATCATTCCATCACTAATTTTGAAAGAAAGTGTAGGGGTTTGATTTACCAAACCCATTTTTGTAGATGTAGAAAAACCTTAAGACCGCCTCTCCACCTTTATGGTTTTAGCCTTCTCCTTAGGTCTGCGTTTCTTCTCCAGTCGCTCAATGGTTGAGTCAAGCATGTATTTCAACCCCCTGGGCCGTAGTTCCCAGGCTGCTTGCGCAAGGTTTTGGCACGCTCCCTTGAGGTGTCCCACGCATTTGTCGGAAGTCTCTTCCACGTCCTTAGCAAAGCGACTGTCGTACAGGCTCTTTGGCACATTGAGTAATTCTATCCCGGCCTCTAACAAACACTGCCCAAAATCACTCTTCCAAAAGCGGCTCTGCTTTTCCTTAGTCCATCCTTTAAATCCAGTTTCAACATCTTCTTCCTTAAACATTTTCTTTTCCTCCAAAAATCACATTAAGCCGTTTCCCCTCAAATACTGCTCTTAATAGTTCTTTATCCACTACAGCTCTTGGCAAGAGAACGCTTCTCCTATAGCTGCCCAGTCTGATAATCAACTCGTGTTTATAAAGGTGCACTTCCAGATCCTTCTCGTCAGCGGTGGGGAGATATAGCGAAAGACAATAGCTCCCATTTTGTTGCGTCAGCATTATCGGACGTTCGGAAACAAATACCCCTGTGGGGTCTCTATCCCCGTACAGCTCACTAGCCATCTCCCTCAACCTCTCTATACCCACCACCTCTACATCTTTAAAATTTGACTTCAGTATAGGTAATGGTGCGAAACTTTCCTCTATCTCTTTTAAATATCTTGACTGTATGTCTTGCCATCTGTGGAGATAATGGCCAGCCCCGCTGGGGAAGACACGGTTCACCACCACTGCATCCACAGGGAAACCAAACAAGTTCAAATAGGCGTAGGCCCTCTGGGACTCCTTGTAGACCATCTTCTCGGGGTTCATCACCAACCTCATGGATGAAATCTTATCGTTAGACAGAATCTCCTTTATCCCATCTATATTTTGGTAGAGTATCTCTATGGTACCATAGATTTCGTCATTAGGCAGCTCTACGTCTATCATGGGTTTCAGTACCGGCCTGACCATTTTCATAATCTTCCGCTCTACATGGAAGAATTTCTCCATATACCACTCTACTATGTCAGGGAAGCTCAGCATCCGCATTGTGGAGGCAGTAGGGGAACAATCCAGAAGGGCCACATCGTACTCCCTTTTATCATAAAAACCCTTAAGCCTCAGGAGGCTGAAGAGCTCCTCCATCCCGGGGAAGACGGCAAACTCCTCCGCAATAAGGTCATTAAACTTGGCCACTGCCATCAGGTTCTTTTTTATAAAGGACTGTATCTTGCCCCAGTTCCGGCGAAGTTCCTCGTGCACGTCTATCTCCAGCCCAAAGAGATTCTTACCAAGCTCTTTGGGCTTATCCCCTATCTCCATATTGAAAGAATCTCCAAGACTGTGCGCCGGGTCTGTGCTCATCACTATCGTCTTATAGCCCAGGTCTGCACATCTAACAGCGGTAGCCGCCGTTACGCTGGTCTTGCCGACGCCACCTTTACCCGTAAAAAGTAATATCCTCATGACCACACCTCCGATAAAACTTTACTCCTTTGACAAAGCTAAGCCCTGCATGGCAAAATCTTTACATATTTTAACATATTATAGCTAATTGGAAAGATGTCAATAACCCTGTCCAGCAGGATTCCATCAGCGAGAAGGCCCCTCTTGACCTTAAACGGCCCTCGCTTAAAGCTGCTCTGGGTTTATTAACTTTGTACGCTAGAAAAGAGACAAAAAATGACACAATTCGTTCATTTTCCATTCAATTTCATTCAAATTCTAATGAAAAAGTGAGAGAAAATGATACATTTTGTTCAAAAATTTATTACACTATAAAGTTATGAAAAAGCGATTTCACTTTGTCCATCACCGACCCAATAAAAAAAGAGGCTAAGTATATGGAATTCTTAAGATTGCATAGAATCTTCCTCTTAGTTTTCCTATTCGTAGTGTGTAACCTTCCGATAACCACGTACTCCCAGTATGACCAAATTATAAAAAGCATTGAGGTCTTAACTAGTGAAATAAAGAAAAATCCAAAAAACGCCGATGCGTACTACCATCGGGGCAATGCCTATATGATTCTAGAGCTGTACGACAAAGCCCTCTATGACTACGGTAAAGCCCTGGAGATTAACCCGCAGTGGGCTGAGGCGTACAACAACCGGGGTGAGGTTTATCGTCTTATAGGTCAACATGATAAGGCCATTGCTGACCATAACCGTGCCCTGGAAATTAACCCGAAGTTCGCAAGGGCTTACATCAATCGGGGCATTGCTTACCAGGAACAGGGCAAGTATAACGCAGCCGTTGCTGACTACAACCGTGCCCTGGAGATTAGCCCAAAGCTGGCAGAGGTTTACTACCGGCGAGGACTTGCTTATCAAGACCAGGGTCAGCACGACAAAGCCATCTCCGACTATACCCGTGCTCTGGAGATTAACCCAAAACTGTCAGAAGCTTACTACAATCGGGGGCTTGCTTACCAGAACAGGGGTCAACTGGATAAGGCCATTGCTGACTATAGCCGTGCCATAGAGATAGACCCGAAGTATGTAAATGCCTACAACAATCGTGGGAACGCTTATCAGGGTTTGGGCCAGCACGACAAGGCCATTTCCGACTACAACCGCGCTCTGGAGATTGACCCTAATTATGCAAGTGCCTATTACAATCGGGGCAATGCTTATCTGGGTCTACGCCAGCACGATAAGGCCATCTCCGACTATACCCGCGCCCTGGAGATTAACCCTAATTACGTAAGTGCCTATTACAATCGGGGTAACACTTATCTGGATTTAGGCCAGTACGACAAAGCCATTTCCGATTACACCCATACCCTGGAAATTGACCCTAGCCACACGAATGCCTATTACAATCGGGGTAACGCTTATCTGGATTTGGGCCAGTTTGACAAAGCCATCGCAGACTATAACAAGGCACTAGAGCTTGACACCCACTTTGCAGATATCTACAACAACAGGGGAATTGCTTATTTGGGCTTAGGCCAGTACGATAAGGCCATCTCTGACTATGACCGAGCCCTGGCGATTAACCCGAACTATGCAGATGCTTACTACAATCGGGGCAATGCCTATCTGGGTTTACGCCGGCACGACAGGGCTATCACAGATTATAACCGCGTCCTGGAGCTTGACCCGAACCGTCTGGATGCCTACTGTAACCGGGCTGTTGCTTATCTTGGTATGGGCCAGGATGATAAAGCTATCTCTGACTGCACACGTGCCCTGGAAATTGACCCAAACAGTGCACAGGCCCACTATAATCGGGCGATTGTTTACTATGCCAGGGGTGAATACGCTAAGGCATGGGAGGACGTCCATAAGGCACAAAGCCTGGGTTTCCAGGTGTCACCAAAATTCCTTGAGGAACTCCGACAGGCCTCCGGTAGGCAGGAGTAGGCCAGAGATGGCCAGGGTATAGAAGTGGTGGAGTTGTGCCAGGCATAGCCCGCTCCGCCTCGTAAGAGATAGCCTGTATAATTCCCTGTTAACCCCCTTCTATAAATAGGAAATGAATGTCAACATAGCTCCCCCATCCAGAGTGGCAAAGTCTTCTTTTGCAGAGAGGGAAAAAAACAACCCCCCTTTAGTAAGGGGGGTTGAGGGATTGCAAAATCAGATTGTTTTTTGTATGTGCAGTGAATTAAAATGCCAGGACAAAACTCCAAAGTGCTACTATCATAAGTCTATACCATATAAACACTTATAAGCGACAAGACTACAATCAGGAAACAAATAGACTTTAGAAGATTAGGGTGTTGGCCCTTTAAGCTCCTTCTCCCACCTCCTGAGACTTCCATCTATTTCTTCCATTAACCACCTGGTGATATTTACATGAGGCAGGTAGGTTCGGCCAAACCTGAAAGTTAGCCCCTTCAGTTCGTCTATTAACATACCTTCAATCCCACCGGGAGCCATCATGCAAGGTACGATAAGTGCCGTCCCTGTTTTACTCTCTTCTTCTATTGTAGTCCTAAGCGCTGCGGTTGCCTTTCCCTTAACATCTGGTGGTGCTCCGAACATCACGGTGGCCACTTTAGCATCCCTGAAACCACCCTTTTCCTTCACATATGAGGCCAGCGCCCACATGCTCCTGAGCCACATGGTTTCCGAAACTCTGGTAAGCGGACCATGCCCCACCAGGATAACTGTCTCACGGGGGGGATTGGTGCTTATTTCCAGTGCCCTTTCAAGCACTATCTCGGCAGCCAGAGGGTCGTGCTCTATGGCGTGGGTCATGTGCAGGTCAGCTTTAACCGTAATGGGTTTAAGTTCCTTCTGCCTTTCCGGGGGCGTGGGCGTCACACCCAGCAGGTACGCCAGCTTCTGCACAACAGGACTATGGGAAGAAATATACAGGGGAACCGCCAGTATTTTCTCCGCACCCCTGGACTCCAGCCTGCTTACGGCCTCCTGGAGCACGTTTTCGTCCATCCCCATTACCAGCTCCACGTCGTAACGCTCCTGTACAGGCTTTACTGCCTCCATTACGTGTTTATCCCATGTAGAAATCTCTCCGGGCGGGTCCACCCCGCGGGCCAGTACCAGTATGCCAACCTTTGCTACCGGTGCTGCCTGAACAAAGGCAGCGCAGAAAAGGGCAACTACAAAAACAACAATCTGTATCAGGTGTCTGCTCATCAAACCCTCCTCCTCGTGATATGGAAAACCTAAGGGATATTTTTTATATCACATAAATCCTGTGGAATCAAGGGCGTGTTTTGAGAGGTAGGCAGTGGTTTAGCTTTGTAGGGGTGTTTAATTGAACGCCCCTACAGGAATACCTCTCCTTGCCAGTAAGGATGTCCTTTCGGACAGTAGGGAGCGAGTACGGCCGTCCACCCCTACAATAGTTCTTCCATAGACGGACGTCCTTTACAACGGTCTCCCATTTATATTTGCATGAATCAAGCTTTTTCTGTAAATCACGTGTTGAGAGCTCTGAAAAACTCCGCTCATCTGTCATTCCTTCGCTCCGCTCAGGACGAGTCTGAGGGAGCCGAAGCCCTGAGCCAAAGGCGAAGGGGCAGCGACCGAAGAATCTGACACGAAGTGTCACCCTGAGCCTGAGTAAAACGAAGGGGAAGGGTCAGATTCTTCACTTCGTTCAGAATGACCCCTTGGGTCAGATTCTTCGCTTCGCTCAGAATGACTGCATCTGATAAATTGACCTTTGCAGAGGTCTCTATATCTTTGAGAGCTCTGAAAAACTCTACAAATGCCTCCTATTTTTCCCCTCCCTTGAGGGGAGGGGGCAGGGGGAGGGTGAACGTTTAGGGGCACGTTGCAACGTGCCCCTACAGGTGGGCAATTGGAGTTTAAACAATCACCCCCTCCCTACCCTCCCCCCCTTCCTTCGGCTTCGCTCAGGACAGGCAAGGGGGAGGGATTGAAGGAGTAAAGCCCGCAGATGGGACTTTTGCAGAGATCTCGTGTTGCTTTTTTCCAACCAGGTTTCCCAATTTCTGGTGCATTGTAATCACGCAGTCTATCGCCCTTCTGTCTATGGTGAAAAGTATCACCATCTATCCCCCTACCCCCTTTATAAGTCTTGTACCCACCAGAAGACCCCTTGCTTCGGGCAAAGACGTAATCCGTACACCAAAATAATCCCGTTACCCCTAAGAAAAGGGCGCTATAACTACCCTCAAAATGTTTCCCTTGCAGAGTTGAATCTGCACCACTACCTCCCCCTCAACTGATAAAGGTCATCTAAAAAATCGTGAGCTTTTTTATAATCGGGTTTAATCCGCACCGCCTGCTCAACGTGCCTGATTGCCAGGTCGTACTGGCCCTTCCGGCCGTACGTCACGCCAAGGTTATAATGGGCCTCTGCGAAGTCAGGCTTTAGCCTTATGGCCTCCTCGTATTGCCTGATTTCCAGGTCGTACAGTCCCTTAGCTTCGTACGCCCGGCCAAGTAAATAGTATGCCTCTGCGAAGTCAGGCTTTAGCCTTATGGCCTCCTCGTATTGCCTGATTGCCAGGTCGTACAGTCCCTTCTGGTTGTACGCCAGGCCAAGGTTATAATGGGCCTCTGCGAAGTCAGGCTTTAGCCTTATGACCTCCTGGAATTCGCTTATTGCAGAATCAAGCTTGCCCTCCTTGGCAAAAGAAACTCCCAACCTGAAATGGCGCTCGGACTCAGAGACAACGGCTTCCTCTGATGGGGTAGAGGGACGGGAAGGGCTTTCTGAAGGTTTTTGAAGTTTAGCTGGTGGAGAAACCGTCTTTGTCTCTTTAGTGGCATCCGTCAACGCAACGAGTTTTCTGCCCTTCAGGAGCGGTTTTACAAGGTTAATGGGCACTGCAAAATTAAGGAGTTGTCCTTCCGTTAGGTAAAGGGTGGTTACGCCAACCACCTGGCCCTTTGTGTTAAAAAGCGGGCCACCGCTGGAGCCTGGTGAGATTGGCGCTGTAAACTGTATAAGCGCACTGGCAGTACCTTCAGGACCTCTTAAGGCACTTATTATCCCCTCCGATACCGTATTCTCCAGTCCCAGGGGATTGCCGATGGCTATTACGCGCTCTCCTGCCGATAATTTATCCGAGTCCCCGATAGGCGCGCTGGGAAGATTCTTGGCCTTTATTTTCAAGACTGCAATGTCCCAGGCTTTATCAATACCCAGAACGCCCTCCACCTCATAGTGTGCCCCATTTGTGAGCCTAATCCAGGCAGTAACTGCATCACTTATACAGTGGTAATTAGTGACCACAATGCCATTAGGGTCAGCTATGAATCCACTCCCCACACCAAGGGGCTTACCGTCTTTATCAGAAGGAGTTATTAAGACTACTGCCTCGCCGTATTTCTTGACTATTTCTTCAGGTTTTTTCTCCTTGCTAAATATCCCTGCCTGGCTCTGAGACAGCAGGAATGGGAGGGGTATTATACAGGGGCAGAGAACAAAAAACAGAATTGAGCAGAAGTATAGAAAGAAAGCCATTAGCCCTGTTAATTTCATTTCTTACCCTCTTTTTGGGTCCCTACAGAACAGCCCCGGTTACTGACAAATATAGATTTATCATAATAAGAAATCAAGCCAAAAACCCTGGTTTTTGTTTGATTTACTGCCAGGTACTTGCGAAGGATACGTAGTTTTCAAAAACAATGGCAGGCTTTTGGCGAAAAGAACTTTCAGTTCACTCTTCATAGGGAGTGATGGTGCAACCTCGCCCAAAGTCGGGGAGGGGGGATTTGAACCCCCGACCTCGGCGTCCCGAACGCCGCGCTCTAAACCAAGCTGAGCCACTCCCCGAAACCAGCACAATTATACGCTAAACGGTTGCCTTAAATAATACCTTTTCACCCCAATGAGTGGCGTATGGCCATACGCTCCTACATTAGAAGATATAGCGTGTCTTGACATACCAGTAATATTGAAGTGCGTTTCACGCACACTACCGGTCTGAAATTTTGTTAGGGGTAGTTTGCAATAGGTTGTCTGTCGGGCCGATTCCTGTATGGGGCATTATGACTTTCCTGCAGCCATTACCTGGTGTTTGTGTTTTTATCTCTGAGGGTAAATGGTAGCGGGGAGAGGGATTGAACCTCCGACCAGCGGCTTATGAGTCCGCTGCTCTTCCACTGAGCTACCCCGCCACCTAAATAAACACATGGTTAGTTTTGTAAGGTGCGTGCAATGCACCATTCAGCTGATTTGAGGGTTAGTATCTTTAGTTCAGCAATAAAGTTTAATATAACTTTACTGGATTTTCAAGGGTGGTTATCCTGACGTTCGGACAATACCTCGGGCATTTTGGAAATGGTTTATACAGGAACATTTACGAAATCTGACTCCCAGCCGCTAATCTCTGCCCCTTCTGACTCTAATCGCTAACCCCTCGCCCCGGACCTCTGCAGCGCCCGCCAGCCGATGTCATGCCGATAACAGGCCCCCTCAAAGTTAATCTTTTCAATGGCCTCATATGCCTTTTTCTGGGCCTCTGGCACGTCCTTCCCTAGTGCGGTAACAGCCAACACCCTCCCCCCGGCCGTAACAACTCCCCCTGGGGTCTCGCCCATTTTTGTGACAGGCCTCCTTTGTTTGAAGGTCGTACCGGCATGGAACACCATCAGGTCTTCTCTTGGGGGTAGCGTCTCTAACCCCGTTATTGCCTTTCCCTTGTCATAATTACCCGGGTACCCCTTTGAGGCCATGACTACGCAAACGGCAGTTCTGGAGTCCCATCCGAACTCCGCCTCTTCCAGGCGCCCACTTGTTGTAAGTGTGAGGAGATTTAAGAAATCGCCCTTGAGTCTCATTAGCAATGGTTGGGTCTCTGGGTCCCCAAACCGCACATTATACTCCAACACCCTTGGGCCGGTAGCCGTGAGCATCAACCCCGCGTAGAGCACCCCCCTGTATGTCTTACCCATTTTATTTAAGGCGTGTACTGTGGGTATAAGGACTTCCTCCTCTACCCTGCGGGCCATCTCAGGTGTAAAAAAAGGCACAGGGGTATAGGCGCCCATACCCCCTGTATTGGGGCCTTTATCCCCGTCGCATAGGGTCTTATGGTCTTGGACGGGGTCCAGGATTGCTATCGTTTTACCATCGGTAAGGGCAAGCACAGAGACCTCTTCACCCTCCAGGTATTCCTCAATCACCACCTTTTCCCCCGCCGGCCCGAATATTTTCTCCCGCATAATTTCATCCACCGCTTTGAGGGATTCTTCCACATTCTTGCAGACAAGGGAGCCTTTCCCCCCTGCCAGACCATCCGCCTTCACTACCAGGGGGCTATTTATAGATTCTATATATCTTCTTGCAGGGGCAAGCTCGTTGAAGATACGAAACTCGGCAGTGGGTATGCCATATTTTCTCATGAAGGTCTTGGAAAATGTCTTGCTACCCTCTAGCTCTGCCGCCTTCCTGGTGGGGCCAAAGGCATGGAGACCATTGGACTGAAGACGGTCCACAATGCCCTCCACCAGTGGCTTCTCTGGCCCTACTACGGTAAGGTCTATCTTCTCCTTCAGGGCAAACTTACAGAGGGATTCAATATCATCTGATGCAATATTCACACACTCAGCCACGGAGGCCATACCGGGGTTACCTGGGGTGCAGTAGAGTTTCTTTAGCCTGGATGACTGTGAAATTTTCCAGGCCAGACAGTGTTCCCTGCCCCCGCTGCCAATCACCAATACCCTCAATCTGTGTCCTCCTTTGGCTCACTCATTTGTGCGTTATTATATCCTTGGGTTTATATATAAGAAAGGTCTTTTTAGTGAGACATTCAAACACAGGTTGGGACGCTGCAAAAGCTTTATCCGCCGGAGCTCCCTGGTGAAGGTTCATTATAGGTCAGAGCGGGGGGGGGAACTCCTGAGTGTTTACGGTAGAAGAATTTTTTAGTGTGTGCGATTTTTGTACTACGTTCACTTTATCTACATTTGCTTCTTTGCCTGATTTTATTTAAACTGAGTGTCTTTGAGGAATGGCGCTTTGGATGCAAAGAGTTTAATAAATTTATCTATCCTGGGTTACTGGGTTTCTCTGGCCGTCTATACCTCTTTTTGGTACTTCGGGCTGACCGAGAAATCAACAAGGGCAAAGATACTTATCCTGGGGCTGTCCATTCAAATCCTTTCCCTCCTATGCAGAGGCACCGCCATAGAGTACTTTCCCCTGACCAATAAGTTTGAGAGCTTTTACGCCTTCTCCACCTCAGCCTT
This sequence comes from Candidatus Brocadiia bacterium JP1, assembly GCA_051388875.1. GTDB lineage: Bacteria > Planctomycetota > Brocadiia > Brocadiales > Bathyanammoxibiaceae > JBMFFR01. The sequence continues at coordinate 12,610 of JBMFFR010000005.1, read as the reverse complement.
TATAGTGCTTCTATTGACTAACAGGGTGGAAAGCGTTCTTTACAGGTTAACGCTTTTCGGTGTGGGGTACGGGTTTCTCGTTGCGGCAGCCTTCTGGCCGAAGGGCCTGAGCTACCCACCACCCCTTATGCTTACCATATGGTACGTCCTCCATGTGCCCCTGAGTTTTATGTGCTACGCCTTCTGGACTTCAAGCCTGGCGGCAGGGGTGGCCTATTTCCTCCGTACGGAGCAGAGGCAGGAGATGTTAAATCTTATAGATAATGGCTTTATGTATGGATTACTGGGCTTTTCCATATCTATGCTCTTTGGCGGACTCTGGGGGTACGTTGCCTGGGGGGATTACTTCCTCTGGGACGCCAAGGTGGTATGGTCTGTAATCCTGTGGCTATTCTACTCGGCCTGCATCCATGTAGACCACTGGCCTGCCACCAGGGGTTATAAGCCTCATCTTGCTGTGCTCGGGTTCCTTATATTGTTTATCACTTACGTTGGCACCAGCTTCTTTATCTCAAGCTCGCATAGGTTTTGATTTAATACTGCAAGCTCTTTAAAAAGTTGTCAGTATTGAGGACTCTGAAAAAGTCCGAGATGTCTTTTCTTCGCTCAGCTCATGACGGCGTCTGAGGAGCCGAAGGCGACGAAGAATCTCGGCTAAACCATTAGATTCTTCGCTTCGCTCAGAATGACATCAGGTAGTGTTGTTAAGACTTTTTCAGAGCTCTCGTATTGTCATTCTGAGGGAGTGAAACGACCGAAGAATCTCTAGACCCTTCTCCTTCGTTTCACTCAGGGTCAGGGTGACACATTGTGTAAAACTCTTTGCTGCCCCTTCTCTGCCTGAGGCGGATTCAGGGCTGCGGTTCAGACTGACAGGTGATATTGTGTAAGTTTTTGCAGACGACTATGCCTCTAAATATATGTTGAAAGAAATTTATAATACACTTAAGTCTAAGAAACTTGGTATCGTCATAGGTTTTGTTGCTGTGGCGTTACTGATAATCGGTAGCCTACAGATTAACTTTTATCCGCAGGCCTACGCAGGTCTGGCGGGCGGGGATATACGCTTCTTTTTTGATAAGCCCGCGCTAGCCCACTGGTGGTTCTACTTGCTCTTTGTCAGCCTTTTTATATATGGAGTCAACGCCTTCCTGTGTACCCTTGATTCGGTCTTGATAAGGCTCAGGGCAGGTGCGCATAACCTGACCCTCTACGGGGGGACTCTCTGCCATCTGGCCTTTTTGGTAACCCTGCTTGCCCACCTGGTCGGAGGGCTTTACACTACCCAGGAAAAACCCCTCACCATTGGCGAGGGGCCTACCATTTTTCAGGACGCCGAGCTGCGGCTGACCGGGCTTGAGACCACCCAGTATCCCAACGGTATGCCCAAAGAAGTGAGGGCTACCATAAAGGTAAAGAGGGGAAATAGCGAGACCCAGCAGATACTCGGATACAATCAACCTGTAACACTGGACTACGGTACCAAAGAGTTTCTCCTCAGGGATTACGGGGAGGCCCCACAGGGGGTAATCCTGAAGGTGGCAGGAAAGTCTGAATTTGTAGCCCTCAAGGATAGCCTCTCTATAAACGGAGTCAGGGTACAGTTGGCAGGGCTTTTCATGCACCCCAGCCTCCAGAGGCCCGTTGCCAGACTGATAGCTAACAAAGAGGGGGAGACGCCCAGACAGGTTTACGTAAACTTTGGAGAAGTAAACTCCAAGGTGGTTGAGGGTACGTCCATACTTTTTGAAGACATAAAGGTCTCCCAGGCCGTGGTGGTGGGCATGAAGGAGAATCCCAGCGTAACCATTGCCCTCGGGGCAGTACTCCTGTTCTGTGTCGGTGTGGTGCTTGTCATAATCAGACTCATCAAGAGAATCGCCCACCAGTTTTAGGACGCGACGGCACCTTTATATAATAAATTGAGACCCCTGAAAAATCCACTCACCTGTCATTCCTTCGCTCCGCTCAGGACGAGCCTGAGGAGCCGAAGGCGACGAAGAATCTGACACGAAGTGTCACCCTGAGCCTGAGTGAAACGAAGGGGAAGGGTCTAGACGCCGTCCTGAACGGAGTGAAGGATTCTTCACTTCGTTCAGAATGACCCTTTGGGTCAGATTCTTCGCTTTGCTCAGAATGACAGATGGTGTTGTTAAGACTTTTTCAGAGGCCTCCCCCCTTTAGCAAACACCCCCAAATCCCTCCTTTTCCAAAACACCCCTAACATTCCCCCCTTTTCTCAAACCTCCCCCCAGCATTCCCCCCTTTCCTAAAGCACCCCCAGAATCCCCCCTTTCCTAAAGGGGGGCAGGGGGGATTAAACACACGTTTTACCGCAAAATCCCCAGGCGGTATCCATATTTACTTTCTGGAGAATTTTGTGTAATATTCTGGCAACCTTATGCAACAAGACCCGAAAGACCTCCTTGAAAAAACAGTAGAACTCATTGATAAGGGTGACTATCAGGGCGCACTCCATTACCTTGATAAGGCGTTGGAGCTTGACCCGAAGTTCGCTCTTGGATGGACAACCAAGTCCTTGGCCCTGTATGCTCAGGGCAAGTATGAGGAGGCCATCACCTGCTTTGATAAGGCGTTGAAGCTTGACCCGGATAACACCCTGGCATGGACAGGCAAGGGCTGGGCCCTAGGTATTCTGGGCAGGTATGAGGAGGCCATAACCTGCTTTGATAAGGCGCTGGAGCTTGACCCGAAGTACACCCAAGCATGGAATAACAAGGGCGTGGCCCTGGGTAAATTAGAAAAGTATAAAGAGGCTGAAGAGGCCTTGAGAAAGGCCGTAGGCCTGGATAAAGATAATTTTGTGTGTCTCAATAACTGGGGAGACTTCCTCCTGAAGCTAAAACGGTACGATGATGCAGAGAAGGCTTATAACAGGGCTAAGGAACTTAAAGAGAGCTGGGAGCCTTATCTGGGGTTTGCAAAGGTGTACGTAGGGCTTGGTGATGAGCTGAATGAAAAGGAACTTTATGAGGATGCCCTGGAGAATTTAGGAGTGGTTCTTAGAAGCGGCATAACGGAGGAGGAGAAGAAGGAGGAAAAATATTACTTTCTGAGGGGATATACTAATGCCATGCTGGGGCGTTGGAAGGAGGCCGAACAGGACTTCCTGAAATGTGGGGGTGACCCAAAGGCAAAGAGGAATATACGCAGGATAAGAAACAGACTGAAAATAGAGGGGCCAACCTCCCGCACCCTCGCTATCGGGGGCTGGACCCTTGCGGGTATATCCATAACCGGGTTAATTGTTAGTCTTGTACTCTACTGTTTCCACTTTCAGAGAACCATTTCGGAGAAGCTAATTGAAGCAGGAGCAGAAAAGACCACCGAAAAGGTCGTGCCCCTCATGGATGCAGACCTCTTGAAGGTGCTTGTGCCAGCATTCCTTTTTTTCCTAGCCCTCGGCGTCTCTCTACCCTATATAAGGTCAATAAGAGGGCCGGGAGGGATAGGGTTTGAGAAAGAGATTGTCATAAGGCCCGAAATGGCCCCTCCTGAACTCAAATTAGAACCACCAAAAAGATAGGAGGCTGTCGCCCCTCAGCTGATTCAATCTTGCAGATTGAACCAGCCATTTACCATTTTTAATTCTGAATTCTGAATTCTAAATTCTGAACTCCACAGTGGGTAGGGATGTCCGCCTAAGGCGGACTGACCCACCCTGCAGAACACCTCCAATCCCCCCTTTTCTAAAGGATGTCAGGGGGGATTATAGAAGCCATCCCGCCCCCTCGTAATGCCACACAGCCGCATCCCCATATTTGCCCCCTCACCGTGATGAGACCGCGACTCAATCCAAGCCGCAATGCCTCACATCAAAGACCACCCCCCCTGCCTGCGCCCAAAAAAATCATTAAAAATCATTTCCAGTTCCCCATATAGCCCCCCAAATTCCCTAAAATTCATTGCACTTTTGAAAATATCTTATATTCAACAAATATCTGTTGGAGTAAAATATATTATGGAAAAGATTAAGAAGGTAAAAAACGATGTTAAGGTATTTATTACTAATAACACTATTTCTGGCCTTTCTTCCTGTTGCCCAGGGGCGTGATTTTAATATACTGGAGGATAACAAGGATACGGCTTACATTATAGAGTGCACCCTGGAAAACTTAATGGAGAGGGTAGAGTCCATGCATGAGAAGGGAGAGATTTCCCTGGAAGACTGGGATGAATTTAGATATCTCCACGGGGAGACTGAGTCCTTTCTCCACCTGTACATAATGGCCAATCTTTACTACGAAGAGGCGCCGGTAGAGCCTTACGGGAGACTGGTGGAGCTCTTCGCCAGGGATATGATATACAGGCTGGTACTATTGGACAATTTTTGCCTTGAGATAGGGATAGAGGCAATTCCTGAAGAGATGGTGTAAAATAATGATTACTTACTCTAAGAAAGGTAGTCATCACCACTCGTCATTGTGAGCGGAGCGAAAAATCTGACCCAAAGGGTCATTCTGAACGAAGTGAAGAATCTAGACCCTTCCCCTTCGTTTTACTCAGGCTCAGGGTGACACTTCGTGTCAGATTCTTCGGGTGCTTTGCTCCCTCAGCAATGACATGGAAAGGGTTTTTGGAGGTCTCTAATTACTTATTCTAAAATTCTAAAAAGATGGGAGGCACTGCCTCCCATAAATATTAATGGGGCAAGCGGATGGATGTTAAGGACTTAAAGTATATGAGGATGGCTGTGGAAAAGGCCAGAGAGGGGGTGTTGGAGGGGCAGAGCCCCTTCGGGGCAGTCATCGTCAGGAAGGGGAGGGTGCTGGCCTGCGTGCACAACACGGTCTGGAAGGAGGCTGATATCACTGCCCATGCGGAGATGGTGGCCATAAGGGAGGCATGCAAGGTTTTAAATAACGTAGACCTTTCGGGTGCAACACTTTATACCACCTGCGAGCCGTGCCCCATGTGTTTTGGTGCGATACACTGGGCGGGGGTCTCAAGGGTGGTGTTTGGTTGTAGGACAAGGGAGGCCAAAGAGTTTGGATTCTCAGAGCTTATGGTTACTGCCAACAGGCTAAAGACGCTCGGAAAGAGCCCGGTACTAATAGAAGGTGGGGTCCTCAGAGAAGAATGCCTTGAGGTAATGAGGCTCTGGCAAAAACTTGGGGGCAAGCCCTATTAGTGCACTTGACGGTTGTGGCGTAAAGAAGTTATCTCTATATATGCTTAAAATACAACAAGTTACAACGCCATTGCTCAGGTTGTTCCAATTATGCACCAGTTTTACCTTAGATTACCACAAAACGCACCAGAGCCGACAAGATTACCGAACTTTCTACTAGTTTACTAAAAACTTGGAGGCATTCCCAAAGAATCAACAGAGACATCCGCAGAAATTCCCTCCACGCTATTTGATTCTAAGCCGAAGCCCTTTGCGGAGCGAAGGGGTGGGTGTAGAGTTTACAAAAACGTGCCACCCTGAGCCAAAGCGGAGAGCACAGAGATTCTCCAGAGACTTCGTCGCCTCGGAAGGACATCTTCGTGTATTTTGCAGAGGTCTCAAATAATATCATCTGTTCTCACTGCATATTGAACACAGTGGTTAATTCATTGAAAGACTATTGAAAGAATGCCCAAAAAATGCTATGATTTTTAAAGTTATCTCTTATTTTTGGACGTTTTAATTTATTGGGAGCCAATCCTAATGGAACAGACAGTAGCCCCCGAAAGGGTTGATATAGAAAAACTTAAGTCAGGTGGATTTATCAAACAGACGCAGAAAGATTTGTTTACTGTGCGTCTCAGGATACCGGGCGGGCGTGTTACCCCTGAAAAGCTGACAAAAATTGCCGAGGTGGCACGCAAGTACAGCCGTATGGGTTTTTGCCACTTGAGTTTCAGACAATCCATAGAACTTATCGGCGTACACATAGACGACTTTGATGAAGTATCAAAGGAACTAAACAGCGCTGGGATAAAGATAGCCTCCTGTGGCCCGCGCGTCAGGGTACCCACTGCTTGTGGTGGGTGCGAGTATAACCCTAATGGGCTGATGGAAACTCAGCAAAAGGCCCTTGAAGTAGATGAGAAGTTTTTTGGGAGCCCATGCCACCACAAGTTTAAGATGTCATTCTCGGGTTGTCCTATAGACTGTGCGAGAACGACTGAGAACGACCTTGGCTTCCAGGGGGCGGTAGAGCCCCTATGGGATGAGCCTCTCTGCACGGGCTGCACCCTGTGCGCCAAGGCCTGCATGGAAGGGGCCATCGTACCAGATAAAGACGGTAAGCCCATATTTGACCCCGCTAAATGCATCTACTGCGCGGATTGCATCCGTGCCTGCCCCACCAATTCCTGGAGGGTTAAGCGGAAAGGGTGGATAGTAAGGATAGGTGGTAAACATGGACGTCATCCCAGACCGGCGGATGAGGTAACCCGCTTCCTTCCCGATGAGAAAGTAATGCTCTTCATAGAAAAGACTATTCAGTGGTACAAAGAAAATGGCCGCCCACGGGAGAGGATTGGTATCACGGTAGATAGGGTAGGGATGTACAAGTTCATAACCGAGGTAGTAGAGCCAGTCTTAAATTCTTAAGCAAACCTTTAAGATCCCACGCTCAAAACCGCTTGACCCAAAATGAAAAAACTTGTTGAGGAGTTAAAAGAACGCCCACTTACGACGAAGGCAAGGGTATTTAAGGACTCTATACTGGAGAGTATAGGGAATACACCCCTCGTCAGGCTTTCCCGGATGGCTAACCTCCCTAGAGGGGTAGAGGTCTATGGCAAGGCGGAGTGGTATAATCCGGGGGGCTCAGTGAAAGACAGGCCAGCCCTGAGGATTATACAGGATGCCGAACAGGAGGGCCGCCTCACTAAAGATAAGATTGTTATTGATTCTACCTCCGGCAACACTGGTATCGCCTATGCCATGATAGGCTGTGTGAAGGGTTACAAAGTGACCCTGGTCATGCCCGACAATGTAAGTGAGGAGAGGAAGTCAATAGTAAAGTCTTACGGGGTAGATATAGTCTACACAGACCCTCTTAAAGGCTCCGATGGCGCTATCATAGAGGTGGGGAAGTTAGTGAGTAAGGAACCTGATAAATATTTCTTTGCTGACCAGTATAATAACCCCTCCAACCCGGCCGCCCATTACCATACCACCGGGGTAGAGATATGGGAACAGACTAACGGCAGAGTTACCCATTTCGTGGCTGGACTTGGCACAAGTGGTACCCTGATGGGCACCGGTAAGAGACTCAAGGAGTTTAACCCCGACATCCAGGTCATTGCCATTGAGCCAGCTACCCCAATTCATGGTCTGGAGGGCCTCAAACATATGGATACGGCCATAGTCCCCGGGATTTACGACGCTTCCTTCCCTGACCGAAAGATAAAGGTAGATACCGAGAATGCTTACAAGATGGTGAAAGAGCTGGGCCTTAGGGAGGGCCTGCTGGTAGGCTACTCGGCCGGGGCGGCTGCATGGGCGGCCATACAGGTGGCGAAGGGGCTGAAGGAAGGGTGCGTTGTGGTCATCTTCCCCGATAGCGGGCATCACTACTTGAGCACCAGTTTCTGGCTAGAAGTCTGAAACCACGGGCAGATGATAAGATTAAATAAGGAATTAATTGAAGAGATTAAAAGGCATGCTAGGGAAAATTATCCCTCCGAGTGTGGGGGATTTCTTGCAGGAAAGAATAATTTGGCCAAGGAGATTACGGCCGTTTATTCCATGCGCAACACCAACGCTTTAGAAGCTAGCAGGCGCTTTGAAATAGACCCAAAGGAACTTCAGAGAGTAGAAAAAGAGGCGGCTCAAAAGGGGTTAAATCTGCTCGTCTTCTATCATTCCCATCCTGACACGCCCTTGAGGGCAAACCCGTCCGGTTTTGACAGGGAACGGGCGGAGGGCCTTAGCCCTATATGGCCAGAGCTCTCCTGGCTTATCGTCTCCGTAGAAAAAGGGAATAATTATCAACTAGCTTGCTGGACCTATAATTTTACTGAAGGCAAATTTGAAGAGGAGAAAATAGAGGTAGTTTGACATGAGTGAAGTAAAACCAGACCAGAGTATGGACCTACGTGGGGTGCTTTGCCCGATGAACTTTGTTAAGACCAAACTGAAGCTGGAAGAGATGGAGACAGGGGAAGTGCTGGAGGTGTTACTGGATGATGGCGAACCTATGCGTAGTGTGCCCAGGAGCATAAAAGAAGAGGGGCACAAGGTCATACACGTAGAGAATATAGGTAAGGGCTATAAGCTATTGGTCAAGAAGAGTTAAAGACTTCTCTTCTTTACTATCCCGAGGGCCTGCCTTACCAATCCCTCCAGAGTAACTGGTAATAACGCAAACTGTAGCCTAGGGTGAAATAATTTTAGAAATACCTCCTTATAAGGAGCGTCTCCTGTGACTAGATTCCACAGGGCAGCGTTTAGGCGCTCTGCTATCCAGGTCTCTCTATGAGAATAGGCATAGTATAGCCTCTCTGATAGCAAATGTCTCTGCGAGGCTATCAGGCTGAACACCCTGAAGACGAGCTTTCCATAAAAATTGTCCCCGGCTATCAACTTCATAGCACTATTGTAGTACCTTGTTTTCAGCGTCTCCTTGTTCAATCCATGTTCAAAGATGGTTGTAGCTGCCAGGTAGGAGGCTATAAACGCAGACTCTATCCCATTTTTGTAAGAGCGTGAGATTCCTGCATCTCCCAATATCACCACTCTGTCCCAATAAGGTTGGTGGGCAGCGCCTACTGGTATTCTAGGGAAACAGATGCAGCAATTTTTAAGTACATCAGTACCCTGCGGTAAGACCTTTTTAACAACGGGGTGATTAAGAAAGCGCCTCAACTCCGGGGTGCTTATGTCTTTTTTACCTACCAGTCCAATCGTCAGATAGTCCCCTTTTGGGGTAAAAGAGGCAAACTCCATATCCTCCCGCCCAAAGGCAAACACGTATATATTGTTGCGGTAGTTTTCGCTAATAAAATCCCTGCCCAGTGGGGCATCCACTATACAAGTCTTCAAGGTCTTCGGTGGTTTGTAACCAAAATGCATCCTGGTGAATATATCCCCCGTCAGGCTATTCACCCCGAAGGCCCCCACTACCAAATCCACTTCAAGCTCCTCCCCTTTGCCGTAAATAAGCGTCACTTTTCCGTCCGGAGAGCCAGGTAATACTATATCCCTTACGCTCTCCTTTATCACCTCGGCACCCCTTTCTTTTACTAACTGGAGGAGGAAATCATCAAAGCTAACCGCCTCCTTTAGATGGGAGTGTACAGGCCCGCCCCCACGGAAGACAGAGATTATCCTGGGTTTGTGTTTAGGTGAGGGGTGCTCCAGGGGTATATAGTCATCCTGGGTAAAAAATTGATAGCCCTGTATTTCTGATTGGATACAGCGCTGGGGTACGGTTATTTCTTGCCAGTCTAGCTTCTCCATGAGCCTCTCCGCCAGTACCCCCACACTCATATTACAGGCGGAGTGGTCAGGCCGGGTAAAATCCCTCCGTTCAAATATAGTTACTCCAACGTCAATCCCCCTTAGTTTGGCAAGGCGGAGGGCAAAATTGGCAAAAAAAGTGCCCGCCGGGCCACCCCCCACTATACCAATGCGGGAACCATCCTTCAGAAGTATCTTCTTGTTAGACATCTGATTTATCTAACCCCTTCTTCTCTCTCCACTCTTTTAGCCGTCTCTTTATCTCTGCCTCAAGCCCTACTTCTTTGGGTTCGTAGTATAACTTTTTTTCAGGGATATACTCTTGCTCCACCCACTGTCCTTTGTAATTGTGCGGATATTTGTATCCTATCCCATGTCCCAACTTTTCAGCGCCGGGATAATTGGCGTCCTTTAGATGCTTTGGCACAGGCTGAGTCCTCTCTTTCTTTACGTCTTCCAGTGCCTTTTCTATAGCTACGTAAGAGGCATTGCTCTTCGGTGCCGTAGCCAGGTATGTGACCGCCTGGGCAAGGGGTATCCTGGCCTCGGGCATCCCCACAAATTCTATGGCATCAAGGGCACTGCATGCAAGCACTAGTGCCATGGGGTCTGCGTTGCCAATGTCTTCTGCCGCCAGTATAACCATACGCCGCGCAACAAAACGCGGGTCCTCTCCGGCCTCCAGCATCTTGGCCATCCAGTATAAGGCAGCGTCAGGGTCTCCCCCTCTCATACTCTTTATAAAGGCACTGGCAGTATCATAATGAGCATCCCCCAGATTATCATAGACAACGGCCTTCCTCTGTATAGATTCTTCTGCTACCTTTAGGGTGTAGTGGATAACCCCTTCAGGGTCAGCCTCAGCCGATAATACCCCCACCTCTAACGCATTGAGCGCCCTCCTTGCATCACCCTCACTCATCTCTGCCAGATGTTCAAGGGCCTCTTCTGCCATAGCTACCCTGTATTTTCCCAAACCTCTATCCTTGTCTGATAAGGCACTCCTTAGGAGGGTTTTTATAGCCTCCCTGGATAGGGGCTCAAATTGAAATATCTGAGAGCGGGATATGAGGGGCGAATTTATGGCAAAAAAGGGGTTATGGACGGTGGCTCCAATGAGGATTATGGTGCCCTTTTCCACGTCTGGCAGGAGGATGTCTTGCTGGAGGCGGTTAAAATGATGGAGTTCGTCCACAAAAAGGATAGTCCTTTGTTTTCGGTAGAGGCTCCTTTCTTTGGCCTCCTGGAGGACTCGCCTCACGTCCTTGGTGCTTGCGGTAACAGCATTAATCTCTTCAAAGTGGGCCTTTGTAGTATTGGCAATGACGTGGGCCAGGGCAGTCTTACCGGTTCCAGGTGGGCCGTAAAATAACAGGGAGGAGATTCTATCTGCCTTAAGCAGTCTCCTGAGTAGTTTATCAGGGCCAAAAAAATGTTCTTGCCCCACGAACTCTTCTATCGTCCTCGGACGCATCCTAAGAGCTAGCGGAGCATTGGGGTCTGTTTCTAGTTTGAGGGTTTCTGGATGACTAAATAATTCCACTATACTTTGCGGCGGGGAAAAGCCCATAATAAAAGCTCCATCCCGCCGTGAGGAAGTGTCTTTATCAAGAACCCGTTATTTATCTTTAAGTGGGCACCAGTAGGAAACCCTGTTAAAGGCCATAGCCTTAATAACTGCTCCCTAACTTTAGCGCCCTGGTTCGTGGTGTAGGTTCACCTAAGCACTTACTTACACGCACGGGACAGAGCTTTCTAAAAAAATAGTAACAAAATTGAAAGGGAAATTCAAGAGGTTTTTGTATGGGACTCTTGACGAAAGCCTGGACAATACGCATGTCCGTACTTCTATATACAGAGTAAAAAAGTATTCTCTGTACCTAAAGAAGTAGGTCTATTTTTTCCCTTCAGGTCTGAAAAAATGTGGATTTAGGCCCTCTTCAGCAGAGGCTAGAGGGGTATACTGTTTTTATCTAAAAAAGCAAAAAAATGGGTAATTGTGCTAGTAATCTGTAGATGTAAAGTATTTGAATTCTTTGGGTTAGTGGGGGAATTAAGATTTGGTAAAGTAAATGTTAAGATTTGGTAAAGCTTAATTTTTGGGCTTGCAATCAAGATTTAGTTCTGGTATTTAATGTCCCGAATTCAATACGCTCTTTATAATCAAACCTGATATGGGATAGGTGGCCCAAAGCTCTTCAGCGCGAAGAAGGGCCACCTCAAACCTTGTTCGGGTGGCATGGTAGTAAGAAAATGAATATGACTGTGCCTCTGCTTCTTCTAACTACACAGGGATTGAGCAAGATAAAATCCTGGTCCAATGCAATGCCTCTAGGCAAAGTAACAACTCTCCTTACGGTTAGAATTCCGTGCTGACAAGGTTCCCTGTGGCCTACTTTAAAGCAGGACAGGTAAAAACGAAAGGATATCCAGATGGGAAAAAAAGTTTTTCTCCTGATTCTTTTATCCTGGACGCTTCCAGCCTTATTCACTAATACTCCTTCAGTCCTTACAGCTGCAACGCAGTATTCAGACACTATTGACAACGACCTTGACGCCCAACTTGATTTCACCGACAACACGGAATACTGGTACTTTGATGGTTTTGACGATGACCTTGATGGTGAAGTTGATTACTTAAACGACTTAGAATACGGGTACTCAGACGGTTTTTACAGTGACCTTGACAGCGAGGTTGATTATTCCAACGACACAGAATACAGTGATGCAGGCGCTGACACAGGGTACAGTGATACAGGCGATGGCACAGGGTACAGTGATACAGGCGCTGACACAGGATATAGTGATACAGGTGATAGCACAGGATACAGCGATGCAAGCGATGCCCCCACATTTAATATCTCGCCGCCACCAACCGGAGATATAAAAGCCGGTGGGTTGCTCTGGTATCCCGACTACGGTAATAACCTTGGCCCGAACTTACTGGTTAATAGTGGCTTTGAAACATTGACCTCTGGCAAAGTGGCAAACTGGGAAGGCTCTTACACGGTGGACAATACTACCTTTCGTAGTGGAAGCCGAAGCATACGCTTTAATTTTGGTGGTGGCTCCCTTACACCTGTCAGTCAGAAAATAAACCTTAAAAAGGGGGTCTATCGCTTTAGTTTCTGGATTAAGACCTCCAGCATGGGCAGTGATGCATCAAAAGGAATCTTTGTGGCACTAAAG
>JBMFFR010000004.1:0-321712 GCA_051388875.1 Candidatus Brocadiia bacterium JP1 | reverse complement strand
GGTGCACCATTTAGAGGGGTCATTGCCTATAAAATAATTTACTTGGCCCACCAGTTGGTTTCTGGCCTGCGGCGAGGTGGGATTTGCGCCCAGGAATTGAAGGCGGTAAGCTATCGCCTGGACTTGATCACCCTCTCCCTTTTCTCCCCCATCAAGGTAGGAGTAATTTTTATAGTCTCCAGTAAAAGAGAGGGGATTTTCGTCATCTCCGCCACCCTGACCTGTGGATTCCTGAAGGTCGCCTTCATCCAAATATTTAGCCAGAGGGGTGTCACTGTGCACCCTGCACCCCGGGTCCACCTCAGGCTGATTGGTACCAACTGCATTTGGGCCCTGGTGGTGGAACTCTATTTTATGGAACACCACTCCCTCATTAGTGAAATAGATGGTGTCGTTCCCCTTAAAATAGTATCTCACCTTTTCGGCACTTTGTCCCTTGTTCTCAATAAAAAAGGCAGAGAGTTTGTCAAGATGTTCCACGGCCCCTGCCTTTTGTGGCTCTGGTCGTCCTAACCCTTCGTCCCCAATGGCAGAAAAAATTGGATAGAAGAAAAGTAACCCCACCAGGATACCTAACTTGTCACAACGCATTATTGGCCCTCCTTATAAATACTTAAACATCCTTTGCCCCTAATCCCCAATCAATGCCCAGACCCTTGCCTGACCACCCGAGCCTTTTTCTATCTTTATAGGGGCAACAATTAAACAAGCGCCAGTGGGAGGTAGCTTATCTAGATTGGCTGCATTCTCCAGCATCCAGCGCCCACGGGAGTTAAAGATGTGGTGTACAGGGAAGTCATTAGATAGGCCGTAGTCCACGCTGAGGGTATCTATCCCAATTGCCTTGACCTGCCTTTCATCAGCCAGGAATGAGGCCGATTCCGCTGAGAACCCAGGGAAGTGCTTCATACCCTTTTCATCTATATTTCTATACCTTGCAGGGTCATTCCACCGCTTACCCCAACCTGTATACAAAAAGACAATGGCCCCCTGAGGTATAGTCCCGTGCTCTTGCTCCCACTCTGTAATATCCTCCACCATGAGTCTATAATCGGTGTCTGCCTCCACCTTCAGTGTAATGTCAATAACCACAGCTGGGCCAACCAGGTCTTCAAATGGAATTTCGTCCACGGAAGGCTGGTTAGGCTCAAAATGGTTAGGGGCGTCAATATGGGTACCCAGGTGCTCCGGGCTAGAGTACCGGCAGGAATAAGCCCCTTCCTTTTCAAGTGTTGCAATGACCTCCAGTTTAAAGGGCTGATAGGCTTCCCCGGGCCAGTAGGGGTTATTTGCATTGAGGGGATAGGTAAGGTCTATAACCTTTGTACTTCCCTTAGAGAAGCCCACTAAAAGGCCCTCGGCATGGGAAAGGGTGACAGAAAGGGCGAACAGGAGATTAATAAAAAGTGGGAAAAAATAGCCCATATCAGCGCCCTCCTAACGCATATTGTTGGTTTAATATAGCGTGTGACCTACTCAGCTCAGCCCTTGGGGCAGATACCGCATGGTTCCAATCAGCTCAACCAACCTACCCGGGATAGCCACACAACATTCAAATTAGACATGTAGGGTTTGATTTACCAAACCCAACCAAATTAACCTAAATTCCCAGATTTTCTACCACATTAAACTTAGATGTGTAGGGAGTTTGATTTACCAGATACAACCAAATTAGCCTGAATTCCCAGACTTTCTACCACATTCAACGGCCTTGTAGAGGTTTGATTCATCAAACCCAAATTTGACTTATTACAACTGCTAGCGTGAATGACGAATTCACCCAGAGAAAGATAGACCACCCCTGGTGGATGTGCCACCACACTAGCTGTGCATTGGTCGCTAGGGCAAAATTAACAACTCAACTGGCTAACGTCGTAGGATATAGCTTTATCAAACATTAACTAATTTTAAGGAGATGTACCGTGCAATCCCGGCCTGACCCCGGATGTAGCACGCTCTTTTATTTAACGGCAATCCCAGAAGTTCCATGGGCCCCAATCTATCATCCTGCGCCCATCTGGGAGGTAGAAAAGCGTACCGGTACGCGAGCGGAAGCATTTCAGGAAGTCGGTGGTGCGGGTCTGTGTCTGCACTACGGTACGGCGGTCGTAATAATCTACCTGGCCCCATATATAGGGCGTCCTTTCCTCACCCTTTAGTTCCAGGATTTCAAGTTCATTGGCAGAAATTACACCCTTATCCAGTTTTTCCTTTTCCACAATCACCTTGTAAGTAAAGGTATCCGTTATCACAATTTCAGAAAGCTCAGGCCCCTGGCTTTTATGTGCATCAGCCCTCTCCCTGGGTATATTGAAGACGTCTATGTGTTGGGCAGTTATAGAACTGCCGAGGATAAACCCTACGGCCAATAGTGCAAAGGCCATTATTGCATAAGATAAAACCTTTTTCACCCCACTCCTCCCTTCTAAGATATTAAGCATTTTTCAAAGATACCAAGCATAGCCATTTATGTCAACAAGGGATTTTGGGCTTGTGACGAAAACTCGGATACTACTGTGTCGTTTGTCCAAAGATACTCACGGAAGTCCCACTGGCTGGAGGCAGTGAAGCTGGCAGTATATCTCGTCCTTCGTGGTGGTATTAAGAAATTGTCTCAATAAGGAGCAGACTATACTTCTGCCACAGCGCATCCCTCAATCTCTTTGACCTTTTATAGGCCCCATGCGCCTCCATTGTCATCCACACATCCAGCCCTATAACGATGCCCCATAATTGTAGGGCAAGGTAAAAAAGGATACCTATAGCGGGCTTAAGAGGGTTAAGGTTATCAAGCACTATCGCAAGACATATGTTTGCCGCAATACCTGTGGCAAGCGCTATTATGGCCCTTATGCGCTGAGGCCTGTTTTTCCATAAAAAGATTAAATTGAGAAGGCCAGGGAAAGGGGTCAGCCAGGTAACCAGCAGCATCCCGACAAACTTCTCCCCTGTTATATCTATCTCCTTCGTAAATAACTTCTCATAGTCCACCAGATATTTGGTGGTATCCTCTATGTCCTTCTCTGCGTAACGGAGGATAGTCCCTACTTCTTTGAGCTGCCCCGGCTCCACCGAAGGAAATTCTTTCTTTAGCTTTCTTAGTTCTCTGAAGAGGTCTTCGCGGAACATGCAAACCTTCCCAGGGTCTTTCCATACCCAACTACTGGGTTGTTTTGTCGGGGATTCTAACAACTTATCCCACCACGGTCAAGCAGAGGGACTCTTGGTGAACGGACAAACATTCAGACATCCCCTAAGATTATTCAAACAAAAGAGTTATAAAACCACTACTTTAGCGAATATTCTTTAGCACCTTCATGACCTTACCCATTGCCTTTCGCTACACGCACCAGTATACTTTATTTAGATATATTAAAGTATATAGCGTCATGAGTGGGAGATAAAAGCCATGAAAATAATTATGAGCACAGTATTCTCATTACTCCTAATCCCCGGCTTGCTAATAATATCAGGAGGTAGTGCTGGGTCCGCCGGGCTTGAGTGCTGTGGAGTGCCCGAAGTAGCAGCAGAGGAGGTTGGGCTCCCCACATACATTGAAGCAGTGCCCACCATTATTACGGCTGGCAGCGGTGAGGTACATAAGGTTTATGTGACTGTACTGGACGAAGAAAAAAGGCCACTAGCCAACGTCGTGGTCAGGGCCTCAAGCAGTATACCCAATCGTGCCTCGGTGGAGCCAGAGGAGCTAAGGACCGATGAGAATGGCAAGGCGGTATTTACCGTAAAGGGTGTTTCCTATACACCGGGTAGCAAGGCCATCATCACTTTCAGGGCTGGAGATGTTAAGGACACAGTAGAAACGGTCTTCCAATATCTATAAGGCTGGATTACCGATGCGGAAAAAATTGTGGGCTGGGGACATCCTAAGGCCAATTTTAGCTACTGAGTCTTTTTATCTCAAAAATATTCCAGAGGTCTCTTAAACCGAACTATTGTCAAACAGCCTGGCCACCTTTTCCAGGTCTGGCAGTATGGCATCAGCCTCCTTAAGGTAGGATTCTGGTAAGGATGTGGTTATCGCAAGGCACTTGAGGCCAGCCCTTTTGGCTGAAGCTATCCCTGCCGGGGCATTTTCTATTACCAGGCATTCTTCCTTCCTCAGGCCCAGCTCTTCAACTGCCTTCAGGTAAGGGTCCGGGGCGGGCTTCTTTCTTAGAACTGATTCTGCCGTGATTACCACATCAAAATAACCTTCAAGCCCCTCCTTTAGTATCTTTTTGACTATCTCACCCTTCGTACCAGTTACAAGGGCCAGTTTCAGGCCCTTCCGTTGTAGTTTTTGAATAAGCTCCAGGCTTCCCGGGATAAATCTCACCTGAAAGATCCCGTTGAGGATACGGTTCTTGGATTCATTCACTCTCCTCTGTTCCTCAGGGGTGAGTGGCACCCCCTTTTCCTCAGCTATTTCCCTCACTGTCTGAAGGCCATCCATCCCTTCTCTTATATAGATGTCAACATCCGTGACCTCTATTCCCACGGCAGAAAAGGCTTCCTTCCAGGCCCTCATATGGAAGGGCATCCCATCCACTATCACACCATCCATATCCAGTAATACAGCCTTGAGGTCTTTAAGTTTCATAATAGCTTTATATTATCCACGCTGTCCCCCGTCAACAAGTGATAAAAAACTTTATTACGCTACGTAATAGGATTCAAATCCAGTATCCCAATCTCAGTAACTCCATATTGACACAACTACGGATGTATGTATACTTTAGAGAATACGCATATTATTACAGAAATTTTAATACTCCTTCCTGGGCAGGGAAAGGGACGTTATAAAAAGGATGGACAATATGCCTTTACACCTATTTTTATCACTCATGATAACGCTAGCCATCTCTTTTCCATTAGTCGCAGAACCGATAGAAACAGGGGCATCTGGAGAGGGCAAGCCACAGGCAGAATCCGACTCTAAGAAGGCTGAAGCCGTAGCGACAGAGAAGCCCACCACTGAGACTACTAAACATACAGAAGAAAAGACAACTGAGACAACCGAGCAGACACCCAGCGGTACGGCTGCCACTACCAAGAAAGAGGTGAGTAGGGATTTCCTCAAACTGGCTGAGCCTAAATCAACAAAAAAACAGCCACAGAAAAGGCATCCCTGGGGTGGTTACTGGTCGGCTGTATATAGGGACTCCTCATTACCTGGCGAAGAGGACCAAGACCCTGAGGGACTTGAATCACAACTACCCTCACCAAAACCACAAAAACATGTAGAAAAGCCCCTCTCCCTGGCTGAATACAAGGAGGTGGATTTTGCCAAATTTGCCTCTGGCATGTATGTTTCAGACTACGCCGGTAAGTACGTGAAATTTTACTGCCGTTTTGCCAGCCTTGCCCCTGAGGAGACCCGGCTGGCAAACTTCCCACCGCCGAAGTACGTTAACTTTATTATAGTGAGTACAGGGAGTTCTATGGAGAACCTCACCGTGGTGGCCGGGGCGGAGCTTGGGGACAAAATATTCCAGATGGAATCTGGGAAAGAAATAACTCTTTATGGCCTTGCCCAGCGCCTGAGCCTGAGTGCCATGACGCTTGTAGTAGATGAGATAGAGGTAAACCAACAGTAGTTTCCCTTGCTTCAGGTTTTAAGTATTTGTATTTTAGGACTTGCCTGACCTCGCCCCCGATAATTAATTGTGGTAACATTTGTGGTAAAATGTAACAGGTAAAGCCCTTCCCTTTCCTCCTAAGGACAAAGGGGTTCTAATGTCACAGGATTATCTATATTGCTATAGGCAACCCAGTGAATCCCCCCCTGAGGATAATCACCAGGAAGGGATTCAATCTCGCAACTCAAAACCATCCAATATAGGAATAGCCCTCGGCAAGTATTTACTGGTGCTGTTGGTCGGGTTATTCCTTTTTTTATCCGATAATAGTCTGGCACAGCAGTATCTGGATGTGCACAAGGACCCAAGTGCATGGAACAGGAAAGGCGTCTCTCTCTTAGAATCAGGTAAACACGAGGAGGCCATTGCCTACTTTGACAAAGCACTTGAGATCAACCCTAAATACAGCCGGGCATGGCACGGTAAGGGTGTGGCTCTTTTTAATCTGGCTCAGTACAAAGAGGCCCTTTCTTGCCTAGAGAAGGCACTGAAGATTGACCCCAAGTACAGCAAGGCATGGTATAACAAGGGGGCAGTCCTAGATAAGCAGGGCAAGTACTGGGAGGCCATTTCTAGCTATGACCATGCACTGGAAATTGACCCCAAGTTTGCCATGGCCTGGACTGCTAAGGGCGCAGTACTTGATATATTAGGCAAGTACCAGGAGGCGCTCTCGTGCTATGCTAAGGCACTGGATATTGACCCCGGGTACGCTCTGGCCTGGTACAATAACGGGATAGTATTATACAAATTGGATAAACAAGAGGAGGCCATAACTTGCTTTGACAGGGCAACGCGGATTGAACCAAAGTTCGCCCATGCATGGTATAGTATAGGAATGGCCTTAAACAAATTAGGCAGGTACGACGAGGCTATTTCCAACTTTGACAAGGCCCTGGAGATTCTACCGTGGTTGGCCGAGGCGTGGAACAACAGGGGTCTGGCCTTTGACAAACTGGGTAAACAGCAAGAGGCCATTGCTAGCTATGACAATGTACTGAGGATAAACCCCAAGTATGCCCAGGCGTGGTATAATAAGGGCCAAGCCTTAAGCAAACTGAGCAAATATGAAGAGGCCGTCTCCAACTTTGATGAGGCGTTGAAGCTTGAACCAAAACTTGCCGAGGCATGGAATAATAAAGGTATTGCCCTTGACAGATTGGGTAAACAGGAGGATGCTATAGCCTGCTTTGACAAGGCACTGATTATAGACCCTGATTCTGCCCAGGCATGGTATAGTAAGAGCCTGGTCTTGAGCAAACTGGGCAGATATAAGGAGGCTTCTGTCTGTTACGACAAGGCACTAGCCATTGACCCTGAAGTGCGCTATCGTGTGAGATGAAATCATGCCAGACGACCTTGAAAAACAACTAAAAGAGCTTGAACTGGAGAAGCTAAGGACTGAGATCCATAGCCTCAAGAAGGAACGTAAGGTTCCCGTACCACTGAGTGCAGGTTATGTGGGAGTATATGCAGGTTTCCTCGGTAGTATTATTGCCATTGTAACCTTTCTGGTGCCTTATTGGGACAATCTTAAGAAACAAGAAACAGACAAGATAGAGAAACTCATCACCCAGTTAGACCAATCAGAGAAGCGCGAGGAAGAACGCTATGCGGTGGTGGCTCTAAGCAGGTATGAAAAGAAGGCAATACCTATGCTACAGGATGCCTATGATAGGTATAGGTCCACTCGGACAGGGAAAAACATTGTGCGTGTGTGGAGGGTTATGGCCAGAGATGGTGTAAAAGAAGTAATACCACCGCTACTTGGGGCACTCAAAGACCCAGACCCCGAAGCTCGCGACCTGGCCCAGCAAGGTTTAGTAAGCCTGGGAAGAAAAGCAATCAAACCCCTGTTCAAAGCCCTGGAACAAGAATCTTACCTCCGGGCGCAAAGAGACATCGCAACCACTCTATGGAAAATTTCAGATAACATTAAAGACAAAAGTGTTGAAAAAGAACTCCTCCTTTACCTTGCCAAGTTACCAAAACCACCCACTGTGACCCAAGAACCGCTAGAGGCATTAGGAAGCAGGCAAAGAGTGGCTATGGAAACCGAACCCCAAGCCCAAAAAGAATTAAAAACCCTCGGCGGGATTATACCCAGAAACGTCTCTCAGCCGGTAGGCGGTGGTAGGTATCTCTGGCGAATATGGCTTGAAGCCCAGGAAAAAACCCTCTCCCTTATAGACCGTGTTGTCTACAAACTCCCTCCCACCACCAATCAACCAGAAACCGAGCGTACCAATAGAGAGGAGCAATTTGCCCTCACCGGAGAGGGTTGGGAGGAATACGAGATAAAAATAGAAATCCACTACACTGACGGTGTGGTGGAGGTGTTAAGACACTGGCTTGACCTCGGCCTACCCAAGGCAAAGAAATACTGACGGAAACTGGAGGATTTATCAAAAGTCTATTCCAGATCCTCCTTCCACCTATTCCTCTTTAGTCTATCCACGAGGGCTCTAATATCTTCCTCTGGCCAGCGCAGGTGAAGGCCATACTTGACCGGGGCGGGAAACTGCCCCCTCTCCACCCAATTCCTTATGGTATAGCGGCTGACACCAAATAGCTCACATATATCCCTCAGTTTTAGAAAGCGCGTCATCTCCTCTTCCTCCCCATAAATAGATACAAAAGACTTGTCTCTAATTCTACTATCTCCTCTAGACTACCATCATCGTTTGAAAGAATATCCTCAACGAGTGCCTCTTTGGAGGCATACTGCTCCCCTCTCAAGGTGTAAAGTTCCTCAGTTGGTTTGTGCATCAGAATATTTTTTAGTCTCAGGTAGTCCATCTCCCTTCCCCTCACACCACACATGCAAAAGCAACACAAATCTATTGCTTTTGGCTTTTGCTATTGACTATTTACAGAAAATGGAGTAAAGTAACATTTAAAAGTGTATTATACGCTTATATTTGCCATTTGAATTTGCCAATTACTGTATTTATAGTTAATTATAGCATAGTTTGCCAAAATGTCAAGTAAAATATTGCGAAATTTGCCATATTTAGCCATATAATTATGAAGGTTGGTGTAAAACTTAGATTGTTGAGGGCAGAAAAGGGGTGGACTAAATCCAACGCAGCCAGGACGGCAGGCATACCTATCTCCAGTTACAGAAACTATGAGAAGGAGGATCTGAAGAAGTTAACCGGGGAGGTTGCCCTTAGCCTTGCCAGGGCTTACGGTGTAAAGGTGGAATACCTGTTGGACGAGACAAAAGATTTCCCCCCTCGCCTGGAGGACCGCGTGGCTCCCATCACCGGTAATACCCATATCCACTCTGGCGAAACTAGGTCTCACCGTCCTACCAAGCCTACCGGTATAGCCATGCTGCTACCACAGATTCCAGTAGTGGGTTATGTGGCCGCTGGTGAGACTGAAATTGCCTATGACGATGCCGGCCTACCCGTGGGTGGTTCAATTGATGAACCCCTTGAGAGGCTACCAGATGTCAAAGATGAGCATGCTTATGGGTTAGTCGTAACCGGCAATAGTATGTTGCCAGGTTACCCAAAGGGAACCAAAGTCATAGTTTGTCCATGCGAGAAGGTAAAGACGGGGGATATCGTCATCTGTCGCCTGCATAGTACTAGTAAAGTCTATATTAAAGAAATAGCCTTTACTAATTCCTCAATGGTAATCCTTAAGGCTCACAACGTTACAGCCTACGAGCCTATAGTAGTACCTAGAGACGATATACTTTTTTGCCATAAGGTCGTTTGGTCAAAACGACCTTAGTAACCAAAAAGTGCTTAAAGACCCCTGGGTTAAAATCTCATGAACAAGAGGACGTATGTTCTCCTGGGCGCACTTTTCCTCCTGCTAATTATTGCCGGTATAGTTAATTATCGCTACTTTAGAACCGGCTCTGTCCAAAGGCAGACTGCCACCATGCCGCTACTACAACCCCAGCAAAAAGACCCTGCCAAACCTGCTTCTACTAAAAAGGAGGGAGATACAGGGATGCCTCCCCCCATAAAATTTGAACCAATCCAAGTGGATACCACCTGGCTGGAAAGACGATTAGCCACGGGTCAGTGGGGCAGAGAGCCTTTCCTTACCGTAGGGGAGCTAAAACCACCACCAATCCAGGAAAAGCCCACTGTGGAAGAAAAACCAAAGACGCTGGAACCCGAAGTCCCACTTACGCTCACCTCAATCCTCATAAGTGAAGGCCAGAGGGTGGCCATTATCAATGATACTCTCTATAGTATCGGCGAGCTTGTTAAAGAAACAGGGGAGCGTGTGTCTGCGATAACTGCTGAGGGGGTATGGTTGGATAAGGCAGGTTCAGGTCGCCTGATACAATTGAAGCAAAAACTGCTTGAAGTAAAGTCTAAAGAGCAATAACCCGAGTGGTCCGCCACCAGAGTTATAAGACAGCACTCAAAATTTACAATCTAGAATCAGACCCCCAAGAAAAAATAAAATTCAGAAGACAAAATCCTGAATTTTGTATTCTGCATCCAGATTGCTGTTTTTCCTAGACTTTATCTACCTCTCAGCCTTTACCGGTTCTCGGGTAGGAGATAAAGGTATGGCAGGCACTATTTCCTCCACATAAATATCAGCTATCTCTGTACCATCCACTTCTTTCCTCATGAGGAGGTATAGCACAGTCTGGGCAGAGCCTACATAGGCGGCCGCTACTGACCAAACCACTAGCTTCAAAAGTAGCAAATAACCCAAGAGTCCTGCAACGGTTATAGCCATTGCAGTTGAGGGTAAACCAGAAAAAGCCATTCTTATTTGCATGGGTATGCTATAGCTGGCAGCTAGCCCCGCAGGCTGTATCACCCCATTTATTGCGCCTGCTATAACCTGAAACTTCTCCCCCATGCCCAATTCAACCGTATTAAAAGCAGTATGGATAAGCAGGCTAGTAGTAATAGAAGCGAGCGCTATAGCTGCCGTTCCAAAGGCTACGGCCACAGCCAGGTTCATAAAATATTTGCTAGACTGGGATAACACATAAGAATAAGCCCGACTCATTGAGTCAAAGGCGTCTGAACCGTCAGCACTTATGGTCGGAATCATGAGCCAGCAGCCAATCACACCCACTACCACCACAAACAGTATTAGTAAACTGAACAGTATTATCACGGGAAAGCCCAGGATAAGAAGCAATTCCATAAATTTTATCTTAGCCACCACACCGGCAAGCGTATTAAGTAACACAAAGAACAAGGCACCCAGTATGGGGGCAACCGGCGCCCAGTAGTATGACCAAAACTTCTTGCCAGAATACCTGAGAGCATCCACCAACCCAATTGATTCATCCCTCGCATAATCAAGAGAGGCTATCCTGGTAATAGCCCCTCCAGCCCATGACCATATCGCAAGCAGTCCAAAAAGTATCAGGGCAAGAGGTAGATAAACCTTCCAACTCTCGGAGGCGAAAGCAGCAACAAGGGCATTTAATAACTGGCTACCAGCCACGGTAGGAGGCTGTAGAAAGGTCACCAATAACGCACTAGGTCCCATTTTGATGAAACCTACTGTGGAAAATACCCAGAGGATCAGAGATATCCAGAGATACGTCATAGTCATCCCTAGCAGCCCAAGGAACACCCTCTTGAAATCAAAGGCACTCCAAAAGGCATAATACATATCCCGCCAATTCTCCTTCCTCTCTACCATCTCTCCTCCTATCCTGAGATTGGAACTGGGCTTAGGTAACTAGACCCATGGTTTTTATGAACTGCCTATGGAGCAATGGCCCTATACTAAGCCTCTGCCGCCGCAAGTGGCTAAAATTTATCAGAAATAATAGAAATGTCAAGTGGAGTGATTTTTTCGTTTGCTTTGAACTGGGGACACAACTTGAGCCGATGAAAAAATTTTATTGTCTCTAAGTAATTATAAATATTGCACTTGTCTCTAACCCCCTTTTTGGCCACAAGAATTGTTGAACCTGCTTTTGCCATACATCAGGGGGGAGGGAAAGTATAAAACACTCCCTCCCCCTATACATCAAAACTCAAACCTAAAAATCAAAATGACAAATTAAGATATGGCCCTTGGGCCTTGCAACTCCACCTTAGTTCTAATCACTTACCTGGAGTGGATGTGCTTACCCTCTTTTATGGGTTCGTACTTGTGGGCCTCTTTATACTTCTCTCCCTTCTCTATGTCCCTTACATGGGTATGGCAATTCATGCAGATGGTGGTCATCTCTATGTACTTATAATGTACGCCCTCCAGGTTCTTAGCCTGTGCAAGGGCAAGCAGTTCGCCAGCAACCTCGTGAAATTCAACATCATGGGTCTTAAACTTCCCCTTAGCCTTTTCTTCCGTCCATCCCACTGCTTCACACACATTCAGCAATCCATCTGCACCCTTCTCTACGCGTGCATAGTCCTCCATAGCAATCCCCGAGAGTATATCCTGCATATGCAGCATCTTCAGTTGCATCTCTTCCTGTAAGGTCCTTGCCTGCACCTGAGAAGCTACTCCAATAGCCAAAGTGAGCAAAAACACCACTAAAATGCCTATACCCTTACTCATCATTACACCTCCTCCCGAGGTATCCCCGGGCAAAAAATTTAACATAAAACCCACTCAGTACACCACTAAATTGGACGAAACCATTCCGCCTAAAATATAAAATCTAACCTACTGCCTTTTGCATACAAAAACAATACAAAACCACTTTTTATAATTTGTCAGCACCTATCCTGTTGTTATAGAATAGCGTGGTATCCTCGCCGTAGGCGAGTTTACCGGTAGCTACTTTTTTCAACAATATGACCGTATCCGAGCCAAGACCCTTGTTACTAAAAAATGGCCACGTGATAGACCCAGCCACAGGGCTGGATTCAGTCTTAGATTTACTAGTGCGGGAAGGCCGTATAGCGCTAATCGCCCCAGATATTACTCCTGAGGTAGAAGAAGAAATAATAGACGTGAGAGACAAGTTTGTAGTCCCAGGTCTAATTGACTGCCATGTGCATCTAAGGGACTTTGAGGAGAGCCAAAAAGAGACCGTAGCCACCGGCACAAGAGCAGCCGTTGCGGGGGGCTTTACTACGGTTATTTGCGAACCCAATACCAAACCCCCCATAGATTCTTATGATAGGCTTGAGTCCCTCAAAGAAAAGGTTAATCGGGAGGCTCTATGCAGGGTCTGTGCAAAGGCATCCATAACCCGTAACAGGGAAGGGGAGGCACTGACGGACTTTGAGTCACTAAAGAGACACCCACTCATGGTTGCCCTCTCAGAGGATGGTAACCCAATCGTAGAAGAGGAACTAATGAGGGAGGCCTGCCGTACGGCCTCATATTATAAGATACCTTTGAGCCTCCACTGTGAGGACTCTGGCTTCTCCCTGGCCAGGAGTCCCAAAAGGCTTGGCTTTCAGCCTGGAGACCCTTTCTATAATGAGTCCAATTTTATTGAACGGGACTTGCGTTTAGCCAGAGAGACAGGGGCAAGCCTGCACATATCACATGTCAGCCTGCGTGAGTCTATAGAGATAATCAGGAGGGCGATTACTGAGCAAGTAAGGGTTACCTGCGAGGTCACCCCCCATCACCTCTTCCTTGACCAGGGGTGCGAAGGGCCTAGGGGACTCCCCCTCACCGTCAATCCGCCCCTTAGAAAGAAAGAGGATTGCGCCGCACTACAAAAGGCCATTAAGGAAGGTGTAATCCATGCCATTGCCTCTGACCATGCCCCCCATACTTGGGAAGACAAGCGGGCTGGCGCTCCCGGTTTGGTTGGGCTTGAGACTACACTGGGTGTGGTACTTACTAAGCTAGTCCATACTGGCTTAATCCCGCTCAAGCAGGCAGTGATGCTCTTGTCCACCAATCCTGCTAAAATTTTTAATTTGTCTCATGGTAACTTAGCTGTGGGAAGTCCAGCTGATATAACTGTGATAGACCTGAACAAGGAATGGACGGTAGATAGCACCTGCTTTCACTCCCTCGGCCGTAACTGTCCCTTTGACGGCTGGCGTTTAAAAGGTAAGGCGGTACTTACCATCATGGGTGGCAAGGTAGTCATGAGAGAGGGGGCAATTGAGGATATTGATAAGGTATAAAAAAACGAGCGAAAGACAAAAAAAGAATACCTTTAGACATTGAAACTAGAGGAAATAATAAAAGATATTTCCAAGTTATTTGCCCTTACGTTATACTACTGATGGCTGGTAAACCACATGCTTAACATTATTGACGGTTACAACTTCATCTTCAAAATCACGCGGCTTGAAGAGGCAGTAGAGAGCTTTGGTCTGGAGAGGGGAAGGACTCAACTCCTCTCCCTGCTCGCCAGTTACAAACTCCTTACGGGACAAGATTTTACAGTAGTCTTTGATGGAAGGGAGCAGCAAGACTTTCCCCTGTCCACCCAAACCGAGCAGTACTTTCAGGGAATCAAGGTAGTTTTTTCAAAAACCACCACGGCCGATGAGGACATAATCTCCCTGATTCAGCTATTCCCTAATCCCAAAGAGATTACTGTGGTCAGCTCGGATAATGCCGTCAAGAGGGCCGCAAGCAGGCTCGGCTGCCACACCAATCCCCCAGAAGATTTTTACAAGAAAATCAGGCGTACCTTGAAAAGGGAAAAATTTTCCCCCACTAAAGAACCCACCGGCAAGTATCAAGAGCTCTCTGAGCACGATATAAAATACTGGCTAAAATTTTTCCAGGAAAAACCGGAGGGGGAACGATGACCTAAAGGGGGTTTTCTCCAGTGTATAGCCTTTAAGGACTCGGTCTGTTAAAATATTGTCATGAAATTCCAAACCAACAGAATAATCTGTGGAAATGTGATAGAAGTTTTACCCACCATCCCCGACGACCGTATTGACCTAATTGTAACATCACCCCCCTATGTAGATTGCAGAAAGAAAAGTTACGGCGGTGTTCACCCTGACAAATATGGTGAATGGTTTCTTCCAATTAGCAAAGAATTAAAAAGGATATTAAAACCAGAGGGTTCTTTTGTCCTGAATATAAAAGAAAGGGCTGTAAAGGGGGAAAGACACACCTATGTGATAGAACTGATACTTGAGATGAGGAAACAGGGGTGGTTGTGGACAGAAGAGTATATCTGGTGTAAAAAAAATTGTTACCCGGGTAAGTGGCCTAATCGTTTCAGGGACGCATGGGAAAGGTGTCTGCATTTCACCAAACAGACAAAGTTTAAAATGTACCAAGAACGGGTAATGGTACCTGTAGGCAATTGGGCTGAAAAGAGATTAAGTAGATTGAGCCAGACGGACCAAATACGGGATGAATCAAAATCTCTAAGCGGGTTTGGTAAAAACGTCTCAAACTGGCTGGGAAGACAAATAGTATATCCAACGAATGTTCTGCACTTAGCTACTGAATGCTCAAATAAAAATCATAGTGCGGCCTTTCCAATTGCATTACCTAAGTGGTTTATAAGGCTTTTTACAGACGAAAGGGATGTAGTTCTGGACCCTTTTATGGGTTCTGGAACTACAGCATTAGCTTGTAGAGAATTAAATAGACAATACATCGGTATTGAAATAAAAGAGGAATATTGTGAGTTGGCAGAAAAGGCATTAAATGAAAAATATGGCTCTACTTTGTGGATTGAATATAAAAGGTAATTAATGGAGACAAAGGAGCTAGAGAAGCTAATAGCAAGGTGTTTGCGGGATTTTTATGATAGAAGATTGCAGAAGTTGGAAGCGCTTAAGTTAAAGGATTATTTAAAGCGAAAAAACCCTTACTTATACAAGGCGATTGGAACTGAAAAGGCATCAGAGATTGTAGAGGAGATTCTTGCTGCTTATATGATTGCCTCCGATGAAACCATTTTTGGGGATGCCTTCTTTGAACCCATAGCAAAGATGGCCTCCGGCGGAACCGTCTCGCCAAGCGAAGGGGTGGACATCGCAATTGAAACAGAAAATAAATACCTTGCCATCTCCGTAAAATCAGGACCAAATATATATAATTCCCAGCAAAAGAAAAGGCAGAACGACAATTTTAACGCCCTGAGGAGCCGGCTTCTTAAGCTCCATAAACAATTTGATGCATTACTTGGTCATTGCTATGGAAAGACAAAAACTGAACCATCCAAAACAAAAATTTATAGAGACAGGTCAGGGCAGGCATTCTGGACAGAAGTTACAGGTGACGCTGATTTCTACCTGAACTTAGTCCGATTGATGAAGGATGAACCCTCTAGGCATAGGGTTATTTATAAAAAGGCATGGGAACATGCCATCAATCGGTTTACCGCAGAGTTTATAAAGGACTTCTGTAATGGAGATGGGTCTATAAATTGGGAAAGACTTGTTGAATTTAATAGCGGTACAAAATAATCCAGGTGAAACCCTCAAATTTTCCTTCTTGGTCTAGGTGGCTTCCAGCCGTTGCTTATGCAGGCTTAATCTTCATTGCCTCCTCTATTCCACCTCCCATATTAATACCCGTATCCAACATTGATAAAGTAATCCACTTCTTTGAATACTCAATACTCTGTTACCTTCTGTGCTGGGCCCAAGCCAGGCCAGACCAATCTGCAAGCCTCATTAAGAGGGCTGCACTTTTTTCTATAATCATCTCTTCTTTGTATGGGGCGAGTGATGAGATACACCAGCACTTCGTGCCCAACAGGATTCCGGAAATCCTAGACTGGGTCGCGGATACCGCAGGGGCCTCCTTTACAGGGTTTTTATGGTATAGAAGGAGACTCAAGTCCTTAAACATCCCCGCGTCGGTAAAAGCAGATTCGGGATACAGCCCAAGATGACTAGGGCGGAAGCAAAGCATTATGTTCTTTAAACTCTTTCTGATTTTTACTATTGTACCTATAGTTGAATTTTATCTGCTTTTAAGGCTAGGGCAGGCCATAGGGCTCTGGCCCACCCTGGGGGTGGTTTTTGGCACAGGGTTCCTTGGTGCACTACTGGCCAAGAGGCAGGGGCTGGCCCTCCTCCGCCGTCTCCTCAGCGAACTGGAGCAGGGTATCCTCCCGGCAGAGGCCCTCTTTGATGGCGTCTTGATCCTGCTTGCTGGGGCGCTGCTCATCACCCCTGGCTTGTTAACTGATTGTCTTGGGATTATGATACTATTGCCCTTTACCCGCAAGGCTCTTAAAATCTGGTTAAGAAAGAAATTTGAACAGAAGATTGCCAGGGGTGAGATAAAGATTTATACCCATTTCCGGAAGGATATAGATTGATACCCCGACCAAAATCAGGAGATTAAATCAGCAATGTTTACCTTTCAATCCATATTAGTAGCAATAGATATAGGAAACACCAACGTGCACCTCGGCGCCTTCCAGCATGGGGTGGCAGCATGGCAACCCACGCCCCTCCTGTACCACAAGACCGTTAGGACCGAAGAGATGAACCTTGAGGAGATACCTATTAAATCCTATCTGCCAATGATTTCGGAGATACTCATTGCCTCCGTTAACCCAAAGGCAGAAGAAGCTATATGTAAATGGTTAGAAGAGGACTACCCCAGGAAACCCTTGAAGCTCCAGGAGGATATTAAAATCCCCCTCCCTACCCTTGTTAAAGAGCCTGACAAGGTGGGCGTTGACAGGCTACTAAACGCCCTGGCCGCCTACGACAAGACTAA
The DNA here is from genome assembly GCA_051388875.1 of Candidatus Brocadiia bacterium JP1. Lineage (GTDB taxonomy): Bacteria > Planctomycetota > Brocadiia > Brocadiales > Bathyanammoxibiaceae > JBMFFR01. The sequence continues at coordinate 304,487 of JBMFFR010000004.1, read as the reverse complement.
GGGGGCCACCATTGTGGTGGATATGGGCACAGCCGTTACCGTGGATGCCGTCTCTGAAAAAGGGGAATTCCTCGGCGGAGTCATAGCCCCAGGACTGGAATCCTCCGCGAAGGCCCTCCATCTCCGCACAGCATTACTACCCGAAATCACCCCAACAAGACCCTACCGCTATATAGGACAAGACACCCAGGAGGCATTAACCTCAGGTCTATACTGGGGGACTGTGGGCATGGTAAGAAATCTAATAGACGGGGTGAAAAAAGAGATGACACGGCACATCGCAGAACCAGGTGCAAAGGGACCCAAAGTAATCGCTACCGGGGGTGATTCCGAATTCTTCGCCAGTGACGTAGACCTGTTTCATGAGGTAATCCCCACCCTAACGCTGGAAGGCATGGTCTTAGCTTACAAAACGTGGGTTGCTAGCAAGTAAAAAAATAGCCACAGGTCACGTCATGAAATTTAGGGTACCATTATAAGGAAGAAACTTGGCGAGTCCGCCTTTGGCGGATAAATAGCCCCTGGGTTACTACGGAGAGGATTTAATATTGTTCTTTATCTTTTCAACAATCTCGTCGTAGCGTGCGTCTTTTCGGAGATTTTCCAGGTCTCTATCCTTTTGGAGGTGTGCGAGGTCTTTATAGCCAAGTAATACAGCCCTCTCCAGGGACCTAAAGGCGGCATCAATTTCACCCAGGAGTGAAAAACTACAGGCTAAATTATAATGGCTTATAGGGTCTTTAGGCCTCAACTTCACCAGCCTCTGGTCTACCGCAAGCCCCTCTTTGTATCTTCCCGTGGCTGTGTAGAGATTTCCCAGATACATTAAGCAATCTACGTAGTTAGGGTTATTCTTTAATACCCCCTCAAGGAACCATATAACGAAGTCCTCCCCGCTCTTATTAAACTCCTTGGCCTTCAAGCGGAAGTTATACTGAGGAAGACTCAGTGGTGGCAAATGAAGTGTCCCAGAAATCTTTTCCATGTAAAACAATACACTAATATATTAAACCTTAAGATATGTCAAGATGCAAAACTAAGTTATGGCTCTGGAGGCCACTGACCGCAATACAGGGCTAAAAGGGCACCAGGGGTGGACTTGCTCAGGAATCACTCCGTGCGCCCTAAGATTCCTGAAATAAAGAACTTGTATCTCCGCCCCAACTTGTGTATGAAGGCCAGAATTAAAGGGATTGACTGGGCTCAAAAAAGTAATAAAATCAGATTTAAATAGTACATTTTCGCGCTGTTTTTTATTAAAATTAGCATTTAAATTGCATTTTTAAGATGTTAAAATTAAAAAAATTCCTAATTTTAGCAGTTTTTTTCCTACTCCCAGTAGGGCTGGTAATCGCAGGGGATGACTCACAGGAAAAGAAGGATGGCGGGGTCCTGGCAGGACAAGAAGCCCAAAGTGCCGACACCGCAACGGAATCAGAAGACTACGAGGAAATGGATATACTAGAAGAGGAGGAGCCTCTGTGGGAAGAAAAGGATAGCAGCAGCCCCACCTGGGGAGTTGGGAAAGGGGTCTTGGAAAGAAAAATGAAGGGAAAAAGGCAGGAGGAGTCGTACCATGGTAAATTCAGAGAAGGTTATCAAGGGAAACATCCTTTTGATAGACTATGAGGAGACACATCGTACCATCTATACCAGTTTCCTCAGGTATGTGGGTTACACAGTTACGGCCGCTCCGGACGGGATTGAGGGCCTGAGTCTTTTCAAGAAGGGTTCTTATGATCTGGTGCTATGCGCCCTGGAGATGCCCTATCTCTCGGGTATGGAGGTGGCAAAGACCATAAAAACCTTCAGCCTGGAAAGAGGCCGTAGCGTTCCTATTATTATGGTGGCCAGCAGGGCACGCGAAGTCACCCAGGAGGAGATAAAAAAGACCGGCGTGGATACCGTGTTCTTCAAACCCCTCAGGTTGGACCGTCTTTCAGAGTCTATTAAAGAACTCATCCACACCAGATAGATGTCAGAGCCTATAGTATATCGGAGGACCTCTCCCGAAGACGTCTCCCGATTGGAAGAAATGGAGATAGAGAACTTCCAGGAGAATGCCTTCGGAAGGAGGCAGATACGCTATCTCCTGCAATCCCCCAATGCCATATCCCTGGCGGCCTGTTCAAACAACAAGATAATAGGCTACGTTATAGGACTGGGACGCAAAGGTTCTCAGACCATGAGGATATACACCTTCTGCATCAGCAAAGAATATAGACTCAGAGGCATCGCTACCTCATTACTCAAGTGGCTAGAGGAAGAGTGCATGGAAAAGGGCATCTACTATATTGTCCTGGAAGTTTCTGTACTTAACGTCCCGGCACAGAAATTTTATATAAAAAATGGATTCATGGAGTTTGACAGGATTCCTAAATATTATAGAGACGGCATCACTGCAATAAGGATGAAGAAACTAGTAGCAAGACCGACACTGGCAGGGAGGATAAAAGATAGGTTATGCTGAGTTCAGGACAGAAGTTAGGACATGAGGTTCGCCAAAGTCCACTGAAAAAGCACGCACCACTTATATAGGCAAAATTTAGAAAGTTGTTTCCTCTCCCCACTTAACGGGGGAGGGGTAGGGTGGGTGAATCACCCCTCCCACAGCTCGCTAGCTCAGAGCTTATAACTCTTTAAAAGGTGATTCCACTTAAAATATGAACCCCAGATTTGACTGGAAGAGATACCCTGAAGCAGAGGCTTATCTACTGGAAGTTATTGGTGCCTTCCTTGGGGCGCATCAGTGGGCCTCCAGGCTAGAAAAAAAGATAAAGGAACTGACCAGCACCAAATTCATAGACTGGGTGGACCACCTAGTGCTCCCCGATTCCATCTCTACCCGGGCCAGGCTCGCCGAGTTAGGTTTCGTCCATGACCCACTGGCAGAATCACCCCCAAACAGACTATCCCTCTGGCACCCAGAGGCGGTATTTCCCAACTTAGTGCTGCAAGAGGGTAAGTCCAGTAGGCCCATCCTGGAGCTAGCCCTGAAGGTGGACTCCGTAACAGGTTTCAAGGCAGCCTTTGGAATTGGCCAGCTGGTGCAAGGTGCGCCCAAGAGCCGTTACAGGGAACTACTAATCTCTGAGGAAGAAGGATTAAAATTCCTGGCAGTGGAACGCAGGGCATACCGTGGCTATATTCACGAGACTCCTTCCCCTGAATATTACCGGGAGTACGCAAGGGCTGAGGAAATCTTGCAAACAAGGCCCCGCCATTACGAGGATACCGCTGAGGGCTTCAAGAGGACAGGGGCAATCCTCCAGGATATATCCGCCAGAATCGGCAGGGACCTTACAGCCCACCTCTTTTTTGAACAGGAACGCAAGTACTGGCAGGAGAGGAATAAGGCGGGCCAAATCCAGAAGGGACGGCAAGATTCTCTGGGGCTTGGCTGGGCCAACCATGACCACCATACCTTCCGCTGCTCCAGAAAGCATCTGGCAGACCTTGTGCGAACCCTGGAAGACCTGGGTTTTCATTGCAGAGAGCAGTTCTATGCAGGGCAAGAGGCAGGCTGGGGGGCGCAGGTCATGGAAAATCACCTCCTCAGCCTGAGCGTCTTTGCAGACCTAGACCTCAGCCCGGAGGAAGTGGCAGGGTCATCCCCCTCAGAAGACTTTGCCCACCAACCCCTGCCACTAAAAAAACAGCTAGGCACAGTTGGCCTGTGGGTGGCGCTACATGGCGAAAGCTTCTTTCAGGCGGGTATGCACCACATGGCCGTACGGTCTGATTTTGACCCCTTACGAAGCGACCTCGCCAGAGAAGGCATACCCACCATGACCCCCTTCTCTGACTTCCCCTTCCTCCGCCAGGCCTTCACCCAGGGAGAGCAGTGGAAAGTCAGACCCAACCTGCCCCAGCAACTGCTTAGCTCCGGCAGCATAAACCAGGAACAGTTCCAAAAATTCTCCACCCAGGGCGCCATCGGCAGCCACCTTGAGAATATAGAACGCAGGGAGGGCTTCAAAGGCTTCAACCAGCGCTCCGTCAGCGCCATCATCCAGGCCACCGACCCCAGGGCCTACACCTCTAGCGCCTGAAACCGGCCTGTAACGGTGCCTTACAGAAGCTTGCTTTTATGTGTGTCCCCCCAAAAGAGGGGAGCGTCAGATTCTTCACTTAAGGCTGAGATGTTTATTCTTTTCTTCCCTCTTTGGAAAAGGTGGATAAAGGGGGGCTCAAATCCCCCCCGCCCCCCTTTATCAAAGGGGGAGTTTGGGGGATTACTGAAGGCTGGAATTTTGGGTATTTGTAGGGGCGAACAGCCGTTCGCCCCTACGCTCCTATCTCCTCTCCCCTTCGGGGAGAGGATTGAGGTGAGGGGGATTTCCTTTCTTCTATAGCCTGCTTAATTACTGTATAAACCCCCTCAATATTATTCAGAGAGCTCTGCAAAAGTCCCATCTGCGGGCTTTACTCCTTCAATCCCTCCCCTTTGCCTGTCCTGAGCGAAGCCGAAGGAAGGGGGGAGGGTAGGGAGGGGGTGATTGTTTAAACTTGTCACACATCTACCCACATCAAAGAGGTTTAGATGTACTTTACGTTCACCCTCCCCCTGCCCCCTCCCCTCAAGGGAGGGGAAAAATAGGAGGCATTCGTAGAGTTTTTCAGAGCTCTCAACACATCATTTACCCCTCTACTTCCTCTCCCCATCGGGGAGAGGATTGAGGTGAGGGGGTTTTCTATAGCTTTGTAAGATGCCTGCAACACACCATTTGCGGTCTATGAAAGAGTATTGTTCTCTCACCCCGAACTTGTTTCGGGTTTGTAATCCGTAATTGAGACCTCTGCAAAAGTCAATTTATCAAATGCAGTCATTCTGAGCGAAGCGAAAAAATCCCCCTTAGTCCCCTTTTTTAAAGGGGGATTTAGGAGGATTAGAGATTCTTCGGTCGCTGCCCCTTCGCCTTTGGCTCAGGGCTTCGGCTCCCTCAGACTCCGTCCTGAGAGGAACGAAGGAATGACAGATAAGCGGAGTTTTTCTATCTTACCTCTGCACCTTTCGCCTCAGGGCAAGGGCAAAGAGGGCAAACTGCGTTGGGACAAATATAAACTCCCCCAACAATACGAACTTGCCCCACTGGGTGGTGGACTCTTCAGGCGTTACTATCCTCCTGAAAGTAATTACCCCCACGCTATCCCAGAAACGAGCCAAAAAAGTGTTCCGTAGACAATCCCAATTCCACGGCCAGCCATTTTCTGAAATAGCGTAAAGGAAAGGAAACAAAATAAAAGCCAGGGCAAATAAACAAATAAACGCCCTCAGCGGCCTCTCCCCGTAGCCACTGCTCCAGTAGTAAAGGCTCTCCAGTGAGAGGATATTGCGCCACCACCGACTACTGAGTTTCTTCCGCCTGCATTGCATCTCCCCGTAGTGGAACTCACCCGCCATGTTGTGGTCCTTCTTATCCTCAAAGTTCTTCTTTAGCTCCAGATATAGTCTCCGCACAGGCTCGTATCTTTCTTCCCTGAGTTTCTGGTCCCCGGGTTTCTCCCTCACCTTTTTGTCGGCATCAACCTCGTCCTTCAGGAGCGTTGGCCTTAAGCGTACCCAGTTAACCAATCCTTGCAGTAACCCAATCCTTCCCAGACGTCTTGACAAACGGGTATTTTTAAGGAATTCTCTATTATCCCCGAACTCGCAGTACCTGAAGTCCACCTTATCTATGTTGGCGTGGAGGAAGGAGCACTGGGAGAGGTCCACCTCCTGGAACCTGACCTCTCCCAGGAAGCGGGCGTGCCAGAAGGTGCAAGGCTTGCCCAGGGTTTGCACCTGTGAGCCTTTAAAAAGTTCGTTTATGGCAGCTTGATAGGGCCCGTCCTGTGATAAGTTCAGTAATTTCTCCTTTTCCTCCGCAGTCATAACGCCCTTAAAAGTCAATAACTCCACGTCCTCGTCATACTTAATGTCTCTAGGGAATTCAATCCCTTCGGGTAGCTCTTTAAGTCTTACAGGGGTCTCTTTTGAATTCTTGAAGAAGAAGGTAAATCCCGAAAATTCTGCATTGGTAAAGCTTGTTCCACCTTTGAAAGCGGTCAGTTCAAATCTTGCCTGCTTAGAGAACGTGGCCCGGAAGAAATACGCCCCCCCAGAGAACGTGGCCCCGAAGAAATACGCCTGCTGAGAGAACGTGGCCATGATGAAACCCGCCTCCTGAGAGAACGTGGCCTTTCTGAAAGACACCCCCTCTTGAAAAACTACTGCAACCTTATTCTCAGGGTCAAATCCTGCCAGCAGGCGGCCTTCCAGCTGGGAGTCTCGTATGGAAATAGTGGCGGGGACCAAGTGTATCTTTGAAATCCCTAATTCTTTTAGTCTCTCCTTAATTCGCCCCCTCCCTTGAGGGGAGGGGGCAGGGGGAGGGTGAATTTGTGATTCGCCTGAATCCAATATCTCCGGTTCAAGGCGGGCTTCTTCAAGGGGGACTGGCTCACCTATCCTGAGGTCCAAATCACCCTTTACGATGGCATTCCTTATATCTATCTTTTTTGCACCCTTCTTTAAGGCTTCCGTAATCCAAACGGATTCAATGGTTCTACGGGCTTCTTCCTGCTCCTGGACGAAATGCACCGGCTCAGCGTTGAGGAGGCGGGACTTTATGTCCTCAGTGGATACTTCTTTTATCCCATCTCCAACAATTAACCGCATGGGGTTGGAGGGGCCGGGGGTGTGTGGTTTATCCTGGGGCATAATAATCTCTCTTCCAATGAAAGTCAGTGTTTTAATAACACTTTTATAATCAAAAGTAAAGGTTTGTGTCGTATGGAATTATACCCTTTTCCTCCCTTTGGTCGTGGAGAGGCGGGGACAGGTCGTGACGGAGCAGGTCCGCCTATGGGCCTGTCCTCGTTTTAGGACAGGTCTAAAGACCTGTCCCTACACTGCTTTTCTTTCTCCCCTCACCCTGACCCTCTCCCCAAAGGGGAGAGGGGACTGGTTGGAGCTAACTCTCCCACTGCCGGGGAGAGGGAATTAATTTGCCAAAAGGGCCGCCGTGCCATAAAAATCTCCCTTATAACTGAACCAGCAGGGCGTTACTGGTCCTTCTGAGCCAAAGCGAAAAAATCCCCCTTAGTCCCCCTTTTCTAAAGGGGGATTCAGGAGGATTAGAGATTCTTCGGTGCCTGCGGCACCTCAGAATGACATCTTCTCTTGTGTTTTGCATAGGTCTCAAATAGTTAGAAGAACATATCTAGCATTAAGCCTATAAAAGACTCCAGGGAATAAGCAGTAACAAGCCATACCACGCAGAGTATGGCCACCCCGAGGGGCTCTGGAGATTTTACACGTTTAACTTTAGTAGCGTAATAGGTTGCACTGACCGCCAGGGCTACCAGGAGCACCTCCAGGGTAATATCATCTTCATCGCCCAAACTACCCCCAAAAACACCAATCTCTATTGTGTTTTCTATTACCTCCATAGCTATTATCAGGTAGAGAAACAAAATACCCCTGTTAATTAAGTCTGGCCCCAGGGCGTGCTTCGCCTTTACAAGGTATCGTAAGACTAAACAGGCTATTGTTAATTGCGAGAAATCAAACAAGAGGTCCACTATCATTCCCAATTGACCTTCCTCCAATCACGGTTATATAAGCCCTGTTGTTCCCCTTAAATTTGATACTACCCAGGTGGCAAAAAATTACAAATACAAGTAAACTTCCAATCTCCTGCGGAAGGTATTTTAAGCGGGACTATTTCTTACAAACGCTGGCTTTTGTAAGACATTCCATAATCTTCTGGAAATTCACCAGAAAAAAGAGTCCTTGAAATATAAAACACTGTCTTTATAATGAGGAAATCTTAAGTCTCTAGACATAAAAGGATTTAAAGGGATGACGGCACAGCTAATTGATGGCGAGGCCCTCGCCAGGCAGATAAAAGAAGAAGTGAAAAAAGAGGTGGAGTCACTGAAGGAAAAGGGGAAAGAGGTGCACCTTGTGGCGGTGCAGGTGGGGGCGAACCCGGCTTCGGAGGTGTATATCCGCAGCCAGGAGCGCCTTTGCGAGGAGGTGGGTATAAGATACACCCTGCATACCCTCCCTGAGAACACCACTGAACAAACCCTGATAACCTTCATAGATAATTTAAATAAGGACCCGAAGGTGAGCGGAATAATCCAGCAGATGCCGCTGCCCAAGGGCATAAATGCACAGAAGATACAGTCCTTAATAGCCCCCGAGAAGGATGTGGAGGGGATGAACCTGGCCAATATGGGGCACCTGGTGTACGGAAAGGCAAGGCTTGCCCCGTGTACGGCTGTGGCATCGGTGGAGTTGATAAAGAGCACGGGCGTGGACCCCAGGGGTAAGGAGGTGGTTATAGTGGGCAGGAGTGCTATTGTGGGTAAGCCAGTGTCCCTGCTTATGTTAGACCTCAATGCCACCCCCACGGTTTGTCACACCCAGACGCAGGATATTAACTTCCATACCAGGAGGGCGGACGTCCTTGTGGTGGCAGCTGGGAAGCCCGCATTATTAAAGGCTGATATGGTTAAGCCAGGGGCAATAGTGATAGACGTGGGGATAAACCGTGTACCTGAGTTTGATGCGCAGGGAAATCCAGTCATTGGCAAAAATGGCAAACAAAAGATGAAGACGGTGGGAGACGTGGACTTTGAAGGGGTAAAAGAGGTGGCCTCTTTTATAACCCCTGTGCCTGGCGGCGTAGGCCCTGTAACAACGGTAATGCTGCTGAGAAACGCCGTAGAATCGGCCAGGGTAGAGTTGGCTGGTCAAACTTAACTGCTTGAAACCCTAGCTTTGAAAGTGTAGGGTAAGGCTGAGATTACAAAAAGACTATGCATTTCCCGCAATATAGACCAAGAAGGTTAAGAAAGGCAGAAAAATTAAGGGGACTCGTAAGGGAGACCTTTCTGGGGGTCCGTGACCTTATCATGCCCCTGTTCGTCAGGACGGGGAAGGGGGTCAAGAAGGAAGTTTCCTCCATGAAAGGAAATTACCAGATGTCGGTGGACGTACTGGTAGAAGAGGTAAAGGAACTGGAGGAACTCGGGGTACCGGGCGTGATACTTTTTGGCATACCAGAGGAGAAAGACCCAAAGGCTACCGAGGCCTATGCTGACGATGGGATAATACAGGAGGCGTTAAGGGCAATAAACAAGGCATCCAAAGACATACTGGTCATCACCGATGTTTGTTTATGCGAATACACTGACCACGGGCACTGTGGCCACGTGAAAAAGGATATGAAGGGTGAGTGGTACGTGGATAACGATACCACGCTGGAATTGCTTGCCAAGACTGCCTTATCACACGCCAGGGCCGGGGCGGATATTGTGGCGCCAAGCGATATGATGGACGGCAGGGTAGGGGCGATAAGGGTGGCCCTGGATGAGGCGGGCTTCCAGGACATACCAATAATGGCCTACTCGGCCAAATACGCCTCTGCCTTTTATGGCCCTTTCAGGGAGGCCGCAGAGTCACCCCCCAAATTTGGTGACCGCCGCACCTATCAAATGGACCCTGCCAACGCCATGGAGGCTCTAAGAGAGGTGGCAATGGACATCCAGGAAGGGGCGGACATTGTGTTGGTAAAACCGGCACTGTCCTATCTTGACATAATCAAGGCGATACGAAACGTCTTTGACTACCCCATTGCCGCATATAACGTCAGCGGAGAATACTCTATGGTGAAGGCCGCTGCGGAACAGGGCTGGCTGGACGAAAGGCAAATAGCCCTGGAGATCCTCACTTCAATAAAAAGGGCTGGGGCGGATATTATCCTCACCTACTGGGCCAAACAGGCCGCTAAGTGGCTGAAGCAGGGTTAATAATTTAATCCTTGAACCTATCCCTGAATCAATGCACTATATTTACACCGCTCCCGCCCTTGAATGGATTCATTGCAGGGGTTTAATTAATGAAACCCTGTTCCCCATTTGAAGAAGAGGGATTAAAAGGGATTTCAAATCCTTCTTCACTTCTTTGGTAAGGTGGGCAATTTCTTATGAATAGAGGAAAATTAAATTCAAAACTACTGGACAAGGCAAGCATTCTCTGCAAAGAGGCGGAGCACCTGGGGGCTACCGAGGCAAAGGTCATAGACGTCTCCACGGTGGTGGTGGAGCCCTGGGTGCAACTGAAGTGCCGCTTTGGTTGCCCTCAATATGGTAAGAGCAAGACCTGCCCGCCCTTCGCCCCAACTCACCAGGAAACCAGAGAGATACTGGAGTGTTACAGCCGTGCCATACTAATAGAGGGCCAACCCCCGGGGCGTCAGTTCAAGGAGATGTTAATTGAACTGGAAAGGAAGGCGACCCAGGCTGGCTATCACAAGGCATTCGTTATGGGTGCAGGCCCTTGCCCCCTATGCGCCCCTGGTGGGGGTGGTCCTGGCATTTGCCCTGAAGACGGCCCATGCATTATGCCAGATAAAGCTAGGCCCGCCATGGAGGCCTGCGGCATAGACGTCTACCAGACCGTCCGAAACAACGGCTTCACGGTAAGCTTCCTGGAAAAAAAGGGGGAGTATGTGAAGTACTTCGGACTTTTGCTGCTGGAATAAGATTAGAGGCAGGAGCGGCTGAATCCGGTGGGGCGAACTTGACCGCGTTAGAACTATCGTCCGGAATTTCAGGGATAGAAATTGCCTGGATTAAAAAAATATCTCTGGATTTTATTTCTTTGTTTCTAAGTTGTTATGATGTAAGTAGATATATATCACCTCTGCCTGTTTAGCCGGTAGGCCGGCAAGTTCCTTTAAATCCTCAAGGCCGGCCTGGCGGATATTTTCCATGCTACCGAAGCATTTCATTAACTTGGCCTTTCTGGCGGGGCCTATGCCCGGGATTTGATCCAGTGGAGAGTGATAGAACTGTCTCTGGCGGAGTTTTTTATGGTAGGTGATGGCGAAGCGGTGGGCCTCGTCCCTGATTCTTTCCAGTAGCAGCAATTCTGGCGAATCGGTAGGCAAGAGTATTGGCTCAGATTCCACCGGCACAAAGACCCTGTCCTGGGACTCGGACAGGTCTAAAGACCTGTCCCCACTCCTACTGTGCTTGCGTCTGGCCTTGGCAAGGGCAATCACATCCACCTCCTTTATCCCCAGGCTCTCCATAACCCTAAGGGCAACCCCCAACTGACCCTTACCCCCATCCACTATAGTCAACTGAGGAAACTCCTTTTCCTCAAGAGCCCTACGATAGCGCCGTGTCAGCACTTCCTCCATCATAGCCGTGTCATCCGCCTGAGGTACGGTCTCCACCTTGTAGCGGCGGTATCTATTTTTGTTGGGAAGCCCCCCATCAAAAGTCACCATAGAGCCCACCGCCAGCCTGCCAGCTATATTAGATATGTCAAAACACTCTATCCTTTGAGGGACGTTTTTAAGCCCCAGGGCCTCTTTCACCCCCTGCAAGATTTTTTTCCGCCTATGAGAGATACCATATCTGGTCTTGAAGGCGTTTTCGGCATTCCTCATAGCCAGTTCCACCAGCCTTATCTTCTCTCCCTTCTTCGGGGATACCACGGATACTCTTTGCCCTTTCCTCTCGCTCAGTATCTCCTCAAGCAGGAGTGAGTCTGCTACTTCTATAGGTATCAGTATCTCTTTAGGTATGAAGCGGTTATGAGCGTAGAATTGATTTAAGAAGGAGCAAAAGACCTCTTCCTGATTATTATAGTTTACGGGCAGGTTATAAGAGGAGATATCTTCAAGGTTGCCATTGCGGATAAACATTGCCTGGATAGTCATATCCCTGCCCTCTTTGTAATAGCCGAAGACGTCGCGGTCTATGAATCTGGGTGAGCTAACCTTTTGCCTCTCCAGGGTTTGCTGGATTGCCTGTATGCGGTCCCTTATTTCGGCAGCCTTTTCAAAGTTTTCTGCCTCTGCCTCTTTCATCATCTTCTGCCTCAGAACCTCAAGCAGTTCCTCCCTCTTGCCCTTCAAGAAGAGTATGACCTCCTCTATCATATCCCTGTATGCCTTGTCCTCAGCAAGCCCCACACAGGGTCCGGGACACTTCCCCATCTGATAATAAAGACACGGCCTCTTTCTGCCCGTAAAGGTCTTCTCCGAACATCGCCTCAGCGGGTAGAGTTCATTAAGAAATCTAAGTGTCTCCCTTACAGCCCTGCCAGAGCTATAAGGGCCAAAATAAACCGCCCCATCCTTCTTCACCTCTCTTACGACCTGTGGATAGGGGAAGGGCCTGACCGGGTCAATTTTTATACTCACATATGTCTTGTCATCCCTGAATACGGTGTTATAGCGCGGCTTGAATTGTTTTATGAAGTTGTTCTCAAGGATAAGGGCTTCTTTTTCTGTATCCGTGAGCACCACCTCTAAGTCTGCCACCCTCTTGAGCAGGTGCTCTACTAGCAACCTTCCATCACCCCCCTTCTGGAAGTAACTCCTCACCCGATTCCTGAGATTCTTAGCCTTACCCACATATATAACCTTATTCCTGGCATCCTTCATGAGATAGACCCCAGGCCCGGCGGGTAAGTTTTCTATTTTTTCCTCAAGCAACATGGCTGGTTTACCAAATAAAACCTTCTTTATCTCAAGCTATTATAACAAAAACAGCACCCCCACGTCTGCACTTGAAAATGAAGGATTTAAGGTCGTCTGTTGACTGTACTAAAGACAAGGTATATGAACTGAGATTATGTGCATGCTGACCCCCATTTGAAAAAGGAGGGTAAAAAATTCAAATCCCCCTGCCCCCCTTGAAGAGAGGGTAAAGTAGGGTTATAAAATCACCCTTTCTCCCTCCCCTTAAGGGAGGGGGGAAATTACTGGACAAAGCTTTAGCCTTTTTCAGGGATTTTTAACTTATCGCTCTTCCCAGAAGTTTGATGGCATAGGCCTTTCCTGCCTCTACCCCTGGTTGGTCAAAGGGATTGACGCCGAGGAGTTTTCCGACGAGTACGGTCTGGACCTGGAACATATAAAGCAACGCACCCATATGGAAGGCTGTTAGTTCGGGCAGGTATATGGTGTAATTGGGGCGGCCTGCCTCCGTCAGGGCCAGCTCTGTCCCTCTGCGCTCTGCGTGCATTAGCTCGGCAAGGGTGTGCCCTGAAAGGTATTGAAAATCCACCTCCGGGCAGGGTGGGATTTCTACACGGGACTTGAACCTCTCCACCGCCAGAAAAGTTATAATCTTATCAAATGGCCCTTCCACGTAGAGCTGGAGCTGGGAGTGCTGGTCGGTAGGGCCTACTGCCCTGACAGGCGTCGGGCCGTGGTGGACTACCTTCCCTTTGAGTGAGTGTTTCTTCCCCAGGCTCTCTGCCCAGAGCTGACAGAACCACTCCCCCACCGCCTCCAGGCCTGCATGGTAGGGCATGACCACTGTTATGTATTTGCCCTTCTTGTAGCTAAGATATTGGAGACAGGCACCGAGCAGGGCGGGATTCTCCTCCAGAAACTCACCCTCGCATTGTTTATCCATATCAGCGGCCCCCTCCAGAAGCTCATCTACGTTTATACCACTAACCGCTGCTGAGAGCAGGCCCACCGGGCTAAGAACCGAGTGCCGCCCACCTACCCCCCTGGGGATATATAACTGCTGATAGCCCTCCCTCTCCCCCAGCCTTCTCAACGCCCCATCCTCAGGGTCAGTAGTAGTTATAATATGCCTGGGATACGCACTGCCCAGTTCACCCCTTAACTTTTCCCTCACTATCAAAAACTGGGATACGGTCTCTATCGTACTACCGGACTTAGAGATAACATTGAAGAGAGTGCTCTTGAGGTCCAGGAACTCCAGCAAGCTCGTAAACAGGTCTGGGTCCGGGGTATCAATAACATGGATGCGTGGGAGGTCTCTGGAATAGGGGGGGGTGAGGGCCTGGTGTAAGGTGATATTACCCAGGGCGGAACCACCTATACCCAGTACCACAAAATCCTTTACCCAGGCTCTTAACTCCCCTGCCATTACTTTTACCCTGCTCACCATTTCTGCCTGATAGGGTAGGTCCATAAAGGCAAGCTGTCCCCTGGCTCGCTCCTCCTTAATCTCACTAAGACTGCGTCTGGCCTGCCTCTCTAACTTTTTTAGCTCGGATATTGATAGGCCATGCTTGCCCACCTTTTTCCTTAAAGTATTATCATAATCTATTCGTAGTCTATCCATCGCCATGACACGTCCCCTGAAGCTAACTCCAACCGTGCGACACAAGGTCCCATACTACCTCCGTCATTAATAAAAAATATCAAATTCCAGATTTGGCATTTGAGCTTTAACATTCGCAACCTGAAGGTTGTGGCTACTTTTGTCGGCAGGAACGGCTTTTCAAAATAAACTAGGTTGCTAATAGACCTTTACAAACTCAACCCCTTCAAGTACTGTCGGAAGTCGTTGCCGAGTTCAGGATTCTCAAGGGCCAGCTCCACTGTGGCCTTAAGGAAACCGAGTTTATCTCCTGCGTCATATAATTTCCCGTCCACTTCGTATGCAAGTAGGGTTGTTTTGTCTCGGAGTCTCCTCAAGGCATCGGTGAGCTGAATCTCCCCCAGTGCCCCTGGTGAGACATTCTCTATTAGGTCAAATATATCCGGTGGTAATATGTATCGGCCAAGGATGGCTAGATTGGAAGGGGATTTTTCTACTGGGGGTTTCTCCACCAGGTCTAATACTTCATAAGTATTTGATACTAAATACCTTACGTTCACTATGCCGTAGCGAGATACATCCGAGTGTTTCACCTGGCCTACCGCAATGACAGGTTGTTTATGTTTGGTATATACCTCAAGGAGCTGGCTGAGGGCAGGGGTTTCTGCACTTATAACCATATCCCCTAGTAATACTGCAAAGGGCTCGTCCCCCACCACTTCCCTTGCGCAAAGGACTGCGTGGCCCAATCCGAGGGCCTCCTTTTGTCTTACATAGCAAAAGTCTACCAGGTTAGAAATCTCTTGTACCTCTCGGAGGAGCCTTTCCTCCCCCTTCTTTTCCAAGAGGCGTTCAAGTTCGGGGGAGGCATCAAAGTGGTTCTCTATGGCCTGCTTCCCCTTACCCGTTACCAGTATTATCTGCTCTATACCCGAGCGCTTTGCCTCCTCCACTATGTACTGAATCATGGGTTTATCCACAATGGGGAGCATCTCTTTTGGGGAGGCCTTAGTAGCGGGCAGAAACCTAGTACCCACACCCGCTACTGGTAACACAGCCTTTCTTATCTTTAGCCTCAAATTTTTTATCTTAAAGGTAGGATATTGGGAAAAGTTAACCCGGTTAAGGGTTAGTTGCCGTTGCTGGCTGGCCTAAATTGGCCCTGGCAATCTCTACTAGTTGGTCAAAACCTTTAGCATCGTTGATTGCCATATCGGACAGTAGCTTTCTGTTTATGCCCACTCCAGCCTTTACAAGCCCACCCATAAACTGGCTATAGGAGAGCCCGCGCTCTCTGGTAGCGGCATTGATACGGACAATCCATAACTGCTTGAACGTCCTTTTCTTTGCCTTTCTGTCGCGGTAGGCGTAGACGCCTGCCCTTAGCAGGGTTTCCTTGGCCTTTCTATAAAGCCTGCTCCTGCCGCCCCAATAACCCTTGGCTGCCTTAAGCACCTTCTTTCTGGCCTGTCTCCTGGCAGCCCCTTTCATTGCCCTTGTCATTCCTGTACTCCTTTCATACGTTGAAACTACCCCGCCCTGTATTTCGCCTCCGATTGCAAGGCAGCACTTAGGAGCCTAAGAGTTGCCTTAGTGCCTTTAGTCGCCCTTTGGGAGCAAGGGATTTTTTGCGTAAGTGTCGGCGACGTTTTGAAGTTTTACTTGACATCAAATGGCTCTTGAAGGCTTTGTTATGGCTCACCTTACCCGTTGCAGTAATCTTGACCCTCTTTGCGAGCCCTTTATGGGTTTTTTGCTTTGGCATAATCTATCTCCACTATGTCTTCGGGGCAAGAATTATCCCCATCTTCCTGCCATCTATTGTCGCACCCTTTTCTACCTTTGCAATATCCTCAAGCTCCTGTGCAAACTTCACAAGCATTTCTTTGCTTAGCTGTGCGTGCACCATCTCCCTGCCTCTAAAGAACACATTCACCAGGACCTTATCTTTTCTTTCCAGGAACTTTCTGGCCTGCTGGACTTTGGTCTGGAGGTCGTGTGAGTCTATTTTCGGCCTCAACCTCAGTTCTTTGAGTTGGGAGACATGATGTTTATGTACCTTCTTCTTTTGTCGGTACTTAAACTTCCCGTAATTCATTACTCGGCAAACCGGTGGTTCTGCCTGAGGTGCCACCTCCACCAGGTCTAACCCCATCTCTCTAGCCTTTTGTAATGCTTCCTCCTTTGAAAACACACCAAGTTGTGCCCCTTCCTCGTCAATAAGGCGTAGCACTTTTGCGTAAATCCTTTCGTTTATCCTATATTCCTGAGAAATAAAAAGACCTCCTTTCGTAAAAATTGAATTCTAAAGTTTTTCCCTCACTTCCCTTTCCAGGCGTAGTAAGAGGGCTTCCGGTGAAATCCGACCCTCTTCCCCCTTCTCTCTGCTACGGAGGGAGACCGAGCCTTCTTCCACCTCTTTGTCACCAACAATTAATAGATAAGGGACCTTTTCCATCCTTCCTTCCCTGATCTTGTAACCAATAGTAGAATTTCTGAGGTCACACTGTACCCTTAACCCTTTTTCCTCTAATTTGGCCTTCAGGGTGTTGGCATAACTAGCATGCTCCTCCTTAATAGTGAGTATCTTCACCTGCACAGGTGCAATCCAAAGCGGAAAGGCTCCACTATAATGTTCTATCAGACACCCGAGGAAGCGTTCCATTGCGCCAAGCACTGTTCGGTGAACGATTACTACCTTATGCTCTTTACCATCCGGGCCAACATAGTTAGCATCAAATCTCTCTGGCAGGTTAAAATCTACCTGTATTGTAGGCCCCTGCCAACCCCTACCCAAGGCATCTTTTACCCTTACATCAATGGAAGGTCCGTAGAATTTGGCTTCCCCTTCCCCTACCACGAAAGGTAACCCCTTTAAGGTCAATGCCTTTTTGAGGGCCATTTCTGCTAATTCCCAATTGATGTCACTGCCGATATACTTATCCTTCTCTCCCTTACCCCTAACGGCCAGTTCTATCTCGTATTCTTTAAAGCCAAAAGAGGTTAGCATGTATTGGGCCAGGTCAATAACTTCCACTATCTCCCCTTCAAGCTGCTCGGGTGTACAGAAGATATGGGCATCGTCCTGGGTGAACCCCCTTACCCTCAGAAGGCCGTGGAGTACCCCTGAACGCTCATAGCGATAGACAGTCCCCATCTCTGCAAGCTTGATAGGAAGGTCTCTATAACTCCTCATCTCAGACTTGAAGACCAGTATGGCGAAGGGGCAGTTCATAGGCTTTACCAGGTAGTGACTCGTCTCCATCTCAAACGGTGCAAACATGCTCTGGCGATAAAAATCCCAGTGGCCGCTGGTATGCCATAGATTCGCCTTGGCAATATGAGGAGAGTAAATTATATCATAACCCCTCTTATAGTGCTCCTCACTCCAGAATCTTTCTATTGTATTTCTGATTCTAGCCCCTTTTGGATGCCACAGTACCAGACCCGGCCCGCACTCCTCCTTGAAGCTATACAAACCCAATTCCCTGCCCAGTTTCCTGTGGTCGCGTTTTTTAGCCTCTTCTAAGAGTTGCAGGTACCGTTTTAATTCTTCCTCCTTAAAGAAGGCTGTGCCGTAGATGCGCTGAAGCATGGGGTTAGTCTCTTTCCCTCTCCAGTAGGCCCCAGCTACACTAAGAAGCTTAAAGGCCTTTACCCTATTTGTGGTGGAGAGGTGCGGACCCCGGCAGAGGTCAAGAAACTCTCCCTGCTGGTAGAGGCTAACCTCTTCTTCTTCCATATCGTTAAGAAGTTCCACTTTAAACGGCTGGCGGATTTCTTCCATCCTTTTTATGGCCTCTTGACGGGAAAGGAGCTGCCTCTTGAAGACAAGGTCTTCTTTCATTATCTTCCTCATCTCGGCCTCTATCTTTTCTATATCTTCCTGGGTTAAAGGTCTCTCCAGGCGAAAATCATAATAGAAACCATTCTCTATGGTGGGTCCTATCCCTAGTTCTGCCCCTGAAAAGAGTCTCTGCACCGCTTGAGCCATTATATGGGCTGTACTATGGCGGAGGATATCCAACCCTTCGGGGGTATCCTCAGTTATAATGGATAGCGTGGTATCTTGGGTGAGGGGGAAACTAAGGTCCACCAGGGTGCCATTTGTCTTTCCTGCAATCGCCTTCCTATAGCAGGATTCACCTAGGTCTCCAAGAATTTGTCCTACCGTAGTGTTTTCTTGATAGGCCTTTTCTACTCCGCCCGGTAATTTAACCTTGACCATAACCTAAAAACAAATAAATATGGTGGGCGATAGTGGGGTCGAACCACTGACCTCTTGCTTGTCGAGCAAGCGCTCTAGCCAGCTGAGCTAATCGCCCTCAAGTCCGCATGCTAACAGAAAGGCTTTTAGCTGTCAAGGGTTAAACTCTAGACTTAAAATATGGATTAGACCGCCCACTTTTAGCGCATACCACACCCCATTTTTAGCCAAGGCTCAGCTTAAGCAGACTTAAAGCCCTTGACTACGCTAAAATAAAGATGTAGAATTTGTTAATTAATACAAAAGGAGAGGAAAATCCCTTGGATATCATTGTAACCGGTAAACACCTGAACGTTACAGATGCAATAAAGAGCTATGCAGAAAAAAAGGTAAAAAAATTAGAGAGGTACTTTGATAGAATCATCCGCATTCAGGTGAACCTGGATGTGGAAAGTGAGCGGCACACGTCGGAGATTATACTTTCAGCCCCTAAAGGTTCCATGCTAATCGCAGAGGTAACTAACCATGACATCTACGCTGCAATAGATAGGGCAGTAGATAAATTAGAAAGACAGCTTACACGCCACAAGGAGAAGCTTCATCAAAGGAGGGTCAGGAAAGCAGCCCCACTGCCTCCGGGGGGAATGGCAGAAGAGGGCCCCTCATTATAATACCGCATAGGTGCCCCGCTCCAAAGAACCCCTTTTAGAAAGATGCTTTCCCATTCGGAGGATTAGATGAAACTTACGGAATTCCTTGTGGAGGAAGCCGTAATTTACGACCTAAAGGCAAAAGACAAACCAGGGGCTTTGTATGAGATGGTAGAGGCCCTAAAGAACGCCAGAAAGATTGCCTCCAAAGACGTGACAGCTGTCATTGAGGCCCTTTCAGCACGCGAAAGATTAGGAAGCACTGGTATTGGAGGAGGGGTGGCTGTACCCCACACCAAACACGTCAGTGTCCACAGACTAATAGGGACGCTGGCACGCTCCAAGTCAGGTGTAGAATTTGATGCACTGGATGGTGAACCTGTACATCTGCTATTTTTACTGCTCTCACCGACAGAGGCCTCCAGCAGTCATCTGGCTGCCCTTGAAAGGATTGCCACCCTCATAAGAGACGACGACTTTGTAAGATTTATGTCTATGTCCCATAGTAAAGAAGAGATGATGGAGATTATAAAAGAGAAAGATGGTTTCAACCACTAAGGCTACCCAAGATTTAACCCTACAGTGCCTATGCAGGGTACTGAACGTAGATGGGATGCATGCCCGCCCCGCCACCCGTTTTGCCAAGACTGCAAACCAGTTCCTTTCAGAAATAAAAGTTGCGGCCAAAAATAAAGAGGTTAACGGCAAGAGCGTAATAGAACTGTTGACCCTGGGGGCAGAAAGGGGGACAGACGTACGCATAACAGCAACCGGACCCGACGCCCATGAGGCGCTACGTACCCTGGAAGCCCTGGTAAATTCACACTTTAACGAGCAAATTATGCTAATCAGAAAGGGCATTGCCCTGGCCCCGGGGGTAGTGGTGGGAAAGGCATACATACTGGAAGGAAAGGAAAACTGGATTTTCCGCAACTTCATTTCAGAAGAAGAAATACCCAGTGAAACAAAGAGGTTAGAGAAGGCCATAAAAGAAGCAAAGCACGAGCTAAAAGAACTCCAGGAGAAAGTCTCCTCACAATTGGGTGGTGATGTAGCCAGCATCCTTGGTGTACACAGAACCATTCTCCAGGACCACCGTCTAAAAGAGGAATTTATAGCCAAAATAAAAGACCTGCGCGTAAAGGCCGAGTTCGCCATATACACTGTATTAAGAAAGTATATAAAAGAATTCCAGAGCATGAATGACTCGTATTTAAAAGAGCGGGCAAGCGATATTATGGACATAGAAAACCGCCTCCTAAAGGTCCTCGGAGAGGAAAAAAGAGGTGCCATGGCTGATTTAAAAGAGGAGGTGGTGCTTATCGCCAGAGACCTTACCCCCTCTGAAGCTGCTTCAATGGATACTACAAAGATAAAGGGCTTTGCAACAGAAGTTGGCGGAAGAACCTCCCACACCGCCATACTGGCTAGAACCCTGGGCATACCCGGTGTTGTAGGTCTGGGGCGTATAACCACCGACATCTATCCTGGTGATACTGTTATTCTGGATGGCAACAGGGGCACCGTTATAATCAGGCCAGATGAAAGCACCCTTGAGGAGTACAAAAAGAAAGAAAAGACCATAAGAGTCTTTGAATCTCATCTTGTTCAGCAACTAAAGGACAGGCCATCTGAAACCCCAGACGGCAGGCAAATACAAATCTACGCCAACATTGATTTTCCCAAAGAGATTGACGTATTCCTCCGTTACGGCGCCACAGGGGTGGGCCTATACCGCACCGAGTACCTATACCTTGAACACAAGAATTGCCCTTCTGAAGAAGACCACTACAAGGCCTACTTAGCCTCTACAAAAGAGTTAAAAGACCGACCGCTAACAATAAGGACATTAGACCTGGGCGCAGACAAGTTTGGAGACGGTTACAAAGAGGCTAACCCTTTCCTGGGCTGCCGTTCCATCCGCTACTGCTTCAACCATCCAGAGGTCTTCCTTACCCAGCTCAAGGCGCTTCTGAGGGCCTCTGCAATGAATAAAAACTTAAACATACTGTTCCCCCTCATCTCCAGCCTCTCAGAACTCAGGCAGGCAAAGAGCATGCTACAAGAGGCCATGGAGGTGCTAGATAAGCGCGGAGAGGCCTTCAACGAAAAGATACAGACAGGGGTAATGATAGAAGTCCCCTCTTCTGCCCTAATTGCAGACAGCCTGGCTAAAGAGGTAGACTTCTTCAGCATCGGCACCAACGACTTGGTCCAGTACTCCCTTGCCATTGACAGAGACAACGAAAAAGTAGCCTTCATGTACTGCCCGGCCCATCCGGCCATATTACGCCTTCTAAAACTTTGCATGGAGGTGGCAGAGGATAACAATATACCCATCACCATTTGTGGGGAGATGGGTAGTGAGTTAGAATATATTGTCCTACTCATGGGACTCGGGCTCCATCAATTCAGCGTCTCTTCCCCTTATGTGATACCAGCGATTAAAAAAATTATACGCAGCATCACCTATGAAGAGGCCAAGGATATAGCTGAAAGGGTATTAAAATTTACCCAGCCTGAGGACTCAATTAATTATTTAAGAAAAATCACCGATAAAATTATACCGATATTCAACTAAAAACTTAGCTTTGGACATGGGTTCAGCTATTCGTTTGAACTTTTGTCTTAAATTCAGAACTTTTGGGGCTTTTAAGACCTCTAAGACGAGGTTAAAATAAATAATACTAAGACTAAGATTTCAAAAGAAGGGGGCCTTAAGGTTTATATCTCATCACGACCTGATGAGACTGTTTGAGAGGGCCTTAAGGCGGGCAGGGCTTCCCATAAAGATGACCCAGGGTTTTAACCCCAGGCCACGGATATCGTTCCCCCTGGCACTGGCACTGGGTATAGAGGGGCTTGAGGAGATAGTAGAGCTAGAGTTCTCAAGGTGGTTGCCACCAAAAACTATTCTGGAACAACTCAATGCACAGCTACCAGACGGGCTAGACTTATTCTCTGCGGAGGTAGTAGCTCCACCATCCCCCAGGGTGGAGGAGATAGCCTATGAGGTACACTTCCCCAATGCCCACTCGGTTTCCCAGGAGAGAGTAGACGAGTTGCTAAAACTTAAAGAGCACTGGATAGTAAGGGACCGGGCTGGCAAGAAGAAGTCTATTGACTTACGCCCCTCTATTCTCTCCGTAATCAAGAAGGACGGGGTTCTTGAAATCAAGCTAAAAGTCCTTCAAGATGGCACAGCCCGCCCTGAAGAGGTCCTTGAAGCCCTGGGGTTAAGTACCCCTTCCATACAGGAGTTAAAGATAACCAGGACAAAGGTGCTTTTATCTTCCCAGGCAGCGGCATGAGCCATCTGCCTGAAAGTAGAGACACCAAAAAAAACATTTTGGGTACGAGGTAAAGACCATGGGCAAAAAAATGCTAATAAATGTGATTGAACCAGAGGAGAGCCGTATAGCTATACTGGAAGACAATATACTTGAAGAGCTATATATAGAGCGTATCTCCAGGGGGCAAACCGTAGGCAACATTTACATGGGCAGGGTAATAAACATTGAGCCAAGCCTGGAAGCTGCCTTCGTAGACATAGGACTGAAAAAAAATGGATTCCTCCACGTCAGTGAAGTAGCACCACCCTCAGAAGAAGAGGAAGCAGTTGAAGAGGGTCAGCAAAGAAAGCCTAGAGGGCGTATACAAACCCTCTTAAACCCCGGCCAGGAGGTCCTTGTACAAGTAATAAAAGAACCTCTGGGGGAGAAAGGCCCAAGCCTTACCACCCATATCAGCCTGCCAGGGCGCTTCCTGGTGCTTATGCCCGACACCAAAAAACACGGTGTCTCAAGAAAAATTACCGACGAAAAAGAACGTGATAGATTAAGACAGGTACTGGAAGAAATCAACCCCCCTTCCAACATGGGCCTGATAGTGCGCACAGCAGGGGCCAATCAGACTAAACGCGAACTCGCCAGAGACCTCCACTACCTGATAAGACTCTGGAAGGCAGTGGAAAAAAGAAGCGAGTCCACCCCCGCCTCCTCCCTTATCTACCAGGAGAGTGACCTAGTAACCAAAACCATACGCGATATATACTCCCCTGACACAGAAGAAATCATAGTGGACTCCGAGACCACCTACGAAAAAATAAGGGATTTCCTGAAACAAATAATGCCAAAGGCAGAAAAACGGGCAAAACTATACACAAAAGAGGAGCCGCTCTTCCACAAGTACAACATTGAACAAGAAATAGAAAAAATCGTTCAAAGGAAGATACCCCTCCACCATGGCGGCTCACTGATTATAGAGCAAACAGAGGCCCTGGTGGCCATAGACGTCAACAGCGGCCGCTTTAAAGCCGGCGCCGACCCAGAAGAAACCGCCTTCAAGACCAATATGACAGCCACAAAAGAGATTGTCAGACAAATACGTTTGCGTGACCTCGGCGGTGTTATTATAATTGATTTTATTGATATGAAGAAGGAACAGCATAGGCGCGACGTAGAAAAGGCCATGCTAGAAAACCTAAAGAGGGACAGGGCCCGTACTAAGATGCTGAAGATGTCCAGATTTGGTATCGTAGAGCTTACCCGTCAAAGGCTAAAACCCAGCTTAAGGGACGTCCTTTACGAGATTTGTCCTACCTGTGTAGGCGCAGGTTTCGCAAAGACGGCCGAAAGCCTCAGCCTGGAGGTCATGCGAGAGATAAAATCCGTACTCAATCGCCAGGAATTAAGAACCATTGAAATAGAGACTGACCCAAGGGTATGCCAGTATCTACAAAACCAGAAACGCCGACAACTACTGGAACTGGAAGAAAATTACAACAAACGCATAGTAATCAACAGCATACAGATGGACGGCCTGAAACCTGCAACTGTGCACATCAGGTACTTCAAGGCTGATGGCCAGCCTTTGACCAGATAAGGAGGACAGAATCGTGTACGCCATCATTAGAGACAGAGGTAAACAGTACAAGGTCTCTCCCGACCAATCCCTGTTAGTAGACCTTATAGACGGAATAAATGAAAAAGATACGGTTGAATTTAGCGAGGTAATGGTTGTCGGGGATGAATCCAATACCACCATCGGCAAACCCCTTATACCAGGTGCAAAGGTCTTAGCAGAGGTGCAGGGCCAGGTAAAGGGAGAAAAGGTAAGGATTGTTAAGTTCCGTCGTAGAGAAAATTACCGCAGACAAAAAGGCCATAGAGAGGCCTTTACCCGGGTGAAAATTAAAGAAATTTGCGTATAATAGATATAGTAGGAGGTTAAGTCATGGCGCATAAAAAAGGACAAGGTTCTACCAGAAACGGAAGGGATAGTAATCCCAAATACAGAGGGGTCAAATGCTTCAGTGGTGAAGTTGTATCCGCTGGTAGCATCATAGTAAGACAGTGCGGCACCAAGTTTAGGCCAGGCTTTAACGTAGGCCGTGGAAGGGATGACACCCTATTTGCCAGAATAAACGGTGTTGTAAAATTTGATACCGGTAAAAGGGTGAGTGTCTACCCAGTGTAAAGCCTGTTCCCTCAACTACCTTGGCGGGACTTTTTACCCCTTTTTCTAATCAGCGTCCTTTTTGCTAAAAATTTTTTATTAGCCACATCCTTTCGTAACTCCTTTTATCACCAATACTTAGGAAAGAGTCAATGTACCTTGACGAAGCGCTCATTTACGCCAAGGGTGGCGATGGAGGCCACGGCTGCGTAAGCTTTCGCAGGGAGAAGTTTGTTCCCAAAGGGGGACCAGACGGAGGCGATGGCGGTAAGGGGGGAGATGTCATAATAAGGGCTAATAACCAGAAGGCCACCCTTATGGACATATCTTCCAGAGTGAAGTACATTGCAGAGAACGGTCGCCACGGGCAGGGAAAGACCCGCTACGGCCGAAACGGTGAAGACCTCATCCTAGAAGTCCCGGTAGGCACAATAATAAAAGACAGAGATACAGGAAGAATATTAAAGGACCTAAAGGAACATGAGCAGTGGGTAAGGATAGCCAGAGGGGGAAAGGGTGGTAGGGGAAACAAGCACTTTGCTACCGCCACCAGAAGGACCCCACGCTTTGCAGAGAAGGGCAAGCCCGGTCAAGAACGCTGGCTAAAGCTAGAGCTAAAGCTCTTTGCCGACGTGGGTATCGTGGGGCTACCCAATGCAGGAAAATCTACCCTGCTTTCACGCTTCTCACGGGCACATCCCAAGATTGCCGAGTATCCCTTCACCACACTTTACCCGCAGCTCGGGATTGTTGCGCTGGAAGACTTCAGAAGGATTGTAATGGCTGACCTCCCCGGCCTCATAGAGGGCGCCCATAAAGGGGTGGGGCTGGGAGATGAGTTCCTCAGACACGTGGAACGTACAAAGATACTACTACACCTCATAGACATCGCCCCCCTGAGTGGCCCCGAACCCAAAGAGGCTTACTACATCATCAGGCGCGAGATGGAACGGTATAATCCGGAACTTACCAAAAAGAGAGAGATTGTGGCGGCCAACAAGATAGACCTCCTTGAGGAGGATGTCTATATGGAAAAAGTAAAGGACCTTGAACAACACCTCCAGCAACCCGTTTACCCCATATCCGCTGTCACGGGGAAAAACCTGGGCACCCTTCTGAAGGCCATCACTCAGACCATTGATGAACTAACCGCCCAGAAAAGCCCACCAGAAACAGCCCCCTGCCTGTGATGGACAAACCAAGAAATTTGTAATTTGTGCCTTGTGCAACTGCGCAAAGGCAATCCCCCGCTGCCCCCTCATTTAGGGGGGCTTGATTTATTAAGCCTGTTTGGATGGTACAATATATGGTATACTATGGATAGATACCATACACCATCTATCATTTCCCTAAAAAGAGGCACTACAAGGCATGTCGCCTCCCAAAAGTAACCTGCGGCAAGTTTTCCCGAAGACCTGTCCGAGACAGGACAAAACTCCCTAATTTGAATTTTTAGAAACCTCGGAAAACTTCACGAAATTACAATAAGTATTAAAACTACTTCTGCAATGACTTCAATTATTAGTGTAAACAAAAAGGGCCTTTGGTTAAAAGGCCCTTTTTGCAAAAAACTAGTTAAATAATTTTTTAGAAAAATTACTTTAACGCAACCTCAAAATCTAGCTTGAGCTCCTTCTTCGGCTCAACGGTAACTTGACTCATTAACTTCTTCAGGTCTTCCTTACTGGCTGCCTCGTGCCAAACACTGAGCTTATAAGTGCCCGCTGGGATATCCGTAATCTGGTAATTCCCCTTGCTATCTGTGACCGCATAATAAGGGTTATCCCTTACCACTACCCAGGCACTCATCCACTTGTGTACGTCGCAGCCTACCTTTATCACCTCCGGGTAATCAAATTTCTTGTGTATCGGCTTTCCATCACCTGGAATACTCTCGTTGAAGGAGCTATTTTTCATGGAGAAAGAGTGTAGGTTATGCATCAAGGGGTCGCCATTCCTCAGCTCCACCTCCCCCCCCGCGGGAATAACCTGCACGTGAGGTATAAAAGTGCACTCCTTCTGGTCAAGCGTATACTCTTTGTGGGTGGCCTCTGGTGATTCTCCTGATTTGCCGTGATGCCCTGTTGCAGCCTCTGGACCCGGGAAAGCCTTGCCTTTCGCCACACCTACCAGATATACCACGGCATTCTCTACACCTTTTGATGCCTGGTCTACAATTATTTTTTCGGATAATCTGGGTAGATGTTTACCACATACCTCAGGGTCTTTATCAATATTTAACTCCTCTTGAGCGGGCGCATCCCCAGATACCTTTATCGTCCCACTTATAGTACCGCCATCTTTTACATCTATAACATCGTAAGCCTGGGCCAGGTTAGCACAAGCTATAAACCATAGCCCCAAGGCAATCCCTATAAAGAACCTCTTCGGCATCTTTCTTGTCCTCCAGTATAAAAACTTTTTACAATACTAAACACCCACTGTCTGCGGAACCCTATTAAGGGAGTCACAGTACTCCCCATCTGACCATCGCACCTTAATGGCCTCCTTATCCCCGCAGACCATCTCACACATCTTACAGGCCACACAATCTTTTGTTCTTACATTCTTAGAAACCTTAAAGATAATGCCAGGCTCGGCCTCCACCATCTCCAAGCAGCTAAATGGGCACACGTCTACGCAGTTACCACACCCGCTGCACCTATGAGGCTCCACTACCGCCACTGGTCTTTCTTTGAGCTTAAAGGTCTGCTCTCCCTTACCATCATAAATACAGTTTACCGGGCAATAACTGCCACATACCCCACAGTCAATACAAAGCCCGGGGTTAACATGGTGAAGCTTTTTCGTTTCACCAGTTATGGCATTTACAGGGCACTTCTTTGCACAAAGGGTGCAGCCAATACAACTCTCTTTAATCTTATAAGCCATTAAACTCCTTACCTCCTTGCAAACTCTTCTGGTGGCCTGGTTAGCAGGTCCCCAGGACTCATGATGAGGTCTTTTATAGCCTCCACCTGTTCCTCCGGTTTACCTGGGAATATATCCTGGTACTCACCCCAGGGGAACTTTGGCATCTTGGTACCTACCTGTATCCTCTGTGGGTCTGTGAGCCAGTTCCTAATCCAATCAGGTCTGAGGCGTTCCTTGGCCAGCGACAGGTCAGGTGCCCAGCCAGAGGGGTCTCCAGAGGGCTTCAACTCCCCACGGACGTGGCATGACCCACAATTAACGTCCTTTGAATCCATCAACTTCTTAGCCTTCACATAGTGATCGGGGTCTATTGCGCACCTGGCATCCACGAAGGCCTTTTCCCTTTCTTCCAGTCGCTCGTAGGGATACTCCTGGTTATCAAAGAGGGCAAAGTACTTAGACAGTGTAAGGGCCTCCTCCTTATTAAGACCGAAGGTAGGCATCCTCACATTTAGCCAGGGCCTCAAGTACACCGGAGCCTGAACAAACCTGTATAGCCAATCGGCCTGCACCCTCTTACCCTCTCCGTAAAGGAACGGTGGGGCAAAGGCCCTCGCCTCTTCAGGTACAAGACCCTGTTCCTCCTCCATTCTTCCTATTATCAGAGGAACTATCTCCCCTCCCATTGTGGGTACACGCTCCTTCACCTCAGCCAACTCTACTGCAATATTCTCCCCTAGGTTCTTCCCCATGTCTGGATAATCGTGCCAGAGCTGGAAGAACAGGGTGTCCTCTTCTTCAAGCTTGGTCATACCCTCCACCTTTGTACCATCGGCCAGGGTTAGCTTCTCAAGGGTGAACGGGTGACACCCTACGCAGTTATAGCGCCTGATGAGGAAGGTGCCATCTATGATAGCCCTGTCTCTCTCTGAGAAATTACGTTTGAACTTAGCAGGGACCTTTTCGCCAGTAAGCCCCACTATAAATGTAACCAGTGCCTGCACTTCCTGGTCGTTCAGGCTAGGATTAGGCATGCGGAGCATATCCTCTGGCTTCTTGTATTTGCCCGTATCAAATATCCTGGGGTCTTTGAGTTTTGTACTAAGCCAGGCAATCCTTGCCTTGGCTACCTCATCCCTGGGGTTTTCCAACCCAGTCTTGTGCATGACTTCATGTTCAAGCAGGGCAAAGTCAAACCTTTCAATAGGCTTTACACCTTCATCTGAAAGGTCTACGCCTATCTTGCCTCTGTCTTCCATCCCTTTTATCGTATGGCAACCAAAACAGCCGTACCTGGCTATCAAGTTGAAACCCGCCTCGGCCCTCTTGGGGTCGCTGTAGTCCACGGGGTCAGCACAAGGCTCTTTAGTCTTTAGCGTAGTCAGATAGGCCGCAATCTTAGAGGCCTCCTCCTCCTCAGTTAGGCGAAGGTTAGGCATACGGCCAATGGGTTGATGCTTTTTGGGGTCAGTTATCCAGCTTACAAGGTAATCGTAACGTATCTTTTCCCCCACGTTACTGAGGTTGGGGGCAAACTTGCTCCCCTTCTCCTCTATCCTGTGGCAGCCCAGACACCCTACGCTTTCAAAACGGTTCTTGCCCTCCTCTATCACTTCTGCCTCAAACTTGGGTACTTCTACTAGCTCGGAGGTCTTCTGAGATAGCTGCCAGAGGTAAGAAGCCACATCCTTTATCTCCTCGGGGTTTAGGAAGAATCGGGGCATCTTGGTGTCTGCCCTGAATTCTTTGGGGTTATTTATCCAGAAACCCAGCCACCCTGGATGCACCTTGCTACCAATCTCGTCAAGGGTGGGGCCTATGTAACGGGTCTTATCTTCCCTCTCAAGCGCCCCTACCGAGTGGCATCCTATACAACCATACTCATGGAATAGCTTCCGTCCTAGGGATACCACCTCACCACCGGGTATATCTATTTCATAATCATGGCACTTAAAGCAAGTGCCCTGGTTGTACTTTCCTCTAAACATAGGACTTAGGACATACTCTAGCTCCCCATGGGCCTTCTGTGCAGTGGTGGTGGCATAACCCTGCCCTCTATGACAGGGTGTGCAACCGAAAGTCTCTATAGGATGAACGTCCAGTATGCCCCTCTCAGGTAATCCAGGGGCAAGGGCTGGCAGACTTACCACTTTAGAATGAGTCTTAAAGGGCTGTTTTGCGTCCTCAAAACCCCTTGTAACTACACCAGCGTGACAGCTATGGCAGCGGTCTATAATCCCCAGCTCCTCATTGACTACCTGCTTAATCTCTATCTTTTCTCGTTTTAAAGACTCCCTGTATCTTTGTATACCCTTTATTTTCTCCTCGTAAGCGAGCAGTTTTTCCTCCAGGACATCCCTTTCCTTGGCTATCCCTTTTAACTGAGCCCGAAGCTCTTTCTTACGCTTCTGCATGATAGCTAACTTGCCCGAAATCTCTTCAATGCAAGGCTCCAATCCTTGGGCCTTGTGAAGGAGGCCAGACTTCGTTTCCCCTTCAGCCTTTTCCATCACGTAAACAATTGCCTGGTACTCACCCCTGTGGAGCTGCAACTCATGGATTTGCTCTGCAATCTCTCTATCTATCTTCTGCAACTCGTCTATCTTTTCTTTCTGTTTAGGGTCATCCTCAAGGGCTTTGCGAACTCTATCGTACTCCTGCCTGAGTTTCCCGTAATCCTCGCTGGAGAGAGCCGCTGTGGCATCCTTCAACTCCTTGCTTGATTTTGCATCGGCAAGGGCCAGAAACTCCTTCTGATAATGCTTCCAGGGCCTTCTCCCTATCACCTCATCGTACACGGCCCAAAGCGTGCCAACAACCAAAAGAGCAGTAACTAAGAAAAACAGCCACGCAAAAGATTTTTCTTCTATGGGGTCTTTTCTTTCAGGCATTTGTCTTCTTTCTCAGATATTAAACCAAGGCGTTACAAGAATATACTTGATGGAAAAAACAAGACGAAGGACTATCTTTATGGGTAGGGCCATCATAGTCCAGAAGAAAATCCCTACCACACTGTAACGGATAAGCCCTAATTGGTCTATTATGGGTGACCCTCGCTTCTTAAGCCAAACATAGGGTACTGCCATCCCCAACACATAGTAGCCAAGTATCGTAATGGTCCCCAATACTAACGCCACACTCTCGGACTTCAGGAATGTCATACCACTAATATTCGCAAGGAACTCATTCCAGTTAATGTTCACCTCTGCCACTACCCTGTGAGGGTCCCACTCCTGACCGGGCCAGAAGAACATCCATCCCGGCCCACGACAGAATGTACCAATAACTATTTCTAGTACCCACAGGACGAAGAATCCAAACCAGTAGGTCAGTATCGCAAACGGCCTCTCGTTAAAGGTATAGTAGCCGTTACCCTTGGGATTCACGTCCACATAAGGGATAACCATCAACCCTACAATTATGAACGTGGGTAGCAAAACCCCTGCTATCCACGGGTCAAAGTACACAAGCATGTCTTGAAGGCCCAAGAAATACCAGGGGGCCTTAGAGGGGTTGGGTGTAAGGGTCGGGTCTGAAGGCTCCTCCAGTGGTGCGTCTATCGGTATTGACCAGAACGTGAGTAGTGCCATAACGGCTATCGCACATATAAACTCTAGCTTCACCAGGTGAGGCCAGCAACTTACCTTCTTTGGTAACCCCTGCTCTGATTCTGGGTACATCAAGTCCACTACATCCACCACATCCCCTTTGGTCTTCTCGCCAGGCGGCTTCGGCCTACCAGCGGCAGCCCTTCTTATACGGTCATTTTTAAAGGCTGCCCAGAACGAAAGAAACCCAAAGAACAGCACAAGGACAAGCATCCCAACAATAGGGATGTTATCCGGTTTACTAGCTATTTTCCAAATATTATGCCACATTTTAGTGTTTGTCCCTTTTATTTATAATGGTCCTGCTGTACCGCCGTCTTTTCTAACCCTCCAGAAGTGCACTGCCATAAAAATAATAGCCGTAACTGGCATGGCCACACAATGCCAAACATAGGCTCTAAGAAGCGCATTACCACCGACTACCGAACCACCAAGCAAGGCAAAACGTATGTCATTGTAGGCCGACATACCAAACTGTTCCCCAAAGGGCCCCTCGTGTCCAAGCAGTGGGGTTGCCCTGGCCATGTTCGTACCTACCGTCACAGCCCAGAAACCTAGCTGGTCATCAGGCAGGAGGTAACCAGTAAAACTAAGCAGCAGGGTCAAAACTAGCAGTATAACTCCCACTGCCCAATTAAACTCCCGCGGAGGCTTATAAGCCCCGGTCATAAAGACCCTCGTCATATGCAGCCAAACCGTAATCACCATCAAGTGAGCTGACCAACGATGCATGTTTCTCAACACTACGCCAAAGGGCACATCATACTCAAAATACTTCATATCCCTATAGGCGTTTATCTTGTCAGGGTGGTAATAAAAGCAAAGAAACACCCCTGTAAAACACAGGATTAAAAAGAGTAAAAACGTAATGCCACCCATACACCATGTATGGGTAAACTTCAGGGCATGCCTCTTCACATAAGCAGGATGCAGGTGGAGGAACACGTTACCCAGAATAGCCAAGACGCGGTTCCTGGGCGTATCCTCAAACCCCCTGCGGAAGATAGACTTATAAACCTGCGATTCTGTAATAATTTCCTTAATCTTTTCCTTCTGCTCCGTTAACATTTATTTCTTCCTTGAAAGTGAGGTTATAGGCAAATACTCTGTTGACAGGGTTATACCTTGAGGAAAGCCCCTGGCTTTTCCCACTCGCCCCTTTCCTGACGGAAGCGGAGCGACTTATCTATTAGAATCTGCCCATCGGCCGCCAGGGCTATCTTCACCCTTTCCAGGGGTCTGGGCGC
The DNA here is from genome assembly GCA_051388875.1 of Candidatus Brocadiia bacterium JP1. GTDB lineage: Bacteria > Planctomycetota > Brocadiia > Brocadiales > Bathyanammoxibiaceae > JBMFFR01. The sequence goes on along the minus strand of JBMFFR010000004.1, from coordinate 272,347 downwards.
TGGTCCCTCATAATTTATCCCTTCTTTGGTGAAACCACTCCCGTGGCAGGGACACTTAAATTTGTTCTCCCCCTCCCACCACACAGGAGTGCAGCCGAGGTGGGTACATTGCCCAAAAAGGGCATAAAATCCTTCGCTCTCCCTGACTATCCAAACCCTGTACTCCTTCTGGAACCTTGTACTAACGGACCCTACTGTGTACTCCCAGGGAAAACCCGCCTTAAAACTCATGGGAGGCTCAAAAAGACATCTCGGAAAAAAAAACCTCATAAAGGACACTATCCATGTGAGCTGAAAAAGCGCAAATCCAACCCACCCTAGCTTTACAAGAAAGGCCCGCCGGTCACCCCCTTTCGCTGACTCCGTCTCCTTCTTAAGGGCGCCTACTTCCGCAGTCCCGGCCTTCTCCCCTCTATTTGGCATATTAGTTTCCATAACAAAAAAAGCTCCTTGCGCACTAACCAAAAAGAAATGTTTTATCTAATCCCTTACCCTTTAAGGGTTTTCTTGCTGTCTACTCTTACTTAACGGCCTGGTAATTCTCCCTCTTGCGGATTTTCTCCACAAGTTAAGGGCTCAGCCTGCTGCCTGCCCAAATCTTCAGGCATTGCAACCTTTCTCGGACTAACCCCTAAATACCGGCAATCAAACTCCACAAACTCCTCTAAAAGTCTTACCGTGTTTATGAAGTAGTCCATGTGGGCAATAGTTGAAAGGGTCTTGGAAAAGGCCTCTACCCATGTGCCAAGGTGCATCTCAAGAAATTTAGCCTCAGCCTCCCTACAAACATCCGCCTTCTCCACCTCTCCCTTTTCCAACGCATGATACTCCTTATAAGAGAGCACATGCATGAACTCCAGCTCCGTGCCTATAAAGTCAGCCAGCTCCTTTTCCTTGTCTGAGAGTTTAAAACCAAAGGCAGTATAGAACCCCTGGACGTCTGCAATCTCCTGACTCTTCATAAACACGTGGACTGTGTTATAAAACGTCTCATGGTGAGGGCACAAAAGGCCCATTGAAAACAGCCTGTTGTACCCTCCCTCTAAATCCTTCAAATCAAGGTGGGCTAACTCCCTCCCCGAGGACTCAGAAAACTTATCTACTGATTTAGATAACCCCTCCGAGAGCCTAGCGGCAGCCTCTCTCAGCTCCTTGACACCTGTCTTAATATCCCTCAAAACCTCTTCGTTAGGATAGGCAAAGCCCCTGGACAAGAAGCTATAAAAATAGCTCCTCGCCAGTGCCTTCCCTGCCCTTTCCACTTGAGAGGTCTGCTCTTCCATTACTTCTTTCTTTACTTCTTGCATAAGCCTAATCCCACCTTTTCCAAAGTGACCACAATCTTTTATGTAACGTTCAGATGCTTCTCTGGCCTTACAATCACAGGCTCAACGATAGGCACCCTCATCAACTCTTTATGATCCTTCCCGTAAGCAATAATGGTATCCGCAACTACCTCGTAACAGTAAATAAGTTTCTGCGTTACACCGAAGAGTTGCAGCACAGCCAATAACTCGTGGGAAGGGTTGGTGTACTTAGCAATAGCATCGTCCACACCCGGACCAAACATCTGCCTCAGATAGCCCCTTGGTGCCCACCTGGGTGGTATGTAGTAGACATTAGGCTCTGTCCCAAACTGAGGATACAGAGGCAATGCCACCTTCTCTTTCTTTACCAGGTAATAAATCGGACTATCCGGGTCATCTACCCAGCCCTGTAACCTAATCTTGCCCACACAGGCAGATATGCAACGGGTAATCATGGGGTCTCCCTCAGTTAAGGGGTCTTTACCCTCTAACCTGGGATAGCAAGCTATACACTTCTCAGAGACCCGAGTCTGCCCGTTAAACATGGGCTTCTTGTAGGGACACTGCTCCACGCACTTCCTGTAACCCCTGCAACGGCTCTGGTCTATAAGGACTATCCCATCCTCTGGCCTCTTATAGATAGCCTTTCGGGGACAGGCCGCAAGACACGCCGGGTAAGTGCAGTGATTACAAATCCTCTGTAAGTAGAAGAAGAATATATCGTGCTCTGGAAGTGAAGCCCCCTCCAAGAGGCCATTAACGGTCTTCGGAGGGCGATTAGCCACATCTTCACCAAAGTTAGGGGCACGCCATTCCTTATCCTCTGGAACGTAACCCAATGCCTGTTGACCGCTGGCATCAATCCTCTTCGTGGCGGCCTCAAAAAGCGTATCCCCCTTATACTTTCCATAAGGAGCTTCAGCCGACTTGTTGCCGGTATCCCAGCCAGGCTGCGGACCCAACAGCTCCAGAGTCTTGACATCCCAGGATTGTGGATAACCTCCAAAGGCCTTGGTTTCCACATTATTCCACCACATGTACTCCTGCCCCTTGGAGAACGTCCAGGCGCTCTTACATGCCATTGTACAGGTCTGACAGGCTATGCAACGATTTATATTAAAGACCGCAGCGAATTGCTTCTTTGGGCGGGCGGCTTCATAAGGGTATTCCATCTCCCTGCCCAGCTGCCAATTGTAAACCTTTGTCATGAGATTCCTCCTAATCTAAAAATCTTTGACCTTCCACCTTAGATGAAGCTTAAGCCATAAACTGTCCAGTGAGATATTTCTTCATCGTATCATTCTCCTGGTTAGGTGTTAGACCTGTCCTGGCAGGTTCCCAGGCACCTCTACCCTCTATACCTCCATCCTCGGCCTTGACTATCCTTATCAAGGTCTCCTTCGGACATGTATTGGGGGCATGCACGTCTATCTCAAACCCCTTACCGATGCGCTGACCCAGGTTATCCTTCCTCACCAGACTATCAGTCATCATAGTAGGCTGTAACCAACCCCTGGTCAGAGACTGCTGAGAGCCGTAACGGAAGTTGGCCTGATAACCCGTATCCGGAGATATTGCCCTCCCGTCCGAACGGTTTTCATGGGCCTTTACCGTCTTCCAGAGCGCCATGAAAGGTGCATGCTTCATCATGGTCACACCCCTTGGATATGCCGGGTTATACTTTGCCCTCAGCATAAGGCGCGACACCTTGTAATTGGGGTCGTCTGGCTTCCACCCCACGTAGGGCCTATCCGCCGGGTTGGCTTCTGCGTATACGTAATCACCATCATTGATGCCCAGCTCCTTGGCATCCTCCGGGTTAATATGCACTTGATGCTCACCCACAGCAGGCGTCCTCTTATCCATACGGTACGGATCGCCAAAGTTGCTATCCCAGATGAGGTTCCAGTCAGCGTTACTCCAGGAGGAGTGTACCCTGTGACGGGTCTTGGGTGTCAGGCAGTAGAAGCGATAGCCCTTCTCCCAGAGGAAGTTCTTCGTCTTCTTCACCTCACTCCAGGGCATCTTTATGTTCCTCACAGAACGCTCATCTGCACTGGTAGCAGTCATTGGTATACCGTAGTCATTGGGCCTTATCGCAGGATGCTTGGCCACAATGACGTTTGGCAGATAGGGTGTCGCCTCCACTGGTTCACGGAAGACAATGAGATTCTCCCCGTAATCAATGAACTCGTCTTCATCCCTGTAGAACTCCAGCCTCCCCGTCTTATTGTAGAAGGGCTTAGATTCCTGTATCTGCTCCCAACCAGTTATCCTGGGATAAGTCCTGAAGAGCATCATTGATGCCTTGTCTTGCTTGACAAGGTCATCCACCTTATAACCCTGGGTGGTGATGCAATTGTCCAGAATACGCTGTATATAGACCTCTGGCTTACCCTCCAAGACGAACTTCCAGTAATCCCTGTAACGGCTGTCCCCTGTCAATTCAGCCAGCTTGGCTGCCACCCCAGCATAACACTCGCTATCCATCCTGCTATCGTAGAGTGGCTTAATTCCGCCCTTCCACACCTGTAAGAAGGGGTTAGAACAGGAAGCAGTCAGATCCGGATGCGTCATCTCCATCCAGCTATGCACCGGGAATACCACGTCGGAGACCTCACAGCTACCCGTCCACTCCCAATCCTGGGCCACTATCATCTCCACCCTCTTATTGGTGTTGTAAATCATCTCATAGGCCCACTTGGCATTATTGATAAGGTTCACGTTGGCAAACCATATGACCTTGGTTGGCGTGGGCATATGGGTCTTGCCTGTGAAGCTCTTCCCGTTCACCTTAAGAATGTTATCCTGATAGTTCCAGTAACACACCTCCTCAGGCTTGAAGAATTTCTTCACCTTTACGTCCGAGGACTTGGCATCGGCATCCAGGTTTATGTGGAATGGGTCTTCACCCATCATCACGTAAGCCCCAGGGAAAGTGCTTATCTTGTAATTACCAGCCCAGTGTCCTGGACCCCCACCTGGCTTACCAAAGTTGCCTGTCAGGGCAAGTATCAGGAAGTTCACCCTGTCCTTTATATCGCAGTGGAAGTAGTGGTTAGTACCCTCGCCTGTATGAATCATGGCTGGCTTGATGGTCGCTAAATCCTTGGCCAGCTGCTGTATCATCTCCTTGGGGGTACCGGTTATTTCCTGAGCCGTGTTGACGTCATACTCGGCAGAAAGCTCTTTATAGAGTTGGAAGGACGGCTTTACCTCCACTTCCTTGCCGTCAACGGTCTTCACCTTGAAGCTGCCTTCCAGTGCCGGGTCAATTCCCATAGCGGCAAAGTGTTTGCCCACATCCTCGCGACAAATGGCCTTGGCGCTATTGCTCTTGGTATCCCATACCACAAAGTCACCCCACTCTTCTCTCAGTTGTGGGTCAACAACCTGTACCGTCTTACTATAACCATTAAGGTCTTTATTCTTATAGCCCGGTACGACCTCATGGGCCCTTAGAATCTTCAGGTTATCCATCCTGACCAGCAGTGGTAAATCGGTGTACTGCTTCACAAAATCCACCTCGTACCACTTATTCTGGATTAGGAGGTTGACTATACTCATCATTAGTGCCACATCAGAGCCAGGTCTTACCGGCACCCAGTAGTCCGCCTTTTGAGAAGCGGGGCTATACTCTGGTGCGATATTTACAATCTTCCCGCCCCTCTCCATTATCTCTATCCACCAGTGGGACTCAGGCATCTTGTTCTCCACCATGTTCTTCCCAGAGAAGACCATCAATTTGGCATGCCTGAAGTCATTGATGTCGGAGTCAAAAGTCTGGATACCAGAAACCATTGGGTGGCCAGGCCCCAGGTCGCCATGCCACGTATAGTTAGACCAGTTACGCGCACCTCCATGACCATCGTAAAGACCAAGCATGTTACAGAAGCGCACTGCACAGCCATATATACGCATCACGCCAAGGAAGCCCATACCAGGACGAATCTTTATACAACGGGCTCCGGTACCATGCGTTGCCTCAATCATCTCCTCCGGATAACCCTGCTTCCGGAGCAGTTCCGACCCCTTGTCACCACCGTATGTCTCCATCACACGGAGCAGCCCTTTGGCCACCATTGTAAAGGCATAATCCCAGGTCACCCTTACCCATGTGTCTCTGTCTCTCTGGAAGTATTTCTCCTGATTCTCCGGGAGCATAGGATCCGGGAAACCACTCTCTACCCACTCCATCCAGCCCTTTCTCATCATCGGGTACTTTATCCTGTAAGGACCGTACACCCTTCTGGGCAGCGTATACCCCTTAAGGCAACCACGAGGGTTCCACATCGGGAAACACTTATTGCCGTAAATGTCCTCCGCCAGATGACTATCGTAGTTTTGCTCTATCCTTGTTACAACGCCGTTCCTTACGAAGGCTTTTAAGCGGCAGTTGTGGGTATCGTTAGGGACACAGCAGAAGGTAAAGGTCCTGTCGTAGGCATACTGGTCTCTATAAACCTTTTCCCAGCTCCTATCTGGGTAATGTTCCAGGGGGTTGGTAATCTCCTCCTGCGCCTCAAGGAAGCGGAGATTTAACCCCGTGGACATGGCGCCACCAGTAGCAACGCCTGTGTACTTTAAAAATTCACGTCTGGAAATTTCCATAATTTCTACCTCCCTCTATAATTGCTCAGGCCAATCTCTTTCCTGAAAAATTCTTATCAAAGCAAAACTACATCTTGAACTTGTACCAGGTGGACACAAACTTTATGCCGTCCCTATCCGTAAGCTTACCATTCCAGACCGCAAACGAGATGGGTATAGTGGCACCCTTTGAGAACTTTACATCTGATGCCCCGTCCTTAGCGTCTAACGAGCGCTTAAAGACTACGTGCCACTTGTTGTCTGCCCAGCATCCGCTGCCCACTACGCTTTGTGCGCCTCTAGACTGGGACTCAAGACTCCCAAACCCCGTAGCGTTTAAGTCCTCTATAACAGAGGGGCGATGGTCCGAAGAGAACAAATTTTCAGAGGCACGACCAGCTAAAAAAGTCTTGTCCTGCACCTCTTTGTTAAAGTAATAGGTGTCCACATGCATGTTCTGATAGACATCCTTAATGTCTGTATAATGACCAGAATCTAGCTGCCAATCACCCTTCCAGTGCCAGATATTCACAGGTATTTCTAGCCCCGTCATATTCTTGCCGTTACCCATGCCTATGAAGGGGAATTCTCCACTGGGCGATAGTTGGATAGCGGCTGCATCCCGGAAATTCTGTTCCCTGAAACCGTCCATATCCTTGCTATCATCATCCCAGTCCAGGCGTATGGCCACATCCCTGTCATTGTAAAGGGCACGAACCCTTACGTGCATGGGGATAATCTCCGGCTGCCAGAGCCTGTTAAGGGGTATCTCATACTCCTGGGCAGCCTTCCATATATCCGCCTCGGTATTAGCCGCAGAGATTTCTTCCTTGGTATAGGTAGCCGCTATCGTACCATCGGCCGGGGCCGTAGCCACCGTTATGTCAGGATTCTTTAGATAAAGTACGTACTGGACCAAGAGCCAGCGGTCTTCGTCTGAAATCTGCTCTCCTGAGAAGGCGGGCATCGGTGTGCCAGCCATACCAGTGGCAAACCTCAGGTAAACGTCCGTTGGGGTGTTACCTCCCTTGAATATGCCCGTGGTAAAGTCCCTTACCTTTATAGGCCTACCCCAGTCGTCCGTCTGTTCCGGGGCTGAAGGGCCATCCCCCTTACCAAGCCTTCCGTGGCACTTCACACACCCTAACTTCTCATCCTGATAGGCCTCTTTGGCCCTCCTAAGAGTCTCAGCCGTCATCTTTGGCTCAGCAGGCACACTCAAAGGACTGGGCTCGCCTCTCAACTCAAATAAATTGTAGCTCTTGCCCTCTTCCTCATCAAAATAAACCGATAAACTTTTTATATGTTGCATAACATCCTTGCGCTCCTCCTCAGATATATAAGCGAAGGAGGGCATTGCACTGCCAGGGATACCATTACTAAGCGTCTTGAACAAATCCTCGTCCGTTGGCATTTCTCCTGAAGGTGTGGAACGTAGTTTGAACTTGCCGGCTGTAAAATCGGCGGGCTTTGGATAAAGGAAGACTGAGGCCAAACCTTTGCCGTCCCCCTTCTCTCCATGACAACCCTGACACCTCTTTTCATAAATCTTTTTGCCTGCTTCCGCATTTCCCTTAGCATAAACTGTATTATAGCTAAGGGCTGATAATCCCAAACAAATCAATAATATAAATGCCCTTCTAAGATATTGCATAAAAATCCCTCCCCTTTTTCACTTATGCGCTCTCCTTTTTTGAGGATAGCTCATTGTATCCTTTAACTGCCTTTTTTAACACCTCCGCCAGCAGGTCGCCCTCGGCCCCACTCTCTATACAAAAAAAGGCCCCAACACTGGTACAGTACTGTAGGGACTCGGGCGTCCAGGAGGTAGCACTCACCACTACCGGCACCTCCGGGGAAATGGCCTTTATACCCTGAAGTATATCCAGGTTGCTCGTCTCATCCACAAGACCTTCTCTTACCAGCACAGCAACAAAATCCCTTTCTTCCTTCAGGGCCTGAAAAAGTGAAAATTCATCCTCCACTGCCATAGCCTCGTAACCAGCTATGTCACAGAGGGATTCCACCCTCTTCCGGCGGTCCCTATCAATATCCAGCACTAATATCTTTTCCCCCATATTTCTTGTACCTAACAAGTTCAACGTATTCCACCTCTTTCTACTCAGTGCAATTGGCATACCATTTCGGAGTAAATTCCCCAGCCTTTTTTCTACTGTATTGAAAGTAAAAAGGTTAACAGCACTAAAAAAAACGACAAACAGGACAATCCTGTTACACACTATTCACAAGATAAGGGTTTTGAAATGTAAGATTGGAATATAATAAGACTTAAGTTAGTATACTGAAGTACACATATTTGTGTACTTTAGTGTGCTTTTTGGCCCATTTTTTGTTGTTTTTTATCTGTTTTTGTTCGTTTTTTGTCTGTTTTTGAATCATTTTGAACCTATTTTGAGCTAGTTTGTGGCGAGGCATCCCGTATATTCAGGATTTCTTCAGATAGCTCCAGCTTCTTAATGATTCGGTGCAGGGCAGTCCGGGTAATTCCGCTACTTTCAGCAGCTAAGGTAATATTGCCATTGCACTTACGTAAAAGATTGGTAAAGTATTCCTTCTGAAATCGGCGGAAGACCTCCTCCTTAGCCTTATCGTAACTCACACTGCCAAAATCCTCGGTCTCAACCAGCCAGGGCAACTTTTCCTGCCTGAGGAGTATGTCGGAGGGCTGTATCTCTCTATTCTCTGAAACAAGCATGGCCCGCTGAATAACATTTTCCAGTTCCCGCACGTTGCCTGGCCAGTCGTACTCTACCAGCCGCCTGAGGGCACCGGGTGTTAGGGCTTTACCGTCCGCTTCTTCTGACCACTTCTCAAGGAAATGGCTTGCCAGCGGGGGGATGTCCTCCTTCCTTTCTCTGAGCGGAGGGACGTTTATCCTGACCACGTTGAGGCGGTAGTATAAATCTTCCCTGAAGGTGCCCTCCTTTACTGCCTTCTCTAAGTCTATATTTGTAGCAGAGATAAAACGTACATCTATCTGTACCGGCTCAGTAGCTCCCACCGGGATGACCTCCATCTCCTGTATTACCCTGAGCAATTTACTCTGGAAGGCAAGGGACATAGTGCCTATTTCATCCAGAAACAGGGTGCCTTGCGTAGCCTGTACAAGCAGGCCCTTCTTATCGTGGTCAGCCCCTGTAAAGGCCCCTTTCTTATAACCAAAGAGCTCCGCCTCAAGAAGATTTTCCGGTAATGCAGCCGCATTAATCCCAAGGAAACGGCTCTTTGCCCGTGGGCTCTGCCTGTGGATGGCCTTCGCTATAAGTTCTTTGCCTGTACCGCTTTCCCCCTGTATCATTATTGGCACCTTGGAGGGGGCCACCTTCTTTATGGTCTCAAATATCTCCTGCATCCGCCAGTTCCGCCCGATGATGTTCTCAAAGATATGAGACCTGTTTACCCTGTCCCTGAGGTACTCTAACTCCTCGTGGAACTCCTTCTCCTGCAAAGCCCTCTGTACCAGTATGAGCAGTTCATCGTTGTTAAATGGCTTTGTTATATAATGGTAAGCCCCTTTCTTCATGGCATCTATGGCCGATTCTATGGAACCAAAGGCCGTAAGGACTATCACCTCTATCCTGGGGCGAAATTCTTTTACCTTCTCAAGTAAAGACATGCCTCCTATACCGGGCATCCGCACGTCTGTAAGCAAGACGTCCACAGGATTCCTTCTAATATATTCCATGGCCTCCTCTGCCGTACGGGCGGTGCATACCTCGCCCACCTCCTTTAGCACAAGGGTAAGGCCCCTAACCATATCGGGTTCATCATCTACTACTAAAAGACTAGGTTTGTTCATCATATCACCTTAAAACTTTACAAATTTTAACTTTTGACTAAATGCATACCCAACAGGGGTAAAATTATAGTGAAGCAGCTACCCCTGCCCACCTCACTCTCCACTTGAATAATCCCGCCGTGTCCCTCCACAATATTTTTACACGTAGAAAGCCCCAGACCCGTCCCTACCCCTTCGGGTTTGGTTGTGAAGAAGGGTTCAAACAGCCTGGACATATCTTCTGAAGATATTCCTGAGCCATTGTCCTCAAAGGTCAGTTTCACAGCCTCCAGTACGCCATCCTCCATAAGGACGCTGGATGTAACCTTCAACCTGCCACCCTTCTCCTGCGCCTGTATGGCGTTAACCACTATGTTCATGAAGACCTGTCTTAGGAGGTCCGGGTCCCCCTTAAAATGGGGGAGCCCTTTATAAAGGTCCGTCTCCAGCACTATGCGCTGCTTCTCAAGAAGCGGCTTACACATAAATAAGACATCCGTCACGCAGTCATTAAGATTTATATCCCTCGGATGTACAGGCACCATCCTCGCATAGGAAAGGAGGTTCTGGATAACCTTCTTACACACGTCCGTGTTCCTCCTTATAATGTCCAGGTACTCCTGCAAGGGGTTATCATTGGAGAGTTTCTTGAGGGCCATCTGGGTAAACATGGAGATAACCCCCAGGGGGTTATTAAGCTCGTGGGCTAGCCCTGCCGCCAGTTTCCCGATGACCGTCATCTTCTCCTGGTGCATGAGCCTCCTTTCCATCTCCCTGCGCTCAGTTATATCACGATTCACTAGCACCAGGCCCAGATGCTTCCCCTCAGAATCCCTTATCGGGGAACACGTGCTCTCATACACCCTCCCCCCTACATGGAGTATCCTGTTAAAACTGGGGTTATCCCCTCTTTCGCCGGCATCGTCACCCCTTTTGGAAGCCTCCACATGTTCCCTGTGGGAAACCCCATGCAAGCCCTTATCGCAACCGGGATAACAGGCAGAAAGGGCGGACTCCTTTATAGTGGCCGCCGAGGCGTTATAAAAATCTATCTTCCCCCCCTTATCCACATAGATAACCCCCTCCTTCATACACTCAATTATGGCCTTCCACTTATCCTTTTCTATCCTGAGCAGCTCCTCCTGGAGGGCCTTCAACCTGCGGCTGCGTTCCCTCAACCTTGTGGCCACAGAGACCGTAAAGTAGGTGGAAAAAAGCACGGTAGTGGCAAAGACAAACAGTATCCCTATCAGATACACAGGCTCCCTCCACCACTCCCGCCCTGCCATGCTAACAAACGGGTTCCTATAACCCATAAGGCAGTGGTGAGGCAAAACGCCGGTATACTCCAAAAACACCATGAGACCAAAAAGGATTATGGTGGTATAGGCAAAGAAATAGCTCTCCTGACGCTCCAGTAAAATGCTGGCCAGGATGGTGTGGAAGATGAAATAGAAGAGGAAGGGGTTCTCCGCACCCCCCGAGTAATGCAGCAGTGCAAGCAGACACAGCAGGTCAGAGATAATCTGCACCCTGGCGTTTATAGTGGCCCACTTGGGGTTCTCCTTTACACGCTCGGCATGGATAGAAAAAAGGATGTTTAAGACCAGGAGGACTAAGCAAATAGTAATAAACGGGGCAAGGGTATCAATAAGCTCCCAACTATAAGCCACTGCCACCACCCCCAGCACCCCAGCCACCGCAAACCACCTCAGACGGATAAACCAGTACAGCCGCTCAATAAGTTCTTCCTGAAAAAGGTCCTTAGACGAATTCACCCTTCACTCCTGTAAAAAAGAGGATACACCGTACACCACACCCCCAAAACCCTTTTGGCCATAAGTACTTGGGTTGCTGGCGTGATGTATACAAAAGTTTACACAAACCATATTATGTGACAATCAAGCCTTCATGTCAAGCTAAAACACGGCGAAGTTTTGTACAGAGATTTCTGAAAAACCCTTGTTTATGGACTTAGGCCCAATGCTCCCTCCTCCCCTTGTTTGCCCTGAGCAAAGCCGGAGGGATGGGGGGAGGGCTTCGGCAGTGAGTGGTTAGGTTTAGTCCTCAGCCTGAGCCCGGGCCGAAGGACCCACTGAAGCCTTAGTCAAGCGGAAGGGAGGGGGAGATTATTTCTGGCCTGTTTAAATAATCTCCACGCAGTCTGAATTTTTGCTCAGGAAAGTTTTAATAATTTGTAGTGGAAAAACCTTTTTAAATCTAGTAATATTTGCACACCTCTAGGGAGACTCGGATTGAACTTAGAGACAAATGGGAGGTAGCAAAAATTGCAGCCCCCATAACGCCCGAGGCGCTGGAGATTACGTTCTGCAACCTACCCGTGGGCATTTTGAAAAGGCCCTTCAGCAGGGCCCTGTTGGGGGATAGAAGTATAGTGTCATACCATAGGCTGAAAGCCTGCTAGTTAGTCTGGAGGGCAGGCCCGCAGTATCATGCCGCAGGCAGATGCGCCTTCGGCGAACCGAAAGGTACCTCTGTTTTTGGTGGATGTGGGTTTTATCCGTGCTTACAGTAGACGTTGTAATTTAATTACTTCCTAACCTTTTCTCCAAAAGGAGGCAAGAAATGGTAATCGTGGTACAGATTTTAGGTGCTATAGGAGGTCTAATGGTTTTGATTGCCGGTGTTGTGGGTGCCATTCCCTTTGTGAGGGTTCAGATACCTCCAGGGGCAGAGCTAACCAATGCTCAAGTAACAGGTGTCTTTAAAGTCCTGAAATGTTATCTTTCCTGGGCGTTGATACTCTTCGCCGTAGGTGGTCTGTTTGTGCTTATTGCCTTCCTTTACTTCATTGCTATTAGCTAACTACCTTTTCTTTCTGGGAAAACTGCCTGCTTTATTATTATTTTAGAACTCTGCAAAAGTCCTAGATGTCATTCCTTCGCTCCGCTCAGGACGGCGTCTGAGGGGCCGAAGGCGACGAAGAATTTCGGCTAAACCTTTAGATTCTTCGCTTCGCTCAGAATGACACGTTGGCCTCGTAAAACTTTTGCAGAGGTCTCATTTAATTACTGTTTATTTAAACGCATTTACACATCCGCCCTGGCCTATCAAAATAACTGTGGAAAAATCTCACCAAATCTATTAATATTTTTTATATCCTTGCCATTTTAGGAAGGAGAAGGGTTGAATATAGAGATAAAAGGGGAGGCCCCGTGTATTACGGCCTGCCCCATAAATCAGGACGCTAGAGATTACGTACAGTTAATAGCCAGAGGGCGATTTGAAGAGGCCTTCCGGGTCGTAAGGTCAAAGAATCCGTTTCCCAACTCCTGCGGACGCATCTGTACGAGGCGTTGCGAGGAGGCCTGTCGCAGGGCAGTTGTGGATGAATCCGTGGCCATCTGCTGGCTGAAGCGCTTTGTGGCTGACAGGGATTACTCGCCCAAATTCAAGGTACAGGAATCGGTTGCCGAGAAGGTGGCCATAGTGGGAGCAGGTCCGGCTGGCCTATCAGCCGCCAATGACCTGTCCCTGCTAGGTTACAAGTGTGTACTCTTTGAAGAACTCTCGGAAGCGGGTGGTATGCTCAGGGTGGGGGTTCCACGCTATCGCCTGCCCAGGGAGTCCCTTGATAAAGATATTTATAATATACTCTCCCTGGGGGTGGAACTCCGCACAGGGGTAAAAGTGGGAAGGGACCTTACGCTCACAGATTTGCAAAAAGAGGGCTTCAAGGCGGTCTTCCTGGCAATAGGTTCTCATAAATCACTCAGGCTTGGCATTCCAGGGGAAGACCTTGTGGGTGTTATCCCCGCCATTGAGTTCTTCCACAAGATTAGCCTTGGAGGGAGTCCAAAATTAGGCAGCAGGGTGGCCGTTATTGGTGGGGGGGATAGTGCCCTGGATGCCGCCCGAACGGCGGTCCGCATGGGAGCCAAGGAGGTAAGCCTGATATACCGCCGGAGCCTCCAGGAGATGCCCTGCGAACATACGGGCAGAAAAGAGGCGGAAGAGGAGGGCATAAGGTTTGTCCTCCTTACGGCCCCGGTGGAGGTCATCGGAAAAGGGAAGGTCATGGGACTAAAGTGCATAAAGATGGTGCTCGGCGAGGCTGATTCCAGCGGAAGGAAAAGACCGGTGGCCATACCCGGCTCGGAGTTCACTATTGAAGTAGATACGGTACTGGTCGCCATAGGCCAATCCCCAGAGGTGGAACTACTCAATAAAGAAGGTATCGCCGTAAGCCAGAACGGGACGATAAAGATAGATGAGGATAGGATGTCCACCTCCTTACCCTGGGTGTTTGCCGGTGGAGACGCCATAACCCTGGGCGGTACATTAGTCCAGGCCATAGCCCACGGAAGGCTGGCCGCATTATCCATCCACAGCTATTTGAGGGAGGAAACATTCCAAAGACCCAAAAAACTTGAGGCGATAGCTGAGTTATCTCCCGCCCGTGCAAAGCTTATAAAAAGAGATTCACGGCAGAGGATGCCCGTGCTGCCGGTAGCAGAAAGGATAAGGCATTTTAGTGAGGTGGAACTGGGCTTCCCAGAGGAGCAGGCCATCAGGGAGGCCAGGAGGTGTATGGACTGTGCCGGTGGGGCCATGGTTGATCCCGACCTCTGCGTCGCCTGCCTCACATGCGTAAGGGTCTGCCCTTACGACATCCCGGAGATACCCTTCGGGGGCAGGACAGCCGAGATAGGCCCGGATTGCCAGTCCTGCGGTGTATGCGTGGTGGAATGTCCCGCAAACGCTATCTCCCTTCTAGATAAATACGAAGATATGGGGGAAAAGACCTTAGAATCTATTATGAGCCAGATCCCTCTGGAGTTACAACCCAAGGTGGTGGCCTTTGCATGTCAGTACGACCCACACTCAAGTGCAGCAGTAAAAGAACTCCAGAAAAATGCAGTAAAGACGGTGGAAATCTCCTGCATAAGCAAGATTGAACCACAAACCCTGTTAAAGGCGTTTGAGTTGGGCGCTGATGCGGTAGTGGTGGTAGGCTGCCAGGATGGGGATTGTCATTTTGATGCAGGCCATGCCTGGGCCAAAAGGAGATTTGATTACGCCGCTAAATTACTGGAAAGTATGGGAGTACAAAAGCAAAGGCTCCAGTGGCTATCCCCAACGCCAGAGGACATAGAAGGGTTCCTCAAAAATTCCATGGAAGAGATTAAGAAACTTGGACGGGCATTTCAATCCGTTCAGTAAGAGTGTGTAGCCTGTGGGCTTGCCTCATACTGGTGAAATGTATCGTGCGAGCTCGCCTCGCACGATAAAAGTGTTTTGATATATAATGAGAGTTCCTAAAAAACCCTCAAGTCTGTCATTCTGAGGGAGCGAAGCGACCGAAGAATCTGACACGAAGTGTCACCCTGACCCTGAGTGAAACGAAGGGGAAGGGTCTAAACATTCTCCGCTTCGCTCAGTATGACAATGGAGTATTAAGAAACTTTTGCAGAGTTCTCTATAAGGTGTAAAAAGGATGATTGTTGCGAAGCAAAAATCTCTTGAAGAGATAAAGAACTGTATAAAGGGCTATAAGAAGGTAGCCGTTCTGGGCTGTGGCGGCTGCGTAACAGTGCGCTCAATAGGCGGGCAGAAACAGGCAGAAGAACTGGCCTCACTGCTAAGACTCTGGGCCAAACAAGAGGGCAAGGAGCTTGTGGTAACAGAGGCCACCCTCACACGGCAGTGTGAGCCGGAGTTCATTGAATCCGTAAAGGAAAGGGTCGGCGAGTGGGAGGCAGTGGTGACGTTAGCCTGTGGGGTGGGCGCACAATGCCTGGGAGAGAGGTACGCCGGACTGAAGGTCTTCCCTGGAGTGGACACCACCTTTATGGGGGCAACCATTGAAGCGGGAGTCTACTGGGAGAGGTGTGTGGGATGCGGCGACTGCATTGTGGGAGAGACGGGGGGCTTTTGCCCCGTTGCCAGATGTGCCAAGAATTTAATGAATGGCCCCTGCGGAGGCTCCCAGGGCGGACGCTGCGAGGTCTCAAGCGATACCCCATGCGTATGGCAGCTCATATACGACCGCATGGAGTCGCTGGGATTGGGAAAGGAACTGGATACCATCAGACCCCCGAAGGACTGGTCAGTCAGACCCCAGAGTATGGTAATGGAACACCTGAAAGCTAAGGTCCGTCAGGCCGAATCCGCCCAAAATATGACATGACGAATCCACAGGCACTAGAATCACCACTGGCTAAGCCTCTTACGGCAGGCAGTCACCTGGAAAGGCTGCTCAGAGAGGGGAAGTTCGTAGTGACAGCCGAGCTGGGACCTCCCAAAGGGGCAGAGCGTGCCGTGGTGGAAAAAAAGGTCACCCTACTGAAGGGTTTTGTGGATGCCGTTAACATCACGGACTGCCAGACCTCTGTGGTGAGGATGTCCAGCATTGCCTCCGCCCAGATACTGCTGGAAATGGGCCTTGAGCCGGTGGTGCAGATGACCTGCCGCGACCGCAACCGCATCGCCCTACAGTCAGACCTCCTCGGGGCCTGGGCACTGGGGATGAAGAACCTGCTATGCCTGACGGGCGACCACCCCAAATTCGGAGACCACCCGGGGGCTAAACCCGTCTTTGACCTGGACTCAGTCCACCTACTCCTCATGCTAAAGACCATGAGGGAGGAAAAAAAGATGCTCTCCGGTACGCACCTGGAAGGCGCACCCAGCTTCTTCCTCGGCGCAGCGGAAAACCCCTTCGCAGACCCCTTCGCCTTCAGGACAAGACGACTGGCCAAGAAAATCGCCGCAGGGGCTGAATTCATTCAAACCCAAATCGTATATAACGTAGAAAAATTTGCCCAATGGATGGAAGAGGTAAGGCAAAACGGACTCCATAAGAAGGTATTCATCCTGGCTGGCGTGGCACCGCTCAAGTCAGCAGGCATGGCCAAATACATGAAAAAGAACGTCCCCGGCATGGACGTCCCCGACCCTATAATCTCCCGCCTTGAGCAGAAAAAGTCTAAGGCAGAAGGCATACAGGTATGCCTGGAGATAATAGAAAAGCTAAGGCACATAGAGGGCCTCGCAGGTATCCATATCATGGCGGTAGAGTGGGAAGAAGTGGTTGCAGAACTCGTTGAAAAGGCAGGCCTCCTACCCCGCCCCTCCCCCCAACCCAACGAATCCCCTAAACCATAAGGACCACTGGCCGCAAGCTTTGGGCTGTGTTTTTACTTAAGGGCTTAACAACCCCTGCGGAATCTGGGCCGATAGAAACCACCACGCCCGATACCATGATAATGCCGGTAGCCATAGTAGTAATAGTCATAGGGGTAGTCTGCCATCTCAACGCTAACACTTTTATCTTTATAGCCTAGCTTTCCAATCTCAATGTGGGGGACCAGGCTGGTAAAGGGAGGCTGAACCAACTTCCCTGTTACCGTTACCGCCCCTTCCTCTCCTTTTGCCTCCTCTGCCAGGCTTACCCCACGCCTGAGGAGGCTGAGATTGGAGCCGTTCTTAAAGCAGTAGAGTTCCTCCTTACCGTCCGTCACCAGTAGCTGCCATGCACCCAGGCGGTCTTCAAAATACCTATTCTCCTTCACTATCCCCGTGAACTGGACGGCGGTATTTCTGTATGCATCAGGGTTAATGGCCAAATCGGAGAGGGTTACCACCTTTGGCGGTGCGGCACAACCGTAAAGTAGAAGTAAAAGAAGGAGTAAGCTATTTAGGAAGGCTTCAGGGGAGCAAAAATAGATAAAAACAGTCCTGTAAAATGGCCGGGCCACCTGGATAAAAACAAAATCCACATATTTTTTTAGGAAGAATCTTTCACCATGTTTATCTCACACAATTTACTATTTGTTACCTGCCTGCACTTTAAGCTGGAGGCAAAGGACGCCAGCGTCCAGTGAATATAAGTGCAAGCACCTCTATAATCTTCTCAAGTACAATGAGTAATTTTTCCATTTCAGTTACCTCACCCAAAACACTTCTTACACTTTTAGTATATTTCCAACGGTAATCAGGGGTCAAGAAGAGATAAGGGGGCAGGCTTATCAAAGGTTAGTGGGTGTAATTGAGGTATAGTAGTTGGGTAAGGATTGCCGATAGAGGTCTAACACCCTGGCCACTTCTTAAATTGTTTTAATCCTATAGAAAGAAAACCATACCCATTGGAGAAATACCATAAATATTTTAGTCCTTGAAGGTTATCTGGGCGCAGGGATAAAAAAATCCATTATTTCGTAACTATTTTTGTTATAAACAGATAGCATATAGGCAAGGTAAATAGGGGGGTTAACTATCAAACTATGGCATATAAGTTGCAAATTGTGTTTTAACGGATGTCCTTTAATCCGCTGGAGAGCAAGGGCCGACACAGAAGGGCACTTTGAATTAGCTGGGTAAATCCTGAACGGACTTAACGTTAGTTTTATTGCACCGGGGCGGTGATGGGTTGGAAGCGTAGTAAAAAGGTAGCGAGGACGGGGGCGGACATGTGGGTTACAATGGCGCTGAGGAGGATAAAGACGAGAATAGAGACGATTAGGTAAAATCGGGATGTCTTTGATTCCGCCTGGCTGCGGAAGGGTAGGGTTCACCCTCAAACCCTACCCTATCCTCCTTTAAGCAGCGGAGTGTATTTTGTATTGTTTGTACTTCTTATAGTAGGCCACTGTTTTTCATCGTCCTTGCAGGCTGTGGGCCATCTTGCGGGCATGGGCTGTTCTTTCTATTGAACTAGGGTGGCTACTGAACAGGCCAGCGCTCTGACTCTCTGGGAGTTCTATTGCAAAGCGCTCCCAAATCTCTACGCCTGCTGCCGCATCAAAGCCTGCATTGTGCGCGTAGAGGATTCCAAAATGGTCTGCTTCCCTTTCCATATCCCGACTATATTTTTGTGCGAATATGCCCCCACCGATTTCTATCATCTTGCCGCTACCCGGTGAAATGGTTTCAGCTGCTTTGGAACCCACTATTACCGGGATACTGGAGACAATAGTTTTCATTAGATGACCCTTTGCTATGTGGGCTATTTCGTGACCCAGGACTATGGCCAGTTCGTCGTCTGACTTTATGAATCTAAGCATGCCTGTGGTTACGACTATCTTTCCGAAGGTGGCACCGGCATTGACAGACTTATCATCTTCCATAACCTCAAAGTCTATCTTTAGCGGTTCTTCCACGTACTTGAGCAGTCGGGCGCCCATCTCCGTAACCACCTGTTTCTGTTGTGCCAGGCTCATTCTAGCAAAAGGGGACGGCTCTCTGGTGGTCCCTTGCTGCCGTATTGTTTGCAATCTCTGCGCCTCACGGTTAATCTCCTCTTGAGTAACCTGGTAGCCGGTAGTGGTACAACCGAGGGTGAATAAAAGAAAGGCACTGGCAAATATATGTAAGGTCTTAGCCGAAGCCCGCATAAGTGAAATCATGATGTAAGCCCTCCTTTACTTATAGAGCCGCATTTAATTTGTTATTGCTTTCTTACTGGTTATTATATCAGTCATTGGCGCGTAGGGAAGGGCTAATGGAGAATAATCAGGAGGTTGACTGCCAAGTTAACTGTTCAATATAACTAGCGTTATATACCAACGCTGGGGGGAGTAGGCTAGTAAGGTATGATAAGTTTCCAGATGTGTACGGTAAAATAGTCCTCTGCTAGTTCAATCTACAAGATTGAACCAGCTAGGAATGACATTATCACAACTTACGCGGGTGGTGTATTTCTGGCATAAGGGTCGCAAAATAGAGGGTTGATCGCATTCTGCCTTTAGCGGTATACTGTGGAACGTAAGGACAAAAAATCTTTTAGACAATTACTTTCAAATTTAAAAAGGAGGGTAGGACGATGAAGATGGTATTGGCAAGTTGCTTAGGCATTATGTTTTTATTTTTATCCAACGTTTCCATAGCCGCACCGGGGGACCTGCTCTGGCAGGACCTTGATGGGGTACACAAAGACACTATTATGGATGAGACAGGAACTGTGGTGGCCGTGGGTAAAAAAGGGGTCTATGTGGCAGGTAGTACCCAGACTACCGCAGGTGGTTATGCCTTCACAGTGAGGGCATACGATCCCACAAGCGGGTCACTACTGTGGGCAGACTACTTTGATAGGGAAGCAACTGGTTTTGATGAGGCACGTGCGGTGGCCGTGGATAAAAATGGGGTCTATGTGGCAGGTAGTACCCAGACTACCGCAGGTGGTTATGCCTTCACAGTGAGGGCATACGATCCCACAAGCGGGTCACTACTGTGGGCAGACTACTTTGATAGGGAAGCAACTGGTGAAGATGAGGCACGTGTGGTGGCCGTGGGTAAAAAAGGGGTCTATGTGGCAGGTTACACCTGGACTGCCGCAGGTGGTTATGCCTTCACAGTGAGGGCATACAGTACTAAGTAGTCATTGGTCTGCAAGGTTGGCCTTATTAAACAGGCGACAAAGGCAGGTCTTTCCGGCGAAGAGTCTAGCAGTGAATAGTATAGGATGCGTCAGTAACGCACCCTAGAAAACTTAGTTAGAACGATTTTTGCAGAGGTCTTATTTATTTCTAAAGACAAGGTAAGAAGAGGTAACCCGCGGAGTAAATTATGGCGCCAATGAGTTGAGGCTAACGATTTGGGCTAAAACAAGAAGTCCTGGGGGTGGGGCCGATAAGCCGAGTTTTGTCGTGGGTGACCATTACTCTAGGGCAGTGGTTACCCGCTGCCTCAAGCGGCTTACCCGGAAGGTATGCCGTTAACCTTGAGCCTAAGCCTTTGGGCAAACGGCGTTGAAGCGGGCCACTTCTTACCCTCCCTATTTAGCCTTTCTCCGGGTGGGGTTTGCCGTGCCAGCCCTGTTGCCAGTGCTGCGGTGGGCTCTTACATTAAGGGGCCTTAATCGGCCCCCCCGCCTTTTCACCCTTATCCACCCGGGCAACTGGGGGTCAGTTTGCCCCCATGCGGGCGGACGGTATATTTTCTGTGGCACTTTCCCTAGGACCCCCATTACAGGGGCCCCGGTGGGGGTTACCCACCACCTTGCCCTGTGGAGCTCGGACTTTCCTCCCGCCCGGCCAGTAGCACGAACTATTAAATTCGTGACACCGACTGGCGCCCTCAGCCCAGAGCCCCCTCCAATTGTAAGCAAGAGGGTCTGCTACCCGAAGACGCTTCCGGTCGTTATGCCCGGCGGACCAGCGGCCACCTGGCCCCACTCCCAGTTAGGATTCTGGAAGGTATAAAATCTTTCCGCACATCTTGCAGAAGATTAGTTCTTGACGTCGTAAGAGGAGGTTTACTGTCTGTGGGGTCAGGCTCATGTTGCACCCCCCGCAGGTCTCCCCTTCTACTTCTACCACCGCCAGACCGTATCTTTCAATGAGCCTGCGGTACTGGAGAAGGGCTTCCTGGTCAAGCATTGCGGCGTTTTCTTGCCACCGCTTCTGGCCCTCCTGCGCCTCCTTTTCAATAGACTCTATCTCTGCCTCTGTCTTGCGTTTATGCTCTGCCAGGGCCTTTTCCTCTTCCTGTACCTTTTGGTTCAGCTCTTTACCTTCCTTTTGGAACTCTTCAAGCCCAGACATCATGCTGAGGATTTCATCCTCAAGGACACTTTTATCCGCCTCTTTACTGCCTATCTCAGACAGAAGGGCCGTGTATTCTTTATTGTTCTTAATCTGGAAGAGTTTAGCCCTGAGCTTTTTTATCTCTTCCTCCATGCACGTGAGGTCTAGTGTTTTACTGTCTATATCTTTCTGGAAATTCATGGATTCTTTTTGTTTCTCTTCAAACGATGCCCTTTTTTGCTGGAGTTCGCTATGCTCCTTTTCTAGCGAGCCGAGTAAACTTTCTTTTCTTTTTGTGAGTTCTATTAATTTTTTGTCTATAGTTTGAAGGTGTCTTAGCACCTCCATTCTATGAAGCAGTACCCCTTTGTTATTGGTTACTTCCAATTCCATCCAGGAAACCCTCTAGCTTTCTACTTCTAATCGGATGTTGCAATTTGCGCAAAGCCTTTGCCTCTATCTGTCGTACCCTTTCACGGGTAACGTTAAACTTTTTTCCTACCTCTTCCAGGGTATAAGTATAACCGTCACCTATACCGTAGCGGAGTTTTATAATCTCGCGCTCACGGAAGGTGAGGGTGTCCAGTACCAGGGTGATTTTTTCTTTGAGCATCTCCTGTGTGGCGGCTGAGACCGGAGATTCTGCCTTTTCATCCTCTATAAAGTCACCGAAGGAACTGTCTTCACTCTCACCCACTGGTCTATCCAGTGATATTTGATAGCGGGAGATTTTCATTATCCTGCGGGCCTCTGGTACGGTGATTTTTACCTCGCGGGCAATCTCTTCAATGCTAGGCTCCCTGCCCATCTCCTGGACAAGCTTTTTGGAGACGTTCCGTATCTTGCTCATGGTCTCTATCATGTGGACGGGGATCCTGATCGTCCTGGCCTGGTCTGCAATGGAGCGGGTAATAGCCTGACGAATCCACCACGTAGCATAGGTGCTGAACTTATAGCCTCTCTTGTACTCGTACTTATCCACTGCCCTCATAAGGCCGGTGTTACCCTCCTGAATGAGGTCAAGGAAGCTCAAGCCCCTGTTACGGTATTTCTTGGCGATACTGACCACCAGACGGAGGTTGGCACTGGAGAGCTTTCTCTTGGCGTCTTCGTGTTCTTCGCAGAGTTTCTCCAGGCATTCCAGTTTTCTGCTTAGACTCTCAGGGGATTCTGACGCTTCCAGTTCTAATTCCGTAAGGTTATGCTCCAGCTCTTTTGCCCGACCGTTGGCGCTGACGCGGCCTAAGACTTTGGCTATCTGGGCCTTCAGAGAGGTCATCGCGTCGCACATATCCTGGAGGCTCTTTATGAGCGGGTGAAACCTTCTGGCCTTTATGTTCAGGGTCTCAATGATTTCCATCGCCTCTCTGCGCCTGGCCCTAATCTTTCGTAATAGCCTTACTCGTTCGTTTTCTGAGGTCCCCCTGGCTTTAACTCTTGCATAGGTCTCTAAATTCTTTTTTACCAGAATTTTCAGCCTTCGGATATAAAGGGGTAGTTTCTCCAGCATCTTTTCCCTGCCGTCATCAAGGGAGATGTCTATCTTGAAATTTCGCTCCAGGCGTGGTCCGCCATTGGTGAGCCCCTCCAGGGCCTCTATGTACTCTTGAAGAACAAGGTCGGATTGGAACACCTTACGCAGTATGCGCTTACGTGTTAGCTCTATCTTTTTTGCTAACTCAATTTCTTCGTCTCTGCTGAGTAATGGTATCTCCCCCATCTGGGCGAGGTACATCCGTACGGGGTCATCTATCTTCTCTGGGATGCCCTCCTGGAGTTCCTCTTCCGGGAATCCCTCGTCCTCTTCCGGTATGAAAACATCCCTGCTCTCTATCTCGGCCTCGTCAATGAGGTCTATCCCCATCTCATCCAGCATTAACAGGATGTCGTCTATCTTTTCTGGGGTTACTACATCATCCTCTGGCAGAAGGTCATTGAGCTCCTCATATGTAAGGAAACCCTTCTCCTTTCCTTTCAGGACGAGCGCCTTAATTTTCTGCCCTAGTTTTTCCATTAAGTTTCTAACCTCCCACTTTCCCTCTGGGTAAACTTTGATTCGCCCTCACCTTGTGCCTCTCGTGATATTCTAGTATCAGGCGTCTCTCTTCTTCCTCAGAAGGTCTTGCTTCTTTTATCCTTTTTTTAGTATAATGTATTTTTTGTTTATTTTCACGCTTTTTTATTGTTATGAGGTAGTGGTCAAAAAGGTGTCTATAATCCCCTTTCTCTTCTTCCATAGCGATATCTGCCAGTAGCTGTGCCGTCTCACCCTGGTCAAAGAAGGGGGTGAGGTCTTTTTCTGTTACCCTTCCACTGCGTTTGTATAGCTCAAAGACCTTTTCTGCTAGCTGGTTCAGGGGCTCGCTGGCAAATTTTTTGTGGCCCGGCTCAAGCAGATATTCTTCTATTAATTCGTTGTGATTCAGCAATAGTGCCAGGAATTTTAGCTCCAGTGGATGCTTCCGCGCGGTAGTTTCTTCCGTCCTGGTTGGTCCGCCTGCGGGGGTTTTCTTACTCCTCTGGAGTTCACGCCTTAAGACCCTTTCTTCTACTGCTAACAGCTCGGCCAGGTGCTTGATTGTAAGCTCCCTTTTAAGCTCATCCGGTATCTCAGCTACCAGCGGAAAGAGTTCTCTTGCGCAGGCAAGCTTCCCTGCCGGGGTAGAGAGGTCGTATTTCTCTGAGGCCCTTTTTATCTTAAACTGGAAGAAATCCGTGGCCTTTTCTATGTTTTCCAGAAAGTAGTCCTTTCCCTCCTTCAGTAGGAAGTCGCAGGGGTCGCACCCCTCGGGTAGTTCTGCAATCCTGGTCTCCACATCCTCCCTTAAGAGCGTCTCCAGGTTTCTCTCGGCGGAGCTTTGCCCGGCCGTATCGGCGTCCATGACCAGTATCACCACCTCTGCCCACGGGCGAAGCAGTCGTATGTGCTCCGTTGAGAGGGCCGTCCCCAGTAACCCTACCGCCCAGGATACCTCGTGCTGGTGGGCCATGATTACGTCCGTATAGCCCTCCATTATCAGCACCCTTTTTTCCTTGTACAGGGCACCCCTGGCCAGGTCAATCCCGTACAGGCATTTGCTCTTCTGGAATAAGGCCGTCTCAGGGGAGTTCATGTACTTAGGCTCTGACCCATCCAGTGACCTACCTCCAAAGGCTATAACCTTACCCACTGAATCAAAGATTGGGAACATCAGACGGTTTCTGAACCTGTCATAGTGACCGTTTTTGCCATCCCTTGCTATTACCAGCCCTGCCTCAAGTAGTACCTCCGGTGAGAACCCCTTGGCCCTGGCCCTCGTTAGTAAACCTTCCCATTGATTGGGGGCATAGCCTATATGAAATCTCTCCAGGGAATCCTTATTTATCCCCCGGCTCCCGATGTATTCCCTTGCCTGCATACCTTCCTCGGAGTGCAGGCAACTCTTAAAGAACTCCAGTGCAAAGAGGTTTACCTGGTAGAGGTGGTCTTTTTTCTCTGTAGAGGCACTTCGCCCCTGCGGGAGGCTCACCCCTGCTTTTCTGGCAAGCATCCGTACTGCCTCAGAGAAGGTAATACCCTCCCTCTTCATCAGGAAACTGAACACGCTTCCTCCCTCACCACATCCAAAACACTTGAAGAATTGTTTTTGTTGATTGACGGTGAAACTAGGTGTCTTTTCGTTATGGAAGGGGCAAAGGCCCAGATAATTTCCCCCACGCCTTTTTAGTGGGACATACTGACTGACAAGGGCTACAATATCCGTTTGTCTTTGGACCTCTTCTATTTTTTCTTTAGGAATGGTAGCGGTCCAGGTCATTATTAGCCCAAAACTCTTCAAAAGATAATTAGAATATCAGATGAAAGAATAAAAGTCAATAGCAAAGTTCTAAGATTATGCAATTAAATTGGTTATGATATGGCTTTCCTGTCCACCGGGGGTGGATTCGCCTTCGGCGAACGGCATTCCTGCGGCAGACTTATATGGGATTTGAAAGTTTTCCCCTTATCTCCCCCCTTTTTAAAGGGGGCGACTTAGGGGGGAAAGGCCCCGGGACGTGGGGCATTGGCTTATGGGTAGCGTCCCGGGGCCTTTGGTGTTACTCAAGGGGCGGGGTGCATTTATTTTTCCGGGAGGCCGAACTTGCCCGTATCCACCCATTCCCCTTTTATTATTGTCCACCAGTCCTCAGCCAGCCCCCTCAGGACGTACTCATAGGGAAGCCAGCCATAGCCCCCTTCGCCCCACGTGGTACCCCAGGAGTTTCTGATGAGGAAGGCCCCTGTGGTTTCTATCCCATCCGGGTTGGTGTTCTTAATCTTCATGCTGTCATCGTAACCCACTGCCGCGACGGCATGACCACCTTCAATATTCTCACCCGGGGTGGGGAAGGGAATCTTGCCCGTGGTGCTGGACTGATTGATTGAGGTATAGACTGTGAACCCGAACATGGAGGGCAGGCCAGCGGCTATGTCTGTCTTGATTGCATTTAGTAGGTCTGCCGGGGTGGTGTCGGTTGCGTCGAGGCGGTAGTAGGAGATGGCCTGATAATTCTGGGCAAAAGAGTAACAGAAGGCGGGGGGCTCTTTTTCAAAATCTTGTTGCCAGTTATCGTAGGGCCAGTACTCTTCTGGGGGAACGCCGAAGAGGGTTAGTGCGGCCATTGTCGTCCTGAGATAGGCCCCGGTGTCTCCGGTCAGGTGCAGCAGGTTTCGTGTGGTTTTGTAGAGGAATAGCCTGGAGGCATCAATGTGTCTGCCAAAGGCCCGCCTCTCAAAATACTCCACCAGTGCAACCCCTGCGTTGGCTGTGCACGAGCCCAGCGACTCCTGGTCCTCAATCGGGGAGCAATAGGCCCTCAAATCTTCTTTAGGTTTGAGGCTTACTTTGGGTCGCCCCACCACCCCCACTTTTGTGAGCATGGTTTGGACGCCTGGTTGACGCAGCGCCTTTAGCCTTGTAGAGACCTCCGTACGCTGGGGGGTGTAGTCCCTGAAATCAGGATAATCCGGTAACCATCCCATACCGTGCTTTCTGACAGGTCTGACTTCTGGCATTTTTTTGTCTCCTTTCATCAGTTTTAGTAGATGCTTTTTTCTAACTAGAAGGTATCCAGATAAACGGCAAGAATTTTTTACTTTATGCCCTGATAAATATCATCGCCTCCTTTCGCATGACTAAGGGGTGTGATGTTTGATAGATTTGTTGGAATAAAATTCACGAATAGATTTTAGCAAACTCGCTATCACGCAGGCGAAGAAAAAAAATTAAATGTTGTTGGAGACTAACCAGACTCCTCTTTTTGTTGGTTAATTTTTTTATAAAATGTGGTGAAACCTGTGGCAAGGTGTTGAATCCAGCCATTTAATTTTCCATGAAAACTGCTATACTAATGCTAAGGGCACCGTCCCCTTCAAAAAAGGCGCACGCCTGCGCCCAGCTTTTTTTAGCGCGCACCCTCTGAACGGAGTCAGCACGCTTGGAACCTTCGTTCGTTCCGGGATTACGGGGGCTAGCTGTTTTTTCCCCTTGTTGATGGGTATTAAAAGCTGTATAATTTTTGCTTTGGAAGAACTTTTGGGGCAAGAATTTAGGAAACAATACTGACAACTACTCTAAACCCTTGGCCACTATAACTATAAAGAAAAAGATTGAGTCCCTCAAGGCGGAGATTGGGAAGGTAATCGTAGGCCAGAACGAGCTTATTGAGGGCATACTGGTAGGGTTACTCTCCGATGGACATATACTGCTAGAGGGCTATCCCGGTCTGGGGAAGACCATGACCGTGAGGACTCTCTCCAGGGTTATTGACGCAGAATTCCACCGCATACAGTTTACCCCAGACCTCATACCCGGCGACATACTGGGCTTTGAGATGCTGGAGCCGGGCTCCAGCAAGGTCACTATACACAAAGGGCCTATTTTCACTAACCTGCTTCTGGCAGATGAAATAAACCGTGCCCCGGCCAAGGTACAAAGCGCCCTGCTTGAGGCCATGCAGGAGAGAC
Organism: Candidatus Brocadiia bacterium JP1; assembly: GCA_051388875.1. Taxonomy (GTDB): domain Bacteria; phylum Planctomycetota; class Brocadiia; order Brocadiales; family Bathyanammoxibiaceae; genus JBMFFR01. The sequence goes on along the minus strand of JBMFFR010000004.1, from coordinate 245,179 downwards.
AGGTTACCATTGGCAGAACCACCCACCCACTTGAGAAACTCTTCCTGGTACTTGCCACACAAAACCCCATTGAGGTAACCGGCACCTACCTGCTGCCAGAGGCCGAGGTGGACCGGTTTATGCTCAAATTAAGGATTACTTACCCGGACTACTCCGAGGAGAGGAACATTACAGAGAGGCAGGTGGTGGATGAAGAACCCAGGCTAAAGAAGGTCTTTAACCCCACGGAAATCCTTAACCTCAGACACAGCATCGTGGAGAGTTACCCCCTCAGGGAGGGCTCCCCTATCCTGCGATACGCCACGAGGATAGTCAGGGCCACACGCCCCGAGACCGCCCCGAACGGCGAAGTGAAAGGGCTTGTGGCCTACGGCGCCTCTCCAAGGGCCAGTATAGCCCTGGCAAAGGCCGCCAGGTCCTATGCCTTCCTCCAGGGGGAAGATATAGTGTTGCCCGAACACGTAAAGACGATGGCCTATCCCGTCCTCCGCCACAGGGTAATCCTCACCCACGAGGCTGAGGCCAGGGGAATAGAGCCCGATGGAGTCATTAACTCAATACTGGATACAGTTCCCATATTGGATTGACGAACAAAAACCCCAATGACCCAAAAATTGAATCCGAATGTCAAAGCTCAAGTATTAAAACCCCAATATCAAAATTTTTGAAACTCGGATTTGGTCACCTGAAGCTTAGCACTTGAGTTTTGGCATTCGGATTTTTCCAGTTAGACTTCCGAAAAAGGGATTAAAACAACACCACGATGGCCATTGAGACCTTTGTTCTTAAGTTTTACAGAAGTCTCGCTTTAAGCATCGCTATCGCCATTAAAGACAAAAAGGACAAAAATGCTAAAACGCACACACACCTGTGGAGAACTGCGCAGGGCTGAGATAGGAAAGGAGGCCATCCTTACAGGCTGGGTGGCTAGCCGAAGGGACCACGGCGGGCTGGTATTCATAGACCTGAGAGACCGCTACGGGATAACCCAGGTGGTCTTTAACCCCGACCTCGGAAAAGAGCTCCACGAAAAGGCCGGAGCCTTGAGGTCTGAGTACGTAATCGCTGTCAGGGGGGAGGTCAGGGAAAGACCCCCGGGAACAGTGAACCCCCGCCTGCCTACCGGGGAGGTGGAGCTCTACAGCAGGGAGCTTGAAATACTCAATTGTTCTGAGGTACCGCCGTTTGAGGTGGAGGATAGGGCTCTCGTATCTCTTGAAAATAGGCTACGTTACAGATACTTAGACCTGCGGCGCCCCGTTATGCAACAGCAGCTTATATTCCGCCACAAACTCTGCCAGATTACACGGCAGTATTTAGACTCCAAAGGCTTTGTAGAGATAGAGACTCCCTTTCTCACCAGGAGCACGCCCGAAGGGGCAAGGGACTACCTGGTGCCCAGCCGTATGAGCCAGGGTTCTTTTTATGCCTTACCCCAATCCCCCCAGCTGTTCAAACAGCTACTCATGGTGGCAGGGATGGACAGGTACTTCCAGATTGTCAGGTGCTTCAGGGATGAAGACCTGAGGGCCACACGCCAGCCGGAATTCACCCAGCTGGATATGGAGATGTCGTTCGTTGAAGAAGGGGACGTAATGGGCATCATAGAGGGGCTTATGGCTGAAATCTTTGAGAAACTGCTTGAGAAAAAAATCACAATCCCATTCCCTAGGCTCCCTTATCAGCGCGCCATGGAGCTCTATGGCTCTGACGCCCCTGACGTCCGCTACGGTCTAACTATCAAAGAGATTACAGACCTGGCACAGGCCTCTGAGTTCAGGGTATTCAGGGAGACGATTGAAAGGGGCGGGCTTGTAAGGGGACTCAACGCACAGGGATGCAGCAAATTTTCAAGAAAAGAGATAGAAGAACTCACCGCGTTTGTGGGACAGCACGGGGCTAAGGGGCTGGCCTGGTTCAAGGTGGAAGACGGTGGGCTGGCCTCGCCAATCACCAAGTTTTTCGCCCAGGGACTCCAGCTACAAATGAAGGAGCGGATGGGGGCAAGGCCGGGTGACCTGCTCCTCTTCGTGGCCGACAGGGAGAAGATAGTTTGCCAGAGCCTTGCCCAGCTGAGGATTAGCCTGGCTAAGAGGCTTAACCTTATCAAGGAAGAGGAGTACTGCTTCACGTGGATAGTGGACTTTCCACTCCTGGAATATGACGAAACCCTCGCGCGATACGTCTCCATCCACCACCCGTTTACCTCACCCAGACTGGAAGACATACCACACCTTGAAGAACGCCCCCACGAGGTGAAGGCCAGGGCCTATGATATCGTACTCAATGGCGTGGAGCTGGGCGGGGGCAGTATCCGTATCCACGACCAGGATCTCCAGCAGAGGATATTCCGCCTGCTGGGCATGGACGATGAGACCGCTAAGAAGCGCTTCGGCTTTCTCCTGGAAGCATTTAAATACGGGGCACCACCGCACGGCGGGATTGCCCTGGGACTTGATAGAGTAACGGCTATGCTGCTTGGGCTAGAGGATATACGAGAGGTAATCGCCTTCCCGAAGACCCAGAAGGCCTCCTGCCTGCTGACCGAGGCCCCCGCAGAGGTGGACGGGGAACAACTTAAGGAACTGGGCATTAAGCTTTTGTAAAGAAACGCAGTAGGCTAAAGGTGACAGCTTGGTTATGAATAGTTGTCTCAAATAAGTGTTCATCTTTATGCCACATATAAACGTATGATTCCAAGAGTATACATTGACACGTCGGTGATTGGCGGTTGCCTTGATGAGGAATTTGCCGTGTGGTCAAACTTACTCTGTAATGAATTTCGTTCTGGAATCAAGATTGCAGTAATATCAGACCTTACGCTTCGTGAGCTTGAAGATGCACCAGAAGAAGTTAGGCAGTTTTTATCAGAATTGCCGTCAGAATCTATAGAATATGTCTTCCTCAATGGTGAAGCAGTGGCACTGGCAGATGCCTATATTACAGAGGGTGTAGTTGATGAAAAGCACCTCGTTGACGCCCAGCATATAGCAATTGCTACCATAGAGCGGGTTGACGTTTTGGTGAGCTGGAATTTCAGGCAGATAGTAAATCTGGAGCGTATCAGGAAATTCAATGCAGTAAATCTTATGCAGGGGTATCCTCTTTTGGAGATACGAAGTCCGTTGGAGGTATTATATGAAAAAGAAGATTGACGCTGTGAAATTGATGCGAGAGATAAGGTTGAACTTGAGTGAAAAGTATTTGAAGTCCCGTGAGGCAGAAATGCGTGACTTAGAAGAAAAATTTGGTTATCTAAAGAAGAAAAAGACTACAACGCGCCCAAAATAAAACCTGCTGACCGAGGCCCCCGCAGAGGTGGACGGGGAACAGCTTAAGGAACTGGGGATTAAGCTTGCTAGATAACTACCATGAGAAAACATATTGAAGAGTTAAGGGAAAAGATACTTCCCATTTTGCAAAGATACGATGTAGCCAAGGCAGCGGTATTCGGCTCTTTTGTAAGAGGAGAAATGAAAGAAGGTAGTGACATTGACCTCCTGGTTGAATTTGAGGGTGAAAAAAGCCTTCTTGACCTTGCAGGACTCAAAATAGAACTGGAAGATCTGCTGGGAAGGAAGGTAGACGTACTTACTTATAACTCCTTACATCCACTCCTTAAAAATAAGATCTTAGAGGAAGAAGAGATTATTGTTTGAAAGACCCAAAGATTTTCATTGAACATATATTGGATTGTATAGAGAAAATTGAGGAGTACACAAAAGACGTATCAAAGGATAAATTCCTTAATTCGTCTCAACTCCAAGATGCTGTTATCCGCACGAAATTATTTAAGAAAAAGCTTGCAGAAGTTCCCTTGAGGGGTATAATTTGCCGCATATAGCAAATTATCTGTTAAATGGGGCATATTACCTGAACAAGTTTCAGGAAAGGGGATAGTTTGGCTATGGCGTGCGGGATTCAGTTCCAGGAAAACATGCGGGGGCATTTCGGGGAGGGGCTCTACGACCCCTGGCGGGCAAAAGAGACGGAAACCAGCGAGACCTTCGCATGGCTGGAAAATCTTCCTGCGCTGAACAGTCCTTTTCCTGATAACCTTCGTTACGACGCCAGTAAAAAGCTCCTATACTATACGGGGGTTATGACACCTGCCGACCACCAGGCGTTACAAAAGTTATCAGGCAACCCTGCGTACCAAACCGCAATAAATGAAATCTTTGAGAGATTTGAAAATCTAAAAGCTATAAAAGTAGAGCTTAAAATCAAAATAAATGACCTTGAGACCTTCTTAGAAAAGCCAGAACATTCGGCAGAGCTGGCGGGTTATGTGTATTATAACGGCAGGCACCCCATTAAAGAGATAAATGATTTTAAGCCCAGGTTTAAGCTCTTCTCGCGGGAACCCATTATTAATGACCCCACTACCGGCAAGCCCGTAACCTGTGTAAGACACATGGTGTATGAAATGCCTTTTGAAATAAAAGAGGGCGACAAGAAAGGGCAATATTTCCTTTTTGGATACAAAGAGATTGGTGATGCGCCCATGAGGATTGACATGCTGGAGATAGCAGAGGATATGACGACCCTCTTTACAACCCTTTACAGGATTTCCCCCAACGGTAAGACTATAACGCAAGGTACAGGAATTTTACAATACGATTTAAAGGATTTACCCGTACTGATGACTTCTTTTAAAGTAAACATTCCCTGGTACTTAAATGTCATCCCCTTGCTCCAAGTTTATTTGAAAAGTAATAGAAGGCATGAATTTTTGGAATTCTTAGCTACTAACGTGCGAGACACCTATTCATTAGTGAGAGCAAGATTTAACCCTGAGGAGCTCAGGGGGCTTGTTCGCGAACTGGACCGGCTCTGGTTCATCTCTAGCTTCACTCTCTGGCTTGTGGGTGGCCCCTTGCATTGGATTGATAACCATATTATCTCCACAAAGCTAGGTACTTATCTGGTAGCCATCGTTTTTGTTTTACTAGTTCTTTTTGACATAGCCATAGTTTTTAACTGGTTTTGTTCGGCTGATAACAATATTTTTTCCATATCTCCCGCTAAGCCATGAAGGGCTCATGAAGATAGAGTATGACGCTATAATCATAGGTTCGGGATTTGGTGGTGCGGTAACAGCGCTGCGCCTCTCTGAAAAGGGTAAGAGGGTGTGCCTGCTTGAGCGGGGGCGGCAGTGGACCCCCTATGATTTCCCCAGAGATACCATAGAGACATTCCTCAACTTCCGCCTCACGAAACTGGATAAAATCCCACTCAGCGAGAAAGACCTTCCATTCCTTGAGAGTGCAGAACTCAGGGACCTGTACCTGCCCAAAGAAGACGGCCTATTTGAATTTATACCCTCTACTACCGGGATGCACTCACTGGTGGCAAACGGCGTGGGTGGCGGCTCGCTTATATACGCATGCGTCATGATGGAGCCACCAGATGTTGTCTTGGCTAACTGGCCTCAGCCCACAGGTAAGCAGTGGAGCGCTGTACTGGATTATGACGCCATAAGAAGAGGGCTGGCCGTCGGCCAACAAGAGCCGCAAGGGCAGCCTGGCATTATTCAGCCCCTATTACCCAATAGCAGCAGACTTCCCAAGACCGAGCTGCTTGAAGAAATGGCAACAGAATGGAGAAATAGACACAATATCCCTGCTGGTAATACAAGAGGCCAGTATATGCTCGCTGAACTGGCGCATCAGCCCCTGGCAAAACCGGACCCGAAGTTGCACAAGGATATTCCCTGTAATAAGCCCAATGAGTGTATCTCCTGCGGTAATTGCATCCTGGGGTGCAGAAGGGTGGCAAAAAATACCCTGGACGCAAACTATATAAAAAAGGCCATAAGAAACGGAGTCCACCTTTTCCCCTCCCATGAAGTATCATACATACAGCCTCTGGATGACGGCAAAAAAGGGTACAGGGTTATCTGTGAGAGGCAGAATAAGGCATTTGAAGCACCCATTGTGGTGCTGGCCGCTGGGAGCCTCGGCACAACCAAACTCCTTTTACAGTGCAAACACAGGGGGAGCCTCTCAGGATTAAGTCATATGCTGGGCAAGCGGTTCTCCGGCAATGGCGACTTCCAGGGCTTTGCCTACTTACCCGGGTCAATGGCCCACCCTCAAGTAGGCCCTACTATTACCTCCACCATAGATTTTGGCGACCTCGTCATAGAAGATGGGGGCATTCCAAAAATGTTTAGAACCTTCCTGGCGCTCTTCTTCTCTCAAATGGGAGGGATAGCGAGTGTAAAAGATGCACTGAGCAATTTTGACCTGCTTCAGATTGCCAAATATACTCTTCCCCGTTTGGGTAGTTTAACGGAAAAACCCAGTATCATGCCGTTTTATTTGTTTCTGTGTGTAGGAAGGGATGCGGCCGATGGGCACATTAAGCTTAAGGAGGGCAGCATAGATATTGAGTGGAACTGGGCCTCACCGCAAACGCAAAAGTTGTATAAAGACATAGAGCGCACCCTCAGGGAACTTGTGGAGGGTATAGGAGGGGCCTATTTTGCGTCACCCCTGTGGGATTTATTTGGCCATCTGGTAACCGTCCATCCGCTGGGCGGCTGCCCCATGGGGGAAAACTTAGACAGGGGTGTGGTAGATACCCTGGGCCGAGTTTTTAATAAAAACAACCCTAAGGAAAGCGCTGACCCCGTTTACCCTGGGCTTTATGTGGCCGATGGCTCCATTATACCCACCGCCCTTGGGGTGAACCCGTCTCTGACCATTGCCGCATTAGCAGAATGGATAGCGAGTCAAATCCCATGAACCGATTAGAAAGCACTATTGAATGCTGGCTTGCTTACTTTTATAACGACAGGTGCTCCCTGGTGGTAGATATAATCCGCCACCACAGAATAACCCGCAACTACAGGGAGCATCTCTACTCAAGGATTTTTTTCTATGATAGAGATTATTATAGGCAAAATAATGAGGTCTGTAACTATACCAGGTATTGCCCCAGAGGTAATGGGAACTTTGAGGTGCAAGATGCTAATTACCATGCACTTATAGAGACAAACACAGTACCGGATAGATTTGCGGGGAACATAACCTCTTTAACAAGTGGTCAAAGGCTCCCCCTCCAGTTTGAAATCACCTGTCAACGTGACCTTCAATACCGTTTCAACGCTATAGAGCCATTTACAAGACTTGTAAATGGGTTTTATGAGCTTTCTCATCGCCCTTCTTTGCTGAACCGTATGGCCCACTTTATCAGGCCTGCCATTCCTGCCGCCGCACAAACAGGGATTGTCTGTCTATCTCAGGAAGACTTTCCTTGTCTGAAAAACCTAACCACCTCACAGCTTGAGTTTAATAGACGTCCGCTTGGGCCATTTAATGGGGGCGCACTTGCACATCACACAGGGTGGTGGTTTCCCGATTACCTGTTCCTGGTATGCAATAGTTTTCCCGACCGACCTCATACCTTCCTGAGCCTTTCTTTTTCCCGGTTCACCACAAACATGGCAACTGATTTGACCACCGGGTACATTTACTTCCACCATCGCATACCAAGATACAATGATAACCCTTCAACATACAAGTTTGATATTAATTCCCTTTCTATTCTGGCTTATTATTTTGAGGGCGAGGGAGACTCAGCCGACCCGCAAGCCCCGCATTGCCTCGTCATAGTTGGTCTTGGCCAAAAGGATGTACTGGCCCACGGCCTAAGGGAGAAAATGATAAAGGTCAAACTTCATTATCAAAACCGACCCAGTGCCAGGGTAGTCCTCGGTAGCACCCAGTGCACCACTTACTTTGATGTAGAGATAGATGTTGAACTAACCGAACTAACCAGAACGACAAAACATGTGGTGGCAATTGGAAGTGCTGCTGGTGGTGCTGAACTACAAGAAAAAACCGAATCCGAAACACTTGTGCAAATACATGGCATTAAGGCCATCTTGGACGTCAAGGGGTATGAGCTGATACAGCCTCCAAAGGAGCCAGCCGACCTAAAGCGGCGTGGCGTATCCATTTGGAAAAGGCTTTTTGGATGACTTTAGGCTTCGGCCGCCCTAACCAATGACTTTTAACTTTCAAGGTCACCCCTCCATAGCATGAGCATGGTGCGTCAAGACGCACCACGCTAAAATATACCCATGCCCAAACGCATCAAGAAAAGGTCCAAAAAAGTGGGGCTTGAACCCGGTAGCCTTGTGCATATCGGGGAGAAAAAAATTGAAGAGACAAAGCTTACAATCCTTGATTACGATGAGACCCACTTCCTTGAAAAAGAGGTAAAAACGGTTGAGGAGTGCTTCCCCTTCAGGGATAAACCCACCGTTACCTGGATAGACGTGGCTGGCATTCACCAGCCGCACATCGTACAAAGGATTGGTGAGCACTTCGGGGTACATCCCCTTACACTGGAAGACACCCTCAACACAGACCAGCGCCCGAAGATTGAGAATTATGGTAACTATATCTACATAGTTCTAAAAATTCTTTATTATGACGAAAAAAAGTCCGAAATAATAAGTGAGCAAATAAGTATAATCCTGGGGTCAAACTTTGTCCTATCCTTCCAGGAGATAGAGGTTGATATTTTTGGTCCAATTAGGGAGCGGATAAGGACTTCAAAGGGGCTTATAAGGGGCATGGGTGCAGATTACCTCGCCTACTCCCTGGTGGACGCCGTGGTGGACCACTACTTCGTAATCCTGGAAAAACTGGGGGAAGACATAGAAGCACTGGAGGCGGAGTTAGTGGCCAGCCCCACACGGAAGACCCTGCATAAACTCCATAACCTGAAAAGAGAGATGCTATTCCTGAGGAAGTCTGTCTGGCCCTTGCGGGAGGTAATCACCGGTTTGGAAAGGGAGGAATCACCGCTAATCAAGAGTCCCACCAAGATATATCTAAGAGACGTTTATGACCACACGATGCACGTAATTGATTCCGTAGAGACCTCGCGCGACATGCTTTCCGGGATGCTGGATATTTATCTCTCAAGCATAAGTAATAAAACAAACGATATAATGAAAGTGCTGACCATAATAGCCACCATATTCATGCCCCTTACTTTTATTGCCGGCGTTTATGGCATGAATTTCAAGTATATACCCGAACTGGAGTGGAGAATCGGCTACTTTGTCACCCTGGCCGTTATGAGTATACTTGGCATTTCAATGTTTACATATTTCAAGTTGAAGAAATGGGTGTAAAATAGTTGAAATTCTGTTAATCATAGGGAAACCAGTTGCCCATAAGATTAGAAAATCCACCCGTTGAAACGGGGGAAAGCGTACTGCTGAAGCCCCTCCAGTACCTCAAGGGTGTCGGGCCCAAGAGGGCTGACCTTTTGGGCCGACTGGGCCTTCTCACCCTCCACGATTTGCTCTATTACCTACCAAAGGATTATCAGGATAGGACTCAAATAACGCCAATCAGTGAGCTAAAATTCGGTTCAAAGGCCACCATTAAGGGCAGGGTCCTGGACGTTAGCCTGAGACCTCTGAGGGGTAGGAGGTCCGTACTGGAGGTCTTAATCTCAGACGATACAGGGACTATCATAGCCACCTGGTTTAATCAACCCTTCCTCAGAGACAGGTTCCGCAAGGGGCAAGGGCTATCGCTCCACGGGAAAATAAAGGGCTACAAATACCTTGAGATACTAAACCCTGAGTTTGAGTCCTTAGAGCCGGAGGAAGAGCCAACGCTATCCACCAACCGCATTGTGCCCGTATATCCCCTGACCGAGGGACTCGGACAAGGCTACCTCAGGAGGCTCATCAAGAAGGCGCTAGATGAACACGCACCTTATTTTGAAGAGATCCTACCAGAACTTCTCCATAAGCTCAGGCACCTCGTGCCCATTGAGGAGGCCATTAAGGAGGTGCACTTCCCTACCTCAATGGAGGCAATGAAGAAGGCCCGAAGGCGGCTGGCCTATGAGGAACTATTCCTGCTAGAACTCACACTGGCGCTGAGGCGTGGCAGGATAAAACAGGAGGAGGGTTACGCCTTCAAAGTAGGCCCCAACGTGGATAACCATATCCGCCGCCTCTTTCCATTTAAACTAACAGGGGCACAGGAGAGTGTGCTAAAAGAAATCCGAAAGGACATGGAGAGCCCCAGACCCATGAACCGCCTCCTGCAAGGGGACGTAGGCTCGGGCAAGACGGTGATAGCCCTCTACGCTATGCTTGCTGTGGTAGCTAACGGCTTCCAGGCGGCATTCATGGCCCCTACCGAAATACTGGCCGAACAACACTACCGCACCTTACAACGTTACCTTGCCCACTCCAGGGTGCGGATTTCTCTTTTAATCGGGGGCACTCCCAATAAATACAAAAAGGAGGGGCTTGAGGCGCTCTCCAGGGGAGAAATTGATATAGCCGTGGGAACCCATGCCCTTATATCAAGGGACGTCCACTTCAAACAACTCGGTCTGGTGGTGATAGATGAGCAACACAAGTTTGGCGTGCTACAAAGGGCTGAGCTGCGGAGGAAGGGGCACAGGCCCGACGTCCTGGTCATGACGGCAACACCTATACCCAGGAGCCTGTCCTTGACCCTGTTTGGAGACCTGGATATTTCTGTCATTGATGAGATGCCGCCCGGCAGGATACCTGTAAAGACCCTCTGGATAACCAGAAGAAAACTCCCTGAGGCATATGAATTCATCCGCGCCAGGCTGAGGGAGGGAAGGCAGGTCTTTGTGGTATACCCGCTCATAGAAGAGTCGGAGAAACTGGACCTACGTTCGGCTAAGGAAGGTGCAGAACTATTCAAGAAGTGCTTCCCTGAGTTCAAAGTAGAACTCCTTCATGGCAGGATGAACTCGGCGGATAAGGAACGTATCATGTTAGCCTTCAGGGAGAATCGCACACAACTCCTTGTCTCTACAATAGTTATAGAAGTGGGTATTGACGTACCCAATGCTACTGTTATGATAATAGAACACGCTGAGAGGTTCGGCCTTGCCCAGTTGCACCAGCTCAGGGGACGCATTGGCAGGGGTGCGGAACAATCCTACTGTCTTTTATTTGCCGAGCCTTCCAGCCCAGAGGCCAAGAAGAGGCTAGAGGTGTTCACCCGCACAAATGACGGTTTTGATATCGCTGAAGAAGACCTTAAGCTCAGGGGACCAGGGGAGCTCTTCGGCACAAGGCAGCATGGACTTGTGGATTTCAGGGTGGCAGACCTTGTAAAAGACCTGCCCCTTTTGGCCCAGGCCAGGGAGGATGCCTTCAGGTTGGCGGAGACAGACCCCACCCTGAAAGGTTGCCCGGCCCTAAAGGATAAACTATTTCAAAGGTTCTCCAGTCGGTCAGGACTGGCCGGTGTGGGTTAGAGCGGTCTATGAAGCCATTTAACACTTCAGATAAAAAGCCAGTAAAGAAGATACTCATCATTGGGGGATCTGACTCCAGCGCTGGTGCTGGTATACAGGTGGACCTGAAGGTGGTAACTGCCTTTGGGGCTTACGGTACCACCGTCATAACAGCCATTACCTCTCAAAATACCACAGGCGTTCATGATGTATGCCCCCTGCCCGCCGGCTGCGTTTCCGAACAAATAGATTGTATCATGCATGATATAGGCACCGATGCTGTAAAGACCGGTATGCTGGTGGATGAAGGTACGGTAAAAATCGTGGCCGATAAAATAATGCATTACGGTATGCGCAATGTTGTTGTTGACCCGGTTATGACGGCCAAAGGGGGTTACCCCCTACTAAGCGAAGAGGCCATTGAGGTCTTAAAGTCTTCGCTCCTCCCTCTGGCCCTCTTGGTAACCCCCAACATACCTGAGGCAGAAAAACTAACCGGCCTTTCTATCAATAAATCCTCTGACCGTTGGTTGGCAGCGGAAAAACTCTATTCCCTGGGGGCCCAAAATGTGTTAATAAAGGGGGGACATTTTAGGGCTATGGATGGAGAAGTGGAGGACATATTTTATGATGGTAAGGAATTCACCTTCTTGCCCGCCCCACGGATTCCAGGGCCAAGTCTACATGGTAGCGGCTGCGTCCTGGCCTCCGCCATAGCTGCTAACCTGGCCAGGGAATATCCCCTTTTTGAAGCCATATGCCTTGCCAGAGAGCGACTCCTTGAGGCCATGCGAAATCCACTGGTCATAGGAAAAGGGTGTACGGTTATTGACCCCTCTAATTTCTAAACGGGGTTAGACCAGCCCGCCTAACGGTATAGGGTTACGCAACCTCACGAGCCTTTACTCTCTCTGAAAGGGCTAGCCAGCCGAACTTAACAGCCAGAGGTCCCCACAAAATCGGACACCCGAAAATTATTGAAACAAATCAGTAACCACAGGTAGCATAAGGAAACAAAAAATATACTAGAAGTTGTATTTTTTTTTCTTGACAATTAACTTCCGCCTTATTATAATCCCGCCATACTATAAGTTGTATAATAAGTGTTAGGGGTATACTACTATTGCTAACCCTTTTTAGCTGAAAGGAGGAAAGGAAAAAGATGACTTCGGCGCTGTTGGAAATGGAAAGAACAGAGCACGCCTTAGGCAGGTGCGAACTGGAAAAGGCCCTAAGGGCATTTAGCGAGGCCATAGAGGCCCACGGCTACCTAGAGATAGATGGGGACATTGAGGGAAAGAGCCTTTCTACCCACTGCCTAAAAGTCCTAAACCATGAAAAGAACGTAGCTTACAGTGTCAGTCTGGAAGCCATACTTACTCAAGAACTGGAGGCCCTGATCTTTGCCCTGGAGACGGGTATTAAGAACCGCCTCTACGGTATCACCCGCATAGTGGGCTACTATAGCCGTGTATCCAACTGGAACAAGTCCAAACTGGGAGAACTCAGGGATAGACACAGAGGGGACTACTCTGTAAGGGCCGTAGCCTAAAAACCCTCAGCCCGCCTTAGGCAGACGACAACCCGACCACCGAACCCCTTTTATAGAATATTTTACGATAGGGGTTAAAAGGCCCTGTGCTCGTGGAGTGTAGGGCCTTTTTTATAAGAAAATTTCATAACAGTTACCTGCACTCAATCGCCCGGAATGCCTTTTCCACTGCCTCTTTAGGGGTCTTGGCAGAGATTATTTCGCCAGCTTCCATACGTTCCTTTTCAAGCTGCCAGGTCCCCAGGCCTATAACGGGTTTTTTTCTAACGAAGGCGATGGCAATCTCGGAAAGGGTGCCTACCTTGCCCCCTATGGCTATAACGGCTTGTCCAGTGGAGGCGACTAGGACGTTCCTTGCAACACCGAAGCCAGTAGGTATCACTATATCAATATACGGGTTTGCACTTGAAGGGTCTTCTCCGGGGATAAACCCGATGGTGAGACCGCCCGCCTCTTTTGCCCCTTTAGCGGCAGCCTCCATAACCCCCGTTAATCCACCACAAACTAATGCGGCACCCCTCTTCGCTATTTCCCTGCCTACCTCCAGGGCGTTCCTGTACTCCTCCTCCGTAGTAACACTGCTACCTATCACTGAGATTACCTTTTTTGCCATAAGTTAAGATGCCCTGCCGAATGTTATTATAAACCTTCCCTCGCCCCCTCACGTGGAGGGGGCGTTAGAAAAGTAAATTATCAGTTATCCTGTAGTACTTTCAACTGTAATGTACGAAGCCTAGAAAATAGAGGGTTGTGCATGAAAGTGTCTTATACGAAAATAGATTGAAGTGCTTAAACATTTAATTTGTTTCCCCAAACCAGTAGAAGTCGCTAGAGTATGAAAGAAGAGACAAGGTTCGGCGTAGCGGGTTGTCCCCCCAATTTTTGGGAATCTCCCTTCAAGGAAGACAGTGCCAATAACCCGCTCTGGTTGGCCAGTATCGGGCTAGATGCTTATGAGGTTCAGTTCACGCATGGAATCAGGATGGACAAGGAAAAGGCGACAAGGGTGTCGGAGAGCGCCAGTAAAGGGGACATAGCCCTCTCAATTCATGCCCCCTACTATGTCGTGCTTACCAGCCTGTATGAGGAAGTAGTGAAAAACTCTATCCAATTTATGGAGCGCTGCATAGAGTTTGCCCAGTACTTAGGGACCAGCAAGATTGTCTTTCATCCCGGTCCCCACCAGGGAAATCCTAAAGCGGCATTGGGGCGTTGTCTGAAAAATCTTGAACTTATAGGGCGTAATATCCCAAAAGGGGTGTACATTTATCCTGAGACAGTTGGGCGCAAGGACTATCTCGGCTCACTGGAGGATGTAATACAAATGTGCAAGAAACTGGACTTTCTTCGGCCCTGCATAGATTTTGCCCACGTATATGCCCGCAACGGGGGAAATTTAGCGACACAGGAAGATTATAGGAAAATCTTTGACTATGTTACCGGGGAGCTAGGGGCGAAGGAACTCGCTCATCTGCACTGCCACTTTTACCCGGTAGAGTTTGATAACAAAGGGGAAAAATGCCACAGGAGCTTTAAGGAGGGGGTTTACGGCCCCAGATTTGAGCCCTTTTTGCAAACCATTATAGAATATAACCTTAACCCCACAATCATATGCGAAAGTAAAAAGGCCCAGGACGAGGATGCACTAACCATGAAGAAATACTACGAACTCCTTAGGAATGGGCAGGTGTTTTCCAGGAAGATTTCGCAATAGGACACATACTCTTTTTTTATTATTGCCGTCCTCTCTTACTTAGTAAGGATTTCAGCAATTTTTTTCTCCCCTTTTGCCCCCACAAAAATGCTAAACTTAAACAAGAAAGGCGAACAGCCATTCGCCCTCATTGAATCATCCCTTTTTACCCAATAAAAAAAGCTGAAAGTTGGTTAGAATTTACGAGGGGCATTTCAACACTCCCCATCATCTAACCAGCTTTCAGCCGCATCCTACCTTCACTTCGCACTCCTTACTAACCTTTCCTACCTTTTGGTTGGAGGTTAGATTCAAAGTTTAGGTTTTAACCTTTTCTTTGTTTCTTTCCTCCAACCCAAATTTTAACTTCGTTTCTGGCTGGGGGTTAAACCCAAAGTACTTAAAGTACTTAGTTTTTACACCTTTCCTCTGTTTTTAGCTCCCAGCCAATAATCAAACCCCCACTTCAAATTTTTATGTCGGCAAAAGGTTACAGCCTCTTTAATTGCTTCCCCTAGAGCTCCTTTGGGAATTGAAATTCTTAAGGAATTTCTTAGATTGCACTTGGCCAAAGCCTTTTACCGACAACTTTATGTCAAAGAGCATAGCTCTATTTTTCTATAAGAATTATACCACATGATTTGCAAGTTGTCCAACAAATCAGTTCAATAAAAACAAATACTGGCAAAACTCACCGTTCCCATGGGGTCCGGCCACTGTCCGTATTTTAATAACCTTCCCTCGGAGGCCCGTATTACCTTTAAGAGGGTATATATAGGGGCAAGCCCGCATATCTTTCGCCTATCGCCATCCCTTTGTATATCTGCAAAAAACCCGTCTGCGTCTAATGCTTCTATAAACTTTACGGTAGTCATATCTTCTTGGGCAACTGAATCCAAGCGATGAGAATCCATATAAAATGGGTCACCAAAACGGGGGCCCATATGGCTCAAATCGGCGCTAGCTATAACGCATACCTTTTTGGGATAATGATTTATGGTATCCCGCAATATCCTCAGGAAATCATCCACCTCTTTTATCTTGCTTGGGCTGTAACCGTTAGACAGTGCCTCATGAAAGGAGGAGCAAAGGATGGGGACTATAGAAATGTCTTGTTTGCCAAACAAGTATTGAAGAAAAACGACCTGCAACTCTATTGAGTGTTCCGACCTATGGGCAAATTCCCCTTGCAGCAGCCTGTCTCCAGTGGTTTTCAGAAGTGTCTCAACAAAGGCCCTGTCCGTCCTGGCCACACCGATAGGCGTCTGAAAGTCTTTTTTGGTCAGGGCAAAAGGCCCCTCCAGGGACTGGTGAGCAGTACCAAGGAGGATGAAAGTCCTGGCGCTAGTAGACTCTGCTATCTCCTTATAGGCCCAGGCAAAGTAAGGTCCACCCCTGCCAAAATCAATATGTGGTATCACGGCCCCTTTCAGTACGTCTCGTTTCTGTTTGCCAGGTAAGCCATTTGGGCCCTCCTCCGCAAGGAAGAAGCCCTCCAGCTGGGCCCTCAACGCACCGGGGTCTTCTTCGTAGGCCTTCCCTGCCAGGGTAGCCCTCCTTAATGTAGCCTTGCTGAACTCCTCCTTGAGGCCGTTAAAGACCCGATTAAATCTCTCCCCCTCCAGAAATCCACCGGCGTCAAACTCCTTGACCAACTCTTCCAGGTGCTCTTTAAACAACAACACCCCGTGTCTTCGGGTAAACTCTGCCTGGATGTCCGTTAAAGAGTGCCGTCCATCAAAGAAGCATATAACCTCCAACACCTGTTGCGGAACGAATGCCATCTTTTCTGCAATATTCTGGGGGTCCCTCATGCAGAATAGTTTTCGTCCCTCCACTTCTACGGGAAAGACCTCTATCGGGCGCAGCTTCGGGTATTCTATGTCTCTTGACATTTGGTTTGGGTAGGTTTTGATTTACCTATGAAAAATTAATATATCCAATCAAGGGAGGTATTTCAAGTGAGGTATTCAATCCCTCTGGGCAAAAAATCCGTCTGGCAATAAAGGGTGTTTCAGTTAAAGATTTTTCTAGCTAGCTCACGCCTTTCTTTCAGAAATTAATGCGTCCCTAAAGGGCCTTTCTTTCAGGCACACCACGTTTGAGTAAACCCCGGTACCGATATTTGATTTGACCTGATAGACTCTGAGGCTATAATAGGATTCAACCAATTTAAGGTCAAAGCAATATAAGATGGTAGAAAGAAGACGAACCCGACCGGTCCGTGTGGGCGGCGAGGGCCACATACGTCCTGTCCAGATAGGTGGTGGCGCGCCGGTCTCCATACAGTCTATGACCAAGACCCACACGGAGGATATAGAAGATACAGTTGCACAGATAAAAGAGCTAGAAGACCTTGGCTGTGAGATTATCCGTGTAGCGGCACCCACACCGAAGGCGGCCCGATGCTTGGGGGAAATTAGACAAAGGATTAACATCCCCCTTGTGGCAGACATCCACTTCAGTCCCCAAATCGCACTGGAAGCCATTGCCCAGGGAGTAGATAAGATACGCATTAACCCCGGCAACATGAAGGACAAGGCCAAGCTGGAGGAAGTGGTCAGGGCTGCCAAAAACAGGGGTATAGCAATAAGGATTGGGGTCAACTCTGGCTCTATAAAGGCCCCAGACCAGAAAGAGCAGCCCCTTGCCAGGCTAATGGTAGAGACTGTACTGCGCTACTGCGAGCACTTTGAATCCCTGGGATTTAAGGACATCGTACTCTCCCTGAAGGCCTCAGACGTCCCCACCACTATGGAGGTCTATAGAGAAATAGCCCGGCAGTGCGACTACCCACTGCACCTGGGGGTAACGGCGGCAGGGCCGGCCTCAAGCTCTATAATAAAATCTGCAATAGGGATAGGCGGCCTGTTATCCGAGGGTATAGGCGATACGCTAAGGGTAAGCATAACGGGCAGACCCCATGAAGAGGTGAAGGTGGGGCTGGAAATCCTCCAGGCCGTGGGTCTAAGGGAATACGAGGGCTGGGAACTAATTTCGTGTCCCACCTGCGGTCGCTGCGAGATTGACCTGTTGAAGATTGTAGAGGAGGTGAGGGCCAAACTCCCCCCTGAGAAAAAGGCGCTACAGATAGCCATAATGGGCTGCGCCGTAAACGGCCCCGGTGAGGCACAGGAGTGTGATATAGGGATAGCCGGAGGGCGAGGCTTCGGCCTACTCTTCAAGAAAGGGGAGCGGGTCAAAAAAATCCCCGAATCAGAGATGGTAAGTCAACTCTTAGAAGAGATAAGGAGCATGTCGTAAAAATACCAAATTTCACAGAGACTCCTGAAAAAGTTAGAAAAATAACACACCTGCTACGCTCAGGCCAACAAAAACTATAAAATCTAAACCATGAAAAGGATAGCAATACTTGGTTCAACTGGTTCTATAGGGAAGAATGCCCTTGAGGTAATACGCTCCCTCGGAAGTGATTACCAGGTTACCGCACTTTCAACCTACCGCAGCTGGGAACTCCTCGCCAGGCAGGCAGAGGATTTTCATCCTAAAAGGGTAGTCATAGTAGATAAGGAGGCCCATGCCCTCCTCAAGAAAAAAAGTTCATTAAACTCTGTGGAAATACTCTCCGGGGAGGATTCCCTGGAGGAGCTAGCCTCTGCGGAGGACGTAGATTTCGTATTATCGGCAATAGTGGGGGTGGCGGCACTTAGGGCTTCTCTGGCTGCCATAAGGGAAAGAAAGGCCCTTGCCCTTGCCAACAAGGAGGCACTGGTGGTAGCTGGAGAGGTAGTTACCTCACAGGCCCAAAAAATGGGTGTAGAACTCCTACCCGTAGATAGTGAACACTCCGCCATCTTTCAGTCCCTCAAGGCAGGCAACCGCAGTGAGCTAAAGAAGGTCATCCTCACAGCCTCGGGTGGACCCTTCAGAGAATATCCTAGAGAAAAACTTGCCAGCGTCACCCCAGAGCAGGCCCTGAAGCACCCCACATGGCAGATGGGGAAAAAGATAACCATTGACTCAGCCACCTTGATGAATAAGGCCCTGGAAATAATAGAGGCGAAATGGCTATTCGGCCTGGAGGCCCACGAGATAGAGGTGGTCATTCACCCCCAGTCTATAATCCACTCCATGGTAGAATTCCAGGACGGTTCGGTGATAGCTCAGATGAGCCTCCCGGATATGAAACTCCCCATACAATACGCCCTAACCTATCCGGAAAGGAAGCCCTCCATAATAAAACCCCTTGAACTAAGTGAGGCCAGAGAACTCACCTTCTTCAAGCCGGACATGGAGAAATTTCCCGCTTTACGGCTTGGCTACCGCGCAGTTTCAGAAGGAGGGACAACCCCCTCCGTACTCAATGCCGCTAACGAGATGGCAGTAGATGCCTTCCTGGCCAGAAGGATAAAACTCACAGAGATTGTGCCAATGGTAGAATTTGTTATGGACAAACATAAAGCCAGCGCTCATCCCTCCATTGAAGAAATTTTTGAGGCAGACCGCTGGGCAAGGGAAGAGGTGAAAAAGAGACTTGACTCAGGCACCAACTAACGTACTTCTTGTAATACTGGGCATCGGCAGCTTAATCTTTGTCCATGAGCTAGGGCACTTCCTTGCCGCCAAGTGGATTGGGGTAAGGGTGCACGTGTTCTCCCTGGGCTTCGGGCCAGCTATCTTGCGAAAGGTCTGGGGGGATACGGACTACCGACTTTCTGCCATACCGCTCGGGGGCTACGTAAAACTGGCAGGTGAACATCTGGAGGAAGACGCCCCACTTAAACCCTGGGACTTTATGGCAAAGCCAGCCCACCAGAGGGCCATCGTCTTACTGGCAGGGGTAGCACTCAACGCCCTCTTAGCCTTTATTGTATTTGTCATCGCCTTCCAGCTGGGCGTCCCCTTTATTACCTCGGAGATAGGGGACGTAACCCCCGGCTGGCCAGCGTGGGAGGTAGGGTTCAAACCCGGGGATAAAATCATTGCCATTAACGGAAGGCGTAACCCGGACTTTGAGGATATATTCACCACGATAGCCCTGGGCAACCCAATGAAAGAGATTTCAATTTCAGTAAAACGCGACCAGGAGCTACTGAATTTCAAGGTCTTGCCTAAATACGATGAGGTGCAGGGCATGCAAAGAATTGGCATTAGCCCGGCCCTCAGCAGAGAGATAAGCCATATACTCCAGTATCCGGATGGTGCCCCTGCCAAAGAGGCTGGCCTTCGGGCGGGTGATGAGATTATTGCAATCAACGGTGAGGCCGTGGATACAGGGGAAAAAATCAGGGAAATAGAAATGACTAGCCCTGCTAAAGAGCTTACCCTGACCATACTTAGACAAGGGAAAAAACAAGAAATAACAGTAACTTCCCTGAGCACTTATCGGTTCTTGCTGGGCGTATCCTGCGCCTCTACAAAAATAGAGGCACTGCAAGAGGAAAGCCTGGCCGCTAAAGTGGGCTTGAAAAAAGGGGACATGATACTCAAAGTCAACGGAAGTGAGGTCCGCGGCTGGATCCTCCTGAAAGAGGTCTTAGAATCCGCCTCAAGCGAACCACAAAAGGAAAAAACCCTGGAACTGACCATAAAACGTGGTAAAGAACTCCTCACCCTGGCCGTGCCCCTTGATAAGCCCGAAGAGGTGAAAAGACTACTTGATGGGGCAACCCCTCTGATGGGGCTAAGGGTTGACCAGGTAGTAGAAGGCTTCCCCGCCAAGGAGCTGGGGATAAGCCCTGGCGATGAGCTACTCTCCCTGAACGGCGAAGGTCTAAAGCGGTGGGAAGACCTGCTCAGGATAGTCGCCCTAAATGGAGGGAAGGAAATGGAAATACAGTGGCGCAGGAACGGGCAGACCTTTGCCGCCAAGTTCCGTCCAAAAAAGGATGAACAGGCGGTCATCGGGCGCTTAGGGATAAGGCTGAAGGAGAAATCCGTAGAAAGACAGTATGGCTTCCTCGGGGCCTGCAAGATGGGCACAGTTAAGGCCATCATGATGGCACAAAAGATATATCTCTCCCTGAAGGCCCTACTCACCAGACAGGTCTCCTCCGAGACAGTCGGAGGCATAATCATGATTGCCCAGGCCACCTACGAGTCCGCCAAGATGGGTATGGGCAAGCTCCTCTACTTTATCGGCATCCTGAGCCTCCAGCTGGCCATACTTAATGCGCTCCCCATCCCCATGCTGGACGGCGGCCACCTCATGTTCCTCTGCATAGAGAAGGTGAAAGGCTCCCCCCTCAGCGAACGCACCATGGCCCTTGCCCACTACATCGGCATGGCCTTCCTCCTGGCCCTCCTACTATATGCCACAAGGAATGATATAATGCGGCTGCTGGCGATGTATCAGTAGTAGAAAGCCAATAGATACTTCAAAACTCACCTTTTTTATGATATATAGGCAACTATCCCCTTGACTCAGAATACAGGTTTCCACACATCCATACAACACATTAAGGTTTTAACGCCCATACGTGCGCTACTTTGGGGGTAAAGTTAGCGTGTGATATTGTGTGGTTAAAGTGTGGATATCTACTTGACAACAATCGTAATTTGTGGTAATTTTTTGGCAGTACGTACCACACAGGAGGCATGTGATGAATATAACAACTTTGATAAAAAAGTATGAAGACCGCCTTAAGGAGCTAAACACACAAAAAGTAGTTATTGAGAAAGAAACAGAGTGGACAACCCAGCTTTTGGATACTTTACGAAAAGAACTATCAAAGACAGAAAAAATAGCCGAGATAAGACCAGAGGCGGAAAGCAACGAGTTTAGAGATTTAGAAGCTGCCGAAGCTGCCTTGATTATCTTAAGAGAAGTATTTCCCAATGAAATCCACCAGAAAGAACTGGCTAGAGAAATGTTTCGTAGGGGTTGGCAATGTAGTTCAAAAACTCCTGACCAATCTGTTGCAACTGCTTTACTTCGTCTGAAGGAAAGTAACCACAGTGTGGAAAAAACAGGAAGGGGTAAGTTTAGATTGGTAAAGGAACTTAAAGAGGAGAACCATGGCCATAAACAAAAGGAATCAAAAAGCGAAAGGATAGGGACATTCTAAAAATAGTTTATCTGAGTTAAAGGTATAATTACCTAATTTAAAAATTTTTAGAAAGGGAAATTATATTGAATATGCAGGGACCTCGCACAGTGTTTTTCACAGGTATAGATGGCTTCGCCAAGAAGAAGCGAATACGAGAAATAATAGATTGTGCTTCTTTTTTATATCCTAGCGCAAAGATTTATCCTTATAGCGTTGGAGACGAGATGCAGAAAGAATACACGAAAACTGTGAGAACTAAAGGTCATTCAATATCAAAAGCTGAATTACTTGATTTACCGGAAGCAGAACAAAAATCGTTAAGAGAAAAGGCATTACGGTCTATCAATAAAGATTTTGAAGGCAAGGCAAAAAGTTCGTGGGATGTTGCTTTTATACTTACAAGAGCTACGTATTTTCACAGAGGCGAGTTTTGTTCCACGTTAGATGAGTCTCACCATCTTTTGCACCCTCTGTTTTGTGTTAACTTAATAGATGATATACAGATTATGCATCGAAATATGCAAAAAGATACTAGATGGAAAGCTATGGTGTTACAAAGACTCCTTGATTGGAGAGAAAACGAGCTTAAACGAACTAAAGAAAAATACAATCCAACGTGCGTCTTGGCCGTTAGGGAATCACCTCAAACTCTTTTGGATTTACTTTTTACCGAGAAGAAAAAAGCATATCTAAGTTTCCCCATTACCCACGCTAGTCCAGAAATAAAAGAAAAAAAGGGACGGTTTATTAAAAGGCTTCGTGAACACTTCATAGTGTTTGACCCTTTTTCCATCCAAGAGTATGATAATGCACTAAAAGAATACGGATCTTCAGATGACTTTACACGTGAGTTAGGACTGAAAACGGTTAGTAGGGATTATGATTTAATAGAAAGATGCGATTGTGTGATTGTGTACTATCCAACTACCAAAATATATGTGGAGGATCTCGCTGGAGAAAAAACATTAGAATTAGAAAATGGTCAAAAAATAAAGGTAAAAGAAACCGAGGGTGTATTTTTATCGGCAGGGGTCGTAAGTGAAATGGAATTTACAGATAGAAACCCACATATAAAACTCTATGCTGTTTGGGAATCAGACAAAATTCCGAGTCCTTTCTTCTCTAAAAATTGTGACCACATATATAATTCTGAAGAGTTATTCTTTAATGATATATCTAACTTTTAGTTACCAAATTTGCACAAGGTATTTCAACCTGTATATCCGTTCCTTCACTCTTTAATTTAACAACACAAACAACCCCTCTTTCCTCTACAAGTTCTCCAATTAACTCGCATTCCAATTCTTTCGCATAGGGATGCCTCTTCCTAATTTCTATGTAGTTTCTAGGGGGCCATATAGATTCAATGCCTTTAACGGTTGTTACATGCACAAAAGGATTAGTTCTATATATTGTGCTAGCATCTACACTTCCCCTTACCCGCACCTCCGTCATCTCGCCCTTCCTCCTTAAAGATTTCCTCCATTTTATAACTTGCCACTTTCCTCAGCCTATGGTCTCGCAATTTTAAACATGCCGGAAAAAAATTTCAACAGTTAAATTTTGTGCTTTCCAAAATGAAAGCACAAAATAGACTTATGTTAGGGGGTGTGTATTTTGTATGTGAGATTTTTTCGAGGGGTCATGTTTTTAAATATTGACAACATATTGTATAGACATTTGTAAAATAATTTATCCAAAAAATTTCTTGCTACAAAAGTCTTGGAATCTTACAGGACATTAAACCTTTGTAGTCCTTTTTAAATAAGCTACTTAGAAAGATAGAAAATTAAAGCAACAAAAGACATTTCAAAATCAAACCCAGAATTGGGCTTAAATTGCCATACAACTCCGTTGTATGGCAATTTTGTAGTAAGGATTCACGTTATAATTTGAATCAAAATACCGCACTGTGCCTGTCTTGCACCGCCACATAAAACCCACACCTATCACATGAGACATCCCTCCTCTGGCAGAAATCTCGGTAGAGCTGATGCAGTCCCTGCTGGCGGCGGGCAGTGTTTATGAGTTTTTGGGCTTCTTCCGGGAGTACGTGCTTGGTCATATATTTCACAATGCTGTCGGGCTGGAGCCTGGGATAGTTGCCATACGCCTCGTGGAGTATCCCTTCAAGCTCCTTATCGCCATGCTTCCTGGCGTAAAGTAATAAAAGCGGAATAATAACGTTCACCAAGATAATGGACGCCCTCTCCTGCCCTACTAGCCTAGCTGGGGTCTCGAGCCTATTCCCATCAACGGTCAAATGGTGAGACCAGAAGGAATCTTCAAGACCAAGGAAGATTGCCTCTAACCTCTTCACCGCCTTTCGGATTTCCTCAGTATCTTTGCCCCTTACCCCTTCCAGTGGAGACAGAAACTCACGAAACAGCCCCCCCTTGAGGCCCCTTGCCAGAAGGGTGCTCATTGCGGCCATCCTCCTAACCGGCGAATTAAACGGGCGTGTCCCCTCCCAGCGCCATAGTTCAGGGCTTAAAGGTTCACCGCTCCACCTGTCCCGAAGCCCTGCCCATAGTTCACTTATAAAGGCAAGATATTTACGGCCATCCTCGTTGTGGAGATTCTTACCAGACCATCCTGCCAGAATCCCCGATGCCCCAAAAAGAAATGCCTGTATCCACCAAACCGCCTCCGCTTCATTAACATCCGTAGGGACTTGGTAGCGAATATCTGCCAGATGGACACTGCTAGAGAGCAATGAAAAGCCCACCACATTGTTCTTGTAACCCATTGCCTCCATAAGACTGCGATACAACAAATCCTCAAAAGATTGGTCTTTAAGCCCCGCTTCCTTCCTCTGGGCCTTGAGAATCATTCGGTAGTCTCCCGCACGGTCAAGCAGATGAGCAACCCAATCATCCCTTTGGGTGTGGCGGGAGAGTAGTTCCCGGCAAGGACCCGCTACCGAACCCCTGGAATACTCTCTCAGCCCTTCGGTCAGGTCTGCTAGGTCTTCCAAGGGGAGTGTAACATACTTAGAAAGCGCTATCTGGGGTATATCTCTGCCCTTGAAGTCTTTCACAAAGTGCCCTTCCCTGTCATTCCAGAAGACCACATGGAGGCAGACCCTGCTGTAATTCTCTTGTTCGTCATGTCCATGCCTTCGCCAGTCGGAGGCAAGCACGTGAATCTCTACGTCCCCTTTCAGGTAGCCCTTGCCTTCCAGGAGTATCTCTGCGTTCAGGTGGTCCGGGCCTGCTTCTTTATTCCACCGGCCGGGGGCGAGAATCTCCAGGCGGGAGCCATCCTCCGTGTGAAGGCTCTCGGAGACAAAATGTTTACCAAACCATAAACAGCGTACTATTTCTTCTGTAATCTGTTTGCCAACACCTTCCTGTATTTCAGGGGATAGATGGGTAAGGGGAGGCTCTTTTACGAGCGTTGAGGGTTTTAAGAGGCTTCTGTATTCAGATGAGAATAAGCCCATTATAAGCAATCACAGCCTGAAGTTCACCCAAGGCGGAGCTGCCTCAAACACTGGCTACGCCTACAATAACGAAAGGAGCGTAAGTAATAATTTTTCAATCCCCCCCATCCCCCTTTAATACTGGGGATTTTTTGAAACTATGCTCCAGTTACAAGGGTCTGCTCAGTCTGCTTCCTCGGCAGATGAAGTGTACTCCTCAGGGGGAGTTTGTCCTTCCGATTCTTCTACCTGAGAGGGGGCCACTTCCAGAGATACTTCTGGACTGGCAGTGCTAGACTCCTCAAGTATCCTGGCCACGGACGCTACGCGGTCCTCCTCCTCAAGAGAGATTAGCCTCACGCCCCTGGTATTGCGACCAATAACAGAAATATTCTTGGCAGAAGTACGGATGACCTTTCCCGACACCGTCAATATCATAAGTTCGTCCTCGTCCGTTACAGGAACTAAGGCCACCACCTTACCTGCCTTTTCCACATTTATATTTATTACCCCCTGACCTGCCCTGCCGTGCGGGGTGTATTCGTCAAATGCTGTCCTTTTACCTAACCCGGTCTCGCAGACCGTAAGCAGTGTTTCCCCTTCCTCCACCACAACAGACCCTCTCACACGGTCTCCCTCCCTGAGTTTCATTGCCCTGACGCCGGCAGCCGTCCTGCCCATGGGCCTGACCAGTCGCTCCTGGAAACGCAGGGCCTTGCCTTGCTCAGTCCCAATAACCAGCTCCTGCTTACCCGTGGTCAGATTAACACTCACAAGCTTGTCTCCTTCATGGAGAGTTAGCGCAATTATGCCTCCCCTCTTAGGGTTACTGAAGGCTTCAAGGGCGGTCTTTTTTATCTGCCCTTTCTCGGTCACCATGACCAGATACCGCTGGTCAAACTCCCTCACCGGAATCATGGAGGTGATTACCTCTCCCTCCTTCATCTCCAGGAGATTGACCACCGCCCTGCCCCTTGCCATCCTGCTCTGCTGGGGTATATCATAAACCTTTTGCCAGTAAACCCGCCCCTGGTCGGTGAAGAACAGCAAGTAATCATGTGTGGAGGCTATAAAGAGATGCTCTACAAAATCTCCCTCAAGTATATCCCCGCTACCCACCCCCTTTCCACCCCTTGCCTGTCTACGGTAGGCGCTCAAGGGAATACGCTTCAGGTAGCCCTGGTGGGTCATTAGTACAGCCATATCCTCTTCAGCTATGAGGTCCTCTTTGGCCAGCTCCTCGGCCTCCCCTACCACATCCGTCCTGCGGGCATCACCAAATTTTTCCTTTATCTCACTCACCTCCTGGCGGATAATGTCCAGGACTAGCTCCTCCCTGGCAAGGATTTCTTTATACCGTTGGATGTCCTTGAGTAGCTGCTGATACTCCTCCTCCACCTTTGAGTATTCCAGTGCTGTAAGTCTCTGGAGACGTATATCCAGTATAGCCTCCGCCTGGATGGTGCTCAGCTGGAATCGTGTCACTAGAGCAGCCTTTGCGGAAGGGGCATCCTGAGAGGCCCTTATTAGACTTACCACCTCATCTATATTCTTCAGCGCTACCCTTAAACCTTCAAGGATATGGACCCTCTGCTCTGCCTTCTCCAGGAAGTAACTGGTCCGCCTGCATATGACCTCTATTCTGTGCCCTATATAAGCCTGAAGGAGTTCCTTTATGCTGAGGGTCTGGGGGCGACCATTCACAAGAGCAATCATTATGATGCTGAAGCTATCCTGGAGTTGCGTAAGCTTATAGAGCTGGTTGAGCACCACATTTTCGTTCTCACCCCTCTTGAGTTCCACCACTATGCGGCAGCCTTCCCTATCGCTCTCGTTCCTTATATCGGATACACCCCTGATTTTCTCTTCCTTCACCAGCTCTGCGATACGAGCAATTATATTATCCCTTATAAGCTGATAAGGAATCTCCGTAAATACAATCTGCTTTCTATCGGTTCCAATATCCTCCACGTGGGCCCTGCCTCTGACAGTGACCGTGCCGCGCCCCGAGGTGTAGCCCTCGCGTATGCCTCTAGTCCCGCATATAAGCCCTCCGGTAGGGAAATCAGGCCCCTTTATTATCGTGAGAATTTCGTCTATGGATACCTCTGGATTGTCAATACACCGGAGTATGCCGTCGCATATCTCGTTGGCGTTATGTGGGGGCACACTGGTGGCCATGCCTACCGCTATACCCGAGGACCCGTTGCAGAGTAAGTTGGGAAACCTGGAGGGTAGCACGGTGGGTTCCATGCGTGTATCGTCATAGTTAGGGACGTAGTCCACCGTCTCCTTGTCCAGGTCTTCCATCAGTGCCGTGCTAACGTCGGTTAGCCTCGCCTCCGTATAACGCATGGCCGCTGGTGGGTCGCCATCTATTGAGCCGAAGTTGCCCTGGCCCTCAATAAGGGGGTAGCGCACGTTGAAGTCCTGCGCCATCCTCACAAGTGTAGGATAAACCACCTGCTCCCCGTGGGGGTGATAGTTACCGGTGGTATCGCCTGCTATCTTGGCGCACTTTCTGAACTTGGCCCTAGGGCTGAGGCCCAGGTCGTTCATTGCCACAAGGATACGCCTCTGCGAGGGCTTCATCCCGTCCCTGACGTCTGGCAAAGCCCTGCTCACTATCACACTCATGGCGAAAGTGAGGTAGGAACTCTTCATCTCCTCCTCTATGAAGAGATCCTTTATATTCTCCCTCGGCTCTATCATATGTCTAACCTCCTGACCTCAAGGGCATGTTTCTCTATATACTCCCTGCGTCTCTGGACGTCCTTACCGGCAAGGATACTAAATATCTGGTCTGCCTTGTAGGCGTCCTCAATCCTTACCTTGAGCAGGGTCCTCGTGGTCGGGTTCATTGTTGTCCCGGCCAGTTCCTCCGCATTCATCTCACCAAGCCCTTTATACCTCTGGATATCTAGCCCCTTTCTGCCCAACTCCCTGAGGCTGGCAGGCAACTCACTTAAGGCCCCGATGGTTAGTTCCTCGTCCTCGTTTACCAGTCTCGCCATCGGAGGGGCCTCCTCCTTAGTAAAATAATCCTCCTGGGAGAACCCGAGCGCCTCCAGAGAGGCTACAAGTCTTTCCAGGTCCTTGCTCTCCCTGAACTCCACCACCTCCAGCACCGGCTTGACAGGCTCCTTTTCCTGCGGGACTGCAAGGTCTTCCTCTTCTACGATTTCTACCTCCCCCACTTGCTCCTGAAGCTTAGCAATGAAGGCGTTGAGTTCACCATCGGAGTATAAGAAGTGCACCCGTCCATTGAATCTCACACGGTAAAGGGGAAGCATGGCAGTTTCTTTCCTCTTGGATAAGAAGTCCTTCAAGGAAATATCCAGCTTGGCCAGTACCTGGGCCTGTTCCTCCAGCTTCCCGAGTAGCTCCACCAGTTCCCTGAGTTCTTTATTCTCTAAAGACCTCTCTTTCCCAATCAGCTCCAGCTTTGTACCCTCCATACCCAGCTCCAGGAGGTTTTTGTTGAGATGCCTTTCATCGTACACGTATTCCTGCTTTTTCCTCCTTGTTATTTTGAAAAGGGGCGGCTGGGCTACGTATATGTGCCCCTTCTCAATTAAATCCGCCATCTGACGGAAGAAAAAGGTAAGCAGCAGGGTCCTGATGTGAGCACCATCCACATCTGCATCTGTCATAATTATGATCTTACCGTAACGTATATTCTCAGCGTTAAACTCGTCGGTACCAATACCGGTACCCAGAGCGCTCACCAGCGTGGTAATCTCTTCGTTTGCTAGCATTTTATCCACCCTGGCCTTCTCCACGTTCAGGATGACGCCCTTTAGTGGCAGTATAGCCTGAAAGTTTCTATCCCTACCTTGCTTGGCCGTACCCCCAGCGGATATACCCTCCACCAGGAAGAGTTCACTGGAATCCACATCCCTTGTGGCGCAGTCCGCAAGTTTCCCTGGAAGGTTGGCAGCACTGAGGGCGCCTTTTCTACGTGACAACTCCTTGGCTTTTCTTGCGGCTTCTCTCGCCCTTGCTGCATCTATTGCCTTGTTTACTATGGCCCTGGCACTTGTTGGATGCTCCTCTAGGTAAATACTCATCTGCTCATTTAAAATAGTCTCCACCACCCCCTGTACCTCCCTGCTACCCAGCTTTGTCTTGGTCTGGCCCTCAAACTGTGGCTCTGGCATCATCACACTTATAATTGCCGTCAGGCCCTCTCGGTAGTCGTCACCCAGGGGGGCTTTATCCTCTTTGAGTAATTCATGGTTTTTAGCGTAGTTGTTGAACGTCCTTGTGAGAGCTGCCCGGAATCCGCTGAGATGCGTTCCCCCTTCCGCAGTGTTTATGTTATTCGCAAAGGAGAAGACATTTTCTGTATAGGTGTCGTTATATTGGAATGCTACCTCTACTGTGATATTCCCTTCCCGTTTCTCCACGTGTATAACATCATCGTGTACCAGGCCCTTCTCTGCGTTTAATTCCTTAATAAAGGTCTTTATGCCTCCAGTATAATTAAAGGTCTCCGTCTGCCCGGTTCTTTCGTCTGCGAGGGTGATGCTCAGCCCTTTGTTCAGAAACGCCAGCTCTTTTACCCTCTTAGCTATTATCTCGTAGTTAAATACAGTATCCTCAAATATCGTGCGGTCAGGCTTGAAGACTACCTTGGTCCCTTGTTTCTTGGTGGCCCCGCGCCTCTCCAAGGGGGTGGTGGGCGCACCCTTCTCATACCTCTGCAAGTAGACTGTCTCGTCCCTTCTAACTTCTACTTCTAGCCACTCACTAAGGGCATTCACCACGGATATCCCGACACCATGAAGCCCGCCAGAGACCTTGTATGCACCGTCCGCCCCAAACTTTCCCCCAGCGTGGAGAGTGGTCATAACCACCTCTAGCGCCGGCTTCTTGGCCTCCTTATGCTCATCCACGGGGATTCCCCTCCCGTCATCTACCACAGATAGGCTGCCATCCGCATTGATTTTCACGGAGATGTTACTGCAGTATCCGGCCAGAGCCTCATCCACGCTGTTCATTATGACTTCCTCAACCAGGTGGTGGAGCCCTCTAGGCCCGGTGTCCCCTATGTACATAGCAGGCCTCTTCCTTACGGCCTCTATTCCGCCGAGGATCTTTATTGCCGTAGCATCGTATCTTTCTACCACTTCCATTTAAAACCTTCTCCTAATTATAAAGACCTGATTTTTTAGTTACTCTTTTGACATCCTTACTTTGATGTCTTTTATGTACACCCCTTCCAGCCTTTGCCTGATTTCCGTCAGGAGTACCTCCTTGTCTTTCCCACGGATATGGTGCATCATTGGTGCGGAGTCCACCTCTACATATATTATCCCCAGCTTAAACTGCTTGACCCTGCTTCGTTCGGCCTCCCTTTTACCCGCCACTTCCTTCCATGCCACCTGTAATCTCTCCAGCACCTTACCCCGCGGTGGCTTAAGTCGGGAGAGTACATTATCCAGCAGCTCTTTAACCTCTAAAGGCTTACGCACCTAGACTACCTCTGCAAGCCTGATGGGCATAACGACATAGACAAAGTTCTGCCCGCTCTTCATAATGGCTGCTGTTGTGGGTTCCTTGAATTCTAGCTGCACAGGCCCCTTGCCAATGGCTTTAAGGGCATCCAGGAGGAAGTCCGGGTTAAAGCCTGTCTCCAGCGCCTCTCCCGCGTAGTCAACCTCAAGTTCTACTCTCGCCTCTCCGACCTCTGGCGTATCAGCCTCTACAATCATCCTCCCTCTTTGTAGTCCAATCTTGACGACGTGTCTTTCGTCTGTCGTCAGGATGGAGGCCCTCCTTAACGCAGAAGCTAGGAGTTCTGCGTCAATCTCTATTTTCTTGTCATTATTTGTAGGAATGGCCTCCTTATAGTTTGGAAATTGCCCTTCAATGAGCTGTGCGCAAAGGGTTGCACTTGCAGTTTTTGCAAGGAGGTGTGTCTCACCGATTCGTACATCTACACTGCCTAACTGATGTCCTGCAACCCGAGCTAGTTGTTCCACACCCTTCTTCGGTACTATCCCCTCTATAGAGATTTTTTCCCCTGAGACCCCCTTCTCTTTTACATGCGCTAATCTTCTTCCGTCCGTAGCTGCCAGCTTAAGCATACCTCCTTCCACCTGAAATAGAACCCCGGTCATTGTATGTCTTACTCTCTCGCTTGCACAGGCAAATGCTACCTTCCTTATCATTCCTGCCAGCTTGCCAGCCTCAAGCTCCACACTCCCCTCATCGGAATACTGCGGTATAACAGGAAACTCCTCTGCGGGGTACGTTGCCAGCTTAAAAGACATCCCCTTCCCCGAAAGCAAGCACATGGACCCCTGCAACTCCATATCCACTCTTTCCTCCGTCCACTCCCTGAGCAGCTCTACCAACCTTCCCTCCTGCAAAACCACCACTCCCTTTTTCTGCACATCCACAGGCTCCACCACAAACCTGACACCCACTTCCAAGTCCGTAGCTTCCACCACCGCTTTGTTTTCCAGAGCTTCTATCTTAACAGCCTGAAGTATCGGTTTTGTAGTAGCTCCAGAGGTCAATGGACTTAAAATCTGTAAGCCTTCCAGTAAGGCATTCTTCTGGCATGAGAGTTTCATGTCTTGCCCTCTTTTTCTTTTTGGTTATGGGTTAATAGTTTATTTATATTATATATCTTTCTTAAAGAATCTTCCTTAGTAGTATCGGCACACATTTTTTGTTGAAAACTTGGTTTGTTTTGTACGTATATACTGAAATTATAAATAGTTACACATTATATTGTTTGTTGATAAACTGTATAGAAAACTTAGTGTTGTACTCATCGGAATTGTTTCTTTAAGGATTCAATAATTTTCCACTAAAAAATACAAGAAACAAAACAACACGTTATATTTCAACAAGAATACAATAAACTAACACCCTTCCAACAAACGTGTTTCTATGTGATTAATAGCTTCATTTATATCTTGGTTTTTTGATTTCAGCATAGATATGCGCCGCTCCGCATGAACCACGGTGCTGTGGTCTTTACCCCCAAGGAAGCCGCCGATTTCTTCCAGAGAAAGGGTGGTAAACCGTCTGGCCATATACATGGCCACTTGCCGGGGCAGTACAATGGCGCGGGCGCGGCTCTTTGACTGCATCTTCCTTTGGGGTAGACGGAAAAAAGAAGCAACCACCTCTAAAATTTCCTCTATATGCACAGTACGGTCCTTCGCAGGCAACAGGCCATGAAGCGCCTCCTTGACTTTGGGAAGGGACGGAGGATAAGAGCCCGGCGGGTACAGCGACACCAAAAAGCTCATTATGCGTTCTAATTCCCTCATGTTAGTTGGAACGTTTTCTGCGAGGAACAGGGCAACTTCTTCAGAGAGCGGCAGGTTCAGGGAAGAGGCCAGTCTCGCAACGGCAGCAGCTCGTGTTTCAAAGTCTGTAGGTTCCAGCCTGGCTATCAATCCCCAGCCAAAGCGAGAAACCAGCCGCTCCTCCACACCCGTCAGGGAATCGGGGCGATGGGCTGCGGCAAAGACCATTTGTCGCTGCTTGCTGAATAATGCATTAAACGTGTGAAAGAGTTCCTCCCTTGCAGCGGGAGACTTGGAAATCTGCTCCATGTCATCAAGCAGCAGGGCATCAAGCTCCCTATAATTTCTTCTGAAGTTCTCCACCTCGTGGTTTCGCAAAGCAGCAATGAAATGGGCAATAAAACTTTCGCAGGGCAGGTAAAGTGCCTTAATGCCTTTAGAGCAAAGGGCGAAGAATATTGCTTGTAAAAGGTGGCTCTTACCCAGGCCATGGGCACCGCATATAAATAGGGGGTTATAAGTGCTCCCGGGGGAAGAGACCACAGACAGGGCGGCTGCGTGGGCTAGTCGGTTACAGTTGCCAACTACGAAGTTATCAAAGGTAAACTTGTTGTTAAGATAGACCCTTGGGGGCGTAACCTTCCCGACGGAGCCGTCCCCAGCGGATTGGCTGTTCGTAGGTACCTTACCCAGAGTGAAGGCTACGTGGATAGATTCATTGGAGACGGACGACAGGACCTCCTCCAACAGGGGTTTATAGCGGCGGGCTAGCCATCCTCGGTAAATAGGGCCCGGTACCCGCACTTCTACTTTTGTGCCCAGTTGTCCTTCTGGCTCTAGGCGGCTGAACCACGTCCTGAACTGCTCATCCGTGACCCGCCTCTTGAGTTCCTCTAGGGCCTTAGGCCAGATAGTATTAATGTCTTGTACCATGAGATATTCTCAGGTGCGTATCGCCCGCATGCGGGATATGATTTGAGAAAGTGCTGCTAGCGTAAACGAAATTTCTTGTTGGGTATTGAATCTTGATAGTGCTAAGTATATGGAAGACATTGCCTCCTCCTTAGCTAGGCCCATGGCAAGTAGCACGGTGGACGGCTCCATAGCCCCTGAGGCGCATGGTCTTCCAGCGCCAATGGCTATGCCCTCCAGGTCAAGGTTCAACAGAAGGGCTTCAGCCTCAAGGCCAGGGAGGCATACGCAGAAGTGTCCCGGGAGGCGTTGTTTCTCAGGGCCAACGCGGTGGGCATTAGAAAAGATTCCTTTAATGCCGGTTAAAAGTTGAGCTTCAAGCTGTTTTATAACATCCAGCTTTTTACTCCCCTGCTCCTCGGCTAGCTCTAGGGCTTTGGCCATACCTGTCGCCAGGGCTGGGGGGATTGTGCCCGGCCGTAAGCTGCGCTCCTCCAGGCCACCAAAAAAAGCAGGTCTGAGTCTGGTCCCCGTACGAACGAAGAGTGCCCCTATACCCAAAGGGCCATGAAATTTGTGTGCAGTCAGACTGAGCAGGTCTATATGGGGGCCATCAATGGGCAGCTTCAGCTTGCCCACCACCTGACAGGCATCTGTGTGGAATAAAATACCGTTTTCCTTGGCTATCGCTGCAATCTCTTCCACGGGTTGGATTGCACCTGTTTGCCCTTCTGCAAAGATTATGGAAATAAGAAAGGTCTTTTTTATTATAGCCTTTTTTATGTCCTCCGGGTCAATCAGCCCCTCCTTACTTACCGGAACAAAAGTTACAGCGTGGCCCTCTGACTGTAGTGCGCGACAGACCTCCATGACTGAAGGGTGTTCTATCTGCGAAGTAATAATATGGCCCTTGTGGCTGAAATTCCTGACTATGCCCAGTATAGCCAGATTATTGGCCTCAGTCCCTCCGCATGTGAAGATTAGCTCCTCCTCCAATACATTCAGGGCCTGGACCATGCGGCCGCGCGCCTCTTCCAGTAGCTTTTTTGCCCCTCTACCAAAGGAGTGTATCTGCGTACTTACACCCAAGTCCTTTTGGTACACTAAGAGCATTTCTTCCAGTACCGAGAGGTCTAGCCTTGTTGTTGTGCTATTGTCTAAGTAAATCTTATTCACTGCCTGCCTTGCAGACCTCGTTTAGTCGTTTCTCTATCTGTAAAAGATCCTCTTTGTCAAAAACTTTAGTTCGCGCGTTTTTTGGGGTCACATAGAACACGTCTATGGCTTGATTGAGTTTGGTGGTGGCTTTTACGAAGTGTATATCTAGACCACACTCCGCCAGGCATTCGCTTACTGTATAAAGGAGTCCAACTCTATCTGGACTTACAATGTCAATAATGGTGAAGTCGGGGCTGGAGTCGTTATCTATATAAACTCTCGTGGAGCCGGGTGCAGCCGGACGGCCGGGGACCTTGCCTATATGCCTTGAACTAAGCAGGTCTGCCAGTGAAATTTGACCGGCGAGGACCCTGCTAAGATCCTTCTGGATTTCTTCTATGTCCTTTTCGTCTAATGACTTGCCTTCTGGCCCGGCGATACGGAAGCGGTCCAGTATTATCCCATCTTTTCTGGTATATGCCTGTGCACTGATAATATTTAGCCCCATGGAGGTAAATACGCCTGAGATTTGGGCAAACCTTGCGGGCATATCCTTGGTGCAAATCCATATATCCATGAGGTGGTCTGCCTTAAAAGTGTTGAGATAGACCGAGCCGCCAAAGGGTGCCTTCAAGGAGCGTATCATCATCAGGTGGCCGAAGGCTTCTTCCGGGCTGACTTCCAGGATGTACCTGGAGGGTACGAGTTCGCAGTGTTGCAGCGCCTCTTGTTCCAGTCCGTGACCTCTGGCAAGTTGCAGCAGTTCTTCCTTGAAGCTGGTGGGTCTTTCTACCCCCGGCTTTTGCTGGGAGAGTAAAGCTGCAACTTTCTCGTAGAGTTCATTGAGAAGGGTGTCCATCCATTCAGACCAGTGCCCGCTTGCTTTCATCTTAGCATAGGTGATGAGGTATAGTAGGGAAAGCCCCTTAAGGTCACCGGTGCGTTGGACGAGGGCCTGGAGGGTGCGTTTGTCCCCGTGGTCGCGTCTTTCCACAAGGGAGGCTAGCTCAAGAGAATTCTCCACCAGGAACTGGAGCAGTTTGGCTTCCTGTTCTTTCAGGGACAGGCGTTTGGCGATGGTGGGTACCATTGCCCCTGCCAGCAGGGCATACTCCGGGCCACGCGGCTTGCCGATGTCATGTAGAAGCAGGGCAAGTCTTAGCAGGGCCTGATGCCCTGTTTCTTCCAGGAGGCGTCTCTTCTGGGCGTTTGGCCCGGCCTCAGCCAGCCAGACCTCATCCACCGCAGCCAGGGCAAGCAGTGCCTCCTCATCCACAGTGTAAACAGGCATGGACTCGTAATGCACAAAGCCTATGAGTGGGTTAAACTCGGGCAAAAAGGCGCCCAGTAGGCCACAATCCCGCATCTCGTAAAGGGCCGGCGCTACGTGGCCCGTCCCGCCCAGTAGTTCAAGGAAACAGCGCGAGGCCTGGGGGTCGCTTCTGAGGGCATCGTCAACCAGAGGTAGGTTTTCCTTAACAAACTCAAGCACCTGCTGGCTGAGTTCAAGGTGGTGTCTCTGTGCTATTAAAAATATCTCAAGCAGCTTCCAGTTGGCCCCAACAGGTTCCGCCGTTTTTGAGAAATACAGGCGCTTGCCTATGGTCACGAAGTCGTTTCCGAGGGGTCTCCTCTGGAGCACCAGCCGCTGCGAGGATGGCTTCAAATCCTCAAAGCGGCTCTGAGTATTTTTTAGTAAATGGCAGACCTTTAAGACCGTCTGAAAGTGGTCCTTCATCAGGGCATTAGCCGCAGGCAGCCCCCCTTCTTCCTTATATCCAAGGGCTCGTGCTACTGGTTCGTGAAGGGAACGCTCAAAGAGGTCTTGTTTTTTTCCGCTATGGACGTGTAGTTGTGTGCGAAAGCGTAGCTGTAAGTCATAGACGTTCAATAGTATATGGTACTCACCTTCCCTGAGGTGAGGGATATTGGACCTGCGGTTGGGCACTATCTCTGCAAGGCGAGTTATCCAGAATAATAACTGGATGTCCCTTAGCCCACCCGGGCTTGTTAAAAGGTTTGACTCTACCATGTAGGGGGAAACTCCCCTGGTTCCGAGGCGGGCTTGTTGCTCCTCTAATCTGTCCCTGAGGAAGGAGAACCAGTGTTTAGAAAAGAAGCCCTCCAGTACCTGTTTTTCAAAGGACTGGAAGAGGTTTTTATCCCCCGCCACGAAGCGCCCCTCCAGAAGGGCACAGGCCCTGATGGGGTCGCTTTCCATTAGCTTTAGGCATGTTTGCGTACTGTTACAAGAAGAGGACACCTGAAGACCCAACCCCTCCAGGAGTGAAGTAACACTTTTGGCCAGTCTTTCTTCCGACTCCGCAGGGGCGTCTAGGGAAAAGAGCATCAGACTAATATCCGAAAAGGGCGTAAGCTCCCCGCGTCCGTACCCGCCGGTGGCTATCCAGCAAAGGGGTGCTCTGGGTTGAACGGATTCAAGGGCATACTGGTGGGCAAAATTAACCATATTGTCCACCACCTTGGCCATGCGGGTTGTTACGAGCCGTCCGGAAGCGCCTTGCTGATGGAGTTGCAGGGTCTGGGCCTTCTCCTTTTCAAAGAAGTCCCTTAGCACGGCCAGGGCTTGGTCTTTACCTAGCCGGCTGGTTGGGGATTCAAGTGCTGGTACTGGGACTTTTACCTCAAATTTCAACATCTCTATACTCTAGCTTCAGCAAGTCTTTCAGGGGTTAAGCATCGTAGTAAAGGGCAAATTCAAAGGGATGGGGTCGTAACCTTATAGGCTCCACCTCGGCTTCCCTTTTATGGGCTATCCACGCCTCTATGACGTCCTGTGTGAACACGTCGCCCTTTAGCAGGAACTCATGGTTTTCTTCCAGTGCATCCAGTGCGCTGGCCAGGGACTCTGGTGTTGCAGGAATCCTTGCCAGTTCCTCTGGCGGGAGGTCATAAATATCCTTGTCTAGGGGGTCCCCAGGGTCTATCTTATTCTGTATACCGTCCAGTGCGGCCATAAGTATAGCAGCAAAGGATAGATAGGGGTTGCAAGAGGGGTCCGGGCAGCGGAACTCTATCCTTACCGCCTTAGGGCTGTTACTATACATGGGTATACGGATGGCGGCGCTACGGTTCCTTGAGGAATAGGCCAGATTAATGGGTGCCTCATGTCCCGGGGCCAGACGTTTGTAGGAATTAGTGGTCGGGTTGGTGAACGCCGTCAGGGCCTTTGCGTGGTGGAGCAGTCCACCTATGGCGTGGAGGGCCATCTCGCTCAGCCCTGCGTAACGGTCCCCGGCAAACAGGGGTTTATTACCCTTCCACAGCGAGAAGTGGGTGTGCATGCCGGACCCGTTATCCCCGATAATGGGTTTTGGCATAAAGGTTACCGTCTTTTTATACTTCCTTGCCGTATTTTTTACTATGTATTTGTACAGCTGTAACGTATCTGCCGCCTTCACCAGGGTATCGTACTGAAAGTTTATCTCCCCCTGCCCGGCCGTGGCCACTTCGTGGTGCTGTCTTTCTATCTTTATGTTGCACTTTTCCATGATTAGCATCATCTCAGAGCGGACGTCTTGCAAGGTATCGTTGGGAGGGACGGGGAAGTAGCCCTCCTTGAAGGCTATCTTGTAGCCCAGGTTGGGGCGTTCGTCCTGGCCTGTATTCCATTTGCCCTCAGACGATTCAATGAAGTAATAGGCGTGGTGGGGCTGTTGGTCAAAGCGTATGCTATCAAATATGAAAAACTCTGCCTCAGGGCCAAAGTAGGAGGTATCGGCAATACCAGTAGATTTAAGGTAAGCCTCCGCCTTAAGTGCTATGTGTCTGGGGTCTCTACTGTAATGCCTCCTGGGCTGGGGCTCCATTATCTCACACAGAAGTATTAAAGTGGATGCCTCAAGGAAGGGGTCTATCATGGCCGTTTCGGCCAATGGTACGGCTACCAGGTCACTCATATGTATAGGCACCCAGCACTTTATACTGGAGCCATCAAAGCCCAGCCCTTCCTCAAAGACCTTTTCTGTGAGCTCCCTTGTCGGAATAGAGAAGTGGTGCCATTTCCCCAGAAGGTCTGAAAAACGCAGGTCAATGACCTTTATCCCCTTTTGATGACAAAATTCAATTACTTCTTTTAAATGCTGCATTATCTCAATTGCCCTCTAAATGTATGCTCAAACGTGCCCTTTAAAAGTATGGGTGGTGTGTACAAAGTTCCCTCTTTATACCCAGAAGAAAGGGTTTGAGCAGTGGATTTGTAGGAAAAAACTCATTTTTCCATTATACAGTTTTAAAGCCAAAAAGCAAGTAGTACTTGAAAGGGGGCTGGATGTTTGTTATACTTTTTAACCTTAATATTTTCAAGGAGTTAGACACTATGCTGAAGACAAACGAAAAGGGCCTGGTTGCTATGTCCGTTTATGGGGAGGTAACTAGCCCCACCTCGGGTCCTTCCCCCTATCAGATAACGGCAGAAGGGCAACCCGTTGTACTGCCCAGCGTGGGCGGCATAACCTACAACGTGAAAGTGGGGGACTCGGCGGTCTACTGGGAGGCCGACCACGTGGAGCCAGCCGTCTCTGTAAAGAATCAGAACAAGGAGTCTAATGCAGCCCTGAATCTGCTGGCCTGTATAGGCAACAGGGCCTGGGTCATTAGTGGTGATGCCAAGGGCATGGCGGGCTGCGTTACCGGTAAACATGGGGGAGTGGAGCACGTCCTGGTGGATTTTGAGGATAGGGCGCTGGAGAAGCTGGCCATCGGCGACAGGATAATGATAAGGGCGGAGGGGGTGGGGCTGAGGCTTTTAGACCTGCCCGGGGTAAAGGTAATGAACCTTTCGCCCCAACTCCTGGGGTCGTTAGCATTAACTGTGGAAGGGGGAAAGCTGGTCGTGCCTGTAACCCACATAGTATCGGCCTCAGTAATGGGCTCAGGGCTGGGTTCTCATCACACTTACAGGGGGGATTACGACATTCAACTCTTTGACGAAGCCACGGTAAAAGGGTATAATTTGTATTCTCTTTGCTTGGGAGACCTGGTGGCGATAACTGACGCAGACCACTCCTTTGGAAGGATATATAAAAAGGGAGCCATTAGCATTGGTGTGGTGGTGCATACCAACAGTGCCACGGCCGGACATGGTCCAGGTCTAACCTCCCTTTTTACTTCCAGCGAGGGGCTTATCAAGCCC
Organism: Candidatus Brocadiia bacterium JP1; assembly: GCA_051388875.1. Taxonomy (GTDB): domain Bacteria; phylum Planctomycetota; class Brocadiia; order Brocadiales; family Bathyanammoxibiaceae; genus JBMFFR01. The sequence continues at coordinate 205,739 of JBMFFR010000004.1, read as the reverse complement.
AGACTGGACCCAGAAGCCAATATGGGCAGATATTTGAAGATAGGCAGGTATAGGACAGTTGTAAGAGGTAAAACCGTTAAGAGGAGCCGATAGATGGACATTACAAAAGATAGTAAGATATCGGAGATACTTTCATCCTTCCCGGAGGCCGCCACGGTCTTCAAACGCAATGGGTTCTTTGCCTTGATGGCAAGGCTACAAAAGGGCACAAAGGATGACACTACTATTGAGAGCGCCTGTAGCCAGCAGGGGATTGACCCGGGCAAACTCATTGAAGACCTGCGGTCTGTCTGCCAGAAGCCTCAGGCTACTGCCACCGCCGTGCAATCCGAGACAAGCGTTATCAATATCAATAAGAAGATGAAGACCACAGAGGTAGTCAATAACTACCCTGCGGCTAAGATTGTCTTCATCAAGTATTTTGGGAGGGGCTGCTTTGACTGTCCCGCCTTTGGTACAGAGGACGTCGCCTTCGCCTGTCTGATGCACAACACCAACGCCGACCAGTTCGTTAAGGAGTGCATAGAGGCAGTGGTAAAGGAAAGGGAGGCAAAGGCGGCCTCCACTAGCTAAAGGGTAGAGGGATAAAAATTAGCGCTTTTAACGGTTATAGGGAGCGAGCCAGTCGGCTTCATTACTAGTGGACACTGATACCGGTCAGAAGAGTGGAAAAGAGGTGCCAGTCCTTTTTAGGGAACTAGCCCCGCGGATCCCCTCAACAACCTATGGGACTTTTGGTATCTATAGATATCCTGCCAAATTCATTCCTCAGGTGATTGCTTATGTAATGGAGCGTTACGGACAGCCTGGCATGACTGCTTTTGACCCTTTCGCAGGGTGTGGAACTGCCGGGCTTGTGGCACGTATTTATGGATTAAATTATGAACTATGGGATCTTAATCCTATGCTAAAAGAGCTTCATTCAATCGCTGTGATGAGCCCAGTAGAGCCTAACGTGAAAGAAATAATCTGCCGAATATCCACCTGCAATAAAAATTTTACACCACAATGGTCCAATCTTTCCTATTGGTTCCCTGAAGATGTGCTCCCTTTTCTGTGTCGTATGTGGGGCTTTTACCATTCCCTCCATGAGCCTAGATTGAAACGACTGATTCTCGTCCCACTTTTAAAGGTGACACGTCTTTTTTCGTATAACGCCCCCAGCGCCAAAAACTTTCCAAATCCCCTGTGGCCTACAAGCGCGTAGAATCTCTGCTTTCTGGAGATTGGAAGGCAAAATTTTTGGAGATGGTAGAGGATGAGATCTTGCCGGTGGTGCGGAAACCCCAAGAGTACCATAGCCTCTTACCCGCCCACTGTGGTTCTGTCCAGGCCGTTGTTAGGGGGGAGCGGATGCAATTTATGAATCTGTACGTATTAAGAACGATAATAGTGTGGAGTGGGATTTTCTAATTACCTCCCCTCCCTACCTACAAGCCCAGGAGTACATTCGCTGTTCAAAAATGGATTTATTTTGGCTAGGGTACACAGAAGAAGACTTAAGAAACCTTTTCCGGAAAAGGATTTCCTTACTGAACTGTGAAACCAATAATTATAACTAATAAATATGAAGTGGAATGATTTGATTGAACTGATAATGACCAAGAATAAGGGAATCGCCTCTCTTAATTTTTTGTATGAACAAGCTTCTGTCCACAAAGAACTTCCCTCTGGGGATTGGAAGAAAACATTGCGAGGGGTTTTGTACAGAGAAGTAAATAAAGGTAGGTTTAAAAAGATTGGATTAGGAGTGTATGCGTTAATAAGTTATGAAGATGAGACTTCCGCATATTCTAACGCAGTGAAGAACGTATCTGCCAATGAATATTTGAAAGGTGTGAAAGATTATCATAGTGTAATGGAGGGTATGTTAATTGAAATTGGAAATTTTTTTGAGTACAGAACCTATACATGTGACATTAATAAAAGTTTTGACGGTAAAACATTGAAAGACTTATGTGACCTCCAGCAAGTTCCTAATTTTACATATAAGGAGTTAAAAGACACCATAATAAAGTTTGATGTAATATGGTTTAGCAAGTCAAGATTACCCTTCCCAAAGTTTGTCTTTGAAGTTGAGTGGACAAGCGACTTTACAAGGTCAATGTTTAAGATGTACCAATTGTTAGATTTTGATACAAGGTTAGTTCTTGTCGTACCAGAAGAGAAGAAAAGTTTATTCTTTAGTCGGTTGGATAAAGTACCCTTCGACAAGGTAAAGAACAGACTTTTTTTTCGGTCTTTTGAAGAGGTAACAAAACTTTATTTTAGCGCTGTAGAACATTACGAACTAAAATCTAATTTTCTGTCTTAGACTCAGAGGTTGCTATGAAAGTTTTAACAAAAAAGTCTTCTGAAGAATTTGTAGTTGGATTAAGACATTTTTCAATAATTACCGACAAGCCAGAGGAGTTTATAGATGAGCTAGAGCAATTATGCAGAAAATATTGCGACGGAAAAGAATTTTTCTTCAATTATAAAGTTGAAGGGTAGGCACTAGTTTAATTGGAAGGCCACTAAGAAGTATCTTTTTCAGCAAAGAGTACCATTATTGGTGTTGATGGTACAAATCTGGACCTTTATCTAGTTCCTACCCGTTTTATTGGGGTGTGGGGAAAGTCCGTAAGCAAAAGCAAAATTCAACTACTTAAAAATAACTTTGAAGTTCTACTTAATTGGAGAGATGCCTTCCTTAATGATGTTCTGCGGAAGCTAAGCGCTTACTGAGATGTCCATAAGTAGTTGATAATCATCGCACCTTAGAAAGTTCAAAAGGAAAAGCAAGTTCTTCGCCAGAAGGCTTTATCACCACCAGGGTTACAGGGGCATCGGGGGTGATGTCCTTGGAGGGAAACTTGTACACACAGGAGGCGACATAGGCGGGGGATTCGGGGAAGAAGTCGCTGTTTTCACATATCTCTGGCAGGAATTCGTAAGAGGAGGCCGTCACTTTCTCCCCCTGGCGGAGGGTGGCAGGCCGCTGGCGGTTGAAGTAAAGGTCATCACACATCATGGTTACGGAAAAGCTCAGCGTATCGGCAGATTCAAGGGCCTTCTTAATATCTTTGTCTGTTAGTTCCCTGTTTTCCATGGCTGCCTTACGGGCCTTGTAAGCCAGGCTATGGAACGGGGTGTAAAGTGTGGCCCAGCCCACCCTCTCCCCCAGGTTAACCGTCCATTCCCTGGTAAAGTTCAGCAGGTGCGTATCTCTTCCCTTCCTGCCGTATTCAACGGCCTCCTGGATTTGCTGCGGTGTCATTTCTTTCCAGAGGGCCTGGGCCTGAGGGGCGATGCTTATTATTAAAATTGAAACAAAAAGTGTTAAGCTTGTGGTGCGAAGATGCGCCATAAATACGAATTATAGCGACGGGCTATAAAAGCGCAATATCTGATGCCGGGCCCTGGAGCAGAAGAAATGGAATGTTGCTTTTGGTTGCTTGTTTGTTTAAAATTGGGCTTCGTTTTTAATAATGAGGATTTACTATTAATTGTGTTGTTTTTGCAATAAACTAGTTGATTATAGAGGATATTGGTAAGGTGTACGAAGTATGAGGAGACCTAACTTTCTTATCATAGGTACTCCAAAGGGGGGAACCACTTCTCTGTATCTATATCTATGCCAGCACCCTGAGGTGTATATGTCTGAGCCGAAGGAGACACGTTTTTTTATAAGTGAGGAATACGAAAAGGGGCTAGAGTTTTACTGGGACAATTATTTCAAGGGGTGGAAGGGTCAGAAAGCTGTGGGTGAGGCAACCCCCTTTTATCTAACCAACCCGCTTGCTGCGCCCCGGATAAAACAACACCTGCCTGAAGCCAAACTCATAGCAATACTGCGCAACCCAATAGACAGGGCTTACGCGGCCTGGTGGATGCAGGTGTGTAATGGTAAAGAAAAACGTAGCTTTGAAGAGGTCGTTAATCAAAGCCTTCAGAGGATAAGGGCTGGGGATGGCCCCAACCTGGATGAAGAGAAAGGTATTAATGAACCACTCACTCCCGGAAAGAGGGTATATTATACAATTTTAGAAGTGGGATATTACGCTCAACATATTCAGAGGTATTTAGATTTATTCCCTGCGTCTCAGTTTAAGATTACTTACTCCGAAGATTTGCGTAAAGACCCCAGAGGCGTAGTTCGGGATGTTTGCAACTTTATCGGGGTGGAGCCTGCCTTACTGGCGACAGACGGTACGGCATGGAACGTTGGGATGGATACCAGCGAGGGTGCGGCGAGGTTGTTTGGCAGGTTCAATCGCTTCGCCAAGTGGCTGGGACTGCATGAGGTGGTTTCTCTTGAGACGAAAGAGGAACTGCGAAAAAGGGTAGCCTCTTACTTATCGTTCTTTGGCAAAAAGCCTGAGGTGAGCAAGGAGATAAGGAAGGTCCTTATAGGGCATTACTATAGCCATAACCGGGAGCTTGAAAAACTCACGGGGAGGGACCTATCCCATTGGGATAGGTAGGAGTGGGCTAAGGGGCGGGTATCTGCTGGAAGTGAGTTCTTGTTACTAAGTTATACTGGAGAGGGTATTAAAAATCATGAACAAGCCTAACTTTATTATCTTAGGAGCTCCAAAGGGGGGAACGACTTCTCTCTACGGGTATTTGTCGCAGCATCCGGATGTGTGCCTGGCGGAGCCGAAGGAGACCTACTTTTTTCTAAGTGAAGAATATGAAAAAGGGCTTGAGTTTTATTGGGATAAATATTTCAAAGGATGGACGGGCCAGAAAGCCATAGGCGAGGCGACACCCTCTTATCTGGGTGTGCCAATTGCTGCCCCGCGGATAAAAGAATGCCTCCCTGAAGCCAGGCTGATAGCTACGCTGAGGAACCCTGTGGACAGGGTGTATTCGGCCTGGTGGATGCATTATTGTATGGGCAATGAAACGCGAAGTTTTGAAGAAGTCATCCAGCTAAACTTTGAAAGAATAAAGGCCGGGATTATGTTCAGCCAGCCGGTGAGTCCAGTAGAATTTGGCTATTATGCCCAACAAATCAACAGGTATCTGGATTTATTCCCCAGGTCTCAGTTTAAGATTGTCTTCTTTGAGGATTTACTGAAGGACCCGCACTCAGTAGTTCAGGGGGTGTGCACTTTTATTGGCGTAGAGCCCATTTCACTGGATACAGACGCCACAGCGTGGAACGTCGGGATGGATACCAGCGAGAACGCAGCGAAAATCTTTGGCTGGTTTAGCTACCTTGCAAGGGGGCTAGGAATCCGGTCGGTCACTTCTCAAGAGATGCGAGAGAATCTCAAGAGAAAGATAGCATCGTTTTTATCTGTCTTCGGCAGAAAACCGCGGTTGAGCAAAGAGATGAGAAAGGTCCTCATAGAGCACTACTACAGCCATAACCGTGAGCTTGAAAAACTCACGGGAAGAGACCTATCACATTGGGATAGGTAGAAATGGGCCAAGGGGTGGTCATCTTCTGGAGTAGGACTCTCATTTCTCTAAGATGTACCAGAGGGGGGCATAGAAATAAATCATGAACAAGCCTAACTTTCTTATCCTGGGCGCCATAAAAGCTGGAACGACTTCCCTGTATTATTATTTGGGTCAGCACCCTGATGTGTTCATGTCCGAGCCAAAGGAGACGCGTTTTTTTGTGCGGGATGAATATGAGAGGGGGCTTGAGTTTTATTGGGATAAATATTTTAAGGAATGGACGGGCCAAAAAGCCATAGGTGAGGCCACCCCTTCTTATCTATTGGCCCCCTTTGTACCCGCCCGTATAAAACAACACCTGCCTGAAGCTAAACTCATAGCGACACTGAGAAACCCAATAGACAGGGCCTTTTCACAGTGGTGGATGCATATGTGCAACGGCAAAGAGAAGCGCAGTTTTGAAGAGGCCATTAACGAGAACCTTCAAAGGGTAAAGGCAGGGATTACCTTTGAAGGTGAGGAAGGGCAGAAACGCTGGCAGGAGCACGTTAGGCTACTTGACCAGGGGGAAGTAAAATACATGCCGTATATAGAGGGTGGTTACTATGCCCAGCAAATAAGGCGTTATTTAGACTTATTCCCAAGCTCTCAGTTAAAGATTGCTTTTTTTGAAGATATTTGCAGGAACCCCCACTCCGTAGTCCGGGAGGTCTTTAGTTTTATCGGGGTTGACCCGAATGGAGCAGTGGTAGATACTTCAGCTAAATACGTTGCGCTGGATACTACGGAGAATGTAGCGAAAAGCTTTGGCGCTTTGCGCTGGCTAGCTGTAAGAATGGGCATTCGGGAACTTATCTCGGAGGATACAAGGGAAAAGCTAAGAGGAAAGCTATCGTCGCTCTTGGCACTCTTCGGCAAAAAACCCGCGATGTGTAAAGAGTTAAGGGGGATTCTGGTAGAGCATTACTATGCCCATAACCGTGAACTGGAGAAACTCACGGGCAGGGACCTGTCGTCCTGGGACAGATAAGGCCAGGGTCAGGGGGGGACTATAGGCCCTGTCTCCTGCGGCGGCTGGATGGGATTTTTATGCTCTTACGGTATTTAGTGATAGTCCTTCTGGCTATATCAATACCCCGGGAGCGTAGTTTTTCCGCTATTTCCTCGTCACTCAGGGGGTGAGTTTTATCTTCCTTTGCAATGATTTCAAGCATTTTTTGTCTCAGTGCAGGCCAGGACTCCACCGTGCCCTGGCTACTCTGGAAGCCGCCAGTGAAGAAATATTTCATCTCAAATATTCCTCTGGGGGTTTGTATGTATTTTTTAGAAATTGCACGACTCACTGTGGAGACGTGGATACCAAGCTGGTCGGCAATTTCCTGCATTCTGAGGGGTTTTAGCCCGGAGATGCCCTGCTCCAGAAAGTCCCCCTGGTGTTCCACCAGCTTCACAGCAATCTTGAAGAGGGTGGCCTTACGCTGCTCTATGGCCTCTATGAGCCACCGTGCGGATTCAAGCTTCTTCTGGAGGAAATGACGGGTTTGGGTATCCGTCCCCGTTTGATGAATGAATTCTTTATAAAGTGGATTTACTGCAATGCGGGGTAGAGCTGAATTCTCGTTGAGGATGATCTCGTACTGGCCATCCACGTACTCCACCCTCACGTCTGGTACTACATAGGCGAGGGGTTCTGTAACGAAGAGGGAGCCCGGGTAGGGATTAAGTGTGCGGACGCAGTTTACTGCCTTCTTTATACTTTGTACATCTGTACCGAGATCCCTTGCCATATCGTGGTAGCGTTTTGCCTCAATATCTTTTAAATGATGAGTAATCAGTTCCTTTAAGAGGTTATAACCTTCTGACCTCTGGTCTAGTTGTAGGAGCAGGCATTCTTGGAGGTTGCGAGCTCCTATGCCTGGGGGTTCCAGGGACTGCACTACCAGTAGTGCCTGCTGTGCCTCGTTGAGACTGACCGAACGCTCAGCACCACTTATTATCTCTTCCAGGTTGGAGGTGGTAAGGTAGCCCCTGTCGTCTACATGAGAGACCACAAGCTCACACACTTCTAGTAACCCCTTGGGTAGTTCCATCAGGGAGAGTTGTCCCAGCAGGTATTCATGGAGAGAGATGGGTTTACATGCCGTGTTTTCCAGGGCCTGCTGCTTCAGGTCACTATCTTCTTGACGCGCAGCCTTGCTACGGAAGCTTGAAGTCACCTGCCACTCCTCTGGCAAGATGTCGGTCAGGCCTTCCTCTTCAGTAGCTTTCCGCTCTTCTTCACTGGGTTTTTCCGTCAGGGTTAGTTCTTCAAGTACAGGGTTTTCCTCTAGCTCCATTTGCACGCGTTCTACCAGAGCAAGCAGCGGCAGCTGGAGTATTTCTATAGACTGGATTATCTGGGGTGCGAGTTTTAATTTCTGCTGGAGTTGTGGTTGTAAATAAGCCTCCATCTTCATCTTTATTCACCTACATTCTTTAAAAGGTCTTTCGGCCCTCAAGGGCCTCAGCCAACACTGTGCTATTAATATATTCTAAATAACTTCCTTGGGGTATGCCTCTTGCAAGACGTGTAACTGTGATTCCCAGTGGTTCAAGTCTCTGTTGTATGTACAAGGCGGTAGCATCGCCTTCTACGCTGAAGTTGGTAGCCAGGATAACCTCTTTTATTTGGCCAGCCTTTATCCTTTCCAGGAGTTTTTCAATGGTAAGGTCCTCCGGCCCTACGTCTTCAAGGGGCGAGATATGGCCTTGAAGTACGTGGTAGAGCCCCTTGTAACGCCCAGTTTTTTCTATGCTCCAGAGGTCTTTAGGCTCTTCTACCACACAGACGACGCTTGAATCCCGCAGCGGGTTTTGACAAACAGGGCAAAGGCCATCTTCTATCAGGTTGAAGCAGGTGGTGCAGGGCCTCAATCTCTTCTTAAGTTCCTCAATGGTAGCAGCCAGCTCAAGGGCCTCTTTTTCAGGCATACACAATAAATGGTAGGCTAACCGCTCAGCACTCCGCTTCCCTATCCCTGGCCACCTGGCCAGTCCCTTCACCAACCTGCCCATTACCTCCGGGTAACCCTTCAATTACTTGAACCTCCTAATAGATACTATTTTATATGAGTTATCCCGCTACTTCAAGGTTTTCCTCCAAAGGGCATCATGCCGGGGGGTAACATTCCCCCTGTAAGCTTTCCCATCTCCTCTTCATACATTTGTTGGGACTTCTTGATGGCCTGGTTTACAGCTGCCACCACAAGGTCTTCCAGCATGTCCACTTCCTTTGGGTCTACCACTTCAGGGTCTATCTTTATGCTGAGGAGCTCCTGGCGACCGTTCATATGGACGGTCACCATTCCTCCCCCAGCGCTAGCTTCAACCACACGTTCTTTTAATTCCTGTTGTACTTGCTCCATCTGTTTTTGGAGTTTTTGGGCCTGCTTCTGGGCCTCCCTTAGCATCTCAGTGAAGTTACCAAAACCTTTCATGCAAATCCTCCTTCTCTTTCAATCTTACCCTCAAAGAGGTCTAGCGCCTTCTTGACCAGGCCCTTTTCTGACTCACCACTGCTACCAGAAAAGCCGCCTTCATTTCTGGCAAAGGTTCCCTCTTCGGGGCGTGCTGGGACGGGTTCCGCAGGGACACTCCTCTCGTACAGCGCAAACTTTAGCTGGGGTTGCCAGCCCAATATCTTGGCCAAACACTGCTCAATTAAATTCCTCTCCTTTGTGTTTGTCTCAAGATACCTCTTTGGAAAAGGCTTGTCCTTGGGAAATTCTATCACAAATTCCCTTTCAGCGCATTGCCTGAGCCTCCCCTCTTTTATGTATGACCACGTGGAGAGCTTTTCTTTATTGAGACTTTCCAGGAGCTGGGCCCATATTTCTTCAGGACTGGCAGGTGGACAACCCATGTTCGTTGTGCCACTAAAAGCTTCACCGGGGCCTGCCTCCGTGGTAAGGGTTTCTATCGCAGGGGAATCGCTGGCGTTATCCTCCGGGTCTTTCCGGTGGCCGTGCGAATGTTTGGTCTTGGTGAATTTCTTTTCTAACTCTTCTAGTCGGGAGAGGAGTTCAGAGAGGGGGCGGAAGTCCATCATGGCCAACTTCACCGCTGCCATCTCCAGGAAGACCCTTTGCTGGAAGTCATCCCTGGCCCTGCGCCTTACCTCTGTCAGGGTCTGAATCATGGCCATGAGGTTTTCCTGGGGCAGGGCCTCAGCGTGAGACTTCAGGAGTTGGGCCTCCCTCCAGGGGTTTTCAAGCAGTGCTGGCTCGTAGCCACACACGGAGACCACCAGCAGGTCCCGCAAGTACCACAGGGTTTGGTCTATGAAGGTGGCCCAATCCCTACCCTCTTTTAAGGTCTGGTTTACAATTTTAAGTGCCCCGGGCGAGTCCTTTTCTATAAATCTTTCCACCAGTGCCTCTACTTCCTGCTCGGGGACGGCCCCCAGCAGGCCTTCCACCTCCTTTACCGTAATCTCGTCCTCTGAGAAGGCCCATAATTGGTCTAGTAAAGACTGGGAGTCTCGCAGTCCACCCTTTGCGTATCTCGCAATCGTCTTCAGGGCCTCCTCCTTTACCTTTATCCCTTCTTTTTTGGCTATCTGTTTGAGCCGTGTGACAATATCATCCAGTGATATATTCTTTAAATCAAAGCGCTGACAACGGGATAGTATGGTCTCTGGTAATTTGCTGGGGGCAGTGGTGGCAAAGAAAAATTTAACGTGTGTCGGAGGTTCTTCCAGGGTTTTTAACAGGGCATTAAACGCCTCCCTGGTGAGCATATGGACTTCGTCTATGATATAAATCTTGTGTCGCGAGCGACAGGGCAGGTATTTTACGTTTTCCCTCAGCGCCCTCACCTCATCAATGCCCCTGTTACTGGCGCCATCTATTTCAATTACGTCCATATCTCTACCCTCGGAGATACAATGGCAGGAGTCGCACTCGTTGCATGGCGTAACATCTGGCCCCTTCTGACAGTTGAGGCACTTGGCAAGTATTCTGGCCAGTGAGGTCTTACCCACCCCACGAGGTCCCGCAAAGAGATAGGCATGGGCCACCCTGCCCTCCTGGAGGGCGTGCTTGAGTGTAGTTACGGTGGCCTCCTGCCCGACCACCTCCTCAAAGGTCTGCGGGCGATATTTTCTGGCAAAGACTGTGTAGGTCATTACTTAGATTTCACATTTCCAATCAAGTTGCTCTAATTACTTATAGATTTCTAGAGCGCCTCTCTCCACTTTATGATAGATTGCTAAAGGTGTACTGGACGTTTTGTTTGTCTTAAGCTTGTACTCGTCTCCAATAGAACAAATTTCCACTGGCCGTGCACTCCCTTCGATCCCCTTTCTCATGGGCCACCTCTAAAGGTCAGCTCAGACCAGGCAACCTCACGGCACATAAGATAAAGTGCTTATGGCTGCTGACTTCCGCCTCTGACCAGATTCACACCCTCTTATTGCATGAGACCCAGCCGTCAACGCGCCCTTAAAGATAGTGCCATGAGTCCAGTAAACCTCATGAGAGCGTTCGACCCTGCGTATAGCGGATTTCAGGTCACAGGGAACCGCTGGCTCCCCGTCTAGCACGGCCAATGATTAAGCATAAAATTCATTCCTCTTTAGAGAGGGATTTCTTCCTTTATAAATTACTCTTCAGCAAAATAATCAGAATCAATTTTTTTGATCTCGTAACTACTTACCTTTGAAACTCCTACGTCGTGGTCAAACATCAGTTGAGCCAAAATTTCACCATCGATTAAGATAACTTTATGCTGAATAGTAGTAACATATCGCTTCGCTTCTTCTGTAAATTTAGATGTAGTAATAAACACACCTTTATTTGCCTTTTGTTCAGCTAAGCTTCCAACAAAATTTCTTATTTCTCCTGCACCAACTACATTTTCCCATCGCTTTGCTTGAATAAAAATTACATCAAGACCAAGTTTGTCTTGTTTGATAATTCCATCTATCCCACTATCACCACTTCGACCAACTGCTTTTCCTGCATCTTTCTGAGATCCACCATACCCCATTTTCAGCAATAGCTCGACAACAAGTTTTTCAAAGAATTTTGGGGAACATTGCTTTACCAAGCCCAATATCTCTTGAGCCATATCCTCTCTGATCCTTTGATATGCATACTCTAAAGACTCTTGTGGAGTTTGTGAATCAGGTTCACTTTCCTCATATTCTTGCTCGTCTTCACTTTCTCTTCGAAATTTCTTAAATTCTACAAACTCCGGAAACTGTTTTAAAAACTCACCATTTATCGCATTAGGGTTCGATTCAAGAACTTTTAAGCCCCTTTCTGTAATTTTAAAATAGGAACGCTTGGGTGATTCTAAAAGACCAGCTTTTTTCAGATACGTTCTTGCCCATCCTACACGATTATTGATGATATATTGTTGGCCGCTAGGAAGTAATTCTTTTTTTTGATTTTCGGTTAGATTGAAATGACTTGAAATAAAATCTACCGCTTCTCTGAATGAATGTTCTTGCTTGTCACTGACAAACTTCAGCAGCGGCAACATTATGCTTTCATAATCTGGTATGGTGTTAGATACGCTGTTCATATATCACCTCTTTCCCAAAGGTTTTAATATGAAACCTTATGGCTGATTTTACATCAGCCAGGGCCTCCTCATAGGTCCTTGACCTACCACAACCCCTTTTAACCCCAAAGGATAGGCCACATACCCATCCCGCTGTTTTTCCACCATGGTTTTAGACTGGCGTTTAGTTTTCTTTTTCATTGCTGGCTCCCCGTCTAGCACGGCCAAGCATTTTTCAAAGAACTCTGGCGGAGAGGCAGGGATTCGAACCCTGGAGGCAAGTTTTAGCTCACCTACACGCTTTCCAAGCGTGCTCCTTCAGCCTCTCGGACACCTCTCCGGAATTAGTTTGCATTTTGTCTAAGAATCTTCACCAATAAAACTTAAGCTATATAGTAAAGCCCAACCACCCCCAGTATAACCACCGCCCAGGTAATTACCGCTATCATTACCAGCCAGCGAAAGTTAGCGTTTAGTTCCCTTTTTAGGTCCACAAGCTCGCGTCTTAGGTCTGCAATTTCCCGCCGGAGGTCTGTAATTTCTGTCTCCACCCTAGTAATTCTTTTTTCAACCTGCTCCAGTATCCCCTCTATCTTAGCCTGTCTTTCTTCCAGTTCGGGCATTTTGGTTTTCTCCTTGCAGCTTATTATCTCCATTTATAATACCATACTAAAAAAGAATCTTCGCTGCTGATTAGTATTTGAAGCGTTTTGTTTATTTTACTCTCTTTATTTTTATTTACTAAAGCCCACCCTGACTACCAACGTTCATACCTTAAGATACAGGCCTATAATTGCCAGTATTGTGGTTACCCACAGTCCGACCGTCCAACGAAAGTTAGTGTCTATCTTCCCCTCCAGGCGGATTAGCTCGGTTCTAAACTCTTTTCTGAATTCATCCAGCTGTTTCCTGAGCTCATCTAGCTGTACTTCCACCCTTCCAATTCTTTTTTCCAGTTGTTCCAGGGTACCTTCAATCCTGGCCTGTCTTTCTTCCAGTTCGGGCATTTTGGTTTTCTCCTTACAGTTTATTATCTCTATCTATGATACCATACTAAAAAGAATCTTAGCTGCTGATTAGTATTTGGTTGTAACAGCCTTCATCCTAAGCATATTTTTTTTGAGTAACGCATCTTTTTAATTTCAAAAGGCTGCACCTATTCTGTAATTCCTGGCGGAGAGGGGGGGATTCGAACCCCCGATCCGCACTAGCCCGTACTAGCTATTCCATAAGACCCTTCGCATTCAATACAGTCACACCGACTAATTCCTCGCCATCATAATGATAAATGATATTACCTTCCATAACGCTGTCACTGGCACACTGGGGTTTCCGAAAGCTGATGTATAGTGTATCGGTCTCTTTGTCATAATCCACCCAGTAATGCAGTTTGGGTAACTTTAAAAGGTAAGGAATAGTGGATGTGTCAAATACTTCTATCTTTGCCATACTACTCCTCTTTCTTTAATTTTTTCTGGCTTAGAAGTCAGAAAAGCTGTAATAATAAAGCCTTCTTTATTTTCCTTATAGACAACAACGCAATGCTTACTTGAAAGGTTAGTTTCTAGATAACATTTCACAGCAAGTAGTTCTCCTTTAAAACCCTTTACGATGCAATCTGGGGCATTGACTGTTTCCATAATCTTGTCTACGTTGCCAGCCATATAATCATGAGATTCAACTATATGATACCACTGTTTAATAGTAAGAAGGACAGTTTTGCCAAATACTGATTTTGTAGTTTCTAATAGATCCTTCCTTTCCATACATACCATCTATTCCTGGCGGAGAGGGGGGGATTCGAACCCCCGATCCGCCAAAGGCGGATAACGGTTTTCGAGACCGCCCCGTTCAACCGCTCCGGCACCTCTCCCAAAAGGATGTGCGCTTCATCCCTTTCTTAACCCTTGAAGTATAATCCTACTATAGCCAGCATTATGGTTATCCACATCCCCACTGACCAGCGAAAGTTGGTGCTGATTTTCCTTCTTATGCTGTCAAGCTCTTTCCGGATTGCATCAAGTTCCACCTCTATCCTGCTAACCCTCTTTTCCAGTTGCTCCAATGTACCCTCAATCCTGGCCTGTCTTTCTTCCAGTTCGGGCATGTTGTCTCTCCTTTATTACATTTTAAGGGTTAGTTTCAGTCCCTCGCTAATTTGCCGCTTTGTAATTCCCGTTCAACCGCTCCGGCACCTCTCCCGGAAAAATTCCCTGAGCAGGCCTGCCGCCTCCTCTGCCAGAACTCCCCTTGTAACCTTTACACGGTGGTTTAGCCTGGGCTCCTCCACCAGGTTCACCACAGAGCCGCACGCCCCGCCCTTCTCATCCGCCGCCCCATAGACCAGATTGGTTAACCTTGCCTGCACCATCGCCCCTGCACACATTACGCAGGGCTCCTTGGTGACGTATAGCGTGGCGCCCTCAAGTCGCCAGTTCTCCAGGTAGGCGGCCGCCTGAGTAATCGCTATCATCTCAGCGTGGGCGGTGGGGTCTTTGAGCCTCTCCCTCTGGTTGTGCGCGCGGGCGATTACATGGCCCTCGTGTACTATCACCGCCCCCACCGGCACCTCATCTTCCTCCAGGGCCTTTACTGCCTCCTTCAGGGCCAGCTTCATGTAGTATTCGTGATTATCCATGGTTAGCTATTTTAGGCTTTACGGTTAAAACCAGGGCATTCAAAAGGGGTGAAATACCCCATTTTATCTCCTACAAATATAATAATGGCGCGCCCAGGAGGGCTCGAACCTCCAACCTCCGGATTCGTAGTCCGTGACTCTATCCAATTGAGCTATGGGCGCTTGGGGATTTACACCTGAGAGTATATAGCCCATTAGACCGTGAGTCAAGGAAATCTTCCCAATTGGCCCAAGATTTGCTCTAGTAATAGCCTTTTCTAAAGAATTTCCCTTTAACATAGCTGACCATCAGCCCAAAATTCAGGCCAACATGTGTTGCGGCAAGCAGAAGGGTGGCGTAGGCACTATATTTGTGAAAAACGAACTGGTGGAGGTCCAGTTTGTGGGCTATCAGGCCAGTACTGCCAGTAAAGGAGAGGGAAAGGAACAAGAGGACGCTTACGAAGAAATTTACATCCCTTTTTGTCATTTCACTCCTATGGCGTGCATATAAATGGCAGCCTCTGCTTTTCCATCTATACCTAGAAATTCGTTGAGTGCATCGTCATAAAAGGCGCCAATCGCCACCGAGCCAAGCCCTAGCGAGGTAGCTTGAAGGTATATATTTTGACTTATATGTCCAGCCTCCATGTACACATATCGGTAGCCTCGCTCATCATATTTCCAGGTGGTACGTTCAAAGACAGCTGTCAGGATGATTGTAACGTTGGCCTGGCCAGCCATCTCCTGGTCTAAGGCACAGTGTGTTATTTTGCCCCGGTAGTTGCCCTCCTTTAGTAATTCCAGTGCGTGCTCCCGTACGTTGTAGTGATAAAGACCCATTTGGAGTCCCTCTATATTGTTAACTACTGCATAGGTCTCAACAGGGTAAAGGGCGCCTGCCGAGGGTGCCGCCCTCAGAGGCTGAGCGTCGGACTTGCCTGTAATACCGCTTGCCGCATAAAGGAGATGCGAGAGTTCTTCAATGGACATTGTCTTCCCTGAGTAATCCCTTTCCGAACGTCTGGCTTTTATGGCCTCTTCCAGGGTTAGGCCCTTAAAGGCAGGGTCAGGGAGTTTAGTCACAGGTTTATCTTCGTAACTCTTATACAGTGACGGCCTGCTTCTCCACCGGAATATTGAGCCCACCACTTCTTTCAATGTAAGTCTTGTCTCGTAGTGAAATCTTTCCCCTTCGCTCCTTTTTTCTTGCCCAGGCAGTAGGGTACTAAAGAGAGAGATGTAAGAAACGCTTAACGCAATTAAGCTAAGTAAACGAGTCATTCTGAACTCAACCATTCTGCACTGACCTTCCAAAAAATTTGAGCACCCTGAAAATTATTTAAACAAAGACACTTATAAAATCCCCTTCGGCAAACGCTTCAAAAATTTTCCCTTTACTAAAGGAGGGGGGATTCGCAACTCTCCCTTATCCCCTTTTTCATCAAGGGGGAGAAAAACCAAATATACCCCCAACTAATTTCTAAAAGTTGTCATATTAAAAAAGACCTTTTTCTTTGAAACTCACGAAGCGCCCGGTCCCTATTATTACATGGTCCAGCACCTTTATGCCCACAAGCTCCGCCACCTCAACAAGTCGGCGTGTAAGCTCCTTATCTTCCTGGCTGGGGGTGGGGTCACCACTGGGGTGATTATGGACGAATATCACGGAGGCGGCGGATTCCCTTATGGCAGGGCTGAAGACCTCCCTGGGGTGGACCAGGCTTGAGGATAGACTCCCCACAGAAATTGGAAGGTCTTTTATTATGCGATTTTTGCTATCCAGTAGCACCAGCAAAAAGGTCTCCTGTTTCTTGTCCCTCAAGCGTTCATGGAAGTGGTGGTAAACGTCCTCGCTTGAGCGTATCTGGTCTCCGCTCAGCAGGGGTCTACTATGGTAACGCCCGGCAATGGCCAGGGCAGCCTTTATCTGGGCGGCCTTTGCCCTTCCTATTCCTTTGACTTTGGATAGCTCTGAGATGGTCTTTGTAGAGAGGTTACGGAAGTCGCCATATTTGGTAAGGAGTTTCCTGGCCAAATCCACTGCGCTATCCGCAGGGGTTCCAGCCTTTATTATAATCCCCAGTAATTCCGCATCGCTTAATGATTCTTCCCCCATGGCAATTAGCCTCTCCCTCGGTCTTTCTTGTAGGGGTAGTTCTTTTAGGCTGGGCCTGCGGGAGAAATATTTACAGAGTGCGGTGAGGTTACACTCGCTACATAATGGGCACTCTCCACAGATGGCCCCGGGACCCGACGAGTACAGGACAAACACCCTCTCCACCTGTGAGGCAGGCTTCCCCTCAAGCCCGGCTATATCGGTCAGTATCTTTTCTATGCGCCCTTGATTGCCAGGGGTTTCCTTTTTTGTCTTTATCAGGCCGAGGCGGTGGAGCATCTGCATGACAGAGGGATTTTTAGTAAGGGGGCTCGGAGAGTCCTCAGATATGATGGTGGCCGATTCTCCCTGCTCATTTAAGCCGTGGCCGAGTCGCTGGGCCATTAATTCATAGACCTTGTAATGGTAGGTTTCGGTAGGGGGCATCCCGGATACCTTCCTGGCCTCATAAACAGCTTCTTAAGGGCCATTTTGGTGGCTAGTATACAGTAGTGAGCCATGGAATTCAATCTTTCAAACCGAATACGGGATACAAGGGTGGGCTTTATATAAAAAAAATTTTTAAACTAAGGGCACGGTACTTGCATTTCTTTGTCCCTTTTGTTAAAAACACTGGTGAGTTCACGTTAGGTGGAGACAGTGGGAGGTAGGAAGGAAGGGGTAGTCCCTCCTCCCCTTTGAGAGAAGGGGAGGGGGGCTTAGGTATCTACGGCTGAAAAAGGGGTTACCACGCATAAGAGAAGTATCCCATTTTTCTCTCTCCCCTTGCTAAATTCTCCCTTACCCCCTTAGTTAAAGGGGGAGTTCCTGGTGGATTTGCCAGCCTATATAAGGACAGGGGGGGACAGTTATGTGGTACCCATAGTGTCCTTACCCCCCTGTCTTCTATTTTAACAGAATTCCCTCGCCTACCAGTGACTGCTAAGGACTATGCGCCCTCACCGAGAAGGCCGGGCCACCCTGGTGGGTCTTGGTCGTACCTGCCACGAATACCCCGTCAGCCGTAGCGACAACGTCACGTGCCTCGTCAGGTAGAGCCCCTTCCCTGTTGAAGTGGTTCTGCCAGAACAGTGCCCCGGTTGCGGCACTATGCACCCTGATTGCGAAGGCATCCCCACCTGCGGCATTTTGGGTCTTCCCAACTACAAAAACCTTGCCAGTATTGAAGGCAACGGCATGTGCCTCATCCGATTTGTTCCCTTCCCTGTCAAAGTGGCTCTGCCAGAGTAGTGTCCCGTTAGCGGCATTATACGCCCTCACTGCAAAGGCCAGACCACCTGCCACAGTATCGGTTCTACCCACCACAAAGACCCTGTCACCACCAACCACCACGTCAAATGCCTCATCAAGTAGAGCCCCTTGCCTGTCAAAGTGGTCCTGCCAGAGTATCGCACCGTTATTGGCGTTATGCACCCTTACAGAGAAGGCAAAGCCGCCTGCGGTAGTCTCGGTCGTACCTACCACGAAGACCCTTCCATTACTGAAGGCAACGGCAATGGCCTCATCCTGTTTAGTTCCTTCCCTATCAAAGTGGTTCTGCCAGACTAACGGCCCGTTAGCAGCATTATAGGCCCTCACGCTAAAGGCCAGACCACCTGCGGTAGTACTGGTCCTACCCACCACGAAGACCCTGTTATCACCAACGACCACGCCACGTGCCTCATCAGGTAGAGCCCCTTCCCTGTTGAAGTGGTTCTGCCAGAGTAGCGTCCCGTTAGTGGCGTTATACGCCCGCACCGAGAAGGCATCACCACCTGCGAGAGTCCTGGTCCTACCCACTGCAAACACCCTGTCGCTGGTGGCGGCAACTGCCACAGCCTCATCCAATCTGTTTGCTTGCATGTCAAAGTGGTCCTGCCAGAGCAGCGCCCCGTTAGGGCCATTATAGGCCCGCACCGAGAAGGCCTGGCCGCCTGCCGCAGTCCCCGTCGTACCCACCACGAAGACCCTTCCACTATTGAAGGCAACGTCAACGGCCTCATCAAAACCAGTTGCTTCCCTATCAAAGTGGTCCTGCCAGAGCAGCGCCCCGTTAGGGCCATTATACGCCCTTACTGAAAAGGCCTGGCCCCCTGCGGTAGTCCTGGTCCTACCCACCGCAAACACCCTGCCACCACCGAAGGCAATTCCACTTGCCTCATCCAATTTATTTCCTTCCCTGTCAAAGTGGTCCTGCCATAGCACGTCACCGGGTGCAGCAAGAGAAATCCTGGGCAAGAGCAAAAACGCAAGACTTAATGCTAGTTTAAGTACTGTGTTCATGTAACTCACCCTCCTTTATAATTTTAGATTAATTAGACTTTTGGTCTAAGGTCTCCCATCTCACCCGATTTAACCATGAGAATATTTGTATGACTTCAAAAATTCACATCCCTAATCTTCTTATATTCCCTAATGCAGAAAACAGCAACATTGGCTTATAGGGTTTGTTGGGACTTGTATTGCAGGTGGGAGTATAAAGGGGATTACCGCTCCATGAACGTCTGGCATATAATCTGCCGAGGGGACGGGCTTATTCTTAATCAGGTAAATACCTGATGAGCTCTACATCCCCCAGGATTACTGCCCCTTCTCTAATCATTTCGTCTAAAAGTGGCAGGAAGTTGCCTATCTTCTCCGGGCTGTCTACTATCTCAATCACTACGGGCATTTCTTGGGCCAGTTCCAGTAGCCGCTTGGTATGGATTTTTTTGTGGATGCCGTAGCCCTCTACCCCTCTGAGGACGGTGGTGCCTGCCAGCCCTCTTTCCCTGGCCTTCTGGATAATGGCCTCAAAGAGGGGGAGGCCGTGGTAGCGGTGATTTTCTCCAATGAAGATGCGCAGGAGCTTGCCTTTTTCAACCGTCTTTTTCATCCTTTATCCACGAGTAACGTGTTGAATTGTTTTGAACTGTGTCCCATTGTGTTGAATGGCTTTGAGTTGTGTTGAATGGCGTTGAACTGTGTCCCATTGCGTTGAATTGTGTTGAGTTGCATTGAATGGCGTTGAATCGTGTTGAATTCATGTGATTGTGGGCCAGAGCTCCTTTGCAGTGAGATTACCCAGCCATACCAGGAGAAGGCAAAAGAAGTAATGCCCTCCGATATAAAGGCTACCGAGGAAAAAGTCCTTTTCCTTAAATAGTTGAAGGGCCTCGTAAGTAAAGGTGGAGAAGGTGGTAAAACCCCCGAGTATTCCAATGAGAAGGAACTGTCGCAACTCTTGCCCAAGCGGGAATCTTTCTATGAGGAGGGTTCCGAGGAGGCCCACCAGGTAGCACCCCAGCAGGTTGACCAGGAGTGTGCCGTAGGGAAATTTCTCCCCAAGGACTTCATACATCCCCCTGGAAACCCAGTAGCGCAAGACGGTTCCGAGAAATCCGCCGAAACCCACCCAGAGGGTCAGGATGAACGTCCGCAATAGGCACCCCTTAGGGTAATAAACAGGGCTGTTAACGAAATTAAGTCCAACTTACAAAGCCCAAAATGCTAACAAACTGAGGACTATAGAGTTCTTACCGGGATAAAAACAAAAAAGGCGTGGTTATTGTGCCACGCCCCTTTTGTTGAATCCCGATGTTTAGAGCTTACTCAGCAGAGCCGCCTTCTTTTAGATCCGTGTAGGTGCTTGATGCTGGGGCCCAATCTGAGCAGCTGAAGTTAGCATCGCCGCTTCCCTTTACGACAAGCAGCCTCTTCTCTACATCAGGCGCATGACGGCCGCTAGTTACCTGGGTTAACGAGGTGTCCACCAGGCTGTACTCAGTGTTCCAGGGGAAGCACCTTACTTCATAGGCAGCATTGGAGTCGGGTACCTTTATGGTACAGCCATTCCCTGTGGTATCAATGCAGGCGAAAAGGGGATCTACGCTGTCCTTTTTCCTGGCGCTAAACTCAGCAGGGACTCCCTTACCGGTGCTCTTGTTTACTAACTTACACTTAATATCGGCAGATGCCTTGTCAATGCTAACGTATGATAGTCCTAAAAACAGGGCGAAACTCATTAGGCAGACTATCCCTACCCTCCCGAACCAACTCTTCATAATAAAAAACCCTCCTTTCTAAGCTTAGTTTGCAAACTTTAGCCCACAAAGTTTGAGCAAAAATATTACATTCAAACGACTTATATGTCAAGGGAAAATTTATCAGCGCAGAACCCAGGGTTTCGGCCTGACGTAAGTCTTTTTGACATAACGCACTAAAGCTGGAGATGTCTGTCGTTTTATACATGACCACCCTTTGATGGTTAGTCTGCTTGGATTTGTGGCAGAGGGTCTTCCTGCCCTTTCACACCAAAAGTGCAAGGGCTAGAAACACCAGGGCGGAGGCCAGACAGTAGCGGGTGATGTCTATCAGGACCTTTTTGGACTTAATGCCCATCACCTTCCTGTGTTCTTCAATGGCCTTTCGGAAGATGTTCTTTAGCTCCTCCCCCGTGGCGTCATGGGTGTACTGCCCACCGGTCAGTTGGGCTATCTCTTTAAGGAAGGCGGGGTTGGGGCGGGTCTGAATAATCTTTCCCTCAAGGTCCTTTTCATAACCCGTTGTTATGCCAGCAGCATCTCTATGGGGAATTGGGGAGAAGACGGCTGGGTCTCCAATGCCAATCATATAGAGGGAGATGTTTTTCTTCTCTAGCAGGAGTCTAACGGCCTCGGCCACCTGGCTCCTCACGGCAATCTGTTCCTCCCCATCTGTCAGGAGTATCAGCAACTTCTCATTGGGTTTATCGCTAAACACCTCCAGGGCGAGGAGCAGGGCATTGCCGATGTTGGTACCGTAAGGGACAAACCTTGAGTAGCTCTCGTTAATCAGGGAGAGTGTCCTGAGAAACACCCGCTCGTAGTCCTGCGTGAGATAAGGTAGTAGAGAAAAGGCCTTTCCTGCAAAGACCACCATTCCCACGTGGTCTTCCTTAAGCTCCCTGACCAGGTTGGCAATCTCTATCTTTGCCCTTTGGAGGCGGTTGGGCTTGACGTCCTCGGCAAGCATACTGAGGGAGACGTCCAGGGCGAAGACTATCTCCAGCCCCTCTTTCTGGTAGTGTTCTTCAAAGCTTAGCCACCGCGGCCCCAGGAGCACCAGTGCCAGCCCTGCCAGGGCCAGACTCAAAAAGAGCCCCCTCAGTCCGTCTCTGAAGCTACCGGGAAATCTACCCCCCCTCAGCAGGAGTTCTAATCTGCCAAATTCTTTAATCCATCTCTGCTTTCTCCAGGAACTGAGGAGATAAAGCAGAAAGACGAGGGCGCTGGAAACACCCACCACCCAGAGATACTCCTCGTGGAGGAAGACTAGCTGTGCCAGTGGTAAAGTTCCCATGATATATATTGAGACCTCTGCAAAAGTGAAAAAATTAACACTTCAGTGTCATTGCGAGCGAAGCGAAGCAATCTCGTCTTTTTTGCCACAAGCACTTATGAGATTGCTTCGGGGCTACGCCCCCTCGCAATGACCGTTTTGTCTGACTTTTTCAGATGGCTCATATTTGCTGCTTTGAGTTTTTTGAGGGGATGGTACTTAAAATTTTTAAGAAGTACCACCCTTTGCACTGAAAGTTATTGTTTGTTTTTTTTCTTCCCCCTTTTGGGAAAGGGAGCTAAAGGGGGGATTTCAAAATCCCTCACCCCCCTTACTAAAGGGAGAGATTTCTAAAAGCCCGTATTTAAACCACCAAAATCTACCACCTTATTTTTTGCTCGCCGCTATACTTGTATCGGTTTCCCCAGGGCATGAGCTTGAGGGCCTGCACCCTCTCCTCCCTTTCCTCTTTTTCTGGACTAAACATGGTGGAAAACTGTTGCTGTCCCAGTCGCATCCTCTCCAGGTTCTTCTTTGCCTGGAAGTCATTGGGGTCTATTTCCAATACCCTTACGTAGCCCTGGGCGGCGTTGGCGAAGTCAAGTTCCTGGGCCATTTGATTGGCCTCATTATAAAGGGCCCTTGCCCTTATAAAGGGGTCGGGGGTGGAGGATGCCCTCTTGAAGTGCTCCTGGGCAGCCTTATTTTCCCCTAAGAAGGTCTGGATGACGCCCAGATTATACTCCTCCAGTGCCGCCTCTTTTTTGCCTCTGGGCAATATAGAGTCCCTTACACCTTCCAGTTTCTTCAGGGCAAGATGATACCTGCCCATATTGATGTCCTCTATAGCCTCTTTAGTCAGGAGGTAACGCTCACGGAAGCTAATTCCATATACTATCAGGCCCACGGCCAGCAGGCCCACTATCCCTTTTACTATCTTTGTCGTTTCCATAGCTGGTTTCCTCAGGGTATCTTAACCCAGATGTTTTCTATCACCACCATACCGAGAAGACAGGCCAGGCCCAAAAGGGCAGTATGGTGGTAGAGGTCTTTCCTCTTGACGGTTTTTTCCAGAAAGAGTTTATCCCTTTCTACGGCATCTATTTCCCTGTAGAGTCTTTCCACTTCACCATACATATATTCTGTGGGGAGGCTGGTCCATATGGCCTTAGCATCTACGACACCTTCTTGTTTTTTTAGTTCCTCCAGTCCCTCCACTTTGAGGTATCTCCCACCAGTGGCGGTTGCCCAGTTACGCAGGTCGGCTACCCTCTTGACCGCCTGCTCTGGTTCTACGCCTGTCTCGGCAGACGGCTCCACTGCCACTACGTACACCCTTATGCCGAGGCGGCTGGCAAGCCTCAGGGGTTTCACAGGGTCCATACCCACGTTGTATATACCATCGGTGAAGAGCACGATTACGCGGCTTTTCTTGAGGCCCACCTTTTTGGCCATCCTCAGGGCATAGTCTCCAATCTCAGGCTTGTTTACGCTGTTTCTGACCTTACGTATCTCAAACTCTTTGCCCATGTCTTCTTCCACCAGTGCCATGATAGAGGTAAAGAGCCCTTCTCCGATGGCGGTCTGATAGCCCGCCTGTGAGGCCTGTATCCTGTCAATAGAGTTTTCAAGCAGGGCATACTCCATGGTGGGCAGGACTACCAGGGCAGCATCTGTACCGAAGATGGTTACGCCTATGAGGTCGCTCGGGCGCCTCTGGATGAAGTCCTTTATCACGGACTTTACCAGTTCCAGCGCGTGTCCCGTCATGCTGAAGGAGGTATCCACCGCCAGTATCATCTCCAGCCCCTGCGTGGTAAGCTCTGTCTCCTTTAGCTCGGATTGGGGCTGACACAGGCCAATTACGATAAAGATAACAGCCAGAAACCACAAAAGGGCCGGTAGCCTTACGAGCACTTTCTTGAAGGGCCTCAGCGCAGGCAGAGACTTTATACTTGAATAGCCGAGGAAACTCCTTCCGCTTGAGACCTTCAGCAGGAGATAGCAGAGGGGGATGAGTAACAGAAACTGGGGGTCCTGGAGGGTCACTTCACGGCCTCTCTCTTCTTGAGGAGTTCCTCTAAGCGGTTAAAAAGTTCCTCCAGTTTTTTCTTCTCTATGTGGTCTCCAAAAATCATCCTGTCCAGAGAAGTCAGTACGTCCCTGGCATCGGTGGATAACGCCTCGGGCAGGACGTCAAGCAGTTGCGAAGAAGAGAGGGAGAGGGAACGCTCCCTGGGCAGCCCGCACAGGCAGCCCAGGTAATACCTCAGGGCCTTATCCAGCCCCAATATGTCTTGCCTGACGCTGTCCATATCATCGCTTGCTTGCATGGCTGAGAGGAAGGAGCGGAGATGGGCCAGGGCAAGCTCCGGTGTCTCCACCGGTCTTGCCTTTACAGGAAAGAGGCCCTCTTTAATCCTCTCATACCCACCCTGTCCAAAGAGCAGCAGTATAAGGGCAACCCCGAGGAGTATGGGTACGTAGCCGCGGGTGTAGAGGTGTGTGCGGCTATAAGGGACCGGGCCCTTCAGGCCCTCCAGTGGTACATCCACCACCTTCAGGAGTTTGTTTATCATTATAGGTATGGGGGCGGTTCTTATCTCCTTAGTCTCTATAACCCCGCCCTTCATTTGAGCCGGTTTATAGTAAAAGATGGATAGCTCTGGTGTCTCGTATTTCTTTTTTTCACTGCCAAGCTCGTAGACGGAAAGGGTGTAGTCAATAATGGTCTTTTGAATCTGGGGGGTCTGGACCTTCTGGTAGTTTGACCCGAGCAAGGTGAATGGCTCAAAGCTGGGTCTTTCAAGATTTTTCAGGAGCACTTCTGTGTCTTTTTCATGCAGTATGGTAAGTTTATAGTGGATTATGTCGCCGGTCTCTATCACATCTCTATCCACGTGGGCCGTGGCTAGTATGGGGACTTTTCTGACTACCAGCGGTGAGGAGGATGCCATGGCCGTTCTCTTTTCCACTTCATCCGTGTAGGAGACGGCGAAGGAAGGCACTATGTACTCTCCCTCCTTTGCCCCCTCTGGGAGGGATAACAGGTATTGAACCACACGGAAATCCCTCTCATTCTCAAATATTTGCCTCTCCCCTATGGTGACCTTCTCCACCTTGAATGGGGTCATATCTACCTTTTCCAGTGCTTCAAGGGACACGTTTATGCCGAGCCTCCAGATGACCTGGACGGTTAGCAGGAGCGTTTTGCCGGTTACCAGGCTGCGGGTGCTGGGGAAGACCCATATCTCCACCGGCCTATCCGTTTTGGGCACTTCCCCGGACGGTTTTTCCATACCTGGGAAGAGTTGCTCGTATTGTCCATTTACCTCTGGTAGCCCGAGCGGGACCAGGAGTAATGCGATGATAAACAGCAGTATAAGTGGGCCTCTCATGCCCTTGCCCTCCGTTTTTTTGCCCTTTGTTCAAAGAAGTTAGAGAGTTTGTCCAACCAGGACCTTGCGTCTTCCTGGGTATCAATGATTACGAAGTCTAACCCAAGCCTGAGAAAGAATTGTATGGGTAAGGAATCCTTCTGGAGAGGGGAGGATAGGTCCAGGAATGCCGTTTCCTGACTCTCAAGGTCCTTCACCCTGAGGAAGCCCCTGAAGGGGGGTATGGTCATCTCCCTCTCATCCCTTATCATAATGGGGATTATTTCGTGCCTCTTGGAGAGGGCGGTAAGGGAGGAATCGTAACTGCCCGCCGCTATGAAGTCAGAGAGTATGAAGACAAGGGAGCGAGGCAGATTGAGTCCGTTAAGGTAAGAGAGGGCGCTATCCAAATCAGTGTGGGCACTCCTTGCGGGCTCTTGCTTTAGTAGCTCCAGTAGCTTAAAGGAAGGCTTTTGCCCCAGCGCAGGTGCGACGTATCTTTCCACGCTATCCGTAAAGGTGATAAAGCCCATCGGGTTACCCGTCTCCCCCAGGGCCGTAACGAGTAGCTCCAGGATTTGGAACGAGACGTCCTCTTTGATTGCCCCGGAGCCAAACTTTTTGGACCCACTCTTGTCAATAAGAAAGAGCACGGGGGTCCTTCTGTCGGGGAGTCTGACCCTGACGTGGAGCCGCCTTGTCCTTGTAGAGGTCTTCCAGTCTATGGAGCGGAGGTCATCGCCCGGCTGGTATTCCCTTATCTCTTCCAGTTCTAGCCCGCGGCTGGCCCTGATGCTGCTGGCAAAAACTCCCTCAAAGAGGTTGGCCACCAGTTTCCTTAAGTGGGGCCTTATCTTTTTACGGCTGTCTGTTCGCTTGTCGTCAGTCATCGGCAAAACTCATGATTTTAACTTACTTCAAATGGATAGGCTTAAATACCCCTGCTGAGGCAACGCCTCTGTAAACCACTTCGTTGAGTTCAACACACTTTAATGTAAACAATGTAAAAAATGTAAAAAAGGTTTAGTGCCTCGGCCGCTTCATCGCAGCGAGAGTGAATTTTGGTTAACTTTCAAACCAATCATGCTGTAAGTACTTGTATAATAACAACTTACGTAAAATGTTGTAAAATATCCCCTTCTTTAACCAAACTCTCCTCCCCGGTAGTCATGTCCTTTAGCCTTAGCAGTCCTTTTTCCATCTCCTCCGGGCCTATTACGATGACCTTCTTTGCACCTAACTTGTTGGCCGTACGCATTTGGGCCTTAGGGCTACGAGCCTCATAGTCCATATCGCATGAAAGACCGTGTTGCCTTAGCTTCATTATCAATTTAAAACACGCCTTCCTAGCCTCTTCTCCGATAGAGACCAGGTACAGGGCAGGTGGGTAAACCTCCTCGTTTAGCCGGGATGCCTCTCCCTTCAGGACGTTAGTCAACGCTAAGAGGCTGCTTTCAACCCCCATGGCGAAGCCTACCGCCCCTGTGGGTGGGCCACCTATCTCTGAGATAAGATTGTCGTAGCGTCCACCGGCACATATGGTATTCCTAGCCCCCAGGGAGGGATGGATGATTTCATATACAGTCTTGGTGTAGTAATCAAGCCCCCTCACCAGGAACGGGTCAAGTTCGTAAGCTATACCCACAGAGTTAAGGGCCCCTTTCACTGATTGGAAGTGCTCACCACACTCCTGGCAGAGGTACTCGTATATTACTGGCATCTTGTGAGAGATTTCTTTACACTGCTCATTTTTGCAATCCAATACCCTGAATACATTCCTGTCAAGCCGCGACAGGCAGAGCTGGCACAGGTTTCCCTTGTGCTGGAGGAGGCTGTCCTTCAAGGTTTTTCTATACGGGGGGCGGCACTTCTCGCAGCCTATAGTGTTCAGCTTTACCTCGTAACCCGTTAGTCCGATGCGGTTATAGACCTCCGCCGCAGCGGATATTGTCTCCACATCCAGGAGGGCGTCCTGAGAGCCCACGGCCTCTATGCCTATCTGGTGAAACTGCCTTAATCGGCCTGCCTGGGGACGCTCTTTACGGAACTGCGGCCCGATGTAATAAAACTTCTGAAATTTTTGGGTCTTATAGAGTTCATACTCCACGTAAGCCCGCATAACCCCGGCTGTATTCTCTGGGCGAAGGGTGATGCTTGAGTCCTCCCCCGTGGCAGAATCGCTGAAGGTGTACATCTCCTTTTCTACTATATCAGTAGCTTCACCGATACCCCTTACGAAAAGCCTGGTGTCTTCAAATACAGGTGTACGAATCTCCCTGTAGCCAAAGAGTTCAAAGACCTCGCGGGAGACCTTTTCTAACCTTCTCATAAGGCCCCACTGGTTGGGCAGTATATCTTCTGTGCCCCTGGGTGCCCTGAGTTCTACGAGATTTTTGTTCTCCATTTTTTGCATGTTCAGTAGATACTTATAATTACAACGCCATTATAACACCTACCACGTAATATTCAAGATTAGCTGGCCCTGCGGAGGTACGTTCACTTGTATTATACACGCCCTTACTGTATCCTGTTATTTGGCTATGGCACTAGCGGGAAGATTACTTCAGGTGGCTGGGATGCTGCTCTGTTTAGAGGCTCTTTACTTTGGCATCTTTGTGGGGTCTATGGATAAGGAGATGATGTTTCTCGTTTTGGGTGGTGTAGTGTTTCTTCTCGGCAGGTTTATAGAGAGTAGGGCACCTTAAAGGTGAAGTACAAGTCTATTTCTATTAGTTATTACCTGGGGACTGTCTGAGTGGGCCTTGTTCGGAAGATTTTGTACCCTTACTAGCCTTTGTTGCACGCCCAGGTGGACCTTTTTTGTCCCTTTTTGGATCCTCAGGCGACGCCCTCTTTTCTTTCTTCAGGTAGGTCTCAGGCCATACGTAGAGGCGAAACCATACATGAAAGGCAAAAAAGCCCAGCACCAGAACGGTTACAACTACAACCGCAATTATAACTTGTAAAATTTCCACGTTTTTTATTGTAATGTTTTTTTGCATTTTGTAAATTGTAATTAAGGGGCCTAAAATAGGGTTTGTCGTGTTTTCTACTTCAGGAAACTGCCTAAGAGGGACTTAAGAAAGAACAATGAATAGTTATCTGTCTCTTGGAATATTTTTGGCTTGTTATGTGGGGTTTGTTTTATTTCCAAGCAAGCGGAGCTGGTGGGCCGCTGGGGGGGGCCTCTTACTTGTGCTTTTAGAGGTTATGCGCCCATCAGAGGCATTTTTTGCCATAAACTGGAATGTAATGATGGTCTTTACAGGGGTAATGATTATAGCCGAACTCCTCATCTTTTCCCGCCTGCCTTCTTACCTTGCCGAGTATATCGTTAATAAGGTTAAAAGGTCTTCCCTGGTTATGCTTTCTTTGTGTGGGCTGTCAAGCGTATTGTCCATCTTTTTGGAAAATGTAGCAACGCTACTGATTATGGCCCCCATTGCGCTTGGTATGGCTGACAGATTAAAGATAAAACCCACCACACTGCTAATAGCCCTGGCTATCTGTGCTAACTTACAGGGCACGGGTACCCTTATTGGAGACTCCCCCAGTATGTTGCTGGCTGGTTATGCAAAATTGACCTTTAATGACTTCTTCTTTTACAAGGGGAACCCCAGCATATTTTTTGCCGTTCAGGCAGGCGCAGTAGCCTCGCTGGCTGTACTCTATTTGTTTTTCAAGGGGGTAGTGCATAGAGGGGTCACAGTAGCAGAAGAGAAGGTACACTCATGGATACCGCTGGGTCTCCTTGGAGGACTTATCTTCGCACTGGCGCTCGCTTCTTTCTGGAAGACTAATTTTCCTTACAAAAATGGTTCCATCTGCATGGTCTTTGGCCTGGCGGGGTTGTGTTTATATAAGTTTAAATGGCAAGGCAAGGCAAGGCCATTCATAAAAGGACTGGACTGGGATACCGGGTTATTTCTTCTCGGAGTATTCGTCCTTGTAGGAGGGCTATCCGCCGCGGGCTGGATTGAGAAAGTTACCTACTTGGTAGAAACAGTTGCGGGAGGAGACCTCCTTAGAGCTTATGTTACCATAATAGTGCTTTCTGTAATTTTTTCAGCCTTCATTGATAATATTCCTTACGTGATGATAATGCTCCCCGTGGTAGATGAAGTAGCCCGTGAGGTGCACGGCCCTCCAGCACTCCTTATGTTTGGCCTTCTTTTAGGTGCCTGTCTGGGGGGTAACATCTCCCCCTTTGGCGCCTCTGCTAACGTAGTGGCCGTGGGTATGCTGCGGAGCAGGGGTATGCCTGTATCCGTGCAGGAGTTTATGAGGATAGGCATACCTTTTACCGCTGCTGCGGTTAGTGCAGGGTGTATCTTATTATGGCTAGTTTGGATCGGGCCAAGGTTGAGTTATGCCCCTCCTACCAAGATAGCCGGCGAAGAGGCGCACTCCTTCAAGCTTAGTTCCGAAGAGGAGGAAGAGTTAAGGTCTGTACTGGGTTCCTTAAAGGAGACAATTATACACCTTGTGGAAGAGGTAATTGAACCCATAGAAGTGATTGAAGAGATGGTTGGTGGCGATGAGGAGGAAGAAGCTGAAAATGGATACCAGGAGGAGGGGAAACACATCGGAAGAGATTCTCCTTACAAAACGGTAAGTACAGAACGTAACTGATTAAGACTTACCGTTGGCTCCGGGCGCCCGAGCTAACCAGCTAGACCTCTTTTTCCAGACGGCAGGCTACATCGGACAGCCCGGAAAGTTATTTAAACAGGGCACACTTCTATAATTCACCCCTTTATCCAAAAAACTAAACCCTCCCTCTTCGTAGCCCTCAGGCCACGATTATAATTTTTTTGGATTCATTACAAATGCCTCAATATCTCTCCAGCAGCTATGGCTGAGGCCCCCGGCGTTGCAAAATCCTTCATGATTTGTGAGAGTGCCTCCTCTACGCCCCTCCTTTTTTCACCGTTAAGCAGCAATTCCAGGGCCTCTTTGGCCACCCAGGGGTAGTCATCCTTATACATGAGTTTTTCAGGTACTATGGGTCTTTTAGCCATAGTGTTTACAAGGCAAAAGAAAGGGGTATCCATGTAGGGCTTACTCACGAAGTAGGCAAACGGGGTAACCCGGTAGCCAACCACCATGGGTTTCCCATGATGGGCTACCTCCAGGGTAACTGTGCCAGAGGCAGTAAGGCAAACAGTGGAGGCCTCAATAATCTCCCCCAGGCAACCCACCAGAATCTCCGCATCCAGACCATGTCGCTTCTCTAAAGTGTAGATAAGTGGCAGGTTGTCAACGTTTCCACAGGAGATTAGAAAATGACTTTGGGGGAGTTGCTCTCTTATAATGGAGGCAGCCTTCAGGAAAATGGGCAGGAGCTTTTTTATCTCTTGAGGGCGACTACCGGGGAGGATGGAGACTACTGGCCCTTCCCCCTTTGTCCTCAGCCTGCTTATCAATTCGCTATCCATCTTTCTGTTTGCGAGTTCATCAAAAAGTGGATGGCCCACAAAACGCGCAGATATATCAGCACTTGCATAAAACCCCTCTTCAAATGGGTAGATAACCAGAACCTTGTTAACCAGCCTCTTTAACTTCTTTACCCTCCAGGCCCCGTGGGCCCAGATTTGCGGACAGATATAATAAATCACAGGTATACCTAACCTGCGCGCAGCCTGGGCAAGATATAGATTAAATCCACCATAGTCAATCAGTACAACCACCTGCGGTCTCTGGGACTTAAAAAAACTTACGCAATTCTTGTATATGTTCCAGAGCATTGGTATCCGTGACAGGGTCTCTGCCCACATAACGGAATGATTGTCCATAGAATATAGACACTCTAGCCCCGCCTCTGCCATCTTGTTCCTGCCCAGTCCATAGATTTTTACATCAGGAGCTAGCTTTAATATCTCTTTGATGAGATTAGACCCGTGAAGGTCCCCTGAGGCCTCCCCGGCACTAATAAATATTTTCTTATCGCTCAATACTTACCCCGGAAAGAAATAGCATATGGCCTTGCTTAATAGATTTATCCCTAAGAATATAAAGGCAAAGCCCCAAACCACTGCCCATGAATAAGACATGTCAAAACAGAACCACCCGTATCTTACGTCCATAAAAAAGGCAAACAGGAGCGAAATGGGTAGCAGTACAAACATACCCACCAGAGAGATAAATATTAGCTTATGGTGGGCAAGAAAGACTTCCCCCGCAACCCACAGGCTCAGGAAGTAAAAGCAGAGTATGAACAATATACCAGGTTTTATTTGGCGGCGAAAATAAAGTGCCGCAGCAATACCCAGGCTCAAGACCGATAAGCACACGGCTACCATTTTCTAATCTTGCAGTTTTAGCCTCTTTATTCCAAAGCCCTTTAACAGGGCACGCCCCTCCCGGGTTACACCTATCAGGTAATCCCGTCTCCTTCCCGCAATGAGATTACTTACTACCATAGTTTCTTTGAGTGAATCAAGTGCCTCCTCTGGCTGAAGGCGCATACCCCGCCGGGTGAGTTCTCTTTTGAGTATCCGGTTCAATAAGTATGCAAGTACCGTTACGAGGGCATAGCCTTTTAAATAGTTTTTTGTGGGTGGCACCATGGAGGGCAAAGAAAGTGGACCGAGGGCAGCCTCCGCTTCCAGGAGCGCCTTAAAGGCCCTCTTCGCCTTGCCTGTGGTAACATATTTACTTACATTTGTTCTTAAATAAATTTCATGATTAGCATATTCAAAAGTTGAGTACTCATCCCTGAGATGTTTCTTTTTTGTCCGTATCTTTTTCAAAAAAACTAGATGTGGGATGCGCCCCTTTTCTAAAAGGGCCATCCCATCCCTTTTAAGCGTAGAATAGCGGGTGACTATAATCTTTTTACCCCCCTTTACTCCCCGAAATAACCCCAGGAGTTCTTTTCTTGTATGGGCCTTACAATACGCTGGGCTATCAATGTTTAGTGGGAGGGCCATCATGTAATTTTTATACCTATCAGTCCTGGGCGAGAGGATGCCTACCTCCACGCTGCCGTTTTTGTCTCTTTGCCCCCTGGGCCAGTCTACCCTGCCCAGAGACTCAACGCTATTCAGCAATTTCCTTTTTAACCGTGCCTGTCCCAGCTTAAGCAGTCGTTCTCCTTCCGGGAGATATACCCTCTTTAACCATCTTGAAGGACTTACAGTTGACTGGCATAGCTTATGAAATACCATAACCATTACACAGTCCACCTTCTTTCCTAAACTGGATTCAATGGCCCCTCTAAAACCAAAATCCTCCCACAGACGCCTCAAGAGCAGGATATTTCCGCACTCCCTTACCTGCTTATTTTTAATCTCTTTTAAGGCTATAAATTGCTCCCCGGTGAATTTGTTCAGTGATTTAAGCAGGCTGGTAAGGCCCGGCTCTACCCTCTCCCACCTGCCCATATTCCACAAGACCCTCTGTCTCACCCTCCCATTCAGACGGTAACTCTCCACCACCCTCAGGTAACAGTGGGTTTTTCTCCCCCTCCTGGTCTTTACCATACGGATGAACATTAGCCTATTTCTCTACTAAAAAGTTATCATGCGATGACAATGAAAAAATCCGTGAAAGTATTCTTAGGGGCCTCTGAAAAAGTAACTTTAACCCCATGTGTCATTCTGAGCGAAGCGAAGAATCTGGTCTTTTAAGAGATTCTTCGGTCGCTTCGCTTCCTCAGAATGACAAGTGAGTAAAGTTTTTCAGAGGGCTCTCTTAATCATTTCTTAGCACCACCACTTCAAACAGAAGAGGCCTAGCCTAAACACGGTCTCCTAATATAAACTATTGACACGAACCTTTCAACAATACTGACTGAGCTTAGTACGAAAGATTAGACACCACGTAAATTCCTTCGTCTAATAGGCGTCTTAAACTATTTCTACCTTTGCCCCCCTCTAGAAAGAGGGGGGTGGGGGGTGTGTTCTTGTTCTCCCTTTGAAAAAGGGGGATTAAAGGGGGGTAGTCCTAAGCTTTCATTTCTAAATAGTTTTTATGACGTCCAAACTTCAGTCTAAAGCGGAGAAGTAAAAAAGTTGACTTTCCGTAGTGAAGCGGATTAGAATGAAACCACATGTATCCCCTTTCTTATTTCAGGAGCAAAAAGAGGAAAAAATGAGAAAAGCAACTCTCTTGTTCACAATCCTATCTCTAAGCGTATCATTCCCACCACACACCCTTCATTCTACCAGGTATATTGCCTGCTCCCCCAGGGCGACCACCACCAGTGTGAGCTCTGCGATTGCCGAGGCTTACAAAAATTGGGGGACAGCTTATGCAGACGACAAAGACGAAAAGGCCAGGGGACACTACGAGGAAGGTAAATCCTACCTGGGTAAGGGCCAGCTTGGCCAGGCCATAGCTGCTTTCAAAGAGGCACTGAAGATTAACCCAAAGTATGCTGCGGCCTACAAGGGACTTGGTGTAGCCTATACACAAATGGGTCAATATGACGAGGCCATAGCTAACTTCAATGAGGCAGAAAGGATTAACCCGAAGGACGCTGAGGTATACAACAATCGGGGTATTGCCTATAAAAAGAAAGATCAGTTTGACGACGCTATAGCTGACTACACCAGGGCACTGGAGATTAACCCCAAATTCGCTGGAGCCTACTTTAATAGAGGTCTTGCCCGCCATGCAAAAGAGGAGTATGACAAGGCCATAGAGGATTTCAATGAGGCACAGAAGTTTAACCCGGAAGACGCTGGGGTATACAACGGTCGTGGGAGCGCTTATCTGGGTTTGGACCAGTACGACCAGGCCCTCTCTGACTTCAATAAGGCACTGGAGATTGACCACCAGTATGCTAATGCTTACTACAATCGTGGGCTTGCTTACTATGGCAAGAAAGAGTGGGAAAAGGCATTGGAGAATATCAGCAGGGCACAAGAGTTAGGCTTTCAGGTGGACCCCACGCTTCTCCAGGCAATCGCTCAGGTCTTTCACAATAGTGGTCTTGGTCATGCCAAAAAGAATAATATAGACCAGGCTATATCCGACTTCAAAAAGGTGCTGGAAATTGACCCTAAGTATGCCACGGCCTACTACAATCTTGGGCTTGCTTACTTTGACAAGGGGGAGTTAGAAAAGGCATTGGAGAATGTCCGTAAGGCGGAAGGGCTAGGTTATAAGGCAAACCCTGAGTTTTTTGATGAACTCGCTCAGGCGTACTTCAAGCGTGGGGGTGAGTTCTTAGTAAATCTGCAGTATGACAAAGCCATTGCTGACTACACTCAGGCGTTTGAGCTTGCACCACTTGCCCCAAGGGTTGCAGGTGTCCTCTACGGGCGTGCTAGTGCCTACCGCGCGGTGGGGAAAAACCACCTGGCCATCGCTGACTACACCATACTAATAGAAAGGGACCCAAAAGATTTCCTAGCCTATAAGGAACGTGCGTGTGCTTACTATGATATGAAAGACTATGAAAACGCATGGAAAGATGTCAAAACAATACGAAGCCTGGGTCACGATGTAGACAGTGATTTCCTACAGAAACTTCAAAAGGCCTCTGGAAGAAAGGAATGAGTTCGGGCAGTACCCGATTTTTGTCAGGGGCCCTTTCTGAGGTTTGGACTTGAATTCCGGCATTTGTAAGTTCTTTGCCTAATAGACGTCTTAAGCCATTTCTGCCTTTCCCCCTCTAGAAAGAGGGGCGTAGGAGGTGTGTTCTTATTCCCCATTTGATTGAGAAGGATTTTTTAAATCCCCCTATACCCCCTTTAGTAAAGAGGGGAAGTTCTTGGGGTTTTGTTGGAGAGGGAGAAGTTGGGATGTTTGTAAAGGGGGTGTTTTGATAAGGAGGGGTTTTATAAATGCTTTTGTTTAAATAACTTTTGGATATCCGAAGTATCGTGCTAAGCCCATCCTGTTTTACTTGACACCATACCTTTAAACTGATAAAATCCGCCTGAATTTGCAAAAGCAATGCCTATAGACCTTCAGGGACTATTCATAGTTTTACCCGCAATAGTTATTGCCATAACCGTACACGAATTTAGTCATGCGTGGATGGCTAACCGTCTGGGTGACCCCACCGCCCGACTTGAGGGGCGTCTAACCCTCAACCCCATGGCCCATTTAGACCCAATCGGTACGCTTTGCCTCTTCATTGCCTATTTCGGTTGGGGGAGGCCCGTTCCAGTAGATAGCTCTTATTTCAAGCACCCCTTAAGGGACGATATGCTGGTTTCGTTTTGTGGCCCGTTGTCCAACTTTTTTACAGCCTTCCTCATGGCAGTGATACTTAAGTTATCTCTAAAATATCATCTTTTGACTTTTGGGAGTTATTTCTACGAGGTGTTGAGGCTGGGTTTATTTATAAACCTCTCGCTGTGCTTTTTCAACCTGTTGCCTCTTTATCCTCTGGACGGTTCGCACATCCTCAGGGGTCTTCTCCCTAAGGGGATGATACCCGCTTATGAGCAACTAAGTAGTTACAGTCCCTTTATACTGCTAGGTCTTGTGGCGATGGGGCCCATGTTTAACGTCTCTGTGCTGGGTGATATTCTGGGGCCACCGATACGCTTCTTTGGCCGCCTTTTTATTAGCGTCTTATGAGTCAGGATACAGATTACAAAGTAGAACTGGAGGTCTTTAACGGCCCCCTTGACCTGCTCCTCTACCTCATTAAGAAGGAGGAGGTAGATATATACGATATTCCTATCGCCCGTATTACTGAGCACTACCTTGCCTACTTGGACACACTTGAAAAGCTTGACCCTACGCTGGTGGGGGATTTTTTGGTCATGGCAGCCACTTTGATGTATATCAAGAGCCAGATGCTCCTGCCCTCACCCCCTGCCGAGGAAGAGGAAGACCCCAGGTGGGAACTGGTCAAACAACTACTGGAGTATAAGAAGTTTAAGGAAGCCGCAGCTGAGTTAGAAGTTTTCCGTCAGCAGAGGGAAAAGAGATTTGGCCGAGAACTTCGGCACAACTTGCAGCCCCATCCAGTAGAGCAGGAAGAAACCCTCTCCCTGGAAGAAGCCAACCCCTGGGAACTCTTGAACCTTTATACCCGAATGCTCAGGGAAACCCTCATGGAGGTCCCTGCCGTCGTTACCCTGGAGGGTACGCCAGTGGAAGAATACATGGACTTCATTATAGAAAGACTCATGTACTATACCACTCTGAGCTTTTTGGAACTTATCCCTTCCCCGAAAAAAAGGGTAGAGATAATAGGTGCCTTCCTCGCCCTGTTGGAACTTGTACGATTGTCTAAAGCAAAGATACAGCAAGAAGACTTAGAGTCTAACGATATAAAGATAGTCAGGGGGAACTTGTTCCCGCCTCAGGAATAGGACTCAGAGGGCCAATATGATAGATGCAAAGTTCCTGGAAATATTAGCCTGTCCCCTTTGTAAGGCAGGGGTGAGATTAGAAGGGGAAAAAATTGTTTGTACCCAGTGTGGCAGGCGTTACCCCATCAGGGAAGATATCCCTGTAATGCTAGTGGAAGAGGCCGAACTTCCAGAAAAAAAGTAGCGGAATTGCCATTTTACCCTGCAATAAAAATCTCCGTAAACTTTGACATACCAAACCCTTCTGCTTTCCCGCCACTTGTGATGGAAAGTCAGTGATTGTATAATGTATTTTTTGTAGTTAAACGTAAATTCCAAAATTTTTTATAGAAGACTAAAAGTGGATAGAAAGGCATTAATCGGCTTAGTTCTTTGTTCCCTGGTGATGTTCCTGTACTTCGCCCTCTTTCTGCCCTGGGTTTTCCCACCACAGGAACGACCCACCGCACCTGTGGAAAGGCCGGAAGTAAAAGCACCACCCCTCCAGCCAGTAGAGAAAAAAGAAGTAAAAATCTCCCCACTGCCAGAGGGCAAGCTCGTAGATAATATAGTCTTGGAAAATGAGCTTATAACAACCATATGGACCAATGAGGGGGCGGCGCTTCAGGATGCCGTATTGAACAAATTCAAGGATTACAAGGGCCATGACAAACTCTGCCTCTTAGACCCTATGAAGGGTTCACCCTCTCCCCTGGCAATAGAAGAGGTAATGCAAAAGTACGGCCTCTCCAGACACCGCTACCAGGTGGTAGAAACTACCCCCAAGAGGGCTGTTTTCCAAACCACTTTGGGAGACGAACTAAAGCTTACTAAGATTGTTTCTATTCCTGAAAGTAAGTACGAGATAGAATTAGAACTGGTGCTTGAAAACCTTACCCGTGGCGACCTGCCAGTTAAGTACTCTATTGTCCCATCCAGTCAGATATGCGCAGAAGGTACGCCTGAGATGGATATGGCTTCAGTGGTTGGGGTTGATTTGGGCGGCGGAAGAATCAAATTGATACAGAAGACATTAGGGGAACTCTTGAAATCCCCGGAAAAAAACGAATCCCATGGCATAGCCTGGGTGGGGGGAATGAACAAATACTTTGCACTGGTGCTTAAGCCCCAGCCAGTTGACCTGGTCTCAGCCGTAGATTCCAAAATAATCCAGGACTCTAATGACAAAAAGAATAGCAACCTCTGGGTGAGCCTCCATACCAATGCTTTTACCCTTCCCCCTGGAGGAGCAGAAAGACATGACTATACCTTCTTTATAGGACCAAAGAAGGAAGATGTGCTGAAGGATTATCATCTGGAGAAACTCCTTGGCTTTGGGGCGTTTAGCCCGCTAAGCAATGCCCTCCTTAAGATACTGAAGGCCTTCTACGAAATTATACCCAACTACGGCGTGGCTATAATTATGCTTACCCTGGCAGTTAGGGGATTGCTCTTCCCCCTCTCGTGGAAGAGTCAGACCTCTCTGTACAGGATGCAGCAACTCCAACCGCACATTGAACAGATTAAGGAAAAACACAAGAAGGATAAGCAAAAGATGGCACAGGAACAAATGGAGTTATTCAAGAAGCACGGGGTAAACCCTATGAGCGGCTGCCTGCCCCTGATACTCCAGCTCCCCATCTTTTATGCACTCTTTCGCACCTTACAATTATCCTTTGAGATGAGGCAGGCACCTTTTGTCCTGTGGATAAATGACCTCTCTCAGCCAGATAAGGCTTATGTGATGCCCTTCTCCCTCCCATTCCTGGGGGAAAATATTAACGCCCTCCCCATTATTATGACACTCGCCAGTGTCTACCAGATGAGACTTATGCCCAAGTCCACAGACCCCAAGGCCGAACAGCAACAGAGACTCATGCGCATGATGCCCTTGATGTTTGCCTTCATCCTTTATCATATGCCCTCAGGCCTGGTGCTCTACTGGACTGTTAGCACACTCATGGGTATGGGCGAGCAAATCCTTATAAAAAGGATGCTATCCAAAGTGAAACTAAGCCATTGAGGTACGAAGAAAAGGATACCATTGTCGCAGTGGCCACAGCAAGGGGCACGTCCCCACGGGCCATTATAAGACTGAGCGGACCGCAAGCCCTTCGGTGTGTCCTTGATGTATTCATTCCAGAAACCTATCAAGACTTACCACCAAAAATGTCATCAGGGCAAGCTGTTCCGTACAACCGCAAATATGCCGGCCTGAGTGGCCAAATCTTGGTGGAGGACGCTTTAGGGTCAGCTGCGCCAGCTAACTCCGACACACCAACCACGGCCCCCTGCCTGCTCTACATTATGCGATCGCCTCATTCCTACACTAAGGAAGACGTGGTGGAGATACACACGATTGGTAGCCCACCCTTATTAGAAATGATTTTAGAGACCCTGTTTTCGCTGGCTAAAAAATCAGGCCTGACATTGCGACTTGCTGAACCCGGGGAATTCACAAAAAGGGCCTTTCTTAACGGCAGGATAGACCTCTCTCAGGCAGAAGCCGTCCTGAGGGTCATCCGCTCCAAAAACGATACAGAACTCCGCCTGGCAGCAAGACAGCTCGGTGGTGAAACCTCCCGTATCCTTAAACAGACCCAGGAACGATTGGCCGAACTTTTATCCCTCCTGGAACTTGCACTAGACTTTTCAGACCAGGACATAGAGCTTGTTTCAATGGAGGAAATAGTCGCTAGATTAGATGCCCTGTATGAGGATCTGGCTGGCCATCAAGGAGAGGATAAGGGCGTAAAGCGAGACGGCATCAGGGTGGTTTTTTACGGCCCACCGGGGGTTGGTAAATCTAGCCTCTTTAATGCCCTGCTCGGCAGACCCAGGGCAATCACCTCTCCCCACCCAGGCACTACAAGGGACACTCTGGAGGCCGAACTTAACCTTATGGGCCTCTCCTTCTGTCTCACTGACACCGCAGGGGTGCGTGAGTCTAGCGGAATAGAAGCCCTCGCTATAGTTAGAACCCAAAAGGCAGCAGAAAATGCAGACTTGACCCTCCTTGTCTTGGATAGCTCCAGACACCCTAGTACCATAGAGTCTTTTTATCCATCCCAAAGCCAGACAGCAATACTGGTAATCAATAAGTCAGACCAGGCTTGCAAATGTTCCCCTGAAAGTCTTCCTAACCCCTGGCAAAATCTCCCTATGGTTTACACCTCTGCCTTGACGGGTATGGGACTGGAGAAATTGCGCCAGGAAATGGTCAGTAAGGTACTACACGGGAAGATAGATAAAACCACCAGCCTGTTTAGCTCCAGACAAAGACTACTTCTGAAAGAGACCCTTTCGGCTGTTGAGCGCGCCCTGAAAGGTGCTAGACAATCCCTCCCCCGGGAATTCATTGCCCTGGAACTAAGGGCGGCCCTGGATGGCATAGGGGAGGTTTGCGGTACGGTAACCAGCGACGATATACTGGGTCGGATATTCTCCCAATTTTGTATAGGAAAATAGGATGGCTAACTCCAAACGAAAGAGTAACTCAACCCAAAAGGAGACCCTTCAGAGCAAACCCTCCCGGCACTCAGGGAATTTGAAGCGAAAGAGGCCCCACTGGGACGAATACTTCTTGCGGATTGCTAAGGAGGTGGCCCAGAGGTCCACTTGCCTCAGGAGACAGGTGGGTTCGCTCCTGGTTTTGGATACGCGCATACTGGCCACGGGCTACAACGGCGCCCCTAAAGGGCTGGCCCATTGCCTGGATATAGGCTGCCTCAGGGAAAAACTGGGTATCCCTTCCGGCGAAAGACTGGAACTCTGCCGGGGTCTTCACGCAGAGATGAATGCATTACTACAGGCTGCCAGCCATGGCATACAAGTAGAGGGCTCCACCCTCTACACCACCAATCACCCCTGCATAACCTGCGCCAAGATGCTGATTAACTGCGGCGTCAAGCGCATCGTTGCATTGGACGACTATCCCGATGACCTTTCCAAGGAAATGTTAAAGGAGGCAGGGGTAAAGGTAAAAATCATAAAAATTGGTGAGACTTTAGAGGTTTGAATAGCTTCTATTTGGCAGAGACCCACTTGCAAAAAGGCCCATAAAGGTATCTCAGCGTGCCTCGTAACGGGCCAGGCGAAGGAATAGATTATCTAAGAGAAGGTTGAGATTGGCGTTGGCATTCAGACCTTCCATTGCAGTAACTATTTCTTCTAAAATATTTAATATCGTTTCTGTTGAGAGCGCCCTGGCACGAGCCTTTAAGAGGGGCATGACCTCCTCGTAAAAAGGCTCCAGTCCATCCGACATAGGTTCGCAAGCCCCACGCCTTTCTTCACTATATATTTTATAAAGAAGTATGTCTCTATAATACGCAAGTAGTAAATCCAGCCATATACGTAAAAGGGCGCGCCTGCCCTCAAGTACCTCATGCCCCTCAAGCCCTCTGGCAACCGGGCACCATTCCAATAGCTCATGTGTAATAGAGAAATTATTCTCAGGCCGTAATTCCAGTAATATTTCTAGAAATCTGCTGCGGTGTTCGCCGATTTTCTCCTCTACCAGTTCGGTAATTCTCCCCATGCTACCGCAAGAGAGCTTTATTAAGCCTTTACACCTTTCTAAATTCCCTCTTTCATTTAGTAGCCCCTTTAATACTTCTGTGGGTAAAGGGTGAAAACGTACTGTCTGGCACCTGGAAAGTATCGTACGGTGTAGAGAGGATAGGGAGGCGGTAGTTAGAAGGAACAAAGTAGCTGGAGGAGGTTCTTCCAGTGTCTTAAGAAGACAGTTAGAGGCCTGCTCCGTCATCTTATCGGCCTCTTCCAGAATGAATACCCTTCGCTCGGCCTCAAAGGGTTTCAGAAAGGCCTTGACCTCTAGTTCTTCAATTTGTTTGATCCCGATAGCCCTTTTTCCCTCTAGTGGTGCTACCCAATAGAGGTCGGGATGCGTTCCTGAATCTACTTTTTTACAAGGACCGCAAAGGTCACAGGCCTCTTTTCCCTTTTCCCCACAGAAAAGGGTTTTAGTTAATTCCCTGGCGAATAAGGCCTTGCCAACCCCTTTTGGCCCGTAGAGGATATAGGCGTGGGCCAGGCGGCCCCTGGAGATAATGTGGTAAAAGTAATTTACTACATGGTCTTGAGCTATTACCCGACGGAAGGACATATTTTATATATAGATAGGAGTTAAGTTATTGAAGAGAAATTATTGAGCCTAACACCAGCCCACCACCGAAATCCTTTAACACAGGTCTAAAAATCTTCCTCTTCCCCTTCCTCCGACTCTGTCTCCATAATGGCCAACACATCTCCAACCCTGACTACATCCCCTTCCTGGGCGACTATCTCTACCAGCCTACCGCCAGCAGGTGCGTCCACGTTAAAGGTTTTTTCCTCCACCGTCAATTCTACCAGGGCTTCCCCCTCTTCCACCTCGTCATCCTCTTCAACGAACCAACTGCTAACAGTAGCCTCGTCGGTTTTATCACCCAGTATTTCAGAAAGCTCTACCTCAATCCTCATCTCTCCGAATCCTCCAATCTAACATTCACCGAAATGATACGAACTCCTGATAAAAGGTCCTGCCTTTACCTCTTGAAAACCTAAAGTAATTGCCAGCCTTTTATACTCTCCAAACTCCTCTGGTCTCAAAAACCTGTGCACAGGGAGATGCTCTTTACTTGGCCGGAGATACTGCCCAAGGGTAAGGATTTCACATCCTGCCTTCCTGAGGTCTTTAAGCACCTCAAGAACCTCCCGGTAATCCTCTCCGAGCCCTAACATCATTCCAGATTTGGATTTTATATTTTTACACTGCTTTTTTACAAATTCAAGTACTCCCAGACTCCTTTTATAAGACGCACCATGGCGAACACTTGTGTAAAGTCTTGGCACCGTTTCTACGTTGTGCGATAGTATATCCGGTCCTGCCTCCAGTACCTTTGCCAGGGCCTCTTTTCTCCCCTGGAAATCTGGCACCAGTGCCTCTACTACTATCCCCTTTAGCTCTTTTAACGCCAGTATAGTCTTATGGTAATGTTCGCTCCCACCGTCTGCGAGATCATCCCTTGTGACGGAAGTGATTACTACATGTCTAAGGCCCATTCGGCGCACAGCCGTAGATACCCTGTGCGGCTCCCCTTCATCAGGAGGCAGGGGCATCCCTTTATCTACCCCACAGAAGCCACAACCCCTGGTGCATACATCCCCCAGTATTAAAATAGTGGCGGTACCTTTGGAGAAGCACTCCTCCATATTGGGGCATAATGCCTCCTGGCATACTGTACTGAGCCTTAGCTCTTTTACGATGGCAGAAACCCTCGTGGCGCCGCCGATACGGCGCTTTTTTAGCCACGGTGGCAACAACCCCCTTTTTAAATCGCCCTGGTTCCTGGCTGAGTAGGGGGCTTTTAATTCAGTATCATTAGGAAAGGTAAACATATCCTTGCTTCACCCGTATATACCTACGCCCAAGAGGTCCTTTGACACCTCTGTCAGGGTTTCAGAGTAAGAGGGATGAATGGGCATCTGCGTGGCTAGGTCTTTCAGGGTTAATCTGGTTTTCAAGGCAAGGGCAGCCTCCCCAATCAGTTCACTGGCACCTGGCCCAAAAATGTGAGTACCTAAGATTTCTCCCGTGGCACTATCAGCCACCACCTTCAAAAAGCCCTCTGTCTCTCCATAAACCCATGCCTTCCCCATCCATCTTAACTGGAAAGTCTCCACCTTGAGTTCTTTGCCCCTCCCCCTCGCCTCCTCCTCCGATAGACCTACTGTGGCTACCTCTGGTTGGGTGAAGACACAGGCAGGTATCACTGAATAATCCATTCGGCTATCCAACCCCAGCGCATGTTCAACCGCTACCACCCCCTGCCGGAAGGCTATGTTCGCTAATTGCTTTTTATTAATTATATCGCCAACCGCATAAACACCAGCCACCGTAGTTTGGCAATGTTCGTCAACCCTTACATAACCATGCTCATCCACCTCTATGCCCAGCGTTTCAAGCCCCATATCCTTAGTATTGGGTATCCGCCCCAGACAAACCATAACCTTTTCTGTCTCTAAAATCTCCTCGGTCACCTGTACCTTCACTGCACCCTCTTTTAGCCTGAGGGACTC
Source organism: Candidatus Brocadiia bacterium JP1 (assembly GCA_051388875.1). Classification (GTDB taxonomy): domain Bacteria; phylum Planctomycetota; class Brocadiia; order Brocadiales; family Bathyanammoxibiaceae; genus JBMFFR01. The sequence continues at coordinate 162,065 of JBMFFR010000004.1, read as the reverse complement.
TACCCTTCTGCCGGTGAGGACCTCCATTCCCATCCTTTTGAAGACCTTGGCCAAACCACTACCCAGGGACTCGTCCATTTCACCAAGGACCCCGTCCCTCTGTTCCACCAGAGTTACTTCTACCCCGAATTGACAAAACATGCAAGCAAACTCGCAACCCACAAAACCCCCGCCCACCACCAAAAGACTTTTCGGAAGTGATTCCATTTGAAGCGCCTCATCGCTGGTTAACACCCTCTTGCCGTCCAATGGAAAACCTTTGGGTATTAAGGGCCTTGTACCCGTGGCAATTATAATCTTCTTAGCCCTTATAGACTCCCTTTTACCCCCCGGTGAAGACAGTAACAATTCCCCTGGCCCTTTTAGAACAGCCCTACCTTCAAACACTGTGACCTGTTTCTCTATCAGTAGTTCTTTCAGGCTTTTCCCGAGGGCATCTACCACTCTCCCCTTTTTACGCTGAAGCTCCTTAAAGTCTAGTGTTACATCCCCTACATGAATGCCCCACTCACTTAATTTTTTAAGCTGCGAAAAGAGGCAAGAACCGCGTAAGAGCAACTTTGTAGGGATACAGCCCGTGTTGAGGCACACACCCCCCACCAGAGACTCTTCCACGATGCAGGTGTTTGCCCCTGCACTGGCGGCACGAAAGGCCGCCGCAGTACCCCCTGGCCCAGAGCCTATCACTACAAAATCAAACTCTTCCATTCGCTTTCCCTTGTTAATAAGTAGCCGCAACTTTCAGGTTGCACTGTTTAACAAACGCAGGCCAACGTTTGCCTGGGGCGACTCTGCCTTAGATACGCCCTCTGGCATGACCTGCGACTACTTGGATTCTTAGAAATTATACAAAAGGTGGGCATTGCAAAACGGCGGGCGGATTATAACCACGCCCTCTCGCATTGTCAAGATTTTAAACTCTGACTTTCATCTCTGCCTGATATAGATTCTAACTCGTGCCCCATGCTTAGCTTAAACACGTGCATTAAAAAAATTCAGACAATGTATCCCAAAGGAATTGGCTTTTAGTCATTAGGGGTGTGCGGCAGTACCAGTAGCGACACCATATCCGTACCTATCTCCCCTTTGCTGTCACAAATCGTCAGTGAAATGGTGTAAGTGCCTGGTTTGTTATAGACATGAGAAGTTGTTAGCAATGCAAAGCATCCATGCCGGTAAGGACTGCACCTGCCCGGGTTAGCGTAGGCAGCGTGGGTAGTCTGCAAAGTTTCTGTCCTTACCGTGCCATCCCCTGTTTCCCACTTAATTGAGAAACTCTCCCCTGCATCAAGGTCTTTGAAGTAGGCCCTCAAAGAGACCTCCTGCCCCACCACGATAGATTTCTCCGGAGCGGATAGGGAATATATTTTCGGCACGGGTGGGGAGGCAAGGGCAGTGGCTGCACTAAAGATAAAACTCAGCAAAAGAGAAATTAGCAGACCCATGGTTACCTCATGTTTGATAAATCAAAGGTGAACTCTACCGGTTTCCCTTTGTCGGTTGTAACTTCAAGGGATACCGTTGCGTTGGGGTCTAAACGGCGGAGGTCAAAGTAGTAGTAACAGATTGCCCTGTATCCGGGAGACTGAGGCCAGGACCTGGTGGTTTCCGCAGTGTCAGAGTGGCGGTCTTCCAGAGGTTTAAAGGTCTGCCCCTTGGATTTTAATATGGCGCGGCAGTCCTTGGCAAAGTCTATCTCATCCCCGTAAAGGGCCACTCCAATGGCCAGCCTGTCTTTAACCTCCTGCGTAAGCCTGTTTATATCATCAGGGGTCAATTTAATATATTCCGTGGGGGAATTCTTTATCTCAAAGGCCACCTGGGAAAACGGGGTGATGACTCTTGCCGAACCCTTACCGTAACCCAAATCTACCCGCCATTCCTTGAAAAACTCTGTATACTCTGTCCCTTTATTCTTTTTGCCATAGTCAATGGCCATGTTTAGCTGTTCTTCAGTTAAGTGGGCCCAGAGGGCCTCGGCTTGTTGGGAAAAGGAAATTAAAAAAAATATACCCCCCAAGAGGGTAATTAATTTGCTCATCTTTTTCCTCCGATTCTTCCATCTCCTCTAAAGTGGGTTTCTTTAGGCGCTTAGCCCCTTTATCCTTGAAGACTTTGGGGCTGGGGCATTTGAGCCTGGGAAATTTAATCGCCAACTTTTTTTTAACCATTGCAGTCACACCGTTCAACAAGATTCCACACTTTTCCACTTTTACCATTAAGTAATTATAAATACAAGCCTAATCCTTCGCGTATGGAGAAGTGGGCCTCTTCGTCAGTTGTTAAGGTCGCGGTAGAGGTTTGATTTATCAAACCTCTTTGTGCTGCGCCATTCGGGTGGGGTAAATTCTTCTAGGGGGATACCTGGGAGGTCTCTTGTTTTTTGGGCTCTTTACTTACCCTATCCAGGATTCGGACAATCAAGGTGTTATATTCGGCGAGTTGGCCCCTGAGTTTTTCCATCTCCACTCGCATCTCCTCCTTTGTCTTTTTAGTATCCTTGGAGGTTTCCCCTGCAAGAAATTCCAGCATAGAAATCTTGTCCTTTAAGAATTGATAGTCTTTCTCCAGGGCGCTAAGACGACTCAATATATCGTCATACAGCTCTTGCCTTTCAACTATAGGCCCTTGGATTTCCTTGCGCTTCTCTAGCTCTTTAGGAGGTAGAGAAGCTGTGGCTTTTACTGGCTGGACTTCTGTGGGAATGGTTGCTACGTTATTAGGTTCCTTCTTACCCCCAAATAAACAGCCTGAAAATAAGAGTACGCCAAGAAGTAAAACTAACCGCCCAGAGGTTTTTTGCGTATAGAGGAGGTGCAAATTCCTGGTAATCTTTTTAGAGAGAGGAAACCTTAAGAGTGTTTTCATCCTTCAAGTATACCTTCCTTACATACTCCTCTCCCTGTAAGAGCGCAAGCCTGTTTATCTCAAATAGAGCAGCCTTCCTACCCTTGAGAGATTCTTTTAGACAGTCTAAAAAGAGATTAGGTGGAACTAAGTTCCTAACAGCATTATAGGCCCCCATCATTACCATATTAGAGGCTACTAGATTACCCAATTCATTCGCAATTTCCGTGGCAGGAATACGATAGACATTTAAATTGCCGAACGTATCTACCTCTTTTATAAGAGAAGAGTTGAAGAAAACATGGCTAAAGGGTTTAAAATATTTAGTAAGCTTATGATAAGAGGGCAAGTTCATTACAATAATTGTATCGGCCTCTTCTACAACAGGGGAATATATCTCTTCGTCAGAGACAACCAGGTGGTAACAGGCAGAACCACCCCTAACCTCCGTCCCGTAAGAAGGAAAGAAAGTGACCTGCTTACCGTTTAGCATTGCTGCCTTAGCTAACAGCCTTCCAAACAGCATCAGCCCCTGCCCCCCATGGCCTATCAATACCATCCTCTCCATCATTGGATAGAGCTTTCAACAATTTTGCCCTGACACCCCTTCCCTTCCCAATCTTTGAATACCCCCAATGGATAGGTTTTCACCATTTCTCCCTCTATAAACCTCATTGATTCTACCGGGCTCATTCTCCAGTAAACAGGACAGGGGGAGAGTACCTCTACCAGAGAGAACCCCTTTTTTTCTATCTGAGTCTTAAGACCCTTTTTTAGGGCCTCCTTGGTATTTGACACATTTTTTGGGGAAGAAACAGAAACCCTTGCTAAAAAGCTCGCCCCCTCTATCGTCGCAAGAAGCTCGCATATCCGTATAGGGTAACCATGGGTTGAAGCATTCCTCCCCTTCGGTGTAGTGCTAGTCCTCTGGTTTAGTAGTGTGGTGGGGGCCAATTGGCCGTTAGTCATCCCGTAAACGGCATTGTTGACGAATATCACAGTTATATCTTCCGCCCTACTGGCAGTGTGTACTATCTCTGCTAGGCCTATAGCTGCGAGGTCGCCATCCCCCTGGTACGTAAACACAATCTTCTCGGGATGTACCCTCTTTATGCCTGTGGCTACCACGGGTGGTCTGCCATGAGCCGCCTCGCTCATATCTATATCTAAATAATTGTAGGCAAGGACGGCACACCCCACAGGCGCAATGCCAATGGTTTTCCCACGTATGCCCCATTCGTCAATTATCTCCGCAAGCAGCCGATGAACAATCCCATGTCCACAACCAGGACAATAATGCGAAGATACCCTGAAAAGAGTTTCTGGTACTTTATAAACTGCCTTCATAATTCTCTTTATTCCAAGTTTGGCTTTTAACGGTATTTAAAGTCACTGTCAATTTTTTCATTACTCCCTAATACGATTTTCTCTCTGTTATTATTACTATGGGATCGTAGAGAAGTAAAGCCCCTTACCCAGCCCTGGGGGTATATCTTCCATCTCCAACTCCGGAATGCTTCCCTCCGGGGTAAGAATACTCAAAACCTTTTTTAGTACCTCTTTAGAAGAGGGCACGCCACCACCCATTCGTCCATAAAAATGGACAGGACAGTGGCCAAGAACTGCTAGCTTTACATCCTCTAGCATTTGCCCAGCACTCATCTCTACCACACAAAAAGCCTTGACCTTCTTGGCAAGTCTCCTGAGCGGCTCCTGGGGGAAAGGCCATAAAGTAATCGGTCGCAACAATCCAATATTTAACCCTGCCTTACCTGCCCTCCTTATAGCCTCCTTACATATCCTTGCGCAAGTACCATAGGCCACAAGAATAATCTCTGCCCCTTGCATATTTACCGCTTCATAACGAACCTCTTGTTGCTGTATAGTTCTATATTTTCTTTGCAGACGGATGTTAAATGCCTCTAACTCCCCTTTTACAGGGTAGAAGGACTTGATTACATTCCTGGCCCTACCCTCTGCTCCGGTTAGTGCCCACTTCTTTACGGACTGATAGGTTTTTGGTGTCTTTTTAAACTCAACTGGCTCCACCATTTGCCCCAGCTGGGCATCAGCCAGTACCATAACTGGATTTCGGTAGCGGTCAGCTATGTCAAAGGCGTCGTATATCAGGTCTGCAATCTCTTGGACTGAAGCAGGTGCAAGGACTACCAGGCGATAATCGCCGTGGCCACCCCCTTTTACAGCCTGGAAATAATCAGCCTGAGAGGGGGATATGTCCCCCAGTCCAGGCCCACCCCTTTGCACGTTCACTATTACACAAGGCAACTCGCTACCCGCCAAGTAAGAAAGTCCCTCTTGCATAAGACTGATACCCGGTCCAGAAGAGCTGGTCATAACCCTTGCCCCAGCCGCTGCACTTCCGTAAACCATATTTATCGCTGCTATCTCACTCTCTACCTGTAAGAAGGTTCCCCCAACCTCAGGCATCCTTATTGCCATGTGGTGTACTAGCTCATTTTGAGGAGTAATGGGATAGCCATAATAGTAACGACACCCTGCCAGTATGGCTGCCTCTGCCGCTGCCTCATTTCCTGTAAAAAGATGTTTATTATTGGAAGATTTCAATGGCCGCCTCCGGACACATAATTACACAATGTCTACACCCACTGCACTGACTCCCCTCTTTAAAGCTAACCATCGGCAGCCCAAGTTCGTTCAGCTGTCTGGACATAACCAGAGAACCGTAAGGGCAAAATGGGATGCATAGCTCACATCCCTTACATAACTCTCCTTCTATCCTAACCACTGGCATACCTTGGGCTACCTCCCCAGCCTAACTTCTCTCTAAGTACTTCATAAAAACTTCTTATGCCAGTATCCACAACACGAAGGCGGACACCAGCCCTCTCCACTCTTATCCTATCCCCATCCACGAGCCTCTCGTATATCTGGCCATCAACTGTCAGCCCCATCTCCGCTCCCTCCGCGGAAGGTTCCATTTCTATTACAGAGGTTCCAGATACCACTATAGGACGGTTTGTTAGGGTATGCGGGCATATCGGTGAGATTATAAAAGCCTCCATCTCCGGAGATAGAAGAGGCCCGCCAGCAGCGAGGCTATGAGCAGTTGAGCCCATCGGCGTGGATAAAATTAATCCGTCGCATCCATACGTTGTCACCCACTCACCATCAATAAATAGTTTAATGTGTATAAGCCTTGACAAAGAGGCCCTTGATATGACCACGTCATTGACCCCTAGCGACTCTCTAATCATCTCTTCCTTGCGCGTGAGCTGACACCTCAAGAGGATTCTGTTAGTGATATTGTATTGGCCTTTAAGTACCCTTTCAATATGTGGATACATATCCCCAGGTGTAAGTTCCGAGAGGAAACCAAAGGTGCCAAGATGTACTCCCAAGACAGGTATTTCATAAGGACTTATATAACGTGAGACCCTTAAAAATGTACCATCCCCACCCAGGGCAATAGCCATATCTCCTGAAAAAGGGCCCTTAACCTCCTCAGCCAAGTCGTAAGTAACTGTTTCTATATTTCTTTTGAGCCAAGTTTCTAGTTCCGTTATAGTTTCTTTTATCTTGGCTTTTCTCTTGTTACCAAATAACAGTACTTTCACCTTCTCTCTGGGGCCTTAGCGACCTTCAGGCGATGGTAAAATCCGTGTCTTTTCCATTCCGTAATAAAGTGTCTATATATGCCCTCCGCATCTAAGCCCAACTCCCGTAGCTGTAAATCTCTAGGACCTTGTTCAATAAAATGGTCTGGAATACCCACTATACGTATCTTTCCGGTATCCTCTCCCTCCTGAGAAGCCATCTCTAGAACAGCCGAACCAAACCCACCCGCCAGGGCATGCTCCTCTACGGTGAGAATAAATGGATGTTCTCTTAAGGTATCAAGTATTACGGCCTTATCCAGTGGCTTTGCAAAACGGGCGTTTATGACGGCGGCCTCTATCCCCTCTGCACGGAGCCGCTCGGCCGCCATATAAGCAGGATAAACCGTTGAACCATAGGCAAGGATTGCACCCTCAGAGCCCTCTTTCAAAACCTCTGCCTCCCCTATAGAGAAGGGTCTTGAGGGCAGGTCTAGCTCGTCATCAGGTATATTATCTTTCGGGTAGCGTATAGCAGCAGGCTGGTTACACTCCGTTGCTAGCCTTAACATCTGTTTTAGTTCCTTACCATCCCTCGGTGCCATAAGAATCATCCCTGGCAGGTGCCTGAGGTAGGCAATATCAAAGACCCCGTGATGCGTAGGGCCATCATTGCCTACCACTCCAGCCCTATCCATGCAAAAAACCACAGCGTTGTCTTTTTCCTGCAAACAAATATCGTGAAATACTTGGTCATAGGCTCTTTGCAAGAAGGTGGAATAAATGGCTGCCACGGGTTTCAGGCCACTGTACGCTAAACCGCCTGAAAGCCCCACAGCGTGTTGTTCACATATACCTACATCAAAATATCTTTGTGGGAACCTGTCACGGAAATAGTTTAACCCGGTACCGTCAGGCATAGCTGCCGTGACGGCAACAATCTTGGGGTTCTTTTCGGCTAACTCCACAAGGGCCTGACCAAAAACCTTGGTGTAAGAGGTCTTATTACTTTTGGCGAGCTCCACCAGCTTTCCATTACAAAGCTGGAAACCACCAGAGCTGTGGAACTGGGTGGGGTTGTTAGATGCAGGTTCAAAACCCTTCCCCTTTTGGGTAATGGTGTGCAGAAGTATTGGGCCAGGCAGGTGTCTTATGCGATTTATTGTATTGACCAGAAGTGGGATGTCATGGCCATCTACCGGACCATAATATTGAAAACCCAGATCAACAAAAATTTGTCCCGGGGACATACCCCTCTTTATCGCCTCTAAGAGGTGTTCTAACACATTTTCCATGGGCCTTCCTAAGACGGGAAGGATATTTAAAACGTGGTGAAACTCCTTTTTTAAATCAGTATATAAGGGAAGAGTCCGCAGCTGGGTTAGGTACTTAGAGAATGCCCCTACTGTTTCGGATATAGCTAACCTATTATCGTTAAGAACTACAAAGATGTCCTTTTTTAAGTCCCCTGCATGGTTTAGGGCCTCTAGGGACATTCCAGCCCCGATGCCACCGTCGCCCACCACAACCACTGTTTTGCGGTTCTTACCCAGCAGGGAGTCACCGCAAGCCACACCTAAAGAAGTAGAAATGGCGTCTCCACTATGGCCACAGGTGAATGGGTCGTATAGGTGGGTTTCTTTCCTGCTTGGGAAGCCACTCAGGCCCTTATGCTGGCGAAGCCTCTGGAAGGCCTCCCTTCGGCCTGTCAGGATTTTGTGTACGTAACATTGGTGACCTACATCCCAGGCTAGCCTGTCTACCTTAAAATTAAAACAGTAGTGGAGGGCCAAGGTCAATTCCACCACCCCAAGGTTTGAAGATAAATGGCCAGGGTTTTTAGAAACAACCTCTACAATGGTTTCTCTAATCTCCTCTGACAGCTTAGGGAGCACTTCCATGGGTAAGGACTTTAAATCCTCTGGACTATTTACCTTATCTAGAAGTCTTGTCATGTTCTTACCTCAATCTGCTCTAGGTCACCGTGTTTGGAGGACACTTAACCTTTACCCCAACAAGGATTTCCATTTAACCTTTCCCTCACCTTACCTTTATGTCTAAAACACGTTTTGCCCTTACATGAGTCAAAACTAGGGTATATATTGTAATACCCTTTTTATAATTTGCAAGAATTTTGTCAAAAAGAATTACAGCCCTCACGCCTCCTTACTCTTTAGGTGAAACTACCATTTACCATCCTCACGCAACAAAAATCTTTTAATATCCAGCGCCTTACCCGTAGAGGATTCTATTGTAATGATAACACCGCTCATTCTCACATCCTTCTCTGCTACGTCAAAACGCGTAGGTATTTGAGTGACTATAGTCTTAAGTACTCTATCAATGTCCCTCCCCAGTATAGATTTATAAGGGCCTGTCATACCAAGGTCTGTAATGTAGGCCGTGCCGTTAGGCAGTATGCTTTCATCAGCCGTTTGGACGTGGGTATGGGTACCCACGACTGCACTTACCCTCCCGTCCAGGTACCATCCCATAGCAATCTTTTCTGAGGTGGCTTCCGCATGCATGTCCACGATAATGACCTTTGCCTTTCCTACTAACTCCTTCAGCACCTCGTCTACCATGCGAAATGGGCAATCCGCAGGGTGCATAAATACCCTACCCAGTAGGTTTATCACCCCTATCGGTACACCATTACGGCTTTCTGTTACTGTCCAGCCCCTTCCCGGGCCCATTGGGGAATAATTGGCCGGTCTGAGGACGTGTGGTTCAGTCTCCAAAAGTGGGATGGCCTCTTTCTTTTTCCATACGTGGTCTCCAGTAGTTATTACATCTAAACCACAGGCAAGGAGTCTTTTTGCCGCATCCGGAGTGATTCCTGAACCTCCCGCCATATTCTCTCCGTTGGCCACCACAAAGTGTATCCCTTCTTTTTCCATTACAGAGGATAACTTTTTTTCCACCAAATCCCTTCCCGGTCGGCCTACAATATCTCCCAGGACAAGGGCTTTAATTATCATCTGCACACTCTACATGAGTTGGTTAAAGAATATTGCACAAAATTCTCTTCTAAGTTTATTTTCCTTTAAGCTTCGCAATTAATTGTTTTTCAACCTCTGGCGGGACAAGCTTGCTTACATCACCTCCCAGGCTTGCTGCTTCCTTTATTAACCTTGAGTTAAGAAAGGAGTACTGCTCACTTGTCATTATAAATACCGTCTCCACATCAGTCTTAAGGGTACGATTGGTTAGGGCACGCTGGAATTCCTCTTCAAAGTCAGAAACCGTCCTTATACCTCTCAAGATGATATTTGTGTTTTGTTTCTTTAAGTAGTCTATCAGCATCCCCTTAAAGGAATCTACCTTAAGATTTTTAAGGTGGCCTGTGTGTTTCCTTATCATCTCTATCCGCTTTGCTACCGTGAAAAGCGGTGATTTTAGGGGGTTTTCGCCCACTGCTACTATTAGTTCATCAAAGACCTTGCTACCCCTTTCCATAATATCAAGATGGCCATACGTTAGGGGGTCAAATGTGCCTGGATAAATTGCCTTTGTCATAGACGTTCTCCTAAAATGACTGATATTTCCTTCCGGTGACTTTTTTAAGCCCTACTGGTATTAAATCAAATTTAAAGGAGGTGTTGTCATTTGTGATGTCAAAGTTGACGTAAAACGTGCCAATCCAATCGTGAGCCCGCCTGGAAAAAGCAAACCGTGTGTACAGGGGCCTACTGGAGGCATCCCCCTGGGGATTCACAGACCTGAAGTCATATTGTTCCGTTAGTGTTACACCCCATTTTTCCTTTAGCCAGAAATCGGTGCTAAAAATTATGCTGGAGCTAATGTCATGAATAAAGCGGTATCCTAAGAAATAGGCCCATTGGGGTGTATTCTGAAAGCGCATACCAGCATTAAATACGTCAAAACGGGATTCGCTTAAATTAAACTCGTTTCTTTCGGAGACCAGGGCCAACCTGTCCGTAAGCTGAGCCCTTATATCTGGTTGAAGGAAACTATCCTTCTCTGGTATAAGGAACCCCTCGGCGTTCCCAACCGTTTCGGTAACTAGCCCTTCTGGCTCCTCAGGAGAAGGTAGCAGATGCAGCTCAAGGTCAAAGTCCAATAAGTTCACTGTTTGTAGTTGGTTGGCCGGTCCCCTGCGGGTCTGGAAGCGGTTTCTTATCCCCAGTATAACGGTATTATACTTATCTAATCCATCTGATGGCCCATACTGTAAGAGGTCATCGGGATCCTCAGTAACTGTCGGGGCCGCCTCCCAGCGAAATTCCGGGGTAATTACATGCCGGAGCTTATGTATTCGGAAGAGCTTGCTTTCCAGGCTGTAAATTCGCCAGATGCTGGTACTTGCGTCCACTCCCAGAAAGGCGGCAAATCTCCCAGTGGCTGGTCCATCATTGGCCCCCATGTCCTCTAAAGTCTTGCTATAACCGCTCACACTGCCCCCTATAAAAGGTTTCAGCTTCCATATCCAGAGTTGTGTGGGCCAGCTCAGGCTGTTAACACTATCCATGCGCAGACTATTACCCGTGGTTCTCTGTAGTTTTGTGTAGAGGTCTGGGTCCCTTACGTCTAGCTCATCGTCTATCTGAAAATCAAGATACCCAATGTCTGAACGGGAGGTAAAGTTTAATCTGTCTTCCCAGAGGGGCTCACTAATCCACTGGTAACTTAGCTGCGGTAAGGCTTCGGGCCCTGTATCAAATCTGTGTATCTGCTTTTTTAAAAGAAACGTTAGGCTTTTATTATCCTCTAATCTCCTTAAATAGAGGTCCGTCTCCTGGTCCTTACCTTCCTTAAGTTCCTTCTCATAGAATTCCCTCAGGAATCCTCTATCACTCAGGTAGGATAATTCAGCATCCAATCGCCAGTATTCACTTAGCTTATGCCTGTGACGCCAAAGCACCCTCCCCCTGTTATCATTTTCCACTGGTTCACGAGTTACATTTTCATCATGGTCAGCACTATCCTTAATGTAGTAAGTTTCCAGGAGACCCTCCATACCTGAGCGCGTATATTCAAAGTCCAGCCCTCCAGCCGGTCCCCTCTTGGACGGATAGTCAAGTTGGACGATAAGATTACTCCACCTATCTATGCTGGAAAATATTCCCAGCGCCAACGGGTCCCACGTAGTATTTACAAAAGTGCCCAAACGAGTACTGCTGCCCGCTGAGAAACCCTTAAACACGCCCGGTCTTTCTTTGGTGCTATAGGTATACCTGGGCCAATAAGCTACGGGCATTTCACCCAGCATGAAGATATTATGATGGGCCACTACTTCTGTATAGGCCCCTTCTCGGGTTGGTCTGCGGGTAACCGTTACATTGCGGCTGCGAAAGCGATAGTGAGGGTGGCCAAAGCCACAGGTAGTAAAGTATGCATCCTTTATGAGCCACCGGTCTTTATCTATTTGTTTGGCTTCTTCCCCTCCAATGTAAACGTCTATGGGTACGTCCTGCATAGGTATTTTTGTTTTTATCTTGGGATTTACATATAACCCCTTTTGTTCTGTGAGATTCTGGAAGATTTTGTCGGCTTTGATAATATCTTCCGTTGAGCGCAGGGTGATATTGCCCTCAGCATAGAGCTCCTTGAATACTTGTCTTTTCTTTCCTTCCACTTCCTCTTGTTCAAACCATATAACGACGCTATCAGCCAGTATTGTTGTAGTTTCCCTTTTTATCTCTACATTTCCAATCGCCGTGACAATCCTTTTATTCTCCTCCGTCCAGCTATCTATATCATCAGCTACAATTTCTACTAATTCTGGCTCTTTTAGTGGTTCAGCTAGCAGCTCCGAAGGTTCCTTGGAGACAAATTCTCCCCGGCCGAGCTCTTTTATCTTTTTTGCCCTCAAGTAGTGCTCTGTAGGCTCTTCCTCCTCTAAGATCTTCACACCACCTATGAAAGGATTAATTATTAGCCCTGACGTAGTCTCCAGACGAACAAAGACTTGCTCGTAGTTTTGGATGTCGTGTTCCTGCACTAAAGAAATCTTTCCTTCGCAATACACCTCTAAACTTGCTTCCTTTTGAGTGAGGGCCTCCTGTTCATAAAACCAAAACGTGGCGTTATTCGCTGTTATCAACAACTTACCCTGTAGGATTCTTACATTCCCTTTTGCTACAATGACCCTGACCCCTTCTTTTTGCCAGGTGCTTATCTCCTCTGCCGCTATGTTTATTGGGTATGGAGTAGTTTCTAATGTAATGATTCCCTGTGGAAAAGCAGAGCGGCTAGACATCAGCAGAACAAAAAATCCTAAGGATAATAAAAAAAAGGCCTTACTCATTAGACTTCCCTCCCAACGGAAGGAATTATATACCCCCTTTAGTGCAAGTCAATTAAAAAAGCAGCTTACCTTTTAACAAATGCCCATTGCTAATAATTGCAAAATGATTAAAATTGCAAACTATCACAGATGCAAGTGAAAAGATTGTTATGGCAAAGAGTATTTTTATCCCCTTATCAATTTTTATTTCTCAGATTTTCCCTCTTCTAGCTTATGCTTCAGAGCAAACATTAGGTACTGGCAGCGTGATAGTGAAGACTGAAGTGGATCGGGAAACAGAATACCCCTTAAAGGTGGAAGGCATTCTCCGTATTGAGGCTGGGCCAGAAGTAGTATGGGATATACTTACCGACTATGAACATCTAGTAGGGGTCTTCCCCAATCTACAAAAAAGCCAGGTCGTTAAGAGGGAGGCAGGGGAAGTGGTAGTAGAACAGCACTATCGTGGTTTACTCTTGTTTTCCAGGAGGATGGAGTTCGCTAACCGCGAGACCCCCATTGAAAGGATAGATTTTCGGCGACTGGATGGTAAAACCAAGGTGACTGGTTGCTGGAAATTGGAGTCCGGCTCTGAAGTCTCTACCTTAGTAACCCTGGAGGTAGCCATAAAGCCAAGACGGTTCCTTCCCATATGGGTTGTGGCAGGTGTGCTTAAGCGCCAGGTACCCCAAGGGCTCATCTCCATTAGGAGACAGAGCCTGGCCAGTCTCAATATCAATGACCCCGAAGACCCAGAAATAATCCACATGGGAGAGGAAGAGGAGGATAACCCTTCTTTACACACAGAGCAAGATTAAGGCTTTGGTTTGAGTGAGATGTAGGTGCTGAAATCCGCCGCATTAAATCTTCTTCTATATGATTCGCCAGAGCTCACTCTGCCAAAAAGCTGTCTACGCCCCCACCAACTACCCGAATGGACCTATCTTTTAGTTGCAATTTTTAACAATTTCTTTAACATTATCTATATTGGAGCATTTTGGAAAATTCAAGACTCTACCCCCTACAGCGTATTTACTAAAATTTGTTTCTCGTAATCTTTGACAAAGGGGGTTTAGAAGGGAAGGGCATTATGAAAGGTCTGATTAATCTTATAAAGGAAACAGGCAGGCCAATTCTCTTAAGTTTTTTGCTGCTAGGGCTTGTTATATATATCCAGGCTGGTTTTGCCCAGGAGTGGGCTCCAAGCTGGCAACTACCACAAAGGGATAGGCCCTCTAATATAATTGAGGCACCTATTACCGGGCGAGGGGAAATGCCTGAGGGGAGGTTCTTCCCACCAATGATATGTGGGGCGTGTCATACAGATATATTTCAGCAGTGGAAAGGCTCTACGCACGCCTATGCATGGTATGATCCCTTAGTTAGGGCCTTGTACCAGAAGGGTCTTCAAGAGGCTCAAGGGGAAGAACAAAAGGTGGTTATGGATACCTGCGTGCGATGCCATACCCCGGTAGGTTTTACCACTGGGGAGTGGAATGCTAACCCCAGTATACCAGGCAGTGAGTACAGCAAGGAAAATATCTTCTGTGACTTCTGCCATTCTGTTAAGGCAACTGCTGGTATCGGTAATGCCCCCTTTATTTTAGACCCCGGAGATGCTGCAAAGATGGACTTCGGTACCAAGAGGGGGCCTTTTAAGGATTCTCCCCCAACGGTGCATAAGACAGAGTTTTCTGAGCTCCATACCCGTTCCGAGTTCTGCGGGTCTTGCCATGATGTATCCCATGCCGGGAGTCGGCTTGCTGTGGAACAGACCTATACAGAATGGCGACTAGGTCCGTATAACACAGGCAACCCTGCTACTACTGTACACTGCCAGGATTGCCATATGAGGCAGAGGCCAGGCGTACCCTCCACAGGTGCAACCGAAAGACCGGATAACCCGGGCTATGCTGCCGCTAAGCATGTGGGTGGCATAGAGAGACCCCATATATGGACCCATTATTATGTTGGGGGTACCTCCCTCATTCTAGGACCCTCCACCCAAGAACCTGAAAGACAAAAAATGGCGGAAGATAGGTTAAAAAATGCCGCCAGACTAGAGTTACTATCGCCCCCCTCCACCAAACCTGGAGAGTTATTTAGGTTTAGTGTGCTAGTGGAAAATATAGGTGCAGGTCACTATATTCCCACAGGACTTACAGAGGTAAGGCAGATGTGGCTGGAAGTGATAGCAACAGATGCCGACGGCAAGGATGTCTATCACTCGGGTCGTATGGATGAGAAAGGCCATCTGGAAGAGGATGCCGTTTTGTATCATACCATCTTTGGTAATGATAAGGGCAACCCCACTCATAAAATCTGGGAGGCAACCCATATTATCTCAGACTATCGGATTCCGCCCAAAGGGCAGAGGGTAGAGAAATACACATTTCTCGTCCCGCCCGATGCTAAATTGCCCTTACAGATAAAGGCTGTGCTTCACTACCGCAGTGCCCCGCAGTGGCTTGCTGTGGAACTACTCGGGGAAGGTGACCCCACTATCCCCATCGTAGACATGGCCGAGGCAACCGCCACTGTGGCAAAAACCACTGTTACACAAAAGTAAGGGCTGAAGAGAATTGCACTCTAGAATTGAGTTAGGGGCATCCACACGAAGCGGGCAGGCCACGCCCCTTTAATTAAAACAAATTACTATCGTAAGTTCTTGATACATATACACTTACGAAAGAAACTGGTACATGTTAGCCCCTTTTTCCGTTGCTGATTTGCCCCCGAAGCCTGCCGGATTTGGCAGAGTTTTAGGCCCGGGGGCAATTTTATTAGGGCTATCCATAGGCAGTGGGGAGTTAATCCTTTGGCCCACTATGGTGGCTGAGTATGGACCCAGTATGGCCTGGGCACCGCTCTTAGGTGTGTTTTTACAATTCTGGGTAAATCAAGAACTGGGGCGATATGTCTTGGCCACTGGGGAGAGCGTATATACAGGATTTTCCAGGCTCTCCCGCTTTTTTGTGTATTTTTTTCTATTTATAAGCACCGCCCAACACCTCTTACCAGCATGGGCAGTAGCCTCAGGTGGAGCGCTTAAGGCCCTTGTGGTAGGCACGCAGGGCTGGGGGAGTATCGCCTTTTGGACCTGGTGCACCTTTTTGCTGGTAGCCCTGTGCCTCTTTCTAGCCAAGTTTGTTTACAGGGTGGTGGAAATTATCATGATCTGCCTCACCAGTATTATAGTGGCGGGGCTTATATTCTGCGTGGCTTATGCTGCTGACGCAGACACATGGAGAGAAGTAGCCAGGGGTGTTAAGGACGTAGGGTTTATTGACTCAAGGGTAGACAAGCTTCATTTTTTTGCCGCCCTCGTATTTTCGGGCGTTGGAGGTACGGGTAATATTTTTCTTAACTATTATTTGCGTGACAAAGGAGAAGGTATGGGGGCCAGGATGGGAAGGATTATAAACCCCCTGAGGGGCGAGCCTGAAACTATTCCTTCCACTGGCTACATCTTTTTACCCACAGGGGATAATCCCAGGCGATGGAGGGCTTGGTTTACGGCCTTCAGGGTGGAACAAGCCGTTACCTTCTGGTTCACTACTTCTTTCAGTATTATGTTGTTTTTTGTGGCTGCTGCGGCTACTCTATACCCTGCTGGGCTTGTGCCAAAGGGCTTTGAGATAGCAGTAACCCAGGCCCATATCGTGGAGGGTGTCCTGGGTGGCCCGGGGCGGTATCTCTTCCTCTTTGTGGCCTTTGCCACCCTTTTCAGCACCCAGTTGGCCATTGTGGATGGTATGGCACGTACCATCTCTGACCTCATTTATGTGAATTTTAAGTTTGCCCGCAAGAGGCCATTAGCCCTGTGGTATATCCTTTTGGCAAGTTTATGGATACTTGTAGGTTCTATACTTGCCCTCTTTCCGATAGCACCACTCTGGCTTTTTATCAGCAATGCCTGTTTCGGGGGGTTGGCTATGGCCGTCTACTGCCCCCTCACCCTGATTATAAATCACCGATTCCTACCCGATGGAGCAAAGCCTGGTTATTTCTCCAGCTTTTTTTTATCCCTGGCCTCCTTCGTTTACATCTCCTTTATAGGGTTGTGTGTAACCGGCTTGGTAAAAGGTATGTAGGAACATTTTTCCCGGAGAAAAAGATACGATGAAGCTATTCAAATCAGGATACGGGATTATTCCTGCCTGCGATATCCAGGAGTTAAGTATTTTGGAAACGCTGGTAAAGGAGACCTGCCAGCATGAATTTATACAAGGCTACAAGATAGGTGTGGACCTGGTTATACCACATGGGATATACAAAGTGGTTGAGTCAATAAAGAAATTTACTGACCTTCCCATTATTTATGACCATCAGAAGTTTGGTTCAGATATACCTGAAGTCTGCTCTGGCAAGGTATTAAATATATTAAAAGGTGCCGGTGTAGCCAGCCTTATAATATTTCCACAGGCAGGTGTGGAAACGCTTAAAGCCACCGTACTCCGCTGCCAGGAAATTGGCCTCGTTCCAATGGTGGGTGGGGAGATGACCCACCGGGGGTACCTTGTCAGGGAATTAGGATATATTGAAGATTCCGGTCCAGAAAGGATATATAGAGACGCCGCAGGGTTGGGTGTGGAATATTATATTGTACCTGGGACAAAGACAGACAGGATGAAGCATTACAAGGCGGTCCTGGAAAAACATATAAAGGGGCTTAAATTCCTCTTTCCAGGCATTGGTAAAGGTCAAGGAGGAGACATTGTAGAGGCCTTTACTGCTGTAAAACCATGCAACTCCTACGCCATTGTGGGCAGGGGTATTTATTTAGAAAAAGAACCGGGCGAAGCTGCCAAAAGATTATGGAGTGCCGTAGAGGCTTCAACTGTAATGAAATCCATTCCTGGATAACATTTCAGTTGTGTAAGTCTTTGATTTACAATATGTTAGGTTCGTATCTTTCGGTTTGGTCTGATGGCTGTTTTTACAAGCTTAACCGCGGATGATCAAAATTTAGCCTTCCATTTAAAGGTAATATTTTTGTAGTTCCACCTTATATCACTCAAGGTAATACAATTGATTTATAAAGCTGTTCTTGTTATCTTACTCTCTAAAAATCATTGCAAGGGTGTCTATGACACCCTTTTTGAGTTTTGGAGGTATATTTATATAGTGTGGTCGTAAGGAATACTTTAGATACGCTAGAAGGGTGTTAATATGATGCTTCATTTCCGAGGAAATAAATAACTAGGTGTGGCTACAATTGGTGAATTCTTTCAGAGATTTATCAACCGGCCGGGGTTCTCTATAAGTTGTAGCTTTGCAGCTGTAATTCTTATAGGGTCAGCATTGTTGAGCTTGCCCCAGGCCACAGTTGACCATAAAAGATTACCCTTCGTAGATACCCTTTTCATCGCTACTTCAGCCACTTGTGTGACAGGGCTGACAGTTGTAAAGGCTGAATCCTTATCAAAATATGGTCAAACTATAATTATTCTCCTTGTGCAGGCGGGTGGGCTGGGGATAATGACCTGGGCTATCTTTTTTAGAGTGGCTCTGGGACGGCGGTTAAGCATGCTGCAACAGTCGGCAGTATTGGAATTTTTTGGAGTAGAGCACCGTGGGTTTCTCAAGCGGCTGCTCCTCTTTATGATAATTTTTACCTTTACGATTGAGGCTATAGGCTTTCTAATAATGCTCCCCTTTTTTATGGAATTACAAACGCCAGGAGAAGCCCTTTTCACTGCGGCCTTTCATGCTGTATCAGCCTTTTGTAATGCAGGCTTTTCTACTTTTAATAATAATCTTCAGTCCTTCAGGGGTAGCATCCTTATCACAATGACTATCAGCAGCTTAATTATCCTTGGCGGCCTGGGTATGCCTATTATTTATAACCTCTGGTATATTTTTTTATGCTTCTTCACGGAAAAATGGGCACCGAAAAGGCTATCGCTCCATACTAAACTGGGTCTTATTACTGATGCGGTACTCATCGGCCTAGGGTTTGGCTTGTTTTATTTATTTGAGCGGGGGCATTCCTTGGAAGGTCTCCCATGGCAAGAACAGGTTCTTGCCTCTTATTTTCATTCCGTGACACCCCGTACTGCTGGATTTAGTACCATAAGTATTGGCAAAGTATCAGAGGAAGGACTTGCGCTAATTATGTTTCTTATGTTTGTGGGGGGGTCTCCAGGTTCAACCGCAGGAGGCATTAAGAATACCACCCTTGCGGTGCTGATGGTAGCACTGGCATCCTTTTGTAGGGGGAAGGAAGAGGTGGAGTGCTTTGGTAGGACCCTAGCACGCGATGTAGTCAGTAGGGCTTTGACAGTAGCAACCTGGGGTGTACTTATAGTGGTTGTGGCTTGTGTGATTCTTTTTAATACAGAGCCATTTCCCTTTGAGGCTATTATGTTTGAAGTTTTGTCCGCATTTGATACGGTAGGTCTTAGTACTGGTATTACGTCCCAATTGAGCCTCACAGGCAAACTGGTTATTATTGTAACAATGTTTATCGGTAGAATAGGACCCCTTACCCTTGCCTTAATGGTGGGTAGGAGGGTTGTCACTCCGGGGATAAGGTACCCGGAGGAACATGTTTCTGTAGGTTGAAGGAGGTTTAGAGGATGGCACGACTTGTGGCTGTATTAGGATTGGGTAGATTTGGACAGGCCCTTGTAAGGACACTGGCTGAAGAAGGGGCAGAGGTTATAGCAATTGACATAGACAAAGAACAGGTGGAGAAGATGAGGGATATTGCCACACGAGCCATTCAACTGGATAGAGAGGATGAGGAGTCCTTGAGGGCCTGCGGGGTTGGCGAAGCAGATGTGGGGGTGGTGGCTATGGGAACCCTTGAACCAAGCGTAATGCTTACTGCTTTATTGAAAAAAATGTATGTGAAGGAAATTGTGGCAAGGGCGACCAGTGAATTGCATTCCGATATCTTAACCATGGTAGGTGCAACCAAAGTAGTCTTCCCAGAGAGAGATATAGGTATTAGGTTAGCTAAGAGTATTATGGTGCCTGGCGTTAGGGAGTTTGTGGAGGTGGGAGAAGACTATTGCCTTGCTGAAATAAAGGCCAGCGAAAAGCTAATAGGGAAGTCGCTTAGGAAATTGGACCTTAAGTATAAGTTCAATATAAATGTAGTGATAATAAAGAAGTTTGAGAAGGTTAAGGTCAATGATAAGATGGAGGAAAAAGAGCGATTGGTTCTCCCCGTGGGTGATTATGTACTGGAAGAGGGCGATGCCCTGGTTATAGTCGGAGAAACAGATAAGCTGGAAGAATTTGAGAAGTACAGCAAATAAAGTAGGGCTTCTTGCATTATCTAAACACAAGTAGCCCTTTTGTGTCTGTTTATCACCTTAACAACAGCAAACTAAGCATACAAAAGCCAATAAGAAGTGTTATAACCTCCCCCCTACGATTTCCTTCTCTTGAAGGTTTTATGACAGTTGCTGCAAGCCTGCCTCGCCATTTCAAATTCATATTGGGCAATTTCTGGGACAGATTCTTTCGCAGATGCATTTAATCTGTCTATCCGGTAGTGAAAATCGTCCCTTAGCCTCTTAAATTCATCCTGTTCGTCACTGGATAACTTAGAAGTAGAAAGGTCAAGGTTACAAAGTTTATGGGTGGCATTGTCCAGTTCTTTTCCTAGGCTGGCGGCCTTAACAAGGTCTTCTGCAATAAGGGCATCCTCTATTTTATTTAGATAATCTTCCAAAACCTTCATTGTAGATTTAACTTCCTTCTCAGCAGGGGCAGAGCGGTACATTTCTTGACTACCAGCTGTTGAGCCAAATAGAAATATTATTGCCACGCTAGCTAGAGCAAATTGGTGGAATCTCTTCATCTTTCCTTTCTCCTACAATACAAAGTACTATTTCACACGGTTAAAAACATAATTTACTTTAGATGTGCTATTTTGTCAATACCCTAAATTTCTGGAGTAGTGTATGGATAAGGTGGCTGCCAGACCCAAACATGCTACATGGTATTTTGCAATAAGTTACAGACAATAAAACCCTTTTTCTTCTGCTACCGTAATGTAACTTTTCTTGACGATACTGAGAGTTCTGGCTATAATATTTAATTGACCCAGTAGAGGATATATCATGTGGGATTATTCTGACAAAGTAAAAGACCACTTTCTTCGGCCAAGAAATGTGGGTGATATAAAAGATGCCGATGCCATAGGCGAAGTGGGTAATATCGCCTGCGGGGATGCCCTCCGGCTTTATCTAAAGCTGGATAAACGAAATGGCAACCGCATCGTAGAGGCCAAGTTCAAGAGCTTTGGATGTGGTAGCGCTATAGCTTCTGCCAGTGCCCTTACAGAGATGGTTATTGGCAAGACCCTGGAAGAGGCCGAAAAGATAACCAATCAGGATATTGCCGATTATTTGGGTGGCCTTCCACCCGAGAAGATGCACTGCTCTGTTATGGGTAAGGAGGCACTGGACTCGGCTGTCGCCAATTTCAGGGGGTACGTGGTAAAACCCACCGAAGAGGGCGTTATAGTATGTAAGTGCTTTGGCGTAACGGATGTAAAGATTGAAAGGGTAGTAAAAGAAAACAGGCTTACTACCATTGAGCAGGTTACTAATTTTTGTAAGGCTGGCGGTGGGTGTAAATCCTGCCATCCAGACATACAAAAAATTATTGATGAAGTATGGAAGGCAGAGCCTAAACCAGTGGCTGCCCCTCCTAAGCCAAAAAAGATGAGTAACCTCCGTAAGATGCAACTAATACAGGAAACCATAGAGAGGGAGATACGCCCTGTGCTGATGATGGATGGCGGGGACGTGGAGCTAGTAGATGTGGAGGGTAATACAGTTTACATCTCCTTCAGGGGGAGCTGTGCAGAATGCGTAGGCTCCAAAGTTACACTTAAATCCACGGTAGAAGCTAAGCTTAAGGAATTTGTGACAGAGGAATTAATGGTAGAAGAGGTTGCTGATTAAACGTCGTAACTATAGGCTGCATAACACATTAGGACTGTTCGTCTCTTGCAAACCTGAGGCGGGCCCTGTAAGCCTATGGATGATTTGGTAGGGCTAACTTCAGCCTGCGTTTAAACTTTAATCGGGATACAAACCTCTGACAAGATAACTTACCTAATGGTTGCGGATACATAAAAAAGACAAAAATGAAGAGATTAGTATACGTTGATAATAATGCTACCACAAGAGTTGCTCCTGAAGTAGTGGCGGCGGTGGTGCCATATTTTAATGAATTTTATGGTAACCCCTCTAGTATGCACACCTTTGGAGGCCAGATTGCTAAAAAGATAGAGCAGGCCAGGGAAAAGGTGGCAGACCTTATCGGGGCATCGCCTCAAGAGATAGTATTCACAAGCGGTGGAACCGAGGGTAATAACACTGCTATAAGAGGGGTCCTGGAGGCTAACCCTGACAAAAGGCATATTATCACCAGCCGCGTAGAGCATCCCGCCGTGTTAAATGTCTGCCAGTACTTATCAAAAAGGGGCTACGAGGTTACTGAACTGGGTGTGGATAGTGAAGGGCTTCTAGACCTGGATGAACTGCGTGAGGCTATTAGGGAGGATACAGTCCTCATTACCATCATGTATGCCAACAATGAGACTGGTGTAATCTTCCCAGCCGAAGAGATAGGTGAGATAGCAAAAGAAAAGGGTATCACCTTTCACTGTGACGCCGTCCAGGCTGTGGGTAAACTCCCCCTTGATATGAGCAAGAGTAATATAGATATATTTTCCTTATCTGGCCACAAGCTCCATGCCCCAAAGGGTGTAGGGGCCTTATACATAAGGAAGGGTGTTCGGTTCAAACCACTAATGCTTGGCGGGCATCATGAGAATAACCGCAGGGCCGGTACTGAGAACGTCCCTTCCATAGTAGGGCTGGGTGTAGCTTGCGAACTGGCAAAGAAGTACCTTGCAGAGGAACAGACAAAGGTTAGGAAGTTGAGAGATAAACTTGAAGAGCAAATCCTAAGTACAATGCCTAACGCCAGGCTGAATGGCCATAAATTTCTACGTTTACCTAACACTACCAATATAAGCTTTGAATATGTAGAGGGGGAGGCTATACTCTTATTATTAGATGAAGTGGGTATCTGCGCCTCCTCAGGTTCTGCCTGCACCTCCGGTTCTTTGGAGCCCTCCCATGTGCTCAGGGCTATGGGTGTACCTTTTACGGCCGCCCATGGGTCAGTCCGCTTCAGCCTGAGCCGCTACAATACAGAAGAAGAAGTGGACTATATTGTTAAAAGCATACCACCTATAATCCGCAGGCTCAAGGAAATCTCCCCCTATAGCGCTGAGATAGAAGAGCTTGAACTCAGGGCCGCTGCGAGGAATAGCTAGAGTGACCACAGACCTCATCGTCTTTACACAACAGTGTTGTCCTAAGTGCGTAGAGGCAAAAAAGAAACTGGAAAACGTTGGCCTATCCTATAAAGAAATTGATGTAGATACGGTAGATGGAAGGGCCGAATTTGCCTTCTACATTTCAAAAATCAATGCAACCCCGGCCTTTTATTTCCAGGGGGAAGAATACTCCAGTGTGGAAGATGTAATCAAGGCTTCCACTCAGAGTTGAAGTTGTCGTTTCTTCAGTCTGGTTCCTATTAGTGCAGGGAAGAATCAAAAGAGACTAATTTAATAGAGGAGAGAAGATGAAGAAGATAGCACTTCTAGGAGTACTCGTCCTAGGTTTTATCTTTACTTTTGTTTCCGAAAGTAAGGCTGAGGTAAATCCTGACCAGGTATATGGTATGCTCTGCGCCCTATGCCATGGTGCAGATGGAAAGCCTAGTAAACAAGGGGTTCAGTTTGGTTCACCTGATTTTACTGACCCCAATTGGCAAAGCTCAAAGACCGATGACCAACTCATACAGTCAATGCTCAAGGGAACAGACAACCCTAACTACCGCCCTGTAAAGGATATGATTCAGGAGATGCTAGGGGTAAGCGTAGATGTTAATATATTTGTCCCAAAGATAAGGAGTTTTGGATCTAAGTAAGTTCTCCGGGGTGGTCAACCAAAACTTGGCCACCCCTTTTGGTTTTACTCAGAAGATTCCTGCAAACCTGATTAACGATGTTTAACCTCTTCAAAGAAATCCTGCAAGACGCAATCAGTACAGTCGGAGGCCACACACAGGCCCTTCGTGAGGAGCCACACCTCCAGCGCAGGCAGTTCTTCACAGAGATATTCACCTCTGCGACTGACCTGGTAAAAGAACTGGCAAAAGAAAAAGTAGGTAACAGAAAATACCTTAGGCCCCCAGGGGCGGTGCAGGAGCTAGCATTCATTACCCTTTGCACCCGTTGCGACGAATGCATAAAGGTCTGCCCTCATACGGCTATTCGTGGTGCAGGGCCTGATATGGGCCTCGCCCTGGGTTCACCTATCATCATTCCCAAGGAAAAGCCTTGTTACCTCTGCGATGACTTCCCATGTATAAAAGCGTGTAAGGATGGCGCCTTAATTATGCCAGAAAAAAAGGAAGAGGTAAGGATGGGCTTAGCCATCCTTGAAAAAGAAAAATGTATTTCAGGGGGCTTTATAAACTGTCAATCTTGTATAATTGCCTGCCCGATAACAGGAGCAGTAGAAATGGTGGAGGGCAAGCCTGTTATTAATGAAAAACTCTGCACAGGTTGTGGTCTCTGCGAAAACGCCTGCCTGACTGTAAATAACACATGTGCGATAAAGGTTGCACCTCTTTAGGTGCCACTCGTAACTTTCCCCAAAGGAATTACAATCACCTCTAAGGTTTTATATACTTCAGCCAGCTTTCAGCCCTTTCCTTTGCCTCATCCAGCTTCCTGGCCATTCTGGGGTAACGGTCTTTGATTTTGTTAAGCAATTCTTTTGCCCATGGGGATTCACGGGAAAGCAGATAAAGCCCGATGAGGAGGAAAAGTATTCCTTGAAGAAATGGTAGAAAAAGACCTGCTATCCCTAAAAGAATAAAAATACATCCAATGACCCATGTAAGAATACGCGTGACCTTAGGGTTCATTTCTTCAAAAGAGATATTTACTCAGGAATTGCCTGAATATGTGGCTTAAGGGCCTTGGAGAGACGGTCCATTGAATCAATCATTGCATCTTGAATAGAAGTCCAATTTTTCTCGCCGTCTAGCAATCCACCCTTTTTAATGATGTGCCTAATTCTTGCCGTACGTTTATCGTCAAGCCGCTCCCATATTAGTTCACTACCAAAGGATGTTTCTATCTCTCCCTTTTTAGAATAGAGGTGATCAAATATGCGTTTATTCTGGTCTTTGTCTACCGTATCTATACCAAGCTCGGTTGCTGTTTTTTCCTCAAGCCAAACTAAATAGTTAAATTTTACCCCCGCCTTTCCCGCCGTAGTGGAAAGCCACATCTCCTTCGAAGGGGAATTGTTAGCAAAGAGGCTAAAACCCTTTTCTCTCCCCCTAGCTAAAAGTTGCCCCCAAAATTCTCTCCGTAATTTGTGTCGTCTAGGTTCTTCCTCTTCCCCTCCCGTTTCTATGACCTTTGTGCTTGGTGCAACGACTACTGTAAAGAGCGGTGCTGGATCCGAGTTTTCAATCCGATAAGCTGCTATACGGACAAGATAAAAACCCATGTCATCGGGCCTTCGCTCATTGAGCCATGCTACTGCCTTAATGTGCTCAGGGCGAGGCTCGCTCGTTATCCATATGCCAGTCTTTGCTTCAAGGTTTGTAACATAGGTCAGCAGCTTTCCAAGATGGTCATGATTTGTAGGTTCTAACTGGTTTTCAATAATCACAAGATTTCCGTCATCATCTTCAGCGATAAGGTCAGCTTGAAAAGACCCAACTATCTTTTCTCGCTGCACCAGGGAAAGAGATTTTATTTCCACGGCCTCCGAAAGAGTGTCAATATTCTTTTCAAGCCAGGAAGAAAAGTCATACTCTTCGTGCTTCCAAAGTTCACGAAGGTATACACTCTCAAGCTTACCTATGGACATCCCTATTACCTCCCTTTAAACAAATTGACCACCAATAATATCTTGGTTTTACAGAACGGCTTCTTCACTTGGTTGGGCTAGACGTAACTATTAAAAAAACACCTAAAGAAAGACTCGGAAGTAAAGGCTTTTTTCATTGCCATCCCCTTTCCTCATTGACTGATTTAAGGCAGGCTAACCTCTATTTCTCTAACAAGACTGGATAAGGAGTTCAACAGGAATTCCTTGGCGTCCAGGATTTCCAGAAGTACAGGTTCACCTTCCTTAGAAAAATGGATTATTACCTGCCCCGATTCTTCAGCGTGGTCAATGGGCTTGTCCGAAAGCTCTATCAATATGGCGTCCGCATCCTTGCTGTAACTAATCTTTCTCATATCTTTCCCTCTTTCCAGGATAGAAGGTGATTACTAATGACTCTTCCGAATGTTCTTCGTATATAACCCTTAGCACATGACTTGTGCTTAGTCTCTTTTGGGCTATTATACGCCCTCTATACCCCGTTTCAATCTTTTCTGGAAACTTAATCACATCTCCAATTGTTCCAATTTCCACACGAATCCCATGTTTTTCAAGGAGTTCTTTCTTTCGCAATGCATGTTCTGTAAACCTTATCTTCTTACTAGACACGGGGGTCAAGTCCATTTTTTCCCTGTAAAAACCACCTCTTTCACCATTATATCACCTCTTCAATTGAACCCCATTACGTATCATAAATTTTATCTTGAGTATAGCTGGGATTTTCACTGTCAAATTGCCACTGTAAAGGATTATTTCTAATGTATTCACGGATACGGTTTAATTCATCTTCATTTCTGATGATATGTTCGTAATAATTCCGCTGCCAAACAGAAATTCCTAGTGCGCTACAGATTCGGTTGATTTGCCGGGTGGTTGCAGATTTAAATAACCGAACAATTGTTGGTATTGAATTGGGTACGGGTTTACCAAATTGTGCAACTGTAGGGGCACGTTGCAACGTGCCCCTACTACAATTAATTATTATTGTAATGCCATGAATATGATTTGGCATAATAATATATTCGTCTATCATCACGTTTCCTCGCAATTCATGCGTCTTTGACCATTCATTTTTGACAATTGCCCCGTATTCATTCAACCGAATCTTACCGTCCACTACATCACCAAAAATATATGCCTTGTTATGCGCGCATACGGTGACAAAATATGCCCCTGGCTGAGATAGTCATATCCCTTTAGCCGAATTGAACGGCGATGATATTTTATTTGAGTATTATCAGCACAAAAAACCATGTCCTTGTATTTTTTCATAAGTTTGTTGCTAAACACATTTTTCTTGAAGTTTCCCATTCCTACGCACCCTTCTTCCTCAGCATCTCTACAAAAGCCTCTATCCTTGTCCTCAACTGGCCATCCATGCCGCCGGGGCGGTCACATTCTAGTGTCAAGATGGGTACGCCCAGTGTTCTTCTAAAAATAGTATCATACATGTTGCGATAGCAGAAGCTCTGGACGTAGTGGATTAAGCCCTGAATTTTTCGCCTCTTTATCTCTTGTCTTATATCCTCTATTCTGGGCTGAACGCCGTAGGGATAAGTATAGAGAAGGTACTGTTCCAGAAGGGTTTGGGCAGGATAGGGCATACTGAATTGCCTCTGTATTTCATTGAAGACCACACGGACGCCTAGTTCTTCAAGAAAACTATACAGCCCCCCGCATATCGGAGGCACACCTATGAACCCTATCCTCATCCCTCCAGCCAGAGGCTCCCTTTCTTTCACTTCCTCAAGGAAGGCCCTGGCCTTATTCTCAAAGAGAACCGGGTTGCCCATCATATCGCTTGTGGAGACATTCCATATATGATTTTCTTCGCCGGTTACCTTCCCCTCTTGCCAGGTGAGGCGGTCTATTTCGTGGACTAAAGAACGAATACGGTCAAACTCTTTTTTGACCCCTTCAGCTTCACAGAGGGTTGTTTCCCCTTTACCCAGGGCTAGAACAAGTTCATTAAAGGACTTCTGTAAAAGCTCCATCTGCCTCCCATGAGGATATTTAAAGGGAATGACCTCCACGCCCTCAGAGGCCAGTATCTCCATCAGCGCAAAAGTGTTGCTGCAATCCCCCTCCACAACCCCTAGCACTCTTTTTATTCCTTTCTT
Source organism: Candidatus Brocadiia bacterium JP1 (assembly GCA_051388875.1). GTDB lineage: Bacteria > Planctomycetota > Brocadiia > Brocadiales > Bathyanammoxibiaceae > JBMFFR01. The sequence goes on along the minus strand of JBMFFR010000004.1, from coordinate 134,320 downwards.
TTTGACGGCAGAGTAAATGCCCTTTATCCATGCGCAGTTGTTTCTAGGCAGCCCCGCAGATTCAGCCCTTTCCACCAGGTGGGTTGGGTCTGGGTCCGTAATAAAGATATTGTTCAAATCAACAGGCACATATCCCGAGGCGAAGATAATCTCTATGGGGATAGTGGTGGTTATACCTATGCTTGTATCAGGTGGTGGATTTTCTGCAACAAGCAAGGCTGGGAAGGTAACCGTCTCAAAAGGCATAAAATCCATTTTATTTATAAACCTCTATTTGTGACTAATAACTTGGCTTATTTTGCGAGATGTATATAGCTAATTCAGTACATCCCCTTTGGTAGGAGTAATATCAGGTCTGACTCTTGATTTATAGTAGCAGCCCTTTCTTTTCTAACTCCATTGTGGCCCTATCCACCCTATCTACCGATTTCTGTTGAGATACCCAATTGACCAGGTCTTCTATGCCTTCCTCCAATTTAACAGAAGGTTTAAAGCCCAGGGTCTTCGTTATGCTTGAGACATCTGCAAAGCAATGTCTAATATCTCCTGCACGATACCTGTTTGAAACATGAATATCAACGGCGCTATTTAACTTTTCTTTAAGTATATGGGCTATTTCAAGTATAGATACCGCCCTGCCCGTACCCACATTGAAGACCTTATAATCAGCCTCTTTTTTCTCTATACACAAGATGTTTGCCTGGACAATATCCCTTACGTGAATAAAATCCCTTGTCTGCTTTCCGTCCTCAAAGATCAGGATGGGGTTCCCATTCAGGATACGAGAGGAAAATATGGCCATTACCCCTGTGTAAGGATTTGAAAGGCTCTGTATGGGGCCATAGATGTTGAAGTAGCGTAGTGCCACTGTGGGTATTTGGTAAGTTAATCCAATATTAAGACACATCTCTTCCTGAACCCTTTTAGAGATTGCGTATATGGAGGTCGGGTTCAGCGGCTTTCCTTCGTCGGTAGGCAGGGGACTAACGTTTTGGTTACACCTGGGGCACTTCATCTCCCAGTCTTTCTTTTCCATGTGTTCTTTTGTCCTTAACTGGGGATAAACTCTCTCACATTTTTGACAGGTATATGCGCCTTCGCCGTATATACTCATGGAAGAAGCTACTATAAGTTTTTTAACATCATGTTTTTCATTAACCAGGATATCTAATAAATTGGCTGTGCCAGTCATGTTTACGTCTACGTAGTGCTCAATCATATACATGCTCTGGCCAACACCTACCGCCGCTGCCTGGTGCAGTAAAATCTCCACCCCCGTCAATGCCTTTTTGAGCCTTTCCCTATCCCTTATATCTCCACGTATAAACTCAATATCTTTGTTCAGGTGGCTGGGGATTTTCTGACCTTCCCCGTGCACCTGTGGATCAAGGTCATCAAAGACGCAGACTTCATACTTTCTTTTCAATAATTCATTAGCCAGGTGTGACCCTACAAAACCAGCCCCGCCTGTGATTAAGACTTTTGTGGACATTGGTACCCCTTTGCCTATAAGTGAGATGGACTTATCTTTTTAAGCCAAAGCCTTCCGGGCATCCCCTCAAGTGCCACTGTAACACCTTTAGATAGGTGATAAATCTTGTCTTTAACCCTTCATGCTGAAAGAGGGTGAATATTAGACCAACGAAACACAGGAGTAAATTCATTACTAATTTGAAAGGCTTAAAAATCCTGAATAGCAAGTACTCCGGAGCGCTCCTGTTTTTTCTAAAGAACTTATAGAGGGACCGATAATACTCAATAGTGGTTTCAGCCCTGATTTTCTTTTTTGTTCCACCGCCTCCGAGATGATACATCTTCAGGTTAGGAAGGGCAACACATCTCCATCCAGCTTTACGAAGACGGCAGCACAAATCCGTCTCTTCTAAGAAAATAAAATAATCTTCATCAAAAAAGCCCACCTGACGAAAGGCCTCCTGTCTTAACATCGGGCCAGCAGCCTTCACGGCCTCCACTTCTAATGGCTTATTATAGTCTTGTCTTTTACTGGGATACCACCAGGGAAATAGAAACTGTAAGAGACTTCTATTGAGTAATTCAGTGGAAAGTGTTGGAAAGTTTGAGAATGTAGTCTGTTTTGTACCGTCCGCATTTAAATACTGCGGGGCCACTATTCCCACATCAGGGTTAGTCTTTAGAAAGTTGAGCATCCCCTCTACCACCCCATCAAGTATAATAGTATCCGTGTTGAGCAAAAGCACATAAGGGTTTTTGACATCTTTTAGGACAAGGTTATATCCCTTAGAAAATCCGTGGTTTTTACCATGGGTTATAACTTTTAAGTTTGGAAAGTGTTGCCTTAACATCTCCAGACTTCCATCAGAGGAACCATTATCCACTACAATCACGTCATAATAGTCACCCTTTGTAGTTTCAAAAAGAGACCGTAAGCAGTCCTTCATAAGGTCTTTTGTGTTCCAGTTAAGTAGTATAATGGACAGTTCTTTTTCCACTATTACACCAAGATTTATTTATTGATTCAGCAATGCCTGGTAAATATCTTCTACCTGTTCTGCTTCTAGGTCTAAAGAAAACTTCTCTACGGCCCATTTTCTGGCTGCTTGCCCCATTTTCTTCCTGAGGGTTTCATCCGTTGCCAGCTTAATGATAGCATTAGAAAGATTTTCTGGGGTATCCTCAACTACAAAACCTGTTTCACCATCTTTAACTATTTCAGGTAGCATTCCCCTGTTTGCCACTATGATGGGTAGACCCATAGCCATGGCCTCCCTTACGGCACGACAGGCACCATCTGTTCCAGGTACTAAAAATACTTTAATATCCATGGAGGCTAGGGTATCTACGTATTCCTCTCCTTCCTTATATCCAGGAAATAATACCTTACCATTTAATCCTAACTCCCTTGCAGGTTCTACTGCTACCGGAACCATATTAGTGCCCCTTCCCACGATGATTGCCCTGAGGTTTGCCAACTGATTAGAGGCTTGTTTGAAGGCATCCAGAAGCACGTCAAATCGCCTATGTCTCTGTATTCTTGCTACTATTCCCACTACTACCTCGGAAGGGCCGATACCCAGTTGGTTTCGGAGGCTACGGGAACGGCTTTGTGGGTCAAAACGGAGCGTATCCACCCCGACCTCCACCTTCCATACCCTTTCAACTGGCAAAGTAAAGTTTCTGACGGCACATCCTTTCCCTTTTTCTGAAATGGCTATAAGCCCAGAGGTAAGATAGCCAAGAAGGAATTTGTTTCTTAGGGATGGCTTAGGGCCTCCCCCATCATAGGAGGTACGTATAACTTTTGTAGATGGAGAGAAAAGTTTGACCGCTGTCCCTCCTAGGAGATGGTCATTAGTAAGATGTGTGTGCAGGATGTCCGGTTTAAAGTTTTTCAATATATTACTAAGCTCCCAGAGGTCTCTTAGGTTGGCTATAAAATTCAGGTGTTTCTTTAATCTGAGTTCAACTGTTTCTATATCCAGTGTTTTTGTTTTGTGTCTTATGCTTTTCAGGTCTTCTTCTGGCGGTCTCCCATAGGCGAAGATTACTTTGTGCCCTTTAAGGCTCAGCCTGTAAGCCAGCTGCAATGCATGTTCGGCAGGCCCTGTCCACTTCCAATTGCTATAAAGATGAAGGATTTTCATAGGTCTGTCATTCAATCGGCTCCATCAATACAGGTATCCTGCTGGCACTGAATTGGAGCACCTTCCCGATGAAGGACTTCTTGTCTAATTCTAACCCTTTTGAGTATTCCCTGTAAAAGCGCATCCTATCAGTACGGCCTATGCACCAGGGGATAGAGGTATGTAGTTGGGCGAGGTTCTTAGCCCTACGCCTTAAAGAAATTTCTCTGTCAAACATTACCCTGTCGTAATCTATTAAATAAAACTGCCACGCCTCAAATCCCCCTAAATCCCCCTTTGCTAAAGGGGGGCTAAGAGGGATTAATTCTGGGTCCGCATTCCGCCTCAGCCCTGTGAAGGAAGGGTTACTGCCTTGTGGGAGTTCCTCTACCAGGATATTACAAGCCTTCAGGTCTCCGTGATAAACTTTTTTATCGTGAAGTATTTTAATAGCTTGGGCAAGGGCGGTGATAAATCTTTTCTTTTTCTGTAGGGTATTGTAATTAAGATTCTCCCGAAAATTCTCTAAGACATAGTGATCCAGCCTGGGGAAGTTTGTAAGAGCACGGCTCAAGAGAAATGCCTCTTCCTGGCACTCCACCAGGGCTAGTGGTTGAGCGGTAGGAATCCCCCGCACCACCAATCCATTTCCTATTACCCATGCCCTCCGGGCTCTGGAAATACCCACCAGCCTCTTCAGATAGTCTAAGCTCTCATTACACCGGTAATGCTTAACACAGAAACTCCCATTCTCACTTTCCAGTATCCTTAAATGGGTTTTATTGGTATTTTTAATTTCTGTGTTATTTTCTTGGCTGGAGTCTTCATAAGCCTTCAGGATTTTGAAGACCTCTTCCGTGGAAAACTCTCTCTTTCTGTACACTCTCCAACCGCTGTGTTCTTCTAATGCAAAAGAAGTACTGTTTCTTAGGCATCTATAAGTGCGGCTTTTCAGGTGGGTACGCTTTATCTTGCGGGCAAGGGCTTGAACCTTTTCAACATTTACCCGGAATTCGTTATGAAAGTCAGGCATTCCCCTGGCGTAAAGTTCCAGAAATCTTTCTTCGTCCTTAAAATCAAAGAGGGGAGTAAATGAGTCTAGAAGTTTGGCTAGCATCCAGATTTTCTGGGGCTTCTTTAGTCTTTTTACAAAACTTGCAGAATGAAGATCCAGGAGACAGAGTTGAGGTCTTGGCCCCTCGGCCCTCAACAGGATATTGCCCAGTTGAAAATCCCTCATAAAAATATGATTCCTGTGAAGTTGTAAGGTAAGTACAGCTAAGGCCTTAAGCAGGACTTCTTTATTCCATTGTGTAGAGTCTCTTACAGGCTGAGCGGCTGAAACCTCCTGTGTTAATAGATATTCTGTTATTTCTTGTCCTTCACTTTTCTGCCCCAGGGCAATGGGGAGCGGTACAGGTAAACCCATCTCCCTAAACTCCAGCATCATTTTCCATTCCCTCTGAGCCTGGGTTAAAAGAAACCTTGAAAGGAGCCGTACCCTCCAGTCTTTGATGTCATATTTCTTAACGTAAATACCCTCCCTTGCTCCATCAAGATGTATACGATACGTTGCCCTGTAAACATTTTGTTTCACAAGTTGTACCTTGGTTTGACCGGTTGTAGACAGAGAAGGTTCCTTGCAAAGAGTTTCTATTTGCCTCAGTAACCATTGCCCTACCTGTTGCCCACCCTGCTCATTAACTGTCCAGGAAATACCTCCTTCAGTGAATGTGCGAAGGTTGGTATCGGCGTATTTATTCTTTAAGGGAAACAGATTGAACATGATTTAAGACTGGATTGTGTGGTGCTTCATTTGGGGAAGAGGCTTTATTCTTGGAGGTTGCAAGCATTTTTGCCTCCCACCATTTTGCGTATTTCAAAAATATATAAAAGGCCGTGTTTGAGGCAATTATGAAACCTGCCATGCCGTCAAGAAAACCCCTCTTGAAGAAATACATCTCAATGAATTTAACAGGAGGTCTAAAAAGCATGGAAAGGATAGTTGCAGGTGCAGAAAAAGGTATTTCATCTTTTATTATATTTTGAACAAATATTTCAGAAAAGCTATTGATAGTACGAATCTGGCTGGCAATATCTTCGTAGTTGAAATGCAGCAATTCACCCTTAAGGACTTTCGTCTTCCCCTCATTTAAGAGTACTTTATCATGAGGGTTGACACCCCCCCATTTCCCTAACGACTTCTTGAATAGCCGTAATTTCAAGTCTGGATACCAACCGCTGTGATTTATCCAGCGACCTAGATAGTAGGTATGGCGTGGAATGATATAGCCCGTAAAAGTGTTGCCATTGCATGACAACTCCTCTTTGATTTCCTCAGAAAGCTCAGGGGATAGGCACTCATCAGCATCCAAACACAATACCCACTCATTACTCGCCATACTCAGGGCAAAATTTTTCTGTTCAACGTGACCCGGCCAGTCCCTCTCGTAAACCCTGGGGGTATACTCCCGGCATATTTCCAACGTCTTATCAGTGCTGTGAGAATCCACCACCACAATCTCCTCCATCCACTTAACGCTCTCAAGACACTGGCGAATCCTCTTTTCTTCGTTGTAAGTTATTATACAGACTGAAATTGGCGGCTTAGACATTATTGGTCTAAATAGTTAAAATTTTACCTGTTTGTAAGTAAGAATTATGCCTGAAGATGCGAGCTGCAACATTTACAAGAATTATATAGCCCTAACACTGGGAAAGCAAGGTAAAGGGTTGTATACTTTTTATTGGCTATTACCCACAAAGATTCCTATCAGGCCCAGGGAAATCTCTTATTCCCACTCTATAGTACTGGGGGGTTTGGTGGTGATATCATACACAACACGGTTAACGCCTCTAATTTCATTAACCATTCTGGATGATATCTTGCCTAGAAGCTCGTAAGGGAAACGGGTCCAATCGGCGGTCATGAAATCCGGTGTGTCTACGGCCCGAAGGGCTATAACATTCTCATAGGTTCTACCATCACCCATGACCCCTACCGTTCCCAGGGGTAGTAAAACCGCAAAGGCCTGAGCCACATCTTTGTAAAGGCCAGCCCTTTTTATCTCTTCTTCAACCATTTTATCGGCCTGGCGAAGTATCCCCAGCCGTTCCTCCGTTACTTCACCAATAATCCTTATGGCTAAACCAGGCCCAGGGAAGGGATGCCGCCAGATGACTTCCTCGGACAGGCCTAGTTCTTTCCCTATCTTTCTTACTTCATCTTTGAAGAGTTCTCTAAGAGGTTCAATAAGTTCAAAACCCAGTTCTTTTGGAAGGCCACCCACATTGTGGTGACTCTTTATGGAAGCAGTAGGGCCCCCGTGAGCCGGGACACTCTCTATCACATCCGGGTAAAGTGTACCCTGGGCTAGATATTTAATACCTGTTCCTTTAAGGCGAAGCACCTCTTCCTTGAATACGGCTATAAATTCATGCCCAATGATTTTACGCTTCTGTTCGGGGTTTGTTACACCGCGGAGTTTACTAAGAAATCGTTCCCTGGCGTCTACTACATGAAGTTCTAATGGGAAGGATTCAGTGAAGGTTTTTTTTACGGCCTCTGCCTCCCCCTCCCTTAGAAGCCCTGTATCTACAAAGATGCAAACAAGCTGCTCTCCAATGGCCTTGAAAATAAGACTAGCCACCACTGTGGAATCCACCCCACCCGATAGGGCGCATACCACCCTGTCTTTCCCTACTCTATCATGAACCTCCTTTAGGGTTTTTTCTATGTAAGAACTCATCTGCCAGTCCCCCTTGCATCCGCATACTCTGAAGAGAAAATTTCTGATAATAGTGGCACCGCAAGGGGTATGGCTGACCTCAGGGTGGAACTGAACACCGTAGAAATTTCTATCTCTATGCTTTACTACCGCATAGGGACAATTTTCTGTCTGGGCTAAAGAGACGAACTCTTTAGAGAGGTTATTAACTTGATCTCCATGGCTCATCCACACCACTTGGTTACTTGCAACATCTTCAAGGAGGGGCGATGGATGGTTAATAGTCAGATGGGTTCTGCCGTACTCCCTGTTATTGGAGGGTTTTACTTCTGACCCCAAGAGTTGACAACCTATTTGCATACCATAACATATACCCAACACAGGAATACCCAGTTCAAAGACTTCACTTTCACATACAGGTGACCTATCATGATAGACACTGGCAGGCCCTCCACTGAGGATTAGCCCTTTCGGATTTAAGGACTTTAATTCGTTAGAACTGATGTTATAAGGAACTATTTGCGAATAGACGTTGTGCTCTCTCACACGGCGGGCAATTAGCTGTGAATACTGAGAACCAAAATCCAGGATTAATATGGGGTCTTTACTAAAAACTTCCACTTGATAAGTATCTCTTTAAGAAGCAGTAAAAATTAACTCTTTAGCAAAATAGTACTTATTGTGATAACTCAGGATCAACTTCTATTTCTTCAGGTTTAACTATATTTTTTCCCTCTTAAAAACTTTTTTAGGCGCTCTTGCGATACTTTTTTGAACAAAGTAACTGCACTTTACCATTAACCACTTCTGGAGTAACCAGGTAGGTGAAAGGGACTCTTTGAGAGGGTAGGTGATACATGGCATCAAGCATAAATTCTTCAAAGATAGACCTTAAGGCCCGTGCCCCTGTACCCCTTTCTATCGCTTTCTTGGCTATTTCTTCCAGGCCCTCGGTGGTAAACTCCAGTGAGGCCTTTTCCATATCAAAGAATTTTTGATACTGTTTTACCAGAGCGTTCTGGGGTTCTACCATGACTTTAAGTAGTTCTTCTTTCTTCAGTGGTAGAAGTGGAGCCACCACATGCAGTCTTCCTACAAACTCCGGTATCATGCCGTATTCAATCAAATCTTCCGCCTTTATTTGTAAAGTAAACTCTTCTTGGGATAATTCTATCGTGTGGCTCTTTTCAAAGCCTATGGACTTTTTGCCGAGCCTGCGTCTTATTATTTCTTCTATTCCATGAAAAGTGCCACCGCAAATGAATAAGACGTTTGTGGTATCCATCGGTATAAATTGCTGCTCTGGATGCTTTCTCCCTCCCTGGGGTGGGACGTTTGCCACTGTTCCCTCTAGTATCTTTAGAAGGGCTTGTTGTACCCCCTCTCCAGAAACATCCCTGGTGATAGAAGGGTGAGCCCCCTTGCGGGCTATCTTATCAATCTCATCAATGTAAACAATACCTTTTTCTGCGTAAGGGACGTTATAATTGGCGTTTTGGAGGAGCCTTAGCAAGATGTTTTCCACATCCTCACCTACATAACCTGCCTCTGTGAGTGTGGTAGCATCAGCTATTGCAAAAGGTACATTAAGAAATGTGGCCAGGGTCCTGGCAAGAAGTGTCTTTCCTGAACCAGTTGGGCCTATAAGCAGGACGTTGCTTTTATCTAGTTCCACCTCTTTAGAGCTGCCAGTGACTAGCCTCTTGTAATGATTATAAACCGCTACTGCCAATATCTTCTTGGCTTTGTCTTGTCCAATGACGTATTTGTCAAGATGAGTTTTTATGGTACTCGGAGGTAGCAGCTTTTCTATAAGCTTGGACGTGGGTTTTGTTTCTGCATTGCTTTTAAGGAGGGCGTTACAAGCCTCTACACACTCATCACAAATATATACGTTAGGGTTACCCTGTATAAGCCGATTTACTAAATTATAACTCCTGTTGCAAAAAGAACAGGCCTTAGTAGTTTCATCTTTCTTTTTTTTCATACGTCTACCGTACTGTTACTGAAAATACAGTCGCTGGTGTAGCAGGCATCTGGTCTTGCTCTTGAATAGCACGAGGCAGAAGCTTTATCGGGTCCATTATTTCTTTGAAGCTTGCAGGGTAGGGATAACTACCTATCCACAAGACATCAGCCACCATTAGGGAGTAATCGGGAGTTTGCCCGGGTGCCGAAACATTTACCACTCGGGAAGGTTTCTTTTCAATAGCCATTTCCAATAGAAGAGGTCTACCAGCCCTAACGATAGTCATTTGTATTTTTTTACCTATAGGCGAGGTCTCTATATCCTTCTCAACAAAAGTTGGATCAACAATACTCTTACCTTGATAAGCTACTATAACATCACCGGGCTGGAGGCCAGCTTTTTGGGCAGCACTTCCCACCTTGACATCTTTAACAAAGATGCCATTTTCCTTGGAGGTCTCCTGCAGTCCCACCCCTACTCTATCCTTGGCGCCGATTGCGCAACCGGCGCAGAGTACCAGTGTCAGTAGTACTAGTTCAAGTATCCTTTTCATGCCTATAAATTATAAAGTATTCTCATTAAAAAATAAACTACTTTCCTAAGACTAAAAAAAGCGAGCTTGGTGCCTCCAGTAGCTCAAGAGAGGAAATAAGCTCTAATAGCCACTAAAGCCCGTTCCTCTATCCAAACTTCTGCCCAACGTTCTGTTATTAAATACTTGACGGTCTTTTCTCTGTTTTGTAGTATTTAGTCACGAGGGGATTGGCGAGTATATTATTCTTTCACAAAGATTAAGCCGTCAAAAGCCGCAAAAATGGGGCCAAAGACTTCTCTACTGGTGTCCAAAGGGGGATTACCAGTAGAAATATATTTAGATAAGTTTATCTGGCGATTAGAACACGGGGCAAATTTTTCCAAGAGTACGCTCAGAGCTTATCAAGCAGATTTACTTCAACATATTGATTTCCTGCTCAAGCAAGGGTTTGACCGTCCAGACAAAGTAACCCCCCTATGTCTAAGAAAGTATTTGGTTCTGTTGAGAGGCGATGGGTATAAGACGACAACTCTTTCCAGAAAGCTGGCCAGTCTGAGAAGTTTTTATAGATTCTTATTAAAAGAAGGGGCCATAAAAAATAATCCAGTGGGTGTGCTTCGCTCGCCTAGAAAACAAAGAATCTTACCAAAGTTCCTTAGCCTCCAGGAGGTAGAGTCTCTTTTTAACGTAATTGACAAAGAAAGCCCACAGGGGCGGAGGGACTCAGCCATTCTAGAAACCCTATATAGTACGGGTATAAGGGTTAGCGAGTTAGTGACTCTGGACATGGGAGATGTAGATACGCTAAGTGAGGTAGTGAAAGTAAAAGGCAAGGGGAAAAAAGAGCGAATAGTACCCATAGGGGGTTACGCCTTAGAGGCTATAAGAGCCTATTTGGTCGTCAGAAAAGGGAAAGAAAATTGTCCGGCACTCTTCCTAAATAAACATGGCGGACGCCTTACAACCCGTAGTGTGGCCAGGATGCTTGAGAAGTATGCTAAGCTTTCTGGAATGAGACACAACCCTTCTCCACATACCTTAAGGCACAGTTTCGCTACCCATCTCTTGGATAGGGGTGCTGACCTGCGTGCAGTCCAGGAAATGCTAGGTCATAGCTCCCTCTCCTCCACGCAGGTTTACACCCATGTCGCTACCGAACGCCTATGCCAGATTTACCGTACAGCACATCCAAGGGCATAGTTTTTTACTTTTTACGCGGGCCTAAGATTCTTACCCATTTTGCCACTGCCTTAATCTCCTCAGGAGAAAGCTCGGTCTTCCAGCTAGGCATCTTCTCTTTACCGTTGGTGATGGAATTTAGAATCTGTTCATCAGTGATAGACTCTTGCCATTTTCTGTCGGTAAAATCAGGGGCCTTTAGGCTTTGACCTCTTTCGGTAGGGCTACCGAGTTCTCCATGGCATTTCTTGCAGTGGGTTTCAAAAACCTTTCGGGCATCAGCCTGGCCATAGATTACATTTGTAAAACTGACTATAATTCCTATCAAGAAGATAGAAGACAGTACACGCATTCTGGGAACCCTCCTCTTTTATGCCTTGCCTAACTTGCAAATCACATCGTGGAAAGATTTGCTGGCAGCCTCCCAGTTGAGGTTCTTTACGAATGCCTCTATGTAAGACTTACGATCTGAGCCAAAATCAATGAAGTAGGCGTGTTCATAAACATCTAAAACAATAATTGGTACAGCCCCCCAGATACCTCCCTCACTATGAATATCGCAAGAATAGTTGTTGAGCCTACCAGCATTGACATCGTAAGCCATCACAACCCAACCTCTTGCAGCAATGCCGGCAGCCTTGAGGTCTGCCTCCCATTCCTCATAAGAGCCAAAATCCTTCTTAATCCTGTCCACTAGGGTCCCAGTAGGTTTGCCATCACCACCAAGCACATTAAAGTAGGCCTCATGCAGATAAACCCCGTTAAGTGCAAAACTTTGTTGTCTTTTTAGCTCTCCAATCTCACTGTAAGTGGCATTGGCAGATGCCTTATCAGCTTTTTTGATTTTTTCCTCTATCTCATTACTCTTGTTTACGTAACCCGTGTATAGCTTGCCGTGATGAATATCCAGGGTTTTTTTAGAAATACCAACAAGCTCTTTAGTAAAGGGTAAGGGTTTTACCTGGTATGGCATTTTTTTTCTCCTTGTTTTTTAGTCAAGAAAAGGATCACTGAAATCCGGTTCCTCCATGTTCCTCAATTCCTTAGACAATAAACTTTTTTATTTGAAATTGCATACCGTGTCAATCTTTTACGCTTGCAAAAACCATCACTAGGTCACAAATACAACTTTAAAAAATCCGTTAAAGCAGACAAACAGTTTGAGAAGTATTATTTTTTATCATTTTGTCCGGTAAGGGTCAGGGTTTCCGCCTCTAGCCATTTGAGATAATCTTCAGACCCTTGTGTCACTGGTAGGAATAGCACCTCTGGTACTTGATAACTGTGGAGTTCCTTAACCCGTTTGACGATTGAGTTAAACAACACAGTCTTAGTCTTGGCAAATATGAGGGCCTCTTTGTCGTCGCACACCTTACCCTGCCAGTGATAAATTGACTGGATGGGAAAGAGGATGTTAGCGCAGGCGAAAAGCCTTTCCTCTACCATGGTACGGGCTATCTTCTGTGCCTCTTCCTGTGAAGAAGCAGTAATCAAGACCACAGCGTAGTCGCTCATAACGTAGTTCCTCTAGAATAAACAGTTTAAAAAAGTCGCAAGTATTTGAATGGTATACACTTACAACTTATACTCTGGTTTTCCGACCCGATACATAGGATATAGCCTCAATCTTCGGATGTCAAGAAGTCTTGTGGTGTTATATGAAAATTTTGAATTTTCTGGACGCAATCCGCCTTACAAAGTCCAAGATTCGTTAGTTGTCTTTTACTTGTCATAAAGGACATTAAGTGGTATATATAATATTAGCAAGTCTATGGTGGGATAGAATTTAAGGAGGATGTGCCATGTTAGAAACCATTATGAGTTATCCGAATCTTTACTACACTATTCCCATACTACTATTTTTGGTACTGTTTGGATACCTGCTCAGATGGTGGTACCAGATAAGCTATTACATGTATGCTGCCGTGCTGCTTCTCATGGCCTTTTTCTTCGGCCTTGGATACGTGGCTGTGGTAAAGTATGCCTTTAGTCCATATCTGGTAGGGGGTTTGTATGCTGCTATCCTGGTAGGTTATTTGGCAGCCAAGTGGTACCACATCTCCTGGAAGGATCTAATTGGTAAATTCCGTCCTACCCCCAAAACCACTTAGACTTCCAGAACTATTCCTCTTCTCCCCCCATTCGGGGGGATTTTTATTTTATCTATTTGATTAACACACTACCTTTTAATTATCTGTTACGATACGGGCCAATCTCATCTAGTAGATACTCCTGAATTCCTCCTTTGTACTTTACATAAAATGAGTTCTTCCCATCCGTTTCTATAACGATATGACCTTCAGTTATGGTTTGCACTTTTCTTGTTTCTGTATGGGGTTTGGGGAGGAGGAACCCATCTTGCCCGCCAGTTTGATATATATCACTACCTCTAGGTTTTCCGGAAGCAGGGTCTTTAAAAGCAAGGAGCTTTTCTACTGTCTCTCTATGGGGCATACCGTAACCCCTTCCGCAGGAAATTATGGAAACCTCAGGGCTCAAAATTTCCACCAGCTCAAGTCTAGAGGCCCATACAGAACCATGGTCACTCACCTTACATACCTCTACCTCTTTGAGTCTGTGCAGGAATCGTGATTCAATGTCTCTAAGGGGGTCACGTTGATAGCCACAAATATCCCCTCCAAAATACATATCAAATCTATCATAGTGGAGGATGAACACTATGGAAAAATTGTGTTCACTGGCTTGTCGCTGCTCCTCTGGATTTGACAGAACCATATCTCCTTTACTCCTGTCAAACCTACTGTTAAAGGCAATTACATCTATAATTACTCCCTCCCCGAGGTCAACCTGTGGAGGTTGCTCTCTGGAACGAAATTCTATCTCCTCCCGGCGGAGGCCCTTACTCTTTACCCACTCAGCGTATTTCTGGCAAAGCGGCGAATCAGAAATGATGTCCAAGCCCCTATCAATAATCTTGCGAATGGCAAGGCCAGGCTGTCCTTGTAGATAAAATAATCCCGTTGGTAGGAGCTCCCTTGGCCAGCCAAGGTGGTCCTCATGATAGTGAGTGATCAGGAAGTAATCAACAAATTGAGAATTTAGTTCCTGCCTAATGTAGTTATAGACGATTGAGGCCTCGTTACCTGGGCGTTTGGGGTCTTCACCTGTGTCCACTACCAGGAGTTTTCCGTTAGGGGCTTCAATGATAACACAATCACTTTGCCCCACGTCTAATACATGGATGCGTAGTGGTTTGCCTGCTGCTTGCGAAGCGAATAAAGAGAGACCCAACACCAGAAAACAAATGATTCGGCAAAACACTTTATTTAACCTTCCCACTGGGAAAAAAGAGCTTTTGGTAAAAGGGTCTGCCCACCTTTTTAAGGTGTGGGAGTAACAGGCTGTGGGGAAATGGCTTCCAGTCTCTTGCTTAACTGCTCAATACTTTTCTGGAAGGTTATTAAGCCTGTACCTAATTTCCCCATCTTATCTTTTAGATCTTTTACCTTTTCTTGAAGGTCATTAATTTCTTGGTCAACATCCTGGCGTACCCCTGTGATTTCAGTTTTGTAGCCTTGACTTATATCACCAAGACTTTTTGACATGTCATCTAATTTTCCTTGGAAATTACCTAGTGAAGCATTGATGTTCACAATATCTTTTTTAAGTGCCTCTAATTGTGTTTTATTCTCTGAAAGGTTTTGTTCCAAGGGTTGAAGTCTTTCTCTAAACTCTGTTCTAACGGACACGGTTTCTTTGCCCACGTACTCCTTTACCCACTGTTGGTTTGCACCGCATCCTACTGTAATGCATAAACCAAGAAGACTAATAATAATTTCCTTTCTTGCCATTTCTTCCTCCCTTTGTTTTATACGCACCGTTGCTTTACTGAGACTTTGTACTTAGCGTGTCCCCGGCTTACCAGGGGCAGATTCTTTACCGGTAGCCTCTGGGCCTGTTTGAATTTGTACCACTGAAAGACGTGTTTTTTCTAGCTCTGACGCCAGGCTTTTCAAGCTTTCCCCTAGCCTTTTAGAAGCTTCATTAGATTCAGTTACCACTTTTTTCAGCTCTGTAACTGTGTTATGTAGTCTTTCTTCCAATCTTTTTGAATCTTCTTCTGACCTAACTACTTGTTGTTTTATTGCTTGCAAACTTGCAGATTCACTTTGTAATTTGTCTTTTACCGTTTGCAATTCTTCCGTAACGTTTTTTAGTACCACGGAGAGAGTAGCTACCTGGGTCTTAAGGTCTACTATGGCCTTTTCCAGCGGATAAACTTCTTCGGCTACTATATCCTTTACTCCCGCTAACTCATGTTGTACGTAGCCCTCAACCCACTTCTGTGAAACACAACCCAGTAAGCAAAGGCAACAAAGACTTAAATAATAGGGTTTCTTCAATTCCTTAGCCTTCAAAATGATTCGGAAAATCTTTTAGTTATTAGCGCTACAATAAAATAGGCTGTTACTGCAACTGTTAGGGCCTTCCACAACTCCAACCTGGGTAAAAGCCATATAGCCATTGTTACATAACTAAGCCATGCAGGAAGAAACAATATAAGGCCCTTGCCATAGGCAACGGCTGCGCCTGTTCCTCCTTCTTTATATATAAGGATGAAAGTTGCAAGGCTTAGACAAGGTAATGTAGCAATAAAGGACGCCAATAACGTCCTTTTCATACCTCCAAAATACGATACAAAACAAACTATACATCCACCCAACAAAAAGTAAAGAAAATATTTCCAAACCAACTTAATCCTCCATTTTTTCCACTAGCCCCTCAACTAAGATGTCTTCTAGAAACCTGGTGATTTGAATTTCTTTTAGCTTAATAGACTCTTGCACAAGGGCCACCCCTTTACCTCCCACTGGAGATTTAGCCTCCACACCTCCTATAATCTTTGGCGAGATAAATACCATCACCTTATCCACCAAATCCTTTTCAAGAAAAGAGGCGTTAAGACTTCCTCCCCCTTCTAGAAGCATATTGGTGTACTGCCGTTCCCCAAGCACCTTAAGAAGCTCTACGGGGTCAACACCTTTCTCGTCACCTTTAAGGACTAACACCTCACAACCAATCTTTTCCAGGGTATCTAGTTTTTCCTTGGGAGCAGAGGCCGTCGTAACTATTATTACCTTTGACTCCCCTAAACTGTTGAGCAATTTACAATCCATTGGGATTCTGGCTCTTGAATCCAATACTATCCTTTTTGGGTTTCTTCCCCCAGGGATACGACAGGTCAGGAGGGGGTCATCCCTGATAACAGTGTTAATACCTACTATAACTGCATCTACAAGAGACCTTACCTTATGCACATATTCCCTGGACTCCTCAGAAGAAATCCAGCGTGCGTCACCTGCCTGGGTTGCTATTTTACCATCCAGGCTCATTGCCCATTTTGCAGTAACATAAGGCATACCAGTGTTCATTAGTTTAAAAAAGGGGGCATTTACCCTTTTAGCCTCTTCCTTTAATACCCCTTCTAACACCTCAATACCGGCTTCCAGCATGTTTTGTTTTCCCCGACCAGATGTCAAGGGGTTTGGGTCTATGAGAGGAAAAACAACCCGCTTTATTTCGGAGTGAATTATTTTTTTTACACAAGGAGGAGTTTTACCATAATGGGCGCAAGGTTCAAGGGTCACGTACAAGGTGGCACCTTTAGTCTGTAAGCCCGCCCTCTCCAGCGCTACTACTTCAGCATGAGGGTTTCCAAAACACTCATGCCACCCCTCTGCTATTATGTTGTCATCCTTAACCACTAAGGCACCTACCATGGGATTGGGTTCAACCTTCCCACGACCCCTTATGGCCAGGTCCAGTGCCCTTCGCATATAAATTTCATCCTCGTTCACAGCGGGATTTTTGATAAAAGTCTCTAAACTATTTGTGTAAGTCTTTCAAGCTCTTCAAAGTAGTCCGGAAAAGTCTTCCTCACGCAAGCCGGGTCTCTTATTATTATTCCAGGTACCTTTAGCCCTACCAGTGCAAAACTCATGGCCATTCTATGGTCTCCATAAGTGTCTATGGTTGTGGCCCGGAGTCGGGCTGGTTCCACCTCAAAACCATCCTCCCATTCTTTTGTCTTAGCCCCTAACTTTTTCAATTCAGTTACAACTGCGTAGATACGGTCTGTTTCCTTTATCCTCAGGTTAGCGACCCCTCTTATTTGCGTCTTTCCTTCTGCGAACAAAGCGACTACCGCCAGGGTTTGGGCCAAATCCGGACAGTCCCTCATATCCACCTGTATCCCTTTCAGGTCACCCCCCTCTAGCTCCACCCAATTTTTTCCCCAGCTTACCTTTGAACCCATCTCCTCCAGTATATCCAGAAATCTAATATCCCCTTGAAGAGAGTCTCGTGAAAGGCCATACACACGTACTCTACCTGTTGTAATTGCTGCTCCAGCAAGGAAATAGGAGGCGCTAGTAGCATCCCCTTCCACTTCATAATGACTTGGGCAATACCTTTGACCTGCCTTTATAAAAAGCTTTTCGTAGTCTTGATTCTCCACTATCACACCAAACTTTCTCATAAGTCCAATAGTCATAAGTGCATATGGTTTGGATACCAGTTCAGTTATCATTTTAATTTCCACATCTTTTTGCGCATAAGGGGTAGTCAGTAAAAGGGCTGTAAGGTACTGGCTACTAAGGTTACCCTTCATCCTGGCTTGTCCTCCTTTTAAACCCTTCGCTTTTATTATTACAGGAGGGCAATTGTTGTTAAACTGACTTCGTGTGTTAGCCCCTAACTGGTTCAAACATTCAAGTAAATCCTGAATGGGGCGTTGTCTCATGCGTTCAATTCCATCAATTTCATACTCGCCCTCTCCAAGAGTAAGCATGGCTGTGAGGAAGCGCATGGCTGTGCCTGCATTTCCTATAAATAATTTGGCATGGGTTGAGGGGATAGCACCCCCAAGTCCCCCAATTTTAAAGAGATTTCTTGATTCGTCCTCTTCCACACAAAAACCCAATCTTCTCAGGGCAGAAGCCATGTAATAAGTATCTTCACTGAAGAGAGCGTTGCTGAGGATTGACTCCCCGGAAGCTAAAGCTGCAATAAGAAGGGCTCTATTAGTTAAGCTTTTTGACCCGGGGAGATATACCTCGCCAATAATTCGGCCCGGAGGTATTTCAAGTTCTTTTATCTCCAGTAAGTCTCTTTTCAATGAATTAACTCCCGATAATAATTTGTGGTAGATTCCGGATGGCCCTGACAAAGGTATATACCTAATTGCTCATACCCCCCTATTTCTTGAGTCCAGGGTAGAATTTCTACATACATCCCGCCTAGATCGCCTTCATGTATAACCCAATTGTAGGCTAATTCCCTTCCCATCTTTGGCATAAGGGTTCTCAGTGCACCCATAACATCATGGAGACATGCCCCCAGAGAATAAAGCTCATCGTCAGTTAGATGATGAAGAAAATCTGCCGAACTGTCTCTGAAAAGAATCATAGCTTCTAAGGGCCTCTTCATAAAGTACGGTACAAGCAATACTACTCCACCCTTATATTCCTTTACATAGTATTCCGACGGATTATATCTCAGTAAGTATTGAGAAAAACCCCTTCCCCATCTTTCTTTGAAACGTTGGTCATCTAATATCTTTCTGGGTTTTATATTGGAATGAACTATCTGATGGTGGCCATGAACCAAGGAGCCACCTACCAGACTACCCATGTTTTTTATAACCCCGATATAGCCGTAGTGATTGCCATCTACATGCTTATAGCTTAAAGGCATTCCTGAGCCTACGAAATGAAGAACGTTTTTTTCTAAGGCGCACAACCTTTTTAATACAATAAAAACATCTTCTAGTGGCATATTATCTAGATCTTTATCATGGATATTACTGGGCCATTGCAAAAAGTGCGTGCCAGTCGCATGTTGCCCTGTCCTGCTAAATGGACCCTCATCATTTAATTCCTCATCAAAGGGGTATATTACGGGAAAGAGATTTTTGTTTATAAAGGTGAATCCTTCAGAGGTGGGCGCAAGATCTATTATACCGGTTGTCTTACCTTCGCAGACGACACATCTGCTTTGTAGGGTAGGTTTTGGGGTGTTTGAGTCTTTTATATCGTGGGGTCTCTTTGCTCTGGCTTCAGAATACACAATCCTCTCACCGTTCCTGGGGTCCACTTGGAAGTGTTTCTGTGGCTTGTGCTTACCCACTGATGGGTCTGAACTTATATTTTTAATTAACTCCTTGAGACTTATCTTGCTTATGTCTTCAAATTCCAGCAATATAGAATTCATACTAAGCTGAGGCATGGAAAACTATAAAATAAGGGATTGTGTTTTGTTTTAATATTAGTTATTTTAGATTATAATACAAAAATGTCAGGTATAAAAATACATTAAGAAAGGTGGAACGGTTAAATAATTGAAGAAAGAAATTGTCATAGGTTCAAGGGGCAGCAAGCTAGCCCTGACTCAGACAAATTGGGTCAAAGCTAAGCTAGAACAACTAAATCCAAATATAAGATTTTCCGTTGAAGTTATCCATACCAGAGGGGATAAAATTACTGATGTGGCTTTATCCCGTATTGGCGGGAAAGGGCTTTTTACTAAGGAATTAGAAGTAGCCCTTCAAGAGAGAAAAATTGACTTAGCAGTCCATAGCTTAAAAGATCTCCCCACGGAGTTACCCGCAGATTTGGAACTAGGTGTCATCCCCGAAAGGGCAGACCCGCACGACTTATTAATTAGTAATAACAAGAGCGTACAAAATATCCGACAACTACCTCTAGGAGCCAGAATAGGTACTAGCAGCCTGCGCCGTAAGGCCCAGATTCTAGCTATTAGGCCTGATGTGGAGGTGCTAGACATCAGGGGCAACCTAGATACCAGGCTAAGGAAACTACTAACTATGGAGCTAAATGCCATCATAGTGGCTAAGGCAGGTGTAGAGCGTTTGGGTGCATCGCAGGATTCAGCCTTCATTATTCCTTTTGAAGAGATGCTTCCCGCCGTAGGTCAAGGTGCTCTGGCTATAGAGATACGCAAAGGGGATAACATGGTCAGTGCCGTTATATCTTCGCTGAACCACTCACCCACCCGTTGGGCGGTTGAGTCTGAGAGGGCTTTACTGCTAGAGCTACAAGGTGGGTGCCAGGTTCCCATTGGAGCAATAGCAACTGTCAAAGAAACTGCCCTTAATGAACTGGAATTACAAGCTGTCATATGTTCTCTGGATGGGAGGAGAATAATAAAAGACTCCCACAGAGGGTCTGTTGCTAGTGCAGAAAAAATAGGTGTGGAGCTGGCCAGGAGGTTACTAAAATGCGGGGGGCAAGAGATACTTGAAGAGATAAGACAAAAAACCATAGTAGAAGTAGATGACCCAACAACAAAAGGAAGTACTATCATTAATCCCCAATAACATTAGAAGCGATGCGTGG
Source organism: Candidatus Brocadiia bacterium JP1 (assembly GCA_051388875.1). GTDB lineage: Bacteria > Planctomycetota > Brocadiia > Brocadiales > Bathyanammoxibiaceae > JBMFFR01. The sequence continues at coordinate 113,930 of JBMFFR010000004.1, read as the reverse complement.
TTCAAAGAAGGTTCCTTCCGTTGCAATAGTAGGAAAAAAGAAAGTAGGCAAAACAAGCCTGATAGAACGACTTATCCCTTTGCTAAAAAAGAAAGGTTATAGCGTAGGGGTATTAAAGTACGATGTTAGAGAATTTCAGATGGACTATCCTGGTAAAGATACTTACCGTTCCTGCCAAGCTGGTGCAGATAGTGTCTTAATCTCTACCCCTGAAAAATTGGCCCTCATAAAAGGATTAAACTCTAAGCCTACCTTGCAAAAGCTCATAACTAAATACTTTGCAGATGTTGATATTGTATTAATAGAGGGTTATAAAGAGCAGGACTGCCCCAAAATATATCTTATTGAACCATCGGAGGCAAGGCGCAGTAGGCCAAACGCGAATGACACAATCCTTGTAATCGAGAAAAAGGCTGTTGAAGAAGTTTCACCTCGCGCTGTCCAAAAGGCATTTAACTTTATTGTTAAGAAATGTTTAAAGACTATATAAGAGAAGCAAAAGGGAATATCCAGGGCTTCCGGTATAATCTCCAGGAAATTTCTGGCTCCTTGGGAGATTTGGGTACCTTTATCCCTTTGCTTGTGGGTATGGTTAATGTTTGCGGTCTAGAGGTGGCCAGCGCTTTAATCTTCGCAGGGGTCTTCAATATAATAACCGGTATTGCCTTCGGTATTCCCATGGCTGTCCAACCCATGAAGGCCATCGGCACGATAGCTATAGCAGAAGGCCTTACGCCAGATCAAATTTACGCGGCTGGTATTGTTACAGGGGCTATCATTTTTTTACTGGGCATAACCAACCTTATAGAACTGTTAAACCGTATTATACCTTTTAGTGTAGTAAGAGGATTACAGATGGGATTAGGGTTGCGTCTCCTAATAGATGGTATAGGTATGGTCAAAGGTACAAACCGTTACCTGGATTATGATAGTATTACAGTGGGTATAATTATGTGCGCATTGCTTGTGTTGATATTATTTTTCTTTGAGAGAGTTCCAGGGGCGTTGGTGGTATTTACGATGGGTTTGTGCCTCCTCTTTGCAAAATCTCCTGACCTCATGTATAGCTTTAAACCGGGCGTATCCATTCCTTCTCTTACCTTTCCCTCAATGAAGGATTTTGCTGAAGCAACTATGAAAGCTGCTATACCTCAGATACCTTTAACCACGCTAAATTCCGTAATTGCCGTATGTGCGCTTTCGGGAGACCTATTCCCAGACAAGATAGCCAAACCCAGAGGAGTTGCCACAAGTGTGGGATTAATGAATCTTATAGGATGCTGTTTTGGTGCAATGCCGATGTGCCATGGTGCAGGTGGGTTGGCCGGTCAATACCGATTTGGTGCCAGAACGGGTGGAAGCGTGGTGATGCTTGGAGTGGCAAAGCTTTTCACGGGTCTTTTTTTTGGTGCATGGGCCTTGCAACTGCTAACTCAATATCCTAAAAGTATTCTTGGCGTTTTGTTGACCTTCGCCGGGATGGAACTAGCCCTCACTACAAGGGATGTACGCGCACGAACAGACTCCTTTGTTATGCTCCTCACTGCTGCCACCATACTTGCCCTTAAGTCTACTGCAATTGGCTTTATCGTTGGGCTTTCTATGGCTTATCTCTTCTTTGGCTTGCGGAGAGTTGAATTAGTAGAGAACCCATAAGAAACAGCTTCACTTGGAAAATATCGTAAAGGGAAAGAAACAAGCACGGCTATAAAAACTTCCGTATGGGATAAGGAACAAAAATAAAGTCAATTAATCTAAATAATTTATCTTCAATCATTCTCACTAAAACTATCAATGAATAACTCCTTCCCCTTGATAGAGCAAATTCCTGCCGAATATAGTAACAAAAGAGCGTTCACAAAAAGTTTCGTAGTGATTATACTTTTGAATATTGAATAAACGAACTTCTTTATATAATGTATTTTTATTTCATTGTGTGGAAATAGTAAGAGGCCCTCTTTTCTATTCTATAGAGGAGGGGAAAGGTGCTGATGAAGTCAGAAAAAATAAAGGTAAAACTGGAAGAGAAACGTGCAAAAATAGAGGCTAAACTGTCCTTGCTAAGAAAGAAGGATGAAATCAAATTAGCAAAGACTAGAGAAAAACTGGAGAGGTTGAGAGTGGAAAATCCAGAGAGGGCCACCACTTTTGAGAGGCGTGTAAAGGGGTTAGAAACAAAACTAGCCGCAAAGGCTTCTGCAAGGGAGAACAAGGCAAAGAAAAAGCTTGATAAAGCAGCCCAAAAACTAGAAGAGTCCAGAAAGAAATGTGAAGAAAAGGGGGTGTGTGAGTTGTAAAATACAGAAAAGTTGTGGAAGCAGAACCTTAGCGTCAGGGTACTTGAACTACCCTAAACCAATTATTTGTTAATTCATAATACATCCCTAATTCTTTGATTTCAATGCCCCTTTTGCGGATAGACGGCTCTTTGGGAGAAGGTGGAGGGCAGATACTGAGGACATCCCTTGCCCTCTCCGCTATTACAGGGCGCGCTGTTGAGATGTTTAATATCCGCGCAAGAAGAAAGCCACCTGGACTAAGACCCCAACACCTCCAAGCTGTAACAGCGCTGGCTAAAATCTGCCAGGCTCAGGTGGAAGGAACTGAGATTGGTTCCTCTACAATCACCTTTAAACCGGGAACAGTAGTGCCTGGAGACTATCATTTTGATATTGGTACAGCGGGGTCTGTGTCCTTGGTATTGCAAACGCTTTTCTTACCACTTTGCTGCACTGCTGAACCCTCTAAGGTAGAAATTACTGGAGGAACTCATGTTCCCTGGAGCCCCTGTTTTCATTACTTGAATCTACTATGGCGGAGGTATCTTCATCACATTGGTCTGGAGATAAGACTTGAGATGTCCAGGGCAGGCTTTTATCCTAGAGGTGGCGGTAGTCTTACGGCATACATAGAGCCAGCGGGTGAATTCAAACCTCTAGCTTTGGAATCAAGGGGACAACTAATTGGGCTTAATGGGCTCTCTGCCGTAGGGAATTTGCCCCGCAGGATTGCAGAAAGGCAAAAAGCTCAGGCCGAAAAAAGATTAACTCAAAAAGGTATCCGTCACGACATAGAGCTCGTGGAGATGCCTGCTACAGGGCAGGGTACAATGTTTCTTCTAGTGGGTGAGTTTGAAAATTCTCAGTGTTGTTATTACAGCTTGGGTGAAATAGGTAAGCGGGCTGAAAAGGTCGCAGACGAAGCATGCGACTCTTTTTTTGAATTCCTTGAAACGGAGGGGGTGTTTGATGAACACCTGGCTGACCAAATAGTACTTCCTTTAGCTTTAGCAAAAGGTAACTCTAGGTTTGTTACTCCAAAAATAACCCTTCATCTTTTAACCAACCTTGAGGTAATAAAAATGTTCTTGCCGGTAGAGGTGGATATAAAAGACTTACAGCAAAAGGGCGGTGTAATAAGTATAAAAAGTAAGCCATCTTAGTGGGTTTAACCGTCCTTTCTTAACAAAATAAAGTTGTGTGCCTTTTGGAACAACTTCTTGCATTTTAAGAGGGCTGGATTATAATCCACCCACAGAGGAATAACTCCAACCGATACCTAAATGCACAAGTCCTACGCACAGGGTTACTTGCCAGAAAGCCGGGTTGCTCTAACACATGCATTTACCTTGTTAGAGATTATAGTAATTGTAGCTATCATAGCCATTTTGGCAGGTGCTATGGCGCCTCTCGCATTTCAAAGGCTTACCGTCAAGAGAAGTGAAATAACAAAGAACAAGTTACTCCAGCTAAAGAAGGCTATAATTGGTGATCCCCATGTAATTGACAGCGGAGGAAGAACGTCCTTTGGTTATATAGGAGACATGGGAAGTATGCCAACCAAATTAGAAGACCTCTACATAAGGGGGACACAGCCAGCCTATGTGTACAACGAAGATTTGAAGGTGGGAACAGGGTGGCGCGGCCCATATAGCACCCTTCCTATACTTGAAGACCTTGAAATTCTAGAATTGGATGGTTATGGGCACGAATTGGCATATAGTAGCGAAGAATTAATAGATGTACAGGTAGGTGTGCCAGCAGTTGGAAAAGTAGCCAGTCTTGGACCGGACAGGAAAACAGGCGGGGGGAACGACCTCAGCGCAGCTATATTCCGCTCCGAAGTCTTTTCTAACGTATTTGGTTTTGTGAAGGACCCTGCGGGAAATAGCCTATCAGGGATTACAGTAAAAATAAATTACCCCAGCAAAGGTAACCTTGCACAATCTATTACTACAACAGACAACACAGGATTCTTCAGCTTTGAAAATATTCCTCACGGTATTCGCACCATCGGCTTGAAGCCAGGGCTCACATATGCTAGTGGAAGCGCAAGGGCGGTAGGTAACTTTAGAAACGGCATTGAACTTAATATAAATAATTTATCTCCACAAGATGTAGAGGTTGAGTGGGTTGAAATATACTTTGATTTTAGTTTTTATACTCCTCCCACTGCCAGATATTTAGAACTGCGAATTGCAGGTATTGAAGGTATACCCAAGGGAATTAAGAACAGTGGGCAACGTGTATGGTTTAATCCTCCTTTAGTTATCAAGGGTAATGGTGGGATTTCTTCCGAGCAGAACTACGTAGTGAGAGTTCAGGAATCTAATACTTATATACCGGAGTTAAGGATAGAAAATTTTCTGGCAGGAGACACAATTAAGGTGGAAATGAAGTGGTTTGGACGTGGAAATCAGGATTTGAACATAAGTGGCATTCCGGTTGAAGTTTTGTTTAGTAATGGCTCAAGGATATTCTTTACTCCGTACTGAGTTGTAATCTATGTGGCAAAAGGGCTTTACCATTATTGAAGTAATAGTGTTGCTTGCGGTAACTGCGATTTTAGCAGGAGGAATAATAACATTTGTCTTTCAAGCCGTAAATAAGGAGCGAAGGGATAAGACCTTAGAGCAGTTGAGTTGTTTGAAAAAGGCAGTAGCAAGTACCCCCCGTAGCTTTCACTACGGAGGCAGGACCCCCATTGGATACTTTGAAGATATGGGGATGCTCCCTTCTAAATTAGAAGACCTCTATATAAAAGGCTCTCAACCCTCTTATAGCTTCTCCCCCTCTCTCAAGGTAGGGGTGGGTTGGAATGGGCCGTACCTTGACCCAAAAGTAATAGAGTATCTTGATAGTCTGAAAAAAGATGGCTTTGGACAACCTTTTCAGTATTTAACGACTTCTTTTGTAGATACCGATACAGGGGAAACAGTTGAGGGTAAAATAATTAGTCCAGGAAAGGACGGGAAGGTAGACACTCCGGACGACCTTTCAGTTGAATTTTTTACCAACGAATTATACTCAGAAGTCTCTGGTTTTATAAAAGATGCGGATGGCAAAGGTGTAGGGGATGTTAGTGTAACTATAAACTTTCCAAATAAGGGTGCTCTTGCCAGCTCAACATCTATCACTGATAGTTATGGTTTCTACAAGTTTCAACGAGTTCCTCATGGTATCCACAGCCTTCAACTTGCTCCAAAACTTATCTTGGCCTCTGGCAGTGGTCATACCAGGGATAACGGTAGTATAGTGGTTCTTACAGTTGTTAACACTTCGGCGGTTCCTATCTCCTTAAGTAGTCTTAACGCTGTCTATAGCATTAATCCTCCAAGCTATTATGAGAAGGTTTACATAGGTGATATGGAAGCCTTCAAGTGGAATACAAAAAGAGTGGGCAGTGGTGAGGCAGTACATTTTTCTCCTGTAACCATACCAGGAGCAACTGTCCACCTGGAGGCGATACCCTTGCAAGTAGAACCACCAGTTACTGAAGTCCCGGATATTTTTCTTACCACTTTTGGTAGTGGTTCTGCCGTAGAAGTAAGACTGGAAGGCTTTAACAGTAGCTATGAGGAAAAAGGGGGAGAGGCGGTAAATATGAGTGGTGTACATTTTGTAATAACCCTTAGTAATGGTTCTATGATTACTTTTACCCCATGAAACTGGTGAACCTTAGAAAATCATTAGCAGCTGGTAACCAAGGGATTAGATATATTCTACTCTCACTAACCACGCGCATTTGGGATTACGCCTTAGCAGGGTTCACCATTCTTGAGATTATAATAGTAATAGCCATAATAGGAGTTATAATCGGGACTATAACTCCTATGACCTTTCATATTATTAAGTCTCAAAAAGAGTCGTCTACAAAGGAAGACCTCCAGGCTTTAAAGAGGGCAATAGTTGGGAGCGCCTTTTCTTCGCTACCTACTGAGAAAGTGATATTTGGTTATACGGGGGATGTGGGAAATCTGCCACAGAAGCTAGAGGACTTGTATTTTCAGCCAGATGTTATCCCTTATTTTTCATTCAACAGCACTATTGGCATTGGTTACGGTTGGAGAGGGCCATACATTAGCAAAAAGGGCTACACCAGTGTTACAGATTTTTTAAAAGACCCTTACGGGAGACCATATTTGTACTCCACCACTCCTACTACGGATACCACCCTGGGTGCAGAGGTATTAGGCTTTATAAGGAGCCTGGGGCAAGATGGTATAAATAATACTGATGACGATTTAACAGTAGAAATCTTAGAAAACGAATTGTTAGCCGATGTTACTGGAAAGATTAAGGATGCTAAAGGTGTTGGAGTACCTACTGTACCTGTAACTATTAATTACCCCACCGATGGTAGCCTAAACTCCTTGACTACACATACAGACCTGGAGGGCAGGTACAGATTTTCCAGAATACCTTTAGGCGAAAGGGCAATTACTGTCCAACCGGCACTGGTTTTTCTTCAAGGAACAGCCTTCGCAAGGAGCGGTCCTTTACCAATGGTAGAGTTTTCTGTGGCGAACCTCTCTAGCGACAATATTGGAATGTCATCAATTACTGTTTACTGTGCCACCAGCCCGGATACCTATTACGGAAGGGTAAGGATTAAGGACCTCAGTGGAGCTATCCTCCGCGATGTAACACTTCACCCTAGATTAAGCACTGAGACGGAGGACCCAGTAGGGTTTACCACTCTAACCATAGCTGGGAGTGCGAGACAAGGGGAATCCTGCCGTGTTTGGATTCAGCCCCCTGGCGTTGAAGTGCCAGAGATAGAATTAAATACAGCAGGGGCGGGTGGCACCCTAACTATAGAACTTCAGGATTTTTCTGATGCCGCAATAGGTGGTTCTCCAGCGAGTTTAGTGGGTGTCCCCTTTAGAGTAACCTTCAGTAATGGGTCCCATATATTGTTTGTGCCTCAGAAGCAATGAAGCCAAAAGAAAGTAAGTGTGCTATACCGAACAATAAAAAAGGGATTAGCTGTTTATCATTAACCCATGTTTTTGAATTAATTACTTTTGAGGGGTTTACTGTTGTCACCATTATTATCCTCCTTGCTTTAATGGGTGCAGCAGCAGGAATAGCGACACTATTTATGGATAAGCTTGTAACTGGCAGAAGGGAATTAGCTACCCATGATGAGTTAGACACCTTAAGGAAAGCAATAATCGGCAACCGTGAAGTCTTCTCCAGGCAAGGCAGGAGAGACTTTGGATACTCTGGCCATATGGGAAATCTTCCAGCAAAGTTAGAGGACATTTATAAGAAAGATGATCAACCCGGGTATACTATTGACACCCAAGCACTCATAGGGGCAGGATGGGCAGGCCCTTATATTGCACCCCGCGCAGCAGAGAAATTTTCAAGTATTTTTATTGATGCATTCGGTAATAGCTATGAATACAGTACCACTGAGTATACACGTGCGGATGGTGAGGTGGTTATAGCAAAAGTACAAAGTTATGGTGCTGATAAAACCTTAGGAACGGAAGATGACAGAAAGGTAGAAATACTTAGAAGGGAGGTCTATTCTACTGTATTTGGCTACGTTAGGGATTTTATAGGAAAAGCAGTTGCCAAAGCGCAAGTCACTATGTACTACCCCTATAAAGGCAGAATAAATGAACTTAACACAACAACTAATGCAGAGGGTTTTTTTCAATTTACAGATGTGCCTTATGGTATTAGGGCCATGAAGGTTGCAGGACCGGGGCTTAGATACATGGATGGCTCGGCACTGGCTACGGGTGGTGGAAAAAACCAGGAAAAAGACAAAGAAAATAACACCCTTATTTTTAAGATTTCTAATTGGGGCGAGAGGACTATTATTTTAAACTCCATAAAATTAGAATATATCACTTCTCAACAATGTTACTACGAGCAGGTTCATGTGGGAAACACGGTTCCGACTGGCGGGGATAACCCTCCAGTCTTTGATTATATTAGAGACAATCATGGTAATAGAGGCGAAAGTGGTAGATTAATACCCTTTTCAGATATAGCAGTTGTTGGGGGGAGAAGTGCAAGTCCGACAAGAGTGCTGATAGATTCGGATAATGTCCTATTATCTAATATGGTTCTGCAAGCGGGAGGGGGTACCCTGATTATTAAATACACTGGCTTCAAAAATAAAATCTCTGATTCTCCTTCCCCGGCTAAACCAGTGAATGTTACAGGTGTTACTTTTGCTGTGACTTTTAGCGACGGTTCGCAATTCACCTTTACAGCAGAAGCACAGAAGGATTAGGTAGACTTTCTTTGAGAAAAGAGACCCCCTCTTGTCCTAAACCCCGGCTAGCCAGTCTGAGTAACGAAAGAATAATATCCCTTCTACAGCAGTTCTATATTTAATAAAGATTTTGTTTAATTTCTTTTAAATTCTTGTTAAGGCGATCAAGAAGTAGGCTCTTAGGGGGTTTTTGTATGAAACAGTTGAAAGTACTTTGCCTGGCGGATAAAATGCAAATATATTAGGATCTTTCAAGAGGAGGAGTCACTATGAATTACAGATTTAACTGTCAACCCAAGGAAAATTTATGGCTAATAAGAGAGAGGTGGATTATTTTTGTGATGATATTTCCTTTCCTCTTCTTTGCACAAACGGGCGTATTATTTGGTGTAGAAGAAAGTAAAGAAGTTACACTTTTGGGGACAAATAGTTGTAAGATGTGTGATGAACCGCAAACCCCCGAATCTGGGACCAAGTGCAGTATATTTGGCCACACTTGTTATTTCTTAGTAGGAAAGGCAGTTGATAAAGAAGGCAAGGACATAAAGGAACTTCCCGGGAAATGGCTAAATTATAAACTAAATGAGCAAAGCATCCCATTAATTAGAAATGAGAAATATAGGGGTGTGAGACTTGAGATTAAGGGGAAGTGGCTCAGAGAAAAGGAAATAATAGACATCCTGAGTTTTAAAATAGAAGAGGAAGAATAAGTAATTCCTTTTTAAACTTATAATAGTTTGCTAATGACTAATTCTACTGTGCATCGAATTCTTATTTTAATATTAATAAGTTCTCTCAGCCCTGTATTAGCTGGAGAAGACATACTAGTTCCACAGGAAAAGGAAAATCGCTTAGCTAAGGCTAAGAGTCCTTACCTTCTGAGTGCCAAGTATCACAAGGTAGACTGGTATGAGTATGGTGACGAGGCGTTTAAGAAGGCTAAAGAATTAGACAAGCCGATTCTCCTAGACATAGGAGCCATCTGGTGTCATTGGTGTCACGTTATGGATGAAGAGACCTATGAAAACCCTGAGGTAGTTCAACTTATAAATCAGTTTTTTATTGCAGTAAAAGTGGATAGGGATGAGAGGCCAGATATAGACCGTAAGTATCAAGATGCAATTAGTGCAATTACTGGACATGGGGGCTGGCCATTAACGGTCTTTCTTACTCCGGAAGGAAAAGTCTTTTACGGGGGTACATACTTTCCCCCAGAAGACCAGGGTGATAGGGAAGGTATGAAGACCCTTTTGCCTCGCCTTGCTCAGCTTTATGGGGAAAGGAAGGAAGAAATATTAGTCATGTCGGAAAGACTTCATCAAGAGCTTCAGACCATGAGTAAGCCTCAACAAGGAGAGCTCTCTCGGGAACTCCTGCAAGGAATAACGAATACTCTTTTGGCCGAAGGAGATAAACAACATGGAGGATTTGGTACAGTAAGTAAATTTCCTAGTGCGTCGGCAATTACGTATTTGCTTAATACAGGCGCAACAAAAAGAGACGGGGAGGCATTGCAACTCGCCCTGAAGACGCTAGATAGCATGGCTGCGGGAGGGATAAGGGACCATATAAGGGGTGGCTTTTTTCGTTACACAATAGACCCTGGATGGCGGATACCCCATTTCGAAAAAATGTCCTATGTACAGGCAGAAATGATAGAGAATTATGTACACGCTTACGCAGTAACAGGGAATGAATTGTATAAAAGAGTAGCGCTTGAAGTATTAGACTATGTGCGAATGGAAGCATCGGATCAAGACCAAGGAGGGTTTTATGCATCACAGGATGCTGACGTAGATAAAGGGGATGATGGAGACTATTACACTTGGACATCAAAGGAAGTAGAAAAAGTTCTTGACCCTTTAGAAGCAAAGGCTATCAAGGCGTTTTACGAAATAGAATCCGAGGGTGAGATGGAACACAATCCCGCAAAAAATGTACTGCGTATTGTGATGGAGGACGAAACCCTTGCTGAGATACTCGGTATACCATCAGGGGAAATCCCTCATCTCTTACAGGTGGCTAGAGAAAAAATGAAGAAATCTAGGGATAGCCTGCCTGGACCTTATATTGACAATAATAAGTACACTAACTGGAACGGGATGATGATCTCTGCATGGTTTGAGGCCTATAAATTTCTTGGTGATGTAACTCTCAAAGACTTTGCCTTAAAAAGTTTAGATTTTCTGTTGGATAAATCTTACAGTGAGGGGCTGGGGTTCTTTCATACATACCGAGATGGCGAAGCCAGAATCACCGGGTTTTTGGAAGATAACGTTCAATTGGCAAAGGCCTGCTTGGACGCCCATGAGGTATCGGGTCAAAAAAAATACCTGGATATGGCATGTACCATCATGGATTATTGTATGCTGGAGTTTTGGGATAGGGCAGATGGTGGATTCTTTGACTTACCTGCCACCGTAAGAGATATAGAGCGTAAACCTTTTGAAGATGTACCCACCCCGGCTGCTAATGCTATTGCTGCAATGGTCTTGGATAGACTCTACTATATCACTCATGAGGCTAGGTACTACGATAGAGCCCAGAGAACGCTACAAGCTTTTGCTGGTTCAGCCACTGGGTTAGGATATTTTGTAGCCAGCTACGCTACGGCACTTGATTATCACCTTAGTCCGCCTGTCTATGCTGTAATTATTGGTAGAAAGAATAACCCAGAGACTGAAAAGCTTCATGAATCAGCATTAGCAACTTATAGGCCAAATAAAATTGTTACTGTACATGACCCCTCTGAGGAGGGGTTTCTTCCCTATCCTCCAAGCCCCGAAGGCAAAACAATTGTGTATGTCTGTATACCGTTAAAGATGTGCGCTCCTCCTACGACTGAGGTAGAAGAAATGCAGGAGTTGCTTAGAACCCTTTAAGTGCTGAATATTGGGTGGCGCTTTATCTACTGGCTATTGAGACGTGTTTAACTGTTCGGTTTGTCGGGCAGGGCTTATTCCAAAATTCTCACATAGCCAAAGCCTGTTTGCTTTATCATCTCGTAAGAATATTGATGCAATCTTGTCTGAATATACTTTGATCCAGCCCTTATCTTTTTTTAGAATTGTCGCTAAAACTGCATCCTTCTCTATTAATATCCAATTAACTTGGTATTTGTTAAAAACAGTGTTGGGGTCCCCCGAATGAATATCTATGTACTTTTCTAAATTCTTGAATCTCCCTGTATAGCAAGCCACACATTCAAAAAAGAGCTTATCCCCGTACATATCAAACCGCGTATCAATAAATACTTTATACGACGGGTACAGACTAAATAAGATGTAACTTCCCCAATAACCGCTGCTATATGGATTACCTGGGATTTTATGAAGTTTCACAAAATTGCAGGCTTCCACAGGAAATCTCTCTTTATTAAAGCCAAGGTCCACCATTTTTGAAGTGTATCCATTTATTACCATTACAGTCATTACAATGGCTGCTATCAAAGAGGGTACCCATGAACCCAAGGTTTTTTCTAGGTCGTCAAGCTTTAGCGATATGCGATGAAATTTTTCAATTAAGGACTTTCCTCTTTTTATTTTTTTTAAATCGGATGCCAAAAAAGTGTTAATCTGCTGGGCGATTACTATACATGCTAGGGAAGTGAATAATGCAGCAAATCTGCAATTATACAGAGATGCAATTAAGAAAGTAAAGGTCATAAAAAGTATATTTAGTTCTGCCTTCCGTGGAAAAAAGGTAAGGCTTGCTATTAATATTATTAATGTTAATAGGTAGTACTCAAATCCCTTATGAAAGTCCGGGCTTTGTAATTCATTTATAAAATCGTTCTGCTCTAAGCTAATAACCTTTACAAGGTAGGGGATTAATTGGTAGGTATTGGGGTTAATCAATGTGGCAGCTGAGGAAGCGGCAAGAAAAATAATTAATAGAATAACGGTCGTACGCTCTTGCGTTTTTGAAGAGGCATCCTCCTCAGTGAGAAACAGTACATATCTTTCCACGGTAGTCAAGGCAATGGCGGCTAGGCCAACTACGAAACCAAGATGCATATTGGCCCAGACTAGAAACATTAAGGGAAGGCCATATAAATATCGTATGTCTTTACTTTGTTTATACTTATGAAGTATGAATAGGGTGGCTATAAACAATAGTTGGGTCACAATTGCAGGGCGTACATCCCACTCACAATCGGCCGCTGCAATCCCTGCGAGTAGTGTGAGTGAGAGGGCAACAAAAATGGGGGACCCTAATGCACGAAGGAGTTTATACATTAACAGTAATGTGCAGGCGATTATGACTGAGCAGACCCAAACAACTCCATGGATTCCTGCTATTTTGTAAGCACTTGCAACAAGAACCTCAAATCCCCATTGATATACCACCCATGGATATTCAGAACAGGTGTATGAGTAAAGGTCGTGCCTGGGAATAGTCCCTGTATCAATAATATATTCCCCTGTTCTTATTATCCAGGCAGTATCACCCTCTTGTAAAAGAAGGTTACCCAGGAAGAATATTAATACCGAGAATACAATGAAAATTATACTTCCAAAAGTGGGGAGAAAGAACAGTCTAACAAAGGAGATGTATTGTCTAACCAATAGAAACTTCTGCCCATTAAAAGGATTTCTTAATCGGGACTGGACTTCATTTTTTCTTGTTTCTTTTTAAGTTCTTGTATTTTCTTGAAAGCCTCTTCGGCAGATGAAGTATTTGTGGTGTATTTAAGAAACTCTCGGTATGAATTGATTGCGCTATCAAAATCACCTAATAATTCGTAAGTCTTACCAATATTGTAGTAGATTGCTGGTGTATTTGGATTAATCTTCAGTGCATTGTTGTAGGATTCCAAAGCCTCAGCTAATTTACCATTTGCGGTATAAATGAATCCAAGGTCATTATAAGCCGATGCCTCATCGCTAGCTAATTTAAACTCGCTTAGTGCTAGTTCGTACATACCCTTTAAACCGTAGGCATAGCCTAAGTTCCCATGAGCAGTTTTGTTATTGGGGTTAATTTCAATAGCCTTCTTAAATGCAGTGATAGCCTGCTCCAGTAGAAACAATTTATCCATCCTCTTACTGCTAGCGTTCATGCCCAGCAAACAGGAAAAACCTTTATTAGTATAATAGGCACTGCTATTAGGGTTTAGTTTAATAGCCTTATCATATTCTAAAAGGGCTTCCTTGTGGTTCTCCATGGTATCGTAAGTTACCGCTTTTGTGTTATGGAACCGTGCCAGTACCGGTGAGTTCTGAGGCGTTGGAGGTATAATAGATAATCCTCTTTCAATTGCTGCAAGTGCCTTATCAAATTCCCCAATCTCTCTGTGAGACCTGGCTAGGCCCTCATAAGCAGCCGCATCGCCAGGAGCCATTTTAATAGCTAGAGAAAATTGGTTTATGGCCATATCGTATTGACGGTCCGAATAGTATTTTTCTCCTAATGCCTTGTGCAAAACAACAGTATCTTGATATGAACTTTCGCCACTTACGGTAGGGTTTCCTGTCCTCACCAAGTTGGCATAGGATTCTTCCTTACGAGCAGAATTAAGACATCCTATCCCAAGTACAAGCAATAGTAGTGTTAAAATTATTTTGTACATTAGCACTGACTCATCAAAAGGTTTTTTTCTTCCAAAGGGTTTTTCTTCAAGTAACTGTTATTTCCACTTCTCTATTATGTTACGGTAAATGGCTATTGCTGCTGGGCCTAAGATTACTACATACAGACTCGGAAAGATAAGAAACAACAATGGAAAGATCATCAACACGGGTAATTTTGCCGCTTTTATCTCAGCATCTTGACGCCTTTTCGTCCTCATAGAGTCGGAATAAACTCGCAATGTATTTACTATACTAGTGCCAAGTTTTTCGGACTGAATTAGCAAGGAAACAAACGCCCGTATTATATCAACGGCGGTCCTATCTGCAAGATTACGCAAAGCCTCATATTTTGGAATACCTATTTGGTTCTCATAAATATAATGCAAGAATTCTCTGGATATATGTTTATGAGTTATTACCATTTCTTCAGCAACCTTTTTCATGGCCCCATCAAAACCCACCCCCGCCTCGGTACATACAGCTAAAAGGTCTAGAGCGTCCGGAAAGCCCCTTAAAAGCTCTTTCTTTCGCTTTGCTGTCCTAAAACGTAAGAAGGCTAATGGACCAAGCACTCCTAACATCAAAGCCGCTACTAATGACAAAATTAATATCATTTGGTGCTTAATTAGTATCGGTGATAACAAGAGGGTTATCAGTAATAAACCTATGGGCAGTAAGATTTTTACCCCCAAAAAGATAAGCGTGCCCCTTTCTGTGTAAATACCTGCCGCATATAACCTTTTCTCATAGGCTCTACGTTTATCCTCAGCCTTTGGTAAGATGAACGCTCCACAGGCTACCAGGATATTCCCAAATAAATTACCCTTTTTTTCACCCCCTAATGTCGTTGTCCCAGCCCGTCTTACCCCCTTTATTTCATCTAAACGTTGAATTAGCTTGGAACGTTTCCCTTCCCCACCTAAAATAGCAATTATTGATATCACAGAACCAACAGCCAGAAGTACAATTAGCGCAAAAATAAGATATACTTCCATTTTAATCCTCTAGTACTCTATATTAACCATTCTTCTAATTACAATAACCCCAAAAAACCAAAATATTATACCGACCAGTAAAAACTTCAGTCCTAGTGGGTCGGTAAATAATAATCCAACGTACTCGCGCCTTATTAAAGACAATCCAAATGCTACAAAGAAAGGTAATAGACAAAGTATCACTGCAGAAAAGCGCCCTTCTGCCGTCAGAGCCGAAACGTGTCTTTTAAGCTTGAATCTCTCCCGGATTATTCTTGCAATGTTGTCCAAGACTTCAGCTAAATTACCTCCTATCTCTCTATTCACTTGATAAGCTGTATAAAAATACTTAAGGTCCATAATAGGCACTCTTTGAACCAGATTAAGTAAGGAGGAAGAAAGGGTAAGACCAAGTTCTTGTTCCCTAAAGACACGAAGAAACTCTGGGCCAAGTGGTGACCCCAAGTCTTCCCCCACCAGGGAGATACATGTAGGGAAAGCATGTCCGGCCCGCAAACCCCTTACAATGTAATCCAATACCTCAGGTAGTTGGGCCTCACAGTCAAACAAGTATTTACCTCTCCTGTACTTAAGGATCCACCAAGCACAAACTACCGCAACTCCAATTATTATACCTAAGATTAATGCAAGGTATACACGGAAAAGCAAATAAATCAGGAAAAAAGCAAGTATTATAACACCAAGAAAGCCAACCAAGCCTATCAATACCTTGGGATTAACTTCTATTCCTAGTTGCGTGAAGAAGTAGCCAGCAAACTTATTCCTTTTACCTTGAAAATAAAAGGGTTCTTTTTTTAACAGTAATCTTGGTGCTTGTTCTGCTGTTTTTCCAGAGAATTGTTTAACATAATTCAATCGCTCCTGCACAAGGAACCTGACCTGATCCCTTACTGAAGTCCTTACCAGTAAGAAACCGAACCCTCCTATTGCTATAATACAGCCCAAAAATACTGTATACCAAAATAATATAGTATTACCAAATATTGCCATCGTTTCAGCCTTGCTTATCTTGTGGCACAAATAATGTGTCTGGAACTTCTATTCCCATGGGCTTGATACGCTCAAGGCACCTGGGCCTTATCCCAGTTGCAGTGGAACGCCCCCTTATCTTTCCATCAAAGGAGCCACCTATTACATTAAATTTAAAAATTTCCTCCATCGTTATTATTGAGCCCTCCATACCTGTTATCTCTACAACGCTCACAACCTTTCTACTCCCGTCAGAGAGTCTTGCCACTTGCACAATCAGGTTTATAGCAGAACTTATGTAGTATCTAATAGCCTGGACTGGTATCTCCATACCGCTCATCAGACACATAACCTCAAGACGGGTAAGGGCGTCCCTTGGGCTATTAGCATGTATAGTTGATAGCGAACCCTCATGACCTGTATTCATGGCCTGTAACATATCCAGTGCCTCAGCCCCTCGTACCTCTCCGATTACTATACGATTGGGTCTCATCCTGAGACTGTTTTTTAGTAAATCCCGCTGAGTGACCTCCCCTTTCCCCTCTATATTAGGTGGACGTGTCTCCAGCCTCACAACATGTTCCTCCTGTAGTTGCAATTCGGCTGAATCTTCAATAGTAACTATACGCTCCTCGTTGGGAATGTAATTGGAAAGTACATTTAGTAACGTAGTTTTTCCTGAACCCGTACCCCCTGAAATTAACATATTCATCTTCCCTTTTATAGCCGCCCCAAGGAAGACAAGCATCCCCTCCGTTATAGAACCAAAATTCAACAACTCTTTTGCTGTGATTGGATTGGCACCAAATTTTCTTATAGAAAGTACAGGCCCGTCTAGAGCTAATGGAGGTAATATAGCATTAACACGAGAGCCATCCGGTAGCCTGGCATCTACCATAGGTGAAGACTCATCCACACGGCGGCCCACCGCTGAAACAATCCTGTCTATAATTGCCCTCAAATGATATTCATCCTGAAAAACTACATCCGTCCGTTCCAACTTACCATAACGCTCAATATATACCTCTTTTGGATTGTTCACTAAAATATCTGTTATCGTGTCATCTGTAAGTAGGGGTTCTATTGGACCCAACCCCAGCATCTCATCACACACCTCGTTTACCAGGACCTCTCTTTCCGACAGATTTAAAAATCCGCATTCAGGCTCCGTTTGCACAAAGTTTTGCAAGACTTTTCGTGTCTCCTGCCTGAAAGTATCTTTGTCCATTGTAATGATTTTGGAAAGGTCTAAGACTTCTACCACTTTCCGGTGCATAGAGTTCTTCAACTTGTTCAAAAGGGTTTCACGCTTCTGACCAACAGTAGAAGGTGCACCCTTCTTGGCTGTCCCATCAATCTTAGGCTTATTAAGGCTTAACCGTTCTAATAGGTCCATATTTACCCTCTTTCCTTACCATCTTTTTGGGCTGCAACTTCTGCTGCATTGCCCTTTGTTAGAAGCTCCGCAAGTCTTATATAGTCCTGCGTTATAGGAGACTTTCTCTTTTCAGTCACTATGAGCGTCCCTAGGTTTATGCATTCCGAAACAAGTAAGTAGTCGTTTGCAATAGTGCAAAAAACCGGCTTGTTAAGGGTTTTTCTTACATCATCCAGAGCAATAACACCTGCCCCCTTTGAGTATCGCTTATCATAACGATTTGCTACAAGCCTTGTCTTCTCTAATAGACCCAGGTCATCCAGGACGATTAATTGTTGTTTGGCTGTGCGTAGGGCTGAAAGCTCCAGTGGAAAAACAAGCAAAATAATATCCAACAACTTCAACAACTCCACCTTCTCCTTAGATATACCTGCCCCTATGTCTATAACAATATAATCATTTTCCTTGTCCAGATGACCCATTAACGTATCTAGTATATCCCTATTCAGTGTAGGCACAGACTTAAGCATAGAGTCTTCCGTCTCCATAGGAGGAATAACCCGAAGACCCGAAGAATGTTCAATAGTGTAGCTTGTCAGCAAAGCTTTATCAAGGCGGTTCAGGTTTTCAATTACATCTTTTAAGGTGTGTTGGTATCTTAGGTTAAGAAACAAAGCTACGTCTCCACCTACACAGAAATCCAGCAAGAGCACCCTCTTTTTTGTTACAAACCTTAAGGCTGCCGCCACATTAACCGCCACAGTGGTACAGCCACATCCCCCTTTAGCTGATAACACACCGATTACGTGCGGCCCTTTTACCCCCCTCTTGTGCTCTAAGGTAACAGTAGCCCTGTTTATGGAATCCAATAACTCCTCAGAATCCACGGGTGCAGTAAGATATTCCTTTACCCCAGCCCGCATTGCCCTAAGCATGCTCTCTGGGTCTTTCTCTTTACCAATCATGAATATCTGTGTGTCAGGTAAAGCGGATGAAATGCCCTCGGCCAGTGCATGAGCACCTGCATTCTCCTTTGTGCACAGACCAATTATGGCTATATTTGGACGGCAGTCCTTTAGCATAGCAAGCCCCACCGTCAAATCACTCCACTGCCCGAGGACTGCTACCGGAGTACTTGCCTCTTGCGGCGGAAAGTTCTTATGAAGGATACCGTTTACCTGCTTTAAAGTTTCCCCATCATCTATCACAATACCTATGGTCAACTTTCCATGTATAAGTCTTTTTACCACTTTTACCCCCACTTTAACTGCTTAGCCCTTTCATTTTACCAACTGTAAAGTATAAGCGAGCGAATAAGTACAGTCAGGATTACAGTCCTCATCCCCAGGCTGCCCTTTAACTAAACAAGACTGTTGAAACTGGGCAACTATACTGGACCTTTGATTCCCTGTCCTTACTACATTAAGTATTTTAAAACAACCTACCCTTGAAACAGTCGTCTCGCACTTAGTTCCTCCCCCCTGCGTCGTTGAACAGGTATAATCATTGGGTAGGAAAAAGAATGCCGAAACCTCTTTTCCAATTAACCCGCCTTCATCTATGCCCTGGATTGTAGGCCCTGTCATATTTCCAGTTTCTATGCTAAATCTATCTCCGGCACCATAATAACACTCATCATCCTGGCAACCGGTACCGTTTATTATGAGATTCCGGTACGCACTAGCACCGGGCACTGGGCTCCCACAATCAGGTCTGTTGACAGGTGGGAACTGAATGGGACTAAACCAGAATTCATTCTCGCGTGGTTCCCCCTGGGCGCTGTATTTAAGTATAACGGTGTCACCGGTTTGCCAATCCCCACCGCTACCCCATTTATTTTTTTCCTTATCCCTGATAGCCCATGGCCTCTGCCCACAGGCACCACCGCCACACGGACCTCCCCCAACACAAGTCCATCTTGCTATTGCCACTGCCGGAACATCCGCCGAGGGTTGACCAAACAACTGTGAAAAGAATAAGGGGACCGGTGTGCTCTCCTCCGTCCGCTTAACAGTGACTCTTATAGCGGCTCCTGATGCATTTACTCCAAAGGCACTGGCATCTGCTGCAACTTCAACCTCCACATCGGGATCGTCTACCATCCTCTCCGCCCCCAGATGTTTTGTGGCGTAGTCGGTAGCAAGGTTTATAGCTCCTAATTCGCTACTGTCCGTTCTACCATAAAAATAGCCCAGCTGGCTGCCACCAGCTAGAGCGGCTGAATCTGCCGCATTCTGCAGCTGGTTCCTTGTTACTAAAATCCATCCCATATCCACAGAAAGCGCCAGCATCCCCAGTATAAACGTCATGCATAACGCCACCAGCACGAGCACGCTACCTTTTTTACTAGCAAGAAACTTCATAACACAACCTCCTAAAAAAATCCTTAACTTCATTCTTGATAACCCGTAGGACTCATTAGCCATTTACTTGGCTCAAACTTTTTTTCAAGGAATTTATCGTGCACAGACTTCCTTTTAAATGGCTCTAAAACACTTTCCGTCTCTTTCGGTGACATGGGTCTTACAAGTCTTGGGGTAACTACAATCATAAGTTCGGTCCTGTCTTGCTGTCTCAACTTCCTTCTAAAAAAGACACCTAGCCCAGGTATATCACCTATTATCGGAGTCTGAGTGACAACATCCCTTTCCTTTTCTGATACCAAACCAGCTATAACCAGGCTCTCTCTATCTTCCATCTCTACTGTGGTCTCCGCCCTGCGAGTGGTCAGACCAGGTATGCGAACGAACCTATTACCAGCACCCGCCACAGGAAAATTCACTCCCAATTCCTCAGAACGTTCACTTACCTCAGGGGTTAACTTAAGGTTTATCATCCCTCCCTCTTTCACCTCAGGAACCAGCTCCAGTTTATTGCCAAAGACTTTCCATTCCACGGTAAAGAATGACTCTGCAATTGTGCCCAGAGACCTCTGGGGGACTAAGTAGGGGAACTCTCCACCTACAAGGAAGGTGGCCTCCTGTCCGCTTATAACCGTAAGGTTTGGCTCAGACAGGGTCTTTATGACCTGGCGGTCTTCAAGGGCCCTCAATTGGGTTGAGAACAAAAAATGGTCCGTACGGTGAATCAAAAAGTATCTCAGAACGCCTGAAGGAGATTCGGTAGTACCCTCAAAAGGTGTGCCACTAATAAAACCCAACTTGGTGTCTTCAAATCTAAAGGCGTCTAATACGGTGTCAAATCCATATTCTTTGAGTTTACGCAGATCTACCTGGACGAAACGTACCTGCAGCTCCACCTGCAGAGGGTTCGCTAACATAAGGAAACTTATCACTTTGCCATTCTTGGTAGTGATTATAGCCCCTTCCCCTACGTTCCATACCCTTGAGACCTCCTCAAAGGAAATGGCACCCCGCTCCCCTACCGCTGTACCTCTGCCCAGAGGGGCGAACTTAAGCGGTTTGGGGCGGTACCCTTCTGCTGCTATGGTACCTCCTGGCCCTGCCAGTACCTGCATTCCGCTGTCTTCAAAAAAGGAGGCCGCTATGGCTATGGCCTTCGTTATCTTGGCGGGTGCGTCTACCTCCCCAAAAAGAATCACCGTGTCCTGAGCAGCATACACCTCCACCTTTATACCTGCGTCTATCTGCTTAAGCCGTTCCTTTAATAACTCTACATCCCTCTGCACTGTAACATCATATATGTATGTCTTGTCTTTAGCGTCCCAGATAATCATGGTAGTAATCCCCGGCTTCTTCCCGTCCACCAGTACCTCCCACTGGGATACAGCCTGAACCGTTGCAATATCTGGTGAAGTAATGGCTACCCTTTTTACCTCTTCGCTAGTGCGTAGAAGTTTTGATTGACCCATGGTTACATGTATCCTACCGAGACTGCTTCCAATCTTTATAGCCTCTTCTTCTGTTAGCTGTCTCTCTGCCTCCATGGCTTTAGCGGGTGGGGGAGGGGCGGCTTGCTCACCAACAATAGTCTCTTCTGCAAGAGGGTTAGTAAAACAGTAACTGCATACTAAGAAGAAAACCACAGGAAACAGGAAAAGGTTCTGCATGGGCATTGCTCCTTAGCTTTAAGATAACTACACACCCTATTATTTAGGCTAATTTATATACCTGTTAATCCTTTTTATCAAGTTTTTTTGATAAAAAAAGCTTTTGGAGCCTTACCGATGTTTGTTCTAAAGACCCGTGGTAGTGGGTGAACTCTCGGCCTCTTCTGCCTGCTCCTCTTTTTCCCTTTCCGTCCTTATTTTGGTCTTTACCCCTCCTTGTATCAGCTCTATTATACTTATGTCCTCCACCGCCGCTACTGGTGATAATCCCCATACGTCAGCAGGGATAGAACCCCTGGTGCTGATTGGTTCACTATCGCTTCCCGAACGAAGGGTTAGTAAGAGTGAACCCATCTTTATAGCAAGGGCGAGCCTTTCAGCCTCCTCAGGTGTAACCAGAAGTGTCACTGTATTTACCATTTGAGGCTTTTCCTTGCCTTCCAATTGCGTGACACGTTGTCCGGTAGCAAGGACCATCACATTTTGCAATATAATCTTTGCTCCTTTACCTTCCTTGCCTTCCAGCTCGGCCCCAGCCCCTGTTAATACCACATCTACTTTACTACCTGGCCTAATAAACCCGGCTACCCCGGAAACCTCGTCCACCTTTACCGTTACAGCCCTCATCCCTTCAGGGATTTTACCAAATAAACCCAACGGCGTACCCACAGGCGCCACAGCGCTCTTGGTTATCGGGCAACCACCTACCACGTCTACTCTTGTAACCCGGTTTATCAATCTATCCCTTTCCTGGGCAGAGATAAAGCCTTCTGGAAATTTTTTCCCTTGCCAGGGAATAGACCCGATCTTTTCTGTTGTTATCGGACTACCGGCAAGGATGTCTTCCTTTGCTATAACCACCTCCATTGCCTTTGGCCTCTGCATGTAAATAAGGAAAAAATAAGCACCTCCAGCAAAACCAAACGAAACACCCAAAAGTATTAAGGGTATTGTTATCCTTTTCATTGTTGTTTACCCCACTACTTTCTAAATTTGTGCAATAGCTTTAGCCTGAAATACACTTCTTTTACTCCCGTCTCATTGTTACACTGGCGGTTATTGTCCAGGTCCATCCGCTAGGCAAAAAAAGCATCCCTGTTAGGGGTGCGTAGGAATATATTGCTGTGACCTCTACCTCCCCTCCAGACGGTGGGGTATAAGGGCTGGGACCTAAATTAGATGGGTTAACTTGGGGTTCCTCAACATATTCAGCTGGCAGGAAACTTCCAAGATAAGTGCTGACTCTGTCCTTAACTTCATCTGCAGTGGCTGGGGGTGTAACCGCAAACCTTGCCCCCTCCCTTGCCGCATTGGTTACCACCGCCTTGACGTATAGGCCCCACCCAAGCTCTATCATCCCAAAGAGTATTATGAGCAGAAGAGGGATTATTAGTGCCAGTTCAACTGCAGCTGCACCCCTTTTGTCCGCCAACCTCCCCCAACCTACTACCGAACCTATTTGCTTTCTCACACATCCTCTCATAGGACACCTACATGTACAACAAAAAGTCTAAACAAATATATTTAGGACCTCTGAAAAAGATTTGACAACACTACCTGTCATTCTGAGCGAAGCGAAGAAGCCGACCCAAAGGGTCGTTCTGAACGAAGTGAAGAATCTACACCCTTCCCCTTCGTTTTACTCAGGGTCAGGGTGACACTTCGTGTCAGATTCTTCGGTCCTCCGCCTTAGGCGGACTCCCTCAGACGCCGTCCTGAGCGGAGCGAAGGAATGACACCTCCGACTTTTTCAAAAGGTCTAAGTAATAGTTTTTAAGCTTCTGCACCTGTGCCGTCAAGGTCCAATCTGATTTGCGGTATCCAGGAGACGGTCGCTGGACGCAGTGTAGAGTGTTAATGCAGCACTAAATACTAGCAGAACTAAAGCTGTAATTAACAACGCATATTCTACTACCGCTGTACCCTCTTCCTCTACACAGAAGTCCCTGTACGCATTAAAAACCCCTTCCTTTACGCTATCCCTCAGCATAGTTAAACTTAAATAGGCCCAAATTAGCATAGATTAGCTTCTCCTTACCCAGGCCTTAATCCCCCCCTTTATCAAAGAGGGAACAGTAGAGCAATTCTCTAAGGGGGAAATTGCCGCAAAATGTCCGAATTGTTGTCCCCTGCGGGGAGTTTATCCTTCCCGAAAGTTAGGTACCCCCTCCGGCCAACAGTTTCCTGCCGACCGGAGGGTAAAACATCCGCTTAATCAGACCCCACCAGGTAGTCGCCGGATATTAGAACGTGTTACCAGTATTGACTATGTCAGCGGCATTCTGCAGGCGGGTACTGACAGCGGTGTAGAGCGCAAAGGCAGCGCCAGCGGCGGCCATAACTAAGGCTGCAATCAGTAGGGCATATTCCACCACTGCTGCACCCTCTTTCTCATCACGTACGCGCCTGAACGCCTCAAGCACCCTCTCCTTCGCAGCGTCTCTTAGTATTGATAACTTAACATATACCGATGTTAACATGGTTTTTAATCCTCCCTGGCTTACTAAATTACGAAGAAATCACTTAAGTATTAGCTACTTATTCCAACCCATCTATTTGAAACTACTTTTCCCTTGACCACCTCCTTCCATGATTGAGAGCTTTATGGGCTATAAATCAACCAAGCTTAATTTATTGCTAACGCCCTTCCAACTCCTTCCTTTCTTTTTTCTTGCGTACCAAAATCAATCCACCAGCTATTCCTGCCGGCCGGAGGGTAAAACATCCGCTTAATCAGACCCCGCCGGGTAGTCGCCGTATATTAGAATGTATTACCAGTATTGATTACATCAGCGGCATTCTGCAAGCGGGTACTGACAGCGGTGTAGAGCGCAAAGGCAGCGCCAGCGGCGGCCATAACTAAGGCTGCAATCAGTAGGGCATATTCCACCACTGCTGCACCCTCTTTCTCATCACGTACGCGCCTGAACGCCTCAAGCACCCTCTCCTTCGCACTATCTCTTAGTATTGATAACTTAACATATACCGATGTTAACATGGTTTTTATCCTCCCTGGCTTACTAAATTATGAAGAAGTCACTAAAGTATTAGCTACTTATTTTTCCAAACCACCTATTTGAAACTACTCCCTTGACCACCCCCTTCCATGATTGAGAGCTTTATGGGTTATAAATCAAACAAGCTTAATTTATTGCTAACGTCCTTCCAACTCCTTCTTTTCTTTTTTCTTCCTTACTAAAATCAATCCACCAGCTATTCCTGCCAGTATTACCGGAATTACTACCAAAGGAATGATAAATTTTAGTGGCATTTTGGGTCTCCTTTAAAATTTCATGTTTTATTTTTATATATCACTTTACCAGAGGCTTTCAGGACTATACCGATTAGACATTTTTAATATTTTATTTTTTTAAGTTTGTGTTCTATGTTTATTTTTTTGGTGATTCTGCTACTTTGTTAGTAAAATTATCCCACATGGCGGCCGTAAAGCAAGAAAAAAATGCTCAACGAATGCTATACAGCGAATATTGGAACATATATATTTTTCTATAGGTGCGGAAATTATACCACAATTACTTGTAGAATGCAAGTATAATTGTATATATTAGAAAAAATAATTTATAAATCCAAATGGCATAAGTAACTGAAGGGGTATGTATCCCAAATTTTCACTTTGAAAGAATTATATTCTTTTTAGCAAATAATAAATAGAGAAAAGATATCCGCTGTGGCTCACCTTAATTTTCCAGCATTAAATCTACGCCGTCCGGAAGCACAATACGTACAAATTAAGTGCCAAAAAGATTACAGGATAAGAGAAACGAAAATGAGGTGTAAGTGTTTGATTTTAAATGACTTATGCTAACCAATTAATCTTGCTAACCAATTCCCTGAATGTTCAGAAATGTTACAGAATCCGAGACTTCAAACTGAAGAATAAATCTAAGCTAAATGGAAGAGTTTTTGGCGTCAAGGCATGAGGTTTTATGGGCTATTTACGGTGGGTTATTCTTGTTCCGAAGGGATTTTATGATTTGGTTGATGTGTTGAGCAATATCACTTATTTCATTCTGGGACTGAAAATCAACCATTTCCTTCTGGTTTCCCCGGGCAATTTCTTTGACAGAAGAGGCAAGTGAGACAATTGGTTCTGCCAGTTTACGTCCTGCAAAAAAGGAGGCAACAGTTACACCCAAGCCTACTGTTAACAGAAGCCACCACAACCGCCTACGCATTTCGTTCAAAGGTCCGAATATCTCTCTGACATCCGTTTCAACGATAACACCTATTCCAAGTTCCGAAACCCACTCCCATGCAGCCAATACCTTTTGCCCCGCGTGATTAGTGTATACAAAATTGGAGAAACCTCCTTTACCTTCAATACAGGCACGAATAGCGTCAGTAAGTGAACCGGTCTGCGGGTTTGTTAGTTTATGCCCAATAATCTTTGTATGTTCTATACTGTCGTACCCGGAGTCCAAAGACGCTAATACGATACCTTCCTTGTCCACAATAAAACTACTTATAGAAGGAAAAGACGTGTTTTTTAGAACGCTTGTTATGGAGTGTAAGTCTGGTATCACAGCCAGAGCACCCAATACTTCCTTTCCTTCAAACACGGGAATGCAAATAAGCACTAACGGATTGGGTGCCTTCTCAACAGAGAGACTAAAAAGGGCAGAACGGCCTTGTAATGACTCCTTCAAGGGGTTTTTGTTTAACAAAGTTGGGGTCTCTTGAGCCTCTCTCGCCACAGCGGCCTTAAAATCTCCATTTTTATCAAAGAGATATAACCCCGAAATTCCTTTTTCCTCAAGAGACTTTTGCATCTGTTCGTTGGCCATTTTTTGTTCTGATTTAAGAAGTGTAATTATCTGGCCAGAAGCCGCTAGAAGTTCAGCTTCTTTAACCTTTTCTTTTATTGATAGTGCAATTAGTTTAACCTGGCTTCTGGCGCTTATATTGAGCCAGTACCTGTTTTGTATCGTAAGGTCCCTTAGCATACTTGGGCTATGTATGGCAAAAATTACGGCTATGGGGGCTAGACCAATTAAGAGAAAAAGCAGAATGAATTGGTATTTTATGGATTTTCGCATGGTATTTCTTTAAGAATCTTAGCAAAGTTAAAGTTTTCTAGCAATGTTTCATAGTCGGGATAGAATTTAGAGGTACTCTAGGATATAATATAAACGAAATAAGTGCGGCAATAAATATGGCTATTGATTACAGCGAAACATTATCCAGATTAAAAAAAGAACCCAGCCTTAGGACGATTGTTAACATCGTCGCTTATAAGTTAATGCAAGGCAAAGGGAACGAGGAGGAGGACCATACCCTTGCAGAGGCGGCGGTAGCTGAGTATATCATGGACCACTTTAATAGTGTTGATGATTTACTGCAAAAGACTGCAAGTGACCTTAATACTCTTATCAGCCTAGCGGAAGGGGTATATGGAGATTATCAAAGGAAGCGGCGTCTTACATTTGAAACGGTTAAGGAACAGATTAGTAAGGGCGAAAGTATTGCCCTAAAGACCATCACTGATATAGTAGCTTATAAAATCTATCAGAGTCCCAATGATAAAGGGCCTGAAATAAATTATTTAACAGCAGAGACATTTGTGATACAGTACATCTCAGACCACTTTGTAAGCATGAAGGACTTCCAGAGGCGGCTTGAAGAACTGGGAGAGGGGATATATGCCCTTCGGAACTTTGCAGACCAGGTGTACAAATTTTATTGCAACCATAAGTCTTTTTAGACTACCTGATTATATCCTATTAAGCTAATTAAATTAGAAAATCAATTTAGAATGAAGGCTGTATTAGTACATATAAAAGGGAGCAAAATAGGTAAGACAGAGGTTTTAGATAAGAGCAAAATAAAAGTCGGTACCGACCCAGACAATACCCTCTGTTTTGACCCTACTATTGACGTTTATACGGCCCCTTTTCACGCAGAGATAGAATTAAGGGACTGCGAATACGTGCTAATGGATTTGGTAGAGGGGACTTTCGTTAACAATGAGCGAGTGAAGGAAATAGTACTCAAGGATGGCGATTTGATACAATTCGGGCAAGGGGGGCCGAAGCTAAGATTCAGGATAAAATTGGAAGAAGGGGAAGTCTGTAAACCTTTTCGCCAAATGTTAGAGGATTCCGCTACTATTGCCAGGGAACAACCTGGCGGTGGTCTAACCACTGCTAGTACTTTTTTTAGGCAACTGGTGTGGGAGGCAGTAAGTCAATCTTCCCTTCGCTTCCGATTGTCTGTTTTGTTGCTATTCGCTGTATTGTTTGGGTTTGTTATCTTCAATTTTTATAGAGCGATGGTCTTTCAGAAAGAGGTAAGAGAGCGTGTAGGGGTATTAGAAACCCGGGAAATTATTGCTGAGAAAATTATTGGTGAACACACTAAAGGGGTTTGTCTTATCCTTGGTTCTTATACATTTGGTGAGGAGGAACAGGTCCCTCGTCCCGTTACTTACGATTATACTGGTACCGGGTTTGTGGTAAGTAAAGATGGTTTATTGGTAACTAACCGTCACGTGGCCGAGCCATGGTGGAGGAAAGGAAGGTTTGGGCCGATAGATATGGGCTTTACACCCAAGTTTTTAGAGTTTAAGGCCTTTTTCCCGGGGGTTACAAAGTCTTTCCCTCTCAGAGTGGAAAAGATTTCGGAAACGGAAGACCTGGCTTTGGTTAAATTTGACCCCGATGGAGAAGAATTCCCAGTGCTGGAGCTGGATAGGAGAGATGGCGTAGCGACCGGGGAACCTGTTGTAGTAATTGGTTATCCAGCCGGCATAAGTGGGATACTGGCAAGGGTGGGGAAAGAGACGGCGGATGAACTGGTTTATAGGAGGCAACTTGGATTTATTGATCTAGCTACGGAGCTCTCTAGCCGTGGTCTTATAAAGCCACTAGCTACGCAGGGTCACGTAACTGGCGTTACTCCTGAAATGATAGTGTTTGATGCCCAAACCACTATTGGTGGTAGCGGTGGACCTGTATTTAACCACAAAGGCAGGGTGATAGGGGTTACTTACGGAATATTCACTGGTTTTACCGGCTCTAACTTCGCCATCCCCGCAAAAGGGGCTGTCACTTTATTAGAGACAATAGCAGTTGAGAAAAAACAAGCTACGAGTGAAAGTGTTGTTACTCAGCTCCCCTTAGAAACCGATCCTCAGATTCAGCCCCCACATTAAACCTATTATCTCACCAGCAGGTTTTGCACTGGAGTTAACTTATTAATCCCATAGGGTCCTTGCCTATTGTTTCTCGGAAACCATCTCAAAAAAAATAGGTACCTTTGCCCACATGAAGGGATTTGCAATTATCTGCGCCTGGAAGAAGGAAGTGTATTTATTAATTCCAGTTTGTGGCGTTGAGAACTCTCCTGAGGGTATAAAACATAGACGATACCCTCCAGCTGGACTTTTTTCAAAAAAATAGAAAAAAACTGGGGCTTTATATCTAAGGCCTAACTCAAAGGGAAAATTGCTATAATGCACAGGTAAACCAAAAAACTTGGCGGTTATACCTGTTCCAAGGAAGTCACGGTTGGGTAACTCACGCATGGAGATAGCTCCACCATTCTTAAGGTGGCGAACGAGTTCCCTTTCAGAGCCCTGGGCTACTAAAGTGTTGGATTTTGTTAAGAATGAAATCTTTTTGCTTATTAAGAATTTTAAGCCTAGCTCTTCGGTATTCTGTAATTTTTCAACAAATGCCGTACAAGCAAGTGTCTTGATATTAATATTATTTTCTTGGAGTAGAAATGTGCAGAGTCCTGGACCGTAATCTGCACCTAACACTATAACACCATTACCAGCTTTAGAAGCCTGTGCAAGGACTTCAACATTGCCGACGGCAATATAACTTTTAAGAAGAGAGGGTTCTTCATAAGACAACTCTTCCCAAACCCTTTTTTTGCCCCGCTCAATAAAGAATCTTATTATGTATTGCCAGGTTGGTAAGGTGCTACCCGTATGCCTTGCAAATCGTGCAATTTTCTTCCACTGTTGAAATTGTATAAGCAGAAATAATAAACCTGCAAAGAGACCAGCTATTTCTATAAGCAACACTTTACAGGGCGCTGTCCTTACTATCAGGCCCAATGTCCTTACGAATAAAAGTTCTACGTTGCAGGCAATCCAGGCAAATACCTTATGTAGGGTGGGAGGCATTTATAAGTTAACGTCAACCAATCAAGCAGTATCTCTGGAAGGGTGTTAAACAGCAAAAAGATTTTGCCTCTTTATAAGCACTTCGTCTGTCTTCATCCCACGGTGGAAAGTAGTGAGCATGTTGTTTGAAATAACATAGTGAAAATCAATGGGGTCAAGCCTCTTCATGTCATTCACCCAGGAACAAAGTTTAATTTTTTTTCTATTTATATGAACGTAACGGTTGAATGGATTGGTACCTTTTGTATATTTATTTTCTTTACTCAGATATTTAACCATATCCGACACAAATACTTCTTCTGAAGGGTAGAGCACTCCGAAGGGTTTTACTGCCCTTATGGTAACTTGAAAAATTGTCTTATTATATGTGCTTAATATGTTTAAGGTTGAATCCAGTTGGCTCAAGTTGTCAATTGTCTGAGACAACCAGACAGGCATATTAAGCTTCTCACAGTTTTTAAGGGCTTCCACTTTATTTTGATGTACTGTTGCAGACTCCTCATACGCAATATCATTAAGGGATAGAAATACATAATCCAATCCGCTGTCTTTCAATTCTTTTACAAAGTTGATGTCCCGGAGTTTCTGTCCATTAGTAGAAATGCTTACTATTCGGCTAATGTCTTTAGCCTTTGCAATCCTAATGAGTTGCATCAGGTCGTCTCTTAGCGTAGGTTCCCCACCAATGAAGTTTATACTGCCATCAAAGTTTTTAACGATTTCAGCAAGGGTTTCAGTTGTTCTATCTTCCGGAAGGGATAAGGAGGAATTAGACAAGGTATAACAGTACTTACATTTAAGGTTGCAACGATAGGTTATGGGTATTACTAAGTGTTCATAAGGTCTTTTATATTTTTGTTCATATCCCCACTTAAAGAATTCGCTATCGCACTCAACCCTTTCTTCGGATAATCCATGTTCATCGCAGTGGACATTAAGAAACACACCATCGTGTTTTTCCTCATAGTAAGCAGGGCAATCTTTTGCACATTCTGGACAAAGGCTGATAGTTTCAAGATAGAGGGGTGCATTTTTTATCATCGTTTTGTTCCTCTCCCAAAAATTATCTAACACCAAATGGCTTCTACTGTCGCATGTCGGAGCTCGTCAATATCAACTATTGCTATGCTGCCATTTGCAATACGGTCTTGAAATATTCCCTGTCTGATGTGACGAGAAAATATATTAAAAAGGACGTTTATGACCCCATAATGCGTTACCAAAACTACTGTCTGCCCACAATGCCTTGTTTTTACTTCTTCAAGGAATTGTCCCACCCGATTCTGAAAATCTATGAAGCCTTCACCACCTTGCGGGTTAAAGGTCTTAAAGTTGGCTTTTTCTTGCTTTATTTGTCTTAACATAAATATTAAAGGTTTTCCTTCATAAATACCCAAATTCTGCTCCCTTAGTTTCGGCTCTGCAACTATGGGAGGGGTCTTACGGTCCTCCATCAAAATTAGTGCAGTGTGAAAAGCCCTGGCAAGGTCGCTTGAGTAAACCGCATCAAACTTTACATCCCGCAATTTCTGGGCAATCCTGAATGCTTGCTCCTTGCCTTTATCCGAAAGGCGTCCCGGAAGATGCCCCTGTACAATGTTTGAGGCATTTTCTAAGGTTTCCCCGTGCCTAATCAGTATCAGTTTCAGTGGACTAGGTTTTTCTTCTTGTAGTTCCATATCCAGTAATTACTTAGATATTTCTCTCTCCGGTGTTTAGAGTGGATTATTAACTCACATTTAAATGTGTTCTAAGGCCCGATTTT
Source organism: Candidatus Brocadiia bacterium JP1 (assembly GCA_051388875.1). GTDB lineage: Bacteria > Planctomycetota > Brocadiia > Brocadiales > Bathyanammoxibiaceae > JBMFFR01. The sequence goes on along the minus strand of JBMFFR010000004.1, from coordinate 82,551 downwards.
TACTGTGAAATCACCCTCCCACTTGCACACCTCGCAATTGATCTCCTTTCCAGAATAGGTTCCTCTAATCTCCCTGTCAAGAACTTCACCGACTATGTCTGTAACCACTCGACAATTTTCCGGATAGACTCCATGCACAGTAGCAGTAATGACAGTTCCCCTTAGTTTACCTGTTAGATGATTTGTCGTTTTTCCATCCTTGAATGTAGCTGTAAGGTTGTCCCCTTGTTGTTCTACTTGAAATATAAAAGAACCCTCCTTTGGTCCATTTTCCGCCGGGTCCAAACATTCATACTCAATACCTTTAAAATGGAGCGTCCATTGCCCTGATACATCAAGGGGTTTCAGGGGCTCCTTTTGTGTAGGTGAAGCATTCTCGGATAAACATATACTAAAAGGATTGAATTTAGTATTGGGATAATAACCAGTGAGTTGGTAGGCCCATCTAAGGAAAGGTTCTCCTGCTATTACAATTAATAAAAGAAAGAGAGTAAAGAGGGTTTTTTTCATTTTTAAGGCCTCAACACTAGTTTTCCAAAGAATTTTCTTTCCTGCATCTGCTTTTGTGCAAGAACTGCATCTTTAAGAGGGTAAACTGTGTCTACTACTGGATTAAGCCTTTTTTGTTCAATGAGGTTTAATACCTCAAGGAGTTCCCTCCGCCCACCCATGTAACAGCCATGGATAGAGATTTGTTTCATGAATAAGTAAGGTATATTTAAAGAAACAATTGGGCCACTTGTTGCCCCACAGATAACCATTCTCCCGCCGTGGGAAAGACAGGCCAGGCTCTTTTCCCAGGTTTCTACCCCTATATGTTCAAAAACTACTTCTAACCCTTCTCCATCAGTAAGCCTTTTCACTTCTTGTGCAAAGTCAGTATCTTTGTAATTGATAACCTCGTGAACTCCAAGGGCCTTTGCTTTTTCTGCCTTTTCAGGGCTACCAACAGTGGCGAATACAGTAGCCCCTGTAAGGCGGGCTATTTGTACGGCCGCACTCCCTATACCACTACCAGCAGCATGTACTAAAACCTTCTCACCGGGCCTGAGCTTTGCCTTGCCTATAAGCATATGCCAGGCTGTCAAAAACACCAAAGGTACGGCGGCCCATTCCTCAAATACTGCCTTTGCCGGAAGGGGTATAATGTTTGTCTCAGGAACGCATACATACTCTGCGTATCCCCCTTGCACCTGATACCCTAGAATCTTAAATTGCTTGCATTCACTATCATTGCCTTCTAAGCAATGCTTACATACTCGGCAGGATAGGCCAGGAGCTACGAGTATTCTCTGGCCCACAGTAAAATCTTTTACCCCAGCACCCAGCTCCGTTATTTCTCCAGTAACCTCACTCCCTAAAATATGGGGCATGGGTATGGTGGCCCCCCTTAGTCCCTCCCTTACCCATATGTCCAGGTGGTTCAACCCACAAGCTTTTACCTTAATTTTTACCTCATGTGCCTGGGGTCTTGGCTCATCTACCTCTTCGTATCGGAGTTTGTCAAGTCCACCATGTTCATGGAATACAATTGCTCTCATTTTTTGCATAGTGTAGAAATTGTTTTATTTCTCTAAGTTGGAGCATGCCTATCAGTGTAAATAGTTCTATTTAGTCTACTTATCCCACTAGTTTAACCAATAGAATAATTATTGGATAAAAGATAGTCAATCTAAAAATTTTGAACCAGGCATGAAAGTTAGGAAATACAGGTTGTCCCCCAAGATACCCTAAAAGTTAGTTAACAGTCCGTCCTTATGCCCTAGAATGGGAAAATACGCCAGCGCCACCTTTCGTTGCGAGGTATTGTAGCCACATACCAAAACCCACAAAAAGTGTCATTGCAAATAGGATATCGCAACATAAAAGTTGCAGTTACCCTTCGCAATGACATAAAGGGGTACAATATAGGAATTTTTTTACGCAGTGTATCTGAGGAGCCTGAGTCCATTAAATATGACCAGCAATGAGGCACCCATATCAGCGCCCACTGCCATCCATAGTGTAGCTAGACCCACTGCGGCTAGACTTATGAAGAAGGCCTTTAGCGCAATGGCAAAGGCGATATTCTGTTTTATTACACTTAAGGTTTGCCTACTTAATCCTAGGGCAAAAGGTATCTTGGTTAGGTCATCGGCCATAAGGGCTATATCAGCCGTCTCCAGGGCAGTGTCGGTTCCTGCTGTACCCATAGCAATACCTATTGTTGCAACTGCTAAAGCAGGGGCGTCATTCACCCCGTCGCCTACCATAGCGGTAGTTCCATATCTTGTAGTTAGCTGTTTTACCACCTCTACCTTGTCTTCAGGTGAAAGTTCCGCCATATATTCGTCTACCGCTAGTTTGCTAGCTATTGCCTGAGCCGTGCCTTTATTATCCCCCGTTAGCATGACTATTTTTTTTATGCCCCCTTCCTTAAGTGCTTTGAGTGTGGGTTTACTGACCGGCCTTACTTCATCGGCTACTGTGATAGCTCCTAATAGCTTATCTTCACGGCCAACAAGCATAACGGTTTTTCCCTGCGATTGAAGCATGGATAACAGTTTTTCTACCTTTTCAGTAGATATCTTTTTTTCTCTAAAGAATTTTAAGTTTCCAATATAATAGTTTTCGCCTTGTATTTTTGCCATAGCTCCCTTTCCCTGAACTGTTTTGTAATCCGTACTTTCCAGCAGCTTTAGGTCTTCTTCTCTGGCCCTTCGGAGGATGGCTCCTGCTAGGTGGTGCTCGGAGCGGAACTCTACCGACGCTGCTATTCTCAGTAGTTCATCGTGGGATAAGGAATCAATGGGTATGATGTCAATGACCTCTGGCATTCCTTTAGTAAGTGTGCCAGTCTTATCAAAGGCGACAGCCTGAACCCTACCTGCCTCTTCTAAGTGAATGCCTCCTTTTATAAGGACGCCATGCTGTGCGGCACAAGTAATACCGGAAAGAAGACTGACCGGGGTGGCTATAACAAGAGCACAGGGGCAAGCTATTACCAGAAAAACTAATCCACGATAAAGCCATGGAATAAAATCCATCCCAAAAAGGACCCATGGTACAGTAGCCACTAAGAAGGCTATAAATATTACAATCGGGGTGTATACTTTCGCGAATTTGTCTACAAAACTCTGGTAAGGGGCCTTTTGGGTCTCACATTCTTCTACTAGATGGATTATCCGAGAAAGAGTGGTATCCTTAGCTAAATGGGTTACTTTTATTTTTAGCACCCCTTCCCTATTTATCGTCCCAGCAAAAACCTCACAGCCTAAATATTTTTCCACAGGGGTGGACTCTCCAGTTATCTGGGCTTGGTTTACAGAAGAATAACCCTCTATTACTACTCCATCCAAAGGTATCTTTTCTGAAGGCCTTACGATTAGTATATCTCCTATTTGGGCTTCGCTGACGGGTAAGAGCACTTCTACCTTTTCTCTCTCCAGCAGGGCTTCCTGGGGGGTGAGGTTCATGAGAAGGTTTAGGGTGTTCCTTGCTCTGTCCAAGCTATATGTTTCTAAAAGTTGCGCAAGTGAGAAGAGGGCAACTACCGTGGCGGCCTCCCCCCATTCTCCAATAGCCGCTGCACTGATGACGGCTATGCTCATGAGGGTGTTCATATCAAGGGAAAGTACCCTCACTGCTAAGAGCCCTTTGCGGAACATCCTTGTTCCTCCGGTAAACATGGCCGCCAAATATATAGGGATGGTTATTTTTACAGGAAACCCATTGTAGGCCAATGCTAGTCCTGTCAGTGCAAATAGCCCTGAAAATGCAGTGAGCATTAGCTGTTTTTGCCTTTCTTGCTTTTCCTTTTTGGGTACCCAGGTCTCAAGCAGTGTAGCCTCTAACCCAGTTTCACGTATTAGCCCCAAAATATCTTTAATATCTATTAGATTACTATCGTACTTTACCTTTACCTCTTGGGAGATAAGCAATGTGTCCAGGTGGAGCACACCTCTTATGCCAGAAAGCTTCTTTTTTATAATCTGGGCTTCCTCTTGGCAGTCCATGGCAGGTACCTTCAGGGTAACTAATCTTTCGTTCGGGTTATATGTCATGGTGGGAAAGGTTTGATACACGTATCGTTATTCTATTATAATAACAGCGGACATAATCATGGTCAAGGAAACTTCTAAAGGGATTGTTTGGTAAAAATAAATTGCTCTATCTGGAAGAGGAGAAAACTATGCAGTTGAAAGGGAAAAAAATGCTGATTCTTGTGGAGGACAGCTATGAGGATCTTGAAGGGTGGTATCCCAAATTGCGTTTACTTGAGGAAGGGGCCGAAGTGGTTGTGGCAGGTCCTGAAAAGAGGGAGTATCATAGTAAGCACGGATACCCTATGCAAGCGGATTGTAAGGTGGGAGATGTTAATTGGAGGGACTTTGATGGTGTAATAATTCCTGGAGGCTATGCCCCTGATAGACTCAGGCGTTACCCAGAAGTGGTGAGGCTAGTAAAGGAGATGGGGGAGGCCGGTAAGATAGTCGCCCCTATCTGCCACGGGGCTTGGGTGCCTATCTCTGCTGGTATTGTAAAGGGTAAGAAAATGACCTGTTTTTTTGCTATAAAAGATGACCTGCAAAACGCTGGAGCTTTGTACGAAGATAAAGTGGTGGTGGTAGATGGTAATATGGTAAGCTCAAGGATACCTTCGGACTTACCAGAGTTTTTAAAGGCAATAATAAAGGTATTGAGAGGGTCTTCTTAATTATGATATATACGCTTACTCTTAATCCTGCCCTGGATAGGGCAGTATATGTGGAAAAGCTAAAATTTGATGACCTGGTTCGTATAAAGAGCGAGACTACTTACGCAGGTGGAAAGGGTATAGACGTCTCGCGGGCCATAAAAGAATTAGGGGGTAGGAGTGTTGCCTTAGGTTTTACAGGAGGGTTTGGCGGGTTAGAGCTACAAGGACGTCTTATTAACGAGGGTATTACATGTGACTTTGTTACAATAGCTGAGGAAACACGCACCAATCTAATAATAAAAGATTATTCAACTAGGAAACAGATGCTGCTTAGTGCTTCAGGTCCTGAGGTGAGGCCTCAAGACGTAGCTGCCATTTATAATAAGGTGTCACACTTGCACCCGACTCCTAGCTTTGTGGTCATGGGAGGTAGTTTACCTAGAGGCATAACCCCTAACATCTATGCTCAATTGATAACAGTGATTACCAACAGAGGGGGCAAAGCGGTACTGGATGCCGATGACGAACCATTAAAACTGGGAATTGAGGCCAAGCCTTATCTCATAAAACCTAATATCCATGAGTTAAGCAGATTGGCAGGAAGAGAGATAAGGGGTTTAAAAAATGTGGGTTCCTTTGCTAAGGAACTTAATAAAGCAGGCATAGGGCTTGTAGTAGTAACACTAGGAAAAAAAGGGTTAGTATTGGTTGGTGAGGGACAGAAAATTTATTGTGTGCCTCCAAAGGTTAAGGTAATAAGCCCGGTTGGCTCAGGAGATTCCTGCGTGGCAGGGTTGGTGCTTAGTCTAGAGCAAGGAAAAACCTTAATGGAAGCAGCCATGTTTGCAACTGCTGCTGGTACTGCTGCAACCCTCACCCCAGGTACCGAACTCTGTCGTAAGGAAGATGTAAAGAGACTTTTATCTGAAATAAAGGCTAAAGAAATCCGTTAGTTTATGCTAGAGCACTTCTTTCAACCTGATTCTATAGCCGTAATAGGTGCAGCTAGGGAAGAACACAAACTTGGCTATAGTATTCTGAAGAATATACTGGAATACGGCTTTGCGGGAAAGGTTTATCCCATAAATCCTAAGGCCGATACTATCCTTGGTCTGAATGCTTATCCTAGTGTAAACAAGGTAAAGGACAAAGTAGATTTAGCAGTAATGATTTTACCGGCCCCACTATGCCCCCAGGCCCTGGAGGAGTGCGGTCAGAAAGGTATAGACTCGGTCGTGATAATTAGTGGGGGGTTCAAGGAAAGTGGTAGAGAAGGGGCTGAAAGGGAAAAAGAACTCTTCAGGTTAGCAAAAAAATACAATATTAGAGTTATAGGACCTAACTGCCTTGGCATAGTAAACACCTATAGTAAGCTTAACGCTACTTTTGCTGCAAATCCGCCACCAAAGGGAGATATTGCCTTCTTCTCCCAATCGGGGGCCCTTTGTTCAGCCATCCTTGACTGGGCACAAACTCAATACATAGGTTTTTCCAAATTTGTAAGTATGGGAAACAATATGGATATTAATGAGGTGGATTTACTGGGGGCCTTTGAAGACGACCCGCAGTGTAAGGTAATACTTGGCTATGTAGAAGGGATAAAGGATGGAAAGGCCTTTATGGAGGTGGCTAAACGGGTAACGAGAAAAAAGCCGGTAATTATTATAAAGTCTGGGAGCACCGAGGCTGGTGCAAGGGCTATAAGTTCTCATACTGGGAGTCTTGCTGGTTCGGAAAGTGCCTTCAGTGCGGCACTGAAACAATCTGGTGTATTGAAGGTAGAAATTTTGGAAGATCTGTTCAGTGTGGCCCAGGCTTTTAATGCACAAGAGATCCCAGGCGGACCACAGGTAGCTATTTTTTCCAATGCTGGTGGGCCTGCTATTTTGGCATCTGATGCGGTAGAACGTTCAGGTTTACGTATGGCCTCCTTTTCCAGGGAGACAGTAGAGGCACTGCGGGCCTGTCTGCCACCCATTGCCAGTTTTTATAATCCGGTGGATATTACGGGGGGCGTCCGAGAAGATGTCTATCGTATGGCTTTGGAAAAAGTCTTGCAAGATGAGAATGTGCAAGCAGTAATTACTATAAATGCGCCTCAGGCGGTCGTAAAAGGTGAAGAAGTAGCCAGGGCAGTGGGTGAACTCTCTAGAACATTTAGGAATAAGACAGTGCTAGCTTCCTTCATGGGCGGGCCAGCCATGAAAGAGGCAGTGGAGGTGTTAGCTAAATATCAAGTGCCAAATTATCTCTTCCCTGAAAGGGCAGTATACGTATTAAAGGCCATGAATTTACAAAGACAACAAGCGGAAAGGTCGTTACAAAGTCCACCAAGTTTTTCTGGGGACCGAGATGCAGCAGGAGAGATATTCCTGAAGGCACGGCAGGAGGGCTACCTTAACCTGGCCGAGGCAGAGGCAAGACAGGTTATTTCCGCCTATGGATTTACTTTACCAAAGAGCCACCTCGTAGCAGACAAGGATTCTGCTATAGAGGCGGCTATGGGAGTGGGTCTTCCAGTAGTCCTCAAAGTTGCTTCTCCAGATATTCTTCACAAATCAGATGTAGGTGGTGTGAAGCTGGGCCTTAACAGCCCTGAGGAAGTGGGAAAGGCCTTTGAGGGGATGTTGGAAAAGGTAAGAAAGAGGATGCCCGATGCCCATATTCAAGGGGCCTTTGTCCAGGAAATGGTCAGGGGGGGCAAGGAAGTAATTCTAGGTGCCGTAAAAGACCCTCAATTTGGCCCATTGCTTATGTTTGGTCTTGGTGGCATATACGTAGAGGTGCTTAGAGACGTGTCTTTTAGGGTGGCACCTATTACTGCCATAGAGGCATGGGAGATGATAAAGGAGACAAAGGCCTACTCTGTATTGAAGGGTGCCAGGGGAGAACCGCCTATGGACATTGAGGCAGTGGTGGAGGGACTCCAAAGGCTCTCACAGTTAGTTATTGACTTTCCGGAGATTGTGGAGATAGATATAAACCCCTTGACGGTTTTACCAAAGGGTGCCGTAGCGATTGATGCGAGGATAACCCTTGCATCTGATTACGGTGAACCAAAAGGAGGTTAATATGGTTCCAGTAGTTATTTCTTCCGTCAGAGAATATTCAGGTAAAAGCCTAATCTGGTTGGGGCTAGGATTAAGGCTAAGAGACGATGGTTTCAGAGTAGGTTTCTTCAAGCCTCTGGGGGCTGCACCTGTCAGGGTAGAAGGGGCCCTACTAGATGAAGACGCCATTTTTCTTAAAAAGGCCATTGGAATTAAAGAACCTCTAAACTCTATTTGTCCAGTAGTAATTACACCGGAAACTATTAATGACCTGTTAAGAGAAAAAACGCCCATTGTAAAACAAAAAATAATAGAAAATTTTAATGCACTTTCTAGAGATAAAGACGTACTGCTCATACATGCCTTAGGGGGATTGCATAGCGGTGCTTCTTTTGGCCTTTCTATTTTAGATTTGACCAAAGAAATCGGGGGAAAAGTCATATTGGTGGATAAACTTGAGGATCCGATTTTAGCACTTGACACCTTTCTTTATGCAAAGGACGTCTTAAAGGATAAATTTCTAGGCGTAGTTTTAAATCTCATTAACCCTGCTAAAATGAGATACATAAATGAAGTAATAAAGCCCTACCTCAAAGATAAAAGTATTAATACATTTGGCATAATTCCTAAAGACCCATTAATAGGAGCTATACCTATCCGTGAGATGGTAAAGGCTTTGGGAGGGGAACTGCTTTACGGAGAAGAACAACTTGAAGAGTTAGTAGAACATATAATGGTGGGTGCAATGAATGTTGAGAGTGCGCTGAAGTACTTTCGCAGGGTGGTTAATAAGGCAGTTATCACGGGGGGTGACAGAAGTGATATACAACTTGCAGCACTAGAGACACCTACCAGATGTCTCATACTTACAGGGGGATTTTATCCAACCGAATCCATCCTCCGACGGGCGAAAGAAAGTCATATACCGGTAATAGTGGTAAAATCCGATACTGCTACTACGGTAGAATCTTGCGAAAGTATCTCTAGTCACTTGCAAAGATGGAGTGAGGCCAAACTTCCAAAGATCCGCGAAGTAATTGATAGGGAAATAAATTTTCCTCTCCTTTATGAGATGTTGGGGTTAAAATAAGGTACTAATACCCAAGACATTACCCCGAAAAATGGTGTACTTTGTATGCCCTACCGTGTATAAAATATTTATGCTAACAAGGCATTTAAAGAGGCTGGTATTGCTTCTGACTTTTATGACCTCCATGCTCCAGATAGTTGAAGCAAAAGAGCCGAAGAAATTAACAGTGGGTGCTCTTTATTATCTTTGGTGGGGTCTATTACCTGAAGAGAAAAATACCTGGGGGTTGGGCCATAGCCTGACACCGGAATTAGGTGAATACAACTCTATGAATTCAGAAGTAGCTGAGCAACACATTAAGTGGGCAGGCCAGTATGGTATAGATCTTTTGGAAGTTTCGTGGGCAGGACCAGGGCGGAGAGATGCCTCTTTGGATAATGATGATATAGACCTGGCCTTAAGAAAAGGACTGCTCGGTGCTCCTTCAATTAGCAAGATGAGATTTCTCTTAGTCTATGAAACAGAAAAGGCCCTGCTGGCAGAGGCAGAGCAGTTAGGTTACGACCCCAGAAAAGCCTTCACCGAAGACCTTCTATACGCCAACCAGAACTATTTTAACCACCCCAGTTATTTCAAATTCCAGGGGAAGCCAGTAATAATGATATGGAGGACTAAAGCAACCTTAGATACTCTCCTTAAGAAATCAGGCCTTGAGCTCAAACAGGTATTCCAAGAAATAGAACAGAGCTGTAATCAGAAGATTTTCTGGGTAAGTTTAGGGGAGGATGTTTATAACCCTAAGGGACTTTTTGAGGACGAACCACTATTAAAAGTAGTAGATGGAGTCGCCCCCTTACTGGGGGACGACTTTCTTGCGGGTGAGAAAAAACCATGGAGGGCATATTTAGACCATGTTACCTACGGTTACGGGCTATGGCAGAAGGCATCCAAGAATCTCGGGTTCACTTTTATTCCAGGGGCCTTACCAGGATTTGATGACAAAGGCTTTAAGTTTGGTCAGAACCGATTAATGGAGATGCATCCAAAGAATTTTAAGGAGTCTATCAGGATATCAAGAGAGCTAGCGGAAGCGGGCAGCAAGTGGGTTTCTATATATGGTTTTAATGAATGGTTTGAAAGTGGGGCTATTGAACCTAGTAAGGAATATGGTATGCTATTTTTAGAGGCCCTTAAAGAGGCTTTAGAGGATTAGGATGATTTTCAAATTATTAATTACTTTTACATTTGTTGTTTTCTTAGCGCCGCAGGTTTATGCCCAACATGACTTGAGCGACGACGCTAGATCTCATTATGCCCAGGGGCATGAGTTTTATAAACAGGGCAAATATGACGATGCCATTTCTGAGTTTAAGAGGGCTGTTGAACATGACCCAACGGATGCGGCTAGCCTATTTGGATTGGGTAATTCCTACTTTCTAAAAGGAGATTTTAATAGAGCTATAAGTCATTATCAAGAAGTCGCTAAAATTAAACCCGATTTCCCTAAAGCACACTATGCCTTGGCATTAGCCTATAGGAGAGTGGGTAAAAACGAAGAGGCTGAAAAGGAATTTAAACTGTACACCCAACTCAGCGCCCAAAAGCCCGCTGAAAAGGCCACAGAAGCGCCAAAGGCTACTGCTGCACCCAAGCCTGCTGAAGCCCCTAAACCTACTACGAAGAGGTTAGAAACTAAGGTAGAAGGGACCCCCACACGACCCACAGTGAAGAAGCCTGAACGGGAAACGCCTACAGAAGTAAGGCCCACACCGACTGGAGAACGTCCTAGAGTGTCTAGGATTGAGGAAGGAAAAGCGGAAGGTATTACCGAAGCTAGAGAGGCAGCTAAAAGGAAACTACCAGAAGAAGTCCTTAAAAGGGCAAGACCTACTGAGAGAAAGGAGACGGTAGGAGCGGAAAGACCGCTTGTTAAAAAAGCCACACCTCCCGTTAGAGTCGCGAAGAAACCCCCACAGGCAGAAGGGAACTTTGTTTATCGGTCGGTTTATAGCCTTTGGAACAGTTCCCCTATGGGAAAATTATTCGTGGCGCTAGTGGCTTATACTTTAATGGCTCAAGTATGGATAGGGATAGTAGTACTGATTGGTCTTGCTATCCTGTGGCGCAAGCACTAAAAATTTGGAGGAGGGCAGTTATGGACAAGGTGCTTATCTTCGGCAGTGATGATTGTCCTTATACAACAGGTGCAAGAGAAGACTACACAAAGAGGGGTGTACCCTTTGAGTACATAAATGTGAAAAGAAGTAAAGACAACATGCAGAAGATGCTAGAGTACTCAAAAGGCAGGAGAGAAGTTCCAGTGATAGTTGAAGGTACTAAGATCGCTATAGGTTTTGGTGGTGGAGCCTGAAGAGTATAAGCCACTGATAGTGTATCAGTTATAACTATGTCATCTAAAAATTGTAGATTGCAAATTTCAAACTTAAAGTTTTTTTGTTAGTTGAGGAGGGTTTTAATGTCTGTCAAAGATAAAGACAGATTTGCCAATTCTATACAGGGTGAATCTGCTTCAGTGGTACATACGGGTAAGCATGGCAGTGTGCCAGTACATGCAGCAGGAAGGCCTATGGAAAAACACCAACTCAGACTCCTTTTCTGGGAGAGTACAGTAGCCTGCAATCTAGAATGCATTCACTGCCGCAGGCTTGATGTAGCCAAGGAACTTGCTAAAGAAGACCTCACAACTCAGGAGGCCTTCCGTTTTATAGATGATTTGGCCACCATGGGAAGCCCGATACTGGTCTTGAGCGGCGGAGAACCTCTTTATCGCCCCGACATCTTTGAGATAGCCCGTCACGCAGCCAATACTGGACGCCTGAAGGTAGCACTGGCTACTAATGGCACATTGATTGACGAACGTATTGCCAAAAAAATTGTAGAAGCAGGCGTTGAAAGGGTATCCATAAGCTTGGACGGGGCGGATGCAAAGATTCATGACGAGTTTCGTAAGATACCCGGCTCTTTTGAGAAGGCCCTTTATGGATTCCGAACATTAAAAAAGTTGGGCATGAGTTTGCAAATAAACTCTACAATCGCCAACCATAATGTGCACCAGCTTAGGGACCTTTATGAACTTGCCCTGAAGCTTGGGGCAGATGCCCTTCACATTTTTATGTTGGTACCGGTGGGTTGCGGGGTTGAAATAGCAGAAGACCAGATGCTTTCAGCCCAAAAATATGAAGAAACCCTCAATCTCTTTTATGACCTCGCTAGGGAGGCCAAAATACAGACCAAGGCCACATGCGCGCCACATTATTTTAGAATAATGAGACAAAGGGCGAAAGAGGATGATGTTGCTGGTCATCCAGGCGGGATGCCACCTATAAATGACCCCCACTTAACTGGCAAAACAACAGCACATGGCCACGGGGGCCATCCCTCAATGGCTGCAATGACAAAAGGCTGTCTGGCTGGGACTGGGGTCTGCTTCATATCTCATAAAGGAGAGGTCTTCCCCTGTGGATACCTTCCGGTTACCTCTGGAAATGTGAGGACAAAGAGTATTGCTGAGATTTGGCGCACCTCCGAGGTCTTCGCTAAACTCCGCAACCCCGACCTATTAGGGGGTAAGTGTGGAGCATGCGAATACAAGAAGGTCTGCGAAGGCTGTCGGGCTAGGGCATTCTATCAGGCAGGTGACTATATGGCTGAAGAGCCATATTGCATTTACGTACCTAAAAGTCTACAGAAGGCAAGGTCAAGTTAGGAACTACAGTGGAACAAAAAACATTCCGCATAGTTATGATTGGCTCCATTTTCATAATGGTTATGGCACTTATAATAAATTCCTGCATACTGATAAAACGCTTCCACCTCTTTGGGTTTTGATAGTGCTAGGAGATATTTTTGCCCCTGGGCGATTAGAACCCACTAACATTAAGTACGAAGAGAAGGAGGTCGGCCTGTGTCTCTGCTAATGATGGGCTGCTGTGCATCGCAGTTTCCAGTTCCAACAGAAGATTAGCAATGGTTTTGTTTTCTTTACTAAATTCATATACATATGAAGAGCGGGCTACTTTTTTGGCAAGAACTAGCTCTTTATATGCCTCTTCTAGTTTCCCTTTCACCCCGTAGAGCCATCCTAATACTGCATGTACTGCGGCATCCTGCGATTCTCCCTCACAAAGTAGTTCTAGCTCCCTGTGGAGTTCCGCAAAGATTCTCTTGACCTCTTCCTGTTCAAGCCAGGGAGCTTGTATAGGCGGAACCTCTCTCAAATGTGGATGTGCCTTGAATAATTTATCGTATTCGTCTATAGCTTTATGTATTTCTAACCTCACGGAGTAAGCCACAGCCAGGTACCTGTGGGCGTCTGGCACTTCAGGCTCAAGCTTTGCCGCCTTTTCCATCTCTTTTATAACAAGGTCCGGGTAACCATGCTTTATATAATTTAAAGCTTTTTCGTAATGTTTTTTTGCCTCTATATTTGAATATTCTGCCCATAGGGGTGTGGCTAACGAAACTGATGTAAATAAACACACCAAAAACCTAGATATATGTCTTAGCATCTTATATTCGCCTCCAGCCTGTTGATTCTTAAGTAGCAAAGTATGTGCCAGAATTGAATCCTATTTCTCAATAAGAATCTTTGTTGTTAAGTCGTTTGTTAACAATATGTTATGTAATTGCCACAAAACGAGAATCTTCTGGGTTTCTAGGTTTAGCTTGTCGTCCAACCTAAATGCAATAATTTTTTACAGAAAGAGGTGTGCAGAAGTTATATATTATTCAAAATTTTCAATAGGCAATTTTGCAAATTTTTCACCCTAACTTTCAAATTCTGACCAACATGTAATGGGATTACGGATGAGCGGCCAAGCAGGGGCTTAACAAGATTAGCGTAACCTATGCGCAATAAAAGACTTAGGACTAGTTTTTCCCGTTTTTAGGACTGCCATCTTTCTTAACTTGTGTACTTGAAAGGGCCTATCTGTTTGATAGAATTGGCTTTAAGTGCTCAATCGTAGAAATTATGTGTCGGCCAGACGGAGTTTTTAAAGCCCGGTACACCAGATTAAAATATGAAGAAACGCCTCTTTAGTGGAATCCAGCCCACCGGTGAAGTCCATATAGGTAACTATCTTGGGGCAATAAAAAATTGGGTGAGCCTGCTTGGCCAATATGACTGCATTTTTTCTATAGTGGATTACCACGCCATTACGGTACCACAAGACCCACAGAGTATGCCACGAAACATACTCCACGTTGCTACGGTAAACATAGCAGCTGGGCTTGACCCCAATCATTCTACTCTGTTCTTACAGTCCCATGTCCCCGAGCATACTGAACTAGCTTGGATTCTCCATACCCTTACTCCCATTGGACATCTAGAGAGGATGACGCAATTCAAAGACAAGGCACGTCAGCACAAGGAGAATGTTAATGCTGGGCTCTTTAGTTACCCTGTCCTTCAAGCCGCCGATATCATGCTCTATAAGGGGGAGGTAGTCCCGGTAGGCGAAGACCAGATTCAGCACATAGAACTTTGCAGAGAAATAGTTAGAAAGTTTAACACACGCTACGGTGACCTGTTTCCCGAACCACAAGAACTCCTTTCCACCGCCCCCAGGATTATGGGCCTTGACGCCAAAAACAAGATGAGCAAAAGTCTTAATAACTATATATCCCTCATTGAGTCCCCTGAAAGTATTTGGAAGAAACTTTCCGTCGCTGTAACAGACGAAAACCGTAAGAAGCGGAGCGACCCAGGTGACCCAGATAAGTGCAATATATATGCCTTACATAAACACTTTTCTAGCCCTCAGGAGATAGAATGGTCAGCTAACGGATGTAGGACCGCAGGGATAGGATGCCTTGAGTGTAAGAGATGCCTCTCAGACAATATAATAAAAGAGCTGAGACCCATTAGGGAAAAGGCTATATCTCTTTTTGAGAACCCGGGCTATGTCGTAGAGATTTTACAAAAGGGGGCAGAACATTGCCAGGAAATAGCCAGGCAGACTATGCAAGCGGTAAAGGAGGCAATCGGCCTCCAATTAAAATCTTAATTATCCACATAGAAGACTGGTAAGGTGAACGGATGAGCTGGCAGGATGCCTTAAAGACCTTTTGTGATAGATTAAGAAATCTTTACGGAGAGCACCTGGCTAGCGTTATACTCTACGGCTCTCGTGCCCGTGGAGAAGCCAAAGATGGTTCGGATATTGACCTGCTAATAGTACTTAAGGATTTTAAGGATTTTTGGGAAGAATTTCATAATATAAGTCCTATTGCTGGCGCAATATCCCTGGAATACGACATCGTAATATCAGCTCTCCCGATTAAAAAGGCAGATCTAGAGAGGGGGAGAAGCCCTTTTATCCTTAACATCAGAAAAGAGGGCCGGAATGTTGCATGACCAATGACATCAATAAACTAGTAGAAAAAGGGCGTAGGAGTCTAAACCTCGCAAAAGAGATTTACAAAAGGGGCGATTACGACTTTGCCGTCTCCCGTGCTTACTATGCCATGTTTTATCTCACTGAGGCCCTGTTGCTCACTAAAGATTTGTCATTTTCCAGCCACGGCGCAATTATAGCGGCCTTCGGGCAGCACTTTGTAAAAGAAGGATTACTGCCTGCAAGGCTCCACGAATGGCTTCGGGAGGCCTTTGATAAGAGGTCCATAGGAGACTATAGCTATGAAATCACAATCACCAAAACTGAGGTAGAAAGAATACTAAATCAAGCGGAAGATTTCATTAATTCCATAGAGAAATACCTCTCAAAGCAGATATAAAACGCTAAAGTCCTTAACAGATGTTACCTCTGTGCTAGAAAATCAAGAAAGAAGTTGGTGGTTCTTATCATTTTCCGGCATAACTTGAATGAGACGTCTCTTTTGAGCTGAAAAACAAAAATTAGGATATATCTTGTTAAAAGAAAACCTCTTCCTTAGAGAAATTGTCCACCACGTAAAGACCCATACAGGGCTAGAAGAAGGAGATATACTCCCCCTTATAGACCAGCCTCCTAACCCAGACATGGGTGACTATACACTTCCTTGCTTTTCCCTTAAAGAGAAACTTGGTAAGCCACCTAACCAGATAGCCCAGGAGTTAGAGCAAGCCCTATTAGCCAGCCGAGTAATAAAAAAAGTAAAGGCCGAAGGGGCCTACCTGAACTTCTTTGTACACCATACTGAACTCATGCACTGGATACTCCAGAAAGTGCATAAGGAGGGCAACCACTATGGGCACAGTAATGTGGGTAAAGGTAAGACGGTAGTAATAGATTACTCCTCTCCTAATATCGCAAAGCATCTGGCGGTTCACCACCTGCGCTCCGCTGTTATTGGTAATGCCCTTTATAGATTTTACAAGGCATTGGGCTACCAGTGTGTAGGGATTAACCACCTGGGTGACTGGGGCACACAGTTCGGACAACTCATAGTAGCCTATAAAAAGTGGGGTAACGAGGATATGCTTAGGGAAAACCCTGTGGATGCCCTGCATGGCCTTTACGTCAGGTTCCATGAAGAAGTAAAGAAAGACCCTTCATTAGAAGAACAAGCCCGCCAGGCCTTCAGGGAACTAGAAAAAGGTGCCCCGGAGGCCAAACGACTCTGGGAGCACTTTAGGGAAGTAAGCCTGAAAGAATTTGATAAGGTTTATCGTGCCCTGAAAATAAAATTTGATTACTACACGGGAGAGAGTTTCTACAATGAGATGATAGATGACACCATTGAAAGGTTAAAGAAAACGCACCTTGCTACTATAAGTGAGGATGCTCTGGTGGTGAATTTAGATGAATACAATATGCCCCCATGCCTCTTAAAGAAGAAAGACGAAGCCACTCTATACGCTACACGTGATATTGCTGCGGCAGAATACAGGGCCAGGGAGTTTGGATTTTCTAAGATGCTCTATGTAGTGGGCTCAGAACAAAAACTTCACTTCAGACAGTTCTTTAAGGTGCTTGAACTCATGGGTTACCCCTGGGTAAAGGATTGTGTACATGTGGACTTTGGGCTTATAAAGTTTAAAGAGGGGAAGATGTCCACAAGGGCAGGGAGAGTTATCTTGCTTGAAGAGGTGCTCAAGGAAGCTGTTGAAAGGGCCAAAGAAATAATTCATGAAAAAAATCCCAACCTGCCCCATAAAGACGAAATTGCCCGCCAGGTGGGTATAGGCGCCGTGATATTTACTGACCTCTCCAGTAGGCGTACCAGGGATGTACTCTTTGACTGGAAAGAGGTGTTAAATTTTGATGGTGAAACAGGCCCTTACCTCCAGTACACCCATGCCAGGCTTTGCAGTGTTATGAGAAAGTATGGGAAAGTTGTGGAAAGTGAGGTAGATTTTGGTCTCCTGCGGGAAAAAGACGAGTATCTATTGGCAAGAAAGTTAGAATCCTTCCCCAAAAGTATACAAACAGCGGCAGAAACCCATGAGCCAGTAGTCCTCTGTAACTATCTGATAGAACTTGCCAGCATATTTAACCGTTACTATAACCACCATCGGATAGTAAGCAAGAATGAAGAACTAACGAGGGCCAGAATCCTCCTTGCCGATTGCACAAGACAGGTGCTAAGAAACGGCCTCCACCTTTTGGGCATGGAGACACCGGAGGAGATGTAGATTTTTGGAAGGAGGAAAGGGTAATTGACCACTAAATGGAGACATCCCGGTGGAAAGTTAAGGGAACAAGGCGCAGACAGCCTCACAGATAAAGAACTTCTTGCCATTTTAATCTCAACCGGTATTCCCGGAAAACCTGCTGAGAAAATAGCAGAGGAAATACTCCTGAAGTTTGGCTCGCTTGAGGACCTCACTAATCAACCCCTTGAGAAGTTACTCGGAATCAAGGGTCTATCGGATGTAAAAATTATCCGAATTGCGGCCGCCTTTGAAGTGGCACGACGCCTGAGTCTCAAAATAAGAAATCAATCTAATGAACAAACGGACTAAGCTTACTGAAAAACCCATACGCATGCCTGAAACACGCCATGTACTGTGGGAAGAAACAATCCAAAAGTATCTAAAGGAAATAGAGCCTCTCCGCGCCGAGACGGCCCGCTCCCATCGCTTTACCTTGCTCCTTCAGGAACTCCTTAAGATTTCACCAGACTTTATAGAGTCTTATGTAACAGGTGTGGAAAAATTTATAAAGGCCACAAAAAAGGACTGTATACTTAAGGGCAAAGTCGATAACCTTTTTGGTAACATCATCATAGAGTTTGAGGGCAATATACCTAAGAAGCGCTCCGAGGCTGAAGAACAGCTCCGTAAATATACCGCTATCCTCTGGTCTCAAGAATCCCCCGAGGTCCGTTCACCCTACCTTTGCATTGCTGCGGATGGAGTCCGCTTTTTTACCTATTCCCCAACACTCTCTAACCCAAAGGCAAAAGAGGTATCCCCAGAGGAAGTTTACCTTGAACCACTTGAAGAGGCAGATTGGAATAAGTCCAAACCTGAGGAGGTCTTTTATTGGTTGGACCGCTACTTCCTGCGTAAAGAGGTTTTGCATCCCAGAACTGAGGAGATTGAGCATGATTTTGGTCCCAAGAGCCATGCCTTTAAGACCACCACCCACGCCCTGCTCACGCTCTGGCAGGAGATTAAGTCAAAGAGCGAATTTGTGGTAATCTACGAGGGCTGGGAAAAATACCTCCGCATAGTCTACGGGAGTGAGGTGGCGGGGGATGAACTATTCATACGCCATACTTATTTGGCCACATTAGCAAAGCTCATGGCATGGGTGCGTATCAGCGAAAGCAAAAGCCTGCCCAGTGAAACTCAAATTGTCCAGATGCTGGAGGGTCAGCTCTTCAAGGCCCAGGGCATAGAGAACTTTATTGAGGAGGATTTCTTCTCATGGCTTGCACGTACGGAGGCTATTAGGGTTGGTGTGGGTGTAATACGGAGGCTGTTCAGCCTCCTTCAAAACTATAACCTCCGTGAACTCTCAGAGGACGTATTAAAATCGCTGTATCAGGAGCTGGTTGACCCCCAGACACGCCACGACCTTGGCGAGTTCTACACCCCAGACTGGCTGGCCCACAGGATGATAAACAGCTTACTTGACACCAATCCCAAGGGGTCAGTCCTTGACCCCGCCTGTGGCTCAGGTACGTTCCTTTATTTAGCTGTAAAGGAAAAGCGCCTGAGGATGGGAGATTCTCCCACCACCCTCCACCATATCCTTGATTCAGTGTATGGCGTAGACGTCCACCCCCTGGCCGTAATAATCGCCAAGACCAACTACATCCTTGCTCTCGGCGATTTGCTAAAGAGACGAAAAGGTACGGTTACCATCCCCATTTATCTTGCTGACACACTCAAATTGCCAGAGCAAATCATGATAGGTGCAGAGTACGTAATAACATTAGACTCTAGAGACATCTACGTAGACATGGCGTTACTTGAGAACCTCGGCCTGTACGACCAGGCGATTGAACTGGCTAAGATGTTTGCACAAGAAAACAAGGGCAAACCTATCGCCATTAAAACCTTCAGAAATTTCCTCACCGCTCAACATTTTCCTAGGGCTGATAGCGACCAGCTTGTTACTGCACTCTTTAAGATTGTTAAAGAGCTTAAATATTTCATTGACGCTAACCGAGATACCATCTGGGCCTTTGTACTGAAAAATATCTACAAACCCCTATTCTTTAAACGCAAGTTTGATTTCATCGTGGGCAATCCGCCCTGGATTGCCTTCCGCTTTATGGAGCCAACATACCAGGCATTTCTTAAGAGGCAAATCACAAAGAATTATAGATTGCTCACAGGACGCGGACATCTCATTACCCATCTTGAGGTGGCAACACTTTTCCTTGTGCGGGCGGCAGACCTGTATCTAAAAACTGGGGGTGGGATTGCATTCGTTTTGCCCAGGAGTTTGTTCAGCGCTGACCAGCACGATGGACTGCGCAAACGCTCCTTTAGGCTCAGTGAGGAGGAAGGTAAAAACCTCGCCTGGCGTGAGATTTGGGATTGCGAAGAGGTGTCTCCACTGTTTAATGTACCCGCCTGTGTTTTGATAGCAGATAAGGGTAAGACCGAGACGATAAAGTATCCGATAGCAGGGCAAATACTTAGCGTAAGTCTTGAACGTAAGAATGCCTCACTGGCAGAGGCTGAAGACAAACTAACTGTGAAAGACGTTGAGTTCTCGTTACATGAAAGAGGAAGGCGCTCCTTTTGGTCTGAAGAGAACGGGTTGGGTGCACATAAAGCAAGTTTTTACAAGGAACGTTTTGCCCAGGGTGCTACTATTGTGCCCCGTTCTTTCTGGTTCGTGCAGGTGAAGCCCTCACCGCTTGGATTCAATCCCGATTTACCTCCCCTTGAGACGGCAGAACGTGCGATGGAAGAGGCAAAGGAGGCATATAAAGATGTCCATCTTGAGGGTACAGTTGAGGGACGATTCCTCTATGCCACCCTGCTTTCCACCGATTTAGTCCCCTTTGGACACCTTGACTGCCGCCTTGTTGTCTTACCTATTGAGCCAGAAGTAGACCACTATAGGCTGATTGACGCAGAAGAGGCCCGCAAGAGGGGATTCCTCCACCTCGCCAACTGGATAGAAAGGGTAGAGAGGGAATGGACAGGAAGACGAGGCTCAAAGGCGGAACGGATTACCGCCCTAGGCTGGCTGGATTATCGCAGGAAATTGACTGCACAGAATCCAAGTGCAAGGTATCGGGTCGTTTACAATACTTCGGGTACTTTTTTAACGGCAACTATGATGGAAAATAGGCTAATAAGATTTGAAATCAACGGGCAGAATATGGATGCAAAAGGATTCGTAGCAGATACAAAGACCTATTTTTCTGAACTATTTGAAAAGAATGAAGCCTTCTTTTTAGTCGCCTTCTTCAATTCACCTCTCATTGATAAACGTATAAAGCCAATGCAAAGCCGAGGTTTGTGGGGACCTCGTGACATCCATAAAAAACCACTTGAACTACCCATTCCTCAGTTTGACTCGGATAATAGGATCCATCTTCGTTTGGCGGAGTTGGGGGAAAGGTGCAGTGAAAAGGTGGAACGGTGGCTCACAGGGGGTGGGGTGGGTAGTGTTAAAAGCATCGGCAGGTTGCGTGGCATGGTGCGTCAGATGCTGAAGGGGGAGTTGGAGGAGATTGATGGGTTGGTTAAGGAGATTCTGGGATGAAAAAACGTCTCCGTAGAGGTAAGACCCAGTCCAGCTTAACCTTCCTTCAGCAAGCCTACAATCTTTGTTAACGTCTCTTTGGCATCGCCGAAGACCATCAAGGTCTTTTCCATGTAGAATATGTCATTATCCTCCCCGGAGAATCCCGGCCTCAGGCTTCGCTTCAGGACTACTACTGTACCAGCCTGGTCCACGTTCAGAATGGGCATACCGTAGAGTGGGCAGCCTTTTTTATAACGGGCGGAAGGATTGATTACATCGTTAGCACCCACCACCAGTACTAAATCGGTCTCCTTAAAGTCCTCATTTATGGCATCCATTTCGTAAAGCAGGTCGTACGGGACATTGGCCTCCGCCAGCAGGACGTTCATATGCCCTGGCATCCGCCCAGCCACCGGATGGATAGCATATCGCACCTTTATGCCCGTTCTAATCAGTAGAGAGGCTACCTCCTGTAAGACGTGCTGCGCCTGTGCCACGGCCAGTCCGTAACCCGGCACAATTATTACTGAATGGGCACGCTCAAGCATAATAGCCGCATCCTCAGGTGTATGTGCTATCACAGTACGTTGTTCTTCGGCTGCCGCTACTACCTCCACCCCCACCCGACCAAAAAGCACGTTTCTAAGGCTACGATTCATTGCCTTACACATCAGGGTGGTCAGGATAAAACCCGCAGCCCCCACCAGTGCCCCACTTACTATAAGCACACTATTGGAGAGCACAAAACCTGTCATTGCAGCCGCCACTCCCGAATAGGAGTTAAGTAGCGAAATCACCACGGGCATATCTGCCCCACCGATCGGTATAACCGTCAATACACCTAATATTGAACCACCAATTGCTATCGCAACCGCCTTAGAAAAAGTGGTGGGTCCCACTACAAACATAGCCCCGGTAGCAATAGTCGCCAGTAGCAATATTAAATTCAAAGTATTCTGGAAGGGGAATACTATTGGTACACCACGCAGAAGTCCTTGAAGTTTGGCAAAGGCTATTGCACTACCTGCAAGGGTTAAGGTCCCCACCAACAAACTTAGTACCAGGGTAATACTTACCTCTACTGTGGGGGATTGGGTCATGCGAAGGAACTCCGCAAGGGCAACAAGAGCTGATGCGCCACCACCGAAGCCGTTAAAGGCAGCTACCATTTGTGGCATGGCTGTTAACGGAACCCACCGCGCTGCGATACCACCGATAGCGCTACCTATGATTATACCAGTGATTATATATGTGAAATCCAGAATCTGGCGGTCAAAAAGTGTAATAACGATGGCGATTAGCATGCCTATTGTGGCTAAGAAGTTTCCAGATCGGGCTGTTTTAGGAGAGCTTAACCCTTTTAAGCCAAAGATAAAAAGCGTAGCGGCAACAAGATAGGCAAGATTTGTAATTATATTCATAGCACAGGAGTTACAGGCTGTTATTTTCCTTTCTTAAACTTTTCTAACATCCTGTCTGTTACTGCAAAACCCCCTACCACATTTATAGTGGCAAGTACCACCGCAATGAACCCCAGGAGTGTACTGATGTTACTCTGCCCAGCACCTGCACTAATTAGGGCACCTACAAGTGTAATGCCTGAGATTGCATTGGCACCCGACATAAGTGGTGTATGAAGGAGGGGTGGCACCTTACTGATTACTTCAAACCCCACGAAGATTGCAAGGATAAAGATATAAATAGAAAAAAGCAATGGGTCAATCATACATTACTCTCCACTGGAAAACGCCCCCTTTACTGTTTCACTCACTATCTCTCCGTTTCTACATGTACAACAACTGCGAGTAATCTCATCGGTAAAATCTATTTCACAGCCCTTCGCCTTAAATAGGTGTTTTACAAAATTGGTGATATTTCTGGAGTACATCTGACTGGCATGAACGGGTAAGGAGGAAGGCAAATTCAAAGGCCCACAAAAGTTAACGCCGTATTTTTGTACTACTTCACCCGGTTGAGTTAGCTCGCAGTTTCCACCTTGTTCAGCCGCCAGGTCTACAATTACAGAACCCTCACGCATAGTTTTAGTCATATCTTCGGTAATTAATATTGGCGGCTTTTTACCGAACACGAAAGCGGTAGTTATTACAACATCGGTCTTAGGTAATCTGGAGCCAATAACCTCCCTTTCTTTTTTAATAAACTCTGGGGACATCTCCTTGGCGTAACCCCCGATGGTCTCTGCCTCTTTAGGGAGTTCCATCTCCACAAAACGTGCCCCTAGGCTTTCTACTTGTTCCCTTACGGCTGGGCGCGTATCAAATGCCTCTACCTTGGCTCCTAACCTCTTAGCGGTAGCAACAGCTTGAAGACCAGCCACCCCTGCACCCACGACCAACACATTGGCTGGGGTAATAGTCCCGGCAGCGGTCATCAGCAACGGGAAAAATTTACCACAGTATTGAGTAGCCACCAGTACCGCCTTATAACCTGCCACAGTAGCTTGAGAGGTTAGTGCATCCATAGGCTGGGCACGGCTAACCCGTGGCATTAACTCCATTGAAAACGCTGTAATCCTTTTTGTTAGAAGTTTTTCAATGAGTTCACGATTGGTTACAGGGGAAAGGAGTCCAATCAGGATGATGTCTTCTCGCATTAAATCTAACTCATGGATATTAAGAGGTTCATTAAATACAGGTGGTTGAACCTTGAGGATGACATCAGATTCTTTATAGAGAAGTTTGGCATCGGATATTATCTCTGCGCCATTATCCCTGTACTCTTTATCGGGAAAATAGGCTTTACTTCCTGCACCTGTCTCCACTAACACCTTAGCATCTAGTCTAGATAACTCCCCAACCATAGTAGGGATTATAGCTACTCGTCTTTCTCCTTCCTTAATCTCACAGGGTATGCCGATATTCATTGTAACTACGGCTCGTGTATTTAGAGACGTGATTCTAGATATTAGTGCAAGATGATAACAGAGTGTAACAAAAGATTGCAAATTCTTTTGATAAATAGATAGCGAATGAGCAGAGGGGTAGGAAATAGAGGATAAGAAAGAGGAATCAAAAAGAGGATTAGTCTAAATTTAGCTCTTTCATTATTTTTTTCATGTCATGCCAGCACTTGGGTTTATCTTGGGGGTTTCTAAGGAGATAGGCAGGGTGAAAGGTTGGCATAAGTTTTATGCCGTTGTACTCATGAAATCGGCCCCTGAGTGCAGTTATGGTTTGTTTAGTATTAAGCAATCCCTGAGTAGCACAGTTTCCCAGGGAACAGATAAATTTTGGTTTTATCCAATCTATCTGCCATTTGAGGTAGTTTTCAAAACATACAAACATCTCGTCCTGTCTAGGTGTACGGTTTTCCGGTGGACGGCACTTTACCATGTTGGTGATGTATACAACCTGTCGCGTGAGCTTCATTGCCTCTATGATTTTGGTAAGTAACTGCCCTGCCTTTCCGACAAAGGGTTCCCCCTGTTGGTCTTCGTCGTAGCCTGGTCCTTCTCCGATAAACATTAGCTCTGCAAAGGGATTTCCTACACCGAACACCACCTTTGTTCGGGATTGGCTAAGACGGCATTTTATGCAAGTAGAGGCTACCTTTCCTAATTCGGCGAGCTTTTCTACCCTGTTATTGGGTTCTTTCTTTTTTGAAGATGAGTATGATATGGGTGGCTCTTTTATTTCTTCTGGTTCTAGCCTTTCCTTAGGCGGATAGCAACTAGATAGGGTATCCTTAGTGGGACGTTTTTTGGGTACGAAATCTATGCCGAAGGCTTTTTCCTGGAGGAGTTTTTGTTTTAACTCTCTAGTAAGTTTTAAAAATTCTTCTTGCAAAGCCGATGGTGAAATTTATCTCCAGAGAGTTTAGCAGATAATTTAAAAGGGGCGTTGTTTTCTAATAAGACTGCCTTGAGCCCGTTGAGGCCACTTGACATATTCCATCTAAAGCCTTCTCTAACTCTTTAACTATGATGTCTTCTGCCTCATGTATAGTCCCCGTAAGTTCAAAGCCTGCGGCCCTTTCGTGTCCTCCCCCACCAAACTTACGAGCTACACGGTTTACGTCCACCCCGTCCCTTGCGCGTAAGCTTACCTTTACCTTATTCGGTTCTCCTAGTTCTCTAAGAAGTACGCCTACCGCGACCCCTTCCACAGAGGCGGGTATATCAGGGAAGTCTTGAGTGTCTATTGCGGGTGTATGGGTCTCTTTCAGCATTTGTCTAGTAAGATGTATTGTTGCAACCTTCTTCCCGGCAAAAAACTTCATAGTCTCCGTAGCTTTTGCGGCAAGCAGAAGTTGACCGTAGGTATTAGTTTTGTAAAGGTGGTTACCTATCTCGGTAGGGTCAGCTCCACAATCAATAAGCTCGGCTGCTATTCTGAGCGTTTCTGAGGATGTATTGTGATTAGTAAATCGCCCTGTGTCAGTTACGATAGCTACATATAAAGCCTCCGCTATACGCGGGGTTATATTACATCCCATATGCCTGAGTAACTCATAAACCATCTCTCCAGTAGAACACCTATTTACATCCACCCAATTGACCGTACTGAAATTACTATTACAGAGATGATGGTCTATGTTTATTGAAGGAATGGAATCCAAAAAGAATTGACCTACGCTTCCTAGCCTTTCTTTTGTAGGTGCATCAACCGAAATAGCTAAATCAAATTCCCCTACTGA
The DNA here is from genome assembly GCA_051388875.1 of Candidatus Brocadiia bacterium JP1. Lineage (GTDB taxonomy): Bacteria > Planctomycetota > Brocadiia > Brocadiales > Bathyanammoxibiaceae > JBMFFR01. The sequence continues at coordinate 57,012 of JBMFFR010000004.1, read as the reverse complement.
GGCCATGAGAGCCTTACCTTCTTCTCCCTCTAAAGATTTCCCTGCTATAAAACTTAAGTTGGGCTCTTTGACGAGAAACTTGAAGACCTTTGGGATATGAGAATCGTTAATAATTATAGGATTTTTGCCCTTGTCTTTCAGTGCGTGGTATAAAGCAAGCTGTGAGCCGATAGCGTCCCCATCCGAACGAACGTGAGTTGTTAACAAAGGCCTGTTTGCTTTTTCTAATAATTCCTTTATGCTGTTAAATATTGTTGTACTCATATTTCCCTCATTTCATTAAAAAATTATAACACTACCTGTATCCCAAGTCAAAACTTTTAGCCTTGCGCTTCATTTCGTGATTGTAACCACTTGCAATTAGGTTTTTATTTGATATGATAAAAATTTGTGTTTTGCAATGAAATTTTTAGAGTAGAATCAGATGTTTAAGATAGTAGCAAAAGAGAAGTTAGCGGAAAACATATACCGCATTGTGATAGAGGCCCCAAAGATTGCCGGGAAAAGGAAGGCAGGTCAGTTTATCATCCTCAAGATAGATGAGGAGGGGGAGCGTATACCCTTGACTATCTCTGATGCGGACCCGGCAGCGGGAACTATTGCCATAGTATTTCAAACTGTGGGTTATACCACTAAGCAATTGGGCACCCTCAGGGTGGGGGATTACCTATTGGATGTGGCGGGCCCATTGGGCCATCCCACGCATATTGAAAATTATGGAACTGTTGTCTCTATCGGAGGGGGATTAGGTACCGCACTGGGAAGACCCATCACAGAGGCCCTTTATAAGGCAGGTAATCATGTAATTGCTATCATCAGTGCACGTAATAAAAGCCTTATAATCCTTGAAGACGAGATGAAGAAAATCTGCCAGGAACTGTTGGTTGCTACGGATGATGGTTCTTATGGGTTTCATGGCTTTCCCACTCAATTGTTGCAGAAACTAATTGATGAGGGCCGAAAGATAGACCTCGTAGTTTGTGTGGGACCAGTACCCCTTATGGCTGCGGTGAGCAAACTTACGAAGCCCTATGGGATAAAGACCATTGTTAGCCTGAACCCCATTATGGTGGATGCCACAGGTATGTGTGGCACATGCCGTGTGACTGTGGAGGGGGTAACCCGCTTTGGATGTGTAGATGGCCCAGAGTTTGACGGCCACCAAGTGGATTACGAGGAGTTAATGAAAAGGCTCAAGACTTATACAGAGCAGGAACAGGAGTGGAACCAAAAGTTTGCTCAAAGGTTCCAGGAGGTACCGAGATGACAGACCCTATCATTTGCGAAGAAGGTCATGACTTAAAGAAGGTTGGTAAAATTCCTAGACAACACATGCCTGAGCACGACCATCATTCAAGGGTTAAGAACTTTACTGAAGTACCAATGGGTTACACTCCTGAGTTGGCCAAATTGGAGGCCAGTCGTTGCTTACAATGTAAAAAGCCCTTATGTCGCGAGGGCTGCCCCGTAGGGATAGATATACCCGGTTTTATTAAACTTATCACAGAAGGAGATTTTGTAGGTAGTGCAAAAAAACTGAAAGAGTACAATGCCCTACCTGCTGTATGTGGTAGGGTATGCCCGCAAGAAGACCAATGTGAAAAGGTATGCATACTGACTAAAAAGTTTACCCCTGTTGCCATAGGTAGCCTGGAGCGTTTCGCGGCAGATTATGAAAGAAGCAATGGAGCAGTATCAATCCCAGAATTACCTGAGCCTACTGGGTATAAAGTAGCGGTGGTAGGTTCTGGCCCTGCTGGACTAACCGCGGCAGGGGAGCTGGTAAAAAAAGGTCATGAGGTAGTGGTTTTTGAGGCTTTACATAAGCCGGGTGGGGTACTAATCTACGGTATTCCTGAGTTCAGACTTCCTAAAGCTATTGTTGAGGCGGAGATAGAGTACCTTAAAAAGATGGGAGTGAGGATTGAGGTAAATTCTGTTGTTGGCAAAACAGATACGGTGGATGAACTCCTGCAAAATGGCTTTGATGCCGTATTTATAGCCACCGGTGCAGGGCTACCCCTCTTTATGGGTATACCTGGCGAAAATCTGTGTGGGGTATACTCTGCTAATGAGTATCTCACAAGAATAAACCTTATGAAGGCCTACGACCCTAAATATGTGACCCCTGTGGCAAAGAAGAGGCGTATCGCAGTGATAGGTGGAGGCAATGTAGCTATGGATGCTGCAAGGACTGCCCTCAGGATGGGAGCGGAAGAGGTCTATATAGTCTACCGACGCTCAAGGGCAGAGATGCCAGCAAGAATAGATGAGATAAAGCATGGGGAAGAAGAGGGGCTAAAATTCCTTCTACTTACCAACCCTGTACGGATACTGGGCGATGAGAAGGGTTGGGTGAAGGCCATGGAATGCACAAAGATGGAGCTGGGAGAGCCGGATGCCTCGGGGCGTCGTCGTCCAGTGCCTGTTCCAAACTCTGAGTTCCTGTTAGACGTGGATTGCGTCGTTGTGGCTGTCGGTACCAGCGCTCACCCGTTAATCCCGATGACTACACCAGGGGTAAAGGTTAACAAAAGAGGCAACATCGTAGCTGATGACAATACGGGACAAACTACTCAGGATGGTGTTTTTGCTGGTGGTGATATCGTTACCGGGGCAGCAACTGTAATCTTAGCAATGGGTGCAGGTAAAAAGGCTGCCCAGGCCATAGATGAGTATGTACGAACTAAACGGCCTGCCGCTCACGCTTCCGCACGTGCAACATTAGTATAACGGTTGGTAAAAAATATTTACTACAAAAAGTGGTAGCTAGAGAGGTGTTCCAAATGCTACTTATTATAAATGGAGAAGAAGCACACTATCCTGAAGGCCTGACAATTCACGACCTTCTCAACAAACTGGGTATAGCACAACAACCCGTCGCAGTAGAGGTAAACAAAGGGGTAGTACCAAAGGCATTACACACCACAACCGAATTAAAGGAAAATGATGCATTGGAGATTGTTACCTTTGTGGGGGGAGGTTAATCGTAAAAAAGTTTGTCATTGTGAGCCTGAGCCAGGAAAGTACATTGAGGGTTTTTGTTTTGGGGGAGGTTATTTGTGGAACAAATTTTAACAAAACCAAGCACGGAAGATAAGCTAAAACTAGGTAAATATGAGTTCACCTCAAGGCTATTTGTAGGTACAGGTAAGTATCCATCTATGAAGATTATGCAGGAGTCCCTTGAGGCTAGCGGTGCAGAAGTAGTAACCGTGGCAGTGAGGAGACTCAATCTGAAAGACCCCCAGGGAGAGACTCTCCTTGATTATATAGATACTAAACGCTACACGATTCTTCCCAATACCGCCGGTTGCTATAGCGCTGAGGAGGCAATAAGAACCGTCTATTTGGCAAGGGAAGCCGGCTTCTGTGATATGATTAAACTGGAGGTTCTTGGAGATGAACGCACACTTTTGCCAGACCCTGTGGAGACCGTAAAGGCAACAAAGCAATTAGTGAATGAAGGTTTTACTGTGCTGGTTTATACCTCTGACGACCCTATTATTGCAAGAAAACTGGAAGATGCCGGGGCCACGAGCGTAATGCCTGCCGGCTCACCAATAGGTTCGGGGCAGGGAGTCCTCAATAAGAATAACATTAGAATCATACTGGAGAATGCTAGGGTTCCCATTATAGTAGATGCTGGCGTGGGTACTGCCTCAGACGTCTCCATAGCGATGGAACTAGGCTGTGAAGGGGTCTTGCTAAACACAGGGATTGCCCTGGCAAAAGACCCCGTGAAGATGGCCAGAGCTATGAAACTCGCCTGCGAATCCGGTCGCCTTGCCTTCCTCGCCGGTAGAATTCCAAAACGACTCTACGCAAAGGCTTCAAGCCCAGAAAAGGATTTTTAGGCTTATACAAGGAAAAAGTTAAAGCATGAAAATTCCTAAGCAAAAAGAGATACTCTAGACGCTTGAGGGCTTGTACACCAAATAAGTGTAAAACGAAAAAGTACCACGTCAGTAAGCCAATAATTACAGGCTCCATAGATTCCACAGATTTAATCCGCATAAATTAGATGAGAGACTGGGCCATCCGGTATGACATCTGCCAGGAGACTTAGAAAGACTAAGATAGTATGCACGATTGGGCCTGGTAGTTCCAGTCCCAAGGTACTTAAGGCAATGGTGCTAGCTGGGATGGATGTGGCAAGATTAAATTTCTCCCACGGTAGCCCGGAAGACCATGCGAAGGTAATAGCCCGCCTCCGCCGCATATCCAATTCCCTTAACAGGCCAATAGCCATTATGCAAGACCTACCTGGCCCAAAGATACGCACAGGAGACATGGGCCCAGGGCAGGTAGCACTTAAGAAGGGTGAGAACCTTATCATAACCAGTAAGCCTGTTGAGGGAAGTGCCAGCAGGTTTAGTGTAAACTATCCTGAGTTTATTAAGAAGGTCAGTCCTGGTGCTAATGTATTAATAGACGATGGAACGATAAGGCTTAGGGTTACCGCTGTTGATAGAAATGAGGAAGAAATTAGGTGCCGTGTTTTGGAAGGTGGGCTGTTGGGGGCTCATAAAGGCGTGAATCTGCCTGAGGTTGATTTAGCCGTGGAGGCCCTGACAAAGGAGGATAAAGAGTTTGTTGCCTTTGGGCTTACACAGGGGGTGGACCTTATTGCTATGTCTTTCGTAGCGAGTGCAAGGGATATAAACACCGCCAGGGATCTCATATGTTCTAAAGGTGGCAACGTCCCTATAATAGCAAAGATTGAGAGGCGAAAGGCCCTGGCGAACCTGGAGGAAATTATTAAGACGGCAGACGGTGTGATGGTGGCAAGGGGTGACCTTGGCATAGAAACAAACTTGGAAGAGGTTCCGTTGGTACAGAAAAAAATCATACAACTATGTAACTTTTTGGGCAAGCCTGTAATAACAGCGACACAGATGCTTGAATCCATGACAAACAGTCCCTCTCCTACCAGGGCGGAGGTGGCCGACGTGGCCAATGCAGTGCTAGACGGCACCGATGCTATTATGTTGAGTGGGGAAACTGCTGTAGGTAGATTTCCTGTGGGCTCAGTAGGGATGATGGCCAAAATTGCCTTTAAGGTGGAGAGAGCTATAAAATACAAAAAGATTCCTGTGTATGAACAAATTAATGAAAATACAATACAGGACGCCATTACCCATGGTGCAAGCCTTGTGGCAATGGACCTCAAAGCAAAAGCGATTGTTGCTTGTACCATTACAGGCAAGACAGCCAGGCTTGTAGCTCGCTATAGGCCGGAGTGCCCTATAATTGGTATGAGCCCGTTTCCAAGCGTGACTAGTCGCTTGTGTCTAACCTGGGGTGTTTATCCTGTCACTATGAAAGAGGTCCAGAGTACTGATGAGATAATAAAGGAAGCCGAAAAAACTGCATTGAAGACAGGACTGGTTAAGAGTGGAGATACAATTGTAATTACAGCTGGTTATCCCTACACAAATCTCCTTAAGGTCCACCTTTTAGAGAAATAATAACTTACAATACCTACTCATTGCAGTCATGCATGTACGTTCTAACCTGCGAAAAATAGGTAAATTAACTTTACTTTGCCCTACACAGTATTACGTTATAAGATAAGAACTTTATTATTTCAGGGATGGATTTCCCTGCTTTTTGAGCACACTCTTTAGGTTGCTAAATGCTAGCTAAACGTATAATCCCATGTCTTGACGTTAAAGCCGGAAGGGTCGTGAAAGGTACCAAGTTTGTTAACCTTAGGGATGCTGGTGACCCGGTGGAGATTGCAGCTTTTTATGATAAAGAGGGGGCGGATGAGATAGTGTTCCTTGATATTACTGCCTCTTACGAACAGAGAGGGATAATGATAGATGTGGTGGCAAGGACGGCTTCAGAGGTTTTCATGCCCCTGACTGTGGGTGGGGGGATAAAGACGCTTGAGGATATACGGGGGCTACTGAAGGCTGGGGCAGACAAAGTCTCCATTAATACAGCAGCTGTAAAAGACCCAGATGTAATAACCCATGCCTCCAAGCGTTTCGGCAGCCAATGTATAGTAATAGCTATAGATGCTAAAAAGAGAAGCAGTAGCACTGTTGGGCATCTTGGGTGGGAGGTATATATAAATGGGGGACGTACCCCCACAGGGAGAGATGCCATTGCCTGGGCTAAAGAGGCGGAGGCTAGGGGTGCGGGAGAGATATTGCTTACCAGTATTGACTATGATGGCACAAAAGATGGTTATGATTGCGAACTCACCCGCAGGGTTGCTGAAACTGTTAGTATACCAGTAATAGCTTCCGGGGGTGCAGGCAAATTAGAACACTTTTATGAAGTACTTACTGTAGGTAAAGCCGATGCTGCTTTGGCGGCCTCTGTGTTTCACTACAATATCTTTTCCATTTCCCAAGTAAAAACCTTTTTATTAGAAAAAAGCCTTTCTATACGCCCAAACATTGTCTCTACGCTTTAGCCTGAATTGGCCTCAAAAACAGCATATGTTTTTATTAAAATCACAAAAAATTTTAGGTTTTGCTTGACTTAGCATAAAATTTTGTTATTATTTTGTTAGAATTTAAACATAAAATAATAATTGCGAAGGGAGGTGAATCTGAATGGCTAAGAAGGCAGCAGGAAAGAAGGGCGGCAAGAAATAACTTTCCACTCTGGGCGAAGATGGCCAAAAAGACCATCTTCGCCCCTTTTTGTCAAAAAAACAATCCAACCCAATAAGTTCTCCTAAATTCTACGGTTATTTGACTTTAAGCCACATTTAGTAGTAAACTACCAATTAGTTTTAGCAATTCAAAATAATTAATATTTGGTATGGGACTAAAACCTTTAGAGGACAGCAGCAAGGTTGTTATAATTGGTGGAGGCCCGGCAGGCAGTAGTTGTGCTATTGCTTTGAAAAACCTGAGTAGAAAGCTGGGAAGAAGCGTAGAAGTGACACTCTTTGAAGGGAGAGAGTTTGGGCCGAACTGCATAAAACGAGTAGGTGTATTAGCTCCGCCTATTGTACAAACAATAGAAAATATCCTGGGATTGCATTTTCCGTGTCAACTGGTAGATAGAAAGATAGTGGGATACTATCTCCACTCAGGCCGATACAAGATAAGGCTTTATATGGGTGGAAACCTCTCTTATGTAGCGCATAATGTTGCTATAGATGCTTATTTATTGAATATGGCGAGGAGTGCAGGTGTTAAGGTTATCCCTGGTAAAGTGACAAATATAAAGATAAACCATAATGAAGTGGCAGTGGAGGGAGAATCCGGGGGGCTAAGAGCGGATGCACTGGTGGGGGCTTTTGGATTAGATTCCGCCACAGCCAGTCTTCTTGAAAAGGTTACTCCATATCGTAGGCCGAGGGCTTTATATTCCGTTATGACAAAAATTCCAGCTCCGGTGGACTATCTCAGAGGGTGCGAGGACTATATTCACGTCTTCCTACCCTCTGGTGGGCAGGTAGAGTTCGGTGTGGTAACACCTAAACTCACTCACTTTGTTGTGAATATTGCTGGTACAAAGGTAAGTCCCGAAACCCTAAATAAGTTTTTAAACCTGCCTGAGGTAGCTGAGCTTATCCCGGCGGGTTCATATGAGGAAGGCCAGCGATTAGTCTCCCCACCCATAGCCTTCCCACTTGAACCTGCAAGAAACAGTTACGGTGACAGGTATGTAACTGTGGGGGATGCTGCTGGGCTGGTTAGGGCGTATAAAGGAAACGGTATAAATGCTGCTTGTGTTACAGGTGCAAAGGCTGCTGAGGTAATGCTAACCGCTGGTATATCTCATGATGCTTTTCTTTACCATTATTTCCATACTTTTCATGATATAGTCAAAGATTTGCCCTATGGGCGTGCTGTCCGCAGGCTGGTACTTTTCGGAGAGGGTTACGGCTTACTTCCTTTAGTCATGCATGCCGCAGGAAAGGACAGGACACTGGTGAACGTACTGATAGACTTCCTCTCTGGTCAGAAAACTTATCATAAGATTTTAAAGGACTGGGGTGGTGTGGAGCTTGTATTCAGGTTTTTAAAAGGCATATTTCCTAGATAGTGGCTGTGACATGGGAAAATGAGATTCCACTTCAGGATTACCTCAAACAGATTCTCCCCTAAGCGATAGAAGTTATGGTGAGCGTTGTGTTCTTAATCGCCATAGTAAAAAATAACAAATTTCTCTTGGAGTTTTGTTCTTATGCCTTGATTTAACCCTTTATAGCCTCCCACTTTTCTTCAGCCTCTGGTCTTCTCATATAAAGGGGCTGAAGCTTAAAAGGTTCATAAATGGTCCCCTTTTCATATTGTTGAATTCCTAATTGGGCCACAACCCTTGCCCTGGCTATTCCCAATTGGTGGTCTCCGATAATAATACTTTCCTCTTTAAAAAGTTCAAGGTAGGGTAGAATCCCATCACCAAACACGAGAATGGGTCGCGGGAGTAGCGTTATTAGAGACTGAGGTTCAATAGCTAAAAATTCAGCAGCCTTTCCGCCACCGGGTGGTTTCACTGCTTGTCTTTGCCAAATACCATTTACTGGTTCATAGATACAGGCATATACTGCCTTTCTTTTGGCGTCAAGAACAGGGCATATGGGAGCATCTCCGGGTTTTATGTTTTCTGCTAAGACATCTAGAGTAGGTACTGCTACAAGAGGTTTTCCTAATACGTAGGCAATGGTCTTAGCACAGGTTATTCCTATCCTCAGGCCGGTAAAGGAGCCGGGCCCATGGCTAACAGCGATAAGGTCTGCATCTCCTGCCTTCCAGCCCAAATCCTTAAAGATTTCTTCTATGGAAGACAGTAGAGCCTGCCCGTGTTGCATACCTTTTTCAAAAGACTTTTCTTCTAGGCACAGGCCTCCTTCGCATACGGCCACACTGCCAATGGCCCCCGACGTCTCTATTGCAATTACTCTCAAAAATCTAATTCCTTTGAGGCTCTTATAATCCTAAAAATTATTTTGTGAAACTAAAAATTCTAACCTGATTTTCTAAGACATATAAACCATTTCTGTTGCACTCTTCTAGGAATTTCTCCACTGCCCCTCTGTGTTCGGAGAGGATTTTTTCAGGAAAGGTGCGATAAAGAAAAGCTAATATTCTTGCGAAGTTGTCAAGCTTATCCTCATTGTCTTTTATAAAGATGGATACAGTGAAGTGGTCGGTCTTGAAGTTCACTCCTTTGTTCATTAGGAACTCTTCCATATCTTCAGCGGAATACAAGCCACCGAATTCCATCGTCTCTGCCTTACCAGATGAGATTAGATTGCATAATTTATAGGCCTCACCTTTGTAAGAATCTAGAACTATCACCACAAACCCATTGGGTTTGAGAAGTTGAAGGGTATGATAGATGATTTCATCCCACTGGCTTTTTGGGAAAAAATAAAAACTCTGGGAAAATAGTATAAAGTCAAATAACTCTCCTTGTCCCTTGATTATCTGCAAATAAGCTTCAAAACTTTTGTTAAAGGGCTGGATAAAACTAAGACCCATTCCTTTAATCCTCTTAATAAATTTTTCAAAAGCTTGTACTTCTGGCTCTAGGGCGGTGTATTTTAATTTTGGCAGCCCCTTTTTGAGATGAACGACTAATGGTAAAAACATTTCACCATCGCTACAGCCTACATCCAGTATATGAAATTCATAATCAAACGGGAGGTTCCAAAGTTTTTCTTCTAAAATTTTTCTAAGTTTTTCCCTCTTAACTTCAGACTCATTTGAGCCTTCAATATAAGCCCTCAGTTCTGGATAGTTTGCGACCTGCTGTCTTAAGGGATTGGGGTTCATGACTGTTACGGTTGATTGTGTCTTTGTTTTTCACTAGCTATATTCTAACTTTTTTATATATTATTATCTCCGTGATGGCAACAACCTTATAGGGGCTTTGCGCCTTAAGGAAAATTGAGGTTCCATTGATGTTTGCGTGTTTTTGCTCAAGGAGTTGTTGGAAATGATAGAGGGGAAAAATTTTATCGGCGGTGAGTTTCTTGAAACAAAGGGGCAGACCTTTGAGAAGAGAAACCCTGCCAATGTGGATGAACTTTTAGGGGTGTTTCCTCAATCAGACCAGAGTGACATTGAAAAAGCGGTAGAGGCTGCAAGATCTGCCTATCCCCAGTGGCGGTCTCTTTCTAGAATAAAGCGGGGGGATTACGTAGATAACCTGGTTCAGGTCTTGAAAAGAGATAAAGAAGAGCTATCTGTGCTATTGGCAAAGGAGCAGGGAAAAAACATCACCGAGGCTAGGGCTGAGGTTACTGAAGGTATACACATGTTTCAGTATGTCTTTGGGGTTTGCAGGATGCCCTTTGGAGAAGTGGTAGCGTCGGAGATAGCGGAAAAGGATTCTTTCATGCGCAGGAAGCCCAAAGGCGTTGTAGGGGTTATTACTCCGTGGAACTTTCCATTTGCTATCCCGACGTGGTTGATGGGCCCTTCTATAATTGAGGGCAATACAGTGGTGTTTAAGCCATCCAAAGAGACGCCCTGTTCAGCGCAAAAGCTTATGGAGGCCGTTAAAGAGGTGGGGATACCACCTGGGGTAGTAAACATGGTGCACGGCAGTGGTGAGCGGGTTGGCACAGCCATAGCAAGACACCCCAAGGTGGGTGTGGTTCTTTTTACCGGTTCGGCGGAGGTAGGTCAGCATATAAGGAAGGTAACCGCTGAATTTCCAGACAAGATGTGTGCCTGCGAGATGGGGGGAAAGAATGCCTTAATTGTACTGGACGATGCAGACATTGAGCTTGCTGTAAACGCGGCAATTATCAGTGCCTTTAAAACCTCGGGACAGCGCTGTACAGCGGCCAGCCGATTAATTGTACATACCAAGGTGTTAAAGGAATTCCAAAAACGCTTTGTGGAAATTACTAAAAGGATTAATATTGGTGACCCTCTAGACCCTGATAGCTTCACCGGCCCTGTGATAAACGAGACCCAGATGAATAAGATTCTCAGCTATAATGAACTGGCCAAGAAGGAGGGGGCTGAGGTACTACTGGATGGTGGTAGGCTTAAGGGGCCACGATATGATAAAGGTTATTTTTTATCACCCTTTGTTTATAGGATGGAATATACCCCTAAGAGTGCGGTACTCAGAGAAGAGGTTTTTGGTCCCCATGTAGCTATTATTCCTGTTAAAGATTTGGGTGAGGCAATAGAGGTGCACAACGATACTGACTATGGGCTGGTAGTTTCGGTTATTACGGAAGACTATCGCAAGGCCAGGGAGATTCGGGATAGGTGTGAGTATGGTCTGGGCTATATGAACCTTCCTACAATAGGGGCTGAGGTGCATCTACCGTTTGGGGGAGTAAAGAAGAGCGGGACGGGGCTACCCTCTGCAAGTACCCTAATTGACGTGGTAACCCATCGGACCGCCTGGACTGTTAATCATGCTCGTGAAATAAAGATGGCCCAGGGGTTGAAAGTTAAGTTCTAGGAGAAGATAGCTTATGATTAAAAAAGGCTTCGGCCTCATTGGCGCGGGAAAGATGGGTGAGGCCTTACTCAAGGGTATCCTTAAGGTGGGCCTTGCAAAGCCTGAAGATTTTGTAATAAACGATATTAATGTGGCAAGATGTAAAGAATTAGAAAAAGAGCTAAGGGTAAGGTTTGTTGCTAGGGGGGAAGATATACCTGAGCAAGTAGGCTGTATCCTCCTAGCGGTGAAGCCACAAGACGTAAAAAGTGTCCTAGCCCAGATAAAAGAAAAGATTAGCCCTCGGGAGTACCTCCTAATCTCAATTGCTGCGGGTATCCCCATTCACTATTTAGAGAGTTGTCTTGTACCAGACAGTAGGGTAATAAGGGTTATGCCTAATGCTGCCTGTACAGTGGGTGAGGCGGTTTCCTGTTACACGCCAGGGAAAGGCGCTACCAATGAGGATACCCTTCTAGCTGAAAAGATACTCAATGCAGTGGGGAAGGCATTCAAGGTGGAAGAGAAACACCTGGATGCTGTAACAGGTCTAAGCGGTAGTGGGCCTGCATATGTGGCATTGATAATTGAAGCCCTATCAGATGGGGGGGTGAAGATGGGCCTGCCAAGGGATATATCTGTGCAGCTCGCAGCTCAAACTCTGCTCGGGGCAGCGAAGATGATACTTAGCGGCTATCAACCATCCCAACTGCGGGATATAGTCACCTCTCCGGGTGGTACTACAATAGAAGGTCTTCATGCCCTGGAAGAAGGGGCTGTGAGGGCGTCACTAATTAGTGCCGTGGAGGCCGCCACGTTAAAGGCAAAAGTGTTGGGAGAAAGTTTTACAGAAAGGTAATATAACGCCTCAGCTAATGGCTAAGTTTTGGCCTGAGTAACCCTTCGGTTAAGTGGAAAAAAGGGACAAAAAGTCGTAAGGGAAGCTTTGTAAACACCAACTAAAGATAATTACAAACTGCTCCCCTACAACTTTTCAAACATATATTCACAATTAATGATTAATTCACAGCTAGAACCTATTCTTTACAGCACTGTATAGACCACTTACAGGGCTTGTCTCCCCTTCCCCGGCAGAACATCCTAATAAAACCCTTCTTAGGAACTGTGACGAGAAAACACTTGGTCTCTCCATCGCTTATATGGTCGTGAAATATGTGCTGCTTAAGTTCTTGATCATTTACGACAATAAATGAGCGATCACCCGGACAATTATCAGTAAAGCATATAAGCATTTTGGTGACGCTGTCAGTTTCAACTTCAATTCTTACATCTTCCCCACACTTTAGGTCGTAGGATGGTACTGCCTGTGAAGTAATAACCACTTCACTAGGCTGTTGAGCAAGTACATTTTCCACATTGATAGAAATAAGCAAAAACGAAATAATTGTACCTAAAATCTCAAACCTTGTTTTCATTTTACTCCCTCCTCCTTATGTTTTTGGTATTTTATAAGAGAAAAAACTTTAAAGGTTGGACAATTAAAGAGGACATTTGTAAACATAAATTTTTATTTGTTAGCACAACCGAATTAGACCTCCAAGACCAAAGCACCGGATGAACATTTAAAATAATTATACCACTTCTTAAAGGTGCCCGACTTATCTCTAAAGCTCAGTTAACCTGCATTGACAAATTTTCCTTTTTATTATAGATTAAATTTTTAATTTACTATGACTTACGTACTGAAATCGTTTCTTTGGTTAATGACTATTCTTCCGATGTTTAGCTACGATAATGGTTTAAGTCAGGACAGGGAATTGAGGTATTGTTGAGAGTTCTAAAATGGGGCTTATTGTTCAGAAGTTTGGTGGGACTTCGGTAGCTACGCCGGAGAAGATAAAGCGGGCGGCGGTGAGGGCGGTGCAAACCCACAAAGAGGGCAATCAGGTGGTGGTAGTGGTTTCAGCGATGGGCCACACTACTGATGAGCTTTTTGACCTGGCCTATCAGATTACCAGTAGGCCCTTAGCTAGGGAACTAGATATGCTGGTGTCCACAGGGGAGCAAATATCTATTGCGCTTATGGCCATGGCCATACATGCCCTAGGGTACGAGGCTATATCTTTCACTGGGGCTCAGGTGGGTATTGTCACGGATAGCCACCATACTAAGGCCCGGATTAAAAATATAGATACTAAGAGGATTAAAGGAGAGTTGGATAAAGGGCGTGTAGTGGTAGTGGCTGGATATCAGGGAGTAGATGTTCACAACAATATCACTACCTTGGGCCGTGGAGGCTCAGATGCTACGGCCGTGGCGCTGGCCGCTATACTTAAGGCCGATATGTGTGACATTTTTACAGACGTTGACGGTATTTATACGGCAGACCCAAGGGTAGTCTCAGAGGCCAGAAAGCTAGAAAGAATTTCTTATGATGAGTTACTGGAGCTTGCGAGCCTTGGCGCACAAGTTATGCAAGCAAGGAGCATAGAGTTTGCCAAAAAATACAATGTGCCTCTCAGGGTAAGGCCCAGCTATGATAGTTCTGAGGGAACACTTGTTTGTAAGGAGGTTAAGGAGATGGAGGATATCGTAGTTAGTGGTGCGGCAGTTACCAAAGACGAGGCAAAGATAACCCTCAGAGGGGTACCAGATAGACCAGGCGTAGCGGCCAGACTCTTTGGGGAACTGGCAAGGTGTAATATAAATGTGGACATAATTATCCAGAATATTGGCTCTCATGGTATGACAGACATTAGCTTTACTGTTCCCAAGGGCGACCTGAATGAGGCCATAGAGGCTACCCGAAGGACAAAGGAAGAACTTAAGGCGGAGGAGGTAAGTGCCGATAGTCATATAGCTAAACTCTCTGTGGTGGGGATAGGCATGAGGAGCCACTGCGGTATAGCAGAGAAAATGTTCAGCGCTCTGGCTCACGAAGGAATAAATATACAGATGATAAGTACCTCTGAGATAAAGATTTCTTGTATTGTTGATGAGGACCAAGCAGAGCGGGCACTGAAGGCTGTGCATAAGGCCTTTGAACTTCATAAAGTTGGGATTCACACCGGTGCTGCCGTACAATAGATGACGTAAGAGGTAATCCACTGAGATATACTTAGTAATATAATTGTTATCCATTAAGAAGTAATCTTTTCGTATTTATGAAAAACATAGTTATCTACGACACTACCCTTAGGGATGGCTCACAGGCGGAAGGGGTATCCTTTTCTCTCCAAGATAAGCTCAGTATTGCCACAAAATTGGATGAACTGGGTATAGACTATATTGAGGGTGGGTATCCAGCGGCAAATCCGAAGGACAGGAGTTTCTTTAAAGAAATTTTATCTCATCCCTTACGACATGCCATACTGGTAGCCTTTGGTAGTACTAGAAGGGCTGATAAAAAGGTGCAAGATGATCCAGGGCTCCAGGCCCTACTTAGGGCAGGGACTCAGACTGTGACAATTGTGGCTAAGGCATGGGACCTTCATGTAAAGGAAGTGCTCAAGGTATCGTTTGATGAAAACCTGAAGATGCTTGCGGAGAGTGTTCAGTTTTTCAAGGATCATGGTAGGGCAGTGTTTGTAGACCTAGAGCATTTCTTTCAGGGTTATAAAAATAACGCCCAATACGCCCTTAAGGTGCTGAAGGTGGCGGAAGAAAACGGGGCCGACACCCTAGTTCTCTGCGACACAAATGGTGGAAGTTTACCAGATGAAATAGAAGAGGCGGTTAAAAAGGCAAGGAGTCATGTAAAGACTCCTCTTGGAATTCATACCCACAATGACGGTGATTTAGCGGTGGCTAACACTTTAGTTGCAGTAAGAGCAGGAGTCAGGCACGTGCAGGGGACTGTCAACGGTTTTGGAGAGAGGTGCGGTAATGCTAATCTCTGCTCCATTATCCCAAACTTGGTGCTGAAGTACGGCTATCATTGTTTAGAACCGGAGAGGCTTAAAAAGCTCACGGAGCTCTCTAGATACGTTAGTGAAGTTGCGAATCTCATACCTCAATCTAACCAACCTTTTGTAGGGTCTAGTGCCTTCGCCCACAAGGCGGGCTTGCATGTAGATGCAATGAGAAAGCATGCGGCCACTTACGAACATATAACGCCAGAAGCCGTAGGTAATGAGCGTCGCATATTGCTCTCCGAATTATCCGGCAGCTCAACTATTTTAGCTAAGGTAGATAGATACAATATCTCCCATGATAAGGAACTTATGAGAAAGATAGTGGATGAGGTTCAGGAGAGGGAAAATCATGGATACCACTACGAATCGGCCGAGGCGTCATTTGAAATTATGGTAAAGAAATTCTTAGGCAAGCACAAGGATTTTTTCCATCTAGAAGGCTATCGTACTATTGTTGAGAGACGCAAAGGGAATCTCGTTACCGAGGCAACGGTAAAAATAAAGGTAAACGGTGTAGAAGAGCTCACGGTAGCGGAAGGGGATGGCCCTGTTAATGCCCTTGATGCGGCATTACGGAAGGCGCTGGAAAAACATTATCCTAGTATAAAAGAAACACATCTTGTGGATTATAAAGTGAGGGTAATTAATTCCAAGCAGGGTACAGCAGCTAAGGTGCGCGTAATAATCCAGACCCGTGACCATGAAGACCTATGGGGTACGGTGGGAGTTTCGGAAAATATAATAGAGGCAAGCTGGCAGGCGCTGGTAGATAGCATAGAATATAAACTCTTCAAAGAGGAAGAGAGGTCGTTACTAACCTCAAAAGGCTCCTTAGCAGCAGTCAATGATTAATATCCTCCCCACAAAATATAATCCCAAGGAAGTGGAAGAAAAGTGGTACAGTTGCTGGGAGAAGAAGGCTTATTTCCATAGTGAGCCTGATTCCACGAAGAAGAGTTTTACAATTGTCATCCCCCCTCCCAATATAACTGGTGTCCTCCACATGGGGCATGCCTTGAACTGTATACTTCAAGATGTGCTAATTCGTTGGAGGCGCATGCAGGGCTATAATACCCTCTGGATGCCAGGGACAGACCACGCTGGGATTGCTACACAAAACGTAGTTGAAAGAGAACTTCTCCAAAAGGGAGTCCGACGCCAAGACCTAGGCAGGGAGAGATTCATTCAGGCAGTCTGGAAATGGAAGGAAGAGTATGGCTCTACTATAATAACACAGCTTAAAAAAATAGGCAGCTCCTGCGACTGGCAGAGGGAACGTTTTACTATGGATGAGGGCCTCTCCAGGGCTGTGAGAGAGGCATTTGTAAGGTTGTGGGAGAAGGGCCTTATTTATAAGGGTAAATACATTATAAACTGGTGTCCAAGATGCCAGACAGCCCTTGCTGATGATGAGGTAGATCACGAGACTCGTGAGGGCTTCTTGTGGTATTTCAGATATCCCTTTCGTGACGAACCTCATCTTGGTATAAGCATAGCTACTACACGTCCAGAGACTATGTTGGGCGATGTGGCCGTTGCAGTAAATCCGGGGGATGAACGCTACAAAGAACTCATAGGTGAGACTCTTCTATTGCCTTTCGTGGGGAGAGAAATACCTGTTATTGCTGATGAGATGGTGGATAAGGAATTTGGCACAGGGGCGGTAAAGGTCACCCCTGCTCATGACCCCAATGACTTTGAGATGTCACTTAGGCATAATCTCCAGCCTGTAACGGTTATGGCTGAAGACGGTACGATGAACGTCCAGGCTGGGGAATTTGCCGGTATGGATAGGTTTGAGTGCAGGGAGGCATTAGTAGAAGAATTAAGGCTGAGAAAACTTCTATCTAAGATAGAACCATATATTTACTCGGTAGGACATTGTTACAGATGCCATACAATTATAGAGCCTTACCTATCGGACCAGTGGTTTGTTAAGATGAAACCCCTGGCTCAGGCTGCTATTAAGGCTACTGAGGAGGGCAGGGTAAGTTTTTATCCAGAGAGGTGGACTAAGGTATACCTTAACTGGTTAGAGAATGTAAGAGATTGGTGCATTTCACGCCAGATATGGTGGGGTCATCAAATTCCAGCCTGGCATTGTAAAGACTGTGGCCAGACAAATGTTTCCAGAGAGACTCCTACTGCTTGTTCTAGTTGTGAAGGTGAGAATCTGACACAAGACCCAGACGTTTTAGACACATGGTTCAGTTCTGCACTATGGCCGTTCTCTACCCTGGGCTGGCCGGAGACAACCGGGGAGTTACAGGCATATTATCCAACAAATGTTTTAGTCACCGGCAGGGACATAATATACTTCTGGGTAGCCCGAATGGTAATGATGGGGCTAGAGATGCTTGGGAGGGAACCCTTTAGTAAAGTTTATATACATGGCACTATACTTGATGAGCAGGGAAGAAGAATGAGTAAGTCCCTGGGAAATGGTATAGACCCCCTGGAGATGATAGACCGCTATGGGACCGATGCCGTACGGATGTCGCTGCTTTTACTAACGTCAGAGGGGCAAGACATAAAGCTTTCAGAGACCAAGTTTGAGATGGGGCGGAACTTCACCAATAAAATATGGAATGCGGCCAGGTTCGTTATTATGAACCTGAATCAATTTGAGGCAGTCTTACCACCCCTTTCGGCGCAAAAAAGGGAAGTCCTCTTTTTAGAGGATAAGTGGATTATTAGCCGACTAAACGATGCAATTACAAGGTGTACTGAATCCCTTGAGCAATTTAAGTTCAATGAGGCTTTACAGACCGTTTATGACTTCTTCTGGCACGATTTGTGTGATTGGTATCTGGAGATAGTTAAGCCGAGGCTTTATGAGCCTGCCAACCAGCAGGATAAAGAAATCGCCCTTTCTACACTGCTCTTTACATTCCAAAATACGCTAAGGCTGCTTCATCCCTTTGCCCCATTCCTTGCTGAGGAGATATGGTCGGTTTTAAGTGGAAGTAGGGCCACTCCGCTGGAGGAGAGCCTGGTTGTGGGCAAGTGGCCAGAGGGTGGGGCCAGAGACCTAGAGGCTGAAAAGACAGTTGAGCTCCTCCAGGAGTTAATAAAGGCTATCAGAAATATAAGGAGAAACTTTAACATTACTGATAAACAGATGTTAAAGGCCCTAATATCTGCACCTGGTATGTTAGAAGCAGAGGTGTTAAAGACACACAGCAATTTTCTTAAGCAAAGGGGTTTCTTGGAAGACCTGGAGATAGGTTTTAAGCAGGCCAAACCAGACTCTTCGGCAAGCGCAGTAGTTGGGCATTTCCAGCTTTTTGTGCCCCTTGCAGGTATTATTGACCTTGAGGCAGAAAGGTTTCGTCACGAGAAACAAATTCAGCAACTGGAAGTCCGTATAGAAAAGAAACGGCAAAGGCTTTCTAATAAAGATTTCCTTGAGAAGGCTCCTCGCGAAGTGGTGGAAAAAGAGAAACATGAAGAAAAGGAACTTGATGAACAGATAAAAAAAATAAGACTTATTCTCGCCGAGATTAAATGAATAAATTCACGCCTTTCCTTCCCAATTTTTTGCTTGTATTATATTTATCTGCCGGGTGCCTCCTTGCGGAGGAGACCCTCAAGATGTGCCCGAGATGTTTTACGAGCTATCCCCAAGAGGCTAATTTTTGTTCTATGGACGGGGAGAAACTCATTACAGTAACTACGAAGTTAATCTGTCCAAGGTGCGGAAGAAAAGGTGAAGCTGGAGAGAAATTTTGCCCACTAGACGGTGAAAAACTGATTCAAGAAGGGGATGAAAATGTTGAAAAGAGGCTAGAGGCCATTAAGCATTATGAAGAGGGAAACAAATTAAGCGACCAGAAGGAATACGATAAGGCATTGGAAGAGTATAAAACGGCAGAAAGCTTTTATCATGACATACCTGAACTCCATTACAACATGGGGTGGCTATATGGCAAGCTGGGGGTTGCACAAGAGGCAATAAAACATTTAAAAGAGTACATCGCCCTTAAACCCCAGGCCGAAGACATTAATGAAGTGCTCGTTTACATCAATGTCCTTCAAAGGGGTATGGAGGCGGCTCAGAAGAGAACCTCAACCCTGCAAATTAGGGTTGAGAAGATGAAAGAATCGTTGAAGAAGGATCAAGGCAAATGGGATATGGTCTTAGTGGATGCGGGGGAATTTATTATGGGGACAGATGGTCAAAGGGATGATTGTTCCCCTGAGCATAAAGTATATCTTCCTGCCTTTTATATTGACCGCTATGAGGTTACCAATGCTCAATATTATGAGTTCCTTGAGTACATAGGGAAGACAGGCGACCACAGTAAGTGTCATAGAGACGAACCTACTGGTAAAGACCATACCCCTAGGAATTGGGAAGATGAATATTATGACAATCCGGACTTTCCTGTTACCAGGATAGATTGGTATGATGCCTACGCATACGCAGCATGGGCGGGCAAACGTTTACCCACTGAGGCAGAGTGGGAAAAGACGGCCAGGGGGCCTAGCGGTAATAGTTTCCCATGGGGAAACGAGTGGAACCCAAATAACTGCAACATTGGTGAGGATCCAAAACCCGTAGGGAGTTATCCCCAGGGCGCTAGTCCTTATGGCTGCCATGATTTGGCTGGGAGTGTGGCGGAATGGGTCTCTGACTGGTATGACCCGCAGTACTACCAAAAGAGCCCAGCGGTTAATCCACCAGGCCCAGAAAAAGGTCTAAAAAAGGTTATTAGAGGAGGTTCGCGCTTTGGTAGAGGCTTTTTGCTACGCTCCTCTACACGCAAGTGTGAAGCCCCTAATGTACATAATCAGGCGGTAGGGTTCCGTTGTGCCAAAGACCCTTCTTAAAGCTAACGGTAAATAAATTCAAGTATGGGGATATGGTCAAATATACTAGGTGCAAAAGAGGTAATCCCTTTTGAAAAGGCCCCTCCCCGTCGCCGTTGGCATAGTACACAGGGCAAGTTTGTGAGGGAAGTAGTCTTTGGCATGAACGACGGTATGGTAGAGACCCTTGGGTTTGTTACCGGCGTTTTTGGGGCCGTAGCCTCTGGTAAGATAATAGTAATCACTGGCCTTGCCCAGATTTTGGCCGGTTCAATTTCTATGGGTCTTGGGGCTTACCTTTCCCAGAAAGCCTTTACTGAATTTTATACCAAAGAAGAAGAAATAGAAAAGGAAGAGATAAGGATAGCCCCAGAGGAGGAGAAGGCAGAAATAAGGGAAATCTTTAGAAAGAGGGGCTTCCAGGGGGAGGAGTTGGAGATAGTTGTGAGACGTGTTACCTCAAATCCGGCGGTGTGGCTGGAAACAATGATGGAACAGGAATTAGGCCTTACCAAGGAAGGCCATAACGACCCCGTAAAGTCTGGTCTTGTCACTGGTTTTTCTTATTTTGCTGGGGCAATACCTCCAATAGCCCCCTATTTTTTATTCAGTGGTTTTAATGCCTTTATATTCTCCATCTCTTTCGCCCTAACCTTTTTGTTCTTCGTGGGTGGCGTGAAGGGGTACTGGTTTGGTAGGAATTGGAAATGGAAGGGGCTTGAGATGGTAGGCTTTGGGGGAGGGGCTGTAATTGTAACTTACTCAATAGGTAAGCTTATCTCTCTAATCTCTGGTATACAGGTTTAATTCCATATCGTATAGTTGTAATCTCTTATGACTAATCTTATTGTACGTGCAAATGGTGTCTTACCTGCCTTTATGCAAGAAATGGGCCACTATCATAAGAGGGCAGAGGAACTAGCCCAAAAGTCTTGGTCGCTGGTTAATACATCCTGTTCTTTATTTGTTAAGGAGGATGGACGCATACTATTTCACCTACTGGTGGATATAGGTTCAGGGGTTATGGAAAGCCTTTTGAAGTATGAGTATACAAAGAGGCTCAAAACCCCTGAATATAAATTGAGACCCCCAGATAGCCTTTTGGTTACACATCCCCATCCAGACCACTGTATAGAACTGTATATCTTAGTGGAGGGGCTGAAGAGGAGAAGACCCCAGGTGCATTACAAGGATTGGAGATTGCCCATAATAGGTACACCAAGGTGCTTAAACGCATTAACGGAACGATTTTACTGGCTAAAACCTCACCTAGAGATAAGGACGGTGAATTTTGGTCAATCCCTAGAAGTAGCTACCGAAGGTGCTGGGACTATTTCTCTAACTCCAATAGAGGTTTGCCATGCTGAGCATGCACCAGGAAGTGCAATATATTTACTAGAGTACAACGATAGGAAAATCCTTTTTGGCTGGGATTTCCTCTCTATTAAGGGGAATACTAATAATCTCATGGAGAAGACTGACGTGGTATTTCTGGATGGCAATACCTGGAATCGTCACCCGGAAACTGGTCATATCTCCATAACAGAAGGTCTAGAATTGATAAAGACCTGGCAACCGCTTCGCACCTTTTTTGTACACTACAGTGGTTACGAAGACCAGGACGATGAGCAAAAGGGCTTGCCTGGGCCTATGACTACTGAGGAACTGGAGACAAAAATTGGCAAAATTACTTCCGCTTGGGGCTGGTCTACCGACCGTATAAAGATGGCCAGACCTGAAATGGAGGTACACCTCAAGGAAAACCAAAACCCACAAATATTTTCTCCCATAGCGTAGCAAACTAAAAAAGTACAATAAAAGCTACTCCCAGTAGCATTACCGCAGTTCCCAGCAGTCGTTCCCTTATATGTGTCTCTCCAAAAAATGCCCAGCCATATAAAACTCCTATAATCATGCTGGTACGCTTGATTGAAATCATGTAGGGCACTTCTACTAGTCTTATGGCGTGACAGTGGGCGATGGTGTTTAATACATTACAAAAGCCAATAAGACTAAAGAGGACGGGTCTGGATGTGAGGGGAGAAAGACCTGAAATGGATATAGCAATGGGAAATAGAACCGTGGCTAGCATGGCTGGATATACTATGGCAAAAAAAAGAGGGTTTGAATGTTGTATGGCAACCTTTCCCAGATTAGAAGTTATGCTATAAATGATGGCGACGATTATCATAATCAGGGAGCCTTCCTCTTGAAGAATGGCTCTGAAGGGTGCCAGGAGGCCCTCTTTAGTGGCATGGGCATTCAAAAGATAAGCCCCGGTAGCCACTAGTATTACACCCACCAGTCCAGATTTATCAGGTTTTTCTCCCAGTATAAGAAAGCTTGTTCCCAGGAGGAAGACCGGCGTCAAGGAAAGAAAGGGAAGGGTCAGGGATAGCGGGGAAACCTTGATAGCTTTTTGATAAAGTAATAGGGCGATTATCTCTAGAGGCAACAAACAGATGCAGGAAAGGAAAAAGGTTTTGTCTAGTTTTGGAAATTCTGTAAAGGCCCAGAGAGGCAGGAGTAATATCGCGGTGTATCCATGATACACCCATGCCACAGTAAGTACCTTGTTTTCCCTGAGTGCCCTTTTGCAGAGGGCGTCGGAGTTTGCATGCGCAAAGGCTGAAAGTAAAGAAAGGTAAAACCATGTCATCTGAACTTGTAAGTGTAGTCCTTCAAGCCATGCGACGTAAGGCACACACAATAGGAATGTGCAAGGTAACCCCGCACGCTACGTTTTTGGGTTTAGGGTAAAAGGCTTAAGGGGTCTACTGGTTTATCCTTATAAAAGACCTTAAAGTGGAGCTCCGGCTTTTGGGCATTGCCACTTTGACCTGCCTCAGCTATAGCTTGGCCTTGTTTCACCCAACTTCCCTTACTCACAAGGATTTTGGAGTTATAGGCATACCACGTATGGTAGCCACCATCGTGTCTCAGCACCACAACCTTTCCCCAGCCCTTTGGGTTTTCTGCAACTGCCTCCACAACCCCACCTTTAGAGGCTGCAACGGACTGGCCTAACGCAGCTTCTATATCTATCCCTGTATTTTTCTTTCCCTTACTCCATTCCCCAAATTGGCGGATGACTTTACCTTCAAGTGGCCACACAAAGCCCTTTGTGGATATAGTCTTAGGCAAAACAAGTCTGGCTTGATGGGCTTTTGGAATAATGAGTTCTTGGTTTACTTCCAAACTCTTGGGGTCGTTTATCCCGTTTAACGTTATAACTTCCTGTGGACTAACCCCATAAGTTTTGGCTATCCTCCATATCGTCTCACCGCTTTTCACCTTATGGACAGTGCATCCAGGGGGTTTTTCTTTCGGAGTGGTAGTGGGGGGAGCCCCTTTTACTTCTGGAGTAACTTTGGCCTCTTCCACTGGTGGGGCTGCACAACCGGCAACGATAAGCAAAATTAAAAGGGAGGGAAGAAAATATCTTAGAAGTGTTTGCGCTTTATAATTTTTTTGCATCTCCACTAAGCGATGGAGCGGGCGATGGGATTCGAACCCACGACAGCCAGCTTGGGAAGCTGGTATTCTACCACTGAACTACGCCCGCTTTTCCTTTACATTAGGTTTAGAAATTTAAAAGTTTACTTCGTGGAGAATGCCCTTATCTATCTTACTCTTAACAGAATATAATAATTTCTTTATTAATAAAGTCAAGAGGATTGTTCACTGGGGAGAATCTGTCTAAGCTATGACGTCTAGGAGCATTTAATTTGTTAGCTTTCAAGTTTTCAATAGATGGGCACAGCGAATGCCCTTAGGATGCCAGCACTGGTTACAGGAGATGCAGGCTGCACGGGTCGTAAGGTTTTTCCTGAGTTTTTCCACTAAATCAGGTTCACGTATGAAAGGACGGCTCATAGAAATCATATCAGCCTTTTCTGATGTTAGAATGGCTTCCATAACCTCTTTTGACCTTATTCCGCCCACGCAAATAACAGGTATAGAAATAGCTTTTTTTATCTTTGCGGTGTTGTCGGAAAAGTATGCCTCCTCACTTGCGGATTTTATGTCTGGACGACATGCACTAGGCCAAGAATCACCTATACCACCACTGATTTCAATAGCGTCAATCCCTTCTTTTTCCAGCATGGAGGCTATTTGCACTACTTCTTCCACCTTGAGTCCACCCTCTATACAGTCATCGGAGTTTAGCTTTATGAGTATAAGAAAGTCCCTGCCTACCTCTTTGCGACATGCCTTAAGAGTTTCAAGGAGCATCCTGGCACGATTTTTTACGCTTCCACTCCATTTGTCTTGTCTTTTATTTGTATAGGGGGATATGAACTGGCTTAAAAGATAACCGTGGGCGGCATGGAGCTGGACTCCGTGGAAGCCCGCCTCTCGGGCCCTCTTGGCTGCTTTAGCGAAACGGTGGATAATCTGCCATATATCATCCTCTGTCATCTCCTTTGGGATAAGTTTTGTAATAGGGTATGGGACAGGAGAAGGAGCTAGAGGCTTATCGTTACAAGCTGCTGGAATCGCCTGCCTTCCGCCATGGGCTATTTGCAGGACTATACGGGCAGGATAAGGCCTTAGCCTCTCTATTATCTTTTTGTAAGGAGGGATAAATTTATCATCATATATGGCTGCTTGGGAGGTGCTACTCTTACCATCTTCCCTCACGTACGCATAACCGGTTATTATAAGTCCCACACCACCCTTAGCGAGATTCACATAAAGCTCCCCTAGCTTCTCTGTTACATAATCTTCCTCATCGGTTAGATACTCATTCGTTGCGGAACGCACAAAACGGTTAGGTATTTCTATTGTGCTTAGTTTGATGGGTGTAAATAAGACATTTGTCATTAGGCTATCGTGATGAAGAAATGGATACAAGTGTCTGTATTACAATATCCAAAAGTATGCCAATGGTATCAAATATACTTGCTTCGTTGCTAACTATTTTGAATAAAATCATACGGGAATTGCAGATAACTTATATAACTTACAAACGGCACTTATCCTTAGTCGGTATAAGGCAGAAGAGTGTAAAGGGGTTGGCGCTTTTGTTCTTAAACCGGTGGGTTCGCCTGCCCAATGACCAAAGCATTGATGGATAAAGGCGGTGACCTGTGCGTCTATCATATGCCCCTTCCTCCTAGGATTCCAAGAAAATCTTTGTGCCTAAATTGCGAATTATTCTTTAAAGAAGTCTCTAGGATTCAGCCATTCGTTCATTATGCTGGCGTGGGTAGAGTCAGCCTGGCTACTTTCACAATCCCACAGGCAGTTATACTTTGGCTTGCGATGCCCTTTTGGACAACACTTCCCTACGGGCACCTCTTTTTCACAGTTATAGAGAGTAGTATATTCAGGGTAGTACCATACATTAGTACGTGGGTCGCACCCTTTTTTGTGTTCCCCTTTCCTGATTCCAAAATGCAGATGTGGCCCTGTTCCATGGTCTCCTTTTCTATTTGCGATATATCCAATTGTCTGGCCTTTTGCGACCGCTTGTCCTACCGAGAGACTTATCGGTGGCATCTCTGACCAGTTTTTTCCAACATGGTAGTACACACTTGTTATCTCTGTACCATCAGGGTCACCTGCTGGCAAATTATGCTGGATGCGCACCACGTTACCGCGGCCCTTAACCCACCGTGCAAATTTCACAACACCATCTCCTATTGACTTTATGGGTGTCCCCGGGTCTACTTTTACATCTTCCCCTAAATGTATCCCACAGTATGAACAGGCAAATTCCCCAAAAGGTTGAATAATTATCTTATCAAGGTAACCATCTATGGGTGGTTGGAAATAGCAATCCCTACCGCAATCCGGGTCATCGCAGTCCACCAAACCATCTCCATCCTCATCCACACTATTATTACAGACCTCTACTGGCAAGATGGCCTGGCAAATGCTTTCTATAGCGGCGGTGTCTCCAATTGTGGCAGAGGTATTTTGCGAGACTGCGGTGGTGGTGCTCACAGTAGCAGTGGTGTTCTGAACTATAGCATTGGTGTTAATTCCTGAAACATTAGTATCCATTAAAAAGCCACAGGTGGTGGACAAAAGACCAGCAGGGCCAATCTTTAAAGCCCAGTAATCACTCATACCGAAACTTGAGGATTCTTTCCATGCAGCTACTATATAGCCGCCATCACTTGTCTTTTGGATGTCGTAAGCTGAATCGGAATCAATTCCCCCGTAAGTCTTCTGCCACTGGATGGTGCCATTGGAATCTAGCTTCAATAGCCAGATGTCTGGATGCGGGCCAAAGGAACCTGCAGTGCCAGCCACTATGTACCCACCGTCACCTGTTTGCTGGACAGCTTGGGCCTCATCCACTCCACTTCCCCCATAAGTCTTTTGCCACAGTATATTACCACTGGAGTCTAGCTTTAATAACCAGATATCCAGCTCTCCTCCGCCGAACGACCTTGTCGCACCAGCTACTACGTATCCGTCATCGCTTGTCTGCTGGACAGAATTAGCCACCTCAGCAGAACTTCCCCCATAAGTTTTTTGCCACTGAATATTGCCAGCAGAGTCTAGCTTCAATAACCAGAAGTCAGCCTCTCCTATGCTGAAGGATACTGTCCAACCAGCTACTATATATCCGTCGTCGCCTGTCTGTTTTATGGATTTAGCTTCGTCGTTACGAGACCCTCCGTAACTCTTTTGCCACTGGATATCACCGTTAGCATCTAGCTTCAATACCCAAAAATCATCATTAGCACCTGGGATCTCTATCGTACCAGCCACTACATATCCACCATCGCCTGTCTGCTGTAAGGTATGGGCCCGGTTTCCATAAACCGTCCCGTAGGTCTTTTGCCATTGGGAACTGCCATCTGAATTTAATTTCAGTATCCAGAAGTCACTATCCCCGGCACCGAACGACTCAGTCCCACCTGCTACTACGTAGCCACCATCACCTGACTGCCGTACGGCAGTGGCCCAATCACTATAAACCCCTCCATAGGTCTTCTGCCATTGTGTACTACCATTAGCACCTAGCTTCACTAACCAGAGGTCCGCATACCCTGTGCCGAAGGATTCTGTCAACCCGGCCAGTATATATCCACCATCGCTTGTCTGCTGGCTAGAATAAACCTTATCCCAGGAACTTCCTCCATAAGTGGCTGCCCACTGACCATAAGAAGGTTGGGTAACTATGAGAGAAAAGACAATAAACAAAAGACAGGCTAAAGAGTGAAGTGGATATGGCTTACTAAGAGTGGTTAGTATCATGTGGTTTTCTTCCCGAAAAATGTTTAATCTTATAAATGGCATTTATCTTTACTGGGTATAAGGCATAGGAGTGTGAAGGGTGCGTTGCTATTATTCTTAAACTGATGGGTTTCACCTTCTGGGATAAAGACTACATCGCCCGGCTTTAACTGCTTTTCTTCCCTCGCGTTGCTTACTGTTCCACTGCCACTAAGTATAAATAGTTCATGTTCCCAGGGATGACTATGTAAGGGGGTGTGTCCATGTGGTTCAATCTCAAAGTGTCTCATAACAAAGTTTCTAGCCCCTAGATTTTCCTTTATTAACCAGCGAATCTTGACGCCGCTGGCACCCTCCGTTGCTGCCTGAGGTTCTACCTCTGAGAAATGCTTTATATGCATGGGATGCCTCCCTTCTTAGTGGGAAATTAAAGGTTAACTATGCATTTTTCTAACTCCTTAAAATTTTTTATAGGAATAGCCCCTTTTTCTAAAAGGGTTTGGTTTCCTCTGGCGGTAAGAGGTGCCTCTTTGTAACGTGAAGTAAGAATTTTCTTACCAAGACCTTTGGCAACTCCGGCTGTGTAGATGGCCCCCCCGCTAACTTCTGATTCCACAACAAATACTGCTCTGCTGAGACAGGCAATAAGGCGGTTTCTTGACATAGCAGCCCCAACATACCATCCCCGAGTAGGGCAACAGTCGGAAAGGAGTAAATATTTATCTGCATCCTTAATGTGGTGTTTGAACTCGTCTCTCCATGAGAATTGGAGTATTCCCATAGGTAGGGCCAAGATGGTCCTTCCGCCTGCCTCAAGTGCCCCCAGATGGCTTGCGGTGTCTATTCCCTTTGCGTATCCACTTACCACGGTGAAGCCCATTTTTACTAATCTTTTGGCAGATTCTTTAGCTATCCAGAATCCCTTCTCTGTGGGGCTGGTTGTTCCCACGATTGCTACTGCCCTCTCGTCTCCTCGGAGGTATCTACCTTTGGTGTATAAAATTACAGGGGGATTTTTCATTACCTCCAGAAGCAGAGGAGGATAACCTTCTTTATCCTTAATTATTATATTTACGTTATTTCTGTCAAGGGTTTTTAGCAGGCTCTGGACGCTATTAAGGTTTTCTCTGGCTTGTGTTATTTTTTTTATAATTGTGTTACTGATTCCACGTACAGAATTAAGTTTCCTCCGTGATGCCTCAAAGGCAGCCCTCGGCCCGTTGAACCTTTTTAGAAGAAGTCCAAAGGTTGCAGGCCCGATGCCTTCTATGCCTTGCAAGGCTACCCAATATATCAGGTCATCCATCTTTTAAGAAAAAAGTCTTTAACAACAAGGGGAAAGTTGTTATATTGTTACAAAAATAGCTTACCCAGAATTTTATTAAATTTTGTGTCTTATGCAATATCTTACCGTAGATAGGAGAAAAGAGCATGGCAGGCAAACTTATCACTATAGAGGGCATTGATGGCAGTGGTAAAACTGTACAGGCCCACTTACTTATGGAAAGGTTCACTCGGGAGGGGCGTCCTATTGAGACCATTAAGTTCCCCCGCCGCGGGGAGACCTTCTTTGGCAAGATGGTGGATAGGTATTTGCGCGGGGAATTTGGCAGCGCCAAAGACGTTAACCCTCATCTTGTAGCCGTGCTGTACGCAGGTGACCGCTATGAAGAGAAAGAAAAGATAAATCGGTGGCTTGCAGAGGGTAAGATTGTAATTGCTAGACGCTATGTGGATTCTAATAAGGCCCATCAGGGTGGGAAGCTTGAGACACCCTTACAAAGGAAGCACTTCTTTGAGTGGCTAGAGGAGCTTGAATACAAGATTCTGGGTAACCCAAGACCCCACGTGAGCATTTACCTGGACGTTCCTTCAAAAGTATCTTGTGACCTGATTAAAAAGAGACGTAAGGAGTTACCCAAGCAAGAGCGAAAGAAAGATATCCATGAGGAAGACATCCGCCACCTTGAGGCCGCTGAAAGGGCCTACAAGGAACTTGCTCAGGGTGGGGCATGGGTAACTATCCCATGTGTCAGGGAGGGCAAACTCCTTAGTGAGGGTGAGATTTCGCATATGTTATGGGAGGCAGTTAAAGGGGCGGGTATTTAAGCAACCTACTTCCTTTCCACCAGAATGGACTTGAACCTGCGTACACTTAACACAATCTGAAAGGTTGCGGCTACAACCTCCCCCTAAGTACTTGGTCCTAACGTTTCATAGATAAGGGGTGGGAGAGGAGGTCTTTCAGGGGAAATTCTATAGGCACGAAGGAGGAGATTTCTGGCCTCTTGAAGGCTACCTTCGTCTCTATAAAATACTTTTACCAGAGGTTGGCCCTTCTCTACTTGAGCACCTAGTTTTGCTAAGACCTCCAGCCCTACGGAAGGGTCTATTTTATCTCCAAGCTTTTTTCTCCCCGCTCCTAAGACTACGGCAGCCTGACCAATTACAAAAGTATCAATGGTGCTTATGTACCCGTTAGCAGGCGAAGGGATGGTATGAACATTCTTAGAAATAAACTTGTGAAAATTTTCAAGAGTTCTGACTTTGCCTCCTTGACTTGTTATCATTTCTTTAAATTTTTTGAGGCCATTGCCATTTTTCAGGGCTGCTCCCAGTTTTTCTCTGGCTTCTTGTTTATCCCGGCAGAGCCCGGCTAGTTTCAACATGTGATAACCCAGCTCCATAGTTAACTCCACCACATCGGTGGGTCCATCTCCCTGTAGGGTTTCCACTGCCTCCTGTACCTCTATAGCATTGCCTACCGTTTTCCCTAAAGGCTGATTCATATCTGAAATTAGGGCAACCGCAAGTTTACCCATCTTCTTTGACGTTTCCACAAGGCTTTCAGCTAAAAGTAGGGACTCCTTAAAATCTTCCATAAATGAACCATTACCAGTCTTTACATCCAGCACTAAGCCATCTATACCTTCAGCAAACTTTTTTGATAAAATGCTGGCAGTAATAAGTGGTATGCTTTCAACAGTGGCAGTAATATCCCTCAAAGCATAAAGTCTTTTATCGGCGGGAACTAGCTCCTTTGTTGGCCCAATTATTGACACACCTATTTTTTCTACATTTTGTTTAAATTCTTTGAGAGAAAGATTAGTTCTAAAACCGGGGATAGATTCCAGTTTATCAAGCGTGCCTCCGGTATGGCCCAGGCCTCTACCCGACAGCATTGGTACCTTTACTCCGAGACTGGCCACAAGTGGGGCTAATACTAGAGTTATTTTGTCTCCTACTCCACCCGTGCTGTGTTTGTCTATCTTGCACCCGTGGAGCTCTTCAGGGCGGATAACCTTTCCAGAATATAGCATCTCCCGGGTGAGAAGTGCCGTCTCCTCCGGGCTCATACCGCGACAGCAGATGGCCATAAGCAGCGCAGCTAGTTGATACTCTGGTATCTCCCTGTGGGTATATTCCCTTATTATGTAGGCTATCTCCTCGGGGCAAAGGGACTCACCTTCTCTTTTCTTCCTCAAGATGTCCTGAAAGAGCATATTATTTATATCCTCAGAGTACGGCTATTTAATTGTAAACTGTGTTACGGAAGAAATAATTATACACTGTGTATTTTATTTTAAACTAACCTATTTGATTTACATTGTTAGAACCTTTGGGTATAATTGTGCCCAGATATGGGTAAACCTTCTTGGTCACTAATTAAAAGGAGGGCTATAGGATGATTGCTGATTTCAGGGTAATACCGCTCGGGGCAGGTACACACTTAACTACTCAAGTGGCAGAGGTAATCAAATTAGTAGAGGCAAGCAAACTAAATTACGCAATTAATGACATGAGCACTACTGTTGAGGGGGATTGGGATTCAATAATGAAATTGATGAGGCAGTGTTGCCAGAAGGTACTAGAAACCAGTGATAGGGTAAATCTCATAATCTCTATTGACGAGCGTAAGGATAAGGTTGTTCGCCTGGGGGATAAGATAAAGGCAGTTGAAGAGGCAGTAGGAAAGACGCTGAAAAAATAATGGTTTGAAGCAGGTATTCTGATGGGACTGGACATAGTGGAGGAAATAGCCAAAGCCGAGGCCGAGGCCGAGGTACGGCTAAGATGTTCAAAGGCTGAGATTGCCGAATTAGAAAGAGGAGCGGAGAAGTCCATTGCCCAACTGAAACAGGCAATGGAAGAGGAATTTAGTCTCAGGGCAGAAGCGTTAAAAAAGGTCAGACAGAAGGAAAGGCACGAGGCTGAGCTCAGGTTGAAAGAGGAGTTGACGGAAGCCGAACAACGGCTTAAGGAGTCGGTAGAGAAGAAGTCTGACCAGGTGATAAAAAACGTCTTGATTCTAATACTAGGGATACCTGCCAGGCTTACTTAACAGGCTAAAAGTTTCTCAGAGTGTAATCAGCTTTGGAAACGCCAAGGACAAATATATCCTGAGTAGAAATAATGGCCATTGAGCAGGTTAAAAGGGTAAGCTTATTAGTTCCCATACACCAGGGTGCGTTACTTACAAATGAGCTTTACCATCTTGGTGTACTTCATTTGGTGGATACATACTCTTTATCTCCCTCCGCCAAGGTTCATTTGCATAAATTAACCATTTCCCTAAAAGAGGCTGAAGAGAGGCTACAGAAAACAGAGTTTTTGCTTACCGTACTGAAGCCTTTAAAAGCCAAACGAAGGTCTTTTATAGAGGACTTCTTTCCTTTACCTGTGCGAATAACTGAGAGAGACCTGGAAGAGCTTTTAATCTCCTTCCCTTTAGAGCAACTCTACGAAGAGTGTAAAGCGGTAGAATCTCAGAGGAGGACATTGGAGGCAGGCCTTAGGGATATTGAGTGGGAGGTCCGTAGCCTCCAGGAGCTAGTGGGGCTGCCCAAGTCCCCGGAAGAACTTAGAAGACCCAAAAAGGCTAAATTAAAATTGGCCGTGTTTTCTATGAGTTACTGGAGAGCTTTCACTCTTGACCCAAAGGCCCAGGAACTACTTGCATGGCAAGCAATACCATCGGGAGAAAATAGTAAAGGGGTAAGAGCCATCCTGGCTTTCCTACCCCATGAGGAGGAAGAGGTTGCAAGGATACTAAGTTTCTATCACTCTCAGGAAATTGCACTACCTCCCTTTTCAGGGAGGGTAGAGGATAGGCTAAAGGAGCTGGAAGCCCAAAGAAAATCTATACTTGAAGAACGAGACATCCTTATAAGACGCCTAATGGAGTTAGTGCCTCTTATTCAGAAGCTTGAAATTTTGCTTGGCTATTGGGAAGTTCAGAGGGATAAACTTGTACAGGAGGCCAACTTCTCCCGCTCTAAGAGGCTAATGTTTGTGGGTGGATACGTGAGGGCGAGGGAGATTGGTATCCTTGAGGGGGCGTTACACGAAAAATTCCCACAGGCCCTAATTTTCTATGAAGACCCGAGGCTGGGAGAGGAAGTGCCAGTTTCTTTGAGTCTTAGCAGGCCCTTCCGTCCCGCAAAACTACTGGTAGATTTGTTCGGACTACCGAACTACTTTACCTTTGATCCAACCCCATTCATTGTTTTTAACTTTTTTATATTTTTTGGGCTATGTTTCAGTGATGTTATATATGGATTTGCACTAATGGGGCTTTCCTACTGGTTAATGAGGAGGTTGAAGACAAACCCCACGGCAAGGGATTTTTTCTCTCTCTTCTTTTACGCAGGGGTGAGCACTACTATCTTTGGTGCCATCATGGGGAGCTGGGCTGGAGACCTTTATAAACCTCAGTATTTGGGCGAGAACAACCTTCTATTAAGGTTAAAGGAATCTCTCTGCCTATTAGACCCCATGACGGATATTCTAGTTGCTCTGGTTGCTTCTCTTTCGCTTGGGGTACTGAATCAGTTTTATGCCCTATTTCTTAGAATCTATAGGGAGTATCGCATGGGAAGACCCATTGATGGTTTATTAGACGGGGGGTTATGGTTAGTCTTCTTGCCGGGTATTATAATACTTGTGTACTCTATTTTCTCCCCACTGTCTCCCACTCTCGTAAGTATTGGTAAAACCTTGACTTGGGTAGGGGCGTTGGGTCTCATACTTACTCAAGGGCGAAGGGAAAAAGGGCTTATTGCTAAATTCCTCACAGGATTAGTGAGCCTGTACGGAATAATGGGCACCTACGGTTGCACTTCTTTTATAAGTGATATAATTTCTTATTCCAGGCTTTTGGCCCTTGGTCTTACAACTACCATAATTGCCATTTCATTTAATATAATAGCTGGTCTGGTGGGTTCAGCTAGCGGGGTATTTTTTGTTCTTACCTTGATTTTTGGTCATACCCTAAATTTTTTTATAAGTATTATAGGTGCATTCGTGCATCCTGCCAGGCTAATCTTCCTTGAGTTTTTCGGCAGATTTTACGAAGGGGGAGGGCCACGGTTTAGGCCTTACGGGTTTGAATCTTCAAAGATACAGCTATTAAGGACATAGAGGCTTATGGACGAATTTATTATAACCCATTTTGTTAACACTGGTTTAGGTTGGGCAGGTACAGGGGCACTATTGGTAGTAATGTTTGGTGGCATGGGTTCTGCCAGGGGGATACGCATAGCAACTGCCCAGGCCGCAGGGGTACTCTCCGAAAGGCCCGAGCTCTTTGGTAGGCTACTTGTGCTTATGGCCCTACCAGGGACCCAGGGCTTTTATGGATTTATTTGTGCAGTAATCATAGCTATGAAGTGCGGTCTAATTACAGCTGCAGTAACCATAAGTCCTGTAATCGGGATGGGTATTTTCAGCACAGGTGTGGCGATGGGGATAGTTCTTTGGAGGAGTGCCGTGTACCAGGGAGAGGTCTCAGCCGCCGCGATTAATTGGACTGCCAAAAAACCAGAAGAAAGCGGGCGTGCCATACTACTGCCCGCCTTGGTAGAGACCTACGCCGTTCTAGCCCTCTTAGCGGCCATACTAATGATTATGTGGTTAACCCAACCAGGCCTAACTTATATAACACCTCAGCCACCAAAATAAGTAGGCAGTAGTTGTAAGGGAGGACTTGTGTTGCTATAGAAAGAGCTATGAGTCTGGAACGCATAAGAGATCATATCCTACAGCAGGCAAAAGATGAGGCTGAAAGATTATTAAAAGAAGCCAAAGAACGCATTGAAGTAAAGCTACTTAAGGCTAGGACCTCCCTAAAGAAAGAACTGGAGGAGAGACTAACTACTCTGGACCAGGAACTTCAAGAGGAAAACGCCCGTGCTTTGTCGGCACTCAAGGCTCAAAATCAACTAAAACTGCTTGAGCTTAAAAATCAACTAATCAACAGACTCTTTGAGCAAGTACTTGGCCATCTGCTGGCTTTGTCCACCGAGAACTATCTAGCCTTACTGGAAGGTTGGTTGAACAAGCTTGACTTAAAAGAAAAAGCTAACTTAAGGCTTTCTCCTGACGATACAAGGCGTATAGGAGAGGAGTTAGTGAAGAGAGTGAATTTCTCTAAGAAGAAAGAATTCCTTTCACTTGACCCAGGCCCAGCAGCTATCAAAGGGGGCTTCATCATACGGACAAAGACTTTTGAGATAGACCACAGTCTAGAAACCTTTCTAGGATACCTCAAAGAAGAACTCTCTCCTGAAATTGCCAAAGGACTCTTTATTTGACAATACATGCAGAGGATAGACCCTCACAGTTGGTGCTTCCTTTCAGGGTGGATAGCTGCCTTAGAGAATAATTTACTAAGAGAGGAAACCCTTGAGCACCTTTTGCTGTTAGAAAAGCCTGAAGAGATACTTGCTTGCCTTAAAGAATCTCCTCTCAGGGAAGAGTTTTTCACACCTGAGGATGTTATGAATTATGAGGAAATTCTAGATTATCGTTTTTTCCGTACCCTTCAGGAGGTGAAAGAGTTTTCTCCATCGCTTAAGGTGTGGGAGCTCATTCAGGCCAGATACAATCTTATTAACTTAAAGAATTTTCTTAAAGAGAAGTTAATTGGTCTTAAACGTCCCATTCCATTTCCGAGCCCTTACACGGATGAGACCTGGCAAAGTCTATGGCAGGGCATAGAGTACTATCCCTCGGGACTACCCGCCCTACCTTTTGAGGCAGAGCCAACGGTTCAGACTTATACCCCAAAACTCACAGTATGGCAAAGTGGGATGTATCAAGACGCACTGGTGATTCTCAAGAAACACCTTGGTGAGATTTCTATTAACCCCGGAGTATTGGACCTGATACTTGATGGGACTTACCTCTCTTACTTACCCGGAATGGCAGGAAAGACCCTCTGCCAGTTCATTGTGGAATATTACCTTGAATATCAAAAACTTGTGGGTATCCTATACTTGTGGAGGTCAGGGATAAAAAATATTCAGGAGTATCTGCCCCAACCATTGCTAATTACTGGCATGCCTGTAAGTGAAAAGATAGTAGAAATGGACTGGGAGAGGTTGCTAAAAGAGGTCCTACCCTGGGAAATGGTTTCAAAAATAGAAGCTGCTGCGGAATTGTCTCAGCCTAAAGAGAGAACTCCTCTGGCTAGGTACGGAAAAGTTGTAGAAGATACACTTATGGAGAGATTGGTAAAGGCCAGGTACTTTGTCTTTGGGCCAGAGAGGATATTTGGCTATCTGAAGGCATTGGAGGTGGAGACTTGTAACCTTAGGTTAGTAATAGGAGGGAGGTTAAATAGTGTCCCTCCTGAAGATATAAGACGGAGGATTCGCAGGGGATATGTCTAAGGCGGTAGTTATAGGCTATAGGGATGACATACTGCCTTTTGGGGTGTTAGGGTTCCAGTTAATCTTCATTACTTCTACAAATGATTTAACCACTACTCTTATGAATTTACTTCAGGATGCAACGGTAGCTCTCATAGTTGTTAGCGAGGCAGTGGTAAAGGACTCGCCTGTTATTCTTCAACCTTACACGATAAGTAGCCGTATTCCGATAGTTGTCCTTCCTACTCATAGAAGGAGTTACGATACGGGCCTTCAAGAGACAGCTGGTATAATAAAGAAGGCCATTGGGGTGGACATCCTAGAGGGGGCTAAACATGAAGGTGAGCAATAAGCTAAGGGAGTTTCCTCAGCAGAGAGAGGAAGCGCCGCAGATAGCCCCCGAAAAGCACCATTTGGAGCTGGGGCAGCACCAAACGCAAGGGGTAATCATACGGGTGGTTGGACCACTGGTAGTGGCTAGAGGGCTGCCTGGTACGAAGATTTTTGACATTGTAAGAGTTGGTCATCTAAAACTCCTAGGAGAAGTCATAGAGATTCGTGGGACGGATTATTCAATACAGGTCTATGAGGAGACTGAGGGGATAGGTCCGGGACAGCCTGTGTATACCTCAGGTGAACCCCTCAGCGTGGAGTTAGGACCAGGGTTAATTGGCGCTATATTTGACGGCATACAGAGGCCCCTGGATATAATCAGCAGGAATATGGGGGCTTATATAGTAAGAGGGGTAGAGTTTTTGCCACTCTCCAGGGATAAAAAGTGGCACTTCCAGCCCAAGGTTAAAAAGGGGGATTTGGTAGCTTCTGGTGACATACTTGGCACAATAAGGGAATCTCCTTTAGTGGAGCATAAGGTCATGGTTCCCATAAATCTTGATGGTAAGGTAACTTACGTTGAGGAAAAGGAGGCTACTATTGAAGAGGTCATTGCAAGGATAGAGAGAACTGGGCAGGAAAGAGAGATTACGCTCCTACAACGTTGGCCTGTAAGGCAGCCAAGACCCTTTCATCAAAAGCTTGCCCTTGAAGAGCCACTTGTAACAGGTCAGAGGATACTTGACACACTGTTTCCGGTGATGAAAGGGGGTACTGCTTGCGTGCCAGGGCCCTTCGGAAGTGGAAAGACCGTTATTCAGCATCAGTTGGCCAAATGGGCTGATGCCGATATTATTGTATATGTAGGCTGTGGGGAGCGAGGTAACGAGATGGCAGACGTGCTGTTATCGTTTCCGGAACTGGTAGACCCAAGAAGCGGACGCCCTCTGATGGAGAGGACGATACTGGTGGCCAATACTTCCAATATGCCTGTGGCGGCCAGAGAGGCCTCTATTTTTACGGGCATTACTATAGCCGAGTATTATAGGGATATGGGTTACCATGTAGCCCTTATGGCAGATTCCACCAGTAGGTGGGCAGAGGCGATGAGGGAAATCTCGGGTCGTCTGGAGGAGATGCCAGGTGAAGAAGGGTTTCCTCCCTATTTAGGCAGTCGGCTTGCCGGCTTCTATGAGAGGGCAGGAAACGTGCGTTGTCTTGGCTCAGACGGGCGTAAAGGCACCCTTTGCGTCATTGGCTCTGTGTCACCCCCTGGGGGAGATCTCTCAGAACCTGTTACACAGGCCACCCTCAGGGTGGTAAAGGTATTCTGGAGCCTGGATGACAGACTAGCCTCTCAGAGGCACTTTCCAGCAGTAAACTGGCTTACCAGTTATTCCCTTTACCAACCAGTTGTGGATGAATATGCAGAGGAGAAAATTGCCGCTGAATGGAAAGATAATCGCAAAGAGGCCCTCAGAATTCTACAAAGAGAGGCGGAACTGGAGGAATTGGTAAGACTTGTGGGTATAGAGGCCCTCTCCCCCGAAGATAGGCTTCTTATGGAGGTGGCAAAGATGATTAGAGAAGACTTCCTCCATCAGAATGCCTTTCACCCTGTGGATACTTATACAGCAATGGAAAAACAGTACTTACTTATAGATGTCATCCTCAAATTTTACGTTAAGGCTCAAGAGGCCTTAAAAGAAGGGGTGGAATTGACCAGGATAATAGACCTGCCGGTTAGGGAGGAAATTTCTAAGTTGAGGTACGTTCCTGGTCTCCAGAAAGAGGTGTTCTATAATGTACTTACCCAGATGAATGAGCAAATGGTGGCAGCATCGGGAGCAGCGATTGAGGGTTAAGGATTTATAACTGGGTAACGCCGTGCAATTAAAGGAATATCTTACAGTAAAGGATGTATTTGGGATAAAGGACATTTTTGGTCCGCTTGTGCTTGTAGAGGGGGTGGAGGGAATAACTTACGGGGAACTGACCGAGGTAAGATTAGCTACCGGGGATATACGTAGAGGTAGGGTGTTGGAGGTCGCAGGTACTAATGCATTGGTTCAGGTCTTTGAGGGGACGCTTGGGATTGGAAGGGATGACGTAAGGGTCAGGTTTCTTGGAAGGGGGCAGGAAATTCCAGTCTCTAGAGATATGTTAGGCAGGGTATTTGATGGTAAAGGGAAGGTGGCTGATGGTGGGCCACCTATAATTCCGGAAAAGAAGTTAAACATAAATGGAAGCCCTATAAATCCTTGTGTGAGGGATTACCCTAATGAGTTTATTCAGACTGGCATATCTACAATAGACGGGCTTAATACACTTGTGAGGGGGCAGAAGCTGCCGATATTCTCAGGGGCTGGGCTACCGCATGCGCGACTAGCTGCGCAGATAGCACGTCAGGCACGCCTTCCCGGGGCAAGGGGAGAGGGCTTCGCAGTAGTATTCGCTGCGATGGGTATAACGTTTGAGGAAGCTGACTACTTCATCACAGAGTTTCGCCGGACTGGCGCGATTGAAAGGGCGGTGGTGTTTGTTAACCTCGCAGAAGACCCTCCGATAGAACGCTTGGCTGTACCTAGAATGGCCCTTACAGTGGCCGAATATCTAGCATTTGAGATGGACATGCATGTGCTAGTAATACTTACTGATATCACCAACTATGCCGAGGCACTAAGGGAAGTCTCTGCCGCAAGGAGAGAGGTGCCTGGTAGGAGGGGTTATCCTGGCTATCTTTATACTGACCTTGCTACTATGTACGAGAGGGCTGGTCGCTTGAAGGGTAAAAAGGGTTCTATCACCCAGATACCTATTCTTACTATGCCAGAGGATGATAAAACCCACCCTGTTCCTGACCTTACTGGGTATATAACTGAGGGGCAGCTGATATTGAGTCGCATTCTCTATAATCAGGGCGTATCGCCGCCGATAGACGTCCTTCCCTCCCTTTCGCGGCTTAAGGATAAGGGTATCGGTAAGGATAAAACGCGGGAGGACCATGCTGATGTAGCAAACCAACTTTATGCCGGCTATGCCAGGGGTAAGGCCTCAAAAGAGCTGGTAGTAATTCTTGGGCAGGGAGCCCTCAGTCCTATGGACCGCCTATACTTAGAGTTTTCAGACCGCTTTGATAAGGAGTTTGTGCAACAGGGGGAAAAGGAAAATAGGTCCATAGAGGAGACTTTGGATATAGGGTGGAGGCTGCTAAGGATGATTCCCAAAAAGGAACTTAAGAGGATTCGCCCGGAGTATCTGGATAAATACTATGAGATTAAGAGTAAATCCTAACAGAATGGAACTCCTCAGGCTTCGGCGCCGCTATGGGCTAGCCCTGAGGGGACACAAGATGCTTAAGGACAAGCTAGAAGGGCTTATAAAGGAATTTGTCCCAATGGTTAGGCGCTATCGCGAGGCGAGACTTTCAGTGGATAGAGAATTACCAGAGCTCTTGAAGCCTTTTGTAATGGCAAGAATGGCCAGCGCCAAGGGGACGGTTGAGACGGCCCTGGAACAAACCGCCCTCAGCCAGAAAGTAGCTGGCTTAAAGTTTGTTACCAAGTATTGGAGGATACTTAACGTAGTCCTTCCCCACTTCGTGGTGGTTGTACCACAGGAGAAACATGCTTCCTCCCCAAGTTATAGCCTCCTTGATACTCCTGCCGAACTGGATAAAGCAATAGTGAATCTAGAAAATTATATGGATAAGCTACTTACACTTATTGAACTTGAACACTCGGTCAGACTCCTGGCAAAGGAGATAGAAGAAACCCGCAGGAGGGTAAACGCTCTGGAATATATCTTATTACCAGAACTCGGAGAGGCAATAAAATTTATCAAGGCAAAGCTGGACGAAGCAGAACGCCTCCACATATCCAGGCTGATGAAGATAAAAGAGATGCTAGCACGATAAGAAGTGAGTAGCATTTATATTTTGTTGTGTAATACCTCACTTACCCAGCAGAGGTCAAAAGTACTCTATCTTTTTCTTAGAAGATATGATATTATTCTGATGTAAATCACTCATATTATTAAAATTATTGTAAGTAGAAGGAGAAGGCAATGATAGAAACTTTTAAGCGATATACAAGTGGCACTTCTGCTCTGTGGGCAGGGTTTATAGCAGGTATATTTTTGCTACTTGTAAGTTTTGGTAGTAGCACCCCTTATGTAATCCAGGGGCAGGAGTGTGCAGCGGCAGATGCCAAGCTGGAGGAGACCGCCCAGTTATTTGAAAAGCTATTCAATGAAGTAGCCGAAAAGTGCAAAGACTCTGTGGTACACGTAAAGGCTGTAAAGATAATGAAAGGGGAGGAGTTTGAGAAATTCCACCCTCCGTTTGGGTTTAGGGACTTCCCATTTGGAGAGGAGTTCTTTGATAGATTTATGAGACCTCGTATGCCAAAGGAGTTCCGCCAGCAGGGTTTTGGCTCAGGGGTGATAGTGGATGCAAAGGGCTACGTCCTTACGAATAACCATGTGGTTGAGGAGGCCGATGAGATATTTGTTACACTGTCTGATAAGAGGGAGTTTAAGGCAAAAGTTGTTGGGAGAGACCAGCCGACGGATGTGGCTGTTGTAAAGATAGAGGATGCAGGAAACATAGTGCCGGCTAAACTAGGTGACTCTGACTTGATAAAGACAGGGAACTGGGTAATCGCAATAGGCAATCCATTTGGTCTCAACCTTACTGTAACGGCGGGAATTATAAGCGCAACTGGCCGTTCACAGGTGGGGATCGCCGATTATGAGGATTTTATCCAAACGGATGCAGCCATTAATCCTGGTAATAGTGGTGGGCCCCTTTTAAACCTTAAGGGTGAGGTGATTGGAATCAACACAGCCATATTTACCAGAACGGGTGGTTACCAGGGTATAGGTTTTGCTATCCCCATTAATATGGCTAAAACAGTTATGGACAGCTTGATAGAGAAAGGCAAGGTTACAAGGGGCTGGCTAGGGGTAGCTATTCAGGATGTAACACCTGACCTGGCAAAGACTTTTAACCTACCCACCACACAAGGCGCCCTTGTAAGCGACGTTACGGCTAACAGTCCCGCCGAAAAGGCTGGTGTCCAGAGAGGTGATGTCATAATAGAATTTGAAGGTAAGGAGATAAGGGATGTAAGCCGTCTCCGTAACACGGTTGCCCAAACCGCTGTGGGTAAAGCTGCAAAGGTAAAGGTTTTGAGGGATGGCAAGCCTGTGGAATTAACCGTAACTATTGGTGAACAACCAGCTGAACTGTTTGCGATGGGTGGGCCAGGTGAGCCAGCGAGGGATTTTGGTATGACCCTTGACACGCTCACACCTGATTTGTCCAAGCGTTTCGGTTATGAAGGGGAAATGGGTGTGGTAGTTGTGGATGTGGAGCCGGGTAGCGCAGCGGACAGGTCCGGTATACAATCGGGGGACCTAATCAAAGAAGTAAACCGTGAACGTGTGCATAACTTGCAAGAGTACCGAGCTATGGCCTCAAAAGTACCTGCAGAAAAAGGGGTTCTCCTCTTAATAAAGAGGGGCAACTTCACCAGGTACGTGCTTATTCAGCCGTAATTGAAACCACTTTTGAAATGCAGAAGCAGGGACGCCTTATCCAATTGTTAGAAGCAAGCTTCTAGCGGCACCTATTATGCCGGCGTAGTCGCCTAGCTCTGCCTTAACAATCTTGAGCCCTTCCGTAGCACGCGGAAGGGCTCTCTTTTTTACCTCTTGGTGTATCGGGTAAAAGAGGCGTTCTCCAAGATTCGTAATCCCCCCGCTAAGGACTATCATCTCTGGGTTAAGGAGGTTGGCTACATTGGCAATGCAGATTCCCAGGGTGATTCCTGTTTGTCTAATAGCCTTTTGGGCAATTTGGTCCCCTTGTCTTGCCCATTCATCTATTTTTTCTAATGTAATTACCTCTTTTGGCTTAAGATGGTTTCTTTCTAACAGTTCCTTCAGTGTGGTTATTATGCCACTAGAACCACAGTAAGCTTCCAGGCAACCACGATTACCGCACCCACACTTCCGACCATTCTTAACCATGGTTGTGTGGCCAATCTCTCCTGCAATCCCTTTAGCACCATGCCAGACTTTTCCTTCCAGCACTACCCCCCCACCGACTCCGGTGCCAAGGGTCAAGCAGACTAGACTGTTTGTCCCCCTCCCAGCCCCCTTCCAGAATTCCCCCAGGGCTGCTGCATTGGCATCATTTTCAAGCACCACAGATTTTCCCAGTTCCTGCTCAAGGATGTCTTTCAAGACCACCACCTGCCATCCCATTAGGTTGGGTGGATTAAAAACTGTACCTGTTTTAATATCAAGCGGTCCGGGAAAACCTATTCCTATTCCTTTTACTCTAACCATGCTCACGTTACTATCTTTGAGTGTATCGTGAAGCATCTGAACAAGGCGGTTTATGACAGCATCTTTTCCCTTATAGGCAAGGGTTGGCCTCTTGAGACTCTTGAGGATGTCACCTTCGGAATTTAGAAGGGCAGTACGGATGTTTGTACCGCCCACATCTGCAGCTAATATGAAGTCTTTCATCTTTCGCTTTGCAAAAAGTTAATAAGGCCAAAGGATAGTCTTTCTAAGTGAGTAAGTCAAGGGCGGTTGAATCAATAGTCTACAACATATGTAAGGGAGCACCACACCACTATGTTGGTCTTGCTATAATGTTTAGAATGTGTAAAATGTTTTGGAAGTTGCATCTGGGCACGAAATGTTCAATTCCATAAAGGTAAAACTCACAATAACCTTCCTGCTGTGGTCTCTGGTGCCACTGATTATGTTGAGATTCATAATCTACCCGGTGGTGCAAAGGGCCTTTGAGCAGATGGTTATCCAGAATCTTACTGGCGTAGGACACAAGCAATCAGACTTTGTCTCTTCCTGGATGAAGGAGAGAAAAAATGACGCTGCACTATTGGCCAGCGATGCCTGTCTTAAGGCCTTCCATAGGTATATTAGTGATAGTGCAGATTACAAGGAACTCTTAACCCATCTTGAATTTGTTAGAGATACCCATGGATATAAAGACATTCTTTTGGTTGATAAAGAGGGTAAGGTTAAGGTGGGTACAGAAAAAAATCTGAAAGGTATATACCTAACAGAGTTTGACTTTTTTCAGGAGGCTATAAAGGGGAAGGTTTACGTATCAAAAGTATCACCCTCTACCTTTCCTGTAATAAATGAGTTTGGAGAAAGGGAATATGGTGTGCCTACCCTTTTCGTTTCCTCCCCCATAAGGGATGAGGGATATAATATCCAGGGGGTGCTTGCCCTACAGGTGGACCTTGTTACACTGAGCAACGTGATGAGAAAAGTAAAGCTGGGGGAGACAGGAGAGACCTATCTGATAGATAAGGAGGGCGTAATGATTACAGAATCCAGGTTTGTTAATACTATCCGTCAGATGGGACTAATAAAGAAACGCACCTCTTTAGAACTAAGGGTAGTGGAGCCTACTACTGGGAAGCTCACCCGTGCAGCAGAGGCTTGTGTAAAGGGACAAGAAGGTTACAATAGCAAAGGTTACCTTGATTACCGTGGTGTAAAGGTACTAGGAGTTTGGCAGTGGTTGCCCGAGTATGGCTGGGGGGTTATCTCTGAAATGGACGTGAGAGAGGCTTATGCTGCCTTGCTAGACATGAGAAAGCAGTTCTTAGCCATAATCTTTGTTCTGGCAGCGGTATTGGTCACAGTGTCTATTTATATCGGGCAAAGGATAACAGTACCTATTATAGGTATAAATGAGGCTACGAAAAAGATAGCCTCGGGAGACTTCTCCCAGAGGGTGTCTGTTACCTCTAATGATGAAATTGGCCAGCTTGCAATGTCATTTAACACTATGGCAAGCTCACTTGAAGAAAAAGAATACATACACAATTTCAACCGCATCATTGCCGCCAGTTTACTTACCGATGTGTTTGGTGCAGTAAGTAATGAAATTAAGAAGGTAGTGGACTTTGACCGAATAAGTATCACTAGGGTGCATGAAAGGGAACAGTCCTTCTTTATCACCTTTGCCCTTACCAGGGGCTATACCTCTAATGAGCTTAAGGAAGGTTCTATGTCAAGGAAAGAGGGCAGTATGATGGGGGATATACTTGCTACTGGCAAGCCAGTCATTATAGAAGATACAGAGACCGGCAAGTACTGGTCGGACAAAATACTCCTAAAGGAGGGGATTCATTCCCGCTTAGGCTACCCGCTTCACTTTAAGGGGGAGATTATAGGGGCTATAAACTTTGGTAGTAAGAAAAGAGGTTACTACACAGAGAAGCATTTTGAAATCCTCTCCAGGATTGCACCTCAACTGGCCATCGCCTTGGAGAACGCCAGGTTGATTGAAAAATTAAAGGTGCAGAAAGTGGCGGTTGAGGAACCTTAGTAGGAATTATTGTTAGAGGTTAGGGACTTAATAAAACCTTGCCGACTTCTGTCCTCCCAAAATTCTATCCTTAACCCCCGTTTGCTAAAGAAAGCTTTAAGGCTATCTAACGACATAACGCATGGAGAGCATATCACACAGACTTAAAATAACTGCTATTATCATGGCGGGGGGAAAGAGTTCTAGGATGGGTCAGGATAAGGCCTTCCTGAAAATTGGGGCGCTGACTATCGTGGAATATCAACTTCGGAGACTCAGTCCCCTGTTTG
This sequence comes from Candidatus Brocadiia bacterium JP1, assembly GCA_051388875.1. GTDB lineage: Bacteria > Planctomycetota > Brocadiia > Brocadiales > Bathyanammoxibiaceae > JBMFFR01. The sequence goes on along the minus strand of JBMFFR010000004.1, from coordinate 12,104 downwards.
ATGAGATACTTATCTCTACGAATTCTCCAGAGAAATTTGCGTATCTGGGCTTAAAGACCGTGCAGGACGTAAGTCCAGGCAGGGGGCCACTAGTGGGGATATATTCCTCTCTGTTGAAAGCGGCTAATCCCTACCTATTTGCAATAGCCTGCGATATGCCCTTCGTTAACCCTGAACTGATAAATTACATGAAGGAACTCTGTAAAGATTACGACATCGTTGTACCAGAAACCGAGCAGGGGCTGGAGCCTCTTCATGCCATATATTCTAAGACCTGTCTACTCGTGATGGAGAAGTACATAAATGGGAGCACACCTGGACCTACGGCAGAGGGAAATGTCTCTCATAGAGAGAAGCAAGGTCAGCGTGGTAAAGGGAGGGTAATAGAATTCTTTTCAGAGGTAAAGGTAAGAACCATAAGCCTTGAAGAAATCTCTAAAATACCCGGCGCCAGAGAAGCCTTCCTCAACTTCAACACTCCAGAGGAGTACCAAAAGGCCCTTAAATTTCTGGAGCCAAGAGAAAATTAGATTGATAATAGTCCTCTACTACTGCAGCACTTTTACCTCAAAAAGATGGCATTTTACTAGTTTTCCTCAACCGTTAGTTACTTGAGTGCTATTTTATGTATAGCCTCTAGCACGGTTTCTCCTGCAGCTGGTGTACCAAAGGTTGTGGGGAGGCCGTGGTAAGAAATCATTTTTGCCTGGATTGAAAGCTCTCCTGCAGCTGTATCGGGGATAGAAATGGTAAAGGTCTCCTTTTTAGTCTCATCGGCTTTAAAGGCAGTGGATTTCTCACTAGAATAGCTGGAAATTAACCAGGCTGCCGCAACTGATTCACCGTTACGGGAGAGTCCTATATTTTTGTATTCTGCAGCTTTTTTGAATATAACAGTCCCATCTTCTTTGCTTGCGGTAACTTCCAGTTCCGCTTTTCCGCCCCATGGTCAGCCATCAGGTATGTTATGGGGCACTTTGCTTTGTATGATAACCGTGAGAAGGAGTTCAGAGGGGTTTTTCTTTTCAACAGACGGGCTGAGGTCTATAGCCTTCTTCCAGTTCTCCCCAAATCTTCCCCCGGGGAAGAGATGAGAATGAATCGTTCTTTTTTTCTTTCCCCCGATAGCCACCTCAACCTCCTCTACACCTTCCATATGGCAATCCTGGCATGTCTTACCCTGCTTTGAAGCAGCAGTCTCTCTAAATTGTTCGTATACCAGGGAGCAATAGACGTTAAAAGTCTGTCTGGAGTGGCAGATAGCACAAAACTCAGGCTTGGAATGAAGTTCCGAGTACTGGGATTTATGACGGGAACGGTCGGAGGAAACTGGTTTACGAATAGGGCCGTATAGGGTTCCATCTATCTTAAAAGACTCTGAAGACCATTTCCCTTCAGGGGTTATAGAATGGCAGATAACACAGCTTATCTGCGCTCCTCTTATTTCTTCCCACTTGCCAGCAGCTATGGCGTCAGAGATTTGCTGAACGAGTTCATCGGAGGCAAATTGCACCTGTGGGGCATGGCAGAAAAGACATTGCCGAAGGTCATCGGCTGAGGGTTCTCGCCCCAATTCCTTCAGGGCTTCTTCTTTTTTGAGATAATCCAGGTATTTCAAATAAAGTGCCTGAAATCCGGCGTTTTGTATTGACTTAGCATGGTAGGACAGGCTCCAGTAGCTATAATGGTTTGGATGGCAGGCGGAACAGACTAGAGAGTCAGTGAAAGTTGCACGGAGGTCCTCCATCGTTTGTAGGACAGGCACTTCTCCGCCTACTACCTCAAGTCTAGTTTTATCCCACTCATTTAAGGAGGCTTGTGAAATGTTTGCCCATGCTACCCAGGAGAGTAAGAAAACAGCAAATAGCATTGAAGATTTCATCTAATTGCCTTTCAAAAATGAATTAGGATTGGCTGAACTTAACCCCACAGATGATTTATCCTCTCTGGACTATTTTAGGGGTTCATTTTACATGTAATTGCTGAGAGTGCAAATTTTTTTTGTTTTATTTCTTGGACTGCTTTGTATTATCTAATTCGGAGGTATGTAATCTGCAACTTTGGCTAGGAAGCAATACTATATTCTTTTATTTTATTGTAAAGAGTTTTCAGGGAGATGCCCAGTGCCTGCGCTGTCTGGGCTTTATTGCCCTTTTTTTCCAGTAGTACATGACTTATATAACGTTTCTCAAGTTCGGCTAGGGAAAGTTCCTCCTCAATATAGATGTTGGGGTGTGGAATGCTAAATTCTGCACTGGGCAGCCGTTCTGCACTTAGCTGGGGTTTGCCTAAAGTGGGACAATCCGTTATTAATTCGGAATCGGAAAGTATTACCATTCTTTCTATTACATTTTGAAGTTCTCTAATGTTGCCGGGCCATGAGTGTTCAACAAGCATGTTCATCACCTTGCTATCTATGCGTCTTTTTAATCCCCTGGCTGCGTAGAGATTTAGGAAGTGCTCTACCAGGATTGGGATGTCTTCCTTTCTTTCTCTCAGGGGTGGGATCTTGATGTCAATGATGTTAAGCCTATAAAATAAGTCTTCTCTAAATTTACCTTCTTTTACCTCATTAGCCAGGTCTTTATTGGTGGCAGCGATTACTCTAACATCAACCTCGGTGATGCGGTTTTCTCCAACTCTTCTTAGTTCACCGGATTGAAGGACTCTGAGGAGCTTGCTCTGGGTGGCCAGGCTCAATTCGCCTATTTCGTCTAAAAATAGGGTGCCTTCATCAGCTACTTCAAAAAGGCCCATCCTTGCCTCGTGAGCACCAGTAAAGGCCCCTTTTGCATGGCCAAAGAGTTCACTCTCAAGGAGGGCTTCTTGTAGGGCTGCACAGTTTAGGACCACCAATGGTTTATTTGCCCTAGTGCTATGCGCATGAATTGCCCTTGCTACGAGTTCCTTCCCTGTACCACTTTCTCCCTGCAGTAGGACGGTAGAATCGGTAGCGGCTACTTTTTCAATCAGTTTTAGTACCTCCTGTATGGCCTGGCTCTTGCCAAGTATGGTTTGGACGGTTATTTTCCCGTTTATCAATCGTTTAAGGGAGACGTTTTCTCTTGTAAGCCGTTTCTTTTCGTAAGCCTTTAATAGTAGGGCCTCAAGTTCTCTAAGCCGGCAGGGTTTGCTTATGTAATCATAAGCACCCAGTTTCATGGCCTCTACCGCCGTTTCCACTGTGGCCTGACCCGTAAGAAGTATTACCTCTATGGGATATTCCTCCTGTCTTATTCTTTGTAATGTCTCTATGCCGTTTATGCGGGGCAACCTGAGGTCAATTACTGCAACATCAAAATCCCGTTGAGATAGTTCTTCTAGTGCCTGTTCTCCGCTCTCAGCTCCGACTACTGTATGGCCGAGAAGAGACAGTTCCCTCTTCATCATCTCCCTATAATTAGTTTCATCATCCACAAACAGTATTCTTAACTTTCTTTCCATCTTCTTGTACCTCTAATAACGGCAAAGATATCTTGAAGGTAGCTCCTTTCCCTGGTCCATCACTAAGGGCCTCAATGTTTCCTTTGTGGGCTTGGATAATACTGTAACAAATAGAAAGTCCCAGGCCGGTTCCCTCACCAAGAGGTTTGGTTGTAAAAAAGGGGTCAAAGACTTTTTGTAAGTCTTCTTTTTTTATACCGCAGCCGTTGTCTTGGAAAAAGATTATCAGCGACTGAGCCTGTTGTTGCACCTGGATGATGATTTTTCCCTTGCCCCCAATGGCATCTAAGGCGTTTATGAAGAGATTAAGAAAGACTTGGCGCAGTTGTTGGGAGTCTCCACTAACATATAGGGTTTCGCTGGGGAAAATAAGTTCTATCTTGACTGGCATCTTCTTTGCCTCAATCTGTGCCATTATGGTGGTGCTTACCTCTTTTATTAGATTCAGTATCTCAGTAGGTTCTAGAGCAGGTTCAATATCGCGACTAAAGTTGAGTAGTCTTGAGATTATATTTTTACATCGGTAAGTTTCTTCATGTATTATCTTGAGGTATTCGGGAAAATCCCTCAGCTTGCCGTTCTGGTCTTTCAGGCTTAGGAGTCTGGTCAATAAAGCCTCAGCGCATCCTGCTATTGAAGCTAAGGGGTTATTAATTTCATGTGCAATACCTGCTACAAGACGGCCTAGGCTAACCATCTTCTCCGACTGGAGCAATGTCTGTTGAGCTTTTTCTATTTCTTTGGTCCGTTCAGCAACCTTATGTTCAAGGTCTGTATGAGCCTCCTGTAATTCTTTAGTTCGGATGTTTATTATCTTAGCACCTCTCAATACGACCAAGAAAAGAAGCCCAAAGAGGACACCCGTAGCAGAGGCGGCAGTAAGAATAGCCTTTTCCTGTGCCCTGCGTATCTGCCTGCCCAGGTCCCTCATATCCTGGTATATTTCTATTACCCCTACCTGTTTGCGTGATTCAGGTTGTTCCTCCTTATATTCGTAAAGGGGGTGGTAGCTTTCCAGAAGAGGTGTGTCTTCCACCTTGGCCCCCTTATCGTCCAGTTGGCCTGGTTGCTGGAGCCTGCTTGCGTGGCCACCCTGCAAGGCTCTATCCAGTGCCTGGTTTTTGCCCTTTTCCACAAAAAACCCGATATGTTCCGGAATGGTGCTATAAATAATCTGCCCATTCATGTCAAAGATGTAAAGTTTCTGCAGGTTATAGCCAAAGGTGTGTCTCCTTATTATATCATCAAGTTTTTTGGCCTGTTCTTTGTTGTTTTCCAGGTCTATTAATTCCCCTGCTCGTATTATTGGAAAGAAGAATTCATCGTATATGGCTCTGTTAAGGTTAGAGCTCATATATTTGAAATATTTCAGGCTTCTATTGACAAGTTCCTCCTTTTCTAACCTAGCGAAGATAAATCCTACTGCGACGCACACTGCTGAGATTACAATAAAGCTAGTCAGGGTGTAGTAAAAGAGGAGGTTGAAGCGCTTAGGTCTGAACAGGGAGAATTTTTTATATGTTTGCTCAGGCGAACTTATTTTAGATGTCGCTGTTTTTCTTTTTTTAAAGGGCATGACTATCTATACCCAAAAGTGTTATCTCGTTATACGGCGAATATATGTATTTTTCTCCTCTAAAACTCTTGATGTGTTTGAGAGGGAAGGTTTTTAAGGTTACTTCCCACTGTTGGAGAAAGGGAGAGTGACGTGTATCAGCCTCTTTTCTACCGTGGAGGGAGCAAGAAATATCACTTGCATTGGATGTAGAGTTTGAAGGAGGGGCATCAATCTTCACCTCTGAGGTTATGAGCAGGTTTGGAGGAGGGCAGAGAGAGGCCTGAAAGTCGTATATGAGCTCATCCGAATTTCTTACCCTTCTGGCATCCCAGCCGGGGGCATAATACTCAAATAACCTCTTAGTCTCCCCGCAATATACTCTGGTAGATAATGGGTCAAATCCACCAGAAGGAGACTGCACGTAAGTAACTAGTTGCATAAGTGGTGGTATTGATCGGCTGTAATCGTAAACAAGCCTTAGGCTAAAAGCACCAAGGATTGTCATGGTTAAGACCAGGAGGCCCAGCTTATTCATATTGATGGGTCTTTGTAATATCCCCGCTGAGACAGTCATGGTGAGTAGCGGAATCAACGGTAGCACATGGCGGGGTTTTTCTATATTCTGAGCGAGAAATAGCCATAAAAAATAAGGCAAGAGTGTTATAAAAATAAACCTTTTTTGAGGGCCGTAACTATTTCCCTTCATAAACATGTAAAAACCGTAGATTAGATAGATAGAAGGAAGGATGTGGATATAGGATAGGTCTATCCACCAGAGACCGAATCCAGCGGGAAAAATACTCCAGAGTAAATGCCCAACCCTTATGGTAGGATCTGAAGCGGTTACAACGCTCCCACCCCAGTCGGTAAAATGTCCTCGCGTGAAATCTAACGCCTGATGGCAGAAGGTCTCTAAACCTAACGCCATTATGATAGGAACCAACCACAACATTACTCCTAGAATGAAAACTCCAGAAAAACAAAACAACTCAAAAATACTATATCTACGGTGGGAATAAGTCAATACATAAAATAGACAGATAAGGAAAGGAAAATAATCTAATCTAACGCCCAAGGTTATACCCATTAATAGTATTCCCAGGAGAGGAACCCGTGGATTAACAGTCTCTTTGGTGCTTAAGAAAATAAAGTATAGTGAAAACAGTAGAAAAAAGAGGGCGGTAGCCTCTGACAGGGGCCTTTCAGAGTATAACCAACATGCCGGATTAGTTAAGAAGAGGCAAGTGGCTATCACTGCTACTCTTCTAGAATACATGGACAGAGCCAAGAGGTATAAGGGCAAGACCGTTAGGCCTCCAAAGAAAGCACTTACCAGGGTTAATGAGCTAACCTCATCCTTCTTTGTGAGGTGCATGGCTATCTTGGAAAACCAGATATAAACAGGATAGCCAGGGAAGTGGGGCTGTTGGGCTACGATGTCAAAGTCCCGTAGTGCCAGGGCAAAATCTACCTCGTCCCATTCCCCAAGGTATTGACCTATAAATAGTAGCCTGGAGGTCAGACATAATAAAATTAAGGTTGTGGGTATTCCGTATCTAAGCCAATATTTGTACTTCATCCCAGGACCGAGCGTCCCTCTAAGAGATGCATGGATTCGTGTGGCGAAGAAATTTTTGGTTGAATGATTTTTCCTTCCAAAAGGCTTTCAGCAGCGTTCAAGCCACTTTTGATTGATTGGTCCATAAAAAGGTATCTAAAGAGTCCCCCGCGTCCGCATGTGACAAGGTTAGAAATGCCTTCTAGAAATGATAAAGACTTGTCTCTAAACCCCTTGTAGCCTAGCTCATATACTGGGTAGGCTTGGGGTGCCCAGGTACTAAAAATGTCCAATATATATGGGTCAATGTCAATGCCTAGCTGGGAGAGGTCTTTCAAGCACCTATCCGTCAATGCCCTCTCTTCCATGGTCCATACCGTGTCACCGTAGTCACAAGGAATTTCAAGGATGAGGGACGTCTTTCCCTCTGGGGCATTGAAAGGACTCCGTAGCCGCGGTTCCTGTATCCTGGTCATGATATAAGCTTCCTCTGGCACGTAGGTCCAGGTATTTTTGCCTACGGCGGGTCTATCTATAAGTAGATTAAGGAATCGTAGCCCCCTGAATTGTAACCTTTGTGAGGCAGATAAGATTTCGTGTGGTGGAGGGGGGTCAAGACAATTAATAAGCTCTGGCAAAGGAAGGGTACTAATAAAGGTGTCTCCTTCTACTATTTCCTGGGTTTTTCTTCCTTGACAAGGTTCAATGACTGCAGCTCTTATCTTGTGCCCCTCCAGGAGAATTTTTGTTACCTTATTACCCAGAAGAATTTCACCGCCCCTAAGGCGTACCTCCTTTTCCATATGTTCAAAAATTTGGCCTATACCACCTTTTGGGTAAAGAAACTGGGTGGCAAATTGTCCCTTTGGTTTATTTTGCAAGTAGAATAGCCTTAGCAAGGTATTCCATAAGTCCATGAGGGGAATCCTTGCCATAGCCCAGTCAGAAGAGAGTTCTTTAGGGTGCACGCCCCAGAGTTTAGTGGTGTAACCTTCAAAAAACAATTTGTATAAAGTTTGGCCAAACTTGGTCAAGAGCCAGTCTTCCAGAGAAGTTTCGTTTTGGGAGTGTTTTTCGGTATCAGAAGAGGGACGGTACAAAAGGGTGAAACAATCTAGTAAACAGGCTGCTAGGTGGCGCAAATTCATTTTCCTAAATAAATCCAGGGGTGCAAGGGGATACATAAACTCTTTACCCATGGCCCTCACCACGCTCTTTCTTCTGACAATCAGGAGCTCTTCTCCCATCAGGATCTTTATAGCTTCCACCAGTTGGGCATCCTGTGAGATGAAACGGTGTCCACCCAGGTCAAAACGAAACCCCTTGTACTCCGTGGTGCGGCATAGTCCACCCACCTGATTTTCTTTCTCCAAGAGGATTATCCGGCCTCCAGCCTGCGCGAGCCGCCAGGCGGCACTCATGCCCGCAGGGCCGCCTCCCAGTATTACAACCCTATTTCTACCACCTGAATATGCCTTGTATGAAGACATTATCTTCTCCGCCTCGTGACTGGAGGTTTTTTTCATACTCTAGTTTGAAGTCTATATGCTGCCAGGGTGAAAAGTTAAAGCCAAAGGCTAGCCTGTCGGCATCTAGTTCATCAAGCTCATCGTTTCTGGGGTCCACTGAATCATAACGTATAACTCCTTCTATATAATGAAGATGATTCCATTCCAATAAGTGACGATAAGAGGTCTGGAGATAGTATCCGTGACGGAAAAAATCCTTTTCTATGGTTTCTACTTTTCCTGTTATATACTCTCCCCTAAATTCAACACCTTTCAACTGTAGTCTCATGTCTGCACCAACAAGATAAAGCCTTTGGTCATTATCCGCATCGTATTTGCCTGTAAGATAGGAACCCCCAATTTCCATCCACGAAAATGGCAGCAAAGCGAGCCTGCCACCGAGTTGTTTGTTGCTGTTATTGTCGTCTAGGTCTTCCTGTTTCCCCTCATCATCAAAGCGGTCCAACCCGTTGGTTATTGCCAGCTCATACTTGAGGCCGTGGGTGTATGGAACTTCAAGGATGCCGTAAAGCTGTAAGCCCACGTCTGAGTATATCCCCGGGATAATGCGGACGGAGGGACTGGGACGGTCCACGAGTTTGTTAAAAGGGGCACTATAGGCAAGCCTTTCTATACCGAAAGGAAATACGAACTTGCCCACCCGTAGCGCAACCTTATCTCCCCATATGGTCCAGTCAAAATGTCCCTTTTCTGCCTCTATTTCAAAGCCGTCCTCTATATCTATCTCTGCTGTAAAGGAAAGGGGTTTGAGAATCTGGAATCCCAGCCATAAGGTTATCCAGGTTTGGTCAAAGAAATTTACATTTTTCCTCTGAGTGGGGTCGTCTCTGCCATGCAGGGGAGCGGTCAGGCTTACAAAGCCGTGGAATTCAAGCCACTTTTTCGCCTCTTCGGTTTTTATTGCCTCCAGGTTAAAATAATAATCTTGGGGCTGTAAATCAGATGGTTTCTCTGTAAGAATTGTCTTCTCTCCCTCTACCGGGTTTGGGTGTGTCTCTGGCTGATTTGCCATCGCCAGGTGTGGAGTTTCCCCATGCCTCAGTAGACCCTTCATTAACAGGAAGTTTTCCGTTCTAAACTCTGGAAGATAATCAGCACTGAGTAGATAACTTTCCTCCTTAACTACAAAGAGGCTTCTTTGTGTCGTCAGGTAAGGCAGACAGCTTTGAGCCACACCCAAGTCATCTGCCTCAAGTGCCAGACAGACCGATGCACAAAATTTAAATATACAAAAAAATACTGAGCCGTAAATTAGCCTTTTTATCAAGCAATTAATCCTCAGGTGGAATGGCCTCTTTTAATCCCGGGTCAAAATAGGGGAAAGCCTGCAAGAGAGCGGTTTCAATATCTTTAGCCAGGTGCTTGAACTCATCGGGTCTTGGCTCCACAGAGCCTGCCCCGAAGAATCCCACGCTTCCAAGAGAAAAATGGGTGTCGTGAAAACTCTTGATTATCTTATCGTGAAGGTTTGTACCGTGACGACGGTCGTATTCCATTACGTTACCCTCTAGCAGGGTTTTATAGTACTCTTCCGCCAGGCGTAATCTTACCTTTGACCTGATGTGAATAGCCAGCCTCTCCTGATTGTTCCAGTAGAATTTTTCCCTTATAGCCAGGAAGACCATGTTTGCCATGAGTTTGGCTGCTTCTTGGAGATTTCTGTTCCTTATGGATTCATCTACCTTTGGCTTGAGGTCTGTTGCAAAAAGCTTTCTGACGTCCTCAAACCTGTCGGCAATGCTATCCACCTCCTTTTGAACTCTCTCCCAATCAGAGGCTTTACCATAGTAGATGACAGCCTTAAAGACCTTTAAGAGAGGGTCCTCACTACGCTCGTATCCGTAGGCCCAAAGGTGGGAAGGGAGCAATACCAGGGTTAAGAGACAAGCAAGTAGTAGTGCCATCAAGGGTCTCAATTGGAAGATGCAGTAGCGGTATTTTAGGTAAAAGTATGGAAAGGGACAAGAGTGAAGAGGAAGAAATTTTAGATTAAACAGGTCGGCAACCTGAATTTGAATTTTTGTAAAATTTACAATCCTTTTGTAGTTTTTACAAATTCTAAACCAGTATGTATCTTCCCCTAAAAGTATCCAGGTCTAGTGGCTAAGGTACTTTATAACTAATCTTGCCAGTGGCACTCAATTTGCGAACCATACCCAACAATGGATACCATTCTGGTGACTGGGGCTACGGGATTCCTGGGTAGCAATCTTATTAGCAGGTTGTCAACAGAGGGATACCGTCTTATCGCCCTCTCTAGAAATAAAGAGGGGTGGCATAAACTCATTAACAAAGCTAGAGGTAGAAAAAATCTGGAATATGTGGAGCTTATCCAGGGGGATATTACCCGTCCACTACTCGGGCTCTCAGGCAGGCGCTTTAGAAGACTGGCCTGGCAAGTGGACACTATTATTCACTGTGCAGCCTTAACGGATTTTGAAAACGAGGAGCGTCTTTTCCGCACAAACGTAGAAGGTACAGGGCTCTTACTGCAGTTCGCTTTGCTAGGTAGAAAAAAACACTTTCATCACGTCAGCAGTGCCTACGTAGCTGGCAATTACAATGGCACTTTTTACGAAGAAGATTTCAATAAAAACCAGAGTTTTAATAACAGTTACGAAGAGTCCAAATTCAATGCTGAGTTTCTGATTAGAAGGTTTGCCCGGAAACATTTATTACCTTACACTGTGTACCGACCATCCATAATAGTAGGGGACTCCACTGCTGGCCATACAGAGTGTTATAAAGGTTTCTATGCCTTTGCCAGGGCTCTCTTTCTCCTTAAGTTACGCGCTCTGGAAGGAGATAAATCTGATGCAGAAAGAATGAATATCGTCGGACCTAAATTTGGACCTAAATCATGTGGGAGGAGCCCCCGCCATAGAGATGTATCAGTAAAAATTCCCATGAAGTTATTTGGAGACCCAGAGGGTCTAATTAATCTTGTCCCGGTGGATTATGTGGTGGGGGCTATTTGCGAGATATTCAAAAGGCCAGAGGCTCATAACAAGACCTTTCACCTAACAAACCCGTATCCCCTTTCCCTAATCCAACTCACAAATAAGGTGCTTCATGTGTTAGGAATAGAGGGCGTCAAGCTTTGCCATCCACATACTGAAGCTTATGAGGGGACTAACTTAGGCTGTAATACGCAGCGTACTTATGATAACTATGGCCGGATTAGCCCCACGGAGCGGTTTCTCCTCCACTACACTAAGCCTTATCTTCCTTACTTAGAGAGCCGCCTGTCTTTTGATTGCTCCAATACCAAAAATGCCCTTAATGGCTCAGTCACCTGCCCTAAGATAACTACGTCCTTAATATCCTTACTGATTGACAAAGCCATAGAGAACCATTGGGGTATGGAAAGTGAAGGGCAACATATTCCCGAGTCTACTTATAGTTCCACCCATGCCGTAACCAGTTGCGTATGATGATTGCTGTAATGCAGAGACCTGTAGTTCACCCTAATATTACCCATGAGGAGTATTTTGAAGATTTAATGAAGGACAGGATAAATCTTTCACCTGAACCTAAAATACCAGGACTTAATGCCAGAGTTCAGTTCAACATCACCGGAAGCGGTGCGGGCAGGTGGACGCTAGTGTTGGAAAATGGATACGCAAAAGAAGTGGTGAGAGATTATGCTGGGACCCATGACTGCATTATAACCATGGATGGGGCTACCTTTATGAACATAGTAAAAGGCAAGACAGCCCCACAGAAGGCCCTCTTTGAAGGGAAACTCTACTTAGATGGGAATGTAATGCTGGGAATAAAGATGTCCGTCCTAGCCCATTACCTTTAAGAATAAGAAATAGAAACACAAAATGGAGTTTTTTAAAAATCATAGATTAGGCACAAGCTGGATTTTCCAGTTCCATCTTAGAAGCACAAAGAAGGCGGCCTTCCCCACATTGCACCTCTGCAAGGAGTTTTTTTCACCCGAGGGGTTAGCCGTGAAGGAACAGGTCTTCAGGAAGGCTTTACTAATTACATTTCTTCTGCTTACGTT